>NZ_VFEV01000005.1 GCF_007858275.1 Pseudomonas proteolytica
ACGCCGCATCGCCCGCGCTGGGCTGCGAAGCAGCCCCAGTAAGCCGTACGCGGTGTATCAGATACTCCGTAGCGGCTGGTTTTAGGGCTGCTTCGCAGCCCAGCGCGGGGCAAGCCCGCTCGCCACAACTGCGCTATCTGCCTGGATTTAGGCGTTGCGGCAAAGTTGTGTAGATACCTACGCTGCGATAGCGGTGGGTCAGTTGGCCCATTTGCTACTGATACACCGCTATCGCAGGCAAGCCAGCTCCCACAGTTTTGATCGCATTTCCAGGTCAGGCTGGTTGCTCGAGGCCAAACGCGCCTTGGCGCAACAACAGAATCACCAATCCCAAGGCACCTGCGGCCATCAACAACGGCAACGCATGCCCGCTGATCCACTGGCTGCCAGCCCCCGCCACCAGCGGCCCGATCAGGCAGCCAATCCCCCACAACTGAGCAATATGGGCATTGGCTCGCACCAGCGCATCGTCACGGTAGCGCTCGCCGATCAGAATCAACGACAAGGTGAACAAGCCCCCCGCACTGGCACCGAACAGGACCCAGATCGGCCAGATCAGCCAGGTATCCAGCAACGGCGCAATGGCCAGGCTCGACAGCAGCAACAGCACCGCGCAGCCGAGAAACAGGGTGCGCCTGGGCAGGTAGTCGGCCAGCGCACCAATCGGCAATTGCAGCAGGGCATCGCCTACTACCACGGTGCTGACCATCGCCAACGCCACTTCGGCAGTGAAGCCCTGTTGCAGGCAATACACCGGCAACAGCGTCAGAATCATCGCCTCGAACGCGGCAAACAATGCCACCGCCCAGGCGATCGCCGGCAAGCCCCGGCAAAATCCCCATAAGTCGCCAAAGGTCACGCTGAAGGCCTCTGCCGTCGGCGCCCCGCTACGCCCCAGCAGCAGGAAGGGCGCAACGATCAACAGGCCGACGCCAACCCAGAAGCCATAGTCGTGATCGGTGCCCAGCACGCCGAGCAACAACGGCCCCGACAGCTGGCTCAGGGCGTAGGTACAGCCATACAGCGCCACCAGCCGGCCACGCCACTGCTCCACCACCAGTTGGTTGATCCAGCTTTCGCCGAGGATAAACACAATGGTCAGGATCACCCCGATCATCAACCGCAGCACCAGCCACACCGGATAGCTGGGCAATACCGCCAGCAACCCGATGGAAACCGCCCCGGCCCACAGGCACAGGCGCATCAGATTTGCCGTGCCCAGCCAGGAAGCCAGGCGGCTCGACACCTTGGCGCCCAACAACACACCGAACGCTGGCATCGCCGCCATGATGCCGATAGCAAAGTTGCCATAGCCCCAGCTTTCCAGGCGCAGGGACACCAACGGCATGCTGACGCCCAGGGCAAGGCCGACGCTGAGTACTGAAGCCAGGACGGCAAAGTAAGTCGCCCAACGCATTGCCACGCTCCTGTGGATAACTCATTTGTGGACGGTAAAACGAACTGTAGGAGCGAGCTTGTGTGGGAGCCGGGCTTGCCCGCGATGCTGGCACCTCGGTACATCAGTTGCACCGAGGTGATGCTATCGCAGGCAAGCCAGCTCCCACACAAGCTCGCTCCTACAGGGGATCAGCGGGGTTGCTTACAGCTTGATCCAGGTTGCCTTCAGTTCGGTGTACTTGTCGAACGCGTGCAGCGACTTGTCGCGACCGTTGCCCGACTGCTTGAACCCGCCGAACGGCGCGGTCATGTCGCCGCCATCGTACTGGTTGACCCACACGCTACCGGCGCGCAGCGCTTTGGCGGTCAGGTGCGCCTTGGAGATATCCGAGGTCCAGACCGCAGCGGCCAGGCCATAAGGCGTGTCGTTGGCGATGGCTACGGCTTCTTCAGCGCTGTCGAAGGTGATCACCGACAGGACCGGGCCAAAGATCTCTTCCTGGGCAATCTTCATGGCGTTGGTCACACCGTCGAAAATCGTCGGCTCGACGTAAGTGCCGCCGGTTTCCTGCAGGGTGCGCTTGCCACCGGCCACCAGTTTGGCGCCATCGGCGTGCCCGGCTTCGATGTACGACAGCACGGTGTTCATCTGCTGGGTATCCACCAGCGCACCGACGTTGGTGGCCGGGTCCAGCGGGTTGCCCGGCTTCCAGCCCTTGAGGGCCTCGATCACCATCGGCAGGAATTTGTCCTTGATCGAACGCTCCACCAGCAGGCGCGAGCCGGCGGTGCAGACTTCGCCCTGGTTGAAGGCGATGGCGCCAGCGGCGGATTCGGCAGCGGCTTGCAGGTCCGGGGCATCGGCAAACACGATGTTCGGGCTCTTGCCGCCGGCTTCCAGCCAGACGCGCTTCATGTTCGACTCGCCGGAGTAGATCATCAGTTGCTTGGCGATCTTGGTAGAACCGGTGAACACCAGAGTGTCGACGTCCATATGCAGCGCCAACGCCTTGCCCACGGTGTGGCCGTAGCCCGGCAGCACGTTGAGCACGCCTTTGGGGATACCGGCTTCAACGGCCAGGGCGGCGATGCGGATGGCGGTTAGCGGCGACTTTTCCGACGGTTTGAGGACAACCGAGTTACCGGTGGACAGCGCTGGCCCCAGTTTCCAGCAGGCCATCATCAGCGGGAAGTTCCACGGCACGATGGCCGCCACTACGCCGACGGGCTCGCGGGTCACCAGGCCCAGTTGGTCATGGGGGGTGGCGGCGACTTCGTCGTAAATCTTGTCGATGGCCTCGCCGCTCCAGCTCAGGGCTTGCGCCGCGCCTGGAATGTCGATGCCCAGGGAATCACCGATTGGCTTGCCCATGTCCAAGGTTTCGAGCAGGGCCAGCTCTTCGGCATTGGCCTTGAGCAGCGCGGCGAAACGGATCATGGTGGCTTTGCGCTTGGCCGGGGCCAGGCGTGACCAGGCACCGGAGTTGAAGGTGGCGCGGGCGTTTTCCACGGCGCGCTGGGCGTCGGCGACGTCACAGCTGGCAACCGTGGTCAGCAGGCGGCCATCGACCGGGCTGAGACATTCGAACGTGTCGCCGGAAACGGCGGCGGTGTATTCGCCATTGATATACGCGCGGCCTTCGATCTTCAGGTCCTTGGCGCGTTGTTCCCAGTCGGCACGGGTCAGGGTGGTCATGCGAGTGTCCTCCTCTTATTAAATATAAGGGCCCGGCGTTATCACCAGTTCCCTTCCAAATGCTTGCCCGGCCAGCCAGCTATTCGGTCCGAGGCACCCGCCACCCTAAACCAGCCGCCGGGGATGTTTCAATATATTTGACATAACGGCCGCAAACGCCCTTGCGATGTTCATTTTAATAAACATAGACTTTGGCTCTCCAACCCCAGGCCTAGACGGGATACGTGCATGAACATTCAGGATGTCGTCGATTTCAGCCAGGCGAACACCGCCGCCGAACGCTACCGCCCCGCCACCGAAAAAATCCTCAAGGGCGACCCCGAGCAGACGCTCTTCAACCACTACAACAGCCCGTGCGGCCAGATGAACGCCGGGGTGTGGGAGGGTGAAGTCGGGCAATGGACGGTGAACTACACCGAACACGAATATTGCGAGATCGTGCAGGGGGTTTCGGTACTTCGCGATGGCGACGGCAACGCCAAGACCTTGCGCGCCGGTGATCGCTTCGTCATCCCGGCCGGCTTCAGGGGCACCTGGGAAGTGCTGGAGCCGTGCCGCAAGATCTACGTGGTGTTCGAAGAAAAGGCCTGATCGGTCGATCGCGACTTTTCAAAGACGAAAAAAAACCCGCATCGTGAGATGCGGGTTTTTTCACAAGAAAGAAAACCAATTACTTGATTTTGCCTTCTTTGTAGATCACGTGCTTGCGAACGCGCGGGTCGAACATTTTCTTTTCGAGCTTGTCCGGGGTAGTACGCTTGTTCTTGTCGGTAGTGTAGAAGTGACCAGTACCGGCGCTAGAGATCATTCGAATCAATTCACGCATGATATAGCTCCTTAGATTTTGCCGTCGCGGCGCAGTTCAGCGAGCACGACAGTGATGCCACGCTTGTCGATGATGCGCATGCCTTTGGCAGATACGCGCAGACGGACAAAACGTTTCTCTTCTTCAACCCAGAAGCGGTGATGCTGCAGGTTTGGCAGGAAACGACGACGGGTTTTGTTGTTTGCGTGGGAAATGTTATTCCCAGTCACCGGACCCTTACCGGTAACTTGACAGACTCTCGACATGCCTCAGCCCTCTAAAACCACATGCCCAACCCGGCATGGGTTGGCCGCTTAATCTCTCAGTCATTTGGCGCCAGGCGCCGCGTTTCTTTAAGGGTCTTACCGGCTACACCTACAGTGAAGGAACCGGGCCCCTAGAAAAGAGCGCTGCTTTATACCAGAAAGACCCCAGTGCAACAACAGCCGGTGTGTTTTTCCCGCTGTAAATCTCGCTCGAACAGGCCTCAAGCGCTGCCAGGGTGGGGCGCCGTGCTCCAGAACCGCTCGTCGCACCGAATGATTTGTCGCCGCTGCTTGCAGGCCAAGGCCCTGGGCAAAATGACCTGAAGCGCCATCAAAACAGTATTTGCCGTAAATGCACAGGCAAAAATGGGCTAGTCATTTATGAATGAGCCCACTACGGTAGGACTTTTCCAGACTGCACTCGCAGATGGGCCTCCGATCTGCAAAGGAAACCGACCATGCGTCTCGCTGCCCTACCCTTATTGCTCGCCCCGCTCTTCCTCGCCCCACTGGCCCAGGCAGCCTCTACGCTGAGCGTCTGCACCGAGGCCAGCCCCGAAGGGTTTGACGTGGTGCAATACAACTCGCTGACCACCACCAACGCCTCGGCGGATGTGCTGATGAACCGCCTGGTGGACTTCGATGCCGCGAGCGGCAAGCTGGTACCGAGCCTGGCCGACAGTTGGGAAGTCTCGCCGGACGGCCTGACCTATACCTTTAAATTGCACCCGGACGTCAAATTCCACCGCACTGCGTATTTCAACCCAAGCCGCAGCCTCACGGCTGAAGACGTGCGTTTCAGCTTCGAGCGCATGCTCGACCCGGCCAACCCCTGGCACAAGATCGCCCAGAGCGGCTTCCCCCACGCCCAGTCGCTGCAACTGCCAGCGCTGATCAAGAAGATCGACGCCCTTGACCCGCTGACCGTGCGTTTTACCCTGGATCACGCCGATTCCACCTTCCTCGCCGCGCTGAGCATGGGCTTTGCCTCGATCTACCCCGCCGAATACGCCGACAAGCTGCTCAAGGCCGGTACCCCGGAAAAGCTCAATAGCCAACCCATCGGCACCGGGCCGTTCGTGTTCGGGCGCTTCCAGAAAGATGCGGCCATCCGCTACAAGGCCAACCCGGATTATTTTGCCGGCAAGCCGGCTGTGGATAACTTGATCTTTGCTATCACCACGGACGCCAATGTGCGCCTGCAGAAACTGCGCCGGGACGAATGTCAGATCGCCTTGTCACCCAAGCCCCTGGATATCGGTGAAGCGCAAAAGGATCCTGCACTCAAGGTGGAAAAAACTGCTGCCTTCATGACGGCTTTCGTCGCCATCAATAGCCAGCACCCGCCACTGGACAAACCCGAAGTGCGCCAGGCAATCAACCTGGCCTTCGACAAGGCCAGCTACCTCAAGGCCGTGTTTGAAGGCACCGCCGAAGCTGCCAATGGGCCTTACCCGCCCAATACCTGGAGCTTTGCCAAGGAGTTGCCGGGTTATCCACAGGACATTGCCAAGGCCAAGGGGCTGCTGGATCGCGCCGGGCTCAAGGACGGTTTCAAGACCACTATCTGGACCCGGCCATCCGGCAGCCTGCTCAATCCCAACCCAAGCCTGGGCGCCCAGCTGTTGCAGGCAGATCTGGCCAAGATCGGCATCCAGGCAGAGATCCGTGTGATCGAATGGGGCGAGCTGATCCGCCGCGCCAAGGCCGGCGAGCACGATCTGTTGTTCATGGGCTGGGCCGGCGACAACGGCGACCCGGATAACTTCCTGACCCCGCAGTTTTCCTGCGCGGCGGTCAAATCCGGCACCAACTTCGCCCGTTACTGCGACCCGGCGCTGGACAAGCTGATCAGTGCCGGCAAGACCACCAACGAGCAAGGCGTGCGCAGCAAGCTCTACCAACAGGCGCAGGCGCAGATCCAGCAGCAGGCGCTGTGGTTGCCACTGGCCCATCCGACGGCCTTTGCCCTGACACGCAAGAATGTCGAGGGGTATCAGGTCAGCCCGTTTGGGCGCCAGGACTTCTCCAAAGTCAGCGTCACCCCCTGACCCTTCGTGTGTAGGAGCCAGCTTGCCGGCTCCTACACGGGATTGCGTTATATCCAGCCATATTCGGCCATCGACAGCGGATCGCCGTCGCCGACGATAATGTGGTCGAGTACCCGCACATCCACCAGATCCAGGGCTTTTTGCAGCACTTTGGTCAATTTTCGATCAGCGATGCTCGGCTCGGCATTCCCGGAGGGGTGGTTGTGGCACAGGATCAACGCCGCCGCGTTGTAGTCCAGGGCGCGCTTGACCACTTGTCGTGGGTAAACCGTGGCGTTGTCGATGGAGCCCTGGAACAACGCTTCGAAGCCCAGCACCCGATGCCTTGAATCGAGAAACAGGCAACCAAAGATCTCATGGGGTTGATGGCGTAGAAGTGCCTTGAGGTAATCACGCACCGCCACCGGGCTTTCCAGCACCGACTCATTACGCACATGCTCGGCCAGATGGCGCCGACCCATTTCCAGCACCGCCTGCAGTTGGGCGAATTTAGCCGGCCCCAGCCCCAGATGCTGGATGAATAAGGCCTGCCGGGCCTCCAGCAATGCGCGCAGGCTGCCAAATTGCTCCAGCAGATGACGCGCCAGATCCACTGCACTTTTACCCGAGACGCCGGTGCGCAGGAATATCGCCAGCAACTCGGCATCCGAAAGACTCGCCGCGCCCAACTCCAAAAGCCTCTCCCGCGGACGCTCCGCCGCAGGCCAATTGCGAATACTCATGCCACCTCCCTGTGCATGTGCGCCGCTGTTGCATGGCGGACGCTGTGTTATCTTAGCCCCTCTTTTTTGCGCGCGATTTCTCCTGGGGAGGGGGGATCGCAACGCCATCACTGAACTGGAAAGGCAAACCAATGCAGCGTCTGTATCGGAAACGCATCGTTCTCGGCGTCGGCGGCGGCATTGCCGCCTACAAGAGCGCAGAGCTGGTTCGCAGGCTCCTGGACCAAGGCGCCGAAGTGCGCGTGGTCATGACCCGTGGCGGCAGTGAGTTCATTACCCCGCTGACCATGCAGGCGCTGTCCGGCCACCCGGTTCACCTGGACCTGCTGGACCCGGCGGCCGAAGCTGCCATGGGCCATATCGAGCTGGCCAAATGGGCCGACCTGGTGCTGATCGCACCCGCCACCGCCGACCTGATTGCGCGCCTCGCCCAAGGCATTGCCGACGACTTGCTGACCACGCTGGTACTGGCCACCGACGCCACTGTCGCCATCGCCCCGGCGATGAACCAGGCCATGTGGCGCGACCCCGCCACCCAGGCCAACACCCAATTGCTGCAAAGCCGTGGCCTCAAGGTCTTCGGCCCGGCCTCCGGCAGCCAGGCCTGTGGCGACGTAGGTCTGGGCCGCATGCTCGAAGCCACCGACCTGGCGCTGTGCGCCGCCGAGTGTTTCCAGCACCTGGCCCTGACCGGCAAGCACGTGCTGATCACCGCCGGCCCGACCCAGGAAAACATCGACCCGGTGCGCTACATCACCAACCATAGCTCAGGGAAAATGGGCTTTGCCCTGGCTGAAGCGGCGGTTGAGGCAGGCGCACGCGTGACCCTGATCACCGGCCCGGTGCACCTGCCGACCCCGGATCGGGTCACCCGCATCGACGTAGTCAGCGCCCGTGACATGCTTGCGGCCTGTGAGGCGGCGATTCCCTGCGATGTGTTTATCGCCTCGGCAGCGGTCGCAGACTACCGTCCGGAAGTAGTTGCGCCGCAAAAACTCAAGAAAGACCCTACAAGCGGCGACGGCCTGCTCCTGCAAATGGTCCGCAACCCGGATATTTTGGCCACCATCGCCACCCGCGCGGATCGTCCGTTCAGCGTCGGTTTCGCCGCCGAAACCGAAAACCTGCTGGACTACGCCGCACGCAAACTGAAAGACAAAAACCTCGACCTGATCGTTGCCAATGATGTCGCCAACCCGAGCATCGGTTTCAACAGCGAGGAAAACGCCTGCAGCGTGATCGACCGCGAACTGCACGCGACCCTTTTCGCCCAGACCAGCAAGGGCAAGATTGCCCGCCAACTGATCTCTTTTATCGCCCAACGGCTGAACCAGGTTTAATTTCCATGCACGCTTTGCAAGCCAAGATCCTCGACCCCCGCATCGGCAGCGAATTCCCACTGCCGGCCTACGCCACACCGGGCTCCGCCGGCCTGGACCTGCGCGCCATGCTCAAGCAGGACACCGTGCTTGAGCCGGGCCAGACCCTGCTGATCCCCACCGGCCTGTCGATCTACGTCGGCGATCCCGGCCTGGCCGCGCTGATCCTGCCGCGCTCGGGCCTGGGCCACAAACACGGGATCGTCCTGGGCAATCTCGTTGGCCTGATCGACTCCGATTACCAGGGCGAACTGATGGTCTCGTGCTGGAACCGTGGCCAGACCGCCTTCAATATCGCCGTTGGCGAACGTATCGCCCAACTGGTGCTGGTACCGGTGGTGCAGGCGCATTTCGAACTGGTGACCGAGTTCGACGAAACCCAGCGTGGCGCAGGCGGTTTCGGGCATTCCGGCAGCCACTGACTACGCTCAGGCATGCCGGGCTCCGCGCCCGGCATGCCCCGATGGCATTTTCGCACCACGAACTCTAGGCCAAAAACGCCGTCTTACCCTTCAGTTTGAGCCTGCCGGTCGCCATATTCAGGCCTGTCCGCCCCGTATCGATGGAGTTTTCCCAGTGATGAGCAACGCAGCCCCAGTCGCACCGACGTTTCCCGACAGTATTTTCCGCGCCTACGACATCCGTGGCGTCGTCCCGAAAACCCTGACCGCCGAAACCGCCTACTGGATCGGCCGCGCCATCGGCTCCCAAAGCCTGGCCCAGGGCGAACCCAACGTCTCGGTAGGCCGTGATGGCCGCCTGTCCGGCCCCGAGCTGGTGGAACGCCTGATCCAGGGCCTGGCCGACAGCGGCTGCCATGTCAGCGACGTCGGCCTGGTGCCGACACCGGCGCTGTACTACGCCGCCAACGTGCTGGCCGGCAAGTCGGGCGTCATGCTCACCGGCAGCCACAACCCGTCGGACTACAACGGCTTCAAGATCGTGATCGCTGGCGACACCCTGGCCAACGAACAGATCCAGGCCCTGCACACGCGCCTGAAAACCAATGACCTGACCAGCGGCAAAGGCAGCATCACCAAGGTCGATATCCTCCAGCGCTATTCCGACGAAATCACCCGGGACGTCAAGCTTGAGCGTCGCCTGAAGGTCGTGGTGGACTGCGGTAACGGCGCCGCCGGCGTGATCGCCCCGCAACTGCTCGAAGCCCTGAACTGCGAAGTGATCCCGCTGTTCTGCGACGTCGACGGCCACTTCCCCAACCATCACCCGGACCCGGGCAAGCCTGAAAACCTGGTGGACCTGATCGCCAAGGTCGAAGAAGTGGGCGCCGATGTCGGCCTGGCCTTCGATGGCGATGGCGACCGCGTGGGCGTGGTGACCAACACCGGCAGCATCGTGTTCCCCGATCGCCTGCTGATGCTGTTCGCCCGCGACGTGGTGGCGCGCAACCCAGGCGCCGAGATTATTTTCGACGTGAAGTGCACCCGTCGCCTCACACCGCTGATCACGGAATACGGTGGCCGCCCACTGATGTGGAAGACCGGTCACTCGCTGATCAAAAAGAAAATGAAGGAAACCGGCGCCCTGCTGGCGGGCGAAATGAGCGGCCATGTGTTCTTCAAGGAGCGCTGGTTCGGTTTCGACGACGGCATCTACAGTGCCGCACGTCTGCTGGAGATCCTCAGCAAGGAGAAATCCAGCGCCGAGGATCTGTTCGAGACCTTCCCGAACGATATTTCTACGCCGGAAATCAATATCCATGTGACCGAAGAGAGCAAATTCAGCATCATTGACGCACTGCACGATGCGCAATGGGGTGAAGGCGCCAACCTGACCACCATTGATGGTGTGCGAGTCGATTATGCCGAAGGCTGGGGCCTGGTTCGCGCGTCCAACACCACACCGGTGCTGGTCCTGCGTTTCGAGGCGGATACCGAGGCCGAGTTGCAGCGCATCAAGGACGTGTTCCACGCCCAGTTGAAACGTGTTGCCCCTGATCTCCAACTACCGTTCTGATTATTTGCCCCGGAGCCCTGAATGACCCTCGAACGCGAAGCCGCCGCCAACACCGCCAAGGTCCTTTCCGAAGCGCTGCCTTACATTCGACGCTACGTCGGCAAGACGCTGGTGATCAAGTACGGCGGCAATGCCATGGAAAGCGACGAGCTGAAAACCGGCTTTGCCCGCGACATCGTGCTGATGAAAGCCGTCGGGATCAACCCGGTGGTGGTCCACGGCGGCGGCCCGCAGATCGGTGACCTGCTCAAGCGCTTGTCCATCGAGAGTCACTTCATCGACGGTATGCGCGTCACCGATGCGCAGACCATGGACGTGGTGGAGATGGTCCTTGGCGGCCAGGTGAACAAAGACATCGTCAACCTGATCAACCGTCATGGCGGCAGCGCCATCGGCCTGACCGGCAAGGACGCCGAGCTGATCCGGGCGAAGAAACTCACCGTGACCCGCAAGACCCCGGAGATGACCCAGCCGGAAATCATCGACATTGGCCAGGTAGGCGAAGTGATCGGCATCAACACCGACTTGCTGAACCTGCTGGTCAAGGGTGACTTCATTCCGGTGATCGCGCCGATCGGCGTGGGTGCCAATGGTGAGTCCTACAACATCAACGCCGACCTGGTCGCCGGTAAAGTAGCCGAGGCCCTGAAGGCCGAGAAGCTGATGCTGCTGACCAACATTGCCGGCCTGATGGACAAGGAAGGCAAGGTCCTGACCGGCCTGACTACCCAGCAGGTCGACGATTTGATCGCCGACGGCACCATCTACGGCGGCATGCTGCCGAAGATCCGCTGCGCACTGGAAGCCGTGCAAGGTGGCGTAGGCAGCTCGCTGATCATCGATGGCCGGGTGCCGAACGCGGTGTTGCTGGAAATCTTCACTGATACCGGCATGGGCACGCTGATCAGCAATCGCAAGCGTCCCTGACCGCTGAAACAAAAAGCCCCCGTTCAACCTGATTGAACGGGGGCTTTTTTATGTGCGCCGACCTGCAGCCTTGTGGAGATCCCCTGTAGGAGCGGGCTTGCCCGCGATGAGCATAGGTATCTACACAACTTTGCCGCAACGCCTAGATCCAGGCAAATAGCGCAGTTGTGGCGAGCGGGCTTGCCCCGCGCTGGGCTGCGAAGCAGCCCCAATAAGCCAAATGCGTTGTACCAGATACACCGCAGCGGCTGGTTTTGGGGCTGCTTCGCAGCCCAGCGCGGGGCAAGCCCGCTCGCCACAGGAAAGTTCGTCAGTTTCTGAAAGTTGTGTAGATACCTATGCCGCGATGAGGGCTTGTCAGTCAACATCAGTGTTGAATGTACTACCGCCATCGCGAGCAAGCTCGCTCCTACACGAGCTCATCAGCTACAAGGGGGTTGTGTCAGACGCCAAACTGCTCGCGGTACGCCCGTACAGCCGGCAGGTGTTGCTTGAGCTGTGGGTCGTCTTCGAGGAACTGCAATACCTGGTTCAGCGAGACAATACTCACCACCGGGATTGCGAAGTCACGCTCCACTTCCTGGATCGCCGACAACTCACCGTTGCCACGCTCCTGGCGGTTCAGCGCGATCAACACGCCAGCGGCCTTGGCGCCATCCTGGGATGCAATGATCTGCATCACTTCGCGGATCGCGGTGCCGGCGGTGATCACGTCGTCGATGATCAGCACATCACCGGTCAACGGAGCGCCGACCAGGCTGCCGCCTTCGCCGTGGGCCTTGGCTTCCTTGCGGTTGAAGCACCATGGCAGATCCCGGTCGTGATGTTCAGCCAGGGCCACCGCGGTGGCGGCAGCCAACGGAATGCCTTTGTAGGCCGGGCCAAACAGCACGTCGAAGGAAATGCCGCTTTCAACGATGGCGGCAGCGTAGAAACGCCCCAACTGCGCCAGGGCAGAACCCGAGTTGAACAGGCCGGCATTGAAGAAGTATGGGCTGGTGCGCCCGGACTTGAGGGTGAACTCACCGAAGCGCAAAACCCCGCGATCGATGGCAAAACGAATGAAATCGCGTTGATACGCCTGCATGAAAAAAGCCTCAGATACCACGGATTTAGCTAAATAGGTAGACGGCGTGTATCATACACGCACGCGATTTTTGGGGCCATTTATGCGGATCATCAGTGTGAACGTTAATGGTATTCAGGCTGCAGTCGAGCGTGGTTTGCTCAGTTGGCTGCAAGCCCAGAATGCCGACGTCATCTGCCTGCAGGACACGCGCGCCTCCGCCTTTGAACTGGACGACCCAGCCTTCCAACTGGATGGCTACTTCCTTTATGCCTGTGATGCCGAAGTCCCTGCCCAAGGTGGCGTGGCTCTGTATTCACGGTTGCAACCCAAGGCGGTCATCAGCGGCCTCGGCTTCGAGACAGCCGATCGCTACGGGCGCTACCTGCAAGCCGATTTCGACAAAGTCAGTATTGCTACCTTGCTGCTCCCTTCGGGGATGAACGGCGATGAAGACTTGAACCAGAAGTTCAAGCTAATGGACGATTTCGCCCGTTATCTGGATAAACAGCGACGCAAACGCCGCGAGTACATTTATTGTGGCTCGCTGTACGTGGCGCAACAGAAGCTGGATATCAAGAACTGGCGCGACAGCCAGCAATCCCCGGGCTTCCTGGCGCCGGAACGGGCCTGGATGGACGAGATTGTCGGCAACATGGGCTATGTAGATGCCCTGCGTGAAGTCAGCCGTGAAGGTGACCAGTACAGCTGGTGGCCGGACAACGAACAGGCCGAGATGCTCAACCTGGGCTGGCGTTTTGACTACCAACTGCTGACCCCCGGCCTGCGCCGGTTTGTCCGCAGCGCACGGCTGCCGCGTCAACCGCGCTTCTCGCAACACGCGCCGTTGATCGTGGATTACGACTGGACCTTGACCATCTGAGGTCATGTTCCAGGTACAAAAAAACCGACATCGCTGTCGGTTTTTTTGTGGGCGATCATTATTTGATCAATCGCCATGTGCACGGGTAACGGTAGGCAATGCCTTTATTGGCCTTGATGCCCCCAATGATGGTCAGCACCAACGCGGCAATCACCAGCACCGCCATCATCAGGAAACCAATGATCACAAAACCCAGGACAAAGCAGACCAGCCAGGCAATGGCCACGGTCAGCTGGAAGTTCAGCGCTTCCTTGCCCTGATCATCGATCAGCGGGTCCATGTCCTTCTTCACCTGCCACAGGATCAAAGGCCCCAGCACACTGCCAAAGGGGAACACCAGGCCAAGGAACGCCGCGAAGTGACAGAGCATGGCCCACTGGCGCACTTCCTTGGTCTGGGCTGGCACAGGAAGCTGGTTGTCACTCATGGCGTTGCTCCTTGAGGCGGGTTTCAGTCAGCCAGTGCGGCGGTCTGTAGTTCGAAGATTTCGCTCATGCCTTTCTGGGCCAGGGCCAGCATGGCGTTCAGGTCTGCTGGCTGGAACGGCGCGCCTTCGGCGGTGCCCTGCACTTCGATGAACCCACCGGTGCTGGTCATGACCACGTTCAGGTCGGTCTCGGCCGCCGAATCTTCCAGGTAGTCCAGGTCCAGCACAGGCTCGCCCTGGTACATGCCCACCGATACAGCTGCAATCATCTGCTTGAGCGGGTCGCCGCCTTTCAGGCCGCCGCGCTTCTTGATCACTTTCAGCGCATCGACCAGCGCGACCATGGCGCCAGTGATGGACGCGGTGCGGGTGCCGCCGTCGGCCTGGATCACATCGCAGTCGACGTACAGGGTGACGTCGCCCAGCTTGGACATGTCCAGCGCAGCGCGCAGGGAACGGCCGATCAGGCGCTGGATCTCCAGGGTGCGACCGCCCTGCTTGCCACGGCTGGCTTCACGCTGGTTACGCTCGCCAGTGGCGCGCGGCAACATGCCGTATTCGGCGGTCAACCAACCCTGGCCCTGGCCCTTGAGGAAACGCGGCACGCCGTTTTCAACGCTGACGGTGCAGATGACCTTGGTATCGCCGAACTCGACCAGTACAGATCCCTCGGCGTGTTTGGTGTAGTTGCGGGTGATGCGGATCGAGCGGAGCTGATCGGCAGCGCGACCACTTGGACGTTTCATAGGGGATACCTGTACTGAGGACGAAAAACTGCCGAGCATTATAGAGCCGCAGGCCGCTTCGCGGCACTGCTAATAAATTCGGTTACCAAAGGGCGGCCCTGGGCACCCTTTGTCACAGCCAGCATTTGGGGGAGCTTGCCCCGTTGCGCTACAATCCTGCGCCTTCGCAGCCAGTCGGCTTCAATCTACCTACCAGCCCGCCCGTTTGCGGGACTGTATCGCGAGGTACCTCCATGGTGCATAGCATGACCGCCTTCGCCCGCGTCGAAAAAGCCGGCGCCCAAGGCACCCTGAGCTGGGAGTTGCGCTCGGTCAACAGCCGCTACCTGGAGCCGCACCTGCGCCTGCCCGAGTCCTTTCGCGACCTTGAAGGCGTCGTGCGCGAAGCCCTGCGCGCGGGAATCTCACGCGGCAAGCTGGAATGCACCCTGCGCTTTACCGAGGAAACCACCGGCAAGCCACTGCAGGTTGATCGCGAGCGCGCTGCACAGTTGGTCGCTGCCGCTGAAACCATTGCCAGCCTGATCAAGCAGCCGGCGGCACTGAACCCCCTGGAAGTCCTGGCCTGGCCCGGCGTACTGGTGGCTGACGCCACTGACCCGCAGGCACTGAACGCCGAAGCCCTGGCCCTGTTCAATCAGGGCCTCAAGGAGCTCAAGGCCGGCCGTGAGCGCGAAGGCGCCGAACTGGCCCGCCTGATCAATGAGCGCCTGACTGCCATCGAAGAAGACGTCGTGACCCTGCGCGAGCTGGTGCCACAAATGCTGGCCACCCAGCGCCAGAAGGTGCTCGACCGCTTCACCGACATGAAGGCCGACCTCGATCCGGTACGCCTGGAACAGGAAATGGTCCTGCTGGCGCAAAAAAGCGACGTCGCCGAAGAACTCGACCGCCTGAGCACCCATATCCTGGAGGTGCGTCGCGTACTCAAGTCGGCCGGTGCCGCTGGTCGGCGCCTGGACTTCCTGATGCAGGAACTCAACCGCGAAGCCAATACACTGGGCTCCAAAGCCTTCGATCCGCGCAGCACCCAGGCTGCGGTCAACCTCAAAGTGTTGATCGAGCAAATGCGCGAACAAGTACAGAATATTGAGTAAGGCAACTCCCATGACCCACAGCACCGGCACCCTGTACATCATTTCCGCCCCCTCGGGCGCGGGCAAAAGCAGCTTGGTCAAGGCCCTGACCGACACCAACCCGGAGATCCGCGTATCGGTCTCCCACACCACCCGCGCCATGCGCCCCGGTGAGGTGAACGGTGTGAACTATCACTTCGTCGAGCGCAGCGAGTTCGTGAAGATGATCGAGCACGGTGACTTCCTGGAGCGCGCCGAAGTGTTCGGCAACCTCTATGGCACCTCCCAGAGCCACTTGCAGCAGACCCTGGACGAAGGCCACGACCTGATCCTGGAAATCGACTGGCAAGGCGCCGAACAGGTCCGCCAATTGATGCCCAAGGCGCGTTCGATCTTTATCCTGCCGCCGTCCCTGGAAGCCTTGCACCAGCGCCTGAACAATCGCGGCCAGGACAGCGAAGAGGTCATCGCCGGGCGCATGCGCGAAGCTGTCAGCGAAATGAGCCACTATGTGGACTACGACTACCTGATCATCAACGACGATTTTGCCCACGCCCTGGACGACCTGAAGGCGATTTTCCGCGCCAATCAGCTCCAGCAAAAACGCCAGCAGCAGCGTTTTGGCAAATTGTTGGCCGAACTGCTCGGTTGAATGGCTCTTCCCAAAACCGCTGCAAGGGCCTTACATTGGCACTTGTAGCGTGTTTGCCGGGGCCTGCGCAAAATCAGCGCTTCCCTAAACGCTGGTGATTTTTTAAACTGTTGAGTCCGCTCGCCCAACCGGGCAGCGCGCATCTTGCATTCGCTCCGAGGAATACCATGGCCCGCGTAACCGTTGAAGACTGCCTAGAACACGTGGATAACCGCTTTGAGCTGGTCATGCTCTCTACCAAGCGTGCCCGTCAATTGGCCACTGGCGGCAAAGAGCCCCTGGTCCAGTGGGAAAACGACAAGCCTACCGTTGTAGCCCTGCGTGAAATCGCTGAAGGCCTGATGAGCTACGAGTTCATCGCCAACGCCGAAATCGTTGAAGACGAACCGCTGTTTGCAGCGTTCGAGGACGAGTCCAACGAGGCCGTCTAAGCCTATGCCTGGTCGACGTAGCACGGCGCGGGGTCACAGCCTTCGGCAGGAGTTAACACTTTGCCGAGTATAGACGCCCTCGCCGATCGCTTATCGACCTACCTCGGCACCGACCAGGTCAACCTGGTCCGCCGAGCGTACTTCTACGCCGAACAAGCCCACGACGGCCAACGCCGCCGTAGCGGCGAGGCGTACGTCACCCATCCTCTTGCGGTGGCCAATATTCTTGCCGACATGCACATGGACCATCAAAGCCTGATGGCCGCGATGCTGCATGACGTGATCGAAGACACCGGTATTGCCAAGGAAGCGCTCAGCGCACAATTTGGCGAAACCGTGGCCGACCTGGTCGACGGGGTCAGCAAGCTGACCCAGATGAACTTCGAGACCAAGGCCGAGGCCCAGGCGGAAAACTTCCAGAAGATGGCCATGGCCATGGCCCGGGATATCCGGGTAATCCTGGTCAAGCTGGCCGACCGGCTGCACAACATGCGCACGCTGGAAGTGCTGTCCGGTGAAAAACGCCGGCGCATCGCCAAGGAAACCCTGGAAATCTACGCGCCCATCGCCAACCGGCTGGGCATGCATGCCATTCGTATCGAGTTCGAAGACCTCGGCTTCAAGGCCATGCACCCGATGCGTTCGGCGCGCATCTACCAGGCGGTCAAGCGCGCCCGGGGCAACCGCAAGGAAATCGTCAACAAGATCGAAGAGTCCCTGAGCCATTGCCTGGCAATCGACGAGATTGAAGGCGAAGTCAGCGGGCGGCAGAAGCATATCTACGGCATCTACAAGAAGATGCGCGGCAAGCGCCGGGCCTTCAACGAGATCATGGACGTGTATGCGTTCCGGATCATCGTCGACAAGGTCGATACCTGTTACCGCGTGCTGGGCGCTGTACATAATTTGTACAAACCCCTGCCGGGGCGCTTCAAGGACTACATCGCCATCCCCAAGGCAAACGGCTATCAGTCGCTGCACACCACGCTGTTTGGCATGCATGGGGTGCCGATCGAGATCCAGATCCGCACCCGGGAAATGGAAGAGATGGCCAATAACGGCATCGCCGCCCATTGGCTGTACAAATCCACCGGCGACGAGCAGCCCAAAGGCACCCATGCCCGCGCCCGCCAGTGGGTCAAGGGCGTGCTGGAAATGCAGCAACGTGCCGGCAACTCCCTGGAATTCATCGAAAGCGTGAAGATCGACCTGTTCCCGGACGAGGTCTACGTGTTCACGCCCAAAGGCCGGATCATGGAGCTGCCCAAGGGCTCCACGGCGGTCGACTTTGCCTATGCGGTTCACACCGACGTCGGCAACAGCTGCATCGCGTGCCGGATCAATCGTCGCCTGGCCCCGCTGTCGGAACCGTTGCAAAGCGGCTCCACCGTGGAGATCGTCAGCGCGCCGGGGGCCCGGCCGAATCCGGCGTGGCTCAACTTCGTGGTCACCGGCAAGGCGCGCACCCACATCCGCCACGCGCTGAAGCTGCAACGCCGGTCCGAGTCCATCAGCCTGGGTGAACGCCTGCTGAACAAGGTACTCAACGGCTTTGACAGCTCCCTGGAGAAGATCCCCGCCGAGCGCGTGCAGGCGATCCTCCACGAGTACCGCCAGGAAACCATCGAAGACCTGCTCGAAGATATCGGCCTGGGCAACCGCATGGCCTATGTCGTCGCCCGTCGCCTGCTGGGCGAAGGCGAGCAGTTGCCAAGCCCCGAAGGCCCGCTGGCCATTCGCGGCACCGAAGGCCTGGTCCTCAGCTACGCCAAGTGCTGCACGCCGATCCCAGGCGACCCGATTGTCGGGCACCTGTCCGCCGGCAAAGGCATGGTGGTGCACCTGGATAACTGCCGCAATATCAGTGAAATCCGCCACAACCCGGAAAAATGCATCCAGTTGTCATGGGCCAAGGATGTGACCGGGGAATTCAACGTCGAGCTGCGAGTGGAGCTGGAGCACCAGCGCGGGCTGATCGCCTTGCTGGCCAGCAGTGTCAACGCGGCCGACGGCAATATCGAAAAAATCAGCATGGACGAACGCGATGGTCGCATCAGCGTGGTCCAACTGGTGGTCAGCGTGCACGACCGTGTGCACCTAGCCCGTGTGATCAAGAAACTGCGTGCCCTGACCGGGGTTATCCGCATCACTCGCATGCGCGCATAACGCCTCCCCTATAGCCCGGACATTACAAGGAGTCATTCATGACCAAGACTGTTATCACCAGCGACAAGGCACCTGCCGCCATCGGTACTTACTCCCAGGCGATCAAGGCGGGCAACACCGTCTACATGTCCGGCCAGATCCCACTGGACCCAAAGACCATGGAGCTGGTTGAAGGCTTCGAAGCCCAGACCGTACAAGTCTTCGAAAACCTCAAGTCGGTAGCCGAAGCAGCGGGCGGTTCGTTCAAGGACATCGTCAAGTTGAACATCTTCCTCACCGACCTGAGCCACTTCGCCAAGGTCAACGAGATCATGGGCAAGTACTTCGAACAACCCTACCCAGCCCGCGCCGCCATTGGCGTTGCCGCCCTGCCAAAGGGTTCGCAGGTTGAGATGGACGCGATTCTGGTCATCGAGTAATACATTCGGCGCAACCCCAGGGGTTGCGCCGACTTCGTTTTAAAAGGATTTCGTAATGCGCAAAGCGCTCGTTGCCTCCACGCTGCTCACCCTGTTCCTTGGCGGCTGCGCCAGCAATCCTGCCGCCCGGGATGTGAGCGGCACCTGGATCAACCAGGTCGCCATCGATGCGGCGTCCAAGGGCGGCCCTTTGCGTGAAGCCCTGCAGGCCTATGGTCCGAACCTCGAATGGGAGGTCAATACCCGGGCCAACCAAGCGCGCTACTTCAACGGTTTTGAACGCCCTGAAGGCACGTTGGAAGGTGAAAAGTCAGGCACCTGGAATGTCGATTTCTACGGTAGCTCAACCACCGAACTCAAGCGTGATGGCAAGCAGTTGCTGCAAGTGGCCAACGACAATGAGCCCGAACAGCTCTTTGACCGGCCCAAGGACCCTGCTCCCGAAGGCGCGCCCCTGGGTGCCAACTTCGAACGGGCGCTGTATTCGGCCTATATGGGCGGTAGCTGGAAAATCACCAGCGGCAATGGCGTCGGCGCGACAGTGCAGTTCCAGGCCAACGGCCAAGTCACCGGCCTGCCCGGCGTAGACCAATACTCACTGTGCCTGGCCGGCGATTGCGCCTCCATGAGCGGCGGCTACGACAGCATCTGGCTGCAACAAGGCGGCCAGGGCAACCCGTGGATCTTCAGCCGCAATGACAAGCAACTGGAAATTTTCCAGGCGATCAATACGTCCCAGGCCGACGAAGTACCTTCGTTCACCCCGGGGCCACGCCAGTGGTTGCTGGATAAACAGTAAAGTCACTGCAGGCACCTCGGTGTGTCAGTGACACCAAGGTGATGCTATCGCAGCGATGCGGCGACCCGACAAGCCAGCTCCCACTCAAGCCGGTAGTGCTCAGCCTTTGAGGATGGCCGCGTAGCCTTCGCGGTAACTCGGATAGGTGGGCGACCAGCCCAGTGCCTTAGCCCGCGCATTACTGCACTGCTTGCTGCCCGCGCGGCGCACGCTGGCGTCTTCGGCCCATTCGGTCACCCCAAGGTAGCCACGCAACCAGTCAACGACTTCGGCCAGCGGTGCGGGCGCGTTGTCGACACCGATATAGACCTTCTCCAACGCTCCGCCCTGCTCTACATGCAGCAGCAGATAAGCCAGCAGGCCTGCCGCGTCATCGACATGTATGCGGTTGCCATATAAAGGCGGCTCGACCGCCACGCGATAGCCTTGGCGCACCTGGCTCAACAACCATTCACGTCCAGGCCCGTAGATCCCGGTCAAGCGCACAGTCGTAGCCGGGATACCGCTGTCGAACGCCACTTGCTCGGCCTCCAACATCACCTGCCCGGAATAGCCGACGGCCTGGGTGGGCGAGGTTTCATCGACCCATTCACCGTTTTGCTGGCCGTAGACACTGCTGCTGGAGACGAAAACAAGGTGCTTGGGTTCCTGGCCATAGTCGCCCAGCCACTCCAGCACATGCTGCAGGCCCTGGACATAAGCCTTGCGGTAGCCCGCCTCGTCGTGATCGGTTGCAGCGGCGCAGTACACCAGGTAATCCACGCCGCCGATCGGCCACGTGTCGGGACACTCTTTATTGAACAGGTCGCCGGCAATGCCAATCACCCCTTCCGGCAAGCGCGCGACATTGCGCCGCAGGCCATGAACCTCCCATCCCGCGGCCAGCAATTGACTCGCCAGCCGACTACCTACATCACCACAACCGGCAATCACCACAGAAGGCGCAGACATCACAAAACTCCGTTCTCAAAGGTCTAGATTAGCCCTCACAGGTGACCAGCGGCCAGAAAAAGCACAAATAAAGTTACTGTATTACTTCTGTTAACAAGAATTACTTGCAATAATAACCGCCCATTTGTCCTCGGCCGTCCTCTGGCCTGGCAGGACAACTATTTATTTTCAACTCTCAGGTCCGGCCAGCATGACACGCAATAACCTCCCCGCTTCGCCAACCAAGCCTCACAGCCCATCCCGCGCCTGGCGCGCGATTGCTGCGGTGCTGTTCAGCGCCCTGCTGGCACCGACCGCCGCGTTTGCAGATGCCACGGCGCCGGCGACCCCGCCTGCCGCTACGGCACCAGCCCCGGCTGCGGCCGCTGCACCTGAGCAAAATGCCGCCGTACCAGGTGCCCCGGCTGCCGCACCTGCCGCCACCGACCCGGTCGCCGCCGAGGGTGTGACCCCGGAAGATGAAACCGGTGTGGTCCTGGAAGAAGACAACACCCTGGGCATGGCACACGACCTGTCGCCGTGGGGCATGTACCAGAACGCTGACATCATCGTGAAGATCGTGATGATCGGCCTGGCCATCGCCTCGATCATCACCTGGACCATCTGGATCGCCAAAGGCTTCGAACTGCTGGGCGCCAAACGCCGCCTGCGCAATGAAATCGTCAACCTGAAAAAAGCCACCACCCTTAAAGAAGCCAGCGAAAGCGCGGCCATCAAGGGCACCCTGGCGCACCTGCTGGTGCACGACGCACTGGAAGAAATGCGCCTGTCGGCCAACACCCGCGAAAAAGAAGGCATCAAGGAACGCGTGAGCTTCCGCCTCGAGCGCCTGGTAGCGGCCTGCGGTCGCAACATGAGCAACGGCACCGGCGTGCTGGCAACCATCGGTTCCACCGCGCCGTTCGTCGGTCTGTTCGGTACCGTGTGGGGCATCATGAACAGCTTCATCGGCATCGCCAAGACCCAGACCACCAACCTCGCCGTTGTCGCCCCCGGCATCGCCGAGGCCCTGCTGGCAACTGCGCTGGGCCTGGTCGCCGCGATTCCTGCGGTGGTGATCTACAACGTGTTCGCCCGTTCGATCGCCGGCTACAAGGCCCAGGTGTCGGACGCTTCGGCAGAAGTCCTGTTGCTGGTCAGCCGTGACCTCGATCACCTGCCTACCGAGCGCAGCTCGCAACCGCACATGGTGAAAGTGGGGTAATCGGCCATGGGCCTGCATTTGAATCAAGGTGACGACGAGCTCGTCGAGAACCACGAAATCAACGTCACGCCGTTTATCGACGTGATGCTGGTGCTGCTGATCATCTTCATGGTGGCAGCACCCTTGGCTACGGTGGACATCAAGGTCGACCTCCCCGCCTCCAGCGCGAAACCCGCGCCCCGGCCGGAGAAACCGGTGTTCCTCAGCGTCAAGGCGGACCAGCGCCTGTTCCTGGGCGAAGAAGAAGTCAAATCCGAAACCCTCGGCGCAGTGCTCGACGCCCGTACCCAGGGCAAGAAAGACACGACGATCTTCTTCCAGGCCGACAAAGGCGTGGACTACGGCGACCTGATGAGCGTGATGGATGCCCTGCGGGCAGCCGGCTACCTCAAGGTCGGTCTGGTCGGACTTGAGACGGCAGCCAAAAAATGATCACGACGCGCCACAAACTGACGCGTTATGGCACCAGCCTCGCCGTCGTGCTGGGCGTCCACGCCGTCGCGATCATCCTCGCGTACCAGTGGTCGGCGCCACATATGGTGCAGTTGCCACCGGCAGCCATGGTCATCGACCTGGCGCCGCTGCCGGCCCCACCGCCTCCGGCCCCGCCGAAGGTGGTGACGCCTCCACAACCGCCAGCACCGGTGGAAGAGCTGCCATTGCCGAAACTGGCAGAGGCCCCCAAGCCGACGATTTCCGTGCCCAAGCCGGTCAAACCCAAGCCCAAGCCACAGCCGCCCAAGCCTGAGAAGAAGATCGAGCCGCCCAAGGAGAAACCTTCCGAGGATCCGCCAAGCGAAAGCCCGGCGAATAATGCGCCTTCGGAAAAGTCGGCGCAGCCGCAACCCGGCCCTTCGCCGGCGCAGATCGCGGCCAAGGCAACGTGGGAAAGTACGCTGCTCGGTCACTTGGCGAAGTACAAGAAGTACCCGCCAGGCGCCCAGGCCCGTGGCAAGGAAGGCTTGAACCGCTTGCGGTTCGTGGTGGATGCCGAAGGCAAGGTGCTGTCCTATGAGCTGGTGGGCCGCTCCGGAAACGCCGATCTGGACCGCGCTACCCTGGAGATGATCCGCCGTGCCCAGCCGCTGCCCAAGCCACCGGCCGATATGTTGAAAAACGGCAGCATCGAAATCGTTGCGCCGTTTGTCTACAACATCGAGAAGCGCCGCCGCTGACCCAGTGGGAGCGGGCTTGGCGGATCGCAGCGGTGCGGCGATCCGACAAGCCCCCTCTCACATTCAGGACCCGCTTGAGCGTTAAGCAAAATCCCCCGCACAAACCGCTCAATCCCCACTCTAGTTCTGATAACGTGCGCCTATCGATTGCAGCCGGTATGCTTGGCCCGCAACCTCATGGACGCCCGCTATGACTCTTACAGAATTACGCTACATCGTGACCCTCGCCCAAGAGCAACACTTCGGCCATGCCGCCGAACGTTGCCATGTCAGCCAGCCGACGCTGTCGGTGGGCGTGAAAAAGCTTGAAGACGAACTCGGTGTGCTGATTTTCGAGCGCAGCAAAAGCGCCGTGCGCCTCACCCCGGTCGGCGAAGGTATTGTGGCCCAGGCCCAGAAGGTGCTGGAGCAGGCCCAGAGCATTCGTGAACTGGCCCAGGCCGGCAAGAACCAACTGACCGCGCCGCTCAAAGTCGGTGCGATCTACACCGTCGGCCCATACCTGTTCCCGCACCTGATCCCGCAACTGCACCGCGTCGCGCCGCAGATGCCGCTGTATATCGAAGAAAACTTCACCCACGTACTGCGCGACAAACTGCGCAACGGTGAGTTGGACGCGATCATCATCGCCCTGCCGTTCAATGAAGCCGATGTGCTGACATTGCCGCTCTACGACGAGCCATTCTACGTGCTGATGCCCGCCTCTCACCCGTGGACGAAGAAAGACACGATCGACGCCGGCCTGCTCAACGACAAGAGCCTGCTGCTGCTCGGTGAGGGTCACTGCTTCCGCGACCAGGTCCTGGAAGCCTGCCCGACCCTGACCAAGGGCAATGACGGCGCCAAGCACACCACGGTCGAATCCAGCTCCCTGGAAACTATTCGCCATATGGTGGCGTCCGGCCTGGGTATTTCGATCCTGCCGTTGTCGGCCGTGGACAGCCATCACTACGCCGCCGGCGTGATTGAAGTGCGTCCGCTCACCCCGCCCGTGCCGTTCCGTACCGTGGCGATTGCCTGGCGTGCCAGTTTCCCGCGCCCGAAAGCGATTGATATCCTCGCCGACTCGATCCGTCTGTGTTCGGTGGCCAAGCCGCCTGCTGCGAGCTAAGCAAGCGTATGACAGAGCTGTCGCAGGTGTCGGTGACGGCACTCAAGGGTGTCGGTGACGCCATGGCCGAGAAACTGGCCAAGGTTGGCCTGGAAAACCTCCAGGACGTGCTGTTTCACCTGCCCTTGCGCTATCAGGACCGCACCCGCGTAGTGCCCATCGGCCATCTGCGCCCTGGGCAGGATGCGGTGGTCGAAGGCACCGTCAGCGGTGCCGATGTGGTGATGGGTAAGCGCCGCAGCCTGGTGGTGCGCCTGCAGGACGGCACCGGTGGCCTGAGCCTGCGCTTCTACCATTTCAGCAACGCGCAAAAGGAAGGCCTCAAGCGTGGCACTCGTGTGCGTTGCTACGGCGAAGCCCGGCCGGGCGCATCGGGCCTGGAAATCTACCATCCGGAATATCGCGCCATTACCGGCGACGAACCGCCGCCGGTAGACACCACCCTCACCCCCATCTACCCGCTCACCGAAGGCCTGACGCAACAGCGCCTGCGCCAGCTATGCATGCAAACCCTGACCCTGCTCGGCCCGCAAAGCCTGCCCGACTGGCTGCCGCAAGAGCTGGCCCGCGATTACCAGTTGGCGCCCCTGGCTGACGCGATCCGCTACCTGCATCATCCACCGGCCGACGCGGACGTGGATGAGTTGGCCCTGGGTCATCACTGGGCCCAACATCGCCTGGCCTTCGAAGAGCTGCTGACCCATCAACTGTCCCAGCAACGCCTGCGCGAAAGCATGCGTTCCCTGCGCGCGCCAGCGATGCCCAAGGCCACGCGCCTGCCCGCGCAATACCTGGCCAACCTCGGTTTTGCGCCGACCGGTGCGCAGCAGCGCGTAGGCAATGAAATCGCCTACGACCTGAGTCAGAAAGAACCCATGCTGCGCCTGATCCAGGGCGATGTCGGGGCCGGCAAGACCGTGGTCGCCGCCCTGGCTGCGCTGCAGGCCCTGGAGGCTGGTTACCAGGTGGCGCTGATGGCGCCGACCGAGATCCTCGCCGAGCAGCACTTCATCACCTTCAAGCGCTGGCTCGAACCCCTGGGCCTGGAAGTGGCGTGGCTGGCGGGCAAGCTCAAAGGCAAGAACCGCACGGCCGCCCTGGAGCAGATCGCCGCCGGCGCGCCGATGGTGGTCGGCACCCACGCGCTGTTCCAGGATGAGGTTAAATTCAAGAACCTGGCCCTGGTGATCATCGACGAGCAGCACCGTTTCGGCGTGCAGCAACGCCTGGCCCTGCGTGAAAAAGGCGTGGGCGGGCGAATGAACCCGCACCAGTTGATCATGACCGCCACCCCGATCCCACGCACGCTGGCCATGAGTGCCTACGCCGACCTCGATACCTCGATCCTCGACGAACTGCCGCCGGGCCGAACGCCTGTCAACACGGTGTTGGTCACCGACACCCGCCGCGTCGAAGTGATCGAACGCGTGCGCGGCGCCTGCGCGGAAGGGCGCCAGGCCTATTGGGTGTGCACGCTGATCGAAGAATCCGAAGAGCTGACCTGCCAGGCTGCCGAAACCACCTACGAAGACCTCACCAGCGCCTTGGGCGAGCTCAAGGTCGGGCTGATCCATGGGCGCATGAAACCTGCGGAAAAAGCCGCGGTGATGGCCGAGTTCAAGGCCGGCAACCTGCAACTGCTGGTGGCCACCACCGTGATTGAAGTCGGCGTGGATGTACCCAACGCCAGCCTGATGATCATCGAAAACCCCGAACGCCTGGGCCTGGCGCAACTGCACCAACTGCGCGGGCGTGTCGGCCGGGGCAGTGCCGCCAGCCACTGCGTGCTGCTCTACCATCCACCGCTGTCGCAGATTGGCCGCCAGCGCCTGGGGATCATGCGCGAGACCAACGACGGCTTCGTGATCGCCGAAAAGGACCTGGAACTGCGCGGCCCCGGCGAGATGCTCGGCACCCGCCAGACCGGGCTGCTGCAATTCAAGGTGGCCGACCTGATGCGCGACGCCGACCTGCTGCCCGCCGTGCGCGACGCCGCCCAGGCCCTGCTGGAACGCTGGCCGCACCACGTCAGCCCGCTGCTGGATCGCTGGCTGCGCCACGGCCAGCAATACGGTCAGGTCTGACCCAGCCCCCCTGTAGGAGCGAGCTTGCTCGCGAAGAACACCCAGGCGCCACGGATATGGCGGTGCCCCGCGTCACCGTCAAGGTTCTTCGCGAGCAAGCTCGCTCCTCCAGGAATGGGGACCACCATCACAAACCACAGTTAGACCCCCCTCAGCCGGACCAAGCTGGTTATACTCCAAGCAAATGTAGGAAATTGGATCCGGCCATGTCAGAAGTAGCCCACGCCACAGCCCCACCGACCGCACCCTCGGTCATTCGGGACCTGCTCGCAAAACTCGCCGTCAGCTACAAGGAAGTCATCGAACATCCAGGCCTGAACCCCGCTCGCAAGGTTCAAGCGGTGCTGCTCGACGATGCCGTGGGCGCCCTGATGGTGCTGTTCCCCCAGAGCCAACTGCTGGATCTCAATCGCCTTACCGAACTGACCGGCCGCAACCTCACCGCCGTGGCACCGGAACGCCTGGAGCGCATGCTCGGCAAACACAGCCTGAGCCTGCTGCCTGGCCTGCCACCGCTGACCAGTTCGCCGTGCCTGTACGAAGAAAGCCTGCTACGCGAGCCGACCTTACTGGTGCATTCGGGCGAAGCCACGGTGCTGCTGGAAATCGCCAGCGATGACTTCAAGCGCATGCTAAGCAAGGCCAGTGCGGCCAACTTCGGCGAGCCCTTGAGCAGCATCCGACCCAACTTCGACCGCCCCAACGACGACCGCGACGAGATCTCCCAAGCGATGCAGGCGTTTACCGCCCGGCGTATCCAGCAACGCCTGGAAGCCACCATCGAGATCCCGCCGCTGGCCGACACCGCGCAGAAGATCATCAAGCTGCGGGTCGATCCCAACGCGACCATCGATGACATCACTGGCGTCGTGGAAACCGACCCGGCCCTGGCCGCGCAAGTAGTGAGCTGGGCGGCATCGCCGTACTACGCCTCGCCGGGCAAGATCCGCTCGGTAGAGGACGCCATTGTCCGCGTGCTGGGCTTCGACCTGGTGATCAACCTGGCCCTGGGCCTGGCGCTGGGCAAGACCCTGAGCCTGCCCAAGGACCATCCGCAACAGGCCACGCCTTACTGGCACCAGTCGATCTACACCGCGGCGGTGATCGAAGGCCTGACCCGCGCCATGCCCCGCGCCCAGCGCCCGGAAGCCGGCCTGACCTACCTGGCGGGCCTGCT
This sequence comes from Pseudomonas proteolytica, assembly GCF_007858275.1. Lineage (GTDB taxonomy): Bacteria > Pseudomonadota > Gammaproteobacteria > Pseudomonadales > Pseudomonadaceae > Aquipseudomonas > Aquipseudomonas proteolytica. Next base: position 27,589 of record NZ_VFEV01000005.1, read on the forward strand.
GCACAACTTTGGCTATCTGTTGCTGGCCCACGTGTTCCCGCCGCACTTCTCACTGATCTGCCGGCACCTGGAGGTCAACCCGCACCTGTGCCACAGCTATGTCGAGCAACACTTGCTGGGAATCAGCCGCGAGCAGATCGGCGCCTGGCTGATGCGTTACTGGGACATGCCGCAAGAACTGTCCACGGCCTTGCGCTTCCAGCACGACCCGAGCTACGACGGCCAGTACGCCGAATACCCCAACCTGGTGTGCCTGGCCGTGCGCTTGCTGCGCGGGCGTGGGATTGGCTCGGGGCCGGAAGCCGAGATTCCGGACGAGCTGCTGGAACGCCTGGGCCTGGACCGCAGCAAGGCAGAGGATGTGGTGAGCAAGGTGCTGGATGCTGAGGTGCTGCTGCGGGAGTTGGCGTCGCAGTTCAGCCAGGGCTAGAGCGGGCGTCTGTCAAACCGCTATTCGCGAGCAAGCCCGCTCCCACATTTGACTGCATTCCAAAGTTGGAACCCGATCAAATGTGGGAGCGGGCTTGCTCGCGAAGCGCTCACCTCGGTCTGACTGAAGCCCTACTTCTTTTTCTTCGGCTTCAAGTACTTGGTCAACCCCTGGAACCACATCACCAGCGCCGGGTTGCCCTTGATCTGGATCGACTTGTCCTGAATCCCCGTCATGAACGCCAGTTGCTTGTTCTTCGCCTGCATGGTGGCGAAGCCATAGGCGGCGTCTTTGAAGGCAATGGCGAACGCAGGCTCCGGGTGGACACCCGAACGGCTGGTGATGCGCTGGTCTTTGACGATGAAGTGACGGGCAACCTTGCCGTCGAGGGTCTGCAGCTGGAACGCCAGGTCCTTGTCACCCAACTGCTGTTGGAACGCGGGGTTGTTGCGGCTGGCTTTGGCCATCATCAGGCCCAGCACCCACAGGAGAAAACGAAATTTCATGCACACGGCCTCAGTGTAATTATTGGGTGGCCGCAGCAGTTTAACGATTTGTGCGCGGAACGCTACCGATCTCCCGCGTTAGCAGGAGATCGGCTGGCGTTTACCGCTTATAGCAACAACTTGGCTTAAACGTTAGGGCAAGGTACCGGCGCCCAGTCGGCCAGGTTCGGATCGCGGCAAGTGCCTTCGATCTGTGCTTTACCGGCGCTGGCCACCTGCTTGCTTTCAGTCTGCTTGACCTTGGCGGTCAGGATGCTTTTCTCGGTGCCCACCGCTTCGGTCGGCACCTTTGGCAGTGGCGGACGCTTGGTCACGACTTTGCCGGTGGATTTGCCTTTCTTCGCCGGGACCACGGTCTTGGTGGTATCGGCGGTGGCCACGGTCACCACATCATTACGCTGCACACCCACCTGTTGCAGGTCTTTCTCGTAGGCCTGGGTGTAGTTGTTCAGGTCTTCGCTGGCCTTGCCATTGACCGCGACGATCAGGTCATTGGACTCCTTGAGGCCGGAGACGATTTCCGCCAGGCGCTTGCGGCCTTCGGTGTCGTTGACGGTCTTGGCCTTGCGGTCGGCCACAAGCTTGGTGAACGCGCTCTGGTAGCACTGCTGGGACGCCTTGGCGTACGCGGTGCTGCGGTCGATGTCGGAGGCGCTTTTGTTGAAGTCAGCGGCGTAGGACGCGATGCGCTGGTTGTCGTCGCTGATCTGCTTCTGGCGCTCGGTGTAGTAACCCGCCGCGCCACCTGCCAGGGCACCGCCCGCTGCACCAATGGCGGCGTTGCGGCCGCGCTTGTCCGAATCCCCGGTCAAGGCGCCCAGCAGCGCACCACCCGCCGCGCCGAGGGCAGCGCCGGTGACGACCGACTTGGTCATGTCCGAATCGGTGGCACGCAAGTGCTGCACAGGCTCGTAGCAATTGGGGTAGTACTCGACCTTGGTGCTCGACGCGACCTTGGAGGCCGGCGACGTGGCGCAACCAGTCAACACGGTGCTGAAACCAGCCGCGATCAGCAGCAAGTAACGCTTGGAAACCGCCTTACGGGAAAAAAGCATAGGTGTGTTCTCTTTTAAGTTTGACTTGCCCAGCACGGCCCATGCCGCCTGAGTCCCTTCCAAGCTCGCCAGCCTGCGAGCGATCAAGACCGCTGACCGCTCGCTGCGAGCAATTCCTTCAAAATCGTTGCCGGGTCGGCTCGCTGTTGTTTGCGATAGTTACCGACATGGCGAACGAACAACGTCGCGCGCGTCATCAGGCTCTTGCCCAATACCGGCTTGCGCTCCAACTCTTGCTTGACCCTTTGAAACTGCGCCTGGATCACCGCATCGGTGTAGCGCGTGCCGGTGGCCAGGTTGTCGATATAGATCGCCACCGCACCGTCCAGCGCGCTGCGGCCATTGGCGATGGCCGTGGCGAACAGCTGCGCGCTGGCCTCGTCCTTGGCGTCCAGGGACTGCTGGCGACTTTTCTGCAGATTGATCAGGCGGATGTTGTAGTTATTGATGGTCTCGGCCACCAGGGCGGCAGACTGGATCAGGTTGCCGGCCGCCTCCTCACGTTGCTGGGCAATCAGCGACACATTGCGCTTGAGCTCTTCGTTGACCAGCCCCAACTCGGCCTGCAGCCGCGGGTCGACGCTGGCGGCGATGATGCTGTCCAGGCGCTTGGTCGGGTCCTGGGCGTCGTCGATGGCATCGGTCAGCGCGGCCAGGCGCCCCTCTTTCTGCCACTGCGCAAACAGTTCGTTGTAGCGTGAACGCGGTGCCGACAGTGCTCCGATCGCTACGCGAAAACCGGTGGTTTCGTTGCTTTGCTCGGTGCCATCGGCGCCGAACAGCGGGTACTCGCGGCGCATGCCGGTGAACAGCGTGCCCTCGCCTTCCAGGTAGTTGCCACCCTTGACGATAAAGCCGCCATACGTGCCCTGGCGGCGGCCGGCATGGACCAGTTGGAACGACTCCTGGACCATTTCGGCGGCGTTGCCGATCACGTCGAACATGCCGATAGGGTTCGGCAACCTGGTGCCGATGGGCATCAGCCGCGCGGCCTGGCCGGTGCCGCCGGCGACCTGGTTGAACACCGCCCAATCGCCCAGCGGGCCGTCGCTGTCGCTGCCCTCGATGCGCCGTGGGAACAGCCGGCCTTCGAGGTCCTGGCGGCTCACCGCCTGGCCGCCGCGTGCGGCGAACTCCCATTCCACTTCGGTGGGCAGCCGCACAAAGCCCAGGCCGCCATCCTCTGCCGAAGATCCGCGACCACTGACCGGCAACAACTCGCGGTGATATTTCATCAACCAGGCGCTGTACACCGCTGCAAAACGCTCGGCTTCAAACCGCGACAGCTTGACCTTGGGCAGGCGCCCGGCCATGCCCTCAGGCACCTCGCACGCCGGGGCTGGCTCGCCGCTGGCCAACGACTGGGCCTGGGCCATGACCTGGGCATACTGGCGCGCGGTCACTTCGTACTTGCCGATAAAGTAGAGCATCGGCTTGAGCGGGGTCTTGGCGTCGGTCTTGGGCATCAGCGGCGCGATGACCTTGTTCCAGCCCTTGGGCAAATCCTTGAGGGTGAATTGGCCGTTGATGAAGTCGCGGCGATAGCCGGAGATAAACGACTGCTTGTAGCCCGCCTCGCCTTCGCTGAACGGGTAGCCGAGGCTGACTTCACGGTCGTCCAGGGTGCCCTGGGCCAAGACATAGGCGTAGCGAAACACCATATGGCCCCCGCACGGCAGCGGCAGGCTGACGTCATCGGCCAAAGGCTTGGGGTTGTCCAGTTTGTCGCCGGCCTCATCGGCCCAGGCCCCAGCAGCCAGGCTCAGCGCCACGGCGGCGCCCAACAACTTATACATCTCTGATTCCCTCGCAAGCCTGGATACGCGCCACACGCCACCCACCACACGCGGCCGCCACGGCGCTGACGCCGAGCACCGCGACCAGCGCCAGGGCGTAATGCCGCACCAGCAGATGGCTGGCGTATTCGCCCGGCACCTGCACGAATAATCGATTCAAACCGGCCTCGGCCAAGCCATACAGGCCGGCACTGAGCAGCGCGGCAAACCCTGCGCCGTAGAGCGCCTGCAACGTCACGAACAGCAACAGCGCGCCCGTGGAAAACCCCAGCAGGCGCAACACCGACAACTCCCGGCGCTTGCGCGCCACGGCGGCCAGCGCCCCGGCGAAGATCGCCGCAAATGCTCCCGCCAAGGCCAGGCCGGCGATGATCCAGAACACGATGGACAAGTTGCGGCTCAGCGACTGCACCTGGGCGATGCTCAGCACCTGGGTCGAGACCAACAGGTTCTGCGCAGCGAAATGCACCCGCAGCGGCTCTACATCACTGAGACTGCGCGCATACAATCGAAACCCCGGATACACCCGCTGCGCGCCCTCGCCTGCCGCGTCACCCGGCCAACCCAGCGCCAGTACCGCCCGGCCATCACGGTAATCTTCCGCCGCTTCCAGCAGGCTCAAACCGGCAAACAATCCATCCCGGGCGAATGCCTCCAGAGGCAATACCGCCAGCACCTGCAGCCGCGTGCCCTGGGCCTCGACACGCCCGGCCACTTGCCGCGCAAAGCGGGTTTGCAGCCAATCCCCCGGCCGCGCCGCGAGCTTCTCGGCGGCGGTGTGGCTCAGCACGATCTGGTCCAGGCCTGCGGGCACGGGCAGCCCGCTCAGCAACGGATCACCCGGCGCGGTCGGCAACATTTCCAGGATCAGCGCGCCTACCTGGGCCGTGGCCGCGATCTGCCGTGTGCGGGGGATGGCGAACGCCACATCGCTGCGCTGAGCAAGCTGCTCGACAAAAGCGTGGCTGAATCGACCACCGCCCAATGGAATGATTTCCCGGGTCGCCGGGTCATTCTCCAGGCGCTCGGTGAGGCTACTGACCAGGCCGAACTTGAGGCCGAACAACACCAGCAGCGGCGCGATCACGGCCACCAGCGCCAGCACCGAACAGGCCGACAACCAGCCATCGTCGCGGTAATCCTGCCAAGCGAGGGACGCTACCAAAGGAATGCGCATCAGCACGCCTCCCCAAGGGTTGCGGTGACGCCACCGTCGCTGTCGCGCTGGCAACTGATGCGCCGCACCTGCAAGCCACTGGCGCGGGCCAGGGGCTCGTCATGGGTGGCGATCACGCAGGCGGCACGGTGCTCGCGGGCCTGGGTCAGCAGCGCCTGCATGACACGCTCGGCATTAAGGGGGTCAAGGGACGCGGTTGGCTCATCCGCCAACAGCAGTTGCGGGCCATGGGCCAGGGCACGGGCGCAACTCACGCGCTGACGCTGGCCCACCGATAACGCGCCAGGCTTCTTGGCCAACTGGTCACTGATCTGCAACTGCGCCGCCAGGCGCGCCACGCTGCCGTCGTCCTTGAGCCCCAACAGTTGCCGGGGCAGGGCAATATTGCTGCGCACGTCGAGAAAACCCAGCAGGCCGCCGGTCTGCAGCACATAACCGAGGTGCCGGCTGCGCAACCCGGCCAACGTGGATTGCTGATTGGCACGCCATAGGCCATCAATATCCAGCTGGTTGAATTCAAACCGGCCCACCTGATCCGGCGCCAACACTAACGCCAACAGATCCAGCAGGGTGCTTTTGCCGCAGCCACTGGGCCCGACAATCGCCAATTGCTCCCCCGCGCACAGGTGCAACCCTGGAATCACCAGGCTATAGCGCTGGCTACCGACGCCCCGGCTCTTGTGCACCGCGCTCAGGTTCAGCATCAAGGCAGCGTCGACAGCGGCACGCGGTACAACGCATCGCCCGGCTCGGCATCACCGAAACGGACCCAGTTGGCCACATCGTTATGGAAGGTCTCAAAGAGGCGGATTTTCGAATCCAGCTCATCGATAAAGTCTTCCTGTTCGGCCACGCTCAACGACAGCCACAGGTCCTGGGTCATGTTCAGGGACTTGCTGCGGTACGGCAGGCCTTCCAGGTATTCGCCGAGTATGCCGCCATCGGCGAGGTTGCCGCCCTTGCGCAATGCCTGCGGGTCGCGGCTCATGTAGGCCGAGGCGCTGGCGATTTCCTGGAAGAAATCCTTGGGCGAGGTCTGGGTCTTGCGCGCCGCATCGACGATCAGTTTGAGCGACTGCTGCAAGTCGTTGAGCTGCAATTTGGTGAGCATCACGCAGACCTGGAACGCCGGCAGCGCGGGGTTGGTCAGGTCGCGGTCGGCGGTCCAGGCGCTGACCAGCTGCGGCGCCTGGCTCGCGCCTTTGTGGCCGAGGAAGTCCATGTGCATGGCATAGCCGACGGCCGCGGATTTGTCCGCCAGGCTCGGCGCGTTGCTGAGCAACGGCACCGGCTGCGGGGTGTTGCTGCGTACTTGGTGCACCAGGTTGGCGAACACCGTGCCGATCTCATCGACGCGCTCGCCCAGCTTGCGCACATCGCCGCCCGGCACCGCTGTGTAGAGGTCGCCGATCTGCGGGTTGGCGTCGGCGGTCAGGGTGCGGTACTGGGACTCGGCGCCGCCATGGGTTTTCTTGCCGGCATCGGTGCGCAGGTGCAAGGCATAGATCTTGATCTGCTTGCCCAGCGCAGCCTGGCGCACTTCGGCTTCGTTCATCTGGGTGGCGGCGAACGGGTCGTTCTTGCGCAAGGCGCCGGCATCGGTCACCAACAGGATCAGGCGCCCGCCATAGCCGGACCAGTCCATACCGTTCACCGCCTGCATCACCCCGGCGAACGCGTCTTCGTTGAAGGCGTGACTGGAAACGGTCGAGGCCTTGACCTGCCGCGCCCTATCGAGAAAACGCTGGGGGTCGCGGCCCTGATCGAGGGTGATCAGGGTCTTGGCCACGTATTCCAGGCCCGGGGTTTTCTTCACGCTGCTGCGAAAGCCGACCATGCCGAAACTGACACTGTCCAACTCGCCACGCTCGGCGATGCGGGTCTGCAACTCGTGGACGACGTCGCGCACTTGGTCGATGTAGGGCTGCATTGACACGGTGGTGTCCACCACCAGCACCACAGCGGTGCGGAACGCATCGGCATTCGCACTGATCACCGGGGTCGCCGGTTTGGCAGCGGCACTGCCGGGGTCGATGGAGGCCACATTGAGCAACTGCACCGGCTGGCCATTCTCGTCGAAGCTCTCTTTGGCATCGAAGATCGGCAACAGGTAGAACTGATTCTGCGGCACGGCGCTGGCGGCGGGCTCCAGGGCCAGGACCTGCTGATTGTCGCCGGGGTTGTTCTGCGCCTTGAGCAACAGGTTCTTCGCCGCGACTGGATCCGCCAGGAGTTTTTCCACCTCGCCGGCCTGGCGCAGAAACATCACCGGCGCACGCCCCGAACGCTCGGTGAACTTGAGTACCAGGCTCTGCTTCCAGTCGCTGACATGCACAGCCGGCAACCAGCCGTCGCTGCGCCCATCGGTGGCGGCGCCCACACGCAGCCACGGGCTGCCGTCGATGTCTTTGCGCTGGTACACATAGAGCACGGAAAACGCCGGCAAAGCCTTGCCCGGTGCGCCGCCCGCCGCGCTGGAGAGCTTGGCGCCGGGCTTGCTCAGGACCCGCTGGAACAGGGTTTTCTTGCCGGCCATCAGCAACGGGCGCTGGCCGCCGTCGATATCGGCTGCCACCGGTGCGACGGCAGCAGGCGTCACGGGCCCTGGCGCAGCAGGCGGCGGCAGCGGGGCGTCGTCACTCAGCCACCCGTAACTGGCGCCACCGATGGCCAGCGCCACCGCCACCGCCACGGCGGCCAATGCCAGCACGGGGCCGCGCCGCTGCTCGGACACCGCACGCGGCGGCGTGGGAGCCACCACCGGCTGGCGCACCGCTTGCGGCTGCGCAGTGGCGCTGGGCACTTCGATGGACACCGGGGTTAACCCGGCCAAGTCGTTGACCGGGCGAATCAAGGTCGCCTCCAGCGCGTCTTTCGGTGCTTCCAGCGGCAGTCGATCCAGCGCCAGCAGCAGCGCGGTGGCATCCGGGAAACGCTGCGCCGGGTCCTTGGCCAGGAGCTTTTTCAGCACCTCTTGATAACGACCATGGTGCAGCGGCAACTCCGGCAAGGGCTCGGTCAGGTGTGCCAGGGCCGTGGAGAGCGCATCGGTGCCACGGTAAGGCAACTGGCCGACGAGGATTTCATAGAGCACCACCCCGAGGGCGTAGAGGTCGGCGCGGCCGTCGATTTCCTGGCCGCGCGCCTGCTCCGGGCTCATGTAGCTGGGGGTGCCCACGGCAAACCCGGCCTGGGTGAACTGCGTGCGGTCATCCAGGGACTTGGCGATACCAAAGTCCGACAGCACCGCCGTGCCATCGGCGCGAAACAGGATATTCGCCGGCTTGACGTCGCGGTGCACCAGGCCCTGGGCATGGGCGTAACCCAGTGCCGAGGCGATCTGGCGGATATACACCAGCCCCTGTTCCGGCGTCAGGCCGGCGGCGATGCGCTCCTTGAGCGTGCCGTTGGGCAGGTATTCCATGGCCATGTAATACAGCTCGCCGACATTGCCGATGTCGTGGATCGTCACCGTATGCGGGTGCGACAGCCGCGCCAGGGTCTTGCCCTCGCGCAGGAAGCGTTCGCAAAAGCTCGGGTCGGCGGCCAGCGCGGCGGCCATGACCTTCAACGCCACCTTGCGCTCCAGCGACCGCTGGGTCGCCAGGTATACGCTGGCCATGGCGCCTTCGCCGATTTCGCCGTCGATGTCGTAGCCGGGGATGATCAGGGTCATGGCGACACCTTCACGACGAGGGTGGTGATGTTGTCGGGCGCACCGCGGTTAAGCCCCAGGTGCACCAGGCTGCGGGCAATTTCGTCAGGCTCGGCATGGCTCAGTACATCGCGGATCTCGTGGTCTTCGACGGTCTTGTTCAGGCCATCGCTGCACAACAGGTAACTGTCACCGGGGGCGATCAACAGGTCGACCACCGACAACTCCAGTCGCGCCTCCACGCCAATGGCGCGGGTGACGATATTGGCCCGTGGATGCACCCGCGCATCGGCCTCGCTGAGCAGGCCGCTGTCCTGCAGGTCCTGCACGTAGCTGTGGTCGCGGGAGATGCGCTCCAACTCGCCATCGCGCAGGCGATACAAGCGGCTGTCACCGGCCCACAGGCACACGCCGCGCAGGCCACGTGCGGCCAGCAGCACCACGGTGCTGCCCATCATGGTCACGCCGCGGTTGGCAGTTTCTTCGCGCACGTCCGCGTTGACCCGGTTCAACTCGGTGCGCAGCGCCGCGGTGTATTCGTCCAGTGACCGGCCCACGGGCAGACTGCGCAGGCTGTCGACGATCAAGCTGCTGACGTAATCGCCTGCGGCATGCCCGCCCATGCCATCGGCCACCACCCACAGGCGGTTCTGCGGCAAGTCCAGGCACGCGTCCTCATTGACCTGGCGCACCATGCCCACATGGCTTTTGCTCGCGGATTTGTACGTCGACCCCATCTACACCACACCTTCTTGTCCGAGCAGAAATTGCGCAAAATCGCCGGCGGCAGGCAAACCCTGGCACCGCAATAAACCGGGGGAAATGCGTTGCGAACCACGCCCCCACCACAGGCTGGCGCCTTCGCAGGCCTGTTCGGCAAGGGCCGTCATGCGAGCATGGGGCACGGTGGCGGCAACCCGCTGCAGGCCGGCGAAGCGGCTGTCCAACGCGCGCGCCTCGCTGCCCGGCAAACCCAGGCGCTCCAGGCCATCGCTGAACCCTTCGAACGTGGCGCCGGGGTCCAGGGTGCTGAGCAACAACTCCTCGGCCTGCTCGAACCAGGCATCCGGGCCGCCCACCAGGGACGCTGGATTGGCGTCGTGATCCAACAACGCGACCACCGCCAGCGGGAAATACCGCCCGACCCGATCAATGCTCGGCATCACCACCCCCGCCGCCGCATCCGGCCCGCATACACCCGGCGCCAGCACAAAACGCCACAGCGGGCTGACCAGGTACACGTTGAGCCAATCGCCGCCCAGGCTGTGTTGACTGGCCAGCAAGCCGGCGGCCAGCCAACTGTCCCAGGGCCCGATAAAACTCTGGGGCAAGGCGCGGCTGACAAAGTCCCCGCGACTGGCCAACTTGCCGTAGAACCCCAAGGTGGTCATAACCGCTCCGGCAGGCTGAACCCGCTCAGCACACGGCTCTTGAACGGGTTGAAGGCGCTGTTGGCCCGCAACTCATAAGCGATGCTGGCGCCATCGACCCGCAGACGCAGGTTGAAGCGATCCGGCGAATTGCCCGCCGAAAGCTCCGATTGCTCCAGCAGGCGGAACCACGCCCACGGGCCATCCAGGGTCACGCCCGAACGTCCGCTGGCGGCTGGCGGCATGATCGAGATCCGCACCCCGCCGCTGCTGCCGGGGTTCGGCCACTGCATCGCCACCGGCCGGCTCGGGCCGTGGTCGTAGCTCAGTTGCTGGCCGTCGAGGTCGAGCAGGAACTGGGTGATGGTCGCGTCCATCGCCACAGGCTTGAGCTCGAAACGCACGATGGGCTGCGTGCCCCCCGCACGGAAGAACGCATCACGAATGGTCGCCGCACGCTGGAAGGTTTGCAGCACACCCGGCGCGATCCCGAGTTTCTGCGCCGCCCCCGGCTGCCAGCGCCAGGTCTGCGCGGAGGTGTCGACGTAGGGCTGCAGGTACTTGCGGAAGTAGTTGTCCATCACCCCGCCCACCCCGAAGAACTGACCGAAGTCGTCCAGGGTGGCATCGCGGGCACTGCCAGGGGACATCGGGTAACGGCCGGCCAGGGACTGGCGGTATACGTTGACCACTTCGCTGACCCAGGCCGCGTTCAGTTGATTGCGCACCCCACCCATCATGCTGTTGGTGGTGGAGTTGACCACCGACTTGACCATGCCTTGCACCAGCGGCGGCTGGCGCTCGGCATTCAGGCTGACCCGCGTGGCGGCGGCAGCGGCCTGGTTCTTGGCTTCGCCGAGCAAGGCATCGCCACTGGCACCGACCATGGCGCTGACCTGCACATACAGCGCATTCATGTCCGCCAACAGGCCGTCGATGGCCGCCGGCTCGCCTTCGTTCTTGGCGACGATGCTGTTGAGTTCGGCAAAGTGCGCGGTCACCGGGTCTTCGCTGAGGGCTGGCGCGCTGGCCGCCGGTTGCGCCTCGCCGAGCAGGCTGCCGAGGCGCTCCTTGAGCTTGTCGACACCCCCTTCCACTGGCACGCCCTTGGCAGCCAGTTGGCGCTCTTCAGCCTGCAGATCGGTTTCCTTGGCCACCGCCACCAGCAGCTTTTTCAGGGGCGAGGTCGGGCCGGAAATCACCCGCAATACGTCGGCCGCCTGGGCCACGCTGGTGATGGGCACAAAGTCGATATCGGCCAGCAAGGCGTCCCACTGGCGCTGATAGTCCTGGAAATACAGGCGCCGCACATCGGCGGCAAGGCTGGCGACGTTCTGTTGATCCGCCGGTGCATGCCCCAATACCCATTGCTCTTCAGCCAGGGTGCCGGCCTGGTTCAGGCTGGTCAGCAAAAAACCCTGGCGATAGCCCTTGGCAGTAAAAAACCCACTCAATGGCTCGCCCAGCGGCTTGCCACTTTTGCGGCTGAATACCAGTGCGGCATCGCGGCCGGCAGCTTCGTTGATGCGAAAATCCGTCACGCCTTCGGGTAGCTTGTGGCGCTTGACCCGGTCGTATACACGCTGGGCCACCGGCAGTTGTTGCAGCTGCCGACGCAAGTCATCGATCAGCCGTGGGTCGAGTCGCGCATTCGGTGGGTGACGATCGAACAACGCCTGCAAGTGCCCGGTCAGTGCCTGGCGCTGGTCGGCGGGCAGGTCGCGTGGCAGGTTGCGGTCCCAGTCCAGGGCGATCCAGGCCTTGATGAAGTCCGGGTCGTAATGCTCGCTGTCAGCCAGCATCAGGTAGGCCTTCAAGCCTTCGTAGAGGAAGTCGGAACTGCCGCCGCTGTGCAGTTGCTCTTCGATGCGCGTTACCAGGCGCGGGGCGAACACCGCGATCAGCAGTTTGCGATAGACACTGGCAGATTCGGCTTCGAGCATGTCGCCCTGATACAGCCCCAGGCCTTCGGACCAGCTTGGCGAATCGCCCGCCAGGTTCTTCACCGCGTTGAGCAGCGGCAACACGGCCAGCACCTCGCGCTGTGCCGGGCTCAGGGTCTGCACGGCCTGGCCCAGTGGAGCGACCTTGTGGTCGACCTGGGCGATATACGCCTGGTTCGCGCGATAACTCACCCACCACAGCGTACTGAACACCAACACCACCGCCACGGTGGCGGCCAGGACGCCACGGGCCAGCCATTTGCGACGGCGCTCGACCTTCGGGTTGACCCCCACCAGGCCACGCTCGGCAAAGGCCACGGCGCTGAACAGCTTTTCGATGAAATAACTGCGCCCGGTGCCGCTCTGGCGCGCCAGGTGCTGGCGGTCGAGGTTCATGCTCTGGGCCATGGCGCCGATCAGGCGATCGATCGGGCTGCCTTCCTGGGTGCCGCTGGTGAAATAGACGCCGCGCAGCAGCACGCGCTCTTCAAACGCATTGGGCTTGAATACGCCTTCGAGGAAGCCTTGCAGGCAATCCTTCAGGGCACCGAACTGCTGCGGGAAGCCGTAGATCAGGTCGCGCCGCGCCGGGTCGCGCTCCTGTTGCAGGCGCTCCACCAAGCGCTCGTTGAGGCGTTGCTCCAGGCCGGCGAATTCGCTTTGCAAATGGGCCAACGGGCTGTCGCTGTGCTTGCCGTCGTCCAGGGCAAAGGTCATGCCCCACACCTGGGCGCGGTCTTCCTTGCTCAGGTTGTCGAAAAACTCCATGAAGCCCGGCACCAGGTCGAGCTTGGTCAGCATCAGGTAGATCGGGAAGCGCACGCCCAACTGGGTGTACAACTCCTGGATGCGCAGGCGGATCGCTGCTGCATGGGCGGCGCGCTCGGCGTCGCTGCCCAGCAGCAGGTCCGAGAGGCTGATGGCGATAAAGGCGCCGTCGATCGGGCGACGGGCGCGCTGCTTTTTCAGCAGGTCGAGAAAGCCCAGCCAGGCCGCTTTATCCACCGTGGAGTTGCTGTCCTGGGTGGTGTAGCGCCCGGCGGTGTCCAGCAGCACGGCTTGATCGGTAAACCACCAATCGCAATTGCGCGTACCGCCCACGCCCCGCACCGCGCCGGCACCCAACTGGGCGGCCAGGGGGAAATGCAGCCCGGAGTTGACCAGCGCGGTGGTCTTGCCCGAGCCCGGTGGGCCGATGATCACGTACCACGGCAACTCGTAGAGGTTGCGCCGCTCGTCACCGCCCAGCTTGGCCTTTTTCAGTAACGCCAGGGCTTCGTCCATGCGCTGGCGCAGGGTGGCCAGTTCTTCTGCGGTGGCAACGCTGTTGGGGTCGACCGGGGTTTCGGCGGCCAGGCTGCGCATCACTTCGCCAGCCTGGCGCCGGGCCTGGATGATGCGAAACACGCGGTAGGCGATCCACACCGCGAAGACCAGGATGATCAGTGCCCAGCGCCGGCCTTCGGGGACCAGCACGTCGAGCAACGGCCCGACAAACCAGATGATCAGGCCCAGGGCAATCAGGCCCAGCACAGGGATCACCCAGCGAATCATGAAACTGAAAAACGCCTTCACTCGACGCCCTCCGCCAATACGGTGATTTCAACCCGACGATTGCGGGCACGGCCTTCGGCTGTGGCGTTGGTCGCCACCGGCTCGGTATCGCTGCGCCCCTCGGCGCTGAAACGCTCGCCCTGGCCGGTCTTGGCCGCGAGAATCTCCAGTACCGACTTGGCCCGCGCTTCGGACAAGGCCCAGTTGGACGGGAAACGCAGGGTGGCAATCGGGCGGTTATCGCTGTGCCCGGTCACGCGCACCTGGCCCTTGACCTTGCGGATGGCATCGGCGATGCGCAGCATCAGGGGCTGGTAGTCATCGACAATGCTCGAGCTGGCGGAAGCGAACAGCTCATCGCCACGGATCGTCACCACGGAGCGGTCAACGGCATCTTCCACCGCGACCCGGCCTGCCTTGATGTCTTCCACCAGAAAGCCCGCCAGGCGCGGGCGCTCGATGATTTTCGGCTGCGCCACCGGGCGGTCGATGGCCTGCACCGGGATTTCCCCCAGGGCATGGATGTTCTTGAACACCGGCTCGGCATCCGACGCCAGCTTCAGGCGCAAGCCAAACAACAGCGCCAGCAACAACGCCAGGCCGATGGCGACTGCAATCCACGGCGGCATGAATTGCGCCAGGCGATCACGGGCCACGGTCACGCCGCGCCAATGGGGCGACAACTCGCGCTCATGCTCGCCACGGGCACTGCGAATCGCCGCCGCCGTGCGTTCACGCAACGCTTCCAACTGGCTGCGCCCGTCGTTCATCACCCGGTAGCGGCCTTCGAAACCCAGGCACATGCACAGGTACAACAGCTCCAGCAGATACAGGCGCTCGCGCGGGCTTTGCAGGCAGTGATCCAACAGCTGGAAGACCTTTTCGCCGCCCCAGGCTTCGTTGTGCACGGTGATCAACAAGCTCTGCTTGCCCCAGTCACTGGCGCTGCCCCAGGGGGTGCTCAGCACCGCTTCATCGAGGGCGGTGCACAGCGCGTAGCGCGCCAGCAGTACCTCGTTACGGGCCACGCCGGCCGCCTCGGCGCGTTCTTCGAACTGGCGCAGGTAGGCCAGCAACTGCGCACGCAGGCTCGATGGCGCGGGATGGGCGATGGTGTTGCGCAGGCGTGTCAGCAACGCCAGCAACGGGCCGGCGGCGCTTTCCAGGGGGTTGAGGCCCTGGCTTTTGCCGGTGAGGATCGGCGCCGCCGGCATCGACAAAGGCGCCGGTTCTGCGCGTGCAGGCTCCGGCGCACGGCCACCCGGGCGCGGCATGAACTGGGTGCGGTCGTCATCATTGGGATGCATCGCGGATTATCCTCGGATCGCCCAGAAGGCCAGGTTCAAGCCCGGGAACTGCCCGGCGATATGGAAGGCAAAGCCGCCGGAGTGGATCAACTGCTGCCAGTGTTCGCTGCCGCGGTCCAGTTCGTAGTAGGTGGAGCCCGCGTGATACGGGATCTGGCGTGGCGCCACCGGCAGCGGCAGCAGGCCGATGCCCGGCAGTTGCAGGTTGACCAGGTCGCGGATGTGCTCCACCGAGCCGACCTTGCTCTGCTGGCCGAAGCGCGCACGCAGGGTTTCGCCCGGCACATCGGCACGGACCACGAGGATGAAGCTGGCGCTGTCGATCAGGGTTTTATCCGCCAGCATTGCCACGTGCACGCCGTAGGCTTTCTCGACAATCGGGATAGGCGTGGCCTTGCTGTCGATCAGCATCGACAGCGCCTCGCGCAGGGCCTGCATCACCGGGGCGAAGCTCAGGGCCAGGTCGTCATGCTGATAGCGCGGGTATTCCTCAGGGCGCCGCCCTGAGGTGGAGAACGTCGAGAACTCGCCGGCCAGGCTTACCAGCTCACTGAAGAAACGCTCCGGGTGCAGCGGGCTCAACTGGCTCAGGTGCTGGATCAGCGGCTGGGCGCGGTTGACCAGTTGCAACAGCATGAAGTCGGCAATCTCTGAAGCGCCACCGGCACCCGACGCCACCACGCGTCCGGCCAGGGCTTCGCCGCGCTGGTGCAGCAGGCCCAGCAGTTCACTGCGAAAAGCCGTCAGCGGTTTGCTCGCCGCCACATCGAGCACCGGCGGGATGTAGCTGTCATCCAGCACCAGGGCGCGGTCGGCGCGCTTTTCCTTGATGCGTACCAGGCCGATGGCGGCGTAGTCACTGATGCCATCGGCGCCGGTGAGCAAGCGCAAGGCACGGGAACCGACGGCCACCGGTGCGCGGTTTTCGAAAGGTGCGTTGTCATCGCGCACCTCGCGCACCTGGCTCAGGTAACGCGCGGCGCCCAGGGGCTCGCCTTCGTCTACCGTGTCGCGGGCGCCGGCACGCTTGAGCGGCAAGGCCAGGTACACCAGGCCGTCACGCAAGTTGTCGTCGATATTCAGCGGGCTCGGCGCCAGGTCGTCCTGGGGAATATTGAACGGCGTGCCATCGGGCAACAGGCCACGGGCCGAGACAATCGCCAGCTTGCCCTGGGCCAGCAGGCCCTGGTCGATCAGCAGTTCGCAAAACCCCCAGGCGCCGGCCGACAGCGGACGGCTGCGGGCATCGATCAGGTTTTCCAGGTAACGGTCATGCTGCTGGAAGTGCTGCGTTCCGATGAACATGCCTTCCGACCAGACCACGCGATTGTTCCAGGACATGGGGGCTCCGATTGCTTCTTATTGGGCAGGACTGGATGGGGCAACGCTGAGGTGCGCACGTACGGCGCGCACATCAAGGCTGATCTGGTATTCGCTGGCCTGGCGGGGCGGCACGCTGAGTACCGTGCGCCATTGCGCACGGTCCAGTTCGCGATAGCCCACCAGCAGGCCGATCTGCCGGGTGGCCGGGTCGAGGTCGCGCTGCAGGCTCAATTGCTGGCCGGGCTGGATCACCACTTCATCCTGGTCCAGCAGGTCCAGGCCGAGGGTCGGCTGGGCGCGATCCGCCAGGGCGAAGTAATCGGCACGACTGAAGGTCGCGGCGTTTTTCAATTCGAAAATCCGTACCCGCACCGGCGCTGGCTGGCCCGTGTGACCGGGGTTGAGGCCGCTGATGGCATGGAAATGCAGCTCGACGCTGGCAGTGTCGATTTGTGCCTCTGGCGCGGGCGGCGCAGCATCCTTGGCACAGGCCGTCAGCAGCAACAGGCCGGCGGCCGCGAGTAAAAACCTGGAAATCATCCTGCGTCCTCAATGACGTATGTGGCTGTCCGTTGTTCCAGTTTCAGCGCCGCTGGCGGGCGCTGTGTGCTTCATAGGCCCGGCTGAATTCACGGCCGAACAGGTCCTGGAAATCCTCCTGGGCCTCACGGGAAATACTGTTGTAGAGCTCGGTGAACTGTTGCCAGTACTGGGCCTGGCGCGAACCGTTGAACAGGCTCGACAGCCCGCCGGGCTTGCCCATGCGCTCTTCCAGTTGAGCGGGTTCGAAGCGTGTTAGCAGATGTTTGATGGCCGCTTCGACACCGGCCATCACCGCCAGTTGGTGGGCCCGCAGGTCGTCGAAACTGTCGCGCACGGCCAGGTCCGGCGCCATAAACGCTTGGTTGCCGTGGCGAAGCAGCAGCAGTAACGCTTCGTCGGCATTCGGGGCGAATTTCAACGGATTGTTTTCCACCGGCTGGATCGTCGTCTGCTGCATGCGGAACTCGCCCTTGAGGCTGCTGCGCGCACGTAATACGTCGATCAGGCCTTCGACCATCAGCCGGTAGCTGCGGCCGATACTTTCCATCTGCGCCTCTGCCTGGGCCTTGTCCAGGCGCAGGTGATCAAGACCGGCACCGCGCAGGAAGGCTTGCAGCAAATCGGGCTGGGTGGCGTCTGCCAGCGGCAGCGAGCGCTCGACCACAGGAGGTTCAGGCGGTGCGAGGGGCGGTGGCGTGCTGAGCGGCGGCGCAGGTGTTTCGCCAAGCAGGTCCCAGTCTTCCGGAATCACCGAGCCCGGGGTCGCCGGCTTCTCGGGCACAGGCACGTTAACAGCGACCGGCGGGCGAAAATCATGCTGCTCGGCCGGCACATGGTCAGGCTGGCTGGGCGGCGGCACGGCCGTTGGTGTGAGGAAATCGAACAAGTCCGGCAGCGTATCCATCGACGACGCGCCCTGGAACTGCGGCGCAATCACCGGGGTGCTTGGCAGCGGCGCGGCTACCCCCGCACCCTGGCGGCCCATGAGCGCTTCGAAACTGTTGGAGGCGTCGGCGGCGAAAGGCTGGGAGCCTGTCACGTTCACCCCGGAATCAATCCGTGCCTGGATCTCGTAATCGCCGATCCGGATCAACTCGCCATCTTGCAATGGCTCGCTGTTTCCCCGGCGCAAACGAATACCGGCATTAACCAATTCCACACCATTAGTACTGTTATCGGTTAGATAGTAACGGCCATCTTTGTATTGAATAACGCAATGTTGCGCGGAGACCAAACGTTCTGGATCAGGCAATATCCAGTCGTTTTCACTAGAGCGGCCAATAGCCATCACTCCATTATCCATGGACTTTTCCGGACATTGACCTGGGGTGATCTTGTGATAACTAGTGATAGTCAAACACAGTGACATCTTGCCTCCTTGCTGAACCTCACGCGCGGTCGGCCAAGGGAAATACTTTCCCAAGCGCGTCTCGACAAATCCTTTAAACAACCTTAGAAGCCTGCTTTTACCAGCATGATCGCTGATCTTAACCGGCAAATGTGACAAAAATCCTCAGGCAGCGCCTACTTTGACCCACGGGTCGCATAGGATGTTAAACACCGCACATCTGTCACACAGGGCGAATAGCTTACCTTGACAACGCATAACTACTACACCAAAAATGCACAACTTCTTGAAGATAAGTAGTGGCACATTGAAATCAATGTGCTGGCCTGACCAAGAAAACATGCCGATAAATTGCGCAACTAAACCGCGCAACTAACGCATGCACTGCCCGAGACTAAAGGGCCGATATGGAGATCGAATTTAGTGGATGTGCCGTTGCTGCTCACCGCTGTTTCCGCGACTTTGCCGTGTGGCGAAGACCTGGAATATGACGCGGATTTCCTGCACTTGGAACGTGCTGCCCAGGGTCAACCCGAGCGCAGCATGGGCGACGCTATTTTGCCCGCCGAGCCCCCAGACTGGCGCAGCATCCAGCAACAGAGCCTGGACTTGCTGCAGCGCAGCAAAGACCTGCGCATCACCCATTTTTTGCTGCAAAGCTCCCTCGCCCTGCAAGGCGTCGGCGGGCTGGCCAGCGCCCTCACCCTGATCAGCGAACTGCTCCAGCAGTACTGGGCCGACCTGCATCCGCGCCTGGATGCCGATGACGACAACGATCCCACCGTACGCATCAATGCCCTCGCCGGATTGACCTGCGACACGAACATCCGCCTGCTGCGCGAAAGCGTGCTTACGCGCTCGCGAGCGTTCGGCGCCGTGAGCCTGCGTGGTGCCCTGAATGCCAGCGGCCTGCAAAGTTTTCCCGGCGAAAGCATCGGTGCCGAGCAACTGGCCGCCGCCTTCCTCGACAGCGACCCGGAGCCGTTGCAAGCCACCCACGCCGCCCTGGTCGAGGCCCGTGCGGCCTGTGAAAACATCGAAAAATACGTCAGCGAGCAAGTCGGTTCCGCCCAGGGCGTGGACCTCGGCGCGCTGAAACATCCGCTCAAGCAGGCTCTGCAGATTTTCAGCCAGTTCACTGCACAGAGCGACGACAGCCGTGAACCCGAGGTGGTCAGTGACGACAGCCACGCCTCGGTCGAACACGCTGGCGCCCCTGCAGCCCCCCGCAATGCTGGCGAGATCGCCAGCCGCGACGAGGTGCTGCGCGACCTGGACCGGATCCTTGCGTACTACACCCGGCACGAGCCTTCCAGCCCGCTGCCGGTACTGTTGAACCGGGCGAAAAACCTGGTGCACGCCGATTTTGCGGCCATCGTGCGCAATCTGATTCCCGACGGCATGTCCCAATTTGAAAACCTGCGTGGCCCGGACGGCGAGTAAGTCGCCAGGCTTTGCAGTAACAACACCGTCGCTCAAGCGACCAGGAGCAGCAACGTGGCGAAGCAAAGTTCTCAGAAATTCATCGCGCGCAACCGTGCGCCTCGAGTGCAGATCGAGTACGACGTCGAGCTTTACGGCGCCGAGAAAAAGGTCCAACTGCCCTTCGTGATGGGTGTGATGGCCGACCTCGCCGGCAAGCCCGCCGAGCCTCTGGCGCCGGTCGCGGACCGCAAGTTTCTTGAAGTGGACGTCGACAACTTCGACTCGCGGCTCAAGGCCATGCAGCCGCGGGTGGCATTCCACGTACCCAACGAACTGACAGGCGAAGGCAACCTGAGCCTGGATATCACCTTCGAAAGCATGGACGACTTCAGCCCCGCCGCCGTGGCGCGCAAGGTCGACTCGCTGAACCAGTTGCTGGAAGCCCGTACCCAACTGGCCAACCTGCTGACCTACATGGACGGCAAGACCGGCGCAGAAGAAATCATCATGAAAGCGATCAAGGACCCGGCATTGCTGCAGGCCCTTGCGAGCGCGCCCAAACCTGCTGGGGACCAGTAATCATGACCGACAATACCGCCCGCGAAGGCGCCCAGAACCTGGGTACCACCCAAGAAGCCAGCGAGTTTGCAAACCTGCTGCTGCAAGAATTCAAGCCCAAGACCGAGCGTGCCCGCGAAGCCGTCGAGACCGCCGTGCGCACCCTGGCCGAGCAGGCCCTGGCGCAGACGGACCTGGTATCCAACGACGCGATCAAGTCGATCGAATCGATCATCGCCGCCATCGACGCCAAGCTCACCGCCCAGGTCAACCAGGTTATCCATCACCCGGATTTCCAGCAGCTGGAAAGCGCCTGGCGCGGCCTGCACTACCTGGTCAACAACACCGAGAGCGATGAGCAGCTGAAGATCCGCGTGCTCAACATCTCCAAGACTGACCTGCACAAGACCCTGAAGAAATTCAAGGGCACCGCGTGGGACCAGAGCCCGATCTTCAAGAAGATGTACGAGGAAGAATACGGCCAGTTCGGTGGCGAACCCTACGGTTGCCTGGTGGGCGATTACTACTTCGACCAGTCGCCTCCTGACGTGGAGTTGCTGGGCGAGCTGTCGAAAGTCTGCGCCGCCATGCACTCGCCGTTCATCGCTGCCGCATCGCCGACCGTGATGGGCATGGGCTCCTGGCAGGAACTGTCGAACCCACGTGACCTGACCAAGATCTTCACCACCCCGGAATACGCTGGCTGGCGTTCGCTGCGCGAATCGGAAGACTCGCGCTACATCGGTCTGACCATGCCGCGCTTCCTCGCGCGCCTGCCGTATGGTGCCAAGACCGACCCGGTGGAAGCCTTCGCCTTCGAAGAAAACACCGACGGCGCCGACAGCTCCAAGTACACCTGGGCCAACGCCGCGTACGCGATGGCGGTGAACATCAACCGCTCGTTCAAGCATTTCGGCTGGTGCTCGCGCATCCGTGGCGTGGAGTCCGGCGGTGAAGTGGAAAACTTGCCAGCTCACACCTTCCCCACCGATGACGGTGGCGTGGACATGAAGTGCCCGACCGAAATCGCGATCAGCGACCGCCGTGAAGCGGAGCTGGCGAAGAACGGTTTCATGCCGCTGCTGCACAAGAAAAACACCGACTTCGCCGCGTTCATCGGCGCCCAGTCGTTGCAAAAACCAGCCGAATACGACGACCCGGACGCCACCGCCAACGCCAACTTGGCTGCACGCCTGCCGTACCTGTTCGCCACCTGCCGTTTCGCCCACTACTTGAAGTGCATCGTGCGCGACAAGATCGGTTCCTTCAAAGAGAAGGACGAGATGCAACGCTGGTTGCAGGACTGGATCCTCAACTACGTCGACGGGGATCCTGCGCATTCCACCGAAACCACCAAGGCCCAGCACCCATTGGCTGCCGCCGAAGTGATCGTGGAAGACGTCGAGGGCAACCCGGGGTACTACAACTCCAAGTTCTACCTGCGCCCGCACTACCAGCTCGAAGGGCTGACCGTGTCGCTGCGCCTGGTATCGAAACTGCCTTCGGCAAAAAGCGCGTAAAAAATCGGGACTGGCTCGCTCCCTGTAGGAGCGAGCTTGCTCGCGAAAAACTTGAAGACGCTGCGTTCATCCAGGATGCCCGCGTCACCGTTGACGACCTTCGCGAGCAAGCTCGCTCCTACAGGGGTCGGCGGCGTAAACAAATATCGTGGCTCAGACCACACAGGGAGAAAACATGGCTGTTGATATCTTCATCAAGATCGGCGACATCAAGGGCGAGTCCATGGACAAGGCCCACAAGGACGAAATCGACGTACTGAACTGGAGCTGGGGCATGGCCCAGTCCGGCAACATGCACGTTGGCAGTGGCGGCGGCGCCGGCAAGGTGAATATCCAGGACCTGTCGCTGACCAAGTACGTCGACAAGGCTTCGCCTAACCTGATGATGCATTGCGCCAGCGGCAAGCACATCGACAAGGTCAAGCTGACCGTGCGCAAGGCCGGCGGCGAAAGCCAGGTCGAGTACATGATCATCAACCTTGAAGAAGTGCTGATCACGTCCCTGAGCACCGGCGGCTCGGGCAGCGATGATCGCCTGACCGAAAACGTCACCCTGAACTTTGCCCAGGTGATGGTCGACTACCAGCCGCAGAAAGCCGACGGCACCAAGGACGGCGGCCCGATCAAGTTCGGCTGGAATATCCGTTCCAACACCAAGCGTTGATACGAAGACCCCTGGCGCAGCGCGCCGGGGGTTTTGGTGCTTGCTCGAATTTCGACCTTCCTCTTTTCGGTATCTGAGTCATGGCCAAACCTTCGTTTATCAATTTGTGGAAGGCGTATTCCGATCTTTTGGTAACGCATCCAAACGCAGCCCCTTGCAATGGTCCTTGGGCCAATCAGTGTGCTATCCGCATGAGTCTGGTGCTCAACGCCGAGCTGACCGTCAAGGTCAACAAATCCACCTATACCGAGCCCAAGTGTGCACATGAACACGCCAGGGGTGCCGAGTCATTGGCTAATTGGCTGTGGAAACGGCACCTAGGACGACCCGTCATTCTGGGCAATACCGCCGAAGACCGCCGCACACTGATGAGCAAAACCGGGCTTATCTTTTTCAAGGATTGTTTCCAGCAATCAGGCGAGTCCCTGGATAACCGTACCGGCGATCATATTGACCTATGGAACCGAGGGATAACCAAAACCGGCGATCTCTTTTCCCGCTCCAGGGCTGTCTGGTTTTGGGAGCTCACATAATGAAAAAACCATTGCTCGCACTCTGCCTGACCATGAACGTGATCAGTCTGAACGCATGCGCCGAACATACCGAACCGCCGACGATCGAGGCTGTATTTGTTGGCCAGCCCCTCAAACTGATCGATGACCAGGGTCAGTGCACGTTAGTCAAACCTGATCAGAGCCGTACAAAACTGGATATGGAATGGCCATGCAGCTTCAGCTTGGATGAGCATCAGAAATTGCGCGTGGAGACATTCAACGGTATCCCTATATTTTCAGTCTGGCGTGTTGAGCACATGCCTGCCCCGAGCCGCGACTGCCTGAACAAAATGCAGGCTATTCGCCAAATCCAAGGGCATCTGGAGGTGGCACCGGTCAGCCTATCGGCATCCTGCGGTTGGGGTGGCGACCAAAAAATGTATGTAGCGCCCTTTACGTGGTAACCGAAATCGCCACCCGCGACCGCCTGCAACCGTCCCTGCTGGACCGGTTGACCGACGACGAGCCGAGCAATCCCAAGGAAAGCGCCGACAAGCGCGTGCTGTCCCTGACCCAGCTCAAAGCCTCGGTGCTGCGGGACCTGGCGTGGCTGCTCAATACCACCTCGCTGCTCAATGCCGATGCCACCCTGCACACCCCGGCCGGGACGTCAGTGATCAATTACGGCCTGCCGGCCCTGGCGGGCAACAGTGCGTCGAGCGTCGATATCAATGCTCTGGAAGCCCTGATCTACCAGGCAATTGCCACCTTTGAGCCGCGCATCCTGCGCCACACCCTGCGGGTCAAGGCGCGTGTGGCCCATGGCGAGATGAACCACAACGCCTTGAGCTTCGAGATCGAAGGCGACCTGTGGGCCCAGCCGGTGCCCTTGCGCCTGCTGCTGCAAACCGACCTGGACCTGGAGTCTGGCCATGTACGCGTGGTCAACGCCGACCAGCGGAGGCGCCCATGAACCCGCGCCTGCTGGAGCTGTACAACCAGGAGCTGCACCACGTGCGCGAGAGCGCCGCGGAGTTCGCCAAGGAATACCCGAAGATCGCCAGTCGGCTGACCCTGTCCGGCATGGACTGCGCCGACCCGTACGTCGAGCGCCTGCTCGAAGGCTTCGCGTATCTCACCGCCCGGGTGCAGCTCAAACTCGACGCCGAGTACCCGACCTTCACCCATAACCTGCTGGAAATCGCCTACCCGCACTACCTGGCGCCGACCCCATCGATGACCGTGGTGCAGTTGCAGGCCGACCCCGATGAAGGCTCCCTGACCAGCGGTTTTCCATTGCCCCGCGATACCGTATTGCGCGCAGCCCTGGGCCGCGAAACCCAGACCTGCTGCGAGTACCGCACTGCCCACCCGGTGATGCTGTGGCCGTTGCAGGTCAGCCAGGCCGATTACTTTGGCAACCCGTCCGCCGTGCTCGGGCGCCTGGCCGCCAGTGAACCCAAGGCCAAGGCCGGTTTGCGCCTGACCCTGCGCACCGGCGCCGAGCTGCCATTCAACAGCCTGGCCCTGGACAATCTACCGCTGTACCTGAGCGGCGCCGATGAGCAGCCGTTCCGCCTCTACGAGCAATTGCTGGGTAATGTGTGCGCGGTGTTTGCGCGCCAACCCGGCGGTGACTGGGTGGAGCGCCTGCCACAGGACGCGCTGCGTTCGCGCGGGTTCGACGACGCCGATGCGGCGATGCCCGTGGTATCGCGAGCCTTCCAGGGTTACCGCTTGCTGCAGGAATACTTCGCCCTGCCCCATCGCTACCTGTTCGTCGAATTCGCCGAACTGAGCCGCGCCGTACAACGCTGCGATGGCCAGGAACTGGAGCTGATCGTGCTGTTCGACCGCCACGATCCCAGCCTGGAAGGCAGTGTTGGCGCCGCGCAGTTCGTGCCCTTCTGCACCCCGGCGATCAACCTGTTCCCCAAGCGGGTGGACCGGATTCACTTGTCCGAGCGGGTCAACGAACACCATGTGATTGCCGACCGCACCCGGCCCATGGACTTCGAGATCCACTCCCTCAGCGCCATCACCGGCCACGGCACCGGGCCGGAGCAACCCTTTTTGCCGTTCTACGCCGTGCGTGATCCGTCGCGCTACGGCCGCGACCAGAGTTACTACAGCGTGCGCCGCGAGCCGCGGGTGCTGTCCAGCGACCAGCGGCGCAATGGCCCGCGCTCCACGTATGTGGGCAGCGAGACCTTTGTCAGCCTGGTGGACAGCCAGCAAGCGCCCTACCGCCACGACCTGCGCCAATTGGGCGTGACCGCGTTGTGCACCAACCGCGATCTGCCACTGTTCATGAGCGTGGGCAACGGCAAGACCGACTTCACCCTGGCCGACAGTGCCCCGGTGCTGGCGGTGCGCTGCGTCGCCGGACCCAGCCGCCCGCGCGCCAGCCACGCCCATGACGCCAAGGCCTGGCGCCTGATCAGCCAGTTGTCGCTCAACTACCTGTCCCTGAGCGAAGGCCAGGGTGCCGCGGCGTTGCGTGAACTGCTGCGCCTGTATGGCGACAGCAACGACGCCGCCCTGCAATTGCAGATCGAGGGCCTGCGCGAGGTCAGCAGCAAAGCGGTGACACGGCGCCTGCCGATGCCCGGCCCGATCGTGTTTGGCCGTGGCCTGGAAATCACCCTGGAATTTGATGAAAACGCGTTCCGCGGCACCGGTGTATTCCTGCTCGGTGCAGTGTTGGAACGATTCCTGGCGCGTTACGTGTCGATCAACAGTTTTACCGAGACGGTGATTCGTACCACCGAACGCGGCGAGATCATGCGATGGAAAGCCAAGCCCGGACGGCGTCCGACCCTGTGAGTACCCTGGATGCGATGCATCAGGAGCCCTGGGAATATGACTTCTTCCAGGCGCTGCGCCGTATCGAGTGCGAATCGCCCCAGCTGCCGCGCCTGGGGCATTCTCTGCGCCTGGCCGATGACCCGTTGCGCCTCGGGCAACAGGCTGACTGCACCTTCGCCCCGGCCACCCTGGCGTCGGTGAACCCCGGCGGCGACGGCACGCCAGCGCGCCTGGAGCAGTTCTTTTTCGGCCTCGGCGGCCCCAATGGGCCGCTGCCGCTGCACATCACCGAATACGTGCGCGAACGCCAGCGCAACAACGCCGACAGCACCAGCAAGCGCTTCCTGGATGTATTCCACCACCGCCTGTTGACCCTGTTTTATCGGGCCTGGGCCGAAGCGCGGCCGACCGTCAGCCACGACCGCCCCGACGATGATTACTGGTCCGCACGCCTGGCGGCGCTCAGCGGCCGCGGTATGCCCAGCCTCCTCGACCAGGGCCTGATCCCCGATACCGCAAAACTGCACTACAGCGGCCACCTCTCGGCGCAAACCCGCTACCCGGACGGTTTGAAGGCAATTCTCAGCGAGTATTTCGGCTTGCCGGTGGAGATTGAAGAGTACGTCGGCCAATGGCTGGAGCTGCCCGAGCGCAGCCGGGTCAGCGTGAGTGCCAATCAATTGGGCGTGGATTTTTGCCTGGGCAGCCATGTGTGGGACCGCCAGCACAAATTCCGTATCCGCCTCGGCCCCCTGACGCTCGACGACTACATGGGCATGTTGCCCGGCAGCCAGCCGTTCAATGAGCTGGTGGCCTGGGTCACCGAATACCTGGGCCATGAACTGGACTGGGACCTGAACCTGATTCTTCAACAACCGCAAGTGCCGCCGTTGCAACTCAACGGGCAGTTCCGGTTGGGTTTCAACACCTGGCTCGGCCAACCCGGGCAAGACGCCAACGACCTAATCCTGGCCCGGCATTACGCCGATCAAGCCACCACCTCAAGGAATCCAGAGCATGGGTGAAATCAGTCGCGCCGCGCTGTTCGGTAAACTCAACAGCGTGGCCTACAAGGCCATCGAAGCCGCCACGGTGTTCTGCAAATTGCGTGGTAACCCCTACGTGGAACTGGCCCACTGGTTTCACCAGTTGCTGCAACTGCAGAACTCTGACCTGCATCGCATCATCCGCCAATTCAACATCGAGCCGGCACGGCTGGCCCGAGACCTCACCGAAGCCCTGGACCGCCTGCCCCGTGGCTCGACGTCGATCACCGACCTGTCGTCCCATGTGGAAGAAGCCGTGGAACGCGGCTGGGTATACGGCAGCCTGATGTTTGGCGAAAGCCAGGTGCGCACCGGCTACCTGGTGCTGGGCATTTTGAAGACGCCGAGCCTGCGGCATGCACTGCTGGGCTTGTCGTCCGAGTTCGACAAGATCAAGGCCGAGGCCCTGAGCGAGCGCTTTGATGAATATGTCGGTGATTCGCCGGAAAACGCCCTGAGCGCCAGCGATGGTTTCAATGCCGGTGCCGTGCCGGGCGAAGCCAGCGGCGCCATGGCCCCCAGTGCCATGGGCAAGCAGGAAGCCCTCAAGCGTTTCACCGTGGACCTGACCGAACAGGCGCGTAGCGGCAAGCTCGACCCGATCGTGGGGCGTGACGAAGAGATCCGCCAACTGGTGGACATCCTGATGCGTCGGCGCCAGAACAACCCGATCCTCACCGGTGAAGCCGGGGTGGGCAAGACCGCCGTGGTCGAAGGCTTTGCCCTGCGCATCGTTGCCGGCGACGTGCCGCCAGCGCTCAAGGACGTGGAGCTGCGCAGCCTGGATGTGGGCCTGCTGCAAGCCGGCGCCAGCATGAAAGGCGAATTCGAACAGCGCCTGCGCCAGGTCATCGAAGACGTCCAGGCGTCGCCAAAACCGATCATCCTGTTTATCGACGAAGCCCACACCCTGGTAGGTGCCGGGGGCGCCGCCGGCACCGGTGATGCGGCCAACCTGCTCAAGCCGGCCCTGGCCCGTGGCACCTTGCGCACCGTGGCCGCCACCACCTGGGCCGAGTACAAGAAGCATATCGAGAAAGACCCGGCGCTGACCCGCCGCTTCCAGGTGGTGCAAGTGGCCGAGCCGTCGGAGGACAAGGCGCTGCTGATGATGCGCGGCGTGGCCTCGACCATGGAAAAGCACCACCAGGTGCAGATCCTCGATGAAGCCCTGGAAGCCTCGGTCAAGCTGTCCCACCGCTATATCCCGGCGCGCCAGTTGCCGGATAAATCCGTGAGCCTGCTGGACACCGCTTGCGCCCGCGTCGCCATCAGCCTGCACGCGGTGCCGGCAGAAGTGGATGACAGCCGTCGCCGCATCGAAGCCCTGGAAACCGAGCTGCAAATCATCGCCCGCGAGCATGCCATCGGCATCGCCATTGGCGCACGCCAAAGCAACAGCGAAGCCTTGTTGAGTGCAGAACGCGAGCGCCTGGCTAGCCTGGAAAGCCGCTGGGCCGAAGAAAAAACCCTGGTGGACGAGTTGCTCGCTACCCGCGCGACCCTGCGCGAGAAAGCCGGCGTTGTCGACAGCGGCAACGACGAGTTGCGCGCAAAACTGGTGGACCTGCAACAGCGCCTCAGTGCCCTGCAGGGTGAAACCCCGTTGATTCTGCCAACCGTGGATTACCAGGCCGTAGCCTCGGTGGTCGCCGACTGGACCGGGATCCCGGTAGGCCGCATGGCGCGCAACGAACTGGAGACGGTGCTCAACCTCGACCAGCACCTGAAAAAACGCATCATCGGCCAGGACCACGCCTTGCAGATGATCGCCAAGCGCATCCAGACCTCCCGCGCCGGCCTCGACAACCCAAGCAAGCCGATTGGCGTGTTCATGCTGGCCGGCACCTCGGGCGTGGGCAAGACCGAAACCGCCCTGGCCCTGGCCGAAGCCATGTACGGCGGCGAGCAGAACGTGATCACCATCAACATGAGCGAGTTCCAGGAAGCCCATACCGTGTCCACCCTCAAGGGCGCGCCACCGGGCTATATCGGCTATGGCGAAGGCGGCGTGCTGACCGAAGCCGTGCGGCGCAAACCCTACAGCGTGGTGCTGCTGGATGAGGTGGAAAAAGCCCACCCGGACGTGCATGAGATTTTCTTCCAGGTGTTCGACAAGGGCGTGATGGAGGACGGCGAAGGCCGGGTGATCGACTTCAAGAACACCTTGATCCTACTCACCACCAACGCCGGCACCGAGCTGATTTCCCACGTCTGCAAAGACCCGGCAAACGTGCCCGACCCGGAAGACATCGCCAAGGCCCTGCGCCAACCGCTGCTGGAGATCTTCCCACCGGCCCTGCTCGGGCGCCTGGTGACGATTCCGTATTACCCGCTCAGCGATGTGATGCTCAAGGCGATTACCCGCCTGCAGCTGGACCGCATCAAGAAGCGCGTGGAGAACACCCACAAAGTCGCGTTCGATTACGACGACACGGTGATCGACCTGATTGTCTCGCGCTGCACCGAAACCGAAAGTGGCGGGCGGATGATCGACACCATCCTCACCAACAGCCTGCTGCCGGACATGAGCCGCGAGTTCCTCACACGCATGCTCGAAGGCAAGGCGCTGGCGGGGGTGCGGATCGGCAGCCGGGACAACGAATTGCACTACCAGTTCAGCGACACCGAATAACCTGACGAAGTGCTATCCAAATGTGGGAGCGGGCTTGCTCGCGAATGCGGTGAGTCAGTCACCGGATGTATCAACTGATACACCGCATTCGCGAGCAAGCCCGCTCCCACATTGGATTCGGTTTCTTCAGTTATTAAGACATTTACGGGACTACCCATGCTTTTCAACCAAGCCTCACGCCTGGCCAAGATCACCAGCCCCCTGGGGCCGGATGTGCTGCTGCTCAATGAAATGGGCGGCGGCGAAGAGCTGGGGCGGCTGTTCAGCTACGAGCTGCAACTGAACTCGTTGGACGCCAACATCGACCTCAACCAGTTGCTGGGCAAGCCGATGAGCGTCGGTCTGCAACTGGCGGACGGTGGCGAGCGGTATTTCCATGGGATCGTCGCGCGCTGCAGCCAGAACATCGACCAAGGCCAGTTCGCCAGTTACCAGGTGACGCTGCGCCCGTGGCTGTGGCTGCTGAGCCGTACCTCCGACTGCCGGATTTTCCAGAACCTGAGCATCCCGCAGATCATCAAGCAGGTGTTTCGCGACCTCGGGTTTTCCGACTTCGAAGACGCCCTGAGCCGGCCGTATCGCGAGTGGGAATACTGCGTGCAGTACCGCGAGACCAGCTTCGACTTCGTCAGCCGCCTGATGGAACAGGAAGGCATCTACTACTTCTTCCGTCACGAGCAGGATCGCCATGTGCTGGTGCTGGCCGATGCCTATGGCGCCCACACCACGGTGCCCGGCTACACCTCGGTGCCCTACTACCCCAAGGACGAGCAGCAGCGCGAACGCGACCATATGCACAACTGGCACCTGGCGCAGCAAGTCCAGCCGGGTTCCCTTGAGCTCAACGACTACGACTTCCAGCGCCCCAGCGCCAGCATCGACGTGCGCTCGGCCATGCCGCGCCCGCACACCGCCGGCGACTACCCGCTGTACGACTACCCCGGCACCTACGTCAAAAGCGAAGACGGCGAACACTACGCACGTACCCGCATCGAAGCCCTGAAAACCCTGCACGAACAAGTGGAGTTCAGCGGCAATGCACGGGGCCTGGGTTCTGGTCATCTGTTCAGCCTCACCGGCTTCAGCCGCCGCGACCAGAACCGCGAATACCTGATTCTTGCCGCGCGCTACTACATCACCCAGGAACGCCTGGAATCCGGCGGCGGCGCGGCGTCGGCGCAGTTCGACAGCAGCCTGACCTGCATCGACGCACAACAGAGCTTCCGCCCACTGGCCAACACCCATCGCCCTATCGTCAAAGGCCCGCAGACCGCGCTGGTGGTCGGGCCCAAGGGCGAGGAAATCTGGACCGACCAGTATGGCCGGGTGAAGGTGCATTTCTATTGGGACCGCCACGACCAGTCCAACGAAAACAGCTCCTGCTGGATTCGCGTGTCGCAATCCTGGGCCGGTAAGAACTGGGGCTCGATGCAGATCCCACGCATCGGCCAGGAAGTGATTGTCAGCTTCCTCGAAGGCGACCCGGACCGCCCGATCATTACCGGCCGGGTGTACAACGCCGAACAGACGGTGCCCTACGACCTGCCGGAAAACGCCACCCAAAGCGGGATGAAAAGCCGCTCCAGCAAGGGCGGCAGCCCGGCGAACTTCAATGAAATCCGCATGGAGGACAAGAAGGGCCTGGAGCAGTTGTACATCCATGCCGAGCGCAATCAGGACATTGTGGTGGAGGTGGATGAAAGCCACTCGGTGGGGCATGACCGCAACAAGAGCATCGGGCACAACGAGACGGTGACCATTGGCAACAACCGCCTGCGCATCGTCAAGCAGGAAGACGTGCTCTCGGTGGGCCAGAAGAAGACCGACAGCATCAGCCAGAGTTATGTCGTCGAGGTCGGCGAAAACCTGCGCCTGGTGTGTGGGCAAAGCATCCTCGAGCTGAACGCCAGCGGGCAGATCAACCTCACTGGCGTGCAAATCAGCTTCTATGCCAGCGGCGACGCCGAGTTCAACACCGGCGGCGTGCTGCACCTCAACAACGGCGGCGGGCCTGGCGCCACACCGGATGGCCAGGGCATAAAAACCAGCATCGACGCCAACATCAAAGCCGCGTTCCCCACGCCCAAAAGTTCCTGACGAGACCTGTTTGCCATGACGTATCGCATCAACGAATTCCAGTTCCAACTGCCCGCCGGCGAGCTGCAGGACGCAACGATCAATATCCTCAAGTTCCCGGAGCTGGGGACTTCACTGATCGTCAGCCGCAGCTTGCTGGCGCAAGGCGAAACCTTGCACAGCAACTTCGACGACCAGCTCAAGCGCCTGGAAAAACAGGTGCAGGACTTGCGCTGCCTGCCCAGCGTGCCCGTGCGCCTGGGTGCTGCCCAGGAGGTTGAAGGGATCGAGTTGCGCAGCCAGTTCAGCAAGGGCAATGACAAGGTGTTCCAGTATCAACTCGCCCTGGTGTTGCCGGGTACGCGCAAGATGCTCGCCTTGAGCTATGTGAAAGCCGACAAGCTCGGCGATGCCGAAGCGGCGCACTGGGCGACTATCAAAAATTCGCTGTCGTTCGACGTGCCTGCGTGATGGGCATCTTGCATGTCTGACGCGTTATGGGCCGCACGCCTGGGCGATGCGATGGAACACACCTCGATGATGGCCGACATTCTCGGCGGCGTGCTGGAGGTGGCGGCGAACATCGCGATTACCGCACTGGCTACGGCGGCGGTGGTGGCCGCCACCGGGATCACCGTTGTCACGGGCGGTTTGGGGTGCTTCCTGCTGGGCGCGGTGGTCGGCGTGGTCGTGGGCCTTGCGATGAGCAAGAGCGGGGCCGACAAGGGCCTGAGCAATTTATGCGAGGGCATCGGCAACGCCCTGTTCCCTCCGACGGTGCAGGCCAATATCCTCACCGGCTCCGTCAACACGCTCACCAATAACATCCCCGCCGCCCGCGCGGCCGGGGCGGTTGTTTCCCATGTGGCACCGGCCGGTACCGAGCTGGAAACGCCGGCGCCGGAAGAAGAAGCCAGCTACTTGGACATGGCGGGTGAGTTCTTCTCACAGATGTGGCGCCCCACCGTGGCTTCGCCTGCGCCAGGCACGGAGACCAAGCTGGAAGACCTGGTGCTTTGCATGAAGCACCCACCGATGCCGCCGCAGTTCATGGCCGAAGGCTCGGACAAGGTGACCATCAACGGCCAGCCCGCCGTGCGCAGCGGCGACCGCAGCACCTGCGATGCGAAGGTGGTGTCCTCCGGGCTGATCTCCTCCAACGTCACCATTGGCGGCGGTTCCGTGGTGGTGCGCGAGATTCGCAGCGGCAAGACCCCGGGGGTCGGGCTGGCAGTCACGGTGCTGCTGATGCTCAAAGGTGGCAAGGGCAAGTTTTTCAGCAAACTACCTTGCATGCTGGCGGGCGGTGCCGCGTCGATGGCCGTCAGCAGCGCCATGGGCGCAGCGGCCAACGCGGCCATGGGTTCCTCGAACCCGGTGCATGCGGCTACCGGCGCCAAGGTGCTGGGCGATGACCAGGAACTGGATTTCGTCCTGCCCGGCCTGTTGCCGATCGATTGGCAGCGCTTCTACAACAGTCGCGACGAACGCCGTTGCAGCCTGTTCGGCACGGGCTGGAGCGTGCCGTATGAAGTGTGCGTCGAAATCCAGCCCCATCCCGAAGGCGGCGACACCCTGGTCTATACCGACGAACAGGGCCGGCCCATCGATATGGGCGCCATCCCCTTGGGCGGCGCAGTGTTCAGTGCCGGTGAAGGGCTTGCTGTACGGCGCCACCGCGATGGGCCGTTACTGATTGAAAGCGACGACGGTGTGTATCGCCTGTTCGAGCCCACCCCGGCAACCCCGTCGCGGCTGCGCCTGAGCCAACTGGGTGACCGCAACGACAACCGTATCTACCTTGATTATGACGACGCAGGACGCCTGGTGCGGCTACGCGACACGTTTGATCTGGTGCAGGTCGAACTGATCCGCGACCCGCTCCACGTGGCCCGCCTCGAGCGCGTGTACCCCGATCAACGCCGCGAAGTACTCGCCAGCTACGGCTACGACGCCATGGGCAACCTGGCCGAGGTACGCGATGCCAGCGGCCAGGTGCAACGGCGCTTTGCCTACGACACCGGGCAGCGCATGGTGGAACACCAGTTGCCCAGCGGCTTGCACTGCTTTTATGAGTGGGCCCTGATCGATGGCCTGGAATGGCGCGTGGTCAAGCATTGGACCAATGAAGGCGATGCCTACCGGTTCGACTATGACTTGCAGGCCGGCACCACACGCATTACCGACAGCTTGCAGCGTGTCAGCACGCGGCACTGGAACAGCCAGCACCAGGTCACCCGCTACAGCGACAACCTCGGCCAGACCTGGTTGTTCGAATGGAACGACGAGCGCCAATTGCTCAACGCCACCGACCCACAGGGTGGCCGCTATGAATACAGCTACGACGAGGCCGGCAACCTCATCGGCGAAACCGACCCCCTGGGGCGCAGCGACTCGACGTTGTGGCTGGAACACTGGGCCCTGCCGTTGGTGCAAACCGACGCCGCCGGCAACAGTTGGCGCTACCGCTATGATCACCGCGGTAACTGCACCGTCGCCATCGACCCGCTGGGCCACGTCACCCGCTATCGCTATGACGCCCACGGCCAGGTCGTGGAGATCATCGATGCCACGGGCAAAAGCAAAAAACTGCGCTGGAACCCGTTCGGGCAACTGCTCGAGCACATTGACTGCTCGGGGTACCCGACCCGGTTCAGCTACAACGAGCAGGGCTTTTTGCAAGTCATCACCGACGCCCTCGGCGAACGTACCCAGTTCCACTACGACGCCCAAGGCCGCTTGCTCAGCAGCCAGTTACCCGACGGCCGTAGCGAGCAGTACCAGCGAGATATCAGCGGCCAACTGACGGCCTACACCGACCCGGCCGGTCACACCACGCGCTATCAACACAACCGCCGCGGCCAGGTGCGCCAACGCACCGATGCCCATGGCCGGCAGGTGCAGTTCGGCTATGACAGCTTTGGTCGGCTGCAAGCGCTGATCAACGAGAACGGAGAACGTTATCGGTTTGCCTGGGATGACGGGGATCGGTTGACGGAACAGCAAGACCTGGACGGCAGCGCCAAGCGTTACAGCTACGACCGCCTGGACAACGTCACCACTGTGACCGCCCTTGCGGCGCCTTATGGTACGGGCCTGGCCGTGGTTCCCGAGACGCCGCCCGCCCCTATCGTGCATCGACTGGAGCGCGATGCCGTTGGCCGATTGATTGCCAAAACCACTGACGATGGCCGCACGGACTACACCTACGATCCATTGGACCAGCTTACGGACGTGTCCTTCACCGACCTGCAGGGCAATGCCCAAGCCTTGAGCTTTGCCTATGACGCAGTAGGCCAATTGCTCGCCGAGCGCAGTCCGGCCGGCGAGTTGCAGCACCACTACGACGAACTCGGCAACCTGATCCAGAGCCAACTGCCGGACGGCCGCTGGCTCAACCGCCTGTACTACGGCAGCGGCCATCTGCATCAGATCAACCTCGACGGCCAGGTCATCAGTGATTTCGAGCGCGACCGCCTGCACCGCGAAGTGCTGCGCACCCAAGGCCAGATCAGCACCCGCAGCGAGTACGACCGCAGCGGCCGCCTGCGCGCCCGCCAACGCCGTCACACCAGCCAGCCGGCGTTGATACCGGCGGCGATACAGAAGCACTTTGAATACGACCCCGCCGACAACCTGATCGGCAAACTCGATCAACAGCCCAGCGCGCAACATCGCCAACTCCTGCACTACGACGCCACCGGTCGCATCATCGCAAGCCAGGACAGCCTGCACGGCCAGCGCGAAACCTTCGCCTACGACGCGGCGGCAAACCTGCTGGACGGCCCCCAGTCCGGGGCCGGGCTGGTGGTACACAACAAACTGCTGACCTATCAGGACAAGCGCTACCGCTACGATGCCTTTGGCCGAATGATCGAAAAACGCAGCGGCGCCCGTGGCGTACAACACTTTGCGTACGACGCCGAAAGCCGGCTGATTGAAGTGCGCAATGAAGGCGGCAGCGTGGTGCGGATGGCCTACGACCCACTGGGCCGGCGCATCGGCAAGACCGAACATGGCAGCAATGGTTATCCGCTGAGCGAAACCCAGTTCATGTGGGACGGCTTGCGTCTGTTACAGGAGCATAAACACAGCCAAACCAGCCTGTACCTCTATGAAGACGAAGGCTACCAACCCCTGGCCCGCGTTGACGGAATCGGGGCGCTGCAAAAAATTCGCTATTACCACAACGATCTCAGCGGCCTGCCGGAGCAACTGACCGAGGCCGACGGGCACACCCTGTGGCAGGCGACTTATCGGGTGTGGGGCAATACCGTGGAGGAGGTGCGGGAACCGTACTTTATTGAAGAGCAGAACCTGCGGTTTCAGGGGCAGTACCTGGATCGGGAGACGGGGCTGCATTTCAATACGTTCAGGTTTTATGATCCGGATGTGGGGCGGTTTACTACGCCGGATCCGATTGGGTTGGCGGGAGGATTAAACACCTATGCCTACTCACCCAACCCATTCATGTGGTCAGATCCCTTGGGGCTGGCAGCCTGCGCCAAGAAAGTGGACGCCCTGCGTAACGGCCCTCAAAAAACCGTCGTGAAAGTGAAAACTAAAAAAGAAGCGAACGAGTTATTGAAAGAAGCATTTCCAAACAGCCAAAAAGTCAGAGGCATAGGATCGCAAGACGCCCAAGGTATAAGAAAGAAAAACAAGATGGACCAATTCAAAAAGAGAGATGGAAAAGTACGATATAGAAAAGATTATCCCATTAATAAAGAAACAGGTCGCGTTTATGGTCACGACGATCCGAAAGGTACAGGCCACGGTGAACTACCACACGTCAACATTAAGCGCGCCGATGGCACAATGGTCCGCATTGATATTACAGGTTAGAGTATGAATAATCTCATAGAAGCACTCAACGCTGGAAAACGCCGAGGCTACGAGGAAAGGTGTGAAATAGACGGAGCTTCATTTCTATTTCAATACGCCATAAAAAAACAGAACAATCTGTATTACACCTATTTTTTCTCAGTAGAAGAGTCCCAAATGGACGTCATCGAAGATGATGAAAACGAAGAAATACAGACATTTCGGAGTCTCGATGAAGCATTGAGTTACTTAATCAACAGAGGTGCCATAGTGGAAAAGTTTTCAGCCATCAAAAACACCTTGCCCTTTTAAGAGCAAGCTGGCCAGATGATGGAAAAAAGGAAAACCGTGGATAAATTAACAAAGGGGACTAACAAAGGGGACAGATTTAATTAATAGATGTTTTTAATAAAAATAAATCCGCCCCCCTTTAATTCATCTTTACTTGCTTAAATCTGTCCCATCTCGCTCTTTATATACTTGAATTCTATAGAACCCACTACACATATCAAATAAGACTATAAAACTGTTATTTCTGACAGTAGCCGCACGCGCCTCACTTCTTTACATTCGTATCGAGCTATTCAATTCTCCTTCTTGAAATGGAATCTCGACATGACTACAAAATCCGAATCACAGGACGGTCCAAACGAAGTCACGGCAGCGCTGACTTTTACAAGAGGGTCGGAGAGTTTCTCCTCTCCGTCCATCGAAGTCGAAGAGAGCGCATCTAAACAACGAATCAACTTCAGAGCCACAATGAATAGGTTTTCTCCATTTCGTGTGTACTCCATCAATTTCAGTGTTCTCAAAGGACTTGAAAAGGGAACGTATGAACTTGGGGAGTCTAATGAGAGGGTGACCGCTTCTTTTTCTTCCAGTGAGTACCCCAGTACTACTTATCTGGCATGGCGCGGTAACGTCAAATTTGAAAACGCCCCGACATTGACAGACCTGGTAGGCACATTTGAATTCGAAGCGAAAAGCGAAGCGCCACAGAGACCAGAAACGGCGACGCTCAAACACGGCTTTTTTTCCTTACATGATGGCGTAACGAATAGTAGCTCAGGCTCATTAAGCGTCGACGCTTTTATCGACACGGTTCCTCCAACTGTCGAGGCAAAACAGCAGGTCTCTTTTAAGTCAACGTCGATTGATATGCGCAATACACCGGATAGGTTTCTCGAAGTCGTTGCTTTCGACAAAAACAATAGCGCGTATGTTTACCTCAATATTCCAAAAGGAAAACTGGATGAAAAACGCCTTGATATCGGCGCAGAAGAGGACGGTGCGAATGCAATAGTCCATTTTCGCAAGGGCCCCTACTTTGAAAGAGGTACAACAGGTTCGATCAATATCGACTTTAATCACAGCAGCCAAACATTGATTGCCGACTTTTCGTACGCCGATGAATATGGAAACCAGTTTAAACAAGGGCACGTTCAGGTAACCGGATTGAGTACTAAGTGAACCGGTTGCCAGTGCAGTTTGTGTTCTAGCGTCACCCCAACAAAAATGGGCACCCGACCCAGTCGGCGTGCCCATTTTTCATACCACCCCGCCTCCCTTCGAGACGGTGCCGCGCTTACGGGTTGACGCTGTCTTTGAGCGACTTGCCCGGTTTGAACGCTACGGTGTTGCTCGCCTTGATTTTCACTGGCTCGCCGGTTTGCGGGTTCTTGCCGGTACGGGCGCCACGGTGGCGTTGCAGGAAGGTGCCGAAACCAACCAGGGTGACGCTGTCTTTGCGATGCAAGGCGCCGGTGATTTCTTCAAGTACGGCGTTGAGGACGCGGTTGGCCTGTTCTTTGGTCAGGTCTGCTTTTTCTGCAATGGCGGCTGCGAGTTCTGGTTTACGCATAGGTGAAGCCTCTTTGACGGTTTTTTGTTGTTATGTCCGTGCTGCTCTCTGCTGGAGCAGCGCCAAGGCGCCGCAGGCTCTACTCTGCGGCAGACGGGAGTGAGGATGGCATGCCATTGGTGCCTGCGCCAGTCTCACGGCGACCTTTCTAGGGGGAAAAAGGTGGTTATTCCGACAGAACGACCAGCATTTACGCCAGCAGTGGCGGAAGTTCCTTATTCAGGGCCAGTTTTTCCATGACTGCCGTGCCGGTAAGCGCGTAGCCCAGCAGGCGGCCGCTGGCGTCGCGGCACAAGGCCTTGATGTCCCCGCCCTGCCCTTCGACGCTCCACACGCCTTCGGTGCCCCGTGGCGGTGGCGAGACCACCAGCGGGCACGCCGGGGTTTTTACCGTGACCGGCATCGGCCCGTAGTTGACCGCCGTGGCATTGCCCGCCAGGGTCTGGGCCAGGGCGCGGGCGCAGCTCATCAGGGGCATGACGTACAGCAGGTTCAGGCCATCGACCTCGGCGCAGTCGCCCAGGGCGTAGATATTGGCGTGGGAGGTCTTGAGGTGGCGGTCGACCATGATCCCGCGGTTGATTTGCAGGCCGGCCGCAGCCGCCAGGTCCACCCGTGGGCGCAAGCCAATAGCCGACACCACCAAGTCGCACTCAATCACAGTGCCATCGGACAGGTGGGCTTCCAGCCCGTCAGCCGTGCGCTGCAGGCGGTTGAGCACCGGCCCCAGGTGGAAGCGCGCACCGAGGCCTTCGAGCCCGGCCTGTACCGCTGCAGCTGCCGCCGGGTGCAGCAGGGTCGGCATGACTTGCTCGCAGGGCGCCACCAGGTCGATGGTGTAACCGCCCAGGATCAGGTCGTTGGCAAATTCACAGCCGATCAGCCCCGCACCCAATAGCAGCACACGGCGCTTGCCGGCGGCGGCGTGGCGGAAGCGTGCATAGTCTTCCAGGTCGTTGATCGGGAAAATCAGTTCAGCAGCATCGCCCTCCACCGGTACCTGTACCGTCTGGGCACCCCAGGCCAGGATCAGGTCGCGATAGGCCACCGCCTCCTCGCCGATCCACAGGCGCTTGTGACCGGGGTCGATCCCGCTGATTCGGGTATGGGTGCGCACTTCGGCCTTCAGTTGCTCGGCCATCGCGCCAGGGGTTGCCATGCTCAAGCCATCGGCATCCTTGTTTTTGCCGAAGCCGGTGGAGAGCATGGGCTTGGAGTAGGAACGCCCGTCATCTGCTGTGATCAGCAACAGCGGGGTTTCGCTGTCGAGCTTGCGAAACTCCCGAGCCAGGTTGTAACCAGCCAAGCCCGTACCGATGATCACGACAGGTGCGCTCATTCCATTCTCCTTGTAGTACGTTTGTAAAATTCAGCGAATCAACCGATTTCGATCATTTCGAAATCCATTTTGCCGACGCCGCAGTCCGGGCACAGCCAGTCTTCCGGGACGTCCTGCCACGGGGTGCCTGGGTCGATCCCATCATCCGGCCAACCGTCTGCTTCGTTGTAGATCAGGCCGCAGACTACACATTGCCACTTCTTCATTACTTGTTTCCTCAGGGTCCAGGCTTACTGGCCGACAGTCGATAGATCCAGCATTGCCGTCCGGCTCAGGGCGTTTTGTACTGATCGGGGCGCCCAGATGCAAGCACGTTCGACCCAATGTCCCGGCGCAGCCCGGCAAAAATTCGGGTGACCATGGTAAGCTCGGCGCCTCATTAACTGCCAATAATGACTCCCCGTGCCGCATTCGATTGCCGTTCCCGATGCTTGCCAATGGCTGAACCAGAGCCTTCTGCACCCTCTGCCCGCGCCTCCTGCCCTCGACTGGCTGTTCGATGAGGGCTCACTGACCCGCCGCCTGACGCACCTGTCCAACGATGGTTTCAGTGTCACGCCACTGTTCGAAGGCTGGCAGCCCCTGCGAGACGACGAATGCGCCGCCCTCGACCTGCCAGCGGCCAGTATTGGCTGGGTACGCGAGGTGTATTTGCGCGGTCACGGCCAGGCCTGGGTGTTCGCCCGCAGCGTGGCGGCCCGTAGTGCCCTGCAGGGCGACGGCCTGCATATGGATGAGTTGGGCAGTCGCTCCCTGGGTGAGTTGCTGTTTTGTGACCAGGCGTTCACCCGCCAGGCCATCGAGGTCTGCCACTACCCACGCGCCTGGCTGCCGAAGGCGGATCAGGCCAATGGCTTATGGGCGCGACGCTCGCGCTTTGATCGCGGCGCGTTGAGTGTTCTGGTGGCGGAAGTGTTCCTGCCAAGCCTGTGGCAGGCGGTGCACCAATCTGCGGAGAATTGCTGATGTACCAGCGCCTGCTCCAATCCCTGAACCGCCTGAACCCACGGGCCTGGGACTTCGTTCAATTGACCCGGATGGACAAGCCCATCGGCATCTATCTGCTGCTGTGGCCCACCTTGTGGGCGCTGTGGATCGCCGGCAAGGGCTCGCCGTCGTTGAGCAATATCGTGATTTTTGTCTTGGGCGTGACACTGACCCGGGCGGCAGGTTGTGTGATCAATGACTGGGCTGACCGCAAGGTCGACGGCCATGTGAAGCGCACCGCGCAACGCCCGCTGGCGAGCGGCAAGATCAGTTCCAAAGAAGCCCTGGTGTTCTTTGCGGTGCTGATGGCCATCAGTTTCTTGCTGGTGCTGCTGACCAACACCGCCACCATCTGGCTGTCCCTGGGCGGCCTGGCGCTGGCTGTCAGTTATCCGTTCATGAAGCGCTACACCTATTACCCGCAGGTGGTGCTGGGCGCGGCGTTTTCCTGGGGCATGCCCATGGCGTTTACCGCCGAGACAGGCAGCCTGCCGGCCATTGCCTGGCTGCTGTATATCGCCAACTTGCTGTGGACGGTGGCGTACGACACCTATTACGCGATGACCGACCGCGATGACGATCTGAAAATCGGCGTCAAATCCACCGCGATCCTGTTTGGCGATGCCGACCGCATCATCATCCTCACCCTGCAGGGGCTGGCGCTGCTCTGCCTGCTGCTGGCGGGCTCGCGCTTCGAACTGGGTGGCTGGTTCCATCTGGGGCTAGTGGCGGCGGCAGGGTGTTTTGCCTGGGAGTTCTGGTACACCCGGGATCGCGACCGGATGAAATGCTTCAAGGCGTTTTTGCACAACCATTGGGCGGGATTGGCGATTTTTGTCGGGATTGTGGCCGACTACGCCTTCAGGTAATGCCCTGTACCTTGTAGGAGCCGGCTTGCCGGCTCCTACAGGGGAGCTCAGGGTTTGGCGATCTTCCAGGCGCCATCCATTTTGCCGTCACCGGTCGCATCGCCAGCGTTCTTGTCGGCAATGAAGGTGTACAGCGGCTTGCCTTCATAGGCCCACTGGCTGGTGTTGTCGTCACGGGTGATGACGGTCCACTTGCCCATTGGCTTATCGGTGGACTCGGCCTTCAACGGCGGCCAGTTGGTGGCGCACTTGTCATTGCAGGCAGACTTGCCATCAGCATCCTTGGCGAAGGTATAGAGCGCCATCCCCTTGTGATCCACCAACATCCCGTCTTTAGTCATGGCGGGGTCTGCCGCGACAGCCAGTGTCGGCAGCGTCAACGCCGCCGTGACCAGCAGGGCTTTCCACGAAAAAATACGCTGAGTCATCAGAACCTTCCTTTTGCGGTTGTCAGGATTCGGACTCAAAGCGTAGTTCAGGACTAGGCCGATTGCGCAGGCCAGTAAAATACTGTCACACGACTGCAATAATTCCGTTATCTAATGCGGCGCAAGACAGTTAAATGACAAGAGGACTTAGCATGGTTGGCAGGAGCATTCTGATCGTTGACGACGAAGCGCCCATTCGCGAAATGATCGCCGTTGCGTTGGAAATGGCCGGCTATGACTGCCTGGAGGCAGAGAACTCCCAGCAGGCCCACGCCATTATCGTCGACCGCAAGCCGGACCTGATCCTGCTGGACTGGATGCTGCCCGGCACCTCCGGCATCGAATTGGCCCGGCGTCTCAAGCGCGATGAGCTGACCGGGGATATCCCGATCATCATGCTCACCGCCAAGGGCGAAGAGGACAACAAGATCCAGGGCCTGGAAGTGGGTGCCGATGACTACATCACCAAGCCATTTTCCCCAAGGGAACTGGTCGCACGTCTGAAGGCCGTGCTGCGCCGCGCTGGCCCGACCGATGGCGAGGCACCGATTGAAGTCGGCGGCCTGCTGCTGGACCCGATCAGCCACCGCGTGACCATCGACGGCAAGCCGGCCGAGATGGGCCCTACCGAATACCGCCTGTTGCAGTTCTTCATGACCCACCAGGAACGCGCCTACACCCGCGGCCAACTGCTGGACCAGGTGTGGGGCGGCAACGTGTATGTCGAGGAGCGCACCGTGGACGTGCATATCCGCCGCCTGCGCAAAGCCTTGGGCGATGCCTATGAGAATCTGGTACAAACCGTGCGCGGTACCGGTTATCGGTTTTCCACCAAAGGCTGAGCCAGCCCTATCCAGACTTAACAGCCGACAAGGACGCATGTTCAAGTGAATCAAAACTGGCATGGCACCCTGATCCGCCACATGCTCCTACTGGTCACCGGCTGCCTGTTGGTCGGCCTGATCAGCGGCTACTACGGCTGGAGCCTGGCCATCGGCCTGGGCCTCTACCTGGGCTGGACCCTCAAGCAATTGCTGCGCCTGCACGAGTGGCTGCGCCAGCACAAACCCGATGAGGCGCCACCCGACGGCTATGGCTTGTGGGGCGAGGTGTTCGACAGCATCTACCACCTGCAACGCCGCGACCAACGGGTACGCGGCCGCCTGCAAGCGGTGATCGACCGGGTCCAGGAGTCGACCGCCGCGCTCAAGGACGCGGTGATCATGCTCGACAGCGACGGCAACCTGGAATGGTGGAACCGCGCCGCCGAGACCCTGCTGGGCCTCAAGACACCCCAGGACAGCGGCCAGCCAGTGACCAACCTGGTGCGTCATCCGCGGTTCAAGGAGTACTTCGAGCAGGACAACTACGAAGAAGCCCTGGAAATTCCGTCGCCCACCAACGACCGGGTGCGCATCCAGCTGTACCTCACGCGCTACGGCAACAACGAACACTTGATGCTGGTGCGCGACGTGACCCGCATCCATCAGCTAGAACAGATGCGCAAGGATTTCGTCGCCAACGTCTCCCATGAATTGCGCACGCCCCTGACAGTGATCTGCGGCTACCTGGAGACGCTGCTGGACAACGTCGAAGAGGTCAACCCGCGCTGGAGCCGTGCCCTGCAGCAAATGCAGCAACAAGGCTCACGCATGCAGACGCTGCTCAACGACCTGTTGCTGCTGGCTAAGCTTGAAGCCACCGACTACCCCTCGGACAACCATCCCGTGGCCGTACAGAGCCTGCTGCAGACCATCAAGAACGATGCCCAGGCCCTGTCCGGCGAACGCGGCCAGCACATCACCCTGGAAGCTGACCCGTCGGTGCTGCTCAAGGGCAGCGAGGGCGAGTTGCGCAGCGCTTTCTCCAACCTGGTGTTCAACGCCGTGAAGTACACCCAGGACAAAGGCACCATCCGCATCCGCTGGTGGGCCGACCAGCAGGGTGCACACCTGAGCGTGCAGGATTCGGGGATTGGGATCGACAGCAAGCATTTGCCACGCCTGACCGAGCGTTTCTACCGCGTCGACTCCAGCCGCAACTCCAACACCGGTGGCACCGGGCTGGGGCTGGCGATCGTCAAGCACGTGCTGTTGCGCCATCGGGCCCGCCTGGAAATCAGCAGCGTACTGGGACATGGCAGCACTTTTACCTGCCACTTTGCGCCGACCCAGGTCACCCGCTCGCTGGAAATCGCGACGAAGGAATAATCTGAGGTTATCCCCATTCCCGTGTGGGAGCAGGCAAGCCAGCTCCCACATAAGCCCTATGCAGCATGCATTCGCGCCCCCACCCGGCAGCCGCCACTAGGCAAGCGCCCCTTCAGCCGCTACATTGCCTGACTTGTGCCCGCCCTTGAGGCACAGCCATCACCCCTTTTTGAATACACGGAACCCGCAAAACCCCATCATGGACCCTTCCCCTGGTATCACCCTCGCGACACTCTTCGCCGATTTCGGCATGATTCTTTTTGCACTGATCCTGGTACTGCTCAACGGTTTCTTCGTTGCGGCGGAATTTGCCATGGTCAAACTGCGCTCCACCCGGGTCGAGGCCATCGCCCACACCAACGGCTGGCGCGGGCAGATCCTGCGCACCGTACACAGCCAGCTCGACGCCTATCTGTCGGCCTGTCAGTTGGGTATTACCCTCGCCTCCCTGGGCTTGGGCTGGGTCGGTGAGCCGGCTTTTGCGCACATCCTGGAGCCGTTGCTGGGGGCCATGGGCGTCGAGTCGCCTGAAGTCATCAAGGGCGTGTCGTTCTTCGCCGCCTTCTTCGTGATTTCGTACCTGCACATCGTGGTCGGTGAGCTGGCGCCCAAGTCCTGGGCCATTCGCAAGCCCGAGCTGCTGTCGCTGTGGACCGCGGTGCCGCTGTACCTGTTCTACTGGGCAATGTACCCGGCCATCTACCTGCTCAACGCCAGCGCCAACGCGATCCTGCGCATCGCCGGCCAGGGCGAGCCCGGCCCCCATCACGAGCACCATTACAGCCGCGAAGAGCTCAAGCTGATCCTGCACTCCAGCCGTGGCCAGGACCCGAGCGACCAAGGCATGCGCGTGTTGGCCTCGGCCGTGGAAATGGGTGAGCTGGAAGTGGTGGACTGGGCCAACTCCCGGGAAGACCTGGTGACCCTGGACTTCAACGCGCCGCTCAAGGAAATCCTCGCGCTGTTCCGCCGCCACAAATTCAGCCGCTACCCGGTG
Organism: Pseudomonas proteolytica; assembly: GCF_007858275.1. Classification (GTDB taxonomy): domain Bacteria; phylum Pseudomonadota; class Gammaproteobacteria; order Pseudomonadales; family Pseudomonadaceae; genus Aquipseudomonas; species Aquipseudomonas proteolytica. Next base: position 72,337 of record NZ_VFEV01000005.1, read on the forward strand.
TACGACCCCGTGCGCGGTGAGTTTGTCGGCCTGCTGCACATCAAGGACCTACTGCTGGAACTGGCGGCCCTGGATCATATTCCCGAGTCGTTCAACCTGGCCGAGCTGACCCGCCCATTGGAGCGCGTGTCGCGGCACATGCCGCTGTCGCAGTTGCTGGAGCAGTTTCGCAAAGGCGGCGCGCACTTTGCCCTGGTTGAAGAAGCCGACGGCAATATCATCGGCTACCTGACCATGGAAGACGTGCTGGAAGTGCTGGTGGGCGATATCCAGGACGAACACCGCAAGGCCGAGCGCGGCATCCTCGCCTACCAGCCGGGCAAGCTGCTGGTACGTGGTGACACACCACTGTTCAAGATCGAGCGCCTGCTGGGCATTGACCTGGACCACATCGAGGCCGAAACCCTCGCCGGCTTGATCTACGACACCCTGAACCGGGTGCCGGAAGAGGAAGAAGTGCTGGAAGTGGAAGGCCTGCGGATCATCATCAAGAAGATGAAAGGCCCGAAAATCGTCCTGGCCAAAGTACTGATGCTCGACTAGGGCACACCCCCTGTAGGAGCGAGCTTGCTCGCGAAGGACGTTAACGATAACGCTGGGATCCTGACACCCGGCAGCGCCCTCAGGTTTTTCGCGAGCAAGCTCGCTCCTACAAAAGCCTTACCGCGTGCCCGACGCAAAGTTGGGCAACGCCTGTACCGGTTGCGTGAACTCATACGGAATCGACACCCATCCCGCCCCCGTATCGCGCTGCACCACAAAATGCAGGTGTGGCCCACTGCTGTTGCCGGTATTGCCCGACAGCGCCAACGGGCTGCCCACCGCCACCCGCTGGCCTTCCCTGACACTGACCGACCCCAGCTTGAGGTGCAGATACACACTCTGGGTACCGTCATCGTGCAACACCCGCACGAAGTTGCCCGACGGGTCACTGCCCCGCCCCGATTGGCTGTTCTCCGTTTTCACCACGACCCCGCCCCGCGCAGCGATGATCGGCGTGCCTTCGGGCATGGCGATGTCCATGGCGTAGCGGCTCTTGACGTCAGAGTGGCTGAACGTGCCGCCAGGGCCCTGGGTCAGGCGAAACGGCCCGCCGCGCCAGGGCAACGGGTAACGCTGCGACTGCGCTGGCCGCAGGTTACGCAGCGGCTGGGGATCAAGCACCTGGCGCTTCACCGGCACCGCACGGCGCTCCTGGAACACAAACGCTTGGGCGCCAGGGGTCTTCTGGTCGCTGAAAAACACCACGCCACGGGCATCGGTGGAACGATAGAGGGTCATGGCCAGGGTCGATGAAGCGACTGCGCACAGGCCACAAAACAACAGAAAACGCACAAGCATCGGATAAACCTGCCAAGTATGACTGACCGGCAGGCTAGCAAGGGTTCATGACACTGTTGTGTGGACCGACGCCCCTGTATAAGCCGGCTTGCCGGCATCTACAGGGATCAGGGGGTTGGGTCAGGCACCCGGCACAAAATGCTTCTGCGCTGTGCCTCGGGCGATCAGGCGGGAGATGTAGTCGAGCTTCTGCGCGTCCTGGTCGATAAAGCGGAAGGTCAGTTGCAGCCAGTCGCTGTCGGGTCGCGGTTCGTAGGCGACGATCGCGTGCAGGTAGCCGTTGAGGCGTGCGGTTTCAGCGTTCTCGCCTTGCTCCAGGTCGAGCACTGCGCTTTCCAGCACCTGGGGCAGCACGTCGCCACGACGCACCACCAACAACGCCTCCTTGATGCTCAGGCCCTTGATCACGCATTGCTGGGTGCCACTGGACAGGCGCAACTGGCCCTGGCCACGACCGCTGGCGGCCGAGGGTGCGGCGGCGGCCTGCACGGGCGGGCTGTTGAGCAGGCCTTTGCTCGGCGCGGCCACCGGGGCTGGCTTGACCGCTTCGGGCTTGCCGCCGGTCAGGGCGCTGAGGGAGTCGTTGCCAAAAGCCGAGTTCATCTTGGTCGGTGCGCTGGCCAGCAAGGCGTCGAGGCGCCCGATCTTGTTCAGGGCCTGCTTGACCTTGTTCAGCAACTGCTCGTTGGTGAACGGCTTGCTGACGTAGCCGGAGACGCCGGCCTGGATGGCCTGGACCACGTTTTCCTTGTCGCCGCGGCTGGTGACCATGACAAACGGCATGGACTTGAGCTGCGGCTGCTCACGGCACCAGGTCAACAATTCCAGGCCCGACATTTCCGGCATTTCCCAGTCGCACAGCACCATGTCGAAGGTTTCGCGCATCAGGATGGCCTGGGCCTTTTTGCCGTTTACCGCATCTTCAATCTTGATACCGGGGAAGTAGTTACGCAGGCACTTCTTCACCAGGTCGCGAATAAACGAGGCGTCATCCACCACCAATACACTGACTTTACTCATCGACCCTTCATCCTCTCAAAACCCCGGCAAGCAAAACGCTTAACTGATGGCATTTTGCCAAAAACTCGTCAGTCACGCCGGGACTTTATGGCTGCCCGCAGCGCAAAACTCATACGCCACAAACGCAAACGCCCGACCTGAGGCCGGGCGTTTATTTCTCGGGCAATCTTACTTATCGTCAGATTCGTCCGGAACATTAGGGATTTGATCGGCCGTGCCTTCAACTTCGGCTTTCATGCGCTTGAGGCCCATGTGCCGCACGTCGGTGCCGCGTACCAGGTAGATGACCAATTCCGAGATATTGCGCGCGTGGTCGCCGATCCGTTCCAGGGAGCGCAACACCCAGATGATGCTCAACACCCGCGAGATGGAGCGCGGGTCTTCCATCATGTAGGTCGCCAGCTCACGCAGAGCTGTCTTGTATTCGCGGTCGATGATCTTGTCGTACTGGGCCACCGACAACGCCAGGTCGGCGTCGAAACGGGCAAAGGCATCCAGCGCATCGCGGACCATGTTGCGCACCTGGTCGCCGATATGACGCACTTCGACATAACCGCGCGGCGCTTCGCCTTCTTCGCACAACTGGATGGCGCGACGGGCGATCTTGGTGGCTTCGTCACCGATACGCTCCAGATCGATCACCGACTTGGAAATGCTGATGATCAAACGCAGGTCGGACGCCGCCGGCTGGCGACGGGCGAGGATGCGCAGGCATTCCTCGTCGATGTTGCGCTCCATCTGGTTGATCTGGTCGTCGATCTCGCGCACTTGCTGGGCAAGGCCCGAGTCGGCCTCGATCAGCGCGGTCACCGCATCATTGACTTGCTTCTCCACCAGCCCGCCCATGGCCAGGAGGTGGCTGCGCACTTCCTCAAGCTCGGCGTTGAACTGCGCGGAGATGTGGTGGGTAAGGCCTTCTTTGCTAATCATGTTGGCGTCCTTGGAGCGTCCGGTAAGGTGCGGAGAACCGCAGCGTCAGTGCAATCAGAACCACAGCTTCCTAGCCGTAGCGACCGGTGATGTAGTCTTCGGTCTGCTTCTTCGCCGGATTAGTGAACAGGGTGTCGGTGTCACCGAACTCCACCAGTTTGCCCATGTACATGAACGCGGTGTAGTCGGAAACCCGCGCCGCCTGTTGCATGTTGTGGGTCACGATGACGATGGTGAACTTGGACTTGAGCTCGTAGATCAGCTCTTCGACTTTCAGCGTCGAGATCGGGTCGAGTGCCGAGCACGGTTCGTCGAGCAGCAGCACTTCAGGCTCCACGGCGATGGTACGGGCAATCACCAGGCGCTGCTGCTGGCCGCCGGACAGGCCGAGGGCCGATTCGTGCAGGCGGTCCTTGACCTCGTCCCACAGCGCCGCGCCTTTAAGGGCCCACTCGACTGCTTCGTCGAGGATGCGCTTTTTGTTGATGCCCTGGATGCGCAGGCCGTAGACCACGTTTTCGTAGATGGTCTTGGGGAACGGGTTGGGCTTCTGGAACACCATGCCCACCCGACGACGCAGCTCGGCCACGTCTTCGCCCTTGCGGTAGATGTTGCTGCCGTAGAGGTTGATCGCGCCTTCCACACGGCAACCGTCCACCAGGTCGTTCATGCGGTTGAAGGTGCGCAGCAGCGTGGACTTGCCGCAGCCCGAGGGGCCGATAAAGGCGGTCACGCGCTGCTTGGGGATGTTCATGCTGACGTCGAACAACGCCTGCTTCTCACCGTAGTACAGGCTCAGGCCCGGGACTTCGATGGCTACGGTTTCTTCGGCCAGGCTCAGGCTTTGCTTGTCGCGACCCAGGGCTGACATGTTGATGCCGTGGGAATGGGTTTCATGTTGCATGGGATGCTCCCTGTGCTACCAATTCGTTTCGTTGAACCGCGGCTTCATAGTGGGCCTTGCGGTTTACCTCAAATCTGTTTCCAACTCGGTGCCCTGTGGGAGCGGGCTTGCTCGCGAAAGCGTCAGGTCAGAGACACCGCATTCGCGAGCAAGCCCGCTCCCACCTTGGGTCCGCGTTCAATTCAATCAGCTATCCAGCGCCTTGTATTTTTCGCGCAGGTGGTTACGAATCCATACCGCCGACAGGTTCAGCGTGGCGATCACCAGCACCAGCAGGAACGCGGTGGCGTACACCAGCGGACGTGCCGCCTCGACGTTGGGGCTCTGGAAGCCGACGTCGTAGATATGGAAGCCCAGGTGCATGATCTTCTGGTCCAGGTGCAGGTACGGGTAGTTGCCGTCCAGCGGCAGCGACGGTGCCAGCTTCACCACACCCACCAGCATCAGCGGTGCCACTTCACCGGCGGCGCGGGCCACGGCGAGGATCATGCCGGTCATCATCGCCGGGCTGGCCATGGGCAGGACGATTTTCCACAGCGTTTCCGCCTTGGTCGCGCCCAGTGCCAGGGAGCCTTCACGTACGGTACGCGGGATACGAGCCAGGCCTTCTTCGGTGGCCACGATCACCACCGGCACCGCCAGCAGCGCCAGGGTCAGCGAGGCCCACAACAGGCCCGGCGTACCGAAGGTCGGCGCCGGCAGGGCTTCGGGGAAGAACAACCGGTCCACCGAACCACCCAGCACGTAGACGAAGAAGCCCAGGCCGAACACACCGTAGACAATCGCCGGGACACCCGCCAGGTTGTTCACCGCGATGCGGATGATGCGGGTCAAGGTGTTCTGCTTGGCGTATTCACGCAGGTAGACCGCCGCCAGTACGCCGAACGGGGTCACGATCATCGCCATGATCAGGGTCATCATCACGGTGCCGAAGATCGCCGGGAAAATCCCGCCTTCGGTGTTGGCTTCACGCGGGTCATCGCTGAGGAATTCCCAGACCTTGCTGACATAGAAGCCCATCTTGGTCAGGGTGCCCATGGCGTTCGGCTGGTAGGCGTGCACCACGTGGCCGATATTGATTTCAAGCTCTTTGCCGTTGGCATCGCGGGCCGTGAGGCTGTCGCGGTTGAACTGGGCGTGCAGGTCGGTCAGGCGTGCCTCGATGGCCTGGTAACGCGCATTCAGCTCGGCGCGGTCAGCATCCATGTCGGCCTGGGCGGCGGCGTCGAGCTTGCCGCTGAGCTCCAGTTTGCGACCGTGCAGGCGGATACGCTCAAGACCTGCGTTGATCGCGCCAATATCGCTCTTCTCAAGGGTCTTGAGATCGGCGGCCAGCTTGTTCACCCGCTCAACCCGCGCCTGCAGCTCTGGCCACGCAGCCTCGCCTTCGGCGACGACTTTGCCATCCTGCTTGACGTTGACCAGGGTGCCGTAGAAGTTGCCCCACTCACGACGCTCGATGGCCATCAACTCGACAGGCGTGGTCTGGTTGGTCAGCCACTCGCCGACGATCCACGTGAAGTCGTTGCCGTTCAAGTCACGGTTGCCGACCTTGATCAGCTCGCGGGTCATGAACTCCGGACCTTCGTCCGGCACCGGCAGGCCGGCGCTTTTCAGGCGCTCGCGCGGCACTTGTTCTTTCTGTACCACTTCGCCAATGACGATGTGGTTGGCCTGGCCCGGCACGTTGTAGTTGGCCTGGATCAGGTCGGCTGGCCAGAAGTGACCCAAGCCGCGCACGGCAATCACAGCCAGCAAACCAATGGTCATGATGACCGCGATGGCCACCGCACCACCGCTGATCCAGACGCCTGGGGCGCCGCTCTTGAACCATCCATTCAGGGAGTTCTGTTTCACAGACTTCTACCTTTCTTAAAGCGACGAGTATTTCTTGCGCAGACGCTGACGGATCAGCTCGGCGAGGGTGTTCATGATGAAAGTGAACAGCAGCAGCACCAGCGCCGAGAGGAACAGCACGCGGTAATGACTGCCGCCCACTTCCGACTCGGGCATTTCCACTGCGACGTTGGCTGCGAGCGTTCGCAGGCCTTCGAACAGGTTCATTTCCATGACCGGGGTGTTACCAGTGGCCATCAGCACGATCATGGTTTCACCCACCGCACGGCCCATGCCGATCATCAGCGCCGAGAAGATCCCTGGGCTGGCGGTCAGCAACACGACGCGGGTCATGGTCTGCCATGGCGTAGCGCCCAGGGCCAGGGAACCCAGGGTCAGGCCCCGCGGCACACTGAATACGGCGTCTTCGGCGATGGAGTAGATGTTCGGGATCACTGCAAAACCCATGGCCAGGCCGACAACCAGGGCGTTGCGCTGGTCGTAGGTGATGCCCAGGTCGTGGGAGATCCACATGCGCATGTCGCCACCGAAGAACCAGGTTTCCAGGTACGGGCTCATGTACAGCGAGAGCCAGCCCACAAACAGGATCACCGGGATCAGGATTGCGCTTTCCCAGCCATCCGGTACCCGCAGGCGGATCGACTCAGGCAACCGGCTGAAGATGAAGCCGGCCAGCAGGATGCCAATCGGCAGCAACATCAGCAGACTGAAAATCCCCGGCAGGTGCCCTTCGACATACGGCGCCAGGAACAGGCCGGCGAAGAAGCCGAGGATCACCGTGGGCATCGCTTCCATCAGCTCGATCACCGGTTTGACCTTGCGGCGCAGGCTCGGGGCCATGAAGTAAGCGGTATAGATTGCCGCGGCAATGGCCAGTGGTGCAGCCAGCAGCATGGCGTAGAACGCGGCCTTGAGCGTACCGAAGGTCAGTGGCGCCAGGCTCATCTTGGGTTCGAAGTCGCTGTTGGCGGCGGTCGATTGCCAGACGTATTTAGGCTCGTCGTAGTTTTCGTACCAGACCTTGCTCCACAAAGCGCTCCAAGACACTTCCGGGTGCGGGTTGTCGAGCGCCAGCGGCTGCAGCTTGCCGCCGGCTTCGACGATCACACGGTTGGCCCGTGGCGACATGCCGAAGATGCCCTGGCCTTCGACCACCGGGTCGACCAGCAAGGTACGGTGCGCGGTGCTGTGGAACACCCCGAACTTACCGGAGGCATCAAGGGCGACGAAGCCTTTGCGACGCTCTTCGGCAGTGATTTCAACGATAGGCGTGGTGCCCATCTGGAAGGTACGGATCTGCTTGAAACGTTGCTCGCCATCCGGGTCGCGGGCCATGAACCACTGGGCCAGGCCGCCCTTGGAGTTACCGACGATCAACGAGATGCCGCCCACCAACTGGGTGCTGGCGGTGATTTCGGCGTTGCCATCGTCCAACAGTTTGTAGCGACCGTTGAGGCTGTTGTCCCGCAGGCTGAACACATCGGCCAGGGCGCGACCGTTGATCACATACAGCCATTGCTGGCGCGGATCGACGAAGATCGCTTTCACCGGCTCAGTCATCTGCGGCAGCTCGATACGCTTCTGCTCGCTGACGACTTCGCCGGTCATCATGTTTTCTTCGCGGCTCACCGACAGCACGTTCAGGTGCGAACCGGCAGAACCGGCAACAACCAGCGAGCTGTCGGTAGCATTCAGGGCCACATGCTCCAGCGGACGACCGGCCTCGTCGAGCACCATCGGCGTTTCACCGTAGGGGTATTCGATCTCGGGAGAAATGGTCTTCTTGCCGTCCGGGTAGGTCACTTTATAAGAGTGGCGGAACACCAGGGACTGGCCGTTGGACAGACCGAGGATCACCAGCGGGCTGCCTGGCTGGTCTTCACCGATGGACACCACACTGGCGCCGGCTGGCAGGGCCAGGTCGACACGCTTGAGTTCAGCACCGGTCTCGACACTGAAGAACAATGCCTGGCCCTTGTCGGAAACCCGCATGGCCACCTGGTTCTGTTCTTCCAGCGAGATCAGCAACGGCTTGCCGGCATCCTGCATCCAGGCCGGAGTCAGGGCCTCGCCCTTGGTCAGGCTGGCACCCTGGAACAGCGGCGCGACCACGTAGGCCAGGAAGAAGAAAATCAGGGTGATAGCGCCGAGGACGGCGAGACCGCCGACCAGCACGTACCAACGGGTCAGGCGATCCTTGAGCGCGCGGATGCGGCGCTTGCGTTGCAGCTCAGGCGTATTGAAGTCAATGCGCTTGGGAGGAGAAGTCGTCGTCATGGTGGAATTGGCCAGATCATTCATGCGCACACCCTAGCGATCCTGTATGACAGAAAGATGACAATGCAGTGACGCAAGAAATCCGCCGCATAGCAGGGCTGGCAGCGGACCGAAAAATTAGGAGTTCTGTAGGAGCGAGCTTGCTCGCGAAAAACGTCAAGGCACCGCGTTGACTCAGAGACGGCGCGTGATCGTTAACGCTTTTCGCGAGCAAGCTCGCTCCTACAGAAAAGGCCGGCTTTACCCGGCCCCGTAGCTTATTTGCCTTCTTTCAAGCCCAGGTCAGCCAGTGTCTTTTCAACCACTTTAGCTGGCAGTGGGATGTAGCCGTCCTTGACTACAACTTCCTGGCCCTGCTTGGACAGAACCAGTTTCACGAACTCGGCTTCCAGCGGGGCCAGAGACTTGCCCGGGGCTTTGTTGATGTACACGTAGAGGAAGCGCGACAGCGGGTACTTGCCGTTCAGGGCGTTCTCTTCGGTGTCTTCGACGAACTCGCCGCCTTCTTTCTTGGCCAGGGCCACGGTTTTCACGCTGGCAGTCTTGTAGCCGATGCCCGAGTAACCGATACCGTTGAGCGAAGAGCTGATGGACTGCACGACCGAAGCCGAGCCTGGCTGTTCGTTGACGTTAGGCTTGTAGTCACCTTTGCACAGGGCTTCTTCCTTGAAGTAGCCGTAGGTGCCGGATACCGAGTTACGACCGAACAGCTGCACTGGCTTGTTGGCCAGGTCACCGGTCACACCCAGGTCGCCCCAGGTCTTGACGTCAGCCTTGGCGCCGCACAGGCGAGTCGACGAGAACACGGCATCGACTTGAGCCATGGTCAGGTGCTTGATCGGGTTGTCTTTGTGTACGAATACAGCCAGGGCGTCCACGGCCACCGGGATAGCAGTCGGCTTGTAGCCGTACTTCTGCTCGAAAGCCTGCAGTTCGTTGTCCTTCATCTTGCGGCTCATCGGGCCCAGGTTAGCGGTGCCTTCGGTGAGTGCAGGCGGCGCGGTGGAAGAACCGGCGGCTTGAATCTGGATGTTGACGTTCGGGTATTCTTTTTTGTAGTTCTCGGCCCACAGAGTCATGAGGTTGGCCAGAGTATCGGAGCCGACACTGGACAGGTTGCCCGATACACCAGAGGTCTTGGTGTAGGGCTTGATCGCAGGGTCAACAGCGGCGACCGCGTTGGCAGTGGCTACGCCAGCAGCGACAAAAGTCATTGCCGCCATCAAACGCTTCAGTTTCATGCCTTACTCCTAGCAGATAGGGATAGTTGGATCGGGGCCAAGTATCGGTAGGCCGTGTGAACACTCTATGTCTGGAATATGACAATTAGATGAAAGGCCAGTATTGGCAGCGCAAGCGGATACGGGAGAGGAGCTGAGTAAATGCGGGGGCGAGGCGAGGAATTGCGGTAATTCAGAAACACTCTGTAAACGTTGACTGCCTACAACACCTTGCCGGCGATGGAGCCCTTGAGTCTTACGCTGACCAAGGGACGCCATCGCCGGCAAGCCGGCGCCTACAGGTTCAGCGCCCGCGCTTCCACAGGTACCCGCCCACGACCATCCCCATCACACAGAGGATGGCAACGTAGTAAGCCGGGCCCATCGGGCTTTCTTTCATCAGCAGCGATACCACCAGCGGCGTCAGACCACCGAACACGGCGTAGGCAACGTTGTAGGAGAACGACAGGCCGCTGAAACGCACTACCGGCGGGAAAGCCTTGACCATCACGTAGGGCACCACGCCAATGGTGCCGACAAACAAACCAGTCAAGGCATACAGCGGGAACAGCCAGTCCGGGTGATCCAGCAGGCTGTGATACAGCGTCCACGAGGTCGCGAGCAGCAACGCGCAACCGGCGACCAGCACACGGCCCGCACCAAAACGGTCAGCCAGCGCGCCGGACGCGATACAGCCAAAGCTCAAGGTGACGATCGCCAGGCTGTTGGCCTGCAACGACACCGTCGGGCTGAAGTGGTAGATGGTCTGCAGCACCGTCGGAGTCATCAGGATGACAACGACAATGCCGGCCGACAGCAGCCACGTCAGCAACATCGACAGCACGATGGCGCCACGGTGGTCGCGCAATACCGCACGCAACGGCAACTCGGCCGCCAGGGTCTTGCGCTGCTGCATCTCGGCGAAGATCGGCGTTTCGTGCAACCAACGGCGCAGGTACACCGAAAACAGGCCGAATACACCGCCCAACAGGAACGGAATCCGCCAGGCGTAATCGGAGACCTGCTCCGGGGTGTAGGCCGTGTTGATCGCGGTGGCGACCAGCGAGCCCAGCAAAATTCCGCCGGTCAGGCCGCTGGTCAGGGTGCCGCAGGCGTAGCCGATATGCCGTGGCGGTACGTGCTCGGACACAAACACCCACGCCCCCGGCACTTCGCCACCAATCGCCGCGCCCTGGATCACGCGCATCAGCAGCAACAGGATCGGTGCCCACAGGCCAATCTGCGCATAGGTTGGCAGCAGGCCCATGATCAGGGTCGGTACGGCCATCATGAAGATGCTCAGGGTGAACATCTTCTTGCGCCCCAGCAGGTCGCCGAAGTGCGCCATGATGATCCCGCCCAGCGGCCGCGCCAGGTAGCCGGCGGCGAAGATGCCGAAGGTCTGCATCATGCGCAGCCATTCAGGCATGTCGGCGGGGAAGAACAGCTTCCCGACCACCGTGGCGAAGAACACGAAGATGATGAAGTCGTAGAACTCCAGCGCACCGCCCAGGGCGGACAGCGACAGGGTCTTGTAATCGTTGCGGTTCAGCGGGCGGGCGGGCGGCGCAATGCTTGAAGGCACTGTGGTCATGGCAAGGCTTCTCTTATTAGGTCAGATCAGGAATCCGCAACGGCTTGGGTTTGGCCCGGCAGGTCCGGCAAGATAGCAAATTGCCCGGAAAAGCACAGTCTAAACGCCTGCACGGCGGTTGGCGCCAACTCGCAAAGTCACCCCCTTGCGAGGCCCGCCCGTTCCCTCTTCGAATTATTGTCGGGGACCGAAAACGCCAACAAATACTGGGGCGCCGGGTTCAAAATAAACAATGGTCAAACCCCTCAAGTTGCATGACTGTTTTGGCCATTTTATTGACGCCTGCCAAACCTTGTAGATAGATGTACAAAATCAGGACCCGGTGGTCGTCGTGCAGGCTATCGACCGATATACTCCCCACCTTGCACCGGCCTATCAGTGGAAGTTGCGCGAAAACGTCGTTGGCACCGGCCAGCCGATTTCGCAGAGTTTCCCTTCAGGCGCCTTTCGAAAAACGTGACGAACGTAGTATGTTCGGGGCTGAATCGTTTTTCCAAGACGGCTATTCACCGATTACATATTCCAAGAGTCACGGGTCAGAGGCACCCCCGGCATGATCGAACTCGAACAAGAAGATCCTATCCCGCAAGGCGATCTCGCCCTGCAAATCACCGCACTTCCCCGTGAAACCAACGGTTTCGGCGATATTTTCGGCGGCTGGCTGGTCGCGCAGATGGACCTGGCCGGCACGGCAATGGCCAGCAAGGTCGCCGGCGGCCGCGTGGCTACCGTGGCGATCGATCGCATGGCGTTCCTGGTTCCGGTGGCGGTGGGCGCGCAGTTGTCCTTCTACACCCAGGCCCTGGAAATCGGCCGCAGCTCGATCCAGATGATGGTCGAAGTGTGGAGCGATGACCCGCTGTCCAGCGAATGGCGCAAAGTCACCGAGGCGGTGTTTGTGTTCGTCGCCATTGATGGCAGCGGTCGCACCCGCTCGGTTCCGTCACGGGCGCGTTAAACCTCACGGCGGTTTGACGGTCCATTGCCCCATTGCCTGTCATTAAGAGAGCCCTGTATGCCTACGCCCCACCTTGAAACCGTGAAAATGGATGAGCTGGACTGCTGGCGCATCCGCCACAACGGCGCCGAAGTGCTGGTGGCCCAGCAGGGTGCGCACGTCTTCAGTTACCAGCCGGCCGATGCAAAACCGGTGATCTGGCCCAACGACAAGGCGGTGTTCAAGCAAGGCAAAGGCATCCGTACCGGCGTGCCGGTGTGCTGGCCGTGGTTTGGTGTATTCGAGCGCAACCCGCAAAGCGTCAAGGCGATGCGCCAGAGCGACCAGCCGGCCGGCGCCCATGGCTTTGCGCGTACCGCCATCTGGACCTTGGTCGGCGTGCAAGACAATCGGGTTGAATTGGCGCTCATTGCGCCAGCGGGCGGTTTCCCTGGCTGGCCGCATCAGGTCGATCTGAACATGAGCCTGCTGCTGGACGAGCAACTGCATATCCGCCTGACCAGCCACAACCGTGGCACCGACACGGTGACGATCAGCCAGGCGCTGCACAGCTACTTCGCCGTCAGCGATGTGCGCAACGTGCAGGTCGAAGGCCTGGATGGGCTGGACTATATCGATACCGCCGACGGTTGGGCGACCAAGAAGCAATCGGGCCTCCTGCACTTCACTGCCGAGACCGACCGCATCTACCTCGACACCCCGGCCCAATTGAACATCGTGGATAAAGACTGGCAGCGGCGTATCCAGCTCACCAGCGAAGGGTCGAAATCGACCGTGATCTGGAACCCCTGGACCGAACGCGCCAAGGCTTTCGATGACATGGCCGACGATGGCTGGCAGGGCATGCTGTGCATCGAGACGGCCAATGTGCTGGACGATGCAGTGGTGCTGGCACCGGGTGCGAGCCACACCATGGGCGTGAGCATCGCCAACCTGCCCGTGTAGACCCAATGTGGGAGCGGGCTTGCCCGCGATAGCGGTGGGTCAGTTAACGAAATGTCGACTGATACACCGCCATCGCGAGCAAGCCCGCTCCCACAGGGGGGGATTTGTGGCGCTGGTTACAGGTCTGACTCCTGCACCACCCGCACCACACCCGCATCCAGCGCATACGCCGCATCCGCCAGGTCGTTGTTCACCGTCTCCACCTTCAACGTGCCGGTGACCCACAACGGCGTGTAGATATCATCGAGCTTCAGGCCCTTGGGATAGCGCACCAACACCAACTGGTTGGGCGGTGGCGGCGGCACGTGGATGCAAGCGCCCGGGTACGGCACCAGGAAGAACAGGGTACTGCGGCCCTTGGCATCGGTTTCCAGGGGCACCGGATAGCCACCCAGGCGGATGTGCTTGCCATTCATGGCGCCCACGGTCTTGGTCGAATACATCACGGCCGGCAAGCCCTTGCTCTGCTTCAAGCCACCCTTTTCGGTAAAGGTGCCCAGGGCCTCTGGGGAGTTGTGGTCGATATCCGGCATTTGTTCGAGGGCTTTCTGGTCTGACTTGGGCATCAGTTCCAGCCAGTCGGTTTCCGGCAGCTCAGCGGCGTGGGCCAGGCTTGAGCCCAGCAAAAGGACAGTCAACAGGAGGCGGCGCATGAAGGTGGCTCGGCAAATAAGAACAGTGCCGGCATTCTAGCCCCCTGCGCCTGCGCAGCGCAGAGGGCTTGTCGCTAAATCACTTCTTTTTCAGCAGACCGTAGATCACCAGCAACACAATGGCACCTACCAACGCGCCAATGAAGCCTGCGCCCTGGCCTGCCTGGTAGATACCCAGCGCCTGGCCACCATAGGTCGCCGCCAGGGAGCCGGCGATACCCAGCAGGATGGTCATGATCCAGCCCATGCTGTCGTCGCCTGGTTTCAGGAAACGCGCCAGCAGGCCGACGATCAAACCGATAAAGATGGTCCCAATGATACCCATGGCATTTCCCTCTGAATGAAAGTTAGCTGAAGCCTAGTCAGACTTTGGCATCCTGCAATCAGAGGATGGCGGTCACCAATGGTTCCCGCCGCCCCCAGGGTTATTGCGCAGCGATCAGCGCCTGGACCTTGGCGATTTGCGCATCAAGCGTCGCGCGGTCCTTGCAACGCAGGTTGGCGTGACCGACCTTGCGCCCGACCTTGAAAGCCTTGCCATAGTGATGCAGGTGGCAGTCATCAATCGCAATGACCTGCTCAACCGGCGGCACCACGCCAATGAAGTTGAGCATCGCGCTCTCGCCGACCTTGGCCGTGGAACCCAGTGGCAAGCCCGCTACCGCCCGCAGGTGGTTTTCGAACTGGCTGCACTCAGCGCCTTCGGTGGTCCAGTGCCCGGAGTTGTGCACGCGCGGGGCGATTTCGTTGGCCTTGAGGCCACCGTCGACTTCAAAGAACTCGAACGCCATCACGCCGACATAATCCAGTTGCTTCAATACGCGGCTGGAATAGTCTTCGGCCAGGGCCTGCAACGGGTGATCGGTGCTGGCCACGGACAACTTGAGGATGCCGCTGTCGTGGGTGTTGTGCACCAACGGGTAGAAGCGGGTTTCGCCATCACGGGCGCGTACGGCCACCAGTGAGACTTCGCCGGTGAACGGCACGAAGCCTTCCAGCAGGCAGGCGACGCTGCCGAGTTCTGCGAACGTGCCGACCACATCGGCTTCGGTGCGCAAGACTTTCTGGCCCTTGCCGTCATAACCCAGGGTGCGGGTTTTCAGCACGGCCGGCAGGCCGATGCTGGCGACGGCAGCATCCAGGTCCGCCTGGGACTGGATATCGGCGAACGCCGGGGTCGGAATGCCCAGGTCCTTGAACATGCTCTTTTCGAACCAGCGGTCACGGGCAATGCGCAGCGCTTCGGCGCTCGGGTACACCGGCACGAATTGCGACAGGAACGCCACGGTTTCAGCCGGCACGCTCTCGAACTCGAAGGTCACCAGGTCGACTTCATCGGCCAGTTGGCGCAAGTGGTCTGGGTCGCTGTAGTCCGCCCGCAGGTGTTCGCCCAGGGCCGCCGCACAGGCGTCCGGCGCCGGATCAAGAAACGCGAAGTTCATCCCCAGCGGAGTGCCCGCCAAGGCCAGCATGCGACCCAGTTGGCCGCCACCGATTACACCGATTTTCATCAATCAACAACCTCAGGCGATGCGTGGGTCTGGATTGTCCAGGACGCTGTCAGTCTGTTCGGCGCGGAATTTCTTCAGGGCCGCGTGGAACTGTGGATGCTTGGCGCCCAGGATACTGGCAGCCAGCAATGCCGCGTTGATCGCACCAGCCTTGCCGATCGCCAGGGTCGCTACCGGAATCCCGGCGGGCATCTGCACGATGGACAACAGCGAATCCACGCCCGAGAGCATCGACGACTGCACCGGCACGCCGAGCACCGGCAAGTGGGTCTTGGCCGCACACATGCCCGGCAAGTGGGCTGCGCCACCGGCACCGGCGATAATCACCTCGATGCCACGGGATTCTGCTTCATCGGCATACTGGAACAGCAGGTCTGGCGTGCGGTGGGCAGAGACCACCTTCACTTCAAACGCAATGCCGAGCTTTTCCAGCATATCGGCGGTGTGGCTAAGGGTGGACCAATCGGACTTGGAGCCCATGATCACGCCAACCAATGCACTCATCGTCGTGCCTCTTCTCTCTGGGCGCCCGCAGGCGCGTCAAAAAACAACAAGCCACGCGGGAAATCCGGCGTGGCTTGTTGTACGAATTAAGGCCGGTTGGACCGGCCGAAGGCCGCGCAGTATACCGTAATAATGCAGATAAACAGCCCCTTGGGTGACCATCTGTCTTACACCTCAAACAGGCGGTTTTATTGACTTTCAGGTCAGCGAAAACACCACAAAATACTGTGGGAGCTGGCTTGCCTGCGATAGCGGTGTATCAGCTGACATTTCAGGCACTGACCCTCCGCCATCGCAGGCAAGCCAGCTCCCACATTTAACCGCGCTCAGCCGCCGGGGACTGCGCCGCGCCGCCTTCCAGCTTGCGCCACAACAACCGCACGTTGGCCTTGCGCACCAACGCGCAGCGATACAACCGGATCTCCAGCGGCACATGCCATTGCGGGCCGCCGCACACCACCAGCTCGCCGCGCGCCAGTTCGGCGCGCACGCTCAACTGTGGCACCCAGGCAATTCCCAATCCTTCCAGGGCCATGCTTTTCAGGCTGTCGGCCATCGCGGTTTCGTAAATCGTGGTGAAGCGCAGGGCACGTTGGCGCAAGAGCAGATTGACCGAGCGCCCGAGAAACGCACCCGCACTGTAGGCCAGCAGCGGCACACTGCCCTCGCCCTCCAGGTCAAACAACGGCTTGCCATCGGCATCGGCGGCGCATACCGGGAGCATTTCGGTGTTGCCCAGGTGCAACGACGGGAAAATGTCCGGGTCCATCTGCATCGCCGCATCCGGGTCGTAGAACGCCAGCATCAGGTCGCACCCGCCTTCGCGAAGGGCATGCACGGCGTCGCCGACGTTGGTGGCCACCAGACGTGTGGCGATGTTCAGCCCTTCGTTGCGCAATTGCGCGATCCAGCGTGGGAAAAAGCCCAACGCCAGGGAGTGAGCGGCAGCCACTTGCATGACTTCGCCCTGGCCACCTTCCAAATGATGCAAATGGCGCAGTACTTCGCCCAATTGCTCGACCACCGTGCGCGCGGTGACCAAAAACAACTGCCCCGCCGCGGTCAGTTCGACGGGCGTGCGCGAACGGTTGACCAACGTCAGCCCCAGGGCCGCCTCGAGGCTGCGGATGCGTCGACTGAAGGCCGGCTGGGTGACGAAGCGCCGCTCCGCTGCCTGGGAGAAGCTGCGGGTGGCCGCCAGGGCGCTAAAGTCTTCCAGCCATTTGCTTTCAAGGTTCATCTGATTCTCCAGAGCATGCACCATTTTGGCACACACGCCCGCCATGATAACCGGGTCACATCAACATTATGCCGTTTGTGCATAGGCCAGTGCTTAATAGCATTGGCCCAAAAACTCCCACAAGCCTAGCATTCACAGCGTTCCGGCCTAGCCCGGGTCCATATCGAGATGATTTCCGTCATGTCCTCCGCTGCATCATTCCGCACAGAAAAAGACCTGCTTGGCGTACTTGAAGTACCTGCTCAAGCGTATTACGGCATCCAGACCCTGCGAGCTGTGAATAACTTCCGTCTCTCCGGCGTTCCGATTTCGCATTACCCGAAATTGGTGGTCGGTCTGGCAATGGTCAAGCAAGCCGCCGCTGATGCCAACCGCGAGCTGGGCCAGCTCAGCGAAGCCAAGCACGCTGCCATCAGCGAAGCCTGCGCCCGCCTGATCCGCGGTGACTTCCACGAAGAGTTCGTGGTGGACATGATTCAAGGCGGCGCTGGCACTTCAACCAACATGAATGCCAACGAAGTCATCGCCAACATCGCGTTGGAGGCCATGGGCCACAACAAGGGCGAGTACCAATACCTGCACCCCAACAACGACGTGAACATGGCGCAGTCGACCAACGACGCCTACCCGACCGCGATCCGCCTGGGTCTGCTGTTGGGCCATGACGCGCTGCTGGCCAGCCTCGACAGCCTGATCCAGGCGTTCGCCGCCAAAGGTGTCGAGTTCGGCCACGTCCTGAAAATGGGCCGCACCCAACTGCAAGACGCCGTGCCGATGACCCTCGGCCAGGAATTCCGCGCCTTCGCCACCACCCTGGGTGAAGACCTGGCACGCCTCAAAACCCTGGCTCCGGAGCTGCTGACCGAAGTCAACCTGGGCGGCACCGCCATCGGTACCGGCATCAACGCCGACCCGCGCTACCAGGCCCTGGCCGTACAACGCCTGGCCACCATCAGCGGCCAGCCGCTGGTACCGGCGGCCGACCTGATCGAAGCCACCTCCGACATGGGCGCTTTCGTGCTGTTCTCCGGCATGCTCAAGCGTACCGCGGTGAAGCTGTCGAAGATCTGCAACGACTTGCGCCTGCTGTCCAGCGGCCCACGTACCGGGATCAACGAGATCAACCTGCCAGCGCGTCAGCCAGGCAGCTCGATCATGCCCGGCAAGGTCAACCCGGTGATCCCGGAAGCCGTGAACCAGGTAGCGTTCCAGGTCATCGGTAACGACTTGGCCCTGACCATGGCGGCCGAAGGCGGCCAGCTGCAACTGAACGTGATGGAGCCGCTGATCGCTTTCAAGATCTTCGACTCGATCCGCCTGCTGCAACGCGCCATGGACATGCTGCGCGAGCACTGCATCGTCGGCATCACCGCCAACGAGGCCCGCTGCCGCGAACTGGTGGAGCACTCCATCGGCCTGGTCACGGCGCTGAACCCGTACATCGGCTATGAAAACGCCACCCGCATCGCGCGTATCGCCCTTGAAAGCGGCCGCGGCGTGCTGGAACTGGTGCGTGAAGAAGGCTTGCTCGACGACGCCATGCTCGACGACATCCTGCGCCCGGAAAACATGATTGCCCCGCGTCTGGTGCCTTTGAAGGCCTGAACGCATGTAGCACCGCTCACCAGGTTGAGGGACTAGACACCTCTCACCCTTTTGAGGGCTTGAAGACTTGCTCTTCAGGCCCTTTTTTTTGCCTTTTTTAACGCCTGCCCCCTGTAGGAGCGAGCTTGGCTCCGGGCGGCGTTCCGACGAAAAACCCGAGACCGCCGCGCTTATCCAGGAAGCCCGCGTTTTCGTTAACGTTCTTCGCGAGCAAGCTCGCTCCTACAACTACCTATATAGAAACGCACAGCTGCGTTTTATATATAAAACAAATAAGCCCCTTCGTAACTTCTCCGCGTTACCCGAAAAAGCACCGAGTTCTCGCAACTTCCCAAAACATGCCCGGGCAGTGTGCAATTTCGTGCCATATAAGAACCAACGTTTCATATATGAAACATTAAGCCTGCAACTATTTATATCCAAACAACTGATATCAAAAGACATTTACTAAAAAACTGTAGGAAATAACCCCCTGGCATTGTTCATGCACTAAACGGCGTATCACCTATAAAACAGACCAGAGAACCTACCTGATGGCTGTGAAAGAGATGTACGCCGTGACGCCCCAATGGAATAACCCCGCTCTCAAGGAAGAGCTGGAGCCGACTGAAATTGAATTTCGCAATGTCGGTAAATGTTTCCCGGCAAAGGGTAAAGCGGACGCGCCCTTCGCCATTCGCGAGGTGAACTTCAAGATTCGCCGGGGTGAAGTGGTGTCGATCATCGGCCCATCCGGTTGTGGCAAGAGCACCATTTTGAATATGGGCTCGGGCCTGTACCGGCCCAGCGAGGGTGAAGTGTTCGTCGGTGGCGAGCCGGTCACCGGGCCCGTGCCGCAGGTCGCGTTCATGTTGCAAAAGGATCTGCTGATGCCTTGGCGCAGCATCCGCCGCAACGTGGAGCTGGGCCTGGAGATCCAGGGCGTGCCCGCCGCCACCCGGCAGAAGGTGGCCCTGGACCTGCTCGACCGCTGCCACCTCAACGGCTACGCCGATCACTACCCGTTCCAACTCTCCGGCGGCATGCGCCAGCGCGCCGCCCTGGCTCGCACCCTGGCCATCGACCCACAAGTGCTGTTCCTCGACGAGCCGTTCTCGGCCCTCGATGCCCAGACCAAGATGATCCTGCAACAGGACATGGCACGGATGCTGTTCGACGAAAAGAAGACCGCCCTGTTCATCACCCATGACCTGATCGAAGGCATCGCCATGTCCGACCGGTTGCTGGTCATGAGCGCGCGCCCCGGCACGATCATCGAAGAAATCAGCATTGACCTGCCGTTTCGCGACAACCCCCTGGAGCGCCGCAAGCTGCCGGAAATCGGCCCGCTGGTAGGCCGCCTGATGGAGTTGCTCCAGGTCGGCGCCGACACCGAACTGCACTGATCACCGCCCTCGCGGCCCCCAACCGATTCAGGAGTCCCCATGCTCAAGTCTCTGTTTCAACGTCTTTGCGCCCTCAGCCTGGGCCTCGGTATCGCCTGCGCCGCCCAGGCACAGCCGACCAAGGTCACTTACCTGCTGCCGGCGCCGCCCAACTCGCCCGCGTTCGCACCGTGGATCATCGCCAAGGAGAAGGGCTACTACACGGCCCAGGACCTGGACCTGACCTTTATCGCCGCCAAAGGTGGCGTGGACGTGGCCAAGCAGATCGGCGCCGGTAACGCGCTGATCGGCGGCGCCATCGGTGACACGCCGATTGTGGTGCGGGCCAATGGCATCCCGGTGCGCGCCGTGGCGGTGCTGGGTGACGGCGGGGTGACGATGATCGCCACCAATGCCAAGGACAACATCAACAGCATCAGCGACCTCAAGGGCAAGACCATGACGGTGATGTCGTACTCCGACACCACTTACTACGCCCTGCTCGCCTCGCTGCGCAAAGCCGGGCTGGGCAAGAACGACGTGGACATCCAGGCCGCCGGCCCCGCCGGAGTCTGGCAGCTGTTCTCCGCCAACAAGGCCCAGGCCATGGCCGGCGTACCGGACTGGGTGATCAATGCCCAGGAAGCCGGGGTGCAGATCAAGCTGATCCCCCAGGACCAGATCTTCGAAAGCATGGCCCAGGCGATTCTCGCCTCGGACGACGCCATCAAGCACCAGCCCCAGGTTGTGCGCGGCGTGGTGCAGGGCACCCTGCAAGGCATGCGCGACATCATCCAGGACCCGCGCGCCGCCGCCGTGACCTTCGCCAAGGCGGTACCGGCCTACGCCGGCAAGGAAGACTCGCTGGAGAAGATCTTCAAGCTCTACGTCGAACACGTCTACGCCAAGCAAGCCGTGCTCGGCCACATCGATCCGGAGCATCTGGACAAGGTGCGCCAGTTCTATGTCAGCGAAGGCATCGTCACCCAGGCGACCCCGCTTGAAGAGCTCTTCACCAACCAATTCGTCGACAGCCCGGTCGCCGCACAGTGAAGCACCGGGACATTGAGGTACGCACACGATGAAAAACAACAACTCCGTGCTCGGTAGCGTCGCGCTGCTGATCCTGTTCCTGGTGCTGTGGCAATGGGGTCCGGGCCTGCTCGGCATGCCCGAGTTCGTCATGCCCAAACTCAGCCGCGTGGCCCAGGAAAGCCTGGTGATGTGGCAAACCGGCGGCCTGCTGCAACACACCCTGATCACCGCCCTGGAGATCGTCGTCGGCTTCGCCCTCGGCGCCCTGCTCGGCGTGATGATCGGTGTCTCGCTGGGCCTGTCGCCGGCCGCCGAAGCCATGTTGTCGCCGTACATCCTGGCGTTGCAGATCGCCCCCAAAGTCGCCTTTGCGCCGCTGTTCGTGATGTGGCTGGGCTACACCATCTACCCGAAGATCCTGATCGCCATCCTGATTGTGTTTTTCCCGGTGATGATCAACGTGCTCTCGGCGATCCGCACCGTCGACCCGGACATGATCAACCTGGTACGCACCATGAACGCCAGCCGCTGGCAGATCTTCCGCCTGGTGGAGTTCCCATCGGCCATGGCCGCGCTGTTTTCCGGCCTGCGTATCGCCTCGACCCTGGCGGTGATTGGCGTCACCGTCGGTGAGTTGGTGGGCGGCAACCAGGGCCTGGGCTTCTTGCTGGTGGACGCCGAGGGCCAGGGCAACACCGCCGGTGTGTTCGTCGCCATTGTGGCGCTGACCCTGATTGGGGTGATCGCCTACGGTGCGGTGGTGTGGGCGGAAAAACGCGTCCTGCACTACATGCCCAAAGCCATGTTGAGCACTCAATGATGAGCGGCCATGACCTTTTGCTTGCAGGCCGCCGCGTGCTGGTCACCGGCGGTGCCCGTGGCCTGGGCTATGCCTTTGCCCAGGCCATCGGCCAGGCCGGCGCCCGCGTGGTGATCGCCGATGTGCTGCACGAACGTGTGCAGCAGGCCGCCGCCGAATTACGGGCGCTGGGCCTTGACGTACAGGCCGTGACGGTGGACCTGGCGCAACCCGCATCGATCCAAGCCTGTATCGACGCGACGATCAGCCTGCTCGGCGGCCTCGACGGCCTGGTCAACAACGCCTCGATCACCAACTCCGGCGGCAAGAGCTGCGAAGAGCTGAGCATCGACACCTGGGACCAGGTGATGCAAGTCAACGTGCGCGGCACCTGGCTGATGACCACCGCCTGCCTGCCGGCCCTGCGCGCCAGCGGCCAGGGCGCCATCGTCAACCTGGCC
Source organism: Pseudomonas proteolytica (assembly GCF_007858275.1). Classification (GTDB taxonomy): domain Bacteria; phylum Pseudomonadota; class Gammaproteobacteria; order Pseudomonadales; family Pseudomonadaceae; genus Aquipseudomonas; species Aquipseudomonas proteolytica. Next base: position 94,555 of record NZ_VFEV01000005.1, read on the forward strand.
TCGGACACCCCGCTGTGGGGCGCGCCGAACCTGTTGGCGTATGTCGCCAGCAAAGGCGCAATCATCGCCATGACCCGCAGCCTGGCGCGGGAACTGGGCAGCGACAACATCACCGTCAACGCCATCGCCCCCGGCCTGGTGCTGGTGGAAGCCACCGCCTACGTGCCCGAGGCGCGCCACCGTTTGTACAACGACCAGCGGGCCCTGCAGCGCCCGCAATTGCCCGAAGACGTCAGCGGCGCCGTGCTGTTCGCGCTGTCCGACCTTGCCCGCTTTATCACTGGACAAACCCTGCCGGTCAACGGCGGGTTCGTCATGCCTTGATCTGGAGACTGTCATGACTGATCTATCTGCCCAAAACGACACCCCAAAAAGCTGGGATCGCCCTGCCGGCGCCAGCCTGGAAAGCTGGATGAATACGCGCATTGCCCGCTACGAGACGCGCAAGTACGACTGGGATGCGCTGAAGTTCCAGGCCGACTACGACCCCAAGTTCCGCCGCGCGCAAATGCGCTACATCGGCACCGGCGGTACCGGCATCAGCACCGACATGAACACCATCCCGTCGGAGCACTTCACCTTTTCCACCATGGTCATCCCGGCCGGCCACGAGGGCCCGCCACACCTGCACATTGACGTCGAAGAAGTGTTCTTCGTGCTGCGCGGCAAACTCAAAGTGGTGCTGGAAAAGGACGGCGAACGCTTCGAAACCATCCTCACCGACCGCGACGTGATTTCCGTGCCGCCTGGCGTGTACCGCGAAGAGATCAACATCGGCGACGAAGACGCGCTGATGTGCGTGATGCTCGGCGCGAAAAAGCCGATCACCCCGACCTATCCGCCAGAGCACCCTCTGGCCTCGATCAAGCGCGGGTAAGCCCATGTTGCCAGGACTCACTCAAGCCGCGCCGACGGCCCACCTGCAAGCCCAACTGCAGCGCGATTTCCCCCAGCAGCTGGTCACCTCGGCAGGTGGTCAGCAGGCCCTGCGTGTCTGTGGCACGGGGCCTGCGGTGGTGTTGCTGCACGGCATCGGCTCCGGGGCGGCGTCCTGGCTGCAGGTGGCACAGCATCTGGCGGCCCAGGCTCGGGTCATCGCCTGGGATGCACCGGGTTATGGCGACTCCAGCCCCCTGGAGTCGCAAGTGCCCAAGGCCGAGCAATACGCCGCGCGCCTGGTACAGATGCTCGATGCGCTGCAGGTGGATGAGTGCGTGCTGGTCGGCCATTCCCTGGGCGCGCTGACCGCCCTGGCATTGGCCCGCAGCGCCCAGGCCAAACGCGTGAGCCGCCTGGTGCTGATCAGCCCCGCTCGCGGCTATGGCGCGCCCGAACGTAGCCCGCAGCGCCAGCAAGTACGCCAGCAACGCCTGGACAACCTGCAACGCCTGGGCATCGCCGGGCTGGCCGCACAACGCAGCGCGCACATGCTGTCACCGCGTGCCCAGCCCGAAGCACTGGCCTGGGTCCACTGGAACATGGCGCGCCTCAACCCGCTGGGCTATCGCCAGGCCATCGAATTGCTGTGCGGCGACGACCTGCTGCGCCACGGCCAACCAGCGATGCCCTGCGACGTGCATTGCGGCGAAGCCGACGCCATCACCACCCCCGACACCTGCCTGGGCGTGGCCAAGGCCCTGGGTGCCAGCTTCAACCTGATCGCCGACGCAGGCCATGCCAGCCCCATCGAACAACCGCTGGTGGTTGCCGGTCGCCTGGCCTACGCCCTCAAACAATCCCTGACAGGTAGAACCTTATGAACGACTCAGATCTGCTGAAGGATGCCCAGGACAAATACATCGTGCCGGGCCTGGAGCGCGGCTTGCTGCTGCTCTGCGAGTTCAGCCGGCGCAACCGCACCCTGACGGCGCCGGAGCTGGCACGGCGCCTGGCGCTGCCGCGCTCGACCATCTTCCGCCTGCTGACCACCCTGGAAACCATGGGCTTCGTCACCCGCAGCGGCAACGAATACCGCCTGGGCATGTCGGTGCTGCGCCTGGGCTTCGAGTACCTCGCGTCGCTGGAGCTGACCGAACTGGGGCAGCCACTGCTGGCGCGGTTGTGCGACCGGGTGAACTACCCCAGCAACCTGGTGGTGCGCGATGGACGTTCCATCGTGTACGTGGCCAAGGTCTCGCCGCCGTCGGTGTTCTCCAATGCGGTCAACGTCGGCACCCGGTTGCCGGCCCATGCCACGGTGCTGGGGCGCATCCTTCTCGAAGACCTGTCGCTGGCCGAACTGCGCGAGCTGTACCCCGAGGAGCATCTGGAACAGCACTCCCATTGCACACCCAAAACCGTGATGGAGCTGTTCGACTTGCTCCAGGCCGACCGCCAACGCGGTTTTGTCAGCGGCGAAGGATTCTTTGAGTCGGCGATTTCCACAGTCGCCGCCCCCGTACGCGACCAGAGCGGCGACATCGTGGCGGCCCTTGGCGTGACCATCCCCACCACGCAAATCGGTCATGTGAACTTTGAAGAGCTGTTGACCCAGGTCCGGCGCAGCGCCGACGAGTTGTCGCGCTTGCTCAACTACAACGGCGGCGCCCACAGCGGCCAGCCCCGCGTCACTGCCTTGATGAGAGATTGAGATGAGCCTTTATCCATTGCAGGGCCGCACCGCAATCGTCACCGGAGGCTCCTCGGGCATTGGCCTGGCGTGCGTCGAACTGCTGCTGGAAGCCGGCGCCAGCGTCGCGTTCTGCGGCCGCGATGCAGAGCGCCTGCAACGTGCCGAAAACGACCTGCGCCAGCGCTTCCCTCAAGGCCGGCTGCTGGCCCAGGTGTGCGATGTGCTCGATGGCGAAGCGGTCAACGCCTTTGCCAGCGCCAGCCAGGCCGCGCTTGGCGCCGCCAGCGTGCTGATCAACAACGCCGGGCAAGGCCGGGTCTCGACCTTTGCCGACACCACCGACAGCGCCTGGACCGAAGAACTGAACCTGAAGTTTTTTTCGGTGATCAACCCGGTCCGTGCCTTCAAGCCCCAGCTGCAAAACCAGGCCGACGCCGCCATCGTCTGCGTCAACTCACTGCTGGCCAGCCAGCCGGAGCCGCACATGGTCGCCACCTCGGCCGCCCGCGCCGGGATCAAGAACCTGGTGCGCTCGATGGCTACCGAATTCGCCCCCCAGGGCATCCGCGTCAACGGCATCCTGATTGGCCTGGTGGAATCGGGGCAATGGCGCCGGCGCTTCGAAGCGCGTGAAGAACGCGACCTCGACTGGGCGCAATGGACCGCCCGCCTGGCCCAACAAAAACATATTCCCCTGGGGCGCCTGGGCCTGCCGCTTGAAGCGGCCCGCGCGATCCTGTTTCTGGCCTCGCCTCTGTCGGCTTACACCACAGGCAGCCATATCGATGTATCCGGAGGCCTGTCTCGCCATGCGTAATGAAAACACTGTCACCGTGGGCGCTGCCATCACCGCCTTTCTCGAACAATGCGACGTCAAGGCCGCGTTTGGCGTGATCTCGATCCACAACATGCCGATCCTCGATGCCTTCGCCGTGCGCGGCAACATCCGCTTTGTCATGGCCCGGGGTGAAGCCGGCGCCGCCAACATGGCCGATGCCTATGCCCGCACCACCGGAGGTCTGGGCGTGTGCCTGACTTCCACCGGCACCGCCGCCGGCAATGCCGCTGGCGCCATGGTCGAAGCACAGACCGCCGGCACGCCGCTGCTGCACATCACCGGGCAGATCGAGACGCCGTACCTGGACCAGGAGCTGGCCTATATCCACGAAGCCCGCGACCAGTTGAACATGCTCAAGGCGGTGTCCAAGGCCGCCTTCCGCGTGCGCAGCGTCGAGACCGCCATCAGTACCCTCAAGCTCGCGGTGCAGACCGCCCTCACCGCGCCCACCGGCCCGGTCAGCGTCGAGATCCCGATCGACATCCAGTCGACCTTTATCCCGATGCCCACCGACCTGTCGCCGCTGCCGATCCCGGTCGCCGTGCCGCCGCCGGAAGCCCTCGACCTGGTGGCCGAGCGCCTGGCCAATGCCAAGCGCCCAATGCTCTGGCTCGGTGGCGGCGCACGGCATGCCGGGCCGCAGGTCAAACGCCTGCTGGCGATGGGTGTGGGCGTGATCACGTCGACCCAGGGCCGTGGCGTGGTCAATGAAGACGACGAGCGTTGCCTGGGGGCCTTTTCGCAAAACAAGCGGGTCGAGCAGTTCCTGCAAACCTGCGATGCCCTGCTGATCGCCGGCTCACGCCTGCGCAGCAACGAGACCTTCAAGTACGCGCTCAAGCTGCCCCAGAACACCCTGCGCATCGACGCCAACCCGGCCATCGAAGGCCGCAGCTATGCCAGCGAACTGTTTATCTGCGGCGATGCAGCCCTGGCCCTGGCCGGCTTGGCTGATCGCCTGGAAGGCCGCCTGCACACCGACCCGCAGTTTCTTAGCGAGCTCAAGGCCGTGCGCGAGCAGTCGCGCAGCCAACTGGTGGCGGACCTGGGACCGTACTCGGCGATGGTCGAGCAATTGCAGGCGAGCACCGGGCGCAACTTCTCCTGGGTGCGCGATGTGACCCTGTCCAACAGCATCTGGGGCAACCGCCTGCTCAACCTGTACCACCCGCGCGCCGGGGTGCACGCCCTCGGTGGCGGGATCGGCCAGGGTTTGGCGATGGGTATCGGTGCGGCCGTGGCAGCGGCTGAAACCGCGCCCGAGCGCAAGGTGTTTGCCTTGGCGGGCGACGGCGGGTTCATCCTCAACCTCGGTGAGCTGGCGACCCTGGTGCAGGAGCGCGCCAACCTGGTGATCCTGCTGATGAACGACCAGCGCTACGGGGTGATCCGCAATATCCAGGACGCGGTCTACGGCAGCCGCCATTGCTACGTCGACCTGCACACCCCGGACTACACCAAGCTCGCCGAATCCATGGGCCTGCGCCACGGCCTGGTCACCGACCTCAAGGACTTCGGCAAGGTGGTCGACAGCGCCCTGAGCCAGCCCGGCCCGTTCCTGCTGGAAGTGGACATGCTCAGCGTGGGCAACTTCGCCACCCAGTTCGCCGGCCCGCCCAACAGCGAAACCAAAGCCCAGAAGGCCACCGCCTGAGGATCGTCGCATGTTGCATATCACCATGATCGGCTGCGGCGCCATTGGCGTCGGCGTGCTGGAGCTGCTGGAGAACGATCCGCAGCTGTGCGTGGATTACGTCATCGCGTCCCAGGGCTCCGAAGCCCTGGTACGTCAGCGCCTGGCCAGTTTCAAACAGCCGCCGCAGGTGCTCACGGCATTGCCCGCCGACGCCCGCCCGGATTTGCTGGTGGAGTGCGCCGGCCACCGGGCCATCGAGGAGCATGTGCTGCCGGCCCTGGAGCGCGGCATTGCCTGCCTGATCGTCTCGGTCGGCGCCTTGTCCGAAGTGGGCCTGGTCGAGCGCCTGGAAGCCGCCGCTGAACGCGGCAAAACCCGCATCGAGCTGCTGCCCGGCGCGATTGGCGGCATTGATGCGTTGTCGGCGGCCAAGGTCGGCGGCCTGGACTCGGTCAACTACACCGGGCGCAAGCCGGCCCGGGCCTGGAAGAACACCCCCGGCGAGCAGGCCTGCGATCTGGATTCCATCAGCCAAGCCACGGTGATCTTCCAGGGCAGTGCCCGCGAAGCGGCGCGGCTGTACCCGAAAAACGCCAACGTCGCCGCCACCCTGTCCCTGGCCGGGCTGGGCCTGGATCGCACCCATGTGACGTTGATCGCCGACCCCCACAGCGACGAAAACGTCCACCACTTCGAAGCCCGTGGCGCCTTTGGCCGCTTCGAGTTGAGCCTGCGCGGCAAGCCGCTGCTGGCCAACCCCAAGACCTCGGCGCTGACCGTGTACAGCGTGGTCCGTGCCTTGGGCAACCACGCCCATGCCATCTCAATCTAGGAGCCCGTCGATGACCCTCGAACAGACTTTACCGATCTGCATCGCCGGCCACTGGCGCCAGGGCCGTGGCGAGCGCTACGCCAGCCACTACCCGGCCACCGGCGAACCCGTAGCCTGGCTCAATGCCGCCGATCTACAGGATGTGGAAGACGCCATCCAGGGCGCGCACCAGGCGTTCCTGCACAGCGACTGGGCCCAGCGCAAACCCCACGAACGGGCCGCCGTGCTGTACCGCATTGCCGAGCTGATCCGCCTGCACAGTGAAGAGCTGGCGCAGTTGCAACGCCAGGACAATGGCAAGCCGATCAATGAAACCCGGGCGCTGGTAGCGAGTGCTGCCGGTACCTTCCAGTTCTTCGCCGCTGCCTGCGAAACCCTGGAAGAAACCATCACCCCGTCGCGCGGTGATTTCGTCAGCATGAGCGTGTACGAGCCGATGGGCGTGGTCGCCGCGATCACCCCATGGAACTCGCCGATTGCCAGCGAGGCGCAAAAGGTCGCCCCGGCCCTGGCCGCGGGCAATGCGGTGGTGATCAAGCCGGCAGAAATCACCCCGCTGCTGGCCCTGCGCCTGGCGCGCCTGTGCGAAGAGGCCGGCCTGCCCAAGGGCCTGATCAGCGTGTTGCCGGGCAAGGGTTCATTGCTCGGTGATGCGCTGACCCGCCACCCGCTGGTCAAGCGCGTGTCGTTCACCGGCGGCACACGCACCGGCAAGCACATCGCCCATATCGCCGCCGACAAGATGATGCCGGTGTCTTTGGAGTTGGGCGGCAAGTCGCCAACCATCGTCCTGGATGACGCCGACCTCGACCACGCAGTGGCCGGTGTGCTGTACGGCATTTTCAGCTCCTCGGGCGAAGCGTGTATTGCCGGTTCGCGGCTGTTTGTTGCGCGCGCCTTGTACGAACCCTTTATGCAGCGCCTGGTGGCCGCCGCCGCCAACCTGCGCATGGGCGACCCGGCCGACGAAAACACGCAGATGGGCCCCCTGATCAGCGCCGGCCATCGTGAATCGGTGGAGCGTTATGTCGCCCTCGGCCTGGCCGAAGGTGGGCGCCTGCGCCTGGGCGGGCAGCGCCCCAGCGGTGGCCTGTATGACCAGGGTTACTTCTACCCGCCAACCATCCTCGAGGGCCTGCACAACCAACAGCAGGTGTGCCAGGAAGAAATCTTCGGCCCGGTGCTGGTGGCCATGCCATTCGACGATGAAGAGCAACTGCTGGAGCAGGCCAACGACAGCCTGTACGCCCTCGCGGCCGGCATCTGGAGCCGTGACTACAAGCGCGCCTGGGCCCTGGGCCGGCGCTTGCAGGCCGGCACGGTGTGGATCAACACCTACAAGCAGTTCTCGATCTCCACGCCGTTCGGCGGTTGGCGCGACAGTGGCCTGGGCCGCGAAAAAGGGCGCCTGGGGATCCTGCAATACATGGAACAGAAGAGCCTCTACTGGGGCATGAACCAACAGCCACTGGCCTGGGCCGGTGTGCCACACGAGGTAGCGTGATGAGCGTTTTAGGTATTGATGAAGTCACCTATGGCGTCGAGGACCTCGACACCTGCGTGCGGTTTTTCAGCGACTGGGGCTTGAAGCAGGTCAGCACCCAGACGAACGAAGTGATCTTCGAAACGCTCAACGGCTGCCGCGTAGTACTCGCCGACCTGAACAAACCGGGCCTGCCGCCCGCCATCGAAGCCGGCTCCACCGTGCGCGAAGTGGTGTGGGGTGTGGCCGACGCAGCGGACCTTGCGCTGTACGCCGAACGCATCGCCAACGATCCGGGTTTTGTCGAAGGTAACGGGCGCATCGGCTGCACCGACCCCAACGGCCTGGCGATCCGCCTGCAAGTGACGCGCAAGCGCGAGCTGCAGATCGAGTGCAGCGGCCACAACACCTGGCAGACCAAGGGCCGGATCAACAAGGCCGCGCCGATCTACGAGCGCGCCACGCCGATTGAAGTCGGCCACGTGGTGTTTTTCGTCAAGGATGTGAACGCCTGCGAAGCCTTCTACCACGAGCGTTTCGGCTTCCAGGCCTCGGACCGCTACCCGGATCGCGGGGCGTTCTTGCGCACCGCCGAAGAAGGCGGCCATCACGACCTGTTCATGCTGCAACTGCCGGCGCCACGGGCCGGGCTGAACCATGTGGCCTTTACCGTACGCGATGTGCATGAGGTGTTTGGCGGTGGCATGCATGTGTCGCGCAGCGGCTGGCCGACCGAAATCGGCCCGGGGCGCCACCCGGTGTCTTCAGCGTTTTTCTGGTACTTCAAGAACCCCGCCGGCGCGCTGGTGGAGTACTACGCCGACGAAGACCAACTGACCGGCGAATGGCAGCCGCGCACCTTTGAGCCGGGGCCCACGGTGTTCGCCGAGTGGGCGATTGCCGGTGGCATCGACGGCAATACCCGACGCCAGCAACACGTCGAGGCGCCGCAAGGCAAGTTCCTCACCGACAAACCCAAATCCTGAGCAGGAGTCGCCCATGCCTTCCCTGAATATTGCTATCGCCGGTGCCGGTATCGGCGGCCTGACCGCCGCCATCGCCCTGCACCGCGCCGGCCACCAGGTCACCGTGTTCGAACAGTCCAAGGCCTTTTTACGGGTCGGTGCCGATATCAACCTCACCCCCAACGCGGTACGGGCGCTGGATGGCCTGGGCATTGGCGCCGCCGTGCGCATCCCTGCCGCGCGGCCGACCCACCGCATCAGCCGGATGTGGGACAGCGGCGAAGAGACTTCGCGCCTGGAAATGTCCGATGCCGCCGAGCAGAAATACGGCGCCCCGCAATTGACCATCCACCGCGCCGATCTGCTGGCGGCCCTGGCCGAGGTGTTCCCGCTGGAGCAGGTGCAGTTTGCCAAGCGCGCCGAACGGGTCGAGCAGACTGACGACGGCATCCACCTGCATTTCAAGGATGGCAGCCAGCACCGCTGTGATGTGCTGATCGGCGCCGATGGCATTCATTCGGTGGTGCGCAACGCGCTGTTCGGCGAAGAGCATCCGCGCTTTACCGGGGTGGTGGCGTACCGCGCCGTAGTGCCGGCCGAGTTGGTGGCCCATGTGCCGAATATCCAGGCGTTCACCAAGTGGTGGGGCCCCAACCCGCAGAGCCAGATCGTCACGTTCCCGCTCAACCAGGGTAAAGACATTTTTATCTTCGCCACCACCGCCCAGGACAGCTGGCACGAAGAATCGTGGACCAGCGCTGGCGATGCCGACGAGCTGCGCAGCCACTATCAAGCGTTCCATCCGGACGCCCGCGCCCTGCTGGAGGCGTGCAGCGATGTACTCAAGACCGCGTTGTATGAGCGTGACCCGCTGCCGTTCTGGTCCAAGGGCGCGATCACCCTGCTGGGCGATGCCTGTCACCCGATGATGCCGTTCATGGCCCAGGGTGCCGGCCAGGCCATCGAGGATGCAGTGGTACTCGGTCGCTACCTGCAAGACCTCGACAGCCCGGCCCAGGTCGCGCAGGCATTGCAGGCGTACCAGCAGGCGCGCCTGGAACGTACCAGCCAGATCCAGATCGGCTCGCGCGGCAACCAATGGCTCAAGGACGGCGGTAATGCCGACTGGGTCTATGGCTACGACGCCTGGACCGTGCCCACACAAAGCGCGGCCTGAACATGAACGAAACCTTGCTGGTGACTGTGCTGCTCAAGCACGACCAATCAAAGAACCTCGAAGACATTCAGCGCCATATGAAGCAGCAAGAGTGGTGGGAGCGTTTTCCGCCCCAAGGCGTGGAACTGGTGAGCTGGACCGTGGCCATGGGCCTGGGCCAGATCGTCACCCTGCGCTTGCCGCCGAGCCTGCTGCCCGCGCTGAACGTGGAGCTGGAACGCTCGGCGTGGGGCGTGTTCAGCACTGAAGTTTTCCCGACATACGACTTTATCCCGGTACGCGAAACGATCCGCGAACGGGTACGCAACGGAGGTCAATGACATGAGCACTACCGAACGATTCCTCGAGCCCCATCAGGCGCGCAAACGGCCCAATACCCAGTTTGAAGAGCTGCTGGGCGATTCCATCGAACGCGCCTTCGGCAACGGCGTGACTGAGCTTGCGGCGCTGCTCGCCCACCTCAACCTGGCCGGCCCGCCCTGCCCGCTGACCAGCGGCGAGTGGACGGCAGATGCCTATCAAACCCTGATGGCCCGGCTGGGCGAATGACCCGGCAGAAGGAATAAAAAAATGACTATGCAATTGACCGTCGACCCTGTTGAAAACCATCTGGCCAATGGCCTAAAAGACCTCTGGTTCCCGGTATTACCCTCGGACCTGCTCGGCGAAAAGCCGGTGTCGGTGCGCCGCCTCGGCTACAAGATCGCCCTGTGGCGCGATAACGATGGCCGCGTACACGCCCTGGAAGACCACTGCCCCCATCGCGGTGCGCCGCTGTCCCAGGGCCCGATCCTGGGCGATCGCCTGCAGTGCCCGTATCACGGCATCGAAGTGCGCTGTGACGGCACCGTGACCAAGGTCCCCGGCAGCCCCGGCTGCAAACTTGAAGGCAGCCGCCCGACCCGTATGTTCCATACCCGCGAAGCAGCGGGTGCGATCTTTCTGTTCAACGCCGCCGACCCGCACCTGGAGACGCCGCCGGAGTTGGTGTTGCCCGAGCAGTTGACCTCGCCCGAGTGGAGCAGCTTCGTCTGCTACACCGAGTGGAAAGGTGACTATCGCTACGTGATCGACAACGTCATGGACCCGATGCACGGCACCTACCTGCACAAGATGTCGCACTCGATGAGCGAAGGCGAAGCCACCGCCAAGTTCGTCACCCGCGACACCGACAACGGGTTCTTTTTCGAGAAGGAAGGCCAGCGCGGGGTGAACTTCGACTGGACCGAATTCATGGACAACGGCTGCCACTGGCTGCGCCTGGAAATCCCCTACCCGAAAACCGGCGGCCCGGGCGGCAATTTCACCATTATCGGCAGCTACACGCCGAGCAGCCGCGCGTTGTCAGCGGTGTTCCACTGGCGTTGCCGGCCGCTGACCGGCTGGCAGCGCGACACTTGGCGCTTCCTCTACAAGAACCGCCTGGAAGCGCGGCACTGGGCAGTGCTGGAGCAGGATCGGGTGCTGCTGGAGTTCATGGAGCCGGACGCCAACCAGCGCGAAAACCTCTACCAGCACGACCTGGGTGTGGTGCGCATGCGCCGTTACCTGAAGAACGCGGCCAAGGCCCAGCTTGAACTGATCGACGCGAAGCAACTGTCATGAGCCAAGCCGTGCGACGGGTTGAATGCCAAGGCGTGGCCGAGCCGGCCGGCGCCAGTTGGTCCAACGCCCTGCTGATCGGCCGCGAAGTGGTGATGTCAGGGATGACCGCGCACCCCGCCAGCCGCGAGGCGAACCTGGATTGCTACGCCCAGACCCTGGTGGTGCTGGGCAAGATCCAGGCGCTGGTGACGGCGGCCGGTGGGCATATCGGCAATATCCACCGGTTGACCGTGTACCTCACCGATATCGCCGACAAGGACCAGGTGGGCCGCGCCCGGCGGGATTTTTTCGCCGGCCAGGCAGTGTTTCCCACGTCGACCCTGGTGGCCGTCAGCGCGCTGGTGTTTCCTGAACTACGGGTCGAGATCGAGGCCAGCGCCCGGCTCGATGTCGACCTGCGTACCGTCACAGAGGTGAATGATGTCTAAGCCTTCCCTGCTCACCGCCCGCGTGCACACTTTGCGCTATGAAGCCGAAGGCATCATCAGCGTGGAGCTGCGGCCGTTGGGCGATACCGTGTTCCCGCCGTTCGAGGCCGGCTCGCACATCGACCTGCACCTGGCCAACGGCCTGGTGCGCAGCTACTCGCTGCTCAACGCTCCCAGCGACCAGGGGCGCTACACCGTGGGCATCCTGCGTGACCGCAACAGCCGCGGCGGCTCGGAATATGTGCACAGCCAACTGCGGGTCGGCATGCCGCTATCGATCTCGGCACCGCGCAACAACTTCGCACTGGACCTGAGCGCCAGCCACAGTGTGCTGGTGGCCGGTGGCATTGGCATTACGCCGATCTACTGCATGTTCCGCCAACTGCTGGCCCAGGGAAAATCCGCCGAGCTGATCTACTGCGCGCGCTCGCGCCAGGAAGCGGCGCTGGTGGAAGCCTTGAACGGGCTCGATGCGCGGGTGGTGTACCACTTCAACGACGAAAAAGGCGTGCCGCCGGACCTCGCCGCCTACCTCGCCGGCCAGCCTGCGGACACGCACTTCTATTGCTGCGGCCCAACGCCGATGCTGGATGCCTTCGAGAGCACCTGTGAGCGCTTGGGTTATCCCCACGCCCATATCGAACGGTTTACCGCCGCCGAACTGCCGCCCAGCGCAGATGCTCAGAACCGCTACAGCGTCGAATTGAAAAAGTCCGGGAAAACCCTGTCGGTGGAACCCGGCTTGAGTTTGCTGGATGTACTGCTCGAAGCCGGCTGCGATATCGATCACAGCTGCCGCGAAGGGGTGTGCGGTTCCTGTGAGACGCGAGTGGTGGAAGGTGAGATCGACCATCGCGACGGCGTGCTGACCAAGGCCGAGCGTGCAGCGAACAAATCGATGATGGTGTGTGTTTCCGGCTGCAAGAGCCAACGGCTGGTGCTCGACCTCTAGCCTACAGGCTCGTTGTGATGACTTGTTGTGGCGAGGGGGCTTGCCGGAACGCCGTATCGCCCCCGCTGGGCTGCGAAGCAGACCCCAATGCAACTCACTGCCCACTGTCAGACAGACCGAGGTGACTGGGTTTAGGGCTGCTTCGCAGCCCAGCGGGGGCGATACGGCGTTCCGGCAAGCCCCCTCGCCACAGAAGGCACCTCGCCAAAATGTCAGGTAGCCGTTTATCGAACACATTAATAGGCAAATCATTATTCATCCGTAAACACACAAGTGCCCATTTCATTGGCAGCGTGCAATAAAGACGCACCTATCACGGGCAACTTTTTTACCGCACTTGCGGGTTGTTTCATGGGTTATACAAACAGCTTTGTTTCCCATATAAACAATTGTTTTTAATGATTTTTTTATAAAAAACAAACTAACAGGCCGCCTGGCACACTTCCTGCTCTACTCCTGTGCATTCACTGATTAAACGGCGTTTCGCCGATAAAACAATAATAACCAACACTTAAACCCGGTAAGACCCGCTCCCTCCTTAGTTGCCTTTAAAGGCAAGCGGACGAGTGTTGCCGATCACCCGGTAGAGAGGTCTCTATGAAGCGCGTCTTGTGTGCAGGATTGATGTTTGCCAGTTTCAGCAGTTTCGCCGCAGAACCCATTCCTTCCGAGCCGGTGCGGGCCAACGCGGCCAAAAAACCTTTCCCACATATTTCCTGGCGCAGCGATAGCGGTGACAGCAGCCTGGATATCGGCGGTGCGCTGCGTACCAACTATCGCGACGAGCATTGGGACACCACCGAGAACAATGGCCGGTTTCTCTTCGACACGTTCCGCCTGGATGTGCAGGCCACCTACAAGAGCCTCTATAGCGATATCGGCTACTGGTTCCAGGACGACGGCAAGCGCTCCATCGACCGGGGGTTTGTCGGTTATCGGCTCAACGCCAATTCCAACCTGCAACTGGGGGCGCCGTTCAAGCCGTTTGGCCTGGAGCCCTATCCGCAATTTGGCTGGAGCTACCACCTGCCGTTTTTCATGGGCTACGCCTCAAGTGCCGGCACCGGCCTCAAGTACAGCTACAAGGACCAGGACTGGGACGTGCAGCTTGGCTTCTTCCCGCGCATGTTGCCCAGCGATATTCGCTACTCGCCGGAAGTCGGGCGTTACGCCGACCTGAAAGACAATGCGATTGCCTTTACCCAATCGCGCCAGGACAACGAGAAACGCAACCAGCTCAACGCCCGCGTGGCGCGCACCTTCAACAGCGATGGCTGGAAGACCGAGATCGGCGCCTCGCTGGCCACCGCCCAGTTGTACAACGCCACTACCAAGGATGATGGCGACTACTGGGCCGCGGGCGTACACGCCATCATCAACAAGGGGCTGTGGACGGTCACCACCCAGGCCATCCGCTACGAATACGATCCCGAAAACCCGGCCGGAGTCAGCAAGGATTCGGTGTTGATGGGCGGCAACGGCCTGACCCCGGCGTACCTGATCGCCTCCAAAGCCAGCCTGGCCTCGGTCAACCTCGGTTATGACGTCTACACCCCGACCCTGGGGCAGTTGAAGAAGGTCAAGCTGTACACCGACTACAGTCGGATGATGAAAGACAAGAGCGCCTGGGATGATTCGCAGATGTTCACCGTGGGCGCGCAGTTCCTCGCGATGCCGGTGATGGCCTGGGTCGACTTTACCTGGGCGCGCAACGCCAACCCCTATGGCGGTGCAGAGAATGGCAGCGGTTTTACCAACACCAGTTCGGTGGGCAGCAACGAATGGTATTACCGCACCAATGTGAACATTGGTTATTACTTCTGACGCCCCCTTGCAGGAGCGAGCTTGCTCGCGAAGATCGCCAACGATGACGCCGGCATCCTGGAAAAACGCGGTGCATGGGCGTTTTTCGCGAGCAGCTCGCTCCTACAATAGTGAAACGGTTCAGCCCTTTGCCCGCCTACCATTCCTCGCCCAGTTGCGCTGCTTGCAGACGGCTGGCGCGCACCTAGGTATAGTGCCGCCCCTCTTCGCATGCACGGCCGCCAGCCGCATGCGAACGCCGAACTAATAACAACCCGCGACTTGGAACCGGGACGACCACTCGCCCCACCTATCGTGCTGTCTGCGAAATGGGTTGGAGTCGAGCCGTCCGGCTTTTGCTTTTACAAAAAACAGCGAGGAATACTCCATGCTAGAAGTCATTAACGACTTCCTCTCAGGAAAAGTACTGATCGTGCTCATTGTCGGGCTCGGTGGTTACTTCACGATCCGCTCGCGTTTCGTTCAGTTTCGTCACTTCTTTCACATGTTCGCGGTGTTTCGCGACAGCCTGAAAAGCAGTGCCGGCCAACTCAGTTCGTTCCAGGCGCTGATGCTCAGCCTGGCCGGGCGAGTGGGCGCCGGCAACATCGCCGGCGTCGGCATTGCCGTGACCCTGGGCGGGCCGGGTGCCGTGTTCTGGATGTGGGTCACCGCGCTGGTGGGCATGTCCTCGAGCTTTATCGAGTGCTCCCTCGGCCAGCTCTACAAACGCACCGACGCCGAAGGCACCTACCGTGGCGGCCCGGCCTATTACATCCAGCACGGCCTGCAGAAACGCTGGCTGGGCATGGTGATGGCGTTCCTGCTGCTGGTGACCTTCGGGTTCGCCTTCAACGGCCTGCAAGCCCATGCCGTGACCCACTCGCTGAACAACGCGTTTGGCTTTGACACCACCTACACCGGCCTGGCCCTCGCGGTCTTGCTGGGCCTGGTGTTTATCGGCGGGATCAAGCGCATCGCCTCGATCGCCGACCTGCTGGTGCCGGTCAAGACCCTGGTGTACATCGCCGTGACGGTCTACGTGATCGTGCTGCAATTCGACCAGGTACCGGCCATGCTCGCGACTATCGTCAAGAGCGCCTTCGGTCTGGACCAGGCCTTCGGCGGCCTGGTGGGCAGTGCGATCATCATGGGCGTGAAGCGCGGCGTGTTCGCCAACGAAGCAGGCCTGGGCAGCGCGCCCAACGTGGCAGCCGTGGCCTCGGTGGAACACCCCGTTGCCCAGGGCGTGGTGCAGGCGTTCAGCGTGTTCCTCGACACCTTTATCATCTGCACCTGCACCGCACTGCTGATCCTGCTGTCGGGCTTCTACACCCCAGGTTTTGAAGGCGACGGCATTGCCCTGACCCAGAACTCCCTGGCGGCGGTGGTGGGTGACTGGGGGCGGATGTTTATCTCGGTAGCCCTGGCGTTGTTCGTGTTCACCTCGATCATGTACAACTACTACCTGGGCGAGAGCAACCTGCGCTTTTTGGTGGGTAACAACCGCAAGGTGCTGATCGGTTATCGCGCGTTGGTGCTGGTCCTGATTTTCTGGGGCTCGATCGAGAACCTCAGCACGGTGTTCGCCTTCGCCGACATCACCATGACCATGCTGGCGTTCGTCAACCTGTTCGCCCTGGCGTTCCTGTTCAAGATCGCCATGCGCATCCTCAACGACTACGACAACCAGCGCGCGGCGGGCATCAAGACCCCGGTGTTCGACTCCAGCCAGTTCCCCGACCTGGACCTGGACCGCAAGGCCTGGCCGGCCAACCCGGTGCAGCCTGAGCCAACCGCTCAAGCAACCGCGCCACTGAACGCCCAAGTGCAACGCTGAGCGTAGACAGATGACACGCCGCCCGGCCTTGGGCATGCTCTGGGCCCGGCGGCGTTTTTCGTTCAGGAGATTCTTCGATGTCCAAAGCCAATCACATCATGGTGCTCTACACCGGCGGCACCATCGGCATGCAGGCCAGCGCCAACGGCCTGGCGCCCGCTTCGGGTTTTGAAGCGCGCATGCGCGAACAACTTGCCCACCTGCCAGCGCCCACTTGGCGTTTCAGGGAAATGGCGCCGCTGATCGACAGCGCCAATATGACGCCCGCCTACTGGCAGCGCCTGCACAGCGCCGTGGTCGAAGCCGTGGACGAAGGCTGCGACGCCGTACTGATCCTGCATGGCACTGACACCCTGGCCTACAGCGCGGCGGCCATGAGCTTCCAACTGCTGGGCCTGCCGGCGCCGGTGGTGTTCACCGGCTCGATGCTGCCAGCCGGCGTGCCCGACAGCGATGCCTGGGAAAACGTCAGCGGCGCCCTGGCGGCCTTGGGCGAAGGCCTGGCACCGGGTGTGCACCTGTACTTCCACGGCGCCCTGATGGCGCCGACCCGTTGCGCGAAGATCCGCAGTTTTGGCCGGCATCCGTTTGCCGCGTTGCAGCGCAACGGTGGCGTGGCCAAGGCCCAGGCGTTGCCCGCCGCCCTGGACTACCGCCAGCCCAAGGCCCTGGCCAATGTCGGCGTACTACCGCTGGTGCCGGGCATTGATGCCGGGCAACTGGATGCATTGGTGGACAGCGGCATCCAGGCGCTGGTGCTGGAATGCTTTGGCAGTGGCACCGGGCCGAGCGATAACCCGGCGTTCCTCGCCAGCCTGCAGCGTGCGCAGGATCGGCACGTCGTGGTCGTCGCAATCACCCAATGCCATGAAGGTGGCGTGGAACTGGACGTGTATGAAGCGGGCAGCCGCTTGCGTGGCGTCGGAGTGTTGTCCGGTGGCGGCATGACCCGCGAAGCCGCGTTCGGCAAGCTGCAAGCCCTGCTCGGCGCCGGGCTGCCCAACGACGAAGTGCGGCGCCTGGTCGAACTGGACCTGTGCGGCGAACTGCGCTGAGCGGCATATAACTTGCTCCACTTCCAGCCATCCCCTGGCTGGAAGTTCCCATGCTGCACTCCCACCTCACCACCCTCAATGCCGTTTCCCTGGTGCTCAGCACCTTCAAGGCCGAAGGCTTGCCCGCCGAAGCGCTGCTGGCCGGCAGCGGTATCTGTGCGGCGGACTTGAGCCGCGCCGACACACGCATCGCCACGCACCAGGAGATGCAGGTGTGCGCCAATGCGGTGGCCTTGCAGCGCGATATCGGGCTGATCGTGGGACGGCGCATGCACGTATCGGCCTACGGCATGCTCGGCTATGCCCTGCTCACCAGTGCCACTTTCGGTGACGCTTTGCGCCTGGCCCTGCGTTATCCGGCGCTGTTGGGAACACTGTTCGAACTGAGCCTTGTGGAAGACGGCGAGCGTATCTGGTTCACCGCCAGCGATTACCGAGAGAGCCCGGCGCTGACCGCGTTCAATGTGGAGCTGTGCCTGGGGTCGTTGAAGGTGATCTGCGACGACCTGCTCGGTCACCCGCTGCCCTTGTTGGGTGCACGCTTTGAGCATGCCGCGCCGGATTACCAGGCGCGCTACGCCGAGTGCTTCGACTGCCGTTTGCAGTTCCAGGCCACGACCAATGCGTTCGCTTTTGACCAGCGCTGGCTCGCCCAACCTTTGCCCCTGGCCGACACCGTGACCCACCGGGCCATGGCCGAGCGCTGCCGCAAACAGAACACCGAATTCACCGGGCGCGAGGCCTGGCTGGGGCGGGTCCGCCAATTGCTCACGGCACAACTGCACGCCGCACCGGGGCTCGATGGCCTGGCCCAGCAGATGAACTGTTCGCCGCGCACCCTGCGCCGGCGCCTGCACGACCTGGGCTGCAGCTATCAGGAGCTGCTGGACGAACTGCGCTTTGAGCGCGCCAAGCAACTGTTGGCGCAAGACCAGTGGCCGATCTACCGAATCGCCGAGCAGTTGGGTTTCAGCGAGACCGCGAGCTTCCGGCATGCCTTTGTACGCTGGAGCGGCGTGGCGCCGAGCCAATTTCGAGCATGACGCTCCATGGAGGGGCGAATTACGGACAGATAATCTGGCCATATTTATCCCCTTTTGGCCGCTCCTGCCGTTCTCCAAACCGGTGTACCCCGCAACACTGCAAGGCATCCCAAGCAGCCTGCGGAGCACAACAAAAATGCTGACGATCTACTCGGACGATCACCACCTGCACCACGGCCGTTGCGAATTGATGGACGGGCAATTGATGCCCTGCTTTGAAATGCCCTCGCGCGCCGATCACGTGCTGCAACGGGTCAAGGACCGTGAACTGGGCCCGGTGCAAGCGCCCCAGGACTTTGGCCTGGCGCCATTGCAACGCATCCACAGCCGCGACTACCTCGACTTCTTCCAGGGCGCGTGGGCCCGCTGGGTAGAAATGCGCCAGGACGGCGACCTGCTGCCCTACACCTGGCCCGCCCGCACCTTGCGCCGCGTGCTGCCCACCAGCCTGCACGGCCAACTGGGCTATTACAGCTTCGACGGCGGCGCGCCGATTACCGCCGGTACCTGGCAAGCGGCCTACAGCGCGGCGCAGGTCGCACTGACGGCGCAACAGGCGATCCAACAGGGCGCCCACAGCGCCTTTGCTTTGTGCCGACCGCCAGGGCATCACGCCGCCGGCGACTTGATGGGCGGTTATTGCTACCTCAACAACGCCGCCATCGCCGCCCAGGCCTTTATCGACCAGGGCTGTAAAAAGGTCGCGATCCTCGATGTGGATTACCACCATGGCAACGGCACCCAGTCGATCTTCTACGCGCGCAGCGATGTGCTGTTCACTTCGATCCATGGAGATCCGCAGGCCGAGTTTCCGTTCTTCCTCGGGTATGCCGATGAGTTGGGCGAAGGTGCCGGCGAGGGTTTCAACTTCAATTACCCGCTGCCGGCCGGTTCCGCCTGGGACACCTGGAGCGCTGCGCTGGAACAGGCCTGCCGCAAGATCGAGAGCTATGGCGCCGAGATCATCGTGGTGTCCCTGGGCGTGGACACGTTCAAGGACGATCCCATCTCGCAATTTTTGCTCGACAGCCCGGACTACCTGGCCATGGGCGCGCGTATCGCGCGCCTGGGCAAGCCGACGCTGTTTGTGATGGAAGGCGGCTACGCAGTGGCAGAAATCGGCATCAACGCCGTCAACGTGCTCGAAGGTTTTGAGGGGGCAGCCCAATGAACATGCTCAAGTCGCTTATGCTCTGCGCTGCCGTGTTCAGCACCGCCGCCCACGCCGACGAAAAAACCCTGCGGGTCTACAACTGGTTCGACTACATCACGCCCAAGGCCCTGGAAGAGTTCAAGGCGCAGAACCCGGCGATCAAACTGGTGTACGACATCTTCGACACCAACGAAGCCCTGGAAGCCAAGCTGCTGACTGGCAACTCCGGGTATGACGTGGTGGTGCCGTCCAATGTGTTTCTGGCCAAGCAGATCGAGGCCGGGGTGTTCCAGCCCCTGGATCGCAGCCAGTTGCCCAACTGGAACCACCTCGATCCCAAGCTGATGAAGCTGATCGAGGCCAACGATCCCGGCAACAAACACGCGGTGCCCTACATGTACGGCACCATCCTCATCGGCTTCAACCCGGACAAGGTCAAGGCCGCCCTGGGCGCCGATGCACCGGTGGACAGCTGGGACCTGATCTTCAAGCAAGAGAACATCAGCAAACTCAAGCAGTGCGGCGTCGCCCTGCTGGACTCGCCGTCCGAGATCCTGCCACTGGCCCTGCAGCACCTGGGCCTGGACCCCAACAGCAACAAGCCTGCGGACTATGAAAAAGCCCAGGCCCTGCTGCTCGAGATCCGCCCGTACATCACCTACTTTCATTCATCCAAGTACATGGCCGATATCGCCAACGGCGACATCTGCGTGGCGGTCGGTTATTCCGGCAGCTTTTCCCAGGCCGCCAACCGCGCCAAGGAAGCCAACAATGGCGTGACCGTCGACATGCGCCTGCCCAAGGAAGGCGCGCCGATCTGGTTCGACATGCTTGCCATTCCCAAGGGGGCGAAGAATCCGCAGGACGCCTACACCTTTATCAACTACCTGCTACAGCCCCAGGTGATTGCGCCCATCAGTGACTTTGTCGGTTACCCCAACCCCAACAAGGACGCCACCGCGCAGGTTGCCCCGGCCATACGCAACAACCCCAACCTGTACCCCACCGAAGCCGCCATGGCGACGCTCTATACCCTCAAGCCCCTGGACAGCAAGGCAGAACGCGCCAGGACCCGCGCCTGGACGCGGATCAAGTCCGGCACCTGAGGTTGCCCCCTTGCCGCCCACCGCCGAACCGGGGTGGGCCGCAACTATCTACCGTCATCGCAGCGCCTGCGGTCAGTACCTTGCGTCTCTGAAGGTCTGTCCACCATCAAGGAGCTGAAGATGCCCAATCAATCCCCTACCGCTAACCAGAGCAACGCGAACAATCGCCCCCCCAGTACCTACGACCTGCTCACTCAACTGACGACCGGCCCTTCGAGCCGGGACGTTGCCGCCGCCACCTTGCGCTCGGCGCTCAAGGAGCAATACCCGCTGCTGGATATCGACCCGGACCTGGCGGTGGTGGTCACCCCCCGCTGGCGTATTACCGTCAGCGACATGCAGCCGCTTGCGCCCCTTTGCGAGTCGTTGACCAGCATTCTGGCGCGCCAGGCGTTGTCGCCCGAACCGGTGGACTACATCGACGGCGAGCATTTCCTCACGCTGGACCCTTCGGCACAGCCACCCGTTCACCTGCCGGTGAAAATCGATGCCATCGCACGCCTGATAAACGAGCTGTCCAGCCTGTTGTTCAGTGCCTTTCAAGAGCAGCAACTGGACTACTGGAATACCTCCAACACCGGTACAGGCCCACGCTGGAAAGCCTTCTCCAACATGTTGCGCAGAGTCTGGAGCGTCACCGAGCATGAAGGCTGGAGCGCGCAGGAATGCGCGATGGCCAGAATATTTTTCCAGTACCCCGAGCACGCCACACGCACCGCTCAAGATCCGTACAAATCCCGCGCCTACCTGATCGACATCGATACCCTGAGTAACGGGCAGACATGCCACCTCGGCCTTTCGGGCACGGCGGTGCTGATCGGCGAGCATGAGCAACGCCCTCTGATTCTGATGCACTCGCTGGCGCAAGGTTATCAACGGTTCGACTCCCTCGAACAACTGGAGCAAGCCCTACCCGCCACACTGTCCCGCACCCACCCGGACCTGTCCTTGCACTGGCGGTTGTACGAACCCCCGGCAAACTATTTCGACAACCAGGCCTGTGCCTTGATCGCCATGCAGATCGGGGTGATTGGCGCTTTGGTCGACACCGATTCGCCGGGCAGCGCAGACGATGGTGAGCCAAGCCCGATCATCGCCCGCATCCTGCCGGGCATTGAAGAGTTGAGCGATCACGAACTGTCCAATATCCGCCACATCCATGAGCGTATTCCACCTTGGCTGGCTGATGCTTCTGACCTCGACGTATCCCTTTACAGCCGCCTGTTGGTGGACCTGGCCGAACTGCACAGCCATAACCATGGCCGGTTGTTCAACGACGGCATTGCGCCAATCCGCACCTACGCCCGGCAACAGTTGCAGGACCGCATTCAGGCCCATCGAGAGGGTGCCCATCTTGAGGTGGACGACATCGAGATCATCATCGAAAGCCCGCAAGTGTGGGGCACCTTTGTCGTGCCAGGCCCCAACACCATTACCCGCCGCGGCCTGATAGACCTGGCGCTGGAAAACCTTGCCGGCCTTCCCACCGGCCAGGCCCGTGTGCTCTACAAAGGCAGCCAGGCACCCACGTGGCTGTCCTATAGCTACCTCAAGGGCGTGATCGAAGACCTCGACATCGGCAAGCACTACCCGGCATTGATCAAACAGAAGCTGCTGGATGACCCCCTGGAATCCAAGCGCCGACAGACCCTGTACGCCATGCACCTGCAGGTGCAATTACCCCTGCAGGCCCTGCAGTGGAAGGTTCAGCACAAGCACGGCATCGACGGCCAGGGCTTTCGCTACGTCGCCGCAGCCATGCAGGTGGAGCCACATGAGCGCAAGGTCGAAGGGCAAGAGATCGTCATCCGGGCGCTGGGCTTTGTGCCGACACTGCGCCCCACACCCAAACAGGATGTCGTCGCCAACATGTTTGTGATCGGCCCCCGTGATCACACGCGTGGCCCCTGCCTGCTGTACCGGCCGTTGCTGAACCCGTCGCTGATTCAATTCCCGTCCCGGCAAAACCTGCTTTACGCCATCAAACATGACCACAACCTGCGCGAATCGGTACTGGCCTGGCTACCGGAGGGCGCACGCTTCAACTACGCCCAATACGTGTTCCCCTATAAATTGCCCTCGCCCTGGACGGTGGTGAGGGGGCTGATCGAGTCGCAGACCCTGTTGTATATGAGTGGCCCCATCGCCTTGAGCGATGAGGTGCTGGGCAATGACACCCTGCACACGCTATTCACCGCCAATGCCAACGCGCTGGTCGAACTGGCGACCCGGCAATCGGTGTCCAATGTGCAGAAACGCTGGGCGTCCTACCGCCAGGCGGCCTGGCAGATTTTCAGCGCGGTGTTGCCTTTTTTCGGGCGCACGCTGGGAATCGCCGCGTGGATCTGGCAAATCATGGACGACTTGCAGACCATCGAGCAGGCCCAGGAGCTCGACGACCCGCAGGCCTCCTGGGCTGCCGAGGCCGATCTGTTGCTGAACCTGGGTATGGCGCTGATCCTGCACGTCGCCCTGCGCCATCCGCCCAAGCAGGTCGAACCCCTCAAACGTCTACCGGCAACGCCACCGGTACCGGTCGAAGAACCCGCCACACCGGTTCGCAAGGTGGTAGTGGTGAAACAGCCCAACCTCAGCGAACCCGAGCGGCAGGCGCGGCATCAAGACACGCTGTACACCAGCGGTGCCCTGAACAGCCTTCCCACAAGGCTGGCCGCGACGCTCGACGGTTTCAAAGTCAGCAGGCCCACAGGGCTGGGCGCCCAGAACAAGACGCCGGGCCTGCACCTGCACCTCTATCCGCAGGGGGAAAAGTGGTATGCGCCGGTGGCAGAGCGCTGGTTCGAAGTCAACGTCGACAGCCATTCCAACGTGGTGATCATCGACCCCAACACGCCTTCGCGCACCGGCCCCTTGCTGCAGTCCAACCTGGCCGGCCAGTGGTTTATCGATACCCGCCTGCGCCTGCGCGGGGGTGGCTTCAGGAACCGCCGACGCGCCGCCCAGGCCGAAAAACCTTCGCGCATCAGCGACCTGAAGGACAAACTCAATCGCTTCGACGCCACTGAAAATCTCCGCCAATCGCAGATCTCTGCTGCCTACGCCGAGATCGGCACCGGAGCGGGCCCTTCCACCGGGGAACGCCGCGAGTCCTTCATCGAAAAGGCCGACGAGCGCAGGGCCGAATACGAGGTCCCGATCCGTCAACTGCGGTCCCTGAACATTATCGACACCGTGCCCAATTATCAGGGCTACATGATCGATTACCTGAACAAGCAGGTGCTGCTGACCCGCTCCGTCATCGCCGAACGCCTGGAGCCGTTTCGCGCCCTGCTGTCCTCGACCTTGACCGCGATAGAGACCGAGGGAGCGCCCAACCCCAGGGAGCAAGCCGCGCAGGCACAGGCCATGTCGACCTTGACCGTGGATATGATCCAGCGCCTGGAATACATCGACACCCGTTTTCGCCAACTGGAAAACCTCGGGATCGAAGGCGCCAGGGTGATCCAGGCCACGATGCAGGCGCTGCCCAACCTCGCCCTGCCGGACCTGAAGGCTTACAACATCACCCTGCAGCGCTACCTGTGCATCAAGGAAGGCAAGGGCGAGGCCTTTGTCGATGCGCGCGCGCGCCTGCATGACATCAGCGAGGCGGCGGACGTTCACATCCAGAGCCTGATCGAAATGACCAGCACCATCAGTGAAAGCTCCCTGGATGAGCGCATCGAAGCGCTCAACAGCCTGCTCGACCAGTTTGCGATCAACGACCAGCGCTTGCTGGACCTGCACGCCGAGCACCCGGAGCAGGTGCTGCGCGAGCCGCTGGAGAGCCTGCGCCAGCACATCGACGAGTTCGCCCGGCGCGCGGAGCAGAATCTGGCGCAATGCTTGCGCGAAAGAAAAGCCCTGGAACCCAAGCCCGAGGCCGCCAAGGTTGTGCAAACGCCGAAAAAGAAAATCATCAAGACCCGCTTCGACGGCGTGGTGGTGGGCGAGCCTCGGGAAACCCAAAGCGATCTGGTGGACGTGAAGGAACCCATGACGGGCAAGGTGATTGCCACCTTCCACGAAAAAAACCCGGGGGTCTGGGTCGAGCGCGAGCAGCAGGCCAGCACCTCGCGGCCGCCTCCGGCGGTGGACCTGGGCGTCAGTATCAACGCGGGCAAAAGCGTGCTCGAAGGCGAGCCCGGGGCGACCCAGCGCATCATCTCCCACTCAAAAAAAGCCGGGCGGATCCCGGTGGAAATCGAAGAGATGTTCCACCAGTATGCCGCCCGCATGGAGCGTGCGATCAGCACGATTGAGCAGGCGCTCACCGAGCTCAATCTGACCGAAAGTGACCGCCCTTCCGCTGCCACCCTCAACAAGCAACTCAACGACACGGCCGAGCGCCTTTACGAACAGGGCACACAGACGCGCATCAGCATGACCAAGCAACAACCGCCCACGGCCGCCCGAGTCGAATGGCTGTACGACAAGGGGCTGGTGGAAATTGCCAAGGTCGTCAACCGCCGGCGCCTCAAAGGACCGGGCAAGAACTACCTGGACGAATACGAGGTACGTGACCATCAAACCCACGAGGTGCTGTGGTACGCGCACTTTCACTACGGGTCACCGCAAGCAGCGCTGCCTGACTATACCGCCGGGCATCTGAAGACCCGTGAGCAGCAGAAACTCGGCGGCGCCTTCCAGGCCACGAGTAGCAATGACCGTGACCAGATCGCGATTTATCGCAGCGAAATCCGCCTGCCATTGGCCAACAAGCTGTTTTTCAACACCTGACCCTCAGTCGGCCCGCCAGGCCTTGCGCAACCGCGCCAGGGCCTGGGTGATGGCCTCTTCGGGCACGGCGGCAAAACCCAGCACCAGGCCGGCACGCTGGTCCTGCGGCTCAAGGGAGTCGGGCAACCAATAGCTGCTCAAGCCGTTGATTTCGACATCGGCTTTGGCGGCCAGGTCCAGCAATTCCCGCTCCCGCGCCAGGCTGTCCACCCGCACGGTCAGGTGCAGCCCCGCCGTGACAACGGGCAGGCTGCCCATGCCGGGCACACCCTGCGGCCAGCCCGCCAACAGGGCATTGCGCCGACTCAACGCAGCACGGCGCATGCGCCGGATATGTCGCTGGAAATGCCCGCTGGCCATAAATTCAGCCATGACTGCCTGGGTGCTGACTTCCGAATGGCGCACGTCCACCGCACGGCGCCGGGCGAACGCGTCCACCAGCCCCGGCGGCAATACCAGATAGCCCAGGCGCAACGCCGGAAACGCAACCTTGCCAAAGGTGCCGACGTACAGCACCCGACCACTGCGATCCAGCGCGGCCAAGGGCGCCAGGGGGGCGCCGCTGTAGCGGTATTCGCCGTCGTAATCATCCTCGACGATCCAACCGTCGCTGCGCTCGGACCAGGCCAGCAACTCCAGGCGCCGCGCCAGACTCATGACCACCCCCAGCGGGTATTGATGGGAGGGCGTGACGTAGACCACACGATTGGCCCCCAGCGCGGTGCAGTCGATACCTTCTGCATCCACCGTCACACCCTGCATCTGTGCGCCAGCAATGGCGAAGGCGTGACCGGCGGCGCGGTAGCCGGGATTTTCAATCGCTACGCCATCTCCCGGCCGCACCAGCAACTGTGCACAAAGGCTGATTGCCTGTTGCGCGCCACTGGTGATCACTATTTGTGCAGCGCTGCACTGCAGGCCCCGGGCGTTGCGCAAGTAGGCGGCAATCAAGCCCCGCAGGCGCTCATCGCCGGCCGGGTCGCCATAGCACAGTTGCTGCAAGTCCGGCTTGCGCCAGAAAGCCGCATTCAGCTTGGCCCACACGTCAAAAGGGAACAGGTCAAATGCCGGCACGCCCACCCGAAAAGCCCGGGGCGGTCCACTGGGAGGCAGGGGTAAATGATGGGTTTGCAAACGATCCAAAGCCGGGCTGTGGATAACTTTTTTGCGAGAATTTGCCGCCGGATCGGCATCAATTGTGGATAAGGCTGGGGATAAGCCTGTTGAAAACCCTGTGGACAGTTTTGTGGATAATTTTTCCGGCAACTGCGCCACATACGTCCCATCCCCTACCCGGCCCTCGATAAAACCTTCGGCATACAGCTGATCGTAGGCGCGCACCACGCTGTTGCGGGAAATCCCCAGCGCCACCGCCAGGTCACGGCTGGCTGGCAGCCGCGTACCGCTGACCAGGCGCGCATCGAGGATGCGCTGGCGCAAGGCCAGGTAAAGCTGGCGCGTCAGGCCCTGCCGGCGGTCCAGCTCAATGCCTGCCGGGTTGAAAGACAGCGGGGGCTCGATGGGCGGCATGTGGCAGCTCCGGCATTGGTCCTATGAAATGAGCACAAGATGGCTCTTACAACGAACCATTAGCCTGCCTAGGATGCTGGCATTCGCCAAGGAAAATCTCCATGTACACACCCCGCGCCTTTGCCTTCGACGATTTGCCTGAACTGCACCAATTGATCCAACACACGCGCTTGGCCCAGTTGGTGACCGTTGGCGAACAAGGCCTGCAAGCCAGCCACCTACCGCTGCTGCTCAAGCCCGACGAGGGCCCCCATGGCACCCTCTACGGGCACCTGGCCAAGGCCAACCGGCAATGGCAGGACCTGCAGAGCGGCAGCCAGGCCCTGGTGATTTTTGCCAGTGCCGAGGCCTATGTCAGCCCGAGCTTTTACCCGGCCAAGGCGGAACACGGCAAAGTGGTGCCGACCTGGAATTACCTCGCGGTGCATGCCTACGGCCAGGCCGATGTGTTCACCGACACCGAGCGCCTGCTGGCACTGGTCAGCGCCCTGACCGACCGCCATGAATCGGCGCGCGCGCAGCCTTGGAAAGTCAGCGACGCGCCGGACGATTACATTCAAGGCATGCTCAAGGCCATCGTCGGTTTCGCCCTGCCCATCGAGCGTTTGCTGGGCAAGCGCAAACTCAGCCAGAACCGCAGCGCAGCAGACATTGCCGGCGTGCGTGACGGGCTGGCCGCCAGCCCCGATGTACGCGACCAGACCCTCGCCCGCTTCATCCCCCAAGGAGCCCCCCATGCACCCGATTGAAATCCGCCCGGTCAGCGCAGCCGATCATGCCGCCTGGTTGCCGCTGTGGCAGGCGTACCTGCGTTTCTACAACACCGAGCTGCCAGACACGGTCAGCGCCAGCACCTGGCAACGCCTGATCGACCCCAACGAGCCGACGCACTCGGCCCTGGCCTGGCAGGATGGCAAGGCGCTGGGCATGGTCAATTTCATCTACCATCGCTCCAACTGGAGCATCGAGAACTCCTGCTACCTGCAGGATTTGCTGGTAGAACCGGCGCAACGCGGCAGTGGGATCGGCCGCAAACTGATCGAATTCGTCTACACCACCGCCAAGGCCGATGGTTGCTGCAAGGTCCACTGGTTGACCCATGAGAGCAATGCCACGGCGATTGCGTTATACGAACGTATTGCTGAGCGCCCTGGTTTTATCCAGTTTCGTAAAGGCCTCTGAACCCAAGGCCTCAATACAACTCCCCTGGAGAACAGCATGTCGACTTCACTTGCAGACTGGAAAGGCGTCGCGGCGCCCAGCACTCAACTGATCGAGGGGCGTTTCATTCGCCTGGAAAAACTCGATCCACCTCGCCACGCCGATGGCCTGTGGCAAGCCCTGCAAGGCCCGGGCGCCGACCCCAAGCTTTGGGACTATTTGCCATACGGCCCATTTCTCGAGCGCGCGGCCTTCGATGCCTGGCTGAACAATCACGCGCTCAACAGCGACCCGTACTTTTTCAGCGTGATCGACCGTGCCAGCGGCGAGGTACAAGGGATTCTGAGCCTGATGTCCATCGTCCCGGCCCAGGGCCGCATCGAAATCGGCCACGTCACCTTTGGCGCCCCGATGCAGCGTTCACCGAAAAGCACCGAAGCGGTGTACCTGCTGGCCAGGCATTCCTTTGAACTGGGCTACCGCCGCCTGGAATGGAAGTGCAACAACGCCAATGCCCGCTCCAAATACGCAGCCGAACGCCTGGGCTTCAGTTTTGAAGGGGTGTTCCGCCAGCACATGGTGGTCAAGGGACAGAACCGCGATACGGCGTGGTATTCGATTTTGGATGGAGAGTGGCCGACAGTGGGTGCCGGGTTTGAAGCGTGGCTTGCCGATGCCAACCAGACCACCGACGGGCAAGTGAGAAGCCTGGCAGAGTGCCGGGCCTGATCCCCCTCAAGGCAGTACAGATCAAAGCTGTCGAGCTTCGACGAGGCTGCTATGGCGGTGGGTCAGGCACCCACAAGGGTTTCGTTGGATGGCGCTGGGGTCAGGCCAGCTTTTGCGCCAACACTGCGATGTGTTCCGGGCCAATCCCGCAGCAACCGCCCAAATGGCTGGCACCGCGCGCCTGCCAGTCAGCCGCCCAATGCAGGTAACCGGGCGGGTCGAGGTCTTCGCGCAGCGGGTCCAGGCCATCGTTGGCCGTGGCTTGCTTGGGTTGCGGCGGGAAGGCGTTGGCGTAGGCGCCGATATGGATATCGCGCCCCAGGCGCTCAAAGGTCTGCCGCGCAGCGTCAATCGCGGCGCCAATCACCTCCGGCTGGCTGCAGTTGAACAACAACACCTGCACACCCAACTGCGCCGCCGCTTCTGCTGCGTCTGTCACGGGTTCGCCCGAACGCAGGCGCGGCACCTCATCGGCGTCTTCGTCGCGCAAGGTAAACGACAGCCAAAACGGTTTGCCGTCATCGGGCAGGCCGGCGTGGATGGCCCGGGCTTCGACGATGGAGCTTTGGGTTTCCGCCAGCCACAGATCGACATGAGGCCCCAGGCCCGCTACCAGCGGCGCCAGCAGCTCAAGGGCGCGATCGGCTTCAAACAGGTCAGGGCGATAGGAGCCAAACAACGGCGGCAAGGAGCCCGCCACACGTACCGCCTTGCCCGAGGCATCCACCGCCCGGCGCGCGAGTTCGCCCGCCAAGGCCGCCAGGGCCTGGCCTTCGGCGGCAAACCGCGCCTCGCCGATATGGAACGGCACCACCGCATAGCTGTTGCTGGTGATGACATTGGCGCCGCTCTCGATATACGCCGCGTGCACCGCTTCCACCGCTTGCGGGGCTTCGCTCAAGGCCAGCGCAGACCACTCCGGCTGGCGAAACGGCGCGCCACGGCGCTGCAGTTCGCGGCCCATGCCACCGTCGAGAATCACTGTGTGTACTGAGCCCATATGCCTTTTACTCATATGCTTATGAAAATAACTCACTATCAGAGTCGTTCTTATAACTATTTAATACGCACCTTCTGGTTATTAACAACCTCTTTTTTATTGGTATTCATCGTGAAATTTCCACCGCTGCTGGCCCTCGGCCTGACGATTCTGGCCGCCTCTACCCAAGCCTTTGGCGGTGCCACTCTGGAGCGCATCGAGAAAAAGCAGGAACTGGTCGGCGTGCTGATGGAAAGCTACCCGCCGTTCTCATTTCTCAATGAGCAGAACCAACTCGATGGCTTCGACGTCGATGTGGCCAAGGCGGTCGCGCAAAAACTGGGCGTGAAGCTGCGTCTGGAAACGCCCTCCTGGGATGTGATCGCAGCCGGTCGCTGGAGCGGCCGTTACGATATATGCATCTGTTCGATGACCCCGAGCAAAGCCCGCGCCGAGGTATTTGACTTTCCGGTGCAGTACTACGCCTCACCGGCGGTGATCGTGGTCAATGCCCAAGACGAGCGCATTCATGGCGCCAAGGACTTGAGCGGCAAGAGGGTCGGGCTTACCAGCGCCTCCAGCTATGAAAGCTACCTGAACAAAAACCTGGTGATCGAAGGCGCCGAAGACACGCAATTGCAGTACCCCTTCGAGGACGTGCAGATCGCGCCCTACGACACCGATAACGTAGCCTTCCAGGACCTCGGCCTGGGTGCAGGGGTACGCCTGGATGCAATCCTCACCAACCTGGTCACCGCCCAGCCGCGCTTGACCGAGGACAAACGCTTCAAGCTCGCCGGCCAAGCGCTGTACTCAGAACCCAATTCGGTGGCGATCGAGAAAGGCGACCCGCAGTGGGACAGCAAAGTGCGTGAAGTCTTCGCCCAGCTGAAACAGGACGGCACCTTGAGCAAGCTGTCGCAGAAATGGATCGGCGCCGATATCAGCCAATGACCGCCTTTCCCCCACCTCCCAAGCCGGTGGCTAGCGAATCGCGGCTACAACGCCTCTTCGGTTTCCGCACCCGCCTGTACCTGACCTGGGCGGTGCTGTTCGCCCTGTTCGCGAGTTTTTTCCTGAGCTTTGACCTGAAGTTCTCGATCATCCTCGACAAGCTGCCCAACCTGCTGGGCCTGAGCCTGGCGCCCAGCGGCTTCCTGCAAGGCGCAGCGCTGACGTTGTTTCTGTGCCTGTGTTCGATCGCGGCTTCGTCAGTGCTGGGGTTTGTCACCGCGCTGGGACGCCTGTCGAAAAGCGCCGTGGCCTTTGGCATTGCCAGCTTCTATGCGTCGTTCTTTCGCGGCACACCGTTGCTGATCCAGATCCTGTTGATCTACCTGGGCCTGCCGCAACTGGGCCTGGTCCCGGGCGCCATCGCCGCCGGGATCATCGCCTTGTCGCTCAACTACGGGGCTTACCTGAGCGAGATCTTCCGTGCCGGTATTCTCGGCGTGCCCCATGGCCAACGAGAGGCCGCCCTGGCCCTGGGCATGCGTGACAGCCTGATCTTCTGGCATGTCACCCTGCCACAAGCCATGCGTACGATCATTCCGCCCACCACTAACCAGTTCATCTCGATGCTCAAGGACTCGTCGCTGATTTCGGTGATGGGTGTCTGGGAAGTGATGTTTCTGGCGCAATCCTATGGCCGCTCCAGTTATCGCTACATCGAGATGCTGACCACTGCGGCGATCATTTACTGGGTGTTGTCCATCGGCCTGGAACTGATCCAGGCCCGTATGGAGCGCCACTACGGCAAGGGTTATGTACGACGCGGCTAAGCTTCAGCCCAGCGAACGGCGCACCCTGACCACCCCCATCTGCAAGCCGAACGGACGAAACACAGCGTTCAACGACTTGAGCGTCTGATTGCCCTCGCCATGCTCGATATGCACCAGCGTGCGCACGGAAATCTTGCACATCCTGGCAAATTGGCTCTGGTGCAGGCCCGTGACTTCAACGCGAAGGCGGCGTACCGCTTCGCCGATTTGCAGGGTGCCTTGGGCCAGGCCCTGCTCGATGCCCTGGATCAGCAGGGCGCGTGTATCCATGCTGACAGTCATCGCAGCAGGAAGCGTTTCGCCGCACCCGCCGGTGCAATGTCATGCAAGAAGGCAGGAGCCGTCTTGAGGAAGGTGACATCCCACTCCAGAGGAAACCGCCCACTCACCGCAGAACAAAAACCTTGTTCAATATCGTCCAGGTGCTCCACGAGATAGTCCTGCCGATAATGAAACCGACAGGGTCCATCAAAACCTTTTTGAGGCTCGGAAAACTCCAGCCGCATTGCGTCGTGCCAATGGCCGGCATTAAAGATTTGCAACATCAGGGAGTGAATGGCTTCCGTTGGCAATTTAATGCACCTTCGGCGAATGAAGCAGGCTTGATTACGCAATATAGTGCATGCGCGATTGCCAAGCCCGCTTTATTTACGCAGTAAAATGCATTTATTGCGTTTAAGCGGGTTAAAAAACGCAATAAAATGCAAACCAGCTCACCTACATTGAGCACGCGTACATTCGCTCCGGACTAAAGACATCTCCCGCGCACTACGCACGCCGCCGCTGACAGTTGTACGCCGGCCACCTCGCTAAATTCCCTGCCTCACATATCAGAGGTTGGGACCGTATGCCCTACACATCCAAGCGACTTGCCATAGTCATGACCTTCGCGCTGAACGCTGCCAGTATTTCAATGGTTGCCGCACGCGGGGATATGGAGCCACCCAGCGACAGCGAGCAGGCACATCCCGTACCTGCCAGCGCTTTTTATTTCGCCGACTACGCCACCACCCACAACGGCCGCAGCGTCGCCCAGGTACTGGACAACGCCATAGACGCATTGTGGGAGCCAGGCGTTCTGAGCGATTACGATCTGGAGCGGATTACCCATGACTACCACTACTTCAGCAACCTGGCGCCCAACAGGCTCGGCGCGGTGCTTGAACAACTGGCCGGCAGCCAGAACGCCAACCTGGGCAGCGCCACCCAGAACAGCCTGGCCCCGCTGAACGCCAGCCTGCTGTCAGTGATGCGCGAGGGGAACGGCGATGCCCCCGGGCGTTTCTGGTTCCAGGGCCTGGGCAGCGGCGCCAGCCTGGGCGGGCAGCACGGCAGCGCCGGCCTGCAGCAACGTACCCGAGGCCTGGTGCTGGGGGCCGATTGGGCCGTGGACCCTGCCTGGCGCGTGGGTGTCGTGGGCGCCAAATCCACCAGCGACCTGAGCGCCAAACGCTTCAAGGCCGGGCTGGACAGCTGGCACCTGGGGGCTTACGCGGTGCGCGAGGACGGGCCACTGGCGCTGCGCCTGGGAGCGATCCATAGCAGCCACGCCGGCCAGAACAAACGCAGTGTCGACTTTGATTTCATCGACTATCGGGAGCAGCTCAAGGGCAAGTACACCGCGCAAAGCCAGACGCTTCTCAGCGAGCTGGGCTATCGCGTGGACCACGGCAGTTTCACCGTCGAACCGTTCGCCGGCGTAGGCTATCAGCGCTACCACCGCGAACGCTTCAAAGAAAAAGGCGGCATGAGCGCCCTCAACGTCGGCGAGCAAACCCAGCAGAATCTGAGCACCACCCTCGGCCTGCGCATGAGCAGCCTCTACACGCTGGACAACCAGATGAGCCTCAAACCTCACGTCAGCGCGAGCTGGAAGCATCTGTACGGCGATGTAGGTAGCAGCGTGCGCCAGTCCTCCGCATGGGTGGACAAGGACGCGTTCAACAGCGATTTCACCATCCAGGGCACCGCGCTGAACCGCGACAGCCTGGCCTTGCAGGCCGGGCTGGGGCTGGCAGTGTCGGCCACGCAGAGCGTCGGCCTGACTTACACCGGTGACGTTGGCGCCCGCAGCACCAGCCAGGCAGTCATGGGCCAATGGACCCTGACCTTCTGAATTTTGCGCAAAAAAAAGGGGGCACATGCCCCCCGAGGATTAAGCGGTAGTGTCGAAGGCTGTGTATCAGCCTTCGATTTCGATCAGGATTTCGCCCGGGTTGACCCGGTCGCCCTTGGCCACATGAACGGCGCTGACCTTGCCGGCGATGGCCGCCTGCACTTCGGTCTCCATCTTCATCGCTTCGGTGATCAGCACGGCCTGGCCGGCCTTGACCACGTCGCCTTCCTTGACCAGCACATCCACGATATTGCCCGGCATGGCCGTACTCACATGGCCCGGCTCGCTGGCTTGCTTGCGTTTGCTGGTGCCGCCGCCGACGAATTCGTTGAGCGGTTCGAATACCACTTCTTCCGGCATGCCGTCGATGGACAGGTAGAAGTGACGCTTGCCTTCGGCCTTGACGCCGACACCGGTGATATCGACGCGGTAGCTTTCGCCGTGTACGTCGATGACGAACTCGGTCGGCACGCCTTCACCACCGGCACGGGCCACGCCGCCGGCTTCAGGGATTGGCAGCAGCACTTCAGGGCTCAGGGTCCCGGCTTCACGCTCTTCGAGGAACTTGCGTCCGATATCGGGGAACATGGCGTAGGTCAGCACGTCTTCTTCGGACTTGGCCAATGCGCCGATTTCGCCACGCAGCTTGGTCATTTCCGGCTTGAGCAGGTCGGCCGGGCGCACGTCGATCACGTCTTCGCTGCCGATGGCCTGGCGCCGCAGTTTCTCGTCCACGGTGCCCGGCGCCTTGCCGTAGCCGCCCTGCAGGTAGAGCTTCACTTCGTTGGTGATGGTCTTGTAGCGCTCGCCGGCCAGCACGTTGAAGAACGCCTGGGTGCCGACGATCTGCGAAGTTGGCGTCACCAGCGGCGGGAAGCCGAGGTCTTCGCGCACCCGCGGGATTTCGGCCAGCACTTCGCTCATGCGGTTGAGGGCGCCCTGCTCTTTCAACTGGTTGGCCAGGTTGGAAATCATCCCGCCCGGTACCTGGTTGACTTGCACGCGGGTGTCGACGGCGGTGAATTCGCTTTCGAACTGGTGGTACTTCTTGCGCACGGCGTAGAAGTACAGGCCGATTTCCTGCAGCAGTTCCAGGTCCAGGCCGGTGTCGAACTCGCTGCCTTTAAGGGCGGCGACCATCGACTCGGTGCCCGGGTGGCTGGTGCCCCAGGCGAAGCTGGAGATGGCGGTGTCGATATGGTCGGCACCGTTTTCGATGGCCTTGAGTTGGCACATCGCGGCCAGGCCAGCGGTGTCGTGGGAGTGGATAAAGATCGGCAGGCTCTGCTCGGCCTTCAGCGCCTTGACCAGCTCGCCGGTGGCGTACGGGGTCAGCAGGCCGGCCATGTCCTTGATTGCCACCGAGTCGCAACCCATGGCTTCCATTTGCTTGGCCTGGGCCACGAATGCCTCGATGGTGTGCACCGGGCTGGTGGTGTAGGCGATGGTGCCCTGGGCGTGCTTGCCCGCCGCTTTCACCGCTTCGATGGCCACGCGCAAGTTACGCACGTCGTTCATGGCGTCGAAGATACGGAACACGTCGATGCCATTCACGGCGGCCTTGGCGACGAAGGCCTTGACCACATCGTCGCTGTAGTGGCGGTAGCCCAGCAGGTTCTGGCCACGCAGAAGCATTTGCAGGCGCGTGTTAGGCAACGCGGCGCGCAGTTTGCGCAGGCGCTCCCACGGGTCTTCTTTCAAGAAACGTACGCAGGCGTCGAAGGTCGCGCCGCCCCAGACTTCCAGGGACCAGTAGCCGACTTTGTCGAGCTTGTCGCAGATCGGCAGCATGTCGTCAGTGCGCATGCGGGTCGCCAGCAACGATTGGTGGGCGTCGCGCAGGATGGTGTCGGTTACGAAGATTTTCTTAGACATTGGAATGTTCCTCACAGGCCTGCGTGGGCGGCGATGGCGGCGGCGATGGCCAGGGCCAGCTCTTCGGGTTTGCGCTTGATCGAGTAGTTGGTCAGCTCAGGGTGGCTTTCCACAAAACTGGTGTTGAACTGGCCGCTGCGGAATTCCGGATTGCGCAGGATTTCCTGGTAGTAGGCGGCGGTGGTCTTCACGCCTTGCAGGCGCATGTCGTCCAGGGCACGCAGGCCGCGGTCCATGGCTTCTTCCCAGGTCAGCGCCCACACCACCAGTTTCAGGCACATGGAGTCGTAGAACGGTGGGATGGTATAGCCGGTGTAGATCGCCGTATCGGTCCGCACACCCGGGCCGCCGGGGGCGTAGTAACGGGTGATCTTGCCGAAGCTGGGCAAAAAGTTGTTCTTCGGGTCTTCGGCGTTGATGCGGAACTGCAACGCAAAGCCACGGTGCTGGATATCTTCCTGTTTTACCGACAGCGGCAGGCCGGACGCGATGCGGATCTGCTCGCGGACGATGTCGATCCCGGTGATTTCTTCGGTGATGGTGTGTTCTACCTGCACCCGGGTGTTCATTTCCATGAAGTACACCTCGCCCTCGGCGAGCAGGAACTCCACGGTGCCGGCGTTCTCGTAGCCCACGGCCTTGGCCGCGCGCACCGACAGGTCACCGATATAGGCACGCTGCTCGGGGGTCAGTTGCGGGCTTGGGGCAATTTCGATGAGTTTCTGGTTGCGGCGCTGGATCGAGCAGTCGCGCTCGAACAGATGCACCACGTTGCCAAAACTGTCGCCGAGGATCTGCGCCTCGATGTGCTTGGGATTGACGATGCATTTTTCCAGGAACACTTCCGCCGAGCCGAAGGCCTTGGTGGCCTCGGAGATCACGCGGGGGAAGGCTTGTTCGAGTTCTTCACGGCTGTTGCAGCGACGAATGCCGCGCCCGCCACCACCGGAGGTGGCCTTGAGCATCACCGGGTAGCCGATGCGGTCACCTTCGGTCAGTGCTTCGGCGATGTCGGCAACGTTGCCTTCGGTGCCGGGGGTGACCGGCACACCCGCCTTGATCATGCTGCGGCGCGCTTCGGTCTTGTCGCCCATGCGGCGAATCACTTCGGCCGATGGACCAATGAATTTGATACCGCGTTCGGCGCAGATATCCGCCAGTTCGGCGTTTTCCGACAGGAAGCCGTAGCCGGGGTGCAATGCGTCGCAGCCGGTTTCCACCGCCAGGTTCACCAGCTTGCGCGGGTTCAGGTAGCCGGCCAGGGGCTCGGCGCCAATGCTGTGGGCCTCGTCGGCGCGCTTGACGTGCAAGGCATGCCGGTCTGCGTCGGAATAGACCGCCACTGAACGGATACCCATTTCGGCACAGGCCCGCACGATGCGGACGGCAATCTCACCACGGTTGGCGATCAGGATCTTTGTTATCACTTGGAGTTTCCCTTGAGCCGATTGCTGCATTCATCGACCTGCTAGACCAGGTCGGCGCGTGACCAAATGTTTCAAGCCAGTCGCGAGATACACACTATGCGCACTTAGGGATTAACAAAAATCAATAATTATTGGGTTGTGTATAAGTAAAGACTTATAGTTGAGCGCACAGACCCCGGCGAGACCTTTTTAATTATGCGTAAGTCATTGATGCGTATGACATTACGTCAATTGCAGATCTTTAATGAGGTCTGCGATTTGCGTTCCTACAGCCGCGCGGCTGAAGAAATGTCCCTCACGCAACCGGCGGTCAGCCTGCAAATTCGCCAGCTCGAAGAGCTGGTCGGCCAGCCGCTGTTCGACTACGTGGGCAAAAAGCTCTACATGACCGAAGCGGCCGAAGCCCTGCAACGGGCCAGCCGGGACATTTTCGGGCGCCTGGAAAACCTCGATATGCAGCTCTCGGACATGCAGGGCTCGCTGCAGGGGCAATTGAAGCTGGCGGTGGAGTCCAGCGCCAAATACTTCGTGCCGCACTTGTTCGCCGCCTTCAAGCGCCAGCACCCGGAGGTGCAGTTGCACCTGACAGTGGTCAACCGCGCCCAGGTGATCCGCCGGCTGTCGGACAACCGTGATGACCTGGTGATCATGTCCATGGTGCCTCAGGACATGGGCCTGGAATTCCTGCCGTTTCTCAATAACCCGATTGTGGCGGTGGCCCCACCGGACCATCCGCTGAGCCTGCAAGGGCCGCTGCGCCTGCAAGACCTGGAGCCTTACACCCTGTTGCTGCGCGAACCCGGCTCCGGGACGCGTTTGGCCTGCGAGGAATACTTCAAGGAAAAGCGCGTGCACTTCACCCAGACGGTGGAAGTGGCCTCGGCCGAGGCACAGCGCGAGTGCGTGGTGGCGGGGTTGGGCGTGGCGCTTTTGACACGCCACGCCCTGAACCTGGAACTGGCCACCGGCGGGCTCAAGGAGCTGCCGGTGGAAGAGCTGCCGCTGTACCGCAGTTGGTGCCTGGTGCAGGCCAAGGCCAAACGCCTGTCACCGGTGGCCCATGCGTTCCTGGGCTTTATCCGCAGCGAGCGGGTGCAGATCAGCGCGCTGGCTGAACGCTTCGCTGGGCAGCCGCGGGTGCCTGCCAGTGCAACTCCGGGTAGTCACTGATGCTCTGCAGCAGTTGACGCTGCTCGCAGCGATCTTCAATTGCACGCCGGAACGCCATGCGGCGCTGGTCTTCCTGCTGACGACGGGTCTTGACGGTGCTGGTGCTGTCTTCGTAGTGCCGGGCCATTTCGAGTCTCCCAATGCGAGTACGGGGAGTTCAGGATGGGCACGGGGGATGACGGTTTGGCGGCGCGGGGGTTACAGGACGATGAATACTGACCTGTGGTGAGCGGGCTTACTGTGATGAAAAGGTTTGTTGTGGCGAGCGGGCTTGTCCCGCGCTGGGCGGCGAAGCCGCCCCAAAAACAGGCAACCAGGAATGTCTGATACACCTCATTGTTCTTGAATGGGGCCGCTTCGCCGCCCAGCGCGGGGCAAGCCCGCTCGCCACAACAAGCCCACTCAGCTCAACAGGCACGCTTGCCAGGAGATCGAGTCAGTCGTCGAGGGCTTTGACGGACTTGGGTGACAACCGCAGGCTGCGCAAGCTGCGCTTGACGCTCTTGAGGTGGTTGACCAGGCTCGGGCCACGCGCCATTGCCACGCCCATCGCCAGCACGTCGATCACCACCAGGTGGGCGATACGCGAGGTCAGCGGGGTGTAGATTTCGGTGTCTTCGTGTACATCGATCGCCAGGTTGACCGTGGACAGTTCCGCCAAGGGCGTCTGGCTCGGGCACAGGGTGATCAACGTAGCGCCGCTTTCACGCACCAGGTTGGCGGTGATCAGCAAGTCCTTGGAACGACCCGACTGGGAAATACAGATCGCCACGTCGGTGGGCTTCAACGTCACCGCCGACATTGCTTGCATATGCGGGTCGCTGTAGGCCGCCGCTGTCAGCAGCAAACGGAAGAATTTGTGCTGGGCATCCGCTGCCACCGCGCCGGACGCACCAAAGCCGTAGAACTCCACGCGCTGGGCCTGGGACATGGCGGTCACGGCTTTTTGCAGCTCGATCGGGTCGAGCTTCTCCCGCACTTCCATCAGGGTGTGCAGGGTGGTGTCGAAAATTTTCAGGCTGTAGTCGGCGACGGAGTCGTCTTCGTGAATCGCGAACTGGCCGAAGCTGGCACCGGCCGCCAGGCTCTGGGCCAGTTTCAGCTTCAAGTCCTGGAACCCCGAGCAACCGATGGCGCGGCAGAAGCGCACGATGGTCGGCTCGCTGATGCCTACGCTGTGGGCCAGGTCAGCCATGGAACTGTGCATCACGGCCGCAGGGTCAAGCAGCACGTGATCGGCAACCTTGAGTTCCGATTTGCGTAACAGGTGGCGCGACTGGGCGATATGTTGCAACAGGTTCAAAGGGCAGGACTCTTGTTATTGGCAGACGCCAGGGATGTAGCAAGCTTGTAGTTATACTACAAGAATTGTTGATTTGCCCGTTCGATGCATCACTAAATCGCCCTACTGCCCCCTGAATCAGCGGGCATATGCCATGTAGCACCCGATGGCGCCTCACTGGCAGTCAGGAAAATCTGCATTTTTTCGTAACAAATCCGCCAACCCTTCGGCCTCGATCGGCCGACTGATCAAATAGCCCTGCACTTCATCGCAATTTTCGGCGCGCAGGAAATCCAACTGCTGCTGGTCCTCCACGCCCTCAGCGACCACCTTGAGTGCCAGGCCGTGGGCCATGGCGATGATCGCCCGGGTAATCGCCAAGTCTTCGCGCCCCTGGCCCAGGCCCCGAATAAAGGTCTGGTCGATCTTCACGTAATCCACCGGGATGCGCTTGAGGTAACTGAGGGACGAATAGCCGGTGCCAAAGTCGTCAATGGCCAGTTTCACCCCCAGGTCGCGCAATTGCTGGAAGGTGGCGATGATGTGCTCGACGCTGTCGAGCAGTTGGCTTTCGGTGAGTTCCAGCTCCAGGTACTGGGGGGCCAGCCCGGTTTCGTCCAGCACCTGGCGCACCAGGCTGACTAATTTGCCCTGGCGCAACTGGTGCACCGACAGGTTGACCGACACGCGAATCGGCGCCAGGCCCTGGCGCTGCCATTCACACGCCTGCCAGCAGGCCTGGCGCAGCACGAACTCGCCCAATGGCACGATCAACCCGGTTTCTTCTGCCAACCCGATGAAATCACCGGGCGGCACGCTGCCCCATTGCGGGTGGTCCCAACGCACCAGCGCCTCGGCGGCGTTCATCTTGCCGGTGGCCAGGCACAGCTTGGGTTGGTAGAACACTTTCAATTGGCGCTCATCGATAGCCTTGCGCAGTTGGTTTTCCAACTGCAGACGCTCCAGGGTGCTGGCCTGCAGGCTGTCGGTATAGAACTGGAAGTTATTGCCGCCCAAATGCTTGGCGTGCTGCATGGCCATGTTCGATTGGCTGACCAGCGCGGAAATTTCCCGGGCGTTATCCGGTAACAGGCTGACACCGATTGAGGCGCTGACCACCAATTCGTGGCCCTCCACCGCCACCGGCACCCGCAGCTTGGCCAGCAGCCGGGTAGCCACGCGCGCCAGGCTCGACAAGCTGCCATAAGCGTCGAACAACACCGCGAACTCGTCGCCGGACAACCGCGCGATGGTGTCGGCTTCCGGTAAGGCGTTGATCAGGCGCCGGGCCATTTTCTGCAGCAATTGGTCGGCGATCTCATGGCCCAGGCTGTCATTGAGCAGCTTGAAGCGGTCCAGGTTGATATGCAGCAACGCCAGGCTACGACCGCCCTGGCGTACCCGTTGATGGGCTTCGCGCAGGCGCTCGCGGAACAGCGAGCGGTTGGCCAGCCCCGTCAGTTCGTCGTAATGGGTGAGGTAGCGCATGCGCTCCTCGGACTCGCGGCGCGCCGACAAATCAGCGAAGAAGCCCACGATATGGCTCACATTTCCCCGAACATCACGCACTACGCTCAGTTGTAGCCATTGCGGGTACAACTCGCCGTTCTTGCGCGCCTCTACCAGTTCCCCCTGCCAACTGCCGTGGCTCAACAAGGCCTGGCGAATCACCGGGAAGTGTCGGCGCGCATCGCGGCTGCACGGCAATTCCACGACGTTGCGCCCGAGCATGTCGTCGATATCAAAGCCGGTGACGCGGCTGAAGGCCTGGTTGACCGCAATCAGCACATATTCCGGATCCAGGATCACAATGCCTTCGCTGGCCGCCTCGAACACCGTGGACGCCAGCCGCAACTGCTCCTCCACCGCCTTGCCGGCGCTGATGTCGCGCCGGGTACCGAGCATGCGTGTCACGCGTCCGCTGGCGGTACGCTCCACGGCCCGCCCGCGGTCTTCGATCCACACCCAGCGCCCGTCGCCGTGGCGCACGCGGTACTCCACCTGATAGTCCTCGCTGCGACCTTTCAGGTGCTCCACCAATGCGCGCTTGAGCAGTGGCAGGTCGTCCGGGTGCAGGCGAGGCTTGAGGTCGCGCAGCATCGCCGTGACGTATTCAGGCTCCAGGCCGAACAGTTCCTTGAGCTGGGTGTGATGGACTTCATCGGTTTGCAGGTTCCAGTCCCACAATCCCAGTTCACTGGCCTGCAATGCCATGGCCAGGCGCGCCTCGCTCTTGCTCAGGGCGAGGCTGGCGGCGTCCAGTTGCTGGCCGCGCTGTTCGACACGGTGTTGCAGGCCGATTTGGGCCTCGCGCAACTCCTGCTCGACCTCGCGCCGCTGCTCGACCTCGCGCACCAGGTCCTGATTCAACTGCTCGCTGCGTTGGCGGGCCTGCTGCAGGTGCTCGATCAGGGCCTGGTTCTGGAAGCGCCGCAGCAAGCCGCGCTGGATCAGGCGATTGACCTGCCATGCCACCAGGCTCAAGGACGCCAGCAGGATCAGGCCCAGGTAACTCCAACCCTGCAATTGCGGTTCGCCGCTGCAGAATAGATAGAGGATGGTGGGGACCAGGCAGGGCAAGGCAAACGACAAAAACGCCGGCAGGCTCACTGCGTAGGCCACGCTGGCCGATAAAGTGGCCGCGCCAATCAGGCCAAACACCCAGGCTTGCTGCACGAAGCTGTCCAGTGGTACCAGGGCAATGGCCGCGCTTGCCAGGGTCAGGCCACTGGCTGCCGAGCCCAGCATGAACATCCGTCGCCAGATCGGCTGCGCCTGCCGGCTGGGCAGGGCGCTATCGAAGGCCGCCACCTGGATCACGCGCAACGCCACCAGGGCCAGCAACCACACCAGCCAACTGCCGACTTGCACATAGCGCTGCGGGCTCCAGAGCAACCAGGCGCAGACCAGGCCGTTAACCAGCATCAATAAGGTGGGCAGCAACGAACCTTGGTACAACAGACGCGTGCGCTCGACCGCCATCTCCATGGCGTAGTGCTTGCGGACAACCTGCGCCGGCGCGAGAGAAGGTCCAGGCAGGTCAGTGCTGAGGGTCATAGGCAGTGTTCTTATAATGGTGAGCCCGAAACGTCGACGGAGCATACACAAGCAGGCGTGCAGACCAAACTGCTCTGGATCATAAAAATCCGCGAATAAACCCGCGTAAACCTTTGGCCCAGAGGGGCTGAACAAGACAGGGCGCGGGCTGCAGGCGATGACTTACCGGTCATCCCTGTGGATCGATTATTTGCCGATTGTAGATCGCCGCTGTTTTTTTGTGCCGACCATCCGGCAATGGGATTTGCCCCCCTTCCCCCGGCACCCTAGAATGCGCCGATGCGCGATGATCTCTCCCTTTTGCTGAACTCCCTCAACGATGCCCAACGCCAGGCCGTAGCAGCCCCCGTTGGCCGTCAGTTGGTCCTGGCCGGTGCTGGCTCCGGTAAAACCCGAGTGCTGGTGCACCGTATCGCCTGGTTGATCCAGGTCGAGAACGCGTCCCCGCATTCCATCCTGTCGGTGACCTTCACCAACAAGGCCGCTGCCGAGATGCGCCACCGCATCGAGCAGTTGATGGGCATCAGCCCGGCCGGGATGTGGGTCGGCACCTTCCACGGCCTGGCGCACCGCTTGTTGCGGGCCCACTGGCAGGAAGCGGGCCTGGCCCAGACCTTCCAGATTCTCGACAGCGATGACCAGCAACGCCTGGTCAAGCGGGTGATCCGCGAGCTGGGCCTGGATGAGCAACGCTGGCCGGTGCGCCAGGCCCAATGGTTTATCAACGGCCAGAAAGACGAAGGCCTGCGCCCGCAACATATACAGGCCAGTGGCGACCTGTTCCTGGCCACCATGCGCAGCATCTATGAAGCCTATGAAGTGGCCTGCCAGCGTGCCGGGGTCATCGACTTCTCCGAGCTGCTGCTGCGGGCCCTCGACCTGTGGCGCGATAACCCCGGTTTGCTGGCCCATTACCAGAAGCGCTTCCGGCACATTCTGGTGGATGAGTTCCAGGACACCAACGCCGTGCAGTACGCCTGGTTGCGCCTGCTGGCCAAGGGCGGCGACAGCCTGATGGTGGTGGGCGACGACGATCAGTCGATCTACGGCTGGCGCGGCGCGAAAATCGAGAACATCTACCAGTATTCCGACGACTTCCCGGATGCCGAGACCATTCGCCTGGAGCAGAACTACCGCTCCACCGCCGGGATCCTCAAGGCCGCCAACGCCTTGATTGCCAATAACACCGGGCGCCTGGGCAAGGAGCTGTGGACCGACGGCGGCGAAGGCGAGGCGATCAACCTCTACGCGGCCTTCAACGAACATGACGAAGCGCGCTACGTGGTGGAAACCATTGAAAGCGCCCTGAAAACCGGACTGGCCCGTAGCGATATCGCCATTCTGTACCGCTCCAACGCCCAGTCGCGGGTACTCGAGGAGGCCTTGCTGCGCGAGCGCATCCCGTACCGCATCTATGGCGGCCAGCGCTTCTTCGAACGTGCGGAAATCAAGAACGCCATGGCCTACCTGCGCCTGCTGGAAGGTCGCGGCAACGATGCGGCGCTGGAGCGGGTGATCAACGTACCGGCGCGGGGCATTGGCGAGAAAACCGTCGAGGCGATCCGCGAACACGCACGGCACAGCGATGT
Source organism: Pseudomonas proteolytica (assembly GCF_007858275.1). Classification (GTDB taxonomy): domain Bacteria; phylum Pseudomonadota; class Gammaproteobacteria; order Pseudomonadales; family Pseudomonadaceae; genus Aquipseudomonas; species Aquipseudomonas proteolytica. Next base: position 138,479 of record NZ_VFEV01000005.1, read on the forward strand.
GTCGATGTGGGAGGCCATGCGCCTGCTGATCGTCAATAAAGGCCTGACAGGTCGCGCTGCCGGGGCGTTGGGCGGGTTTGTCGAGTTGATCGACAACCTTGCCGCCAAGTGCCTGGAAATGCCGCTGCACCTGATGACCCAGACGGTGATCGAGCAGTCGGGCCTGATCGCTTATCACGAAGCGGAAAAAGGCGAGAAAGGCCAGGCTCGGGTAGAAAACCTTGAGGAACTGGTCAGCGCCGCCCGCGCCTTCGAGAACAGCGAGGAAGATGCCGACCTGTCGCCATTGGCGGCGTTCCTCGGCCATGCATCGCTGGAAGCCGGCGATACCCAGGCCGACGAACACGAAGACAGCGTGCAGTTGATGACGCTGCACAGTGCCAAGGGCCTGGAGTTTCCCTATGTGTTCCTGGTGGGCATGGAAGAAGGGCTGTTCCCGCACAAGATGAGCCTGGAAGAGCCCGGCCGCCTTGAGGAGGAACGCCGCCTTGCCTACGTTGGCATTACCCGGGCGATGCAGAACCTGGTGATGACCTACGCCGAGACGCGTCGCCTGTATGGCAGCGAGACCTACAACAAGGTGTCGCGTTTCGTACGGGAAGTGCCGAAGGGGCTGATTCAGGAAGTACGCTTGTCCAACAGCGTCAGCCGGCCGTTCGGCGGGGGCCAGCAACAGAATTCCAGCAGTATGTTTGCCGGTTCGGAAATTCCCGAAACCCCGTTCAGCCTTGGCCAGCAGGTCAGGCATGCGATCTTTGGCGAAGGGGTGATCCTCAACTTCGAAGGCGCCGGGGCCCAGGCCCGCGTGCAGGTGAACTTCGCTGAAGGCAGCAAGTGGCTGATGATGGGCTACGCCAAGCTTGAAGCGGTCTAAACGAGCTTGCTCGCGAAGATCGTCAACGATAACGCGGGCATCCTGAATGAACGTGGTGTCTTAGGGTTTTTCGCGAGCAAGCTCGCTCCTACACCGTGTCCGAATACCTCCTACGGAGCATTCGGATTAGGCCTTACGCAAAAGCCCGAAACATTATGTCGCTAGCCACTGTCAGTACACCTGTGCAACATGGCGCGCGTGCAATCCACAAATGGGAATTCCCTTTATGAAACGTTTTCTTAGCATCGCCATGGCGTTGTGCATCGGCCTGACGATGAGCCTCGACGCCAACGCCAAACGCTTTGGTGGCGGCAAAAGCTCCGGCGCAGCGCCGAGCCATCAGACCAGCCAAATGGCCCCCGCCGCTGGCGGCATGGGCGGAGCGGCTGCCACCGCAGGTGCAGCCGGTGCCGCAGGCGCTGCTGCCAAGGCCGGCGGTGCTTCGCGCTGGTTGGGCCCTCTGGCCGGTATCGCTGCCGGTGGCCTGCTCGCTTCCATGTTCATGGGCGGCGGATTCCAGGGCATGCAGATCTTCGACATCCTGATCATGGCGGTCATCGCCTTTGTGATCTTCCGCTTTATCGCCGCCCGTCGCCGCAAGCAGCAGGAGCACCTGGCTCCAGCCGGTGCGCCGATGCAGCGTGAAGTGTTCGAGCAAAAGCCTGCCATGGGTTCGATCTTCGGCGGCTCGGCGGCACCTGCTGCTGCCGCTCGTCCGGTGATCAACGCGCCAGCCTGGTTCAACGAAGAACGTTTCGTCGAAGCGGCCCGCAACCACTTCCAGTCCCTGCAGCAACACTGGGACGCCAACGAAATGGACAAGATCGCCGAGTTCGTGACCCCGCAATTGCTGGAGTTCCTCAAGCGCGAACGTGCCGAACTGGGCGACGCATTCCAGTCGACCTACATCGACGACCTGCGTGTGCAACTGGAAGGTGTGGATGACCGCGCCGACAAGACCATCGCCACCCTGACCTTCAGCGGTGTGTCGAAGACTTCGCGCTTCGACCAGGGCGAAGTGTTCAGCGAAAGCTGGAACATGGAACGTCCGCAAGGCGAAAACCAGCCTTGGCTGGTAGCCGGTATCCGCCAGAACGGCTGATCCGCAAAGGCGCATAGCCTGCTGTAACAAACGCCCCGGTCGGGTGCAGCGCTCCCAAGAGCCTGCACCGCCGGGGTGTTTTTTTGCCTGCGGAAAACTCAGTGCGGAGTTTTACTGGATTAATGAGAACGACTCTCATTATACTCGCCCTCCCCGGTTCTGCCCGAGCATAGGAAAGTGCCGCCGTGCTGGAAAAACTGTTCACTCAACACGCCCCTGCGTTGCATCGTTACTTGTTGCGCAAGAAGTGCTCCCCCAGCCTGGCCTCCGACCTGGTGCAGGACACATTTTTGCGCATCGCCCAGCTGGAGAGCCTGGAACGCGTGCTGTGCGCACCGTCCTATCTGTTTCGGGTGGCGCACAACCTGATGATCGACCATCACCGCCGCTTTGGTGAAAAGCGCTACGAAAACGACCCCACGGCCTTTTTCGCCACGTTGGTCGATGAGACCAGTTGCCCTGAAGAACAGGCACTCGGCGCACTCGAACTGGAACACCTGGAAAGCCTGCTTGAGCGCATGCCTGCCCGTACCCGCGACGTATTTATGCTCTGCCGTGTCGAGGGCATGACGCACAAAGAGACCGCGCGCTATTTACGGATATCCACAAGCTCTGTACAAAAACACATGGCAATGGCCCTGGCCAGGATTGGTCGGGCGCTGGAACCTGGCCAAGAGGGCTGAGCCTTGTGTACGACAAAGAGCCAAAAGGTAAATAGACCCAACCGTGAATGCCTCCCCACAAACTATCGACCCGGTAGAGCGCAAAGCTGCCGACTGGGTGATGCGCCATCGCCAAGGACAGCTTTCGGCACGTGAACTCGAGGCCTTTGAGCACTGGCTGGCTGCCGATCCATTGCACGCCGCCGCCGCCGAGCGCGCCAATCGTGCGTGGCAGGCCACCGCACAGCTCAAGCAACGTCCCGGTTATGTAAAACCCCAGCGCCCGCCGCGTTCTGCCTGGCTGCGCATGCCGGTTGTCGGCGGCAGCGCCTTGGCCGCACTGACAATCGGCTGTTGGATGCTGTTGGCGCCACCTTTCTGGGTGCAAGCCCTGAACAGCGACTATCACACCGGCTTTGGCGAAGTACGCCAGATCACCCTGGCCGATGGCAGCCAGGTGCAGTTGGGCAGCCACAGCATTCTCAACCTGGCCTACGACGACCAGACCCGGCGCGTGCGCTTGAGCCAGGGCGAAGCCGTATTCACACCTGCGCCGATGAATGAACAGGAGCGTCGCCCCTTCACCGTCCAGGCACCCGGCGCCGATATCACGGCACGCGGCACCCGTTATCTGGTGGGCATTGGCAAGGATCGCGAAGGCTGGGTGGGCGTATTGCAGCACCGGGTCGAGGTCAACCTGACCGATCACGGGCGCGATGAGGCAGCCGGCTCGGCATTGCTTGAGCAGGGCAACAGCCTGCGTTTCAGCCCGAAATCGGGCCTTGTACCGCTGAGCACCAGCCCCGAGGAATTGGCCAGTTGGCAGGAAGGACGACTGGTGTTCCAGCGTGAGTCCCTGGCCGACGCCACTGCCCGCATCAATCGCTATCGACCTGGACTGGTGCTGGTCAAAGGTGAGGCGCTGCGCAACGTCAAAATCAGTGCAGTAATGCGTCTGGATAACCTGGACGAAGCGCTCAAGCACCTGGTGGCGCAAGCCCATGGGCGGATTGTCGAGTTGCCTGGATTGACACTGATCTACTGATCAACCTTAAAAATTAAGATAAAAAACTCTATACATAGATCATAACGATCTATCGCGTTTTTGCAGCTGGGCCGTTTCTACTACATGTGAATAAATCTTATTTACTTTAGTGAGGCCGGTTTTGCAGACGCAAGAGAACAACAAAAAGTGCAAGGCAACAAAACGCACCCGGTTGAGCCTGGGAATTCGGTTGGCCGCCATTGCGCTGGTCGCCGATGCCGCGACCATCAGCCCGGTGCGGGCAGCCCCAGCCGCCAGTGCAGCGCACGCCCCGGCCACTGCTGTACATAATTTCGACGTGCCGACCCTGGCCCTGGATCAGGCCTTGGTGCTGCTGGCGCGCCAGGCCGGTGTCGAGCTTTACCTGGGCAGCAACGACTTCACCAACAGCTACGGCAACCCGGTCAAGGGTCGCCTGTCCCTGGACGCAGCGTTGCAAACATTGCTGGCCAATCAAGGTGTCACCTACAGCCTCGGCGGCCCGTCCGACCGCCCGATCATCCAGGTACAACCCGGGCCGAACTCGGCAGGCATCCTGCCTGGCGACCTGCATCCCACCTATGTGCTGGGCATGGAAGGCAAACAGTCGCGCGACGAAAAGGGCTACAACGACGTCTACGACCAAGACATCTCCACGGTCTACGCCGGCAAGGAGCAGATCGAGCGCTACAAAGGCGCGGCCCCCGCCGATATGTTCAAGGGCATGCTTAACGTCTACAGCGGCGATTCGCGTAACAGCGGCGCGCTGGACCCGAACATCCGCGGCATCCAGGGCCCGGGGCGCGTGCCGCTGACCATCGACGGCACCGAGCAGGCAATCACCGCTTATCGCGGCTATATGGGCGCCAACAACCGCAACTACATCGACCCCAACCTGATCGGTAGCATCAAGGTGTTAAAGGGCCCGAACCTGGAGCGCAACGTCTATAGCGGCATCGGCGGCGCGGTGGTGGCCAGCACCCTGAACGTCGACGACGTGCTCAAGCAGGACCAGGAATATGGTGGCGAACTTAAAATAGAAGGCAGCAACAACTCGGTGTCGCCCAAACTGCCGACGCTGATGACCGGACAAATGCCCAGCCCCGGCTATGAATACTCGCCTATCAGGGGCTATTACGATCACTCTTTGTACAAACACCCACGCACCAGCAGCAGTAACAAGCTGCTGTCCAGCGATGACTCCGCCTACCGCCTGGCACTGGCCACCCGCCAGGAAAAATTCGAACTTCTGGCCGCCTACGCCTTTCGCGAAAAAGGTAACCACTACGCGGGCAAGAACAAGAGCGACTTCTACTCCAGTGGAAAGCAAGTCAACGGACAGTTTGACTACATTCCCAACCTCGCGACCATCTACAAACCGGGCGATGAAGTCCCCAACACCTCCAGCAAGATGGAGTCCTGGCTGGGCAAGGCCAAATTCAAGATCGATGAAAACCAGTCCCTGGAGTTCGGCTACCGCGACACCGATGCGCTGTATGGCGAGATCCTGCCATCACGGATCTCGTTCTTTAAACCCGGCACAACTTACGACGCCGCCACCAACGGCGTGCCGCAGTGGCCGTTGAGCCATGTGCAAAGCAAAGCCTACAACCTGGAATACAACCTCAAGCCCGAGGGAAACCCGTGGGTGGATTTCTATTCCAACCTGTGGATGACCAACACCCGCAGCGATACCTACAGCAGCGGCGGCGTCCCCAATCAAACCACCCTCGCCGACCCGGTGTACCGTAATACCGCCCTGGCCAACTCCAAGCATGATCGTATCGGCCTGACCACAAGCAACAAGTTCAAGTTACTCGACAGCCTCGATCTGACGCTGGGTGGTAGTTACCAGCATGAAAAGTTGGGCTCGAACGACAACTATTACGACCCCATCATCAGTGACACGTTGCGCATGTACCCTCGCGCCGGCCGCCGTGAAGAGCAGGAATACAACTTCAAGTTCGACTGGCGTCCCGTGAGCTTCGCCAAGTTTGAGGCGGGGATGCGTTATTCGTCTTATTGGGCATTTGATGATTATTTGAAAAGTGCTCAGGATAAGAGTGGAATAACAACGCAACTTGAAGAAACCGGGCGTCGGGTGGATTACACCACGCGCAAAACAATGACGGATGCCGAATTAAAAACAACCATTGATCAGAAAATTGAAAACATGAAGGATTTCTGGGATGTTTTCGGCGCTACTGAAGCAGAGCGTTTGGCCGATATAGAAGTGATTAAACGAGAAACATCACCCATTCAAGAAATCCAACATAGGGTTAACTGGGAGAGTGATGGTAAAGGCCGCTATTCGCGCGCTAACAACCCGTGTATCAACGGCTTGAATGCAGGTGAAAATATCATTTCCTGCAGCTCTTCCGGAAATGGTGAGATCTACGAAAAAGACATCAAAGCCAAACACCAGAAAGACAGTGGCTGGACACCTTCGCTTTCTGCAACGTTCTTTACCTCGGAAAATGGCCGGGTCTACCTGCGCTACAGCGAGGCCATCCGTTACCCAAGCATGTTTGAAAGCACCATTGGCTTTTCCTCATCGATCAATCCCTGGGGGCTTGAGCCAGAGCATGCGCACAACTACGAAGCCGCCTACATCCATAACCTGGCCGGCTGGGGGGGCAGCGAAACCGCCGACATCAAGCTGAGCTATTACTACAACACCACCAAAAACGTGATCGAACGCGACCCACAACTGCGCTTCAGCAACTTGGAAAAGCAGGTCACTTCGGGTGTGGAGTTCCAAGGGCGCTACGATAATGGACGGTTTTTCACCGACATGAGCATTGGTCATGTCCTGAAAAACAGAGTCTGCGATGAAAACTCGGCTGTCTCCGTCAGCACCGACGGCAGTACCCCCAACTGCGTGGATGACGGATTTGTAGGCGGATATCTGGTGAGCATGGCAATGCCGGAGTGGACTGCCAACCTTGGTCTGGGTGCGCGATTCCTTGATCGAAAGCTGGAAGTGGGCGGACGGGCTATTTATTACCGCCAACATGAAAACAAGTTTTATGACAACTACCCCAACAGCGCCATGGTCAGTTATTACCTGAATACGCCTATGTCATGGGACAAGATCGTCACTTATGACGCCTACGTGAACTACAAGTTGACCGATGACGCATCCATCGAGTTAACCGGCACCAACTTGAGCAACCTTTATTACATCGACCCGCTGACGCGTTCGGCCATGCCTGCGCCGGGTCGAACTTTGAAGCTCGGTTTCACCGCTACTTTTTAATCCTGGAGGTATTGCATGGGAGGCTAAGAAGAAATTGGCAAACGCTTGACGTGTTGACTTAATTTAAATCACTCAATGGATGATGAAATGAAATCTTTCAACTACACAGTATTGGCAATGGCACTTCTGGGTCTGGCTGGCGTTGCTCAAGCAGCCACTTCTTCTGGTCAAAGTTACGATGGCACGATCGTCGTTGACGGTTCCAGTGGTTCAGGCTCAACCAATCACCCAGGTTCCGCGGGCCAGCCGGCCATTGGCGTTAAGGCTTTTTACAACGGCACGAAAGTCGCTTTCAGTGGTTTGAAAGGCATGGCTGCCACCGATGCCAATGGCGTCTCCACTATTACTACCGCGATGATGCCACCCTCTCACTCCACACTGGGCAACTTCGATTTCAAACAAGTTGCCAACCAACAGGTGTACTACGGAGAGTGGTCCCAGACTGGTGCCAACAATGACCCAAGCCGTGTCGTGTACTACTCCGGCGATACCGCTGGCCGCGTACTGCCAACGGCCAGCGTGACCTACGCGGTACAGGGCATCAACAACTACTCCGGGGCTAACGTGCTGTCTGGCGACCTGACCGCATCCTTCGGCACAGCGGCCCCGACTCTGGTCGGTTCGCTGAGCAACAGCACGCTGAAGGTCCAGTTGGCGGCCAACATCAACACCGCCGACGCCAGCTTTGCCGGCAACGCTGCAGCGCGCGATGCAGTCACTAATGCAAGCCTCTCAACCGGCACCACCCAAGGCAGCTTCTTCGGCGCAGGCTCCACCGCGTCGCTGGCCGGTATCGCCAAGTTCTCCGATCGCAACTACGACACCGCTTTCGGTGGCGTCGCCAAGTAATCGCCGGTTGAACCTGTTGTAGCACCACCCAAGCAAGTGCCTGCCCCCAGGCACTTGCTTTTGGCGTTTTGAAGCGATCCCGAGAGCCCGGTAATGCCCCAGCCCTACTGCAAGCGATCCCTCACGCTCCACGCTTTACCCTTTTCCCTGCTGCTGTTCATGGCCCCTGCGCTATTTGCTGCCGACCAGGACACCAGCTTGCGTCTGAACCAGACCATCGAGTACCGCGCCAATCAGCAAGAGCGCGAGTTGCTCAAGGATGAATTGCCCAGCGACGGCGCCGCGCCACTCTTGAACATCGACGGCCAGGACTACACCGTCGGCAACAACCTGGATGAATTGGGCCGCGCGGTGTACGTGTCCCTCTCACGCCAGAACTGGCCACAGGCCAGGGACTATCTCAAACGCTACACCGCCCTGCCCGGCCATGATCCGATGCTCACCGCCTATGCCAAGGGTGGCCTGGCCCGCGCCGAAGGCGACCTGGAGCAAGCCGAAGATTATTACCGCCAATTGCTGGCGATACAGTCCGACTTCCTGCCGGGCCGCCTGGAGCTGGCGCGGGTGCTGTTCGAGAACCGCAAGGATGGCGAGTCCAACGCCGTATTCCAACAGATCAGCAGTGGCCTCAGCCCCTCCGACGCGCAGGCCATGGGCCTGGGCAAGACCGTCGACAGTTTCAAGCAGGCCCTGGATCACCGTGAAGACTGGCAAGGCTCCTTCGCCATTGGCCCGACCTGGGGCAAAAACCTCAATCAGTCCCCCGAAAGCACAGTGACGTATCGCTACGTCACTGCCGAAGAAACCATTCTGGTCCAACGCTCGCTGCCCAAGGCTGTGTCTGCCCACGGCGCGGATTACGAGGCCACGCTCAACAAACGCATCGCCCTCAGCGGTCATCACGGGGTGTTCATGCGCTCGTTGTTGTACGGCCAGGCGTATGAAAAGGAGAGCAAGTACAACGAAAGCACCCTTATCAACAACGCCGGCTACAGCTATCACGATGCGAAAAACCAGTACTCCCTCGGGCCATCGTATGAGTTCAACACCATCGCCGACAACGCCATGTACAGCGCCTGGGGGTTGCGGGGCGAATGGATTCACACGTTATCGGCTACGCGCATGTTCAAGCTGGAAGGCGAATACAAGGACATGGCCTACAAGCACGACCTCAACAGCAACCTCGACGGCGGCATTAGCTCGGTCTACGCCACTCTGTGGCAGGCCCTGCCCCAGCGCTGGACGTTGTTCGGCGGCGTCGACCTGAGCCAGCGCAACGCACGGGATCGCACCCAGGCTTACCTGCAAAAAGGCGTGCGGCTGGGCGTCGCCAAGGATTTCGAGGTGGGAGTCAGCGCTGTGCTGTTCGCGTCATACCGCAAACGCCAATACGATGCCTACAGCGCCATCGTCGATGACCGACGCAGCGACGATGAACAGGGCTACACCTTTATCCTGCGCGCCCCACGCCTGGCGGTGATGGATGTGGTGCCCAGTCTGACGGTCAAATACAACAAGGTCGTAAGCAATGTCGACTGGCTTTATTCCTACGACAAAAACAGCATCAGCCTAAAGCTGGAAAAGCAGTTTTAACCGTCTTCACCGGGTTTTCTATTTCGCGGTTGCACTTATAGCGAGCTACTGTATAAAACGCCCCTATAAACCGCGCCATCTAGCATGAGGATCCCGGCCGTGGAAGAAGTTATCGAACAATTGCGTGAAGCCAACGAACCGGTACCGGTTCCTCTGGAACTGCCCGACGAAGACCAGTTGGTGGAAGTCGAAGAACAGCTGTTTATCAACATCCCGTTTGTGTTCAAAGAATTCCTGCTGACCGTCAGCGATGTGGTGTACGGCAGCCTGGAGCCGGTGACCATCACCGACCCACAGTCCCACACCTATCTGCCGGAAGTCGCGGCCAATGCCTGGGATATCGGCGTGCCTCGCGAGCTGATCCCGATCTGCCAGGACGGTGACGATTACTACTGCGTCGAAGAAGACGGCACGGTAGTGCTGTGGTCCGGCGAAGAAGAGCTGGTCACCGAAGAGTCCTGGGAATCGGTGTGGCACTGGGCGCGGGACGTCTGGCTGGAAAGCTGATCTCACAAACGCTGCGTACGGCTCCTACGGTGAGTCGTTCGCCAGAGGGGAGTGCTCAGTGCTCCGGGGTGTCCTTGTGGTTATCCAGGGTCTCCAGCAAGGCCACTTGCATACGCGTATGTATGCGGATGAACCAGCGCCAGAGCACTGCGGCCACCGCAGCCGTGACCACGGCAATCAACACCAGCAGCTTGTTGGTCGGCAGGATACTGGCCGACAAGGCCGCCAATAGCAGGAAGATCACCAGCAGCGAGAGGATCGGGATCAGTTCGGCAATCACCCGTCGCACGCGCTGGGTATGACGCCCGGCCATTTCCGGCTTCACGCTCATCTCCGCCAGCAACATCGACAGTGCCTTGAGCTTGCGATACGCGGCGATCAAAAATGGCAGCGACAGCAACAACGCACCGCCCCAGATCAATGCCTTCTGCCAACTCGGATCACTGATCCAGCCTTCCAGATACCCACCAATTCGTGCCGCGAAGAAACTACCGGTAAAGAAAATCGCCACCACCAGTGCCAGGTTCACCCCTACCTGCAGGATGATCTTGCGGATCATCGACGCCAGCATCGCGCCCTCGCCTTGGGGCGAAATACTGCGCAGCCATTCGCCATACATGCCAAACACCCGGCTCAGGCGCTGCGGCATCACCGCCGCGATCTTCAATGACAACGGGTCGGCGCCACGGATCAGGTACGGCGTCAGCAGCGTGGTAATCGCGGAAACCGCCACCGCCACCGGGTAAAGAAAGTCGCTGGTGACCTGCAAGGTCATCCCAAGCGCCGCAATGATGAAAGAAAATTCGCCAATTTGTGACAGGCCCATCCCGACCCGCAACGAAGTCCGGCCGTCATTGCCGGCGATAAACGCGCCAAGGCCACAGGACAGCATCTTGCCCAGCACCACGGCTACGGTAATGACCGCAATCGGCCAGGCGTATTGCAGCAGGATCTGCGGGTCGATCATCAAGCCGATCGCCACGAAGAAAATCGCGCTGAACATGTCGCGAACCGGCTCGATCAGACGCTCGATTTTCAGCAACTGCCGGGATTCGGCCATGATCGCGCCGATCAGGAAGGCGCCCAGCACCATGCTGTATTCGAGCTTGACCACCAGCAGGCAAAAACCGAAACACAGGCCCAAAACGGTGATCAGCAGCATCTCGTTGCTTTCGAATTTGGCCACGTAGGCCAGCAGCCGAGGCACCAGCAGAATGCCGATCACCAGGGCCACGATCATGAACAGCGAGAGCTTGCCCACCGTGGAAAACACCTCGCCGGAGCTGACCGTGCCGCTGACGGCGATGCTCGACAACAAGGCGATGATGCCGATACCGAGGATGTCTTCGACGATCAGCACGCCAAAGATCAGTTGGGCAAAGCGCTGGTTTTTCATCTTCAGGTCGTTGAGCGCCTTGACGATGATAGTGGTCGAGGAAATCGCCAGGATCGCGCCGAGGAACAGCGAGTCCATGGTGTTCCAGTCGAACCATTGGCCAATTTCGTAGCCAATCCAGATCATCAGGATGATTTCCATGAAGGCCGCGATAAACGCCGTGGCACCCACCTTGAACAGCTTGCGCAGGCTGAACTCCAGGCCCAGGCAGAACATCAGGAAGATCACCCCCAGCTCGGCCAGGGTCTTGATGGTGTCTTCATCGTGGATCAGGCCGAAGGGCGGCGTGTGCGGCCCAATGATGAAGCCGGCGACGATGTACCCCAGGACGACCGGCTGCTTGAGACGATGGAACAGGATAGTCACCACCCCCGCCACGAGCATGATCACGGCCAAGTCCTGGATAAAGCTGATGGCGTGCATGGCGAGGGGCTCCTTGAGGGTACTGGCACTGTCCCGATTTCCACGCGGCCGCTACAACGGCGCGTAATGTGCGGAAGGAAAAGTCTGCCTTAATCGTAAGAAATGCCCTTGAAATGGGCTTTTCAAGGGTAACACCGCGACTTCCGGCAGAAAGCCGGTGCAATATATGGAAACAGATCGCCTTGGGCGTGACGGCAAACCCCGTCCCGGCGTCCCGTAAGGGATGGCGCTGTAATGATTCCAGCATCCGCAGAGGTGCCCCCCAACCAATGCCTACAACCGTGAGTGTGCTATGGAACCCGGAAACGCCCAGCTGTCGATGACGGTATTGATGACCCCTGACATGGCCAACTTCTCAGGCAATGTCCACGGCGGCACCCTGCTCAAGTACCTCGACGAAGTGGCCTACGCCTGCGCCAGCCGTTATGCCGGGCGCTATGTAGTCACGCTGTCGGTGGACCAGGTGATTTTTCGCGAGCCGATCCATGTCGGCGAGTTGGTGACGTTCCTGGCGTCGGTCAACTACACCGGCAACACTTCGATGGAAGTGGGGATCAAGGTGGTCACCGAGAACATCCGCGAGCGTTCGGTACGCCACACCAACAGTTGCTTCTTCACCATGGTCGCGGTCGACGACGACCGCAAACCGGCCGCCGTGCCTGCGTTGCAGCCACAGAACAGCGAAGACAAGCGCCGGTTTATCCAGGGCAAACAGCGCCGCCAGATCCGCCAGGAGCTGGAGAAGCGCTACCAGGAGATCAAGGCCGACGTGTAAACCCAGTCAAAATGTGGGAGCGGGCTTGCTCGCGAAGACGGTGGATCAGTCAATACATGTGCTGACTGGTACAGCGTCTTCGCGAGCAAGCCCGCTTGTATGTTTAGACTTGAAGGGGTGGGCGGCGACTAAAAGCCCGATTCCGACTCTCCCACATGTTGATGTGTGAACACCGTCAAATGTGGGAGCTGGCTTGCCTGCGATGAGCATCGGTATCTACACAACTTTCAGAAACTGACGAACTCTCCTGTGGCGAGCGGGCTTGCCCCGCGCTGGGCTGCGAAGCAGCCCTAAACCCGCCTATCGCGGTTTATCTGAAGAAACGCGGTGGGCTTGTTGGGGCTGCTTCGCAGCCCAGCGCGGGCGATGCGGCGTTCCGACAAGCCCGCTCGCCACAACTGCGCCATCTGCCTGGATCTAGGCGTTGCGGCAAAGTTGTGTAGATACTTATGCTGCGATGAGGCCCTAAAGGCCGCCACCGGCCAACTGCTTCAACGCCAATTTACGCTGCGCAACCGGCAACCCACCCAACTGTTCCACAGCACTGTAGAACTTCAGCCAATCCCCTCCCTCCCGGCGAAACAACGCCGCAAACGCTGGCACCCACTGGTCATACAAACCAAACGGCAACAGCCGCGCATTGTTCATCGGCTGATTGATCCAGGCGTCATACCGCGGGTCGCCGGCCCACTGACTGTCGCGTAACTGCCGATACTCACGGCGCAAACGCTCGAACTCGTCAGCCTTGGCCTGGCGCATTGCATCGGCGGCCAACGGCTGCGCATACAGGCGTTCCAAGCGGGTGCGGGTGTCGAGGATCAGTTGGGTAAATTGGTCGCGCTGCTTCAAGGCCGACTCGCTCGCAGGCCCAAGGCCACGGGCCGTACGCCATTGCCGGGTGCCTTCCTGTTCGACAAAGGTGGCAAATGACTCATTGAACTCAGTGTCGTCCTTCACATAAAAACGCTGGTGCGCCAGTTCGTGAAAAATCACCGTGGCCAGACGCTCTTCGCCCCAGCGCATCATCGAACTCATGATCGGGTCATCAAACCAGCCCAGAGTGGAATAGGCCTCGACCCCGCCAATCGACACATCCATGCCGCGCAGTTGCAACAAGGCAGCCTCGCCCCGTGCGGCACCTTGGCTGTAATAACCGCGATAGGCCACGCACCCGGCGATCGGGAAGCAATGGTTCTGGGGTAACAAGGAAAATTCTGAGGTAGCGAAGACATTCCAGACCACGTACGGCCGACCGATATCGGCGTACAGGCGGTAGCTCTGGTTGTCGGGCAAGTGCAACGCTTGGCTGGCAAAGGTCCGCGCCTTCTGGGATTGCGCCAAATGCTCCCGCAAAACTTGCGCACGCGTCGGGTCGGCGATCACCTTGGCCACCGGCTCGCGGGCCTGCAGCAGTTGCCATTGGCCGCTGGCCAGTTGGCTGTAATAGCTGACACTGGAGCAACCACCGAGCAACACACACGCCAGCCCCGCCAATAAACGCCGCACCATTTCAAACCGCTCCAGAGTCATTGGCCTGCCAGACTAACGGGCTTACAGGAGGTATGCTCATACGATTCCTACGCTTGAGTGCTCACTATGCGTCAGCTCCTGCTTCCCTTGGCGGCGATTTTTCTCAGCGCCTGCACCTCCACACCGATCCCGCCGGCCGACCCGCAACAGGCCTGGGTCGATTTCGCCACCCCGACACCGGGCGCCAAACTGGTCATGGCGCAACGCCTGGACGGCAAAGCCCTCGATGATGGGCGGTACTTCCAGGTGCCACCGGGCAGCCACGAGCTGATGGTGCGTTTTGATTTTGAAGTGTATGCCGGCGCAGGCCTGGGCGGCGGGTTGAACCAGCCCCAGGAGCGCACGTGTTTTATCACCCTGCAATACGACCAGTTCGAAGCCGGTCAGCGCTATCGCCTGGAAGGGCGTTCGCTCGGCTTTACTCCCAACATCCGGCTGTATGACGCCGCACGGCAGTTGCTGGCAGAGGAGCGCAGCGTCAACTGTATTCCCTGATCAGTCATTGTTGCGCTGGTAGATGATGCGCTTGGTGCCGTTTTCGCAGGAGCCCACGATCATGGCTTCATCGTGATTCTTGGCTTCTTCGGCGGTGATGATTTCCAACGTGTAGGACGGGATCGCCTTGGCCTGTAGGTCGACTTCGATCTCTCTCCTCAGTTCTTCACAGTCTTTCGGCGCGGCCAGCGCCGACGTGGCCAAAGCACCGCAGATAATCGCCAAGGCAAAACGTTTCATGTGTGAAGCTCCCTAAATGCGCTGCGCACGGGTGTGCGCCAAAGGCTGCATGGGTATGAGACCACATTTGCGAAACGCGAGTTCTGATTTAACGCACAACAAAATGTGGGAGGGGACTTGCTCGCGAAGGCGGTGTGTCAGCCAATACATTTGTTGCCTGACCTAGCGCCTTCGCGGGCAAGCCCGCTCCCACATTGGACCTGCGCAGATCAGTTGATGAGGGTGCCATCCAGGGTGATGGTGGCGTTCAACACTTTGGACACCGGGCACCCCTCCTTGGCCTTTTTGCTCAGCTCATCGAACTGCGCCTGGCTTGCGCCGGGGATCTTGGCCTTGAGGACCAGATGGACCGCAGTGATTGCAAAACCACCGTCCACTTGGTCCAGGGTCACTTCGGCTTGGGTGTCGATGCTGTCGGCCTTGAGCCCGGCATCGCCGAGAATCATGGAAAAGGCCATGGAGAAGCAGCCGGCATGGGCCGCGCCGATCAGTTCTTCAGGGTTGGTGCCCTTGCCGCCTTCGAAACGGGCCTTGAAGCCGTAGGGGGCTTCGCGCAGTACGCCGGTTTCGGTGGAAATAGAGCCCAGGCCGGTTTTCAGGTCGCCTTCCCAGTGTGCGGAGGCTTTTTTCACAATACTCATAGCGTTCTCCCAAGCAGTGGTTGTGCATCAGTAAGGTTCTGAGGATAGAACCTCTGGCAAAGTTCACCCTGTCGGAAAAACCAAGCGCGCAAGTAGGAAATTTCATGCTCGCTATTGAATCTCGGGTATATGCCCTCATTGCATAGAGCATGCACATGAAGCGGCAGGTTTTGGTTCGTCACAAGCCTGCGCCCTTAGGAGAAGCAGGCTTATGAAACCGTTGTCCGACGTGAAGTTCTCGACCCTCGACTTGGTGCCGGTGCGCGCCAATGGCAGCCCGGCGCAGTCGCTGCGCAATTCCCTGGACCTGGCCCAGCACGTGGAAAAACTCGGCTACACCCGCTTCTGGGTGGCCGAACATCACAATATGGATGGCATCGCCAGCTCCGCGACCTCGGTGCTGCTGGGCTACCTGGCCGGCGGGACCTCGACCATCCGGGTCGGCGCAGGCGGCGTGATGCTGCCCAACCATGCACCGCTGGTGATCGCTGAACAGTTCGGCACCCTGGAAAGCCTGTACCCCGGCCGTATCGACCTGGGCCTGGGCCGCGCGCCCGGTTCCGACCAGATGACCGCCCGCGCCCTGCGCCGCGAGCGCTCCGGCAGTGCCGATGACTTCCCCGAAGACGTGGCTGAACTCATGGCGTACCTGGGCCCACGCACCCCCGACCAACGGGTGATCGCCGTACCGGGTACCGGCACCAACGTCCCGGTGTGGCTGCTCGGTTCCAGCCTGTTCAGCGCGCAACTGGCCGGTGAACGCGGTTTGCCCTACGCCTTCGCCTCACATTTCGCACCGCGCATGATGCATGAGGCGATTCGCGTCTATCGCAATCACTTCAAGCCTTCAGCGGTACTCGACAAACCCTACGTGATGCTCGGCGTCCCCCTGGTGGCCGCCGATACCGATGAGCAGGCCAATTACCTGGCCACCTCGGTCTACCAACGCATTCTCGCGCTGATGCGTGGGCAAAGCCTGGTGCAGCGCCCGCCGGTGGATAGCATGGACGGCCTGTGGCTGCCCCATGAGAAGGACGCGGTAGGCAGCTTCCTGGGCCTGGCGATGGTCGGAAGCCCGGCGAAAATTCGCGCCAAGCTGGAAGTATTGATCGAGCAAACCGGTGCCGATGAGCTGATCTTTACCTGCGACCTGTACGAGCATGCTGATCGGATTCATTCCTACGAGCTGCTGGCGCAAGTGATGAAAGGCTGACCCACAGGCACAAAAAAACCGACGCTCTGGCGTCGGTTTTTATGTCTGGCACACGGGATCACCCGCGGTTGTAGACGATTTCCTTGGTACCGCCTTCGCAACTGCCGACCACTTCGCCGTTGGTTGCAGTGCCTTTATCCACGATTTCCAGGGTGTACCCGGACGCGCCATTGGCCTGGATCTTGGCGTCGATTTCGCTTTTCAGCTCGCCACAGTCCTTGCCAGCCGCCAGGGCTGTACCTGCCAGGCTCAACAAACCTACTGCTAACAGAAACTTCTTCATCCGTTACTTCCTTGCGCTGATCAAAAAATGTACGCCGATGCATTTGGCACCGGCGCCCCAAGGTGTCGCGCAGGTTATGGCAATCGGCCAGCGTGCAAGTTCAACCGTGCCTATCAACTATTGGCAATACGAAAGCCCACCTTGAGGGTCACCTGGAAGTGCGCAGCCTTGCCGTCCTTGATGTGGCCACGGGTTTCGGTCACCTCAAACCACTCCAGATGCTTGATGCTCTTGCTGGCCTCGGCCAGGGCATTGTTGATGGCGTCCTCGATGCTGGTTGGGGACGAGCCCACCAGTTCGACTTTCTTATAGGTGTGATGATCAGTCATGAGCGTTCTCCTGGGTGGTTGAATGAAGCCTAGCAGTGATTCTTCGTACTGCTTCTGGCGGTACTTCTCACTTGAAAGTTCAGATTTACTGCACTTTCTGAAACCCCCGCAGTCGGAATCAACACACGTTACTCATTCACTCCAGGAGAGCCCACATGGCCAACACCTCTTTACGCAAAGCGTCATTGGAAAGCATGGAAGCCGAGATTTCGAGCCTGCTCAAATCCCTTGAGAGCCTCAAGGACGATGCGTCTGACGAGTCGCGCAAAACCCTGAAGGCCCTCAAAAGCAATGCCGAGAATGCCCTCAAGCACTCTCGCCACTTGATCAGCGATGCCTACGAAGAAAGCAAAGTCAAAATCCGCGAAACCGGGGTTGCCACCCGTGACTATGCGCAGGAACACCCGTGGACCACCGCCGGCGTTGCCGTTGGCGCACTGGGCCTGCTGGCTGCCTACCTGCTGTGCAAACGCGGTGACTAAACCGGTTGGCGCGCAAGCTCAGCCTTGAGCCACTGCGCCAACTGCCGAGCGCGCCCATCCGCGGCGCGCTTGGGTAGCCACAACGCCAGTTGCGCCGGGGTCTGGCTAAAGCCCCACGGCGCAACCAGGCGACCGGCACGCACATCCTCCGCCACCAGCGGTTGCGGGGCGATCGCCACCCCCAGGCCAGCCACGGCCGCCTCCAGCAAATAATACAAATGCTCAAACCCCTGGCCGTACTTCAACGCGCCGGCGTCGATGCCATGGTGCTGTGCCCAGTTGGGCCAGGCTTGCGGGCGTGAAGTGGTGTGCAACAAAGCCTCGTCCAACAAAGCCTGCGCAGGGGCCTGGCGCAGGGCTTGGTAGTGGGCAAAGTGTGGGCTCATCACCGGGCCAATGCGTTCGCTGGCCAGTTCGTATACCTGCATATCCGCAGGCCACGGGGGCTCGGCAAACAGCAGCAGGGCGTCCAGGCCAGGCCGCCGTGGATCAAGGTCGCCTTCGCCCGCCGACAGATGCAGGCGCAAATCCGGCAAATCGGCATTCAAGCGCCCCAGCCGCGGGATGAACCAGCGCGCCAGCAGGCTGCCAGAGCAGCCAAGCACAAACGGCGCGTCGGCGCTGCTCTGGGTCAGCTCCCCGCACACATCGCGCAAGCGCTCGAACGCCTCGACGCTGGCATCGCGCAGCCTCACACCGGAATCTGTGAGTTTAATGCCGCGCCCATCCTTGACGAAAAGGCTCACCCCAAGATGTTCTTCCAAGACTTTCAGTTGTCGGCTGACAGCGCCATGGGTCACATGCAATTGCTCTGCAGCCTGGCTGACGCTGTTGAGGCGGGCAGTGGCTTCGAATGCACGCAGGGCGTTAAGCGGGGGAAGGTCTCGGCTCATCTGTGAGTTTTCCTGACAGGTTGTGGCGATCTTATCGGTTTTCACGGTCGGGCGTGAGGGGTAGAGTGGCCGTCATTGCCTCTCTCTACTCGTCCTCCTGGAGCGCCCCATGACTCAGTCCCAGACCGATTTACGCAACGGCCCTGACGCCAACGGCCTGTTTGGCGCGTTCGGCGGCCGCTACGTGGCGGAAACCCTGATGCCGTTGATCCTCGACCTGGCCCGCGAATACGAAGCGGCGAAGATCGATCCGGCCTTCAACGAAGAACTTGCCTACTTCCAGCGCGATTACGTCGGACGCCCAAGCCCACTGTACTTCGCCGAACGCCTGACCGAATTCTGCGGCGGCGCCAAGATCTACCTCAAGCGCGAAGAGCTGAACCACACCGGCGCGCACAAGATCAACAACTGCATCGGCCAGATCCTGCTGGCCCGGCGCATGGGCAAGAAACGCATCATCGCCGAGACCGGCGCCGGCATGCACGGCGTGGCCACCGCCACCGTCGCCGCGCGGTTTGGCCTGCAATGCGTGATCTACATGGGCACCACCGACATCGAGCGCCAGCAGGCCAACGTGTTCCGCATGAAGCTGCTGGGCGCCGAAGTGATCCCCGTGGTGGCCGGCACCGGCACCCTCAAGGATGCAATGAACGAAGCCCTGCGTGACTGGGTGACCAACGTCGACAGCACCTTCTACCTGATCGGCACCGTGGCCGGCCCGCACCCTTACCCCGCGATGGTGCGCGACTTCCAGGCGGTGATCGGCAAGGAAACCCGCACCCAGTTGCAAGCCCAGGAAGGCCGCCTGCCGGACAGCCTGGTGGCCTGCATCGGCGGTGGCTCGAATGCCATGGGCCTGTTCCACCCGTTCCTCGATGACACCAGTGTGCAGATCATCGGCGTCGAAGCGGCCGGCTACGGCATCGAAACCGGCAAGCACGCCGCCAGCCTCAACGGCGGCGTACCGGGCGTGCTGCACGGCAACCGGACCTTCCTGTTGCAGGACGACGATGGCCAGATCATCGACGCCCATTCGATTTCCGCGGGCCTGGATTACCCCGGCATCGGCCCTGAGCATGCGTGGTTGCACGACATCGGCCGCGTCCAGTACACCTCGGTAACGGACGACGAAGCCCTCGACGCCTTTCACAAATGCTGTCGCCTGGAAGGGATTATTCCGGCACTGGAAAGCGCCCACGCCCTGGCCGAAGTATTCAAGCGCGCCCCGACCCTGCCCAAGGATCACCTGATGGTGGTCAACCTGTCGGGCCGTGGCGACAAGGACATGCAGACCGTGATGCACCATATGGAAACCGCCAAGCAGGAGAAACACTGATGAGCCGCCTGCAAACCCGTTTTGCGCAACTCAAGGAACAAAACCGTGCCGCCCTGGTGACCTTCGTCACCGCTGGCGACCCGGGGTATGACACCTCCCTGGCGATCCTCAAGGGCTTGCCGGCAGCCGGCGCCGATGTGATCGAGCTGGGCATGCCCTTCACCGATCCGATGGCCGACGGCCCAGCGATCCAGCTGGCCAACATCCGGGCGTTGGGCGCCAAGCAGAACCTGGTGAAAACCCTGCAGATGGTGCGCGAGTTCCGCAAGGACAACAGCGATACGCCGCTGGTGTTGATGGGCTACTTCAACCCGATCCACATGTACGGCGTGCCACGTTTTATCGCTGACGCAAAAGAAGCCGGCGTCGATGGCCTGATCGTGGTCGACGTACCGCCGGAACATAACAGCGAACTGTGCGACCCGGCCCAGGCCGCGGGCATCGACTTTATCCGCCTGACCACGCCGACCACCGACGATGCACGCCTGCCGACGGTGCTCAACGGCAGCTCGGGTTTTGTGTACTACGTCTCGGTAGCCGGTGTGACCGGTGCCGGTGCCGCCACCCTGGAACACGTCGAAGAAGCGGTCGGCCGCCTGCGCCGCCATACCGACCTGCCGATCAGCATCGGCTTCGGCATCCGCACCCCGCAACAAGCCGCTGCCATCGCCCGCCTGGCGGACGGTGTGGTAGTGGGCTCGGCACTGATCGACCACATCGCCAATGCCAGCAACGACCAGCAAGCGATTGATGGGGTGTTGAGCCTGTGTGCAGCCTTGTCGGAAGGTGTACGCAACGCCCGTAAATAATCCCCACCCATTGTAGGAGCGAGCTTGCTCGCGAAGACCGTCAACGATAACGCGGGCATCCTGGATGAACGCGGTGTCTTGACGTTTTTCGCGAGCAAGCTCGCTCCTACAACAGCTTTATTCCTTCAGCTCGATACGTTCGACCTTGCCCACCAGCAATATGTAGGACAGCGCCCCCAGCAACGCCAACACTGCAATGTAGGTAATCGCCGGCGCAAACGAGTCGCCCGTGGCCAGGAAGCCAATGACGATGGGCGTGGTGATCGCCGCCAGGTTGCCGATGAAGTTGAACACCCCACCCGTCAATCCCAACAAGCGCGCTGGCGCCAGGGTCGAGACCAGCGACCAGGTGATCGACGCCAGCCCGTTGCCGAAAAACGCCACCGCCAGGAACGCGATCACCAACGGCGTCGAGTCGACGAAGTTGGCGCCGATGATCGCCGTGGAGATCAGCAGGCCGCTGATGATTGGCAACTTGCGCGCAAAACCCACCGAGGCGCCACGGCGGATCAGCCAGTCGGAAAACAACCCGGAACACAGCACCCCGACAAACGCGGCGAGGAAGGGCAGCGACGCGAGCAAGCCGGACTTGATGAAGTCCATGCCGCGATACTTCACCAGGTAGGTGGGGAACCATGTCAGGAAAAACCACAAGGTCGAGTTCAGGCAGAACTGGCCCAGGTAGATGCCCCATAGCTTGCGTTTAGTCAGGACGATACCCAGGTCGACCCAACTGAACGGCGCCTTGCGCTTGGCGGTTTGTGCATCCAGGTCCACCAGCCCGCCGCCTGCGCGGATCAGCTCGATTTCCGCGCTGTTGACCCCTTTGAAATCGCGCGGCTCGCGGTACACCGCGTACCACACCAGCGCCCAGAGAATGCCTACCGCGCCGGTGCTGATAAACACCATGTGCCAGCCATAGTGGTGCTGCAACCAGGCCAGCACCGGGGTGAGGAATGCCAGCCCGACGAACTGCCCCGACGTGTAGAAGCCAATGGCCGTGGCGCGCTCACGCTCGGGAAACCAACTGGTGACCACCCGGCTGTTGATTGGATAGGCCGGCGCCTCCAGGGCGCCCACTGCCATGCGCAACACGAACAGGGCAATGAAGCTGGCGGCAAATCCCAGCATCACCGTGGCGATGGACCACAACAGCAGGGCGACAGTGTAGAGAATGCGCGGCGGCACCCGGTCCACCAGCCAGCCGCCGGGGATTTGCATGGCGGCGTAGGTCCAGCCGAACGCCGAGAAGATCAGCCCCACATGCACCGGGTCGATCCCCAGTTCGCTGGTCAGGGCCGGCGCGGCAATCGACAGGTTGCTGCGGTCCAGGTAGTTGATCACCACCGTGATAAACAGCAGGACCATGATGAAGTAGCGCTTGCGGCTGGGCGTGACTAAAGATGCCTGCCCGCTGAGGGTTTCAGGGTGCATGGGGGAGCCTCTTATTATGTTTATTGAGGTCGGTTGACGGCTATCTGATGGGGAGGTGGGAGCTGGCTTGCCTGCGATGGCGGTGGAACATTCAACATCGCTATCGCAGGCAAGCCAGTTCCCACATGGACCGCGTTATCACCACTCGGCAAAGCTGCCATCGGCATGCCGCCAGATCGGGTTGCGCCAGCGATGGCCGATGGCGGCCCGTTCAATCACATATTCCTCGTTGATCTCGATCCCCAGCCCTGGCCCATTGGGGATCTTCACAAAGCCCTGGTCGTAGTCGAAAACCCCCGGGTCGCGTACGTAATCGAGCAGGTCGTTGCTTTCGTTGTAGTGAATGCCCAGGCTTTGCTCCTGGATAAACGCGTTGTAGCAAACCGCGTCCAGTTGCAGGCACGCCGCCAGGGCAATCGGCCCCAGGGGGCAGTGCAGCGCCAGGGCCACGTCGTAGGCCTCGGCCATGTTGGCGATCTTGCGGGTTTCGGTGATGCCGCCGGCGTGGGACGCGTCCGGCTGGATGATGTCGACGTAACCTTCGCTGAGCACACGCTTGAAGTCCCAGCGCGAAAACAACCGCTCACCCAGGGCAATCGGGGTGCTGGTCAAAGGCGCCAGCTCTTTGAGCGCTTCGTAGTTTTCGCTCAGCACCGGTTCTTCGATGAACATCAGCTTGTACGCATCCAGCTCTTTCATCAGCACCTTGGCCATGGGCTTGTGCACGCGACCATGGAAGTCCACGCCGATGCCGACATTCGGCCCGACCGCATCGCGCACGGCGGCGACGTTGGCCAGGGCCTGGTCGACCTTGTCAAAGGTGTCGAGAAACTGCAGCTCCTCGGTGCCGTTCATCTTCACCGCTGTAAACCCACGGGCCACGGCCTCCTTGGCGGCGCGGGCGGTGTCGGCCGGGCGGTCGCCGCCGATCCACGAATAGACGCGGATCTTGTCCCGCACCTGGCCGCCCAGCAGGTCGCTGACCGACACACCGAGGGCCTTGCCCTTGATGTCCCACAATGCCTGGTCGATGCCCGCCAGCGCACTCATATGGATCGCGCCACCGCGATAGAAGCCGCCGCGATACAGCACCGTCCAGATGTCTTCGATGTTGCGTGGGTCTTTGCCGATCAAGTAGTCGGACAGTTCCTCGACAGCGGCCGCCACGGTGTGGGCGCGGCCTTCAACCACGGGCTCGCCCCAACCGGTCACGCCCTGGTCGGTTTCCACTTTGAGGAAGCACCAGCGCGGCGGCACGATGAAGGTGGTCAGTTTGGTGATTTTCATCTTCTTGTTCTCTCTTGTCGGATGCGGCACCTGGGGTGCCAGGCACACTCAGTTCAGGGCGTTCCAGGCAGCGACATACGCCTGGGCACGGCTCGCCACCTGCTCGACCGTCATGCCGGGCTTGTACAGCCCGGAACCCAGGCCAAACCCCTTGACCCCGGCGTCGACGAACACTTGCATGTTGTCTGGGGTAATCCCGCCCACCGGCAGCAATACCGTGCCGGCCGGCAACACCGCCAGCCAGGCCTTGACCACCGCCGGACCCATTTGCTCGGCCGGGAACAGCTTCAGCACATCGGCACCTTCGGCCAGGGCGGCAAAGGCTTCGGTGGGGGTCGCAACGCCGGGCGACAGGTACAGGCCCGCAGCTTTTGCCGCACGTAGCACCTTGGCGTCGCTGTGGGGCATGACGATGACCTGGCCACCGGCCGCCTTCACCTGTTCCACCTGCTCGGGCGTCAGCACCGTGCCGGCGCCGATCAGGCAATCGGCGGGCAACGTCTCACGCAGGGTGCGGATGCTGGTGTAGGGATCGGGCGAGTTGAGCGGCACTTCGATTACCCGCAACCCGGCCTGATACAGCACCTGGCCGACAGCGCCGGCCTCATCCGGGCGCAGGCCCCGCAGGATCGCGATCAAACCGTTGTGTGTGAGTGCTTGCTTGAGCATGTCAGGCCTCGATTGCAGGTTGAGTGAGCCCGGCGGCCAGCGCCAATTGCCACAGGCCGCGCTCGGTCGCTTGTTGCGCGAGGCTGACTTGGCTGAAACCACACAGGGCGAGGGCGCGTTGATAACGGGCGCAGAGGGCGGTGGCGCCTACCAGGATGATCGGCGTGTTGCGAGTACGGTCGGGCAAGCCGGCCAGTTCATGGCCGATCAGCAGGCCGGACAGGTAGTCCGACTGCTGCTCGGCAGCCAGTTCGGCGGTCAGCCCCAGCGTGCGCGCGCTGAATAGCGTCGACAGCACACCGCGTTGGCCGTCCTGTGAAAGCGCCACGCGCACGCCTCGGTCAAAGGCCTCAGCCTGGAACTGCCCGACGATCTTTTGCGTGCGCCCGAGAATGCTGTGGGTGCTCAGCACCGCGAACAGCTCACCGGTCATGAAGGTGTCAAAGTGGGTGATGCGACCTGCAATTACCTCGACCCATTTGGAATGGCTGCCGGGCAGGCCGATCAATAACTCAGCGCTGGCCGCAAAGCTTTGCAGCACGCCGAGCACCTGGGTTTCTTCGCCGCGCATCACGTTGGGCAAACCGACCTGCTCGATCACGCCGGGCACGATATGCACATCGACACCGCGCCGGCTGCGCACCTTGTGTAGCGCCAGGCCCAGGCTGGCGACGTCGACCGGCGTATGGCGATAGGCCGCTTCGCTCCAACCCTGGGCGCTGCCGACCATGCCGCAGGCAATCACCGGCAGAGCGGGCTGCGCGTCGAGCCAGTCGCCGCACGCGGCATCAAAGGCCAGCTCAAAACCATCACTGCAGTGAACGCCGGCAATCAACCGCGGTTCACTGGGCAAATGCATGATTCCCGACGCCAGCGAGCGCTGTTCGAGGACCTGGCCATCGGGGCCGAGTTTATAAGCACGAAGGGAACTGGTTCCCCAATCGAGCGCGATCAAGTGCGCTGGCATTGCTTCACCTGGAATGTGGCAGATGGCCGACTATAAACCTAAGGCTCTGGATATCTCAATATATAAATACTGATCCCATATATTGGAACAACGTAGAAAAAATCCCCACGTCCCCGTGCTGCTCTACGCACATAAACGTGAGGATTCGACCGACAGAAACTGGTTAAAAAATAGACAAATCCAACGGACGCATGGCCCCCATCCAGATCGCGTAGTCGGTATGGTCCTTCAGGTCATCGCCGGTATCCGGGTGCAGAAACACCACCAAACCGTTGCGATTGAGGGCCAACCACGGCAACGCCACGCCGATGTACTGCGGGTCGAAGGCCAACTGGCAACTCCAGTCCGGATGCGGCCCCACCGCACGCTCATGCATGCGCCCCACGCGCACCGGGAAGATGGCCGCCGCTTCTTCACAGAGCTTGCGCGCCTGATCGAGCGTGCTGGCGTCGAAGTAGATATGGGCGTGATAACCCTTGATACGTTGCATGACTGGCTCCGGACTCGTTGATCGGCCGATCCTAGACCGCAATCGACGGCAGGGCCAGCCCGACCAGCGATTGCGCGCTGCTGGCCTGCTCGGCCACCAGCCAGTCGACAAACCGCTCGATCAACTGCCCGCGCCGCTTACGCTGGGGCAATACCACGTAATACCCAAAGCGCGAGATCACCGTGTCGCCAATCGGACGGCACAGCCACTTTTGCTCCAACAGGTTATCCACTAGGTGGCGCCAGCCGATGGCCACACCCTGGCCGGCAATCGCCGCCTGGATCAGCAGCGTGTAATTGTCGAAACGCAGCGGCCCCGGGGTCGGCGCGGCGCTGATCCCCAGTTCGCGAAATACCCCGCTCCAGTCGAACCACTGACTGTTGTTCTCCTGACGCAGGTGCAGCAACGGCAACTCTTGCAGGCCCTGCAACGACAACGGCGTGGTGCGGCCCTTGAGCAGTTGCGGGCTGCACACCGGAAACACTTCTTCGTTGAACAGCCACTGGCTGTCGCCCTGCTTGAAACGACCGTCACCAAACAGCACCGCCACGTCGATATCACTGCGCAAGGTCGCGTGATTGCGCTCGCTGGTGACCAGGCTCACATCCACCTGCGGGTTGGCTTCGTGAAAGCGATGCAGACGCGGCATCAACCAGTAGGCGGCGAAGGCAAAGTCGGTGGCCACTTGCAGCACTTCATGTTGATCCTGTTGGGTGATCGTGCTCAGGCCCGTGTTGATGCTCTGCAAGCCGGCCTGCACGTGTTCGAACAACAGCCTGCCCGCATCCGTCAATTCGATGCCCCGGTAGATACGGTCGAACAGACGCACCGCCAGCTGGTCCTCCAGGCGCTTGATCTGCTGGCTGACCGCCGGCTGGGTAGTGCCCAGCTCCATCGCTGCTGCCGTGAAGCTGCGATGACGGGCCGCGGCTTCAAAGGCACGCAGCAGGTCCAGCGACAGGTTTCCCAGGGCTTCATACATAAGCAGTACTTATCCTAGACATTGCTTTTCATGGGCTTTACCACGTTTTCCATGGCCTGCATGCTCAATCGCATAAATATTGACTATGGAATGCCGCGAAACCATGAAGCGCAAGAACATTCTTTTCATCATGGCCGATCAAATGGCCGCGCCGTTGCTTCCGTTCTACGGTCCTTCGCCAATCAAACTGCCCAACCTCAGCCGCCTGGCCGCACAAGGCGTGGTGTTCGACGCCGCGTACTGCAACAGCCCGCTGTGTGCGCCGTCGCGTTTTACCCTGGTCAGCGGCCAGTTGCCGAGCAAGATCGGCGCCTACGACAACGCGGCGGATTTCCCCGCCGATGTACCGACCTACGCCCACTACCTGCGTCGCCTCGGCTATCGCACGGCGCTGTCGGGCAAGATGCATTTCTGCGGGCCGGACCAGTTGCACGGCTACGAAGAGCGCCTCACCAGCGATATCTACCCCGCCGACTACGGTTGGGCGGTGAACTGGGATGAGCCCGACGTGCGCCCCACCTGGTATCACAATATGTCGTCGGTGCTGCAAGCCGGCCCATGTGTGCGCACCAACCAACTGGATTTCGACGAAGAGGTGGTGTTCAAGGCCCAGCAATACCTGTTCGACCATATTCGCGAGGACGGCGACCAGCCGTTCTGCCTGACGGTCTCCATGACCCACCCCCACGACCCGTACACCATTCCCAAGCCGTTCTGGGATATGTACGACGATAACGATATCCCGATGCCTACAACGCCGGCCCAGGCCGACCAGGATCCGCACTCCCAGCGTCTGCTCAAGGTCTACGACCTGTGGGACAAGCCGCTGCCAGTGGATAAGATCCGCGATGCACGACGGGCTTACTTCGGCGCGTGCAGCTACATCGACAGCAATGTCGGCAAACTCCTGCAAACCTTGCAAGACACTGGCCTGGCCGAAGACACGATCATCGTGTTCTCCGGCGACCACGGCGACATGCTCGGCGAGCGTGGGCTCTGGTACAAAATGCACTGGTTTGAAATGGCCGCCCGCGTGCCGCTGCTGGTCAGTGCGCCAGGGCAATTCCAGGCCGGGCGGGTGAGCGCGGCGGTGTCCACCGCCGACCTGTTGCCGACCCTGGTGGAGTTGGCCGGCGGTGAACTGGACGCCGACCTGCCTCTGGACGGCCGCTCACTGGTCCCGCACTTGCAAGGGCAGGGCGGGCATGACGAAGTGTTCGGCGAGTACATGGCCGAAGGCACCATCGGCCCGCTGATGATGATTCGCCGCGGCGCCTACAAATTCATCTATAGCGAGGACGATCCCTGCTTGTTGTTCGATGTTCACCGCGACCCTCGTGAGCAGGAAGAACTCAGTCAGTCGCCAGCCCATCGCCCGCTGTTCGAAGCCTTCCTGGCCGAGGCGCGGGCCAAATGGGACATGCCCGCGATCCACCGGCAAGTGCTCGCCAGCCAGCGCCGCCGGCGTCTGGTATGCGAAGCCTTGGCGGTGGGCAAACTCAAGAGCTGGGATCACCAGCCGCTGGTCGACGCCAGCCAGCAGTACATGCGCAACCATATCGACCTCGACGATCTGGAGCGCAAGGCTCGTTATCCACAACCCTGCCAAAACCAATAAATCCAGTAAGGGGAAGGCCATGCAAAAGTTATCCACAGTCGTCAGTGCCGCGTTGTTGCTCAGTGCCACCCACGTGTATGCCGACGCCCGTTGCGAGACGGTGAAGATGGCCGACCCCGGCTGGAGCGACATTGCCGCCACCAACGCCATCGCCGGCTTTTTACTCAGCGGCATGGGTTACAAGGCCAAGGTCGATACCCTGGCGGTGCCGATCACTTACGGCGGGCTCAAGGACGGCCAGGTGGATGTGTTTTTGGGCAACTGGATGCCAGCGCATCAGGGCTTCTACGACAAGTTCGTGGCCAACGGCGATGTGGTGCAACTGGCCAAGAACCTTGAAGGTACGGAGTTCACCCTCGCGGTGCCGGACTATGTGTGGGAGGCCGGCGTGCATGACTTTGCCGATCTGAATAAATTTGCCGACAAGTTCGACAAGAAGATCTACGGCATCGGGTCCGGCGCGCCGGCCAACCTTTCGCTGAAGGAAATCATCCAGAAGAACGACTTCGACCTCGGCCAATGGAAGCTGATCGAGTCCAGCGAGCAGGCGATGCTGGCCGAAGTGTCCAGGGCGGTGAAACGCGAGCGTTTCGTCACCTTTCTCGGCTGGACACCGCACCCGATGAACGTGCAGTTGAAGATGCGCTACCTCAAGGGCGGGGAAAAATACTTCGGCGACACCGGCAGCGTGTACACCCTGACGCGCAAAGGTTATGCACAGGCATGCCCGAATGTGGCCAAGCTGCTGACCAACCTTAAGTTCACCCAAGACATGGAGAACAGCATCATGGCCGAGGTGGTGAACAACAAGGTCAGCAATAGCGATGCGGCCAAGGCGTGGATCAAAGCCAACCCGGCGGTATTGGACAAGTGGCTGGAGGGGGTTGAAACCCTCGATGGCCAGGAGGCATTGGCGGCGGTCAAAGCCAAACTCTAAATATTGCCCTGGTTCCTACAGGTCTTCCTATCACCCTGTAGGAGCCGGCTTGCCGGCGAAGAATTGGAAAACGCCGCGTTTTTTCAGGCAACCCGCGTTATCGTTATCCATCTTCGCGAGCAAGCTCGCTCCTACAGTATTTCGAGCGATCCATGTCCCGGCCCCACACTCTGCTCCCATTCCTGCGCTGGCTACCGCGCCAGACCCGCGCCAGCGTTGGCCGGGATGCGATTGTCGGCCTCAGCGGCGCAGTGCTGGCCTTGCCGCAATCGATCGCCTATGCCCTGATCGCCGGCCTGCCTCCCGAATACGGCCTGTATGCGGCGATCGTCCCGGTGCTGATTGCCTGCCTGTGGGGCTCTTCGTGGCACTTGATCTGCGGCCCGACGGCGGCGATTTCCATAGTGCTCTACGCCAGCATCAGCCCGCTGGCGGTGCCCGGATCGCAGGACTACATCACCTTGATCCTGTTGCTGACCTTGCTCGCCGGCGTCTTCCAATGGCTGTTGGGCATGTTGCGCTTTGGCGCGCTGGTCAATTTCGTCTCCCATTCCGTAGTCCTCGGCTTCACCCTTGGCGCGGCAGCTGTCATTGCCCTGGGCCAATTGCCCAACCTGCTGGGGCTCGACCTGCCCAGCCAGGGCACGGCGTTCAACAGCCTGCTGGCGCTGATCGACCACGGCGGCGAATGGGATCGCCCGTCCCTGGCCCTCGGGCTCGGCACCTTGCTGGTGGGCGTGCTGCTCAAATACTGCGTGCCGCGCTGGCCGAGCCTGTTGATTGCCCTGGTCCTCGGCAGCCTGGTGGCGTGGGCGTGGCCGGCGATGTTCGGGCATGTGGCGCGGGTCAGCTCATTTGTCGGCCAATTGCCGCCGTTCAGCCCGTTGCCGCTGGACCTGGATATGATCCTGCGCCTGCTGCCCAGCGCCGTGGCGGTCGGCATGTTGGGGCTGGTGACCAGCCTGTCGATTGCCCGCTCGCTGTCGGCGCGTTCGCAGCAGTTGCTCGACGCCAATCAGGAGGTCCGCGCCCAGGGTTTATCCAATATCGTCGGCGGATTTTTCTCCGGCTACCTGTCGGCCGGATCCTTCACCCGCTCGGGCCTGAGCTACGAGGCGGGCGCCTGCTCACCACTGGCGGGGGTGTTCTCTGCGTTGTGGGTCGCGCTGTTTGCGCTGTTCGGTGCGGTACTGATCGCGCACATCCCGATCCCGAGCATGGCCGCCAGCATCCTGCTGATCTGCTGGGGCCTGGTGGATCATCGGGGCATTCGCGCACTGTGGCGGGTCAGCCGCGCGGAGTTTGTGGTGATGGGCCTGACATGCCTGGCCACCTTGCTGCTAGAGCTGCAAACGGCGATTTATGCAGGCGTGCTGGCGTCGCTGTTCTTCTACCTCAAGCGCACCTCGCAACCACGGGTGCAACAGTGGCGCGACGGTGACGATGATGTGCTGCGGGTCGGCGGCTCGATCTTCTTTGGCGCCAGCCACTACCTGCAAGTGCGCTTGCAGCGCCTGCAAGGCCAACGGGTGGTGATCGAGGCGCAACAGATCAACTTTATCGACTATTCCGGGGTGGAGATGCTGCACCAGGAAGCCCGCCGTTTGCGCGGGTTGGGGCGCAGCCTGACGTTGCGCCGGGCGCGGCCGCAGGTGGTCGAAGAATTGAAAAAGCTGGAAGGGGCCGACAAGTGCCCGATCCATTTCGAAGACTGAATTCGCTCAAAAACTGTGGGAGCTGGCTTGCCTGCTCCCACATTTGATCTTCAGCGACCTGAAAATCATTGGGTTGCCAACTGGCGCCGCAGCTCGGTCAGCACCGGCGCCGAATCCGGGCGCACGCCGCGCCACAGGTAGAAGGCTTCCGCCGCTTGCTCCACCAACATGCCCAGGCCATCCATCGCCACTGCCGCGCCGTGCTCTGTGGCCCAGCGGCAGAAGGCCGTCGGTTCCTTGGCATACATCATGTCGTAGCAAAAGGTCTTGCCCGGTTCGATCAGGCTGCTGGCAATCGGCGGTACATCGCCTGACAGGCTCGCGGAGGTGGCGTTGATGATCAAGTCCACCGGCTCACTCAGCCAGTCGAAGCCGCTGGCAGACACCGGCCCCAGGTCATCGAACAGTTCGGCCAGCAACTCGGCTTTTTCCACGGTGCGGTTGGCGATGATCAGCGAGGCTGGCTGTTGCGCCAGCAGCGGCTCCAAGGCCCCACGCACCGCGCCACCGGCACCGAGCAGCAGGATGCGCTTGCCCGCCAGGCTCAAGCCGGCGTTGACGGTCAAGTCGCGCACCAGGCCAGCACCGTCGGTGTTATCACCCAACAGGCTGCCATCGGCCAGCTTGCTCAGGGTGTTCACCGCGCCTGCGCGTTGCGCGCGCTCGGTCAGGGCGTTGGCCAGGCGATAGGCCTCTTCCTTGAACGGCACGGTGACGTTGGCGCCGCGCCCATGCAGGAAAAACTCCCGGGCGCAGCCGGTGAAATCCTCAAGCGGCGCCAGCAACGTGCTGTAGTCCAGCGCCTCGCCCGTCTGCTCGGCAAACAGGCGATGAATCAACGGCGACTTGCTGTGGCCGATGGGGTTGCCGAACACCACATAACGATCCATCAGCTGGCCACCTGGGGCGCAGCAAGGCCGAGCCAGTCACGGTCTTGCAGGAAATAATCGGTCAAACGTGCTTCTTCGCTGCCGGCGGTAGCCTTCCAGTCATAGCTCCAGCGCACTTGCGGTGGCAGCGACATCAGGATCGACTCGGTGCGCCCGCCCGATTGCAGGCCAAACAACGTGCCACGGTCGTACACCAGGTTGAACTCTACATAGCGACCCCGGCGGAACTCCTGGAACTGGCGTTGCTGTTCGGTATAGGCCAGCGCCTGGCGACGCTGGACGATGGGCAGGTAGGCGTCGATGTAGGCATCGCCAATGGCGCGCATAAAGGCGAAGCAGGTGTCGAAGTCCCACTCGTTCAAGTCATCGAAGAACAGGCCGCCGATCCCGCGGGGCTCGTTGCGATGCTTGATGTGGAAGTAGCTGTCGCACCAGGCCTTGTAGCGCGGGTAAACGTCTGCGCCAAACGGCGCGCAGGCCTGCTCGGCCACACGGTGCCAATGGATGCAGTCTTCTTCGTTGCCGTAGTAGGGCGTCAGGTCGAAGCCGCCACCGAACCACCAGACAGCCTCTTCGCCTTCTTTCTCGGCGATGAAAAATCGCACATTGGCGTGGGAAGTCGGTACATGCGGGTTATGCGGATGGATCACCAGTGACACGCCGAGGGCTTCAAAACCGCGACCGGCAAGCTCCGGACGGTGGGCACTGGCGGACGGTGGTAGGCCACTGCCGAAAACATGGGAAAAGTTGACGCCGCCTTTCTCGATCACTGCCCCGTTCTCAATCACCCGCGTGCGGCCACCGCCACCGGCTGGGCGGGTCCAGGCATCTTCGATAAAGCGCGTATCCGCCTCGAAGGTTTCCAGGGCACTGCAAATGCGGTCTTGCAGGTCGAGCAGGTAGGCTTTTACAGCCTCGGTGCGAGTAGTCATGGCATCACCTTGAATCGGGCAAAGCTACGCGAGGCCATTGGGCGTCGGCGGCAAAGGGGCGCACAGGATACCACCGCGCCGGGCGCTGCCACAGTTGACGAAGATCAAGCATAGGAGTCCGATAGGAGCCTTTCGCGAAACAGACTTGAGGACAGAGCAGATGGCCAAACGTATCCAGTTCAGCGCCCATGGCGGCCCCGAAGTACTTGAGTATGTGGACTACACGCCGGCAGAACCGGGCCCGCAACAGGTACGTGTGCGTAACCAGGCCATTGGCCTGAATTTTATCGATACCTATTACCGCAGTGGCCTGTATGCACCGCCGGCCTTGCCCTCGGGCCTGGGCGCGGAAGGCGCTGGGGTGGTGGATGCGGTGGGCAGCGAAGTCAGCCAGTTCAAGGTCGGCGACCGCGTGGCCTACGGCAGCGGCCCCCTCGGTGCCTACAGCGAGCTGCACGTGCTGCCAGCGGCCAACCTGGTGCACCTGCCGGATGGGATCAGCTTCGAACAGGCTGCTGGGGCCATGCTCAAAGGCCTGACCGTGCAGTACCTGCTGCGCCAGACCTATGAATTGAAAGGCGGTGAAACCATCCTGTTCCACGCCGCTGCCGGTGGCGTCGGCTCCCTGGCCTGCCAATGGGCCAAGGCCCTGGGTGTGAAGTTGATCGGTACGGTCAGTTCGCCGGAAAAAGCCGCCCTGGCCAAATCCCTCGGCGCCTGGGAAACCATCGACTACAGCAAGGAAAACGTCCCACAGCGCGTACTGGAACTGACCGACGGCAAGAAATGCCCGGTGGTGTACGACGGCGTCGGCAAGGACACCTGGCTCGCCTCGCTGGACAGCGTCGCGCCCCGGGGCCTGCTGGTGAGTTTCGGTAATGCGTCAGGTGCGGTGGACGGGGTGAACCTGGGGATTCTGGCGGCGAAAGGTTCGCTGTACGTGACCCGGCCGACACTGGCGACCTACGCCAACAATCCGCAGAACCTGCAGGCCATGGCCGACGACCTGTTTGCCATGATCGAAAGCGGCAAGGTGCGGATTGATATCAACCAGCGGTATTCCCTGGCGGACGCGGCGAAGGCGCAGGTGGAGTTGTCGGGGCGACGGACGACTGGGTCGACCATTTTGCTGCCGTAACATTTCGGCTGCTTGGAATGCCGCCATCGCGGGCAAACCCGCTCCCACATTCGAACGCATTCCCGGGTTGGAAATCGGTCGAATGTGGGGCTTGCCCGCGATGGCAGTACCACGGTCTCAAGACGGGCGCCGAACCTCACCCGTGGCCAGATCCCGGATCAAGCTCGGGTTCTTGCGCCCACCCAGGCTGCCACCCAGCACCCGGTCCACCTGACCACGGAAATACTGCTCCACCCGGATCCGCGAGCGCGCCGCCGGCCGGCCTTGTGGGTTGGCAGAGGTGGAGATCAATGGCCCCACCAGTGAACACAAATCGCGCACCAGCGGATGATCGCTGACCCGCAATGCCACGGTGTCGTGCTTACCAGTCACCCATTCAGGCAGCAGGTCCTGATGGGGCACCAGCCAGGTATTGGGCCCCGGCCAGGTACTGGCCATGCGGTCGATCCAGGTGTCGGGGAAGTCTTCGAACAGAAAGTCGAATTGCCGAATATTGTCGGCGACCAGGATCAGCCCCTTATCCACCGACCGGCCCTTGATCGCCAGCAAGCGATCCACCGCTTCCTCGTTCCACGGGTCGCAGCCCAGGCCCCAGACGGCCTCGGTCGGATAGGCAATCACCGCGCCTGCGCGAATTTCTCGTGCGGCTTCTTGCACACGCCACCTGTTGACCATTACTCACTCTCCGGACTAAAGCTCTGCGCAGTTTACCGATGTTCGTTACAAAACCTAACTGCGTGCAAACCAACGACCGCTTTCGCAGATCACCCGACCCTCCAGCTCCAGTTCGGTGAGGCTCGCCAGCACCTGGCACAGGCTCTGCCCGCTGGCGATGGCCAAGCCTTCACTGGTCTGGGGCGCCGCATGCAACAGCGCCACCAGTGGATGGGTTACCGCCACCGGCGCGGGCCGCGATAACGCCTGCCAACCGTGCAACCCTTCAAGGATGTGTTCGATGGTTTCCACCAGCACCGCCCCGTCACGGATCAGTTGGTGACAGCCCCTGGCGCCAGGATGATGAATCGACCCCGGTATTGCATACACCTCGCGCCCCTGTTCGGCGGCCAGCCGCGCGGTGATCAGCGAGCCGCTGGCGACGCTGGCCTCCACCACCAGGACCCCCAGGGACAGGCCACTGATAATGCGGTTGCGCCGCGGGAAGTTGCCGGCCTGGGGACCGGCGTCCAGCGGGAACTCGGAAACCACCGCGCTGCCTTGGGCAATCATCGCCTCGGCGAGCTGGCGGTGGCGCTGTGGATAAAAATTTTCCAGGCCGGTGCCCAGCACGCCGATAGTCTGACCCCCGACATCTAATGCTGCCTGGTGGGCCGCCCCGTCGATACCCAGGGCCAGGCCGCTGGTAATGACAAAACCGGCGCTTGCCAGGCTGCGGGAAAAGGCGGCCGCCGTATCCATTCCGGGCCGGGAAGCGCGGCGGCTGCCGACCATGGCCAACTGCGGTTTTTCCAGGATAGCGGGGCTGCCGGCTACGAATAACAACGGTGGTGCATCATCCAGCTCGGCCAGCAAGGCTGGGTAATCGGGTTGGTCCCACATCAGCAAATGCTGGGCCGGACGCTCTAGCCAGGCCAATGCGACGCTGGCGCCATCGCGCACTTGCACGCTGCGCCGGGCTTCGGCACAGGCCGCCGGCAACCCCAGCGAACGCCAGGCACTGGCCGGCGCGCCGAGGGCTTTCGAGGCGCAGCCAAAGGCCTCGATCAATGTCTTGAAACGCCTGGGACCGAGCTCCGGCATGCGATGCAAACGCAGGCGGGCTTCCAGCTCGGCGGGGGAAATATCCGGGGTATGGATTACTGACATATGATCATCCTTGATCAGGAACAAGCTGTGGATAACTCTGTTGGTAACTTCTGTAGCAGGCTAATTATTGCAGCGGGTCATCGCCGCCCAACCGGCCACTGCATTTTGAAGACGAGTAGCGATTTCCTCATGGGCGCAATCTCCTTTATTATGTCGGTTCGCGTGAAATGCCTTGGCCTTCGCGGCCTGCGAGCGTTTCACACCGGTCGTGCGGGTTGTCCCGAGGCCGATTTGCCTTTACCTCACATGTGCAGCAATTACGCTTATGGCTATTTTGAACATCCTCGAATTCCCGGACTCGCGCCTGCGCACTATCGCCAAACCGGTGGCCGTAGTGGACGACAAGGTTCGTCAGTTGGTCGATGACATGTTTGAAACAATGTATGAAGCCCCGGGCATCGGCCTCGCCGCGACCCAGGTCAATGTGCACCTGCGCGTGGTGGTCATGGACCTGTCCGAAGACCGCAGCGAACCGATGGTGTACATCAACCCCGAGTTCGAGCCGCTGACCGACGAGATGGGCGAGTATCAGGAAGGCTGCCTGTCGGTGCCGGAGTTCTACGAGAACGTCGAGCGCCCGCTGCGCGTCAAGATCAAGGCCCTGGACCGTGACGGCAAGCCCTTCGAGCTGATTGCCGAAGGCCTGCTGGCCGTGTGTATCCAGCACGAGTGCGACCACCTCAACGGCAAGCTGTTCGTCGATTACCTGTCCACGCTCAAACGCGACCGGATCAAGAAGAAACTGGAAAAGAAGCATCGCCAGCAAGCTTGATTCCCTTCTTCCAAAGGCTTGCTCCGGCAAGCCTTTTTCTTTTGTGAGACGTTTCCCATGACCGAGCCACTGCGCATCGTTTTTGCCGGCACCCCCGAATTTGCCGCCGAACACCTCAAGGCCCTGCTTGCCAGCCCTTATGAAATCGTCGCGGTGTACACCCAGCCGGATCGCCCGGCCGGCCGTGGGCAAAAACTGATGCCCAGCCCGGTCAAGCAACTGGCCCTGGAGCACGGCATCGTCGTGCTGCAACCGCCCACCCTGCGCAACGCCGAAGCCCAGGCTGAACTGGCCGCGCTGAAGCCGGACCTGTTGGTGGTGGTGGCCTACGGCCTGATCCTCCCGCAAGCCGTGCTGGATATCCCGCGCCTGGGTTGCATCAACAGCCACGCCTCGCTGCTGCCACGCTGGCGCGGTGCCGCGCCGATCCAGCGCGCGGTGCAAGCCGGTGACGCCGAAAGCGGCGTGACGGTGATGCGCATGGAAGCCGGCCTCGACACCGGGCCGATGCTGCTCAAGGTCACCACGCCCATCACCGCGCAAGACACCGGCGGCAGCCTGCACGACCGCCTGGCCGAGCTGGGCCCGCCTGCGGTGATCCAGACCATTGCCGGCCTTGC
Organism: Pseudomonas proteolytica; assembly: GCF_007858275.1. Classification (GTDB taxonomy): domain Bacteria; phylum Pseudomonadota; class Gammaproteobacteria; order Pseudomonadales; family Pseudomonadaceae; genus Aquipseudomonas; species Aquipseudomonas proteolytica. The sequence goes on from NZ_VFEV01000005.1 coordinate 175,469, forward strand.
GGCTGGCACCTTGGAAGGCGAAGTGCAGGACGACAGCCTCGCCACCTACGCCCACAAGCTGAACAAGGACGAAGCGCGCATCGACTGGAGCCGCCCGGCCGTGGAGCTGGAACGCCTGGTACGGGCGTTCAACCCATGGCCGATCTGCCACAGCACCCTCAATGGCGAAGCCTTGAAAGTCCTCGCCGCCAACCTGGCCGAAGGCCACGGCGCCCCCGGTGAAATCATCGGTGCCAGCAAGGAAGGCCTGTTGGTAGCGTGCGGGGAGCAGGCCTTGTGTCTGACCCGTCTGCAATTACCCGGTGGCAAGGCGCTGAACTTCAGCGATTTGTTCAATAGCCGTCGTGAGAAATTTGCCCCCGGCATCATCCTCGGAGTGGACGCTTGATGAACCCGCGTTTGGCCGCCGCCAAGGCCCTGGCCGCCGTGCTCAATGGCAAGGCTTCCCTGAACAGCTCGTTGCCGGTGCAACTGGATAAGGTCGAAGACCGTGATCGCGGCTTCACCCAGGACCTGGCATTTGGTACCGCGCGCTGGCAGCCGCGTCTATCGGCGCTGGCGGCCAAGTTGCTGCAAAAGCCGTTCAAGGCAGCCGATGCCGACGTCGAGGCGCTGCTGCTGGTGGGGCTTTACCAGTTGCTCTACAGCCGCGTGCCGGCCCACGCCGCCATCGGCGAAACCGTGGGCTGCGCCGACAAGCTGAAAAAACCCTGGGCCAAGGCCTTGCTCAACGCCGTGCTGCGCCGCGCCCAGCGCGAAAGCGAGGCATTGCTGGCCGAGCTGGAACACGACCCGGTAGTGCGCACCGCACACCCGCGCTGGCTGCAAAAATCCCTCAAGGCGTTCTGGCCCCAGCAGTGGGAAGCCATCTGCGCCGCCAACAATGCGCACCCGCCGATGATTCTGCGGGTCAATCGCCGCCACAACAGCCGCGATGCCTATCTCACGCTGCTGGCAGATGCCGGCATCAACGCCAGCGCCTGTGTGTACAGCCAGGACGGTATCGTCCTCGAAACGGCTGGCGATGTACGCAGCCTGCCAGGCTTTGCCGAAGGCTGGATCAGCGTGCAGGACGAAGCCGCGCAACTGGCCGCCGACCTGCTCGACCTGGCGCCCGGCCAACGGGTGCTGGACGCCTGCTGCGCGCCTGGTGGCAAGACCTGCCACATCATGGAAGTCCAGCCCAACCTGGCCGGCGTGGTGGCCGTGGATCTGGAAGCCAAGCGCCTGGTGCGGGTGCGCGAAAACCTCGCACGCCTGGGCCTGGAAGCTGAGTTGATTGCCGCCGACGGTCGCGACACCGCCACCTGGTGGGATGGCAAACCGTTCCAGCGCATCCTGCTCGACGCACCGTGCTCTGCCACCGGGGTGATCCGCCGCCACCCGGATATCAAACTGACCCGCCAACCCGACGACATCGCCGCCCTGGCTGTGCTGCAAGGCGAGCTATTGGACGCGCTGTGGCCGACACTGGAAGTCGGTGGCATCCTGCTCTACGCCACCTGCTCGACATTGCCCACCGAGAATACCGAAGTGATCCAAGCCTTCCTTGCCCGCACCAGCGGCGCGCGGGAGTTGGACATTGCCACCACGGCCGGCATCAAGCAGCCCCATGGCCGCCAGCTACTGGCGCAGGAAGGCGGGCACGATGGCTTCTATTACGCCAAGCTGATCAAGATTGCCGCTGCACGCGGTTGAATGGTTTTTAAGGGAGTGACCGGATGAAGATCATCATCCTTGGCGCAGGGCAGGTCGGCGGTACGCTGGCCGAGCATTTGGCCAGTGAAGCCAACGACATTACCGTGGTCGACACCGACGCCGAACGCCTGCGTGGCCTGGGAGATCGCCTGGATATCCGGACGGTCCAGGGCCGTGCCTCGTTCCCCACCGTGCTGCGCCAGGCCGGCGCCGACGACGCCGATATGCTGGTGGCGGTGACCAATAGCGACGAGACCAATATGGTCGCCTGCCAGGTCGCCCACACCCTGTTCCACACCCCGACCAAGATCGCCCGAGTGCGTGAAGCGGCCTACCTGACCCGCGCCGGGCTGTTCGACAACGACGCGATTCCGGTGGACGTGCTGATCAGCCCGGAGCAGGTGGTCACCCACTACATCAAGCGCCTGATCGAAATCCCCGGTGCACTGCAGGTGATCGACTTCGCCGAAGGCAAGGCGCAACTGGTGGCGGTCAAGGCCTACTACGGTGGGCCTCTGGTGGGCCAGCAACTGCGTCAGCTGCGCGAACACATGCCGAATGTGGAAACCCGCGTGGCCGCGATTTTCCGCCGCGACCGGCCGATCCTGCCCCAGGGCGACACAGTGATCGAAGCCGACGACGAAGTGTTCTTCATCGCCGCCAAGGCCAACATTCGCGCAGTGATGAGCGAAATGCGCCGGCTCGACGAGAGCTACAAACGCATCGTCATCGCCGGCGGCGGGCAGATCGGCGAGCGCCTGGCCGAGGCTATCGAAAGCCGCTACCAGGTGAAGATCATCGAGATGAGCCCGGCACGCTGCCGGCATTTGTCCGACACCCTCGACAGCACCGTGGTACTGCAAGGCAGCGCTTCGGATCGTGACCTGCTGATGGAAGAGAACATCGCCGACGCCGATATCTTCCTGGCCCTGACCAACGACGACGAGGCCAATATCATGTCGTCGCTGCTGGCCAAGCGGCTGGGGGCGAAGAAGGTCATGACGATCATCAATAACCCGGCCTATGTGGACCTGATCCAGGGCGGCGACATCGACATTGCCATCAGTCCGCAATTGGCCACCATCGGCACGTTGCTGGCCCACGTGCGGCGCGGCGATATCGTCAGCGTGCACTCACTGCGCCGGGGCGCGGCGGAAGCCATCGAGGCGATTGCCCACGGTGACTCCAAGTCGAGCAAGGTGATCGGCCGGGCGATCCGCGATATTGGCTTGCCACCGGGCACTACCATTGGCGCGATCATTCGGGATGAAGAAGTGATCATCGCCCACGACGACACGGTGATCGCCACGGGGGACCATGTGATTCTGTTCCTGGTGGATAAAAAACATATCCGCGATGTGGAGAAACTGTTCCACGTGGGGTTGAGCTTCTTCTGATCAAGTGGAGTGATTGAAATGCTCGAATCCCTGGAAAAAATGCTCGCCAAGGGTGTGGATAACTCGCTGCTGCGCTTTGGTTTGGGCAAGGGTTATCTGGACCTGAAAGACAACGCCAAGGCGGCCGAGCATTTAAGCAAGTGCGTCGGCTTTGATCCGAAGTATTCAGCAGCGTGGAAGCTGTTGGGCAAGGCGCATGCTGCGCTGGGCGATAAAGACGCGGCACGGCAGGCGTGGGAGCAGGGGATTGCAGCGGCCCAGGCCCATGGCGACAAGCAGGCCGAAAAAGAGATGACGGTGTTCCTGAAAAAACTCGACCGCCAAGCCTGAATGGAGATCACAACTGTGGGAGCGGGCTTGCTCGCGAATGCGGAGTCTCAGCCACTGAATGTGTAGCTGATACACCGCATTCGCGAGCAAGCCCGCTCCCACATTGGTTTCGCATCGACCTTGAATCAGTCGCGAATCAGTACCACCGCGCCTCGCCCGGCGGGCGTTTCTTGAAGCGCTTCATGCTCCACATGTACTGGCTCGGGTAAGCGCCCACATAACGCTCCACCACCTTGCTCATCGCCGCGCAGGACGTGGCCGTGTCGGTGCTGTACATATCTTCCGGCGCCGCTTCCAAAATCACTTTGTAGCCCGAGCCATCCGGCAGCCGCAGGGCATGAAGGAATACCCCGACCGCCTTGTGACCGGCGAGCATGTTCGGCACGAACTTGCTGGTCAGCGCCTGGGTGGCGAAGAACGGCACGAAGATCCCGGCCGACTCTGCCGGCTCCGGGTCAGCGGGAATCCCCACCTGGCCGCCCTTGCGCACTTCCTTGATGACACTGAGGATGCCTTCTTTGGTGGAGGCCGCCACCCGGTTGCCCAACTGCACGCGTTGCTTGCGCAGCAGGTCATCCACCGCCTTGAGCTTGGGCGGGCGGTAGAAAATGATCGGTTTGCACTGGCTGCAATAGAAGTGGTTCAACACTTCCCAGTTGCCCAGGTGGCTGGTGATGCCTACCACGCCTTTGCCTGAGGCCAGGGCTTGCTGCAGCACTTCCAGGCCTTCGACTTCGCGCACCAGGTCGATGGAACGCTGGGCCGGCCAGATCCAGGCGCAGGCGCTTTCGGTCAGGGACTTGCCGATGTCCATCAGGCTTTGGCCGACCAGGCGCTCACGCTCGATCGGGTCCATGTCGGGGAAACACTTGGAGAGGTTGATCCGCACCGTATCGCGGGAGCGGTTGGGGGTTTTCCACATGATCCAGCCAATGGCCGTACCCACCGCCTGGACGGCGCGCCAGGGCAGCAGGGCAAACAATCGCAGAGCGCCTACCAGCAAGGCGCCTTTTAACTTTTCCACAGGTCACTCCTGATGTTGTGCGGTGCGCAAAGTGCGCCATTCTACCCGGCGTTGACCAAGTCCGCGTAACGGTCGCAATCCTGAGTGTGGTCCATGACCATGCCCGAGGCCTGCATGAACGCATAGCAGATGGTCGGCCCGACGAACGTGAAGCCGGCTTTCTTGAGCGCTTTGCTCATGGCTTCGGCCTCTGGCGTAATCGCCGGAACCTGGCTGCGATCCTTGAAATGATTGACCTTGGGCGCGCCGCCGACAAACCCCCAGAGCAACCCCACCGGGTCCTCCAGCGCCAGCCAGGCGGCGGCATTGCGCCGGGTGGCATTGAGTTTCAAGCGGTTGCGCACGATGCCTGGGTCGAGCATCAACTGCTCGATCTCGGCATCACTCAACTGCGCCAGGCGCTGGGGATCAAAACCGAACAAGACCTTTCGATAATGCTCGCGTTTGCGTAAAACGGTGATCCAGGACAGGCCCGCCTGGAACCCTTCGAGCAAAAGCAACTCGAACAAACCCTGCGCATCGCGCAGCGGCGTTCCCCACTCCTGATCGTGATAAGCCATGTACAGCGGATCTTCAGAACACCAAAAGCAGCGTGGCATAAGGCTCCAGGGAGTGGTGGCAAGGCCGAATCGGGTATACTGCCGCCCTTTAAATCGCAGCCCAAGTAACAGGTGAATTTTGTGAGCCAGCCTACGCCAGCCGTGCGTACCTTCCAAGACTTGATCCTCGCCCTCCAGCAATACTGGGCCGAGCAAGGTTGTGTGGTACTTCAGCCCTACGATATGGAAGTAGGCGCCGGCACTTTCCACACCGCAACATTCCTGCGGGCCATCGGCCCGGAAACCTGGAACGCCGCTTATGTGCAGCCCAGTCGTCGCCCGACTGACGGCCGCTACGGCGAAAACCCCAACCGCCTGCAGCACTACTATCAGTTCCAGGTCGTCCTCAAGCCAAACCCGGACAACTTCCAGGAGCTGTACCTGGGCTCGCTGAAACATGTCGGCCTGGACCCGCTGGTCCACGATATCCGTTTCGTCGAAGACAACTGGGAGTCGCCAACCCTGGGCGCCTGGGGCCTGGGCTGGGAAGTCTGGCTCAACGGCATGGAAGTGACGCAGTTCACTTACTTCCAGCAAGCGGGCGGCATCGAGTGCTACCCGGTGACCGGCGAGATCACCTACGGCCTGGAACGCCTGGCCATGTACCTGCAGGGCGTGGACTCGGTCTACGACCTGGTATGGGCTGACGGCCCGTTCGGCAAAGTGACTTATGGCGATGTGTTCCACCAGAACGAAGTGGAGCAGTCGACCTACAACTTCGAACACGCCAACGTCGAGAAGCTGTTCGAACTGTTCGACTTCTATGAAAGCGAAGCCAAGCGCCTGATCGAACTGGATCAGCCGCTGCCGTTGCCGAGCTATGAAATGGTCCTGAAGGCATCCCATACCTTCAACCTGCTGGACGCTCGCCGTGCCATCTCGGTAACCGCGCGCCAGCAATACATCCTGCGTGTACGCACCCTGGCGCGTTCCGTCGCCCAAGCCTACCTGCTGGCTCGCGCCAAGCTGGGCTTCCCGATGGCCACCCCGGATTTGCGTGATGAAGTGTTGGCTAAGCTGGAGGCTGCACAATGAGTGCTCAAGATTTCCTGGTTGAACTGGGCACCGAAGAGCTGCCACCCAAGGCCCTCAACACCCTGGCCGACGCATTTCTGGCCGGTATCGAAAAAGGCCTGCAGACTGCCGGCCTGAAGTTTGAAGCCAAGAAGGTCTACGCCGCGCCACGTCGCCTGGCGGTGTTGCTGACCGCGCTGCAAACCCAGCAGCCGGACCGCAACATCAACCTCGACGGCCCGCCACGCCAGGCCGCTTTCGATGCCGAAGGCAACCCGACCCAGGCCGCCCTGGGTTTTGCCAAGAAGTGCGGCGTCGAGCTGAGCGAGATCGACCAAAGTGGCCCGAAACTGCGTTTCAGCCAGGTCATCACCGGCAAGCCGACTGCCAGCCTGCTGCCGACCATCGTTGAAGATTCGCTGAACGACCTGCCGATCCCCAAGCGCATGCGCTGGGGCGCACGCAAGGAAGAGTTCGTTCGTCCGACCCAATGGTTGGTAATGCTGCTCGGTGATCAAGTCATCGATTGCACCATCCTCGCCCAGAAGGCCGGCCGCGACTCCCGTGGCCATCGCTTCCACCACCCGCAAAACGTGCGCATCGGTTCGCCGGCCAGCTACCTCGAAGACCTGCGTGCAGCCTATGTGCTGGCGGATGCCAACGAGCGTCGCGAGCTGATCAGCAAGCGCACCGAAGAGCTGGCTCGTTTGCAGGAAGGCACCGCCATCGTGCCACCAAGCCTGCTCGACGAAGTAACCGCGCTGGTCGAGTGGCCGGTGCCGCTGGTGTGCTCGTTCGAAGAGCGCTTCCTCGATGTGCCACAAGAAGCCTTGATCACCACCATGCAGGACAACCAGAAGTACTTCTGCCTGCTGGATGTGGACGGCAAATTGCTGCCGCGCTTTATCACCGTGGCCAACATCGAAAGCAAGGACCCGCAGCAGATCATCGCTGGTAACGAAAAAGTCGTACGCCCGCGCCTGACCGATGCCGAGTTCTTCTTCAAGCAAGACAAGAAGCAGAAGCTCGAAGACTTCAACCTGCGCCTGCAGAACGTGGTGTTCCAAGAAAAACTTGGCAGCGTCTACGACAAGGCTGTGCGGGTTTCCAAGCTGGCGGCCTACATCGCGCCACGTATTGGCGGCGATGCGGCCTTGGCCGCCCGCGCTGGCCTGTTGTGCAAATGCGACCTGGCCACCGAGATGGTCGGCGAGTTCCCGGAAATGCAAGGTGTTGCCGGTTACTACTACGCGCTCAATGACGGCGAGCCTGAAGACGTCGCCCTGGCCTTGAACGAGCAGTACATGCCCCGCGGTGCTGGCGCCGAACTGCCGACCACCCTGACCGGCGCGGCCGTAGCCATCGCTGACAAGCTGGACACCCTGGTGGGGATCTTCGGTATCGGCATGTTGCCCACCGGCAGCAAAGACCCGTATGCCCTGCGCCGTGCGGCCCTGGGCGTGCTGCGCATCCTGATCGACAAGAAGCTGGACCTGGACCTGACCCAGGCCGTGGTGTTTGCAGTTGGTCAGTTCGGCGCCAAGGTCAAGCAAGCCGGTTTGGCCGAGCAAGTGCTGGAGTTCGTGTTCGACCGCCTGCGTGCGCGCTACGAAGACGAAGGCGTGGACGTTTCCGTCTACCTGTCGGTGCGTGCCCTGCAACCGGGTTCGGCACTGGACTTCGACCAACGTGTGCAGGCCGTACAGGCCTTCCGCAAGCTGCCGGAAGCCGATGCCCTGGCCGCCGTGAACAAGCGCGTGTCGAACCTGCTGAGCAAGGCCGAAGGCCTGGGCACCGGCGACGTCGATCCTGGCCTGTTTGCCGATGCCAAGGAGTTCTCGCTGAACTCGGCTATCGCCAAGGCAGAAAACGCAGTGAAACCGCTGATCGCCGAGCGCAACTACGCCGAAGCACTGGCGCGCCTGGCCACCTTGCGTGAGCCGGTGGATGCGTTCTTCGAAGCGGTGATGATCAATGCCGAAGATGCTGGCGTGCGGAAAAACCGCTACGCCATGCTGGCGCGTCTGCGCGGTTTGTTCGTCAACATCGCTGACATTTCGACGCTGAGCTGATCATGTTGAAACTGCTGATTCTCGATCGGGACGGGGTGATCAACTACGACTCCGACGCTTACATCAAGTCGGTAGAGGAGTGGATCCCGCTGCCCGGCTCGATCGAGGCCATCGCGCAGTTGAGCAAGGCCGGCTGGACGGTAGCCATTGCTACCAACCAGTCCGGCATCGCCCGCGGCTACTACGACATCGCCACCCTGGACGCCATGCACGCGCGCTTGCGCACGTTGGTGGCAGAGCAGGGCGGTGAGGTGGGGCTGGTGGTGTATTGCCCCCACGGGCCGGACGAGGGCTGCGATTGCCGCAAACCCAAGCCTGGCATGTTGAAAATCATTTCAGAACATTACAAGGTGCCCCTGGCTGGGATATGGTTCGTCGGGGACAGTCTCGGTGACCTGGAGGCGGCCAAAGCCGTCGACTCTCAGCCAGTTTTGGTAAAGACCGGAAAAGGCGAAAAGACCCAGGCGAAAAACCTGCCGGTAGGCACCTTGATTTTTGACGATCTGGCGGCGGTTGCCGCAGAACTTATCAACAACTAGTCGCCCTCGACTTCCTGACCAAGGATTGTTCGGGAGTGCACTTTTAACAGGCGGGCGTTGTCCCGCAACGGTAAATGCTGCCATGTCGATTTTGCAGGCCATCAGAACCTTCTTCTTTTACCTGCTGCTGGGCACCAGTTCGTTTCTCTGGTGCACCCTGAGCTTTTTTATTGCGCCCTTTTTGCCATTCAAGGCGCGCTATCGCTTTATCAACGTCTATTGGTGCCGCTGCGCGTTGTGGCTGACCAAGGTGTTCCTGGGCATCCGTTTCGAGGTCAAGGGCGCCGAGAATGTCCCGGACCAGCCGTGCGTGATCCTGTCGAACCACCAGAGCACCTGGGAGACGTTTTTTCTTTCTGCCTACTTCTCGCCCCTGAGCCAGGTGCTCAAGCGTGAGTTGCTGTTCGTACCGTTCTTTGGTTGGGCCATGGCCATGCTGCGCCCGATTGCCATCGACCGCGACAACCCCAAGGCCGCGCTCAAGCATGTGGCCAAGAAAGGTGACGAACTGCTCAAGGACGGCGTTTGGGTCCTGATCTTCCCTGAGGGCACCCGCGTTCCCTTTGGCACGGTCGGCAAGTTCTCCCGGGGCGGTACGGCACTGGCGGTCAACGCCAATCTGCCGGTGCTGCCGATTGCCCACAATGCCGGCAAGTTCTGGCCCAAGGAAGGCTGGGCCAAGCGCAAGGGCACCATCACTGTGGTGATCGGCGAGCCGATGTATGCCGAAGGGGAAGGACCGCGTGCAATTGCCGCGCTCAATGACCGCGCTGCAGCCTGGAATGAAGCGCAGCAACGGGCCATGGGTTCGCTGCCGCCACTGCCGGTTGCCGAAGACCGCGCGGTGATCTGACGTTCTGTGGATAACCTGTGTACGGTTTGTTGGCGAAAAGCAGTTTTTGGCTTATAGGCTTATGATTTGATTACATATTTCTTAAGCTAATAAAACACCGAAAAACGTGCATAAGTTTTTTCGACCGTTGAAGACCGGCCCTTGCGGCCGGTTTTTTATGCACAGCTGTTTACTCTTCCCACAACGGCAACTGCAGGCTGAAAACCGTGCCTTGCCCGACCTCACTCGCACACTCGATCCGGCCCCCATGGCGGTCCATGACCGCCTTGACCATGGTCAGGCCCAACCCAAGGCCTTCGCTGCCCTGGGCCGAAGCAAAACGTCGGTATTGGCTGAACAGTTCGGGAAGCTCCTGGGCCGCGATGCCGGGCCCCTGGTCCTGGATATGACAGGCCAACCATTGGCCTTTGCGTTCGAGTCGCACCGTCACTGTGGTGCCGGATGGGCTGTACTTGATCGCATTCTCCATCAGGTTGAACAAGGCTCGGGTCAGTAGGGATTGATCCGCCAGGACCATGTCCTCACCCGCCTCGTCCAGGTCGTGGACCAATTGGATCTTTTTCAGTTGGGCCAGCAGCGCTACCTGGTCAAACGCATCGAGCACCAGCATGGCAAACAGGCTGGGCTCAAACTGGTAGCCGTCGGACTCGGCCTTGGCCAATTGAACGAACGACTCGGTCAAACTCAATGCCCGCCGCACTTGCTGTTCGATCTGGGTAAATACCTGCCAGACGTCAGAGGCCTCATGTCGCTGCACATCCAACAACGCCAGAATGGCTGAGTGGGGCGCCCGCAGATCATGGGAGAGGAAGCGCAGCAGGGTTTCACGTTGCTGTTGGGCGTCACGTTCGATACTCAGGTCAGTCAGGCTCAGCAGCCAACCCAACGCCACATCACCGTCGACCGGTAACAACGGTGCCAACTCCAGGCGCAGGCTGCGTTGCTGGGTGTCGCGGAACTCGACGATTTCCAGGGCTGACAGCGGCGTGCTCACCCCGCCTTGCAAGGGCGGGTAGCCCAATGCCTTGAGTTGCTGTAGCAGGTTCTCGGTAATCAGCTCGTTGCCAAATACATCCCGGGCGATGCGATTGGCCAGCAGGATTTCGCCCGTGGGATCGGTAATCAGGGTCGCGACCGGCAGGCACTCCAGGCCGTCGGCCATAAAACGCCGGGTGTCGCGGGTGCGGCTGACCGCTTGCTCCAGGGCCACGATACGGCCCTGCAATACATCGCCCTTGCTGACGGCGGCACGACGGCGTTCCGGCAGCACCTTGGGCTCACTGTCTAGGCGCGCCAACTCCCAGCCGAAATAGGCCAGGATTACGCTCAGGCGACGCCAGTTCCAGATCAGATAGCCGAGCAACATGCCGACCAACGTGGCTGCTGGCGACCACCAGAGCCCCAGGCGCAACAAGCCCCAGGAAGCGAGGAGGGCACCCACCATACAACCCAGGCTCAGCCACAGGGCATAACGCGGGCGCAACAGCAGCAGGCCCAGCAGCAATGCCACCAGCGAGGTAGACAGCAGCGTGGCCAGCCAGCCAGGCAACACGGTAATGCTGCGCCCTTGCAGCAGGCCGTTGAGAATATTGGCCTGGATCTCGACACCTGGGGTCGTGCCAACGCTGGCCGAAAGCGGTGTCACGTAGCGATCGCCCATGCCTGGCGCGGTGGCTCCCACCAGGATGATCCGATCGCGCAACAGTTGGGCCGGGACTTCACCGCGCAGCACGCTGACATAGGGCACGCTGGGAAAGCCGTTATCGGCGGCGATAAATGGAATGCGGATGGCATTGTCCCGTTGCCAATCACTGGTTTCCGAAGACGCTGGCAGCCCCGGCATGTCGGCCTGTTGGCCGGTCAGTTCGAAGGCCAGCCACGCCAACTGCGGGACCAGTTGCCCCGGCGGCCCTTCACGCAAATAGAGGCTGCGCACAATACCGTCGCTGTCCGCTTCCACGTTGATATGACCCACCGCCCTGGCACAGTCGCGCAGTGGCAGCACGGGGAGGATTTGCGTGAGGGGTTGCCCCAAGCGCGGCGTGCCTTCGCGAATCAACGGCAGCAGCACATTGCCGGCCTTGCAGATCGCCTGGGCCAGGCGCTGATCATTGGCCGGCTCGCGTGCCGGTTCGCTGAAGATCACATCGAGCAGGATCCCGGCAGGTTTGGCGGCACTCAATTGGTCGATCAGGTCGGCATGCAGACGCCGCGACCAAGGCCATTGGCCAAGCTCCCTGAGGCTCATGTCATCAATGCTCACCAACAGGATGCGCGGGTCCACCTGCAACGGCGCCATGCGCCGCAAGCTGTCGTACAACAGGTTATTCAGGGACAGGCCAGGGCTCAGGGACAACAAGGCCGTCATCGGCAGCAGGAGCAGGCTGATCCACAGCCATTCCCTGACCAGCCCATTGAACAGGCGCTGGGCCTGGCTCGGCTGACGTTGTTCAGCCCGGCGCCACCACTTCACCGTCCCAACACCGCGGTGCTACTGCACACGGGTGGCAGGTGGGTAATAGAAGATGTCATAAACACCTGTTTCTCCTTCCAGTCCCTGGTCATCAAAGGCCGACACGCGCACGTGATAGAACGAGGCCTTGAGTCCAGTGAAGCTCAAGCGCGGTTCACTGGAGAAGTTTTCCTGCTTGATGTTCATGAAGGTTTTATCGGTAGCCACCTGCGCACGGTAGCGCTGGGCCCCCGGTTGCGGGTGCAGGATCAATGTCCAGACCGGCGCATCGCCTTTCTGGCCGTCCTGGCCCATCAGGCGCGGAGCAGGCAATAAGTCGACCGTCTTCAACTCGCCCTGCGTCTTGAGCAACAACCCTTGTCGAGCGCCAACCTTCAGCTCACCGTCCACCGGACCCGTCTGCGGTTTTTTCTTGAGCTGTTTGCCCTGCGGTTGCGACTCGCTGCGGCTGGCGGCCACCTGGCCGTTGAGCACTTCGACAACCGATTGCTGATCGTCATTACGCACACGGAAATGCGTCCCGCGCACGCCAAGTACGCCCACCGGGGTCACGATCTGAAAACGGTCATAGTCACTGGCGCGCTTGAGTACGTAGGCTTCCACTTGCCCTTGTTGCAGGATCACCTGGGGAATCGCCTGTTCTTCCACCAAGTGCAGACGCACCTCGGAGCTGGAGGGCAGGACAACCCGCGAGCCGTCACCCAGCAACAAGCTGACAAACGCCGAGGGCGAGGTTTTTACGCTTTCCTGCTCATCAATCAGCATGCCTTCTTCCAACACGCTGGGGCGTCCCTTGGCATCGAGCTTCCAGGCTTCACCGGTCAGGTGCTGCACGACTGCCGGCAGCGGCTGTGCCCGGCACATCAGGTTGTCATCTATGTAGGGCGCACGCACAGGGGCAGGCTTGGCTAGAACGTGTGGGCTGTTGATCACAAGCGCCAGGGCCAGGCTTGAACCGAATAGAGAGGAAAGGGAATAGCGGCGAGGAAAGAGGGTCATGGCGCTCATCAAGGTTCTAGTTCTAAAGGTCCGTCAGACTGTACGTTCAGAAAGCGTCTTGCCGCGGCAGGACCTTGAATCTCGCCTACGATACCCGATGACGCATCGAACTCGATAGCCGTAGTGGCAGGGATGAGGTGCTCGGAAAGGTGACACATCCCTGTGTCTGCCGGATCGACGAGGCCGAACCGGATGTACATCGAAGAAATACTGTCCCTCACATCCCTCCGACAGCAGCCCGTAGCGAACCGCGGACTACAGATGATACGTCCGTGTATCGAGAGCGCTTCCCGCGCACGCCCTCCATGTGTCACTCAGCGAAAGAGAATTTACCTACAAGAGTGGTGCACAGGGGCGCAGCGCAACATTTGTTCAGATTTAGAAGATCCACCGTTGGTCCTGGTCGAGCACGCTACCGTGTTGAAAGGCATTGGGTGCATCAACTTCCCTGAGTCCGGCGTAACCAAGGCCGTCTACCGATTCGGCATACACCGACATTTCGTTAAGGGGGGCAGACGGCGCCGGGCTACACGCATCCACCATTTCCGTGCCAAAACCTGTTGCCGCAACCAGCACTAACATCTTTCCCCACACTCTGACCTTCTGCACAAGACTCACCTGTCCCGACAGCGCATAAAACCTGATTGCCATTGATCCTTTTCCTGAGGGGCTTGAGCCGGTATCTTTCCAGCTGGGTACGCGATGTTTAACGGCCTTAGGGCTATTTGATATCAGCGTACCGAGAGATGCAGGGAGCTTGAGAAACTGGCCATAATTGTTCAGATTCAACGGCGAACCAATGTTCTCTTCAACCGCTGCAACACTCTTCAAAAAGAAAGGACCCTGCCATGCGTGTCGCGATACTGGATGACGAACCTGCCGAATTGCGGCGGGTGGAACAGACTCTGCGACAAATCCCAAGTGCCTCGGAGCAGCCATGGACGCTGCATTGCTTCGAGCGTGGCGAAGACTTGCTGCGCCAACTGCGCCGAGAAACCTTCGACTTGCTGGTACTCGACTGGCAATTGCCGGACCTGAGCGGTATCGCGATCCTGCGCTGGACCCGTGAGCACATGGAGGCGCCGCCTCCGGTGATCATGCTTACCAGCCGCGACGCCGAGAGCGATATCGTCCAGGCCCTGAACAGCGGTGCAGATGACTATGTCAGCAAGCCGTTTCGTCCCAACGAGCTGAAGGCACGGGTCAGTGCCGTCCTGCGCCGTCACGGCCTGCAGAAATCGGCTGCCTCGGAAGTGCTGGTTTTCAACGACCTGACTTTCGACGATGCCGAGCTGACCGTCAGCCGCGCCGGTGATCCGATCAACCTGACCGAAAGGGAGTACCGCCTGGCACGCTGCCTGTTCGCCAACCTGGCGCGGCCGCTGTCACGGGAATATCTCTATGAGCGGTTCTGGACCCATGAAGAAATGGTGTCTTCACGGCCCTTGGATACCCATATTTATCGCCTACGAAACAAGCTTGGGCTGACGCCGGAACGAGGCTGGCAGCTGCTGACCATCTACGGCTACGGCTATCGTTTGGAGAGCGTGACTGCCGCTACGGCATAACAGATGTTCCACGTGGAGCATTTAAAAATGCGCAATAAAAAAGGCCAACGTTAAACGTTGGCCTTTTTGTTTCGCAAATGCGTTATCAGAAGTCCAGGTTGGACACTGCCAAGGCATTGCTCTCGATGAAGTCACGACGTGGCTCGACCGCGTCACCCATCAGGGTGTTGAAGATCTGGTCCGCGCCAATGGCGTCTTCGATGGTCACACGCAGCATGCGACGCTGCGCTGGGTCCATGGTGGTTTCCCACAGTTGATCCGGGTTCATTTCGCCCAGACCTTTGTATCGCTGGATGGTATGGCGCTTGGTGCTTTCCGCCATCAACCAGTCCAGTGCTTCCTTGAACTCCTTGACCTGCTTCTTGCGTTCGCCACGCTGAATATAAGCGCCGTCGTCCAGCAGGGTGCTCAGTTGCGCGCCCAGGGTAACCACGGTCTTGTAGTCGTTGCTGCCGAAGAAGTCACGGTTGAAGGTGACGTAGTTCGACAGGCCGTGGGAGATCAGTTCGACCTCTGGCAGCCAAACGTTACGTTCACGGTCTTCACGCAGGCTGGCTTTGTAAACCAGGCCAGACTTCTCAACGGTGCGCAGGCGAACTTCGTACTGGGCCAGCCAATCCTGCATCGCTGCGTGATCGCCCAACTGTTCCAGGCTGACGGCTGGCAGGTAGATGAAGTGTTCGGTCAGCTCCTGAGGGTACAGGCGCGACAAACGCTTGAGGGTCTTCATCACCATCCGGAAGTCGTTTACCAGACGCTCCAGCGCCTCACCGGAGATCCCCGGGGCTTCATCGTTCAAGTGCAGGCCGGCATCTTCCAGGGCCGACTGCGTCATGTACTCTTCCATGGCGTCGTCGTCTTTGATGTATTGCTCTTGCTTGCCCTTTTTCACTTTGTACAACGGTGGCTGGGCGATATAGATGTAGCCACGCTCGATCAACTCCGGCAACTGACGGAAGAAGAAGGTCAGCAGCAGGGTACGGATGTGCGAACCGTCGACGTCAGCATCGGTCATGATGATGATGTTGTGATAGCGCAACTTGTCGATGTTGTACTCGTCGCGACCAATGCCACAGCCCAGGGCGGTGATCAAGGTGCCGACTTCCTGGGAGGAAATCATCTTGTCGAAACGGGCTTTCTCGACGTTGAGGATCTTACCCTTCAACGGCAGGATCGCCTGGGTGCGGCGGTTACGACCCTGCTTGGCGGAACCGCCAGCAGAGTCACCTTCCACCAGGTACAGTTCGGAGAGGGCAGGGTCCTTCTCCTGGCAGTCCGCCAGTTTGCCCGGCAAGCCAGCGATATCCAGCGCACCTTTACGACGCGTCATTTCACGGGCTTTACGCGCCGCTTCACGAGCCCGTGCCGCATCGATCATCTTGCCGACGACCAACTTGGCTTCGTTAGGGTTTTCCAACAGGAAGTCGGAGAAATACTTGCCCATTTCCTGTTCAACAGCGGTCTTCACTTCAGAAGAAACCAGCTTGTCTTTGGTCTGGGAGCTGAACTTGGGATCCGGGACCTTGACCGAAATAATCGCAGTCAGGCCTTCACGGGCATCGTCACCGGTGGTGGCGACCTTGTGCTTCTTGGCCAGGCCTTCGGCTTCGATGTAGGTGTTCAGGTTGCGCGTCAGTGCAGAACGGAAACCCACCAAGTGAGTACCGCCGTCGCGCTGGGGAATGTTGTTGGTGAAGCACAACAGGTTCTCGTTGAAGCTGTCGTTCCATTGCAGGGCGATTTCCACGCCGATGCCGTCTTCACGCTGGATGTTGAAGTGGAACACCTGGTTGACCGCAGTCTTGTTGGTGTTCAGGTATTCAACGAATGCACGCAGACCACCTTCGTACTTGAACAGCTCTTCCTTGCCGCTGCGTTCGTCCTTGAGGACGATACCCACACCGGAGTTGAGGAACGACAGTTCACGAATCCGCTTGGCCAGGATGTCCCAGCTGAAGTGAATATTCTTGAAGGTGTCAGCCGAAGGCTTGAAGTGAATCTGGGTGCCGGTGGTTTCGCTGTCACCGACGATCGCCATGGGTGCCTGAGGTACGCCATGCACGTAAGTCTGTTCCCAGATCTTGCCGCTACGGCGAACGGTCAGGATCAACTCTTCTGACAGGGCGTTTACTACCGACACGCCTACACCGTGCAAACCGCCGGATACTTTATAGGAGTTGTCGTCGAACTTACCGCCGGCGTGGAGCACAGTCATGATGACCTCTGCCGCCGATACGCCTTCTTCTTTATGCACATCTACCGGAATGCCGCGACCGTTGTCACGCACGGTGATGGATTCGTCCGGGTGGATGATGATGCTGATGTCGTCACAATGGCCGGCGAGAGCTTCGTCGATGGAGTTGTCGACCACCTCGAACACCATGTGGTGCAGACCGCTACCATCATCGGTGTCGCCAATGTACATACCGGGACGTTTGCGTACGGCATCCAAACCTTTCAGCACTTTAATGCTGGTCGAGTCGTACGTGTTTTCTTCGCTCATGCCTTCACTCCCGATGGTCGTGGGTCTGGGTGATACGGCCTTGTTCCACGTGGAACAAAGCGACTGGCGTTTCCGTCTGCCAGCCTTCCCTCAATAATTCGTGGTCTACACAGGTAATAAATACCTGGCAGCGTAAGTCTTCCAACAAGCGGCATAGCGCGCGGCGGTGTTGCTCGTCCAGTTCGGACGGCAAATCATCCACCAGATAAATACATTGACCGCGTCGGGCCTGGCTAACCAAGTGCCCCTGGGCGATACGCAGCGCGCAGACCACTAGCTTCTGCTGACCACGGGACAAGATATCCGCGGCGTTATGAGCACCTAATCTAAGGCGCAAATCAGCGCGTTGCGGTCCTGCCTGGGTGTGGCCAATTTGCTGGTCCCGTTGCAAAGAGGTGGCGAGTACTGCACTCAAGTCACGCTCTTTGTCCCAACCACGGTAGTAGCTCAGCGTCAGCCCCTCGAGTTCCAGCAACTCACTCAAGGTCTGTTCAAAGACTGGTTTCAAGGCTTTGATATAGGTGCGGCGGTATTCATCTATTTCGTCGCTGGCCAGGCACAGTTCACGGTCCCAGGCCGCTTGCGAAGCGGCGTCAAGTGTACCATGCCGCAGCCATGAGTTCCGCTGCCGCAGGGCCTTCTGCAGGCGCTGCCAAGTGGCCATGAACCTCGGTTCCACGTGGAACACTCCCCAATCGAGGAACTGCCGGCGAATTTTGGGTGCGCCTTCCAACAAGCGGAAGCTGTCGGGGTTGATCAATTGCAGTGGCAGGATTTCCGCCAGTTGCGCCGCACTGCGCGCATTCTGCCCATCGATACGGATCTGGAACTCCCCTTGGCGATCACGGGATATCCCCAGGCTGCTATGCCCGCCTTGCGCCAGTTCAACCTGGCCAAATACGGTGCACGCCAATTGCTCGTACTGAATCACCGGTAGCAGGCGGGCGCTGCGAAAGGAACGAGCAAGGCCCAACAAGTGAATGGCTTCCAGCACGCTGGTTTTGCCACTGCCGTTGGCGCCGTGGAGGATATTGATGCGGGGGGAGGGGGAGAAGGTCACCGGGTGCAGATTGCGCACCGCGGTGACCGAGACGCGACTGAGGGACATCTAGCTTCTGCTGAACATGATTACAGGCGCATCGGCATAACAACATAAGCCGAGTCGTCGTTATCGGATTCTTGCACCAGGGCGCTGCTGTTGGAGTCGGACAGGATCAGACGCACTTGCTCAGTGGTCATCACACCCAGCACATCAAGCAGGTAGCTCACGTTGAAACCAATCTCCAGCGAGCCGCCGTTGTAATCAACGCTGATTTCTTCTTCAGCTTCTTCCTGCTCCGGGTTGTTGGCCTGGATTTTCAGCTGACCGTTGGCCAATTGCAGGCGAATACCCCGGTACTTTTCGTTGGACAGGATCGCGGTACGGCTGAACGCTTCACGCAGCGCCTGACGATCACCGATCACCAGCTTGTCGCCACCTTTGGGTAGCACACGCTCGTAATCCGGGAACTTGCCGTCTACCAGCTTGGAGGTGAAGGTGAACTCGCCAGTGGTCGCACGGATGTGATGCTGGCCGAGGACGATGCTGACGTTACCGTCCGGCTCGGTGAGCAGACGCGCGAGCTCCAGGATACCTTTGCGCGGCACGATCACCTGATGGCGATCCGGCTGGCCGATATCAGCCTTCATCGAGCACATGGCCAGGCGGTGACCGTCTGTGGCCACGGCGCGGATGATGCCTTCAGATACTTCCAGCAGCATGCCGTTGAGGTAGTAACGCACGTCCTGCTGGGCCATGGCGAAGCTGGTGCGCTCGATCAAACGACGCAGACGGCTTTGTTCCAGGCTGCAGGTCAGCGAACCCGGGCCTTCTTCCACAGTCGGGAAGTCGTTGGCCGGCAAGGTCGACAGGGTGAAACGACTGCGCCCGGCCTTGACCACCAACTTCTGCTCATCGACCTTGATGTCGATCAGCGCGTCATTGGGCAGGCTTTTGCAGATGTCCATCAGCTTGCGCGCAGGCACGGTGATCTCACCGGGCTCAGCGGGTTCTTCCAGCTGTACACGACCAACCAGTTCGACTTCCAGGTCGGTACCGGTCAACGACAACTGCTGGCCTTCGACAACCAACAGTACGTTGGAAAGTACCGGCAAGGTCTGTCGGCGCTCGACGACGCCTGCGACCAGTTGCAGGGGTTTCAACAGGGCTTCGCGTTGAATGGTGAAATGCATGGTCTAGTCCCTTGCCTTAATAAGCTGCGCTGGTGTTCATCAAGTTGTCAGTGTACGCAGCAGGTTCTTGTAGTCCTCGCGAATATCCGCGTCGGATTCCTTAAGCTCGTTGATCTTGCGGCACGCGTGCAAGACCGTGGTGTGGTCGCGGCCACCAAATACATCGCCGATTTCCGGCAGGCTGTGGTTGGTCAACTCCTTGGAGAGCGCCATGGCCACCTGACGCGGACGCGCTACCGAGCGCGAGCGGCGCTTGGACAGCAGGTCGGAAATCTTGATCTTGTAGTACTCAGCCACGGTGCGCTGAATGTTATCCACACTCACCAGTTTGTCTTGCAACGCCAGCAGGTCTTTGAGGGATTCGCGAATCAGCTCGATGGTGATATCGCGGCCCATGAAGTGCGAGTGAGCGATAACGCGCTTGAGCGCGCCTTCGAGCTCACGCACGTTGGAGCGAATGCGCTGGGCGATGAAGAATGCGGCGTCGTGAGGCAGATCGACTTTCGCCTGGTCGGCCTTTTTCATCAGGATCGCAACCCGGGTTTCCAGTTCCGGCGGCTCTACCGCAACGGTCAGGCCCCAACCGAAGCGCGATTTGAGACGCTCTTCCAGGCCCTCGATTTCCTTGGGGTAGCGATCGCTGGTGAGGATGACCTGCTGGCCACCTTCAAGCAGGGCGTTGAACGTGTGGAAAAACTCTTCCTGGGAACGTTCCTTGCGCGCGAAGAATTGAATGTCATCGATCAGCAGCGCATCGACGGAGCGATAGAAGCGTTTGAATTCGTTGATCGCATTGAGTTGCAACGCCTTGACCATGTCGGCCACGAAGCGCTCCGAGTGCAGGTACACGACCTTGGCATTCGGGTTCTTCTTTAATAGGTGGTTACCCACAGCGTGCATCAAGTGCGTCTTACCCAAGCCAACGCCGCCGTAAAGGAAGAGTGGGTTGTAACCATGCTTGGGGTTGTCAGCTACCTGCCAGGCCGCAGCGCGGGCGAGCTGGTTGGATTTACCTTCGACGAAGTTTTCAAAGGTAAAGGTGCGGTTCAGGTAACTGGTGTGCTTGAGCGCACCCTCGACCTGGACCGTGCGCTGTTCGGCACGTACCGGCGCCTGCTGGGAGCTGGCTCCTGCCATCGGGTCGAAACTGTCGCGGGAGGGCTCTTCGCTGACTGGCGCGTTTTTCTGCGCGGCGGATTTCGTCGGCATAGACGCAGCGGGCGCCGGCGCATGATTGACCGGGGCAGAGGCAGCCTGGGCTTGCGACGCAGCGGCGGCAAGCGGCGCGTTGGGGGCGGCGCGAGGTACGGAGCTGCGTTTGCTGCCTATTAATAAGGAGAGCGCAGGAGCCATCCCATTGCCATGTTCGTCGAACAATTCGAGAACGCGGCTCAGGTACTTCTCGTTGACCCAGTCGAGAACAAAACGATTGGGTGCGTAGACACGCAACTCGTCGCCTTCGGCTTCGACCTGTAGTGGACGGATCCAGGTGTTGAATTGCTGGGCAGGCAGCTCATCGCGCAAAAGCTCCACGCACTGCTGCCAAAGTTCCACTGACACGGATATCCCCTAAGTTGAAAGCCGGTGAGGCAAAAACAGCCGCCATTGTAGCGGCGAGCGGGCCACTTATCCACATGTAGGTTGCTCACAGGCCGCCAAGAATCAATGCCTTAACCGTAAAAAAGGCGACAAATGGTCTGTGCATAAGCTCTGTGGATAAGCGCCCCTAAGCTCGTTGTACAAGTGGGGTCGAAAGTCTGTGGGTAACTGGCCTGTGGATAAGTAGCCATTCCACACACAGCTTATCCGACAGTGCAGCACAGGCAGAGCACTGCTTCTCCCCCGTGTTGTCATCCTCTGTACAGCACGTGGAATATGGTCTCAAGTCAGTTATCCACAGATGATCGGCTCCCTAGCTTTTATAAGCTTTACAGAAAAGCTTTAAATAACTTCCTTCTTTATTTTTATATCTATGGCATTGCTCGTGAAAGCCGAACCTCATGGAATCGGTCCCAGGGCCTGCAGATATCTAATTGAAGGAATAGCTGGTTGGAAATTGACCTAGAGGCTTGCTTTCTCTAGAATCCCCGGTCTCTTAAAACGGGGGCCATTCCGGCCCGTTGTGGACGAACCAGGTAACACGCCATGAAACGTACTTTCCAACCAAGCACCATCAAACGCGCCCGTACTCACGGTTTCCGTGCTCGCATGGCTACCAAGAACGGCCGTGCTGTCCTGTCGCGTCGCCGCGCCAAAGGTCGTGCGCGTCTGGCAGTTTGATAATCCGGTACTGGTGGTGAGTCAGGACTTCAGTCGGGAAAAGCGTCTGCTAACCCCCCGGCACTTCAAGGCAGTCTTTGACTCCCCCACCGGCAAGGTTCCGGGGAAAAATCTCCTGCTCCTTGCGCGTAACAACGATCTGGATCACCCCCGTCTCGGGTTGGTGATCGGCAAGAAGAGCGTAAAGCTCTCCGTTGAGCGCAATCGCCTCAAGCGTCTGATGCGCGAATCGTTTCGCCTCCACCAGGACACTCTGGTTGGTTGGGATATTGTTATCGTCGCGCGCAAAGGCTTGGGGGACGTAGAAAACCCCGAATTGATTCAGCATTTCGGCAAGCTCTGGAAACGTTTGGCTCGCACCAGCAAGCCGACCCCAGCAGTCAGCCCCGAAACTGTAGGGGTAGACAGCACTGATGCGTAAACTGGCCCTCGTTCCGATCCAGTTTTACCGTTATGCCATCAGTCCGCTGATGGCCAGCCACTGTCGTTTCTACCCCAGTTGTTCCTGCTACGCGTATGAAGCCATAGAAAATCATGGCCTTCTGCGCGGTGGCTGGCTGACCTTTCGTCGTTTAGGTCGCTGTCATCCGTGGAATCCCGGTGGTTATGACCCGGTTCCGCCTATCCCTACCTCCCGTTCTTCTTCGATGGCCGAGTAATCATGGATATTAAACGCACGATCCTGATCGTCGCCCTGGCAATCGTGTCCTACGTTATGGTTCTGAAATGGAACCAGGACTATGGCCAGGCTGCCCTGCCGACTCAGAATGTTGCTACCAATCAGTCTGCTCCTGCTATTGCAGATGCACCGTTGGGTAACAATGCTTCCGCCAGTGCCGATGTACCCAGCGCGAATGCCGATACCAGCACCCCTGTAGACAACGCGGTCATCACCAATAAAGACCTCATCCACGTCAAAACGGATGTACTGGACCTGGCGATCGATCCACAGGGCGGCGATATTGCCCAGCTGAAATTGCCACTGTATCCACGTCGCCAAGACCATCCGGATGTTCCATTCCAGTTGTTCGATAACGGTGGCGAACGTGTTTATCTGGCGCAAAGCGGCCTGACTGGCACTGATGGTCCTGATGCTCGTGCTACCGGTCGTCCGGTTTATTCGACCGAACAGAAGACTTATCAACTGGCTGATGGCCAAAACCAGTTGAACGTCGACCTGAAATTCAGTCACGACGGCGTCAATTACATCAAGCGTTTCAGCTTCACTCGCGGTTTGTACGATCTGAAAGTCACCTACCTGATCGACAACACCAGCGAAAAAGCCTGGACTGGCAACCTGTTTGCCCAGCTCAAGCGTGACGGCAGCTCCGATCCGTCTTCCAGCACTGCCACTGGCACCGCGACTTATCTGGGCGCTGCCCTGTGGACAAGTAACGAGCCGTACAAAAAAGTGTCGATGAAAGATATCGACAAGGCCGCGCTGAAAGAAACGGTGCAAGGTGGTTGGGTAGCCTGGCTGCAACACTACTTTGTAACCGCGTGGATCCCGAACAAGGGTGAAGCCAACCTGGTTCAGACCCGCAAGGACAACCAGGGCAACTACATCATTGGTTTCACTGGCCCGGCGTTGACCGTTGCACCAGGTGCCAAGGCTGAAACCAGTGCCACCTTGTATGCCGGCCCGAAAAGCCAAGCGGTACTCAAGGAGTTATCCCCAGGTCTGGAACTGACTGTGGATTACGGCATCCTGTGGTTCATTGCCCAGCCAATCTTCTGGTTGCTGCAACATATCCACAGCATCGTCGGTAACTGGGGCTGGTCGATCATCTTCCTGACCATGCTGATCAAAGGGATTTTCTTCCCGCTGTCGGCTGCCAGCTACAAATCGATGGCCCGTATGCGTGCGGTTGCACCGAAACTGGCTGCACTGAAAGAGCAACATGGCGATGACCGGCAGAAGATGTCGCAAGCCATGATGGAGCTGTACAAGAAAGAGAAGATCAACCCGTTGGGTGGATGCTTGCCGATTCTGGTACAGATGCCGGTGTTCCTGTCGCTGTACTGGGTGCTCCTGGAAAGCGTGGAAATGCGCCAGGCGCCGTTCATGCTGTGGATAACTGACTTGTCGATCAAAGACCCGTTCTTTATCCTGCCGATCATCATGGGCGCGACCATGTTCATCCAGCAGCGTCTGAACCCGACTCCTCCGGATCCGATGCAGGCCAAGGTGATGAAAATGATGCCAATCATCTTCACCTTCTTCTTCCTGTGGTTCCCGGCTGGTCTGGTCCTGTACTGGGTGGTCAACAACGTGTTGTCGATCTCTCAACAGTGGTACATCACACGTAAGATCGAAGCGGCTGCCAAAAAAGCCGAGGCGTAACTTACTCTGTGGATAACCACTCAAGACGCCCCCTCGTGGGGCGTTTTGCATTCTGTCACTTTTATCTGGGAAACCGCTGATGAGCGCTCCTCGTGAAACCATCGCTGCCGTCGCCACCGCCCAGGGCCGGGGCGGTGTCGGTATCGTTCGAATTTCCGGACCGCTGGCCGGCATTGCCGCCAAGGCTATCAGCGGGCGCGAGCTGAAGCCCCGGTATGCGCATTACGGGCCCTTTTTTGCTGAAGACCTCGAGGTGCTGGATGAAGGCCTGGCCCTGTATTTTCCCGGGCCTAACTCGTTCACCGGCGAGGATGTGCTGGAACTGCAGGGCCATGGCGGTCCTGTGGTGCTGGACATGCTGCTGCAGCGCTGCCTGCAATTGGGCTGCCGCCTGGCCCGGCCGGGTGAATTCAGCGAGCGTGCGTTCCTCAATGACAAGCTCGACCTGGCCCAGGCCGAGGCCATCGCCGACCTGATCGAGGCCAGTTCTGCACAGGCCGCACGCAATGCCCTGCGCTCGTTGCAGGGGGCGTTTTCCCTACGTGTGCATAACCTCACCGAGCAACTGATCAGTTTGCGCATCTATGTCGAGGCAGCCATTGATTTCCCGGAAGAAGAAATCGACTTTCTTGCCGATGGCCATGTCCTGGCCATGCTCGATAAGGTCCGCGATGAGTTATCCACAGTACTGAAGGAAGCCGGGCAGGGCGCATTGCTGCGCGACGGTATGACAGTGGTGATTGCTGGCCGGCCCAACGCCGGCAAGTCGAGTTTGCTCAACGCTCTTGCGGGTCGTGAAGCGGCCATCGTCACCGAGATTGCCGGTACCACCCGGGATATCCTGCGCGAACACATCCATATCGATGGCATGCCGCTGCACGTGGTCGATACCGCCGGTTTGCGCGATACCGATGACCAGGTGGAAAAAATCGGCGTGGAACGGGCGCTCAAGGCCATCGGTGAAGCAGATCGGGTGCTGTTGGTGGTGGATGCCACAGCACCTGAAGCTGTGGATCCTTTTGCCCTGTGGCCCGAATTCCTTGAACAACGGCCGGACCCGGCCAAAGTCACGCTGATTCGCAACAAAGCCGACCTCACGGGGGAAGCCATTGCCCTGGAAGTCAGCGACGATGGCCATGTCACGATCAGCCTCAGCGCCAAGTCTGCCGGCGATGGCCTGGAACTGCTACGCGATCATCTCAAGGCGTGCATGGGTTATGAACAGACCTCGGAGAGCAGCTTCAGTGCTCGTCGCAGGCACCTTGAGGCCCTACGCCATGCCAGCGCCGCCCTTGAGCACGGCAGAGCACAGCTGACGCTGGCGGGCGCGGGAGAGCTGTTGGCCGAAGACTTACGGCAGGCCCAGCAACTGCTGGGGGAAATTACCGGGGCGTTCAGCTCTGATGATCTGCTCGGCAGGATCTTTTCCAGCTTCTGCATCGGTAAATAACCCTTCGCTGTTCACAGACAGGCAATGGGTGCCTGTCTGTTTCGTCCGTTTCAGGGCACACCTTCGCATTTCCTCAAATTTACCTCCCCCAAGGCTGCCTTGCCGTGGGTGAAATTTGCCGTGTGTGACACTTTTCTGTGGATTAAGCCCTGTGAATAACCGCCCTTGTGCCCAGTTGATAACAGGGCTCGAAACCTGAGTAAAAACCCGCCTGTGGATAAGCACCTGTTTAATCCACAGGCTTAAAGCACTTATCCAAGGGCCTCATTGGCACCTAACCACAGACTTTTGAATCTCTGTACAGCACGTAAATAAAGGCCTATAGAGATCTATCCACAGAAAGTAGGCTCAGTAGAAATAAACATAAAAACAAAGATTTAATAAATTTCTCTCTTTTAATTTCTATTACCTCTGATTCATCCACAGCTGGTTAAATTTTGTGCAAAGGGTTCTTTAGGAAGGGCTAAGTCCCTATACTTGCCGCCATAGCTCCAAAACTCTTTCAACAGACAATTCCTGATTACCTACATAAGCAGGCACGAGGTGCGTGGTGGATTTCCCTTCCCGTTTTGAAGTGATCGTCATCGGCGGCGGTCATGCCGGTACCGAGGCAGCACTGGCGTCAGCCCGCATGGGGGTCAAAACCCTGTTGCTGACGCACAACGTGGAAACCCTTGGTGCCATGAGTTGCAACCCCGCCATTGGTGGGATCGGCAAAAGCCACCTGGTCAAGGAAATCGACGCCCTTGGCGGTGTGATGGCCATGGCTACCGACAAGGGTGGTATTCAATTTCGTGTGCTCAACAGCCGCAAAGGCCCGGCCGTGCGCGCTACTCGAGCACAGGCCGACCGCA
Source organism: Pseudomonas proteolytica (assembly GCF_007858275.1). GTDB lineage: Bacteria > Pseudomonadota > Gammaproteobacteria > Pseudomonadales > Pseudomonadaceae > Aquipseudomonas > Aquipseudomonas proteolytica. Next base: position 201,698 of record NZ_VFEV01000005.1, read on the forward strand.
TTCTGTACAAGGCGGCAGTACGCGAAACCCTGGAAAACCAGGCCAACCTGTGGATATTTCAGCAAGCTGCTGACGACCTGATCGTCGAACAGGACCAGGTTCGCGGCGTTGTCACGCAAATGGGCCTGCGTTTCTTTGCAGAATCCGTGGTGCTGACAACCGGTACCTTCCTCGGTGGACTTATCCACATCGGGATGCAGAACTATTCGGGTGGCCGTGCCGGTGATCCGCCGTCCATTGCCCTTGCTCATCGCCTGCGCGAACTGCCACTGCGTGTCGGTCGCCTGAAAACCGGGACCCCGCCGCGTATCGACGGGCGTTCTGTGGATTTCTCGGTAATGACCGAGCAAGCCGGGGATACGCCGATCCCGGTGATGTCGTTCATGGGGTCCAAGGAGCAACACCCGAAACAGGTGAGTTGCTGGATTACCCACACCAATGCGCGTACCCACGAAATCATCGCGGCCAACCTTGATCGTTCGCCGATGTATTCCGGGGTGATTGAGGGCATCGGCCCGCGCTATTGCCCGTCGATCGAAGACAAGATCCACCGCTTTGCCGACAAGGAAAGCCACCAGGTCTTTATCGAGCCGGAAGGTTTGACTACCCACGAGCTGTACCCGAACGGGATTTCCACTTCCCTGCCGTTCGACGTGCAAATCCAGATCGTGCAGTCGATTCGCGGCATGGAAAACGCGCACATCGTGCGACCTGGCTACGCCATCGAGTACGACTACTTCGATCCACGGGACTTGAAATACAGCCTGGAAACCAAAGTGATCGGCGGCCTGTTCTTCGCCGGGCAAATCAACGGCACCACCGGTTACGAAGAAGCCGGCGCCCAGGGTTTGCTGGCCGGGACCAATGCGGCATTGCGCGCCCAGGGCAAAGACAGCTGGTGCCCGCGTCGCGATGAAGCGTACATCGGGGTGTTGGTTGACGACCTGATTACCCTGGGTACCCAGGAACCGTATCGGATGTTCACCTCCCGGGCCGAATATCGCCTGATCCTGCGCGAAGACAACGCCGACCTGCGCCTGACCGAAAAAGGTCGCGAGCTGGGCCTGGTCGATGACGCGCGTTGGGCAGCGTTCTGCAAAAAACGCGAAAGCATCGAACTGGAAGAGCAGCGCCTGAAAAGTACTTGGGTGCGTCCGGGTACTGAGCAAGGCGATGCCATTGCCGAAAAATTTGGCACGCCGCTGACCCACGAGTACAACCTGTTGAACCTGCTGTCCCGTCCGGAAATCGACTACGCTGGTCTGGTCGAAGTCACTGGCGGCGGCGCAGAAGATCCACAGGTGGCCGAGCAGGTCGAAATCAAGACCAAATATGCCGGTTACATTGATCGTCAGCAGGACGAGATCGCTCGACTGCGCGCCAGTGAAGACACCAAGCTGCCTGTGGATATCGATTACACCGGGATTTCCGGCCTGTCGAAAGAAATTCAAAGCAAGCTGGGGATAACTCGTCCCGAGACCCTGGGCCAGGCTTCCCGTATCCCGGGCGTCACCCCGGCAGCCATTTCGCTGTTGATGATTCATTTGAAAAAACGCGGCGCGGGCCGTCAGTTGGAGCAAAGCGCTTGAGTTCGTTGGTCACCTCGCAACACGCCGAAGAGTTATCCACAGGTGCGCGCCAATTGGGCGTGGAACTGACCGAAGCCCAGCATGAGTTGCTGTTGGGTTATCTGGCCCTGTTGATCAAATGGAACAAGGCCTACAACCTGACTGCGGTGCGCGATCCGGACGAAATGGTCTCGCGGCATTTGCTCGACAGCTTGAGCGTGATGCCATTCATCGAAAACGGGCGCTGGTTGGACGTTGGCAGTGGCGGAGGCATGCCTGGCATCCCGCTGGCCATCCTGTTTCCCGAGTCGCAAGTGACATGCCTGGACAGCAACGGTAAGAAAACCCGCTTCCTGACCCAGGTCAAACTCGAACTCAAGCTGGACAACCTGCAAGTTATCCACAGCCGCGTAGAAGCCTTCACGCCTGAGCAGCCCTTCAATGGAATTGTTTCCAGGGCCTTCAGCAGCATGGAGAACTTCAGCAACTGGACGCGCCACCTGGGCGACCTGAACACCCGTTGGCTGGCAATGAAGGGCGTTCATCCAAGCGACGAGCTGTTAGCATTGCCGGCAGACTTCCACCTCGATAGCGAACACGCCTTGGCCGTACCCGGTTGCCAAGGCCAACGCCATCTGCTGATACTGCGCCGCACGGCATGATTGGGAACACAAGCAAGAATGGCTAAGGTATTCGCGATAGCGAACCAGAAAGGTGGCGTGGGCAAAACCACCACCTGCATCAACCTCGCAGCATCCCTGGTCGCTACCAAGCGTCGGGTGCTGTTGATCGATCTCGATCCACAGGGCAACGCCACCATGGGTAGCGGTGTGGATAAACACGGCCTGGAAAACTCGGTCTACGACTTGCTGATTGGCGAGTGCGACCTGGCCCAGGCCATGCACTATTCCGAGCACGGCGGTTACCAACTGCTGCCGGCCAACCGCGATCTGACCGCGGCGGAAGTGGTGCTGCTGGAAATGCAGATGAAAGAAAGCCGTCTGCGCAGCGCCCTGGCGCCGATACGCGAGAATTACGATTACATTTTGATCGACTGCCCACCGTCGCTGTCGATGCTGACGCTCAACGCGTTGGTCGCCGCCGATGGGGTGATTATCCCCATGCAGTGCGAGTACTTCGCCCTCGAAGGCTTGAGTGACCTTGTGGATAACATCAAGCGCATCGCTGAGTTGCTCAACCCGAACCTGAAAGTCGAAGGCCTGCTGCGGACCATGTATGACCCGCGCCTGAGCTTGATGAACGATGTGTCGGCGCAGCTCAAGGAGCACTTTGGCGACCAGCTCTACGACACAGTGATCCCACGGAACATCCGCCTGGCCGAAGCGCCAAGCTATGGCATGCCCGCGCTGGCGTACGACAAGTCATCCCGTGGTGCCATTGCCTACCTGGCGCTGGCCGGCGAGATGGTTCGTCGCCAACGCCGCAACTCACGCACCGCTGCCGCCCAGCCAACTTAAGGAATCCCCATGGCCGTCAAGAAACGAGGTCTCGGACGTGGACTGGATGCACTGCTGAGTGGTCCGACTGTCACTTCGCTGGAAGAACAGGCGGTGCAGGCCGACTCCCGTGAGCTGCAACACTTGCCGTTGGACCTGATCCAGCGTGGCAAGTACCAGCCGCGCCGGGACATGGACCCGCAGGCGCTGGAAGAGCTGGCCAATTCGATCAAGGCCCAGGGCGTGATGCAGCCGATTGTGGTGCGCCCCATTGGTGGCGGTCGGTTTGAAATCATCGCCGGCGAACGCCGGTGGCGCGCCAGTCAGCAGGCCGGCCAGGAAACCATCCCGGCGATGGTGCGCGATGTGCCGGATGAAACTGCCATTGCCATGGCATTGATCGAGAATATCCAGCGCGAAGACCTCAATCCCATCGAGGAAGCCATTGCCCTGCAGCGCTTGCAGCAGGAATTCAAGCTGACTCAGCAGGAAGTGGCCGATGCGGTGGGCAAATCCCGTGTCACGGTTTCCAACCTGTTGCGTCTGATCGCGCTTCCAGAAGTGATCAAGACCATGTTGTCCCACGGTGACCTGGAAATGGGTCATGCCCGTGCTTTGCTCGGTTTACCGGAAAATCAACAGGTTGAAGGGGCGCGACACGTTGTCGCACGAGGTCTCACCGTTCGTCAGACCGAGGCCCTGGTTCGCCAGTGGCTCAGTGGCAAACCTGCACCGGTTGAAACCGCCAAAACTGATCCGGATATTGCGCGCCTTGAGCAGCGCCTGGCCGAGCGGCTGGGCTCTGCGGTGCAAATTCGCCACGGTAAGAAGGGTAAAGGGCAATTGGTTATCGGATATAACTCCCTCGATGAGCTCCAGGGCGTTCTTTCCCACATCCGCTGAAACATTTGCTTATGTAGCGTGCAGTCGGAAATCACTACCCGGCAGTTGAATAGGGGCAGAACCGCCCCTATACTCTGCGCGCATTTTGTCGGCACAAATTATGCCAAGTTATTGATTTCCGGCAGCCGACCATTGAGGAGCAAGAGTGATGGAAACCCGCACGCCAAACACGTTGCCGTTCCATCGCTTGGCCGTTTTCCCGGTTTTATTGGCCCAATTTGTCATTCTGCTGATCGCCGCATTGGCGCTTTGGTATTGGCATGGGGTCGTAGCCGGGTATTCAGGACTCTGCGGAGGCCTGATAGCCTTGCTGCCCAATATGTATTTTGCTCACAGGGCCTTTCGGTTTTCCGGCGCCCGAGCAGCCCAGGCTATCGTCCGGTCTTTTTATGCCGGCGAAGCAGGGAAACTGATTTTGACGGCAGTGCTGTTTGCACTGACCTTTGCAGGTGTGAAGCCATTGGCGCCGCTAGCTGTATTCGGCGTCTTCGTGTTGACCCAACTGGTCAGCTGGTTCGCTCCCCTGCTAATGAAAACAAGACTTTCGAAACCTTAGGGCGTTTGAGGCAACCATGGCAGAAACAACCGCTTCGGGCTATATCCAGCACCACTTGCAGAACCTGACCTTCGGTCAGCTTCCCAACGGCGGCTGGGGCTTTGCCCACTCCGCAGCAGAGGCCAAAGAAATGGGTTTCTGGGCTTTCCACCTGGATACTCTGGGCTGGTCGGTCGCATTGGGTCTGATCTTCGTCCTGATTTTCCGCATGGCGGCAAAGAAGGCGACTTCCGGTCAGCCAGGTGCTTTGCAGAACTTCGTTGAAGTATTGGTCGAATTCGTCGATGGCAGCGTGAAAGACAGCTTCCATGGCCGTAGCCCGGTGATTGCACCGCTGGCACTGACCATCTTCGTCTGGGTGTTCCTGATGAACGCCGTCGACCTGATCCCGGTGGACTGGATCCCGCAAGTGGCCATGTGGATCAGCGGCGACCCGCACATCCCATTCCGCGCGGTATCGACCACTGACCCGAACGCTACCCTGGGCATGGCCCTGTCGGTGTTCGCGTTGATCATCTTCTACAGCATCAAGATCAAGGGCATCGGCGGCTTCATCGGCGAACTGACCCTGCACCCGTTCGGCAGCAAGAACATCTTCGTTCAAGCCCTGCTGATCCCGGTGAACTTCCTGCTGGAATTCGTCACCCTGATCGCCAAGCCGATTTCCCTGGCTCTGCGACTGTTCGGCAACATGTATGCCGGCGAGCTGGTGTTCATTCTGATCGCTGTGATGTTCGGCAGCGGCCTGCTCTGGCTTAGCGGCCTGGGCATTGTTCTGCAGTGGGCGTGGGCTGTGTTCCACATCCTGATCATTACCCTGCAGGCGTTTATCTTCATGATGCTGACCATCGTCTACCTGTCGATGGCGCACGAAGAGAACCATTAAGACCAGTCTCGACTAGTCTGATGTCCTTCCCGGTGAAACGGGAAGGTGGCCCCCAAGGGCTATGAAACGATTTGTTTTACCGCTTTAAAATCTAAAAAACCTAAACCATACGACGTAAAAGTCGGGAGGAAAGATGGAAACTGTAGTTGGTCTAACCGCTATCGCTGTTGCACTGTTGATCGGCCTGGGCGCCCTGGGTACTGCCATTGGTTTCGGCCTGTTGGGCGGCAAGTTCCTGGAAGGCGCAGCGCGTCAGCCAGAAATGGTTCCAATGCTGCAAGTTAAAATGTTCATCGTTGCCGGCCTGCTCGACGCCGTGACCATGATCGGTGTTGGTATCGCTCTGTTCTTCACCTTCGCGAACCCCTTCGTTGGTCAACTCGCCGGTTAATCACTCGTTTTTTCGAGTGATTGGTGTGTTGTGCAACGAACGAGCGAGGTATTGGCGTGAACATTAATGCAACCATTATTGGTCAGTCCTTAGCGTTCTTGATTTTTGTTGTTTTCTGCATGAAGTTCGTATGGCCTCCGGTCATCGCGGCTTTGCACGAACGTCAGAAGAAGATCGCGGATGGACTGGACGCTGCCGCACGAGCAGCTCGCGACCTGGAGTTGGCCCAAGATAAAGCGGGTCAGCAACTGCGCGAAGCGAAGGCTCAGGCAGCTGAAATCATTGAGCAAGCCAAGAAACGCGGTAACCAGATTGTTGAAGAGGCTGTTGAAAAAGCCCGTATCGACGCTGACCGTGTGAAGGTTCAGGCTCAGGCCGAGATCGAACAGGAATTGAACGGTGTCAAAGATGCGCTGCGTGCCCAACTGGGTGCTCTGGCCGTCGGCGGTGCTGAGAAGATCCTGGGTGCCACAATCGATCAAAACGCGCACGCGGAGCTGGTAAACAAACTGGCTGCTGAAATTTAAGCGAGGGCGATCATGGCAGAATTGACCACGTTGGCCCGACCTTACGCTAAGGCAGCCTTCGAGCACGCCCAGGCCCACCAGCAGCTGGCCTCTTGGTCAGCCATGCTCGGCCTGGCTGCAGCAGTGTCGCAAGACGACACCATGCAGCGCGTGCTCAAGGCCCCGCGACTGACGAGCGCAGACAAGGCCGCCACGTTTATTGACGTGTGCGGCGACAAGTTTGATGTGAAAGTGCAGAACTTCATCCACGTCGTTGCCGAAAACGACCGTCTCCCGCTTTTGCCGGAGATTGCCGCTCTGTTCGACCTGTACAAGGCCGAGCAAGAGAAGTCGGTAGACGTTGAAGTGACCAGTGCTTTTGCATTGAACCAAGAACAGCAAGACAAACTCGCCAAGGTTCTCAGTGCACGACTCGACCGGGAAGTGCGCCTGCAAGTTGCGGAAGACCCATCCCTCATTGGGGGTGTTGTCATTCGCGCCGGCGACCTGGTTATCGATGGCTCGATTCGCGGCAAACTCGCGAATCTTGCCGAAGCATTGAAATCTTGAGTTTGAAGGGGCAGCAGAGCAATGCAGCAACTCAATCCTTCCGAAATAAGTGAAATTATCAAGGGCCGCATCGACAAGCTCGATGTGACCTCCCAAGCCCGTAACGAAGGCACTGTCGTCAGCGTATCTGACGGCATCGTGCGGATTCACGGTCTGGCCGACGTAATGTACGGCGAGATGATCGAGTTTCCGGGCGGCGTCTACGGTATGGCCCTCAACCTGGAGCAAGACTCCGTAGGTGCCGTTGTATTGGGCGCATACACCAGTCTGGCTGAAGGCATGAGCGCCAAGTGCACAGGCCGCATCCTCGAAGTTCCGGTTGGTAAGGAACTGCTGGGTCGCGTTGTCGACGCACTGGGTAACCCTGTTGACGGTAAAGGTCCACTGGGCAACACCGAGACCGACGCGGTCGAGAAAGTTGCTCCAGGCGTGATCTGGCGTAAGTCGGTAGACCAGCCTGTACAGACTGGCTACAAAGCTGTCGATGCCATGATCCCAGTCGGCCGTGGCCAGCGTGAGCTGATCATCGGTGACCGTCAGATCGGTAAGACCGCTCTGGCGATCGACGCGATCATCAACCAGAAAGACAGCGGCATTTTCTGCGTCTACGTAGCAATCGGTCAGAAACAATCGACCATCGCCAACGTGGTTCGCAAGCTGGAAGAAAACGGCGCCCTGGCCAACACGATCATCGTGGCTGCCAGTGCTTCGGAATCTCCTGCGCTGCAATTCCTGGCACCGTACTCCGGTTGCACCATGGGTGAATTCTTCCGCGACCGCGGTGAAGACGCGCTGATCGTTTATGACGATCTGTCCAAGCAAGCAGTGGCTTACCGCCAGATTTCCCTGCTGCTGCGCCGTCCACCAGGCCGTGAAGCCTACCCAGGCGACGTGTTCTATCTCCACTCCCGTCTGCTGGAGCGCGCATCCCGCGTATCCGAAGAGTACGTAGAGAAGTTCACCAACGGCGCAGTGACCGGCAAAACCGGTTCCCTGACCGCACTGCCTATCATCGAAACCCAGGCTGGCGACGTTTCCGCGTTCGTTCCGACCAACGTGATTTCCATCACCGACGGTCAGATCTTCCTGGAATCGGCCATGTTCAACTCCGGGATCCGTCCTGCTGTGAACGCCGGTGTTTCGGTATCCCGTGTGGGTGGTGCCGCTCAGACCAAGATCATCAAGAAGCTCTCCGGTGGTATCCGTACCGCTCTGGCTCAGTACCGTGAACTGGCGGCATTCGCCCAGTTCGCTTCTGACCTGGACGAAGCGACCCGTAAGCAACTTGAGCATGGTCAGCGCGTTACCGAGCTGATGAAGCAGAAGCAATACGCGCCAATGTCGATCGCTGACATGTCGCTGTCGCTGTATGCCGCTGAGCGTGGGTTCCTGACTGACGTCGAAATCGCCAAGGTCGGCAGCTTTGAACAAGCGCTGATTGCTTACTTCAACCGAGATCATGCCGATTTGATGGCCAAGATCAACGTGAAGGGTGACTTCAATGACGAAATCGACGCTGGCCTGAAGGCTGGTATCGAGAAGTTCAAGGCCACCCAAACCTGGTAAGCCGCAGCGGGAGCCGCAAGGCTCCCGCTTGCTAACCTGATAGGTGTTACATGGCAGGCGCAAAAGAGATTCGCAGTAAGATTGCGAGCATCAAAAGCACGCAAAAAATTACCAGCGCCATGGAGAAAGTGGCGGTCAGCAAAATGCGCAAGGCACAAATGCGCATGTCTGCTAGCCGTCCTTATGCGGAGCGTATCCGCCAGGTAATTGGGCATCTGGCCAACGCCAACCCGGAATACCGCCACCCGTTCATGATCGAGCGCGCCGTCAAGCGTGTAGGTTATGTGGTAGTGAGCAGTGACCGTGGTTTGTGCGGTGGTTTGAATACCAACCTGTTCAAGGCCCTGGTCAAGGACATGGCGGTAAACCGCGAAAACGGCGTCGAGATTGATCTGTGTGTTGTTGGTAGCAAGGGTGCGGCCTTTTTCCGCAACTTCGGCGGTAACGTCGTTGCAGCTATCAGCCACCTGGGTGAAGAGCCGTCGATCAATGACTTGATCGGCAGTGTGAAGGTGATGCTGGATGCGTACCTGGAAGGCCGGATCGACCGCCTGTCCGTGGTATCCAACAAGTTCATCAACACCATGACCCAGCAGCCAACCGTGGAGCAATTGATTCCACTGGTGGCGACCCCGGATCAGGAACTCAAGCACCACTGGGACTACCTCTACGAACCAGACGCCAAAGAGCTGCTTGACGGCTTGATGGTGCGCTACGTGGAGTCGCAGGTGTACCAGGCGGTGGTCGAGAACAACGCAGCTGAACAAGCGGCGCGGATGATCGCGATGAAAAACGCTACCGACAACGCCGGTGATCTGATCAGCGATTTGCAGCTGATCTACAACAAGGCGCGTCAGGCTGCGATCACCCAAGAGATCTCGGAAATCGTCGGCGGCGCTGCCGCGGTTTAACGGTTCAAATATTCAGAGGATCCAGCTATGAGTAGCGGACGTATCGTTCAAATCATCGGCGCCGTTATCGACGTGGAATTCCCACGCGACAGCGTACCGAGCATCTACAACGCGCTGAAAGTACAAGGCGCGCAAACGACTCTCGAAGTTCAGCAGCAGCTGGGCGACGGCGTAGTTCGTACCATTGCGATGGGTTCCACCGAAGGCTTGAAGCGCGGTCTGGACGTTGTCGACACTGGCGCTGCCATCTCCGTACCGGTCGGTAAAGCGACCCTGGGCCGGATCATGGACGTACTGGGCAACCCGATTGACGAAGCTGGCCCGATCGATACTGAAGAGCGCTGGGGCATTCACCGTCCAGCACCTTCGTTCGCCGAGCAAGCGGGCGGCAACGACCTGCTGGAAACCGGCATCAAGGTTATCGACCTGGTTTGCCCGTTCGCCAAAGGCGGTAAAGTCGGTCTGTTCGGTGGTGCCGGTGTAGGCAAAACCGTAAACATGATGGAACTGATCCGTAACATCGCCATCGAGCACAGCGGTTATTCCGTGTTCGCCGGTGTGGGTGAGCGTACTCGTGAGGGTAACGACTTCTACCACGAGATGAAGGACTCCAACGTTCTGGACAAAGTGGCACTGGTCTACGGTCAGATGAACGAGCCGCCGGGTAACCGTCTGCGCGTAGCACTGACTGGCCTGACCATGGCCGAGAAGTTCCGTGACGAAGGTAACGACGTTCTGCTGTTCGTCGACAACATCTACCGTTACACCCTGGCCGGTACTGAAGTATCCGCACTGCTGGGCCGTATGCCTTCTGCAGTAGGTTACCAGCCGACCCTGGCTGAAGAGATGGGCGTTCTGCAAGAACGTATCACTTCGACCAAGGAAGGTTCGATCACTTCGATCCAAGCGGTATACGTACCTGCGGATGACTTGACCGACCCGTCGCCAGCGACCACCTTCGCCCACTTGGACGCCACCGTCGTACTGTCCCGTGACATCGCTTCCCTGGGTATCTACCCAGCGGTCGATCCACTCGACTCGACTTCGCGCCAGCTGGACCCGAACGTGATCGGCCAGGAGCACTACGACACCGCTCGCGGCGTTCAGTACGTGCTGCAGCGCTACAAAGAGCTGAAGGACATCATTGCGATCCTGGGTATGGACGAGCTGTCGGAAACCGACAAGCAGTTGGTATCCCGCGCTCGTAAGATCCAGCGCTTCTTGTCGCAGCCGTTCTTCGTGGCTGAAGTCTTCACCGGTGCTTCGGGTAAATACGTTTCCCTGAAAGACACCATCGCTGGCTTCAAAGGCATCCTCAACGGTGACTACGACCACCTGCCAGAACAAGCGTTCTACATGGTCGGCGGCATCGAAGAAGCGATCGAGAAAGCCAAGAAACTGTAATCCAGGCGCCCGGCAACGGGCGCTCATCAGGTTGAGGCAATCAGATGGCTATGACAGTCCATTGCGATATCGTCAGCGCGGAAGGGGAAATCTTCTCCGGTCTGGTAGAAATGGTGATTGCACACGGCGAACTCGGTGACCTGGGTATTGCCATGGGCCACGCGCCGTTGATCACCAGCTTGAAGCCAGGTCCGATCACTCTGACCAAGCAGGGCGGGGAGAGGGAGGTGTTCTACATCTCCGGTGGTTTCCTCGAAGTTCAGCCGAACATGGTCAAGGTACTTGCCGACACCGTGCAACGTGCTGGCGACCTGGATGAAGCCTCCGCTCAGGAAGCCGTCAAGGCTGCCGAGAAGGCCCTGAACGAAAAGGGTGCGGACTTCGACTACAGCGCTGCTGCTGTACGTCTGGCCGAGGCTGCAGCCCAGCTGCGCACGCTCCAGCAGATCCGCAAGAAGTAAGCGGCCAAGCCGTCATGCTTCATGCGCGATTGATTAAAAAGGGTAGCCTCGGCTACCCTTTTTCTTTTCTTGCAAAACACTTCTTTGGTCTGAAGCCGGACCGCCCAGGATTGGTAGCCATTCATGTCTCTTGAAATCGTCATTCTCGCCGCAGGCCAGGGCACTCGCATGCGTTCAGCCCTGCCCAAGGTACTGCACCCGGTTGCTGGCAACTCCATGCTTGGCCATGTTATCCACAGCGCCCGGCAATTGGAGCCACAGCGTATCCACGTGGTGATTGGCCACGGCGCCGACGTGGTGCGTGAGCGTCTGGCCGCCGACGACTTGAATTTCGTATTGCAGGACAAGCAATTGGGGACCGGTCATGCCACGGCGCAAGCCGTACCGTTCATCAAGGCTGACACTGTGCTGATCCTTTACGGTGACGTGCCGCTTATCGAGGTAGAAACCCTGCAGCGTCTGCTCAAACACGTGGTGCCTGGCCAGATGGGGTTGCTCACCGTCGAGCTGGACGACCCGACCGGTTACGGCCGTATCGTGCGCAATGCCGACGGCAAGGTCACAGCCATCGTCGAGCACAAGGACGCCACTGAGGCCCAGCGGGCAATTACCGAAGGCAACACGGGGATTCTCGCGGTGCCGGCAGCGCATTTGGCGGACTGGATGAGTCGTCTGTCGAACAACAACGCCCAGGGCGAGTACTACCTCACCGACGTCATCGAGATGGCCGTCAGCGATGGCCTGCTGGTCGCCACTGAGCAGCCCCACGACCCAATGGAAGTGCAGGGCGCCAACGACCGCAAGCAACTGGCGGAACTGGAGCGTCACTACCAACTGCGCGAAGGCCGCCGCTTGATGGCCCAGGGCGTGACACTGCGTGATCCGGCGCGTTTCGATGTGCGCGGTGAGGTTACCGTGGGCCGTGACGTGCTGATTGATATCAACGTGATCCTTGAAGGCCGCGTGATCATTGAAGACGACGTGGTGATTGGCCCCAACTGCGTAATTAAGGACAGCACCCTGCGCAAAGGCGTGGTGATCAAGGCTAACAGCCATATTGACGGAGCAGTGATGGGCGAGGGCAGCGATGCCGGGCCGTTCGCGCGGTTGCGGCCTGGTAGCGTGCTGGAGGCCAAGGCCCATGTGGGTAACTTTGTCGAACTGAAAAACGCCCACCTGGGCGAGGGCGCCAAGGCGGGTCACCTGACTTACCTGGGCGACGCCGTTATCGGCGCTCGCACCAACATCGGCGCAGGCACCATCACCTGCAACTACGATGGCGCCAACAAGCACCAGACCGTGTTGGGAGAAGATGTATTCATCGGCTCCAATAACTCGCTGGTTGCCCCTGTGAAGGTGGGCGATGGTGCCAGTACGGCCGCAGGCTCCACCATCAATCAGGATGTGGATAACTTGCAGCTAGGTGTGGCCCGCGCCCGCCAGCGAAATATCGACGGCTGGAAGCGCCCGGTCAAAATCAAAAAGACCTGAGTTATCCACACCGTCACAGGCAAAAAATCTCCAATGTGGGAGATTCTATGTTGCAGGTAAACCCTGCAACCTTAAGTTCGGTTGGTATTCGCTCTGGTTTTTCATCAGCGCGAATGCCACCCGGCAGAGCTTGCGGGCGAGGATTACCAGGGCTTGGGT
>NZ_VFEV01000060.1 GCF_007858275.1 Pseudomonas proteolytica
CTATGTGACTATCCCTTGGGCAGACTTGGACGCGGCAAGAGCCGCATCCAAGCTTCAAATGTGTAAACGATGTCCCCGGTTTCAGATGTAAAGGATGTCTACGGTTCTACACCCCCGCTGGGCTGCGTAGCAGCCCCAATAAGATCACCGAGGTGTGTCAGGTCAACCGAGGGTGCAGGTTTTGGGGCGGCTACGCAGCCCAACGGGGGACAAGCCCCCTCGCCACAGAAGCGCTGTTGCCATGCAGACTGCGCAGTGCCGACGGCTTAGTTGGCGTCGGTAAGAATCAAGCTACGGTAATGCCCAGGATTGGACCCCGACCACTTGCGAAACGCCTTATAGAACGAACTCACATCGGCAAAACCCAGGCGGCTGGCGATCTCGGCGAAGCTGATATCGGCCTCGGCCAGCCAGACAACCGCCAGTTCCTTGCGCACGCTGTCCTTGAGGCCCTGGTAGGTCTGCCCTTCTTCGGCCAGGCGCCGGCGCAGGGTCGAGGCGGACATGCATAACTCTTGGGCCAGGCTTTCGGTTTCCGGCCAGTGTTGGGCCGGGCGCTGGCGCAGGTCGTGCTTGATGCGCATCGCCAGGCTGTCGGGGTCGCGGTATTTGACCAGGATATTGGCCGGTGCATGGGCCAGGAAACGCTTGAGTTCTTCGGGGCTGCGCTTGACCGGCAGGTCGAGGCAGTCTGCCGAAAAGATCATCCGCGTACGGGTGCGATCAAAGCGCAGGTTGTCGGAAAACATCACTTGGTAATCATCACAAAAGGCCGGCTGCGCACTCCGTAATTCGATGGCCAGGATCGGGATGCGCCGCCCGGCCAGCCAGCAGGCGACGCCGTGGACGATCATCCAGTAGCAAAAATAGGTGAACGCCCGTCGCGGTTCAGGCTCGTGTTCCAGCAAGACGATTTCCGCCAGGCTTTGCTGGCGTACCAATTGCGCCGGCAGGTGTTCGAGCATCAGCGACAGGAAGCTCAGGCCGGTTTCCAGGGCTTCGCCCAGGGTGGGCTGGGCCATAGCGGCGCGACACAGGAACTCCAGGCTGCCGGACTTCAACTTGCGCGGGTCCATGCCAAAGAACTCATCATCCCGGCGGCGCGCCAGCAAGCGCCAGAGCCGCGCGTACGCCAGGGCCGGAACCCGGGCGGCGGGCTGCTCCAGCAACGCTGGGTCGATCCCTACCTTGTTCAGGGCCTCTCGCGTCGCCGCACCGGGGGCGCAACTTTGCAACAAGGCTTCGCGAACCAGGTGGATGGAGATTGTGTCTTTTTCCGACATGGGCAAGGGCTCAATCTTGTAGGTCGGCCATTGTAGGAGCGTGCTGGCCTGGAAGGAACAGAGAGGCCTGGCATTTCATCAATCCTTGCAGAAGCCAGGAGATAGAGGGCTGTTCAGCGGCTGTTCAGGAAACGTCAAGATCCTCTGTTTAGCAATGAGTATCATTATGTTACAACTTAGCACCCTAACTAATTACGTTGCGGTGCCCGATGCTCGTTCCCTTTCTCATCATGCTGCGCGAAGGCATTGAAGCCGCATTGATCGTTGGCATCATCGCCAGCTACCTGCAACAGACCGGCCGTGGCCAATGGATGCCGGCAGTATGGATTGGCGTGTTTCTGGCCGCCGCCCTGGCCCTATTGGTCGGCGGTGGCCTGGAGTTGGTCAGCGCCGAGTTCCCGCAAAAGCAGCAAGAACTGTTCGAAGGCATTGTCGGCCTGGTGGCCGTGGGCATTCTCAGTTCCATGGTGTTCTGGATGCGTAAAGTCGCGCGCTCGATCAAGCACTCCCTGCATCAATCCCTGGATCACGCGTTGGCCGGCTCGCGCAACCAGGTGATTGCGCTGATCGCCATGGTGTTTTTCGCCGTGGCCCGCGAAGGCCTGGAAACCGTGTTCTTCCTGCTCGCGGTGTTCCAGCAAAGCGAAGGTCCGGCAGCGCCCATCGGCGCCCTGCTCGGCCTGGTGCTGGCGATTGTCGTGGGGTTCCTGATCTACAGCGGCAGCATGCGCCTGAACCTCGCCGCGTTCTTTCGCTGGACCGGGCTGTTCATCCTGGTAGTAGCCGCCGGCATCCTCGCCAACTCGGTGCAGGCCCTGCATGAAGCCGGGGTGTGGAACCACTGGCAGAGCGTGCTGTTCGATTTCAGCGCCACCCTGCCGATGGATGGCCCGCTGGGTTCGGTACTGGCCGGCATGTTTGGCTATCAGGACGCACCGACCGTCAGCACCCTGGGTGCCTACCTGACTTATCTGGTGCTGGCGTTGGTGATGTTCTTTATGCCCGCCGCGCCAGCCACCTCCTCTTCCGTCTCCAGCCAGTAAGGTCGTCCCTTGCCAAACCAAGCCCCTGCCCCCGCCTCGCCACCTCGCGCCTTGCGTTGGGCGCTAGCCGGTTCGGTGATCGTGATGATCGCCGCCGGTGGCCTGTTCTACTACGCCTCGCAATTGGCCGCTGCCAAGCGCCAGGTCAATCACAACGAAATCGCCGTGATCATCCACGCCCACGCCTGCGAGCCCAACGCCCTGACGGTGCCGGCCGGTCGTGCGAGTTTTCGCATCATCAATCGCTCGGATCGCGCAGTGGAGTGGGAAATCCTCGACGGCGTACTGGTGGTCGAAGAACGTGAAAACATCGCCCCCGGCCTGAGTCAGGTGATCAACGCCAACCTGCTGCCGGGCGACTACGCCATCACCTGCGGCCTGTTGAGCAACCCGCGCGGCACCTTGCAGGTAACCCCCACCGCCGAATCCGACGCCCAGGCCAAAGCCAAGCCGTCGATGGTGGCCTTTATCGGCCCGCTGTCGGAGTTTCGCGTGTACTTGAACAGCCAGAGCGGCGCCTTGATCAAGGCCGTCAGCGCCCTCGAACAAGCAATTGCTGCGGGCGACCTGAGCCAAGCCCAGGCCCTGTACCTGCCAGCACGCGAGGCTTACCAGCGCCTGGCCCCGGCAGCCCAGCGCCTGGCCGAGCTGGACAACGCGATCAATGCCCGCGCCGATTACTTCGAAAAACGCGAACAGGACCCGGCCTTCAGCGGCTTTCATCGTCTGGAATACGGCCTCTTCGCGCAGCACAGCCTCGACGGCCTGGCACCGATTGCCCAGCGCTTGCTAAGTGATGTCACCGCCCTCAAGCAGCAGTTGCTCGCGCAGTCACTGCCGCCCGAGCAACTGGTCAGCATCCTGGTGCGCAACCTCAATAGCCTGGCCGACGTGCGCGCCGCGAGTGGCGAAGAGGAACGCTACAGCCACCTCGACCTCAATGGCTTTGCCGCAAACCTGGCGGCGACGCGCAAGGTGGTTGAGCTGATGCGTCCGCTTTTGACCAAGTCCGCTGCCGACCTGTTGCCAGGTATCGATAGCGCGATCAGCGCCTTCGCCGGGCAACTCGACGGCCTGCAGGTCGATGGCAACTACCGCACCTATGACAGCGTTACCGCCGATCAGCGCCAGCAGATCGCCGACAAGGCCAAGGCTCTGGCCGCCGCACTCGATGGAATCGACCCAGCCCTTGGCCTCACAGGCCTTAAGTGAAGACGACCGAATAAATGAGTGATTCAGAACAGTTCAACGCCCAGCGCCGCCGCGTATTGCTGGGCATGGCCGCCACCGGTGCGGCGATTGCCGGCAGTAGCCTCAGTTGCCCGGCCATGGCGGCCGGCGCGGCCCAGGTCACCGCCGCCCCCAGCAGCGAAAAAACCCAGGACCACCACGCCTTCCACGGCAAGCACCAGAGCGGCATTGTCACCCCGCGCCCGGCCTGCGGCATGCTGGTGGCGTTCGATGTGTTGGCCAGCGACCGCGAAGACCTGGAGCGGCTGTTTCGCACCCTCAACGAGCGTATCGGTTTCCTGATGACCGGCGGTACGGTGCCACAAGTCGATCCGAAACTACCGCCCGCTGACTCCGGGATCCTTGGCCCGGTGGTCACCCCGGATAACCTGACGATTACCGTGTCGGTGGGGGAGTCGCTGTTCGACGAACGTTTCGGCCTGGCCGGCGCCAAGCCCAAGCGCCTGAGCCGCATGGTCGGCTTCCCCAATGACGCCCTGGAACCTGCGCAGTGCCATGGCGACTTGAGCCTGCAGTTCAGCTCCAACACCCCTGACACCAACATCCACGCCCTGCGCGATATCGTGAAAAATCTTCCGGACCTGCTGCTGGTGCGCTGGAAACAGGAAGGCAGCGTGCCGCCCCAGGCGCCTGCCCGGGCGAGGCAACCGGCACAGAGTGCGCGTAATTTCCTGGGCTTTCGCGATGGTTCCGCCAACCCAGACTCCAACGATGCCAAGGCCATGGATCAACTGGTGTGGGTCCAGCCCGGCAGTGACGAACCCGCCTGGGCCGCCAATGGCAGCTACCAGGCGGTGCGGATCATCCGCAACTTCGTCGAGCGCTGGGACCGCACGCCCTTGCAGGAACAGGAAAGCATCATTGGCCGGATCAAGACCAGCGGCGCGCCCATGGGCGGTCACAACGAAGCCCAGGTGCCCGACTACAGCACAGACCCAGAAGGCAAGCTGACCAAGCTCGACGCCCATATCCGCCTGGCCAACCCGCGCACCGCTGCAACCCAGGCCAACCTGATCCTGCGCCGGCCGTTCAACTACTCCAACGGCGTCAACAAGAACGGCCAGTTGGACATGGGCCTGCTGTTTATCTGCTACCAGGCCGACCTGGAAAAAGGCTTCATTACCGTGCAAACCCGGCTCAATGGCGAGCCGCTGGAGGAGTACCTCAAGCCGGTGGGCGGTGGGTACTTCTTCACGCTGCCAGGCGTCACCGGGCCGCAGGATTTCATCGGCCGCACCTTGCTGCACAGCACTGCCAACACCTGAACCCCATCCCAGCGGAAACCGTCCCATGAAGAAGTCGTCTCTTGCATTGTTGTTGACCCTTTCTCCGCTCGCAGCCTTTGCCGCGACGGCGCCCCTGGACCTGGTGGGGCCGGTGTCGGACTACAAGATCTATGTCACCGACAAGATCGATGAACTGGTCACCCAGACCCAGGCCTTTACCGACGCGGTGAAAAAAGGCGACCTGGCCACCGCAAAAAAACTCTATGCCCCAACCCGCGTGCACTATGAGTCCGTCGAGCCCATCGCCGAGTTGTTCAGCGACCTGGACGCCTCGATCGACTCACGGGTCGACGATCACGAAAAAGGCGTGAAGGCCGAGGACTTCACCGGTTTCCACCGCCTCGAATACAGCCTGTTTGCCGAGAACAGCACCCAGGGCCTGGACGCCTTGGCCGATGGTTTGAACAAGGACGTCAAGGACCTGCAAACCCGCGTCGCCGGCCTGACCTTCCCGCCAGAAAAAGTCGTCGGCGGCGCGGCCGCATTGCTCGAAGAAGTAGCCGCCACCAAGATCTCCGGCGAAGAAGACCGCTACAGCCACACCGACCTGTATGACTTCCAGGGCAATATCGACGGGGCGAAGAAAATCGTCGACCTGTTCCGTGGGCAGATCGAGCAACAGGACAAGGCGTTTTTGGCCAAGGTCGACAAGAACTTCGCCACGGTGGACAGCATCCTGGCCAAATACAAAACGGCTGATGGTGGCTTTGAGACCTATGACAAGGTCAAGGAAAACGACCGCAAGGCCTTGGTCGGCCCGGTAAACACCTTGGCCGAAGACCTGTCGACCCTGCGTGGCAAACTGGGCCTGAACTGAGAAAGCCTTCGGCATCCACACCCCCCTGTGGGAGCGGGCTTGCTCGCGAAGGCGTCGGCCCAGCAAACATTGATGTTGACTGACCCACTGCTTTCGCGAGCAAGCCCGCTCCCACATTTGATCTTCGCTGCTTTGAGCATTGCGTTCGCTTACTGATCGGCATTAGGGCGCAGAGCAGCTGTAGATCTTCATCATTGCGGCTAATCGCGCTATGCGTTTAACCGTCTTATCTATAACGTTCAATCGATCCCACTCACGGAAGATTTCCCATGCCCGATTCGGCCGCCAGCGTTGATGCTGCCTTGCCCACCTCAGTGTCATTCAACCTGCGCCCCCTGCTGATCGCCAATATGGCCTGCACCATGGCGATGATGGCGTTTGTCTCGCTGATCGGCCCCATCGCCCGGGTGCTCGGGCTGGCGACCTGGCAAGCGGGTGCGGCCGTTACCGTGTCCGGGGTGATCTGGATGCTGTTGGCGCGGCCCTGGGGCCAGGCCAGTGACCGGCTGGGGCGGCGCCGGGTGCTGCTGTTGGGCACCGGTGGTTTCACTCTGGCGTACTGGGCGTTGTGCGTGTTTATCGACGCCTCCCTGCAACTGCTGCCCTCGGCCATGCTGGCCTTTATCGGGTTGGTGCTAGGGCGCGGGTTGATCGGGGTGTTCTACGCGGCGATCCCGGTGGGTGGTTATGCGCTGATCGCCGACAATATCGAGCCGGCCCACCGCGCCAAGGCCATGGCCTCGCTGGGGGCGGCCAACGCCTGCGGCCTGGTGCTGGGGCCGGCAATTGCCGCGCTGCTGGCCCGCTACAGCCTGAGCCTGCCGTTTTATGCAATGGCGTTGTTGCCGATGCTGGGCTTTGTGGTGTTGCTGCTGAAACTGCCGCGCCAGGAGCTGCACCTCAAGCAACCGCCCAAGGCCGTCAACCTCTCGGACCCGCGCTTGCGGCGCCCACTGGTGGTGGCGTTTGCCGCCATGCTGTGTGTGTCCATCGCCCAGATCACCGTGGGCTTTTTCGCCCTGGACCGCCTGCAGATGAACCCCGCCGACGCCGCGCAAACCGCCGGGATTGCCCTGACGATGGTGGGCCTGGCGTTGATCTGCTCGCAGTTACTGGTGCGCAAACTGGAATGGCCGCCCCTGCGGATGATCCGCGTCGGCGCTATCGTCTCTGCCCTCGGGTTTGCCGGCAGCATGTTCGCGGATACGGCGTGGATCCTCTGGCTGTGTTTCTTCGTCTCGGCGGCCGGCATGGGCTGGATCTTCCCGTCGTTCGCCGCACTGGCGGCCAACGCGGTGGAGGCCTCGGAACAAGGGGCTACAGCCGGTTCGGTAGGTGCCGCACAGGGCTTGGGCGTGGTAGTCGGACCGCTGGCCGGCACGTTGATCTATGCCGTCGAACCGCGACTACCCTACCTGGTAGCCGCCGCCCTGCTGCTGCTCATTGCGCTCTGGCCGGCACCGCGTTGAACGACTGGCAGCCCTCCCCTGAGCGGTTATCACGTCTGACTCTCTGGCGTGAAGTCCTCAAGGGGAGCGCCAGTAGGTTTAAGGGTCGCCGGGTTGATCGCATACCACTTGCTGTTTATGTTCACGGCGTAGACCGCGCACTGTTGGCTCACGCCCAACTGACCTACCCGTTGTGGGTCAGCAGGCGGCTTGCCACGCAGCGCCTCATAGGCACCCAGCCCCCAGCGGCACTTTTCAAAGGCGGTGGTAGGCAGATAAATGCCTGAGCCGATCCCCATCAACTCCCCTGACAACACCCTTTTGCTGCGCTCTGTGATTTTAAGCGTGGACCTGAGTACATCGACGCTGCCGTCCAGAGGGTTGAACATGCTGCGCACCAGCAGTCCGCTCTCCTTCATCAGGCCCTGACCAAATGCGCGACCGCTATAGGGCACAACCGCCTTGATCCCCTTGAAGAATGACCTGGCTGCAGCCAAGCCGCCTGTCGCTGCAAATGACGCAAAGTCAATCAACAGGCCTTTGAGACCGTCCTTGATATTGCCATCGGCAATGTCCGCAACCGCACCTACAAATGGGATAAGACTGAGGACCGCTCTAAGGTTCTCCTGGGTCAGGATCTTGCCGGAATCGAAAGGGTAGCTGCGGCGCTTCTGCAGCCGCGTGGGTTGATTGGCGTACTCCAGCAGCAACTCGCGCTTGTCCTCGAACGTGTTGTCGAGCACGGCTCTGGTGATATCGCGTGTTCTTGTCGAAGCCCAACTGTTGGGGACATAGACCGGCGCGGGGCCGGGCCACTGCGACAAGACCTGACCGGGCAACGGCTCGCGAGCCTTCTCGATAATGACCCTGGAATCTACTCCCGGACGCGGCTCGGTGCCCTGGGAATAGGCCTGGAAGTCGAACTTCTCCAGCTTTGCATGACGAAAATCCCGTTGGACAAAGGCAAAAGGCCCGTAGGGCACACTGCCTTTTTGGGTCACGCCATTTAGCCCAAGGCTGTAGCTCAGATCGTCACGCCGGATCATTTTCATTGAGCCTGGAAACACTTCGTAGTAGCCGAATCTCGGGGTCGTCGCCCCGGTTTCGTAACGCATCAACAGGCCATGCCTGCCCTTTTTCTCCTGCACCTTGGAGTGCTCGCCCTGATCGTCCTCCACGGGTTGCCCGGTCTCCTCGCGCAAGGTAAAGAACTCCAGCTTGCCGACCTCAAACGCCCGGCGTACCTCCAGCGGCGCATTGGCGATCATCAGGCGGATCACCGTGGACTGGGCGCTACGGGTATCGGCAATGTATTGGTCCACGGCCGGTGCGACCAACGGGGCAATTGGCGGCAGGTTTTTGATTCTTTCGTTAAAGGTTTCCTGGGAAATTTTAGGGTGAATAAATTTGTACTTTTTTTCGTCACCAAAAAGACGGCTCACCCAATCGCCAAAGGCAACCAGCGGATCCTTTTCAGCTTGTTGAGTCAGGATCACTTCGGTCAAGTAGGGCTGACGGGTCTGAAGATGCCCGTGTTGCCTTGGGTCAAAAGGCATGTCGGTATCCAGCTCAAGCTTGAAATTGCGGATCTCGTCCTCGGTCAACTCAGGAAACAGCTTCGCCAACTGTTGCACTAAAAGACTTGTTTGAGTGGGTGGCTCGCTCGTCAGGGTATTGAATGCCTCGCGAGTGCGGTTTTCCCGGTCGGTGAATGCCTGTGTGGCAGCCAGATAATCCCCTGGCGAGTAGCGCCCATCGGATGACTTGGGAAAAATTCCGGCCATCACCGCCCAGTCCAGCAAGGGCTGGGCGCCAAGGCTTTTGATTAACTCTGCCTGCGCAGGCCCTGTCGCATCGAGTCGGCTCAGGTCCAGGGCTTGGGTGATAGTCAGCGCCCGCGAACTGCCCGCCCCACCGAGTTTTTCAGCCATGGCAGTGCCCAGGCGCAGGTTCAGCCAGGCGGTCGAGCCGATGGTCACCTGCCCAGGCTGCAACATCAGTGCTTGAGGTGCGAGTGTCGACACACTGGGCGTCGGCTTGATCAGAAACTCAGGGGCAGCCTGTGCCAGCAACAGGTGGGCAACCAACGGCGCAGCGCTGGCGCTGACCGCCTTGTGGTCAATCAAATGCGTTTCTATCTCCTCGCGCACCTGATTTATCGTGCGCCCCAGGTTGCTGGGATGATAGATCTCGTAGCCGGCAACTACGCCGGGCGCGCCGGGCACATCGACGGCCACACTGGCCTTGACCGCGGCAGCCAGCAGTTGGTGGCGAGAAGCCCTGGACAGGGGCGCGCCACCGGCGACCTCCGCCATATTCAGCACGCCCGCCAATTGCTGCGCCTTGGCAATGGCCTGGGGCGAGTCGAAGAACGCCCGAAGCCGCAAATCCGGGTCGGCGGGCAGGTCCGCCCCGTCCGCAAAATCGCGCAACAGTTCAGTGACCGAACCCGGCCCGGCGGCTTGGGTTCTGAGCACCGTCAGGTCGTTGGGTGACAACGCCCCTGGTCCCCAGCTATAGGGCGTTAGACTCGCGTAGTCCGCCGCTAGCGGCGCCGCAGGCAACTGATTGTTCAGCCAGCCAAGCGCGACGCGTGCTTGCGCGACGGAGCCAGGAGACCCCAACCCGCAATACTCCAGGACCTGGCGCAGGTCATATTGGGGGATGGAATACAGGGCGTCGCCGGTTTCCTTGCTCATGCCCACCAACTGGTTGAAGTTGGCATTCAGTTCGAGAATGCGCGCCTTTTCTTCTGCACTGCCTGCAACCAGGGTCTTGCTGATCTCGTCATCGAGAAAGGCTTGCAGATTAGTCCAATGATTGGCGCGGTCGCGTAGTTCCAACTGCCCGTCGCGAATGCGATAAACGTGATCGCCCTGGCCAAAACCGATTTTATCGACGAACGTTCTGAAGGCCGGGGATGCCAGGAACTGAGCAAAACTCGCCCGTGGCTGATGGCTTTTCTGTGCCAGGCTCGACTGGGGGTCGATATCCACAGTCTGCGCAGTCAGGTCGAGATCGGCGTCCTCAGCCTTTGCATCGACCAGCGCCTGCAGCTGGGGAGCCAGGCGCGTACGAACATCCTGGTCGCGGCTCTGCTGCACGAGTTGGTCGAACTGCTCACGCCAATCGGTGCGCTTTTGCTCGGAAATCCCGGGCCAGCCGTCCTCTGTAAGCTGCCTGCCAAGCTGCGCGGCACCGCCGCTTTCGTTAGGTGTCTTGACGCCGTAAAAATCGAGAATGACGTCAACGTGATTAAAGTCGCCCGTTTTCGGGTCTGGTAGCAGAATCCCCAGATCGCTGGGAGACAGGTAGCGTACAGCCGCCCTGACCTTGCCACTCACTTCCCACCAACCAGACCCATCGCTGGTGGTAAATCGCTGCTTGGTCTCGACCCCATCGCGAATCACTATTCCCTCTACGCCGTCGCGGTCGATGCGCACGGTCGACCATTTGAAGCCTTTGCTCGCAAGCCAGTCCTGCACCGCCGGCTCGTTCACCGCGTCGCGATAAAGGTCCACGTAAGGTTTGATCGAAGCATTGTCAGGGATGGGTTTGCGTTTCAGCTTGCCGGTGGTCACCCAATGAGTGAGGGTGTCCTGCAGCTTTTCATCGCCTTTTGCAGCATCGACGGACGATGGAAAAGCAGGCAATGGCGTCGCGTCGCGTTTTTTGCGCTGCGCCGCCAACTCGAGCCTTGCTTGCGTCAGCCTGCCAGGCATCGAGGGGTTGTGTGGGGTTTGCTCGGATGCTGGCCAGCCCTGGCCTTCGGGCGCAGACGGCGCTTCGGACGACGGCATCGAGGCTGTCGGCTCAGGCTGTCGATAGCCCTGCCCTGCACCTGTCAGAACGTTAAACGGCGTGCCTGCACTCTTTACACTGTGTGTCGACATTTCCAGTTCTCTTCACCTAATGGAGGGCGAGAGTTCTTTTCCGTAAGAACTGTCAATGCAACGCTACAAGACCCAGCCTAGAGGGGTTATAGGAAGAGTCCGAATACACCAAAGACTGTGCTAAGTGTTTCAAGTGTGCCGAGAAAATGGCAGGTCAGTTACAGGATCCGATACAACAAGCGCTCGACCCGTACCCGGCTGACCCGGCGCAGGAACTTGCCGACGGCTTCGGGGTAATCCACCAGGGTTTCCAACTGCTGGTAGCCCTGGATCCGTGTGGCGTGCCGGAAAATCTCCTCAAGCTCGCTACGCCGTGGCGCCAGCCACTGGCCCTGGGGATCATCGATCAGCAAGGCGTTTTCCAGGTCCAGGCGGAAAGCCCTGGGGTTGAGGTTATTGCCGGTGAGCAAGGTGTAGCGCTCGTCGATCCACATGCCCTTGAGGTGATAGGTGTTATCCCCATCGCGCCACAGGTGCAGGTTGAGCTGGCCGCTGTCGATCATGCGCTGATGACGCTTGGCAAAGCGGCGCAGGCTGATTTCGTAGAGATACGGCAGTGCGGCGATGATCCTGAACGGTTCGCTGGGCGGGATGTAGAAGTCGTTGGCGGTCTTGTCGCCGACAATGATGTCGATCTTCACCCCACGGGCCAGCGCCCGGTTGATTTCCCGGGTCACCGGCAGCGGCAGGTTGAAATACGGGGTGCAGATGGTCAATTGCTGCTGGGCACTGGCGATCAGCTCGCAGATCACCCGGCTCAGCGGGTTGTTCTTGCCCACCCCCAGCAACGGGCTGACCGACAACCCGCCAATGCCAGCCTGACCGGCCGTGGTGTCATAGGTCGCGTGCTTGAGCCGGCTGCGCAAGTCGCCAATGTCATTGCGCAGGCTGCGAGTGGTGGGCAGGTTGGGCAGGTCCAGGCGGTGGACCGCCTTGGAGGCGACCAGGCCGTGTTCCACCAGGTGCTGCATGGAGTCGGCCAGTGGCTTGTTATGGATCAGGTGATAACGGTCGAAGCGGTATTTGTCGAACTTGTGCAAGTACACATTGTTCAGGCTGGCGCCGCTGTACAGCACGCTATCGTCAATCACAAAGCCCTTAAGATGCAGCACGCCAAACAGCTCGCGGGTCTGTACCGGCACCCCATACACCGGCACTTGCGTCGAGTGTGACTGGGTCATCGCCTGGTACCAGGCACTGTTGCCAGGCTGCTTGCCCGCGCCGATCAGCCCGCGTTGGGCGCGCAGCCAGTCGACCATCACCACGATATCCAGTTCAGGCCGTGCCGCCTTGGCGGCATGCAGTGCGTCAAACACCTCCTGGCCCGCCTCGTCCTGTTGCAGGTACAAGGCGACGATATAGATACGGTGTTGGGCCTGGGCGATTTTCTCCAGCAGGCAGCGGCGAAACTCGGCCGCGCCGGACAGCACCTCGATCGCATCGGTGGCCAGGGGGAAACCGCGCAACTTGGGCAACAGGGAACGTTTGAATAACGACGGCATAGGGCTCGCAATGATCGAATCCGAAGAGCCCGAGAGCTTACACCATGGGGGTGCCCAGGTCTGCCCACGAACCATGGAAAATAATTCATTGACCATGAAGAACGATCGTTCTACTGTTGGCGGCATGAACGATATGACCACTACTGAAACCCGCGACATTATTCTGGATGTCACCGAAAAGTTAATCTACCGGCACGGCATTGCGGCCACCGGCATGGAACGACTGGTGAAAACCGCCGGCGTCTCCAGGAAAAGCATCTACCGCTACTTCGCCAACAAGGATGACCTGGTAATCGCCGCCCTGCAGCGGCGCGACGAGCGTTGGCTGCAGTGGCTGCGCAGCGAGGTCGAACAAGCGCCAGACAGCGGCGCGCGCCTGCTTGGCGTGTTCAGCGCGCTCAAGGCCTGGTTCGCCTCTGCGGACTTTCGCGGCTGCGCCTTTATCAACACCAGCGGCGAGACCGGCAACCCGCAAGACCCGGTCCGTTTGTTGGCCAAGGCGCACAAACAGAAACTGTTCGAGTACCTGCTTGAACTGTGCAACGCCCATGGCACCCCGGCCCCGGAGCAACAGGCCGCGCAACTGCTGATCCTGGTCGATGGCGCCATCACCATGGCCCTGATAATGGGCGATGAAACTGCCGCTGATAATGCGCAATGCATGGCGCAATTGTTATTGGCACTTTGAATTAACGACTGACAATCCAAAGGAGTAATCAAATGACTGCCAATGCACAAGTGCGTCCGCCCTTGCCGCCCTTTACCGAACAATCGGCCATTGAAAAGATCCGTCTCGCCGAAGACGGCTGGAACTCCCGTGACCCGCAGCGCGTATCGCTGGCCTACTCCCTGGACACGAAATGGCGTAACCGCGCCGAATTCGCCCATAACCGTGAGCAAGCCAAGGATTTCCTCACGCGCAAATGGGCCAGGGAACTGGACTATCGCTTGATCAAGGAGTTGTGGGCCTTTACCGGTAACCGTATCGCCGTGCGTTATGCCTATGAATGGCACGACGATTCCGGCAACTGGTTCCGCTCCTATGGCAACGAGAACTGGGAGTTCGACCAGGACGGCCTGATGTCCAACCGACATGCGTGCATCAATGACATGCCAATCAAGGAGAGCGAACGCAAGTTCCACTGGCCCCTGGGGCGACGCCCGGATGATCATCCGGGGCTGTCCGAGCTGGGGCTGTAGGGGTCGGCTTGCCGGCCCCTACAGTGCCAGTCAATCCTGCTTCAACCCCACCTGGTACAACACGCCATCAGCCTCATCCGTGAGTACGTATAGGAAACCATCCGGGCCCTGGCGTACATCGCGGATGCGCGCCTTCAACTCACCCAGCAGGCGTTCTTCGTGGACCACCCTGTCGCCATCGAACTGCAGGCGGATCAGCTCCTGGCTGGCCAAGGCGCCTATAAACAGGTTGTGCTGCCAAGCCTTGAAACGGTCGGCATCGTAGAACGCCATGCCACTGATGGCCGGCGACTTTTCCCACACATGATGGGGGGCGACCGTGCCTTCGGCAGTCTTGCCCTTGGCTTCGGGAATCGGCAACAACGAATAGTTGATGCCATGGGTCGCCAGGGGCCAGCCGTAGTTCTTGCCACGCTCGATGATATTGATTTCATCACCGCCGCGCGGGCCGTGTTCGTTTTCCCAGAGGGTGCCGGTCCAGGGATTCAGCGCCGCACCCTGGGGGTTGCGCTGGCCATAGGACCAGATCTCCGGCCTGGCCCCGGGTTGGCCGACAAACGGGTTGTCATCCGGTACACGACCGTCCGGGTAGATCCGCACGACCTTGCCTTGTAGCTTGTCCAGGTCCTGGGCCGTAGGGCGATCATTGTTCTCGCCCAGGGTCACAAACAGGTAGCCATCGCGGTCAAACACCAGGCGCGAGCCAAAGTGATTGCCCGTCGAAAGCTTGGGTGCCTGACGCAGGATTACCTGGAAGTCCTTCAAGCTGCTCAGGTCATCGCTCAAACGGCCACGCCCGACCGCCGTACCGGCCTTGCCGCCCTGGCCGCCACCTTCGGCGTAGGACAGGTAGACCAACCGGTCCTCCTTGAAATCCGGTGACAGCACCACATCCAGCAAACCGCCCTGCCCCTTGGCCCACACTTGCGGCACGCCGCTGAGCGGCGCGGACAATTTGCCGTCACGGCTGACAAAGCGCAGCGCACCCGGCCGTTCGGTGACCAGGAAGCCTTGCTGGTCTGGCAAAAACGCCACTGCCCATGGGTGGTCCAGGCCTTTGACGATAGCCGTCGCGGTGACACTGCCTTGCTCACTGGGAAACTGCCGGGTATCGCCGGCAAGCGCCGGAAGCGCGGTGGCCAGGGCGCTGGCGCAACAGGTCGCTAAAAGGGTTGTGCGTAGAAACATACCGTGGGGTTCCTTTTATTCAGGGCCGGCGATTGCCATTGGCATCTTGCGTCGGGGCTGAGGGCTGGGTGGCAGGACGTGCGGGAGCGGCATCACGCTGCGGATAACGATTGCCGATGCCGCCGTTTTCCAGGGTCGGCGGGCGAGGCACCGGCGCGGTATAGGTGCCACGCGTCGCCGGTGTATTGGGCTGGGTGCCCTGCATGCTGTTGGGGTTGGCCCGCTTGATCGGGCTGTTATACGGGTTGTTGTTGCCGGGCAGGTTCTGGGCCTGCACCCCGCCACTCAAGGCAAGGCCCAGGGCCAACACCACAAGGCTGCGCGTACGGCTGTTCATGACAAAGCCTCTCTGGGGCGAGGAATACCTGCATTCGATAGCACGCTACGCGCAGGGTTCGGGTTTGGTAACTAAATACTTTCCGGGCAGGTGTAACACGGCTTTTCCAACGCCGCGCTTCCAGCCAGCCGACCACCGAAACTTTTGCCAGCCGCTGCGGGTCACCTGAAGACCATTCCCCATCAGGAAGCACTCCTATGCCACGGGCAATCTGGAAAGGCGCAATCAGCTTCGGCTTGGTTCACATCCCCGTGTCGCTGGTGTCGGCAACGTCTGCCCAGGGCGTGGATTTCGACTGGCTGGACAAGCGCAGCATGGACCCGGTGGGCTACAAGCGCATCAACAAGACCACCGGCAAGGAGGTCACCAAAGACAATATCGTCAAGGGCGTGGCCTATGAGAAAGGCCGCTACGTGGTGCTCAGCGAAGATGAAATTCGCGCCGCCCATCCCAAGGCCACGCAAACCATAGAGATCATCGCGTTTATCGACAGCGACCAGGTTCCCCTGCAGAACATCGACACGCCCTACTACCTGGCCCCGGACAAACGCGGCGGCAAGGTCTTTATCGATTACCCGCGCAATGGTCGTGGCGCCAGCACCGTCGCCGCCTATTCGGTACGCGCCCGCCCGGGGTTGCCGGTTTCGGTGCCGATCAGCAGACAGGAACTCGCCAGCCTGCGCAGCGCCCAGCAGTGGAACGTGGCTAATCTAGAGGAACGCTTGCATGGCCTGAAAGCCGATCCCTGGGCGGGTTATGCCAACCGCCAGCGAATCAGCAAGAAGATGTGGCAGAAACTGGGAGCGCAGCCGCCCGCGCCCTAAACAAGCCTACAGACTCCTGTGGCGAGGGGGCTTGTCCCCCGCTGGGCTGCGAAGCAGCCCCAAAACCGGCCACCTCGGCGTACCTGGCACAACGTAGTGAGACTCTTGGGGCGGCTTCGCCACCCAGCGCGGGGCAAGCCCGCTCGCCACAGAAAACCTGCGATCCACAGTAAGTTCCAAGCTGTCGCAACGCCCCCTGTGGGCAGCCCCAAAACCGGCCACCTCGGTGTGCCTGGCACAACGTAGTGAGGCTATTGGGGCGGCTTCGCCACCCAACGCGGGGCAAGCCCGCTCGCCACGCAAAGCCAGCGGCTGATAGTCGGTTTCAGGCGGCTGGGAGGTCTTTTTGCCGCGAAGGGATGACGATCAGATCAGTATGAAAATCGCCGCCAGGCCGGCAAAGATCGCCCACTTTTCCAGGTAGTAACGGGTGCGGTTGCGCTTTTTCAGCTCCTTGCCCCGCAGGCGGATCTTGTACAGGCGGGTAAACGCGCGGTTCAACCCACCGGTCTTGTCCCCGGCATCGTTGGGCGAGCCGGCGGCAGCCATGACGTTGCGGCTGAACCAGCGATTGAACGCCGCCGCCCAGCGATATTTCATCGGGCGCTCTATGTCACAGAACAAAATGATGCGGTTCTGCGCCGTGGTGTTTTCGGCGTAGTGGATGTAAGTCTCATCGAACATCACCGCCTCGCCGTCACGCCAGTAGTAGTTCTCACCGTCCACATTGATGTAGCAGCCTGGATCGTTGGGTGTATCCAGACCCAGGTGATAGCGGTAGGAGCCGGCATAAGGATCACGATGGCGCACCAACTTCGAACCAGGTGGCAGTTCGGCAAACATCGCGGCCTTGATCGAACCGATGCTTTGCACCAGTTCGGTGGTGCGCGGGCACAGCTTCATGGCCGAAGGATGACTGTCGCCGTACCACTTGAGGTAGAAGCGCTTCCAGCCCGACTTGAAAAACGAGTTGAAACCCACGTCGTTGTATTGGTCCGAGCGCTTGATCTCGCCAGCGCGCATGAGGTTCTGGCCTTCCTCGCGAATCTCCTGCCAATGTTCCTGGAGTGGGCTCAGGTCAGGGAAGTCGCTGGGCGAAAGGTACGGGCGGCCAGGCAGCCTGGAGAACAGGTAGAGGAAACAATTGATCGGCGCAAGGAAGGTCGAGTGGTCGCTTAATTGACGGCCCAGCTTATGTCGAACCCTGCCACGCAGGTGGACATACGCGATGGAGACAACGTAGAGAGCAACAATGATGAGTTTCACGGGAATTCGTCACATGTCAGAAGAGTACAGGCTGCTCCTTCAGGCCGGGCCCAAGAGGAAAAATGCAGCACCTGAAATCACAATTCATTAACAGGCCCTGGAGTGTCTTGGAGACAGTTCGGATAGTGGCCAATGGCAGTTATTTTAGCCCTAGATTGTAACCAAAGGTTAACTAAGAATTGTGAAAAGGTGTCTTCCAACTGTACAGCCGCGCCACCTCGAAAACACGATGGCGGGTATGCCGGGCTGCGATGCAGCCCGGGAAAGGTGCGCCCTGACTCAGCCCAGCGGCTGGTCATCCTTGCGTTCGCGCCGGGTAAAACGGTCGTCGTCCAAGGGCGAATAGGCCACTGGCTTGCCACGTGTGAGGACCAGATGGCGGACCAGCGCGATGAGCATCCCCAACAGCAAGCCAACCACCAGGCTCAACGCAATCACCAGGACTTTCTTCGGTTTGATCGGGCTCAGCGGCTCTTGGGCACGCCGGTCAATTGTCACCAGTTTCAAGGCGCTCATGTCGATATTCAGGCCACGCAGACGCGCCACTTCAGCACGCAACGGTTCGACATCCTGCAAGAAAATGTCTTCATTGCCCCGCCGCTTCATGACCTCGACCTGGCGATTGACCTCCAGCAACTGCAACTCCTTGCCAATTTCCGCGACG
This sequence comes from Pseudomonas proteolytica, assembly GCF_007858275.1. GTDB lineage: Bacteria > Pseudomonadota > Gammaproteobacteria > Pseudomonadales > Pseudomonadaceae > Aquipseudomonas > Aquipseudomonas proteolytica. Next base: position 18,003 of record NZ_VFEV01000060.1, read on the forward strand.
CGGCTGTTGGTGAAGTCATCGTTGGTTCGCTGTTGCAGGGCCGTACGCTCGGCTTCCAGGGCATCGGTGCCAAGGAAGTACAGGGGGATCTGCTGGTTGTTGACCTCGGTGCGCATCACTTGGCTGGAGCCACTGCGCCCGGCGTCGGCCATCGACGACGGAGTGGTCGGATTCTTGATGCCCATGGACTTGGCAATCGAGATGGCTTCACTCAACTCTGCCAGGCGGTTGGAGCGCTGCATTTTCATCTGCAGGCGCAGGGCACTGAGTTCATCTTCCAACTGTGCGCGCTTGAGCTTGTCGCCTTCGAGCAGCTTGGCGATTTTCGATTCTTTGTCGGTTTCGTAATTGGAGCGCGCCGCATCAATCTTGCCTTTGAGCTCGGTGAGGCGGTTGTTGACGATCACCTTGAGATCGGCGCCCACCTGCTCACGCTCGGCGGCGATGGCATAGTCGACAAAGCCATTGAGAATCGCGACGCCATCGATATCGGTGGGGTATTGCAGCTCAAGGCGGATATAGCTGCTCAACGAGTCCGCTTTCTTCGGGTCGGGCAGAATCAGGTTGATCGAGTTGCGGTTGAACGCCTCGAAACTCTGCTCCAGGCTGCGCCCCGGTTTCTGGAACGCTTCGAACAAGGCAGGGTTGGCCTTGAAGAAGTTCAGCCGCGCATCGTACGAGTCCAGTTGCGCGCCGACTTTGGCCAGGGCATCCGCCGGCGGCAACTTGTAGACCTCCGAGCGATTGAGTGCATCCAGCTCATTGATAGCTGCCGGGCGCAGCACACTGCTGACCTGATACTCACGGGGAGCCAGCAGCGCGTAACCCACTCCAATCAGGCCCGCAAAAAGAGTGCAGCCGATTACCAGTTTCTTCTGCCGCCAAATCGAGTGAAACAGCTCAAATAAATCAATTTCATCAGACGCCACGGGGGCTTGAACCTGGGGAGTTCTATTCAAAATGGGGACACCCTTCAAAAAGTGGACGCTGGCTGTCCACTACACGATAGATCTGAATAACCAACTGAAAAAGCAGGGACAACGCCCTGGATATGGCTAATACGACATAAGGCAACGCTTATCCGACCCTTGAGCTACGGAAAAAATCCCTACAGCAGTGAGATTGTTTTCCTTCAGAAACAGTAATGTCATATAGACATTGCTCAGCGTAGACGACATATCGAGAAACACCGCTCTCACGGTATGTCAAAATAGTTTTAAATATCTGCTGGTAAAGGAAAAAAACCGACCAGAGCACAACTTTGGGAAATTTCCTGCAAACCTTTTAATCAATCTTGATAGGAAATATTTCTTGATGTAGGCAGAGCTTCATTTATGCCTGGTCAAAAAGGAGTTGTGCATGTCATCACCCTCGGCCCACGCGATCCCATGCCCAAGCGAACTGGACAGGCAAGCCCTGCAAGGCACTTGGGAGCAAATCGCCCTGGAAGACAGCGGCATCGCCAACCCGCCGGATGAACACAGTGCGCCTGGCGCGCTGACTACGATTGAGGGGGATCAGTTCCGGGTCACGACCCAGGAGGGCGAGGTATTACTGCAAGGCTGTTTTACCCTGGATGCCAGCACCACACCCAAGAGCATCACTTGGATCGACGCCATCGGGGCTGACGCAGGAAAGCGCCTACCCGCCAGCTACATCCTGGATGGCGAGCGCTTTGTTTTTATCGCCGCGGATGAAGGCATGCCCCGGCCAACCCGCTTCAGTACGACACCGGGGCAGACAATGCGCACGTTCATGCGCAAGTCTTGAGCAGATGAGAGGCATTCGTTTTTACGACAGTTTTTTCACAAACCCTTCACGTTTGACGCGCTAGGTTAAACCCAACTCCTCAGATGAATCCCTTGGCCCGCCGCCCCAGCGGGCCTTTTTTTGCCTTCAGGCAGAGCGTTTGACGGCGGTCAGTGTGTAGCACATCGGCAATTGCGCCGACTGGTTCTCATAGCGGTCGTAGAGTTCTTCACGGTTGGAGTGCGGGTACTCCTGCAAGTGGCTGATCTGTAGTCCTGCGGCAATGGCCGCGCTGACAACCTCCCCAAAGGTGTGTACGAACCAGTACGACGCAGCGGTTGCGTCGTCGCTCGTGCCTTCATAGACAATCGCCTCGTGCTGTACAAAAGGCTCGCGGCGAAAGTATGAGGTGACCGGCAGCATCGGGTTGGCGGCTTCCGGATCGAACACCTCGAGGAACGGGTGGGTCTCGTAGATCACCAACGTTCCCCCCTCCTTGAGGGTGCTAGCGACATGCCGCATGAACAGCGCGATATCCGGCATCCAATTGAGCACGCCGATGGTGATCAGGGCCACGTCAAAACGACCCAGCAGATGCTCGGGCAAATGATGAATATCGGTTTCGATAAACTCAGGGTCGTGAGGTGAACGACTGGCCAGCTCCACCGCCTGCGCAAGAAACGCGTCGGATTGGTCGACCCCCACCACGCGATTGGCGCCAAGGCCATACAGCGAAAGGCTCTCACGGCCGTTATTGCAGCCCAGTTGCACTGCATCCCGGCCCGAGATTCCAACCTGCTGCAACAAGGCGGTCAGCGTGGGATCCAGGCAGTTGAAACCGCGCTCGGCGACGGCGGCGAGCAGCTTTTGCCAGGGGGCGCCAGCTTTATGGTGCGCGGCGGATTCGTTCCAGGCGGCCTTATTGCTGGCGATAGCCTGTTGAGCAGACAGCGTGTCCATTGCGTCTCCAAACCATTGAGCGTGCGCAACAGGATGGCAATGAGCGCCGTCAAAAATAAAGAAGGGGTTCGCCCCGCACCGATAGCCTCGCCATCCTTGAACCGGTAAAGAGCCATCACTGCAGGGCGAACGGAGGGAACTTAATCCACGGCCATTGGATGTTCAACTGTTATCAATTACAGAACCGACAATGGATACAACTTCGATACAAATCGATGTTTTTTGTGGAGTTTTTACTCAAAGCAGGCAATCCCGGCACTTCTCGGCGCCTCACACGCCGTCCTGTTATATAACTCGCGCCTGACATATGCGACAATGCGCGCCAAATTCCAACATGCACCCCATATTTCTGCTCGGCGACTGGGCTTCACGCCTTCATGTCGCTGTTGACGCATGCCCGTTGGCCCGGGCTCCGAATGGGTCCCGGCCCAAATAAGCGCACTCCAAGCTATTGATAGGTAAAGTAATTGATCTCCACAGCTAACATCACCATGCAGTTCGGCGCCAAGCCGCTGTTTGAGAACGTCTCGGTCAAGTTCGGCGCCGGCAACCGTTATGGTTTGATCGGTGCCAACGGTTGCGGCAAGTCGACCTTCATGAAAATCCTCGGTGGCGACCTCGATCCGTCCGGCGGCCAGGTGATGCTGGAGCCGAACGTGCGCCTGGGTAAGTTGCGCCAGGATCAGTTCGCCTACGAAGAATTCAACGTGATCGACACCGTGATCATGGGTCACGAAGAGCTGTGGAAGGTCAAGGCCGAGCGCGATCGCATCTACTCGCTGCCGGAAATGAGCGAAGAAGACGGCATGGCCGTGGCCGAGCTGGAAACCGAGTTCGCTGAAATGGACGGCTACACCGCCGAATCCCGTGCCGGTGAATTGCTGCTGGGCCTGGGTATCGGCATCGAGCAGCACTTCGGCCCGATGAGCGAAGTGTCCCCAGGCTGGAAGCTGCGGGTCTTGCTGGCCCAGGCGCTGTTCTCGGATCCGGAAGTGTTGCTGCTCGACGAGCCAACCAACCACCTGGACATCAACACCATTCGCTGGCTGGAAAACATCCTGACCCAGCGTAACAGCCTGATGATCATCATCTCTCACGACCGTCACTTCCTGAACAGCGTGTGCACCCACATGGCTGACCTGGACTACGGCGAGCTGCGCCTGTTCCCGGGCAACTACGATGAATACATGACCGTGGCGACCCAGTCCCGCGAGCAGTTGCTGTCGGACAACGCCAAGAAGAAGGCGCAGATTTCCGAACTGCAATCGTTCGTCAGCCGCTTCTCGGCCAACGCCTCGAAAGCCAAGCAGGCCACATCCCGTGCCAAGGCGATCGACAAGATCCAACTGGCCGAGGTCAAGCCTTCGAGCCGTGTGAGCCCGTTCATCCGTTTCGAACAGACCAAGAAGCTGCACCGCCAGGCGGTCATCGTCGAGCGTATGGCCAAGGGCTTCGACGGCAAGACCCTGTTCAAGGATTTCAGCTTCCAGGTTGAAGCGGGCGAGCGCGTGGCAATCATCGGCCCGAACGGTATCGGCAAGACCACCCTGCTGCGCACCCTGGTCAACGAACTGACCCCGGACGCCGGCAGCGTGAAATGGACCGACGCGGCTGAGCTGGGCTACTACGCCCAGGACCACGCCCATGACTTCGAAGACGACGTCACGCTGTTCGACTGGATGGGCCAGTGGGCCCAGGGCGAACAAGTGATCCGCGGCACCCTCGGCCGCATGCTGTTCTCCAACGACGAGATCCTCAAGTCGGTCAAGGTCATCTCCGGTGGTGAGCAAGGTCGCATGCTGTTCGGCAAGCTGATCCTGCAAAAGCCCAACGTCCTGGTCATGGACGAACCGACCAACCACTTGGACATGGAATCCATCGAAGCGCTGAACCTGGCGCTGGAGAACTATCCGGGCACGCTGATCTTCGTCAGCCACGACCGTGAGTTCGTATCGTCCCTGGCCACCCGCATCATCGAGTTGAGCCCAAGCGGCGTGATCGATTTCAGCGGCACCTATGACGACTACCTGCGTAGCCAGGGCGTGGTGTTCTAAGCCCAGCAACACAGCAAAAAGTGGCAAGCGGGCTTGCTGTGACAAGCAGATTTGTTACGGCTAGCAGGCTTGTTGTGGCGAGCGGGCTTGCCCCGCGCTGGGCTGCGTAGCAGCCCCCATCACTAATCCTCCCGCATTTCACCAGATAAAACGCGGGTGCAGGTTTTAGGGCTGCTACGCAGCCCAGCGCGGGGCAAGCCCGCTCGCCACAACCACAACCACAACCACAGCCATACTCATCAAAACCAGACGCCGGCGACAATCGTTAGCCTGCTTCCTTTTTCTCCAAGCCCTTGCCATGATGCGTTCACCGCCCTGCCGCGAATGAGCCTCCATGCCTACCGCTCCCAGCTCCCTGTCGATCACCCTGCAGATCGTCTCCATCGTGTTCTATACCTTTATTGCGTTCATCTGCATCGGCCTGCCGATTGCGGTGATTCCCGGCTACGTCCACGAACAACTGGGCTTCAGCGCGGTGGTTGCTGGCGTGACCATCGGCTCGCAATACCTGGCCACCCTCCTCAGCCGTCCCATGGCCGGGCGTATGTCGGACAACGTCGGCACCAAGCGCGCGATCGTGCTCGGTTTGAGCGGCATCCTGCTTAGCGGGGTGTTGACGTTTATCGCCACCCTGCTGCAGAGCCTGCCCAACTTGAGCCTGGGAATTCTGATTGTCGGTCGCGTGTTGCTGGGCGTGGCTCAAGGCCTGATCGGCGTCGGTACCATCAGTTGGTGCATGGGCCAGGTGGGCGCCGAACACACCGCACGCTCGATCTCCTGGAACGGCATCGCCTCCTACGGTGCCATCGCCATTGGCGCACCACTGGGCGTGGTGATGGTTGCGCAATACGGCTACAACAGCCTGGGTATCGCGCTGGCGGTGCTGGCCGGGCTTGGCCTGGTGCTGATCCGCAAAAAGCCCTCGGTACCCGTGGTACGCGGCGAACGCCTGCCGTTCTGGGCAGTGTTCGGGCGCATCGCGCCGTTTGGCGCCAGCCTGTGCCTGGCCTCCATCGGCTACGGCACCCTGACCACCTTCATTACCCTGTTTTATCTGAGCCGCGGCTGGATCGGCGCCGCCTGGTGCCTGACGGTGTTTGGCATCTGCTTTATCCTCTCGCGCCTGCTGTTTATCTCCAGCATCACCCGCTTTGGCGGATTCCGCGCGGCAATTGCCTGCATGACCCTGGAAACCGTCGGCCTGGCCCTGCTGTGGCTCGCGCCCTCTCCCGCCATTGCCCTGATCGGCGCCGGCCTCACTGGTTTTGGCCTGTCTCTGGTGTACCCGGCATTGGGCGTCGAGGCCATCAAACAAGTGCCCAACAGCAGCCGAGGGGCCGGGTTGAGTGCCTATGCAGTGTTTTTTGACTTGGCGCTGGCGATTGCCGGGCCTTTGATGGGCGCAGTGGCGTTGAACCTGGGGTATTCGTGGATATTCTTCTGTGCAGCGCTACTGTCCGTCACAGGCCTGGGCCTGACCTTGCTGCTGATGCGCCGGGCCTACTGATCGGGGGTCTGCATGCCGGCCCGCGAATGCTGGCCGAGGGTGCGCCCGAAAAAGCGCCCGGCCTCGGAAATCAGGTCACGGTGAATGCCCTCCCGGTCCACGCCATCGGCGTCCGTACACAGCGCCGGCATCAGCGCCAGCTGCTCGTCATCGCACGGGGCCATGAAGATAAAGTGCCCAGCCCCGGCCAACAGTTTGAAGTCCGGTGGCTGCGGCAGTTTGCGCGCCAGGGCGGCAGCGTTTTTATCCACGGCCACTAGCTTGTCGCCATCGCCGCTATACAGCAGCACCGGCACATGCACGTCACCCAGGGTGTGCCGGCCAAACATCAGGCTCAGCGGCGCCATCAGCATCAATGCGTGGATCCGCGAGTCCGCCTGGGGTTGCAGGTCATCGCGGTCGACCACCAACTCACCCTTTGTCGTGCAGGCATCACGGTCTTCGGGGCGTTCCTGGCAATAACGGCGCAAACGCTCGAAATCCGGCTTGGCCCCGGCCAGGATCAGCGCCGTCTCGCCGCCCGCCGAATAGCCGATTACGCCCACTTGCCGCACATTAACGAACGGCGACAGCATCGGGTCGCCAAGGGTCGCGGTAATCGCTGCAGAAATCTGGATCGGCCGGCCATACAGGTTGCTCAAGGTGCCCAAGCGGCTGTGGTCCTTGTAGTTATCTCCGGGATGCAGCACCGCCACCACCACAAACCCTTTGCGCGCCAGCGACGTCGCCAGGTCGTGCAAGGCCAGGGGTGTGCCGGTGTTGCCATGGGACAGCATCAGCAGCGGGAAGCGACCAATGGCGACCTTGGCATCTTCCGTGGCGGCGACGCGATACGCGCCCACCTGGCTGATATGTTCGCGGCCCGTGGACGGATAGAACGCGATGGCTTTCATCGGCTGCGCATCCAGCGGATCGGGAAAGCTCATCCGATGATAGCCCACGCTCCAATGGGGGTGCGGGGCCACCGCGGCCTGCACTGAAACGAGGCTGCCGAGCAGGGAAACCAGCAAGACTGCACAAAGACGCATCATGGGGATGTCCACCTGTGCTGTGTGACGCCTGCGAGTCGGTTCAGGCTCGGGCGGTTTGACCCTGTACTGCATAAGCTGCGCCAGGTTCGCCCGCCCAAAACAAAAAACTCCGTATCCAGCTGGTTTTCAGGCCAACAGAATACAGAGTTTAGGCGCCTCGAATCAGATTGATAGCGAGCCGCGGTGAAATTTACACAGGCCTTACGCAGCGACGAACAACTGCTCGCTGATCAGTGCATTGGCGTCGTTCAGCGCCTTACTGCGCGCTTCGTCACCGTAGGCCAGGCCATGGGCACGGACGAACTCGATGTCGGTGATGCCGAAGAAGCCCAACAGTACTTTCAAGTAGTCCTCGTGCCCCACGCCGGTAGGCTGACCCACATGCAAACCACCGGCGGTAGAAACCACGATGACTTTCTTGTTGCCGCACAGGCCTTCCGGGCCGGCTTCGGTGTAGCGGAAAGTCTGGCCGGCGACGGCAATGCGGTCGATCCAGGCCTTGAGCTGGGTGGGGATGGTGAAGTTATACATCGGCGCGGCGATGACCACCGCGTCAGCGGCCAGGAACTCGGCCAGGGTCGAGGCGCTCAGGTCGGCTTCGTGCTTTTGCACCGCATCACGCAGTTCGGCGGCAGTACCCAGGGCGCCCAGGGTAATCCCGGAAAAGTGGTTGATGCCTTCACTGGCCAAGTCGCGGTAGGTGACTTCCACACCCGGCTCGGCCGCTTGCCAGGCCTTGACCACTTCGCGGCTCAACTGACGGGATACCGAGTTGTCACCAAGGATGCTGGAATCAATATGCAAGAGTTTCATGTGGGATCTCCAAGTGAGGACCGCCACTGGGCGATCTGATGGAGAGAATCCTACAGATCAATCCAATAGCCGATTAGCCGGTTAAAATGCGATAGTTCGTCCCACTGACAGGACAATAGGCCCAACATGCAAGACCTCAATGACCTCTACTATTTTGCTAAGGTGGTGGAAGCCGGTGGCTTCGCGGCGGCTGGCCGGCTGCTGGGGATCCCCAAGTCGCGGCTGTCGCGGCGCATTGCCGAACTCGAAGAACGCCTCGGCGCCCGCTTGTTGCAGCGCACCACCCGGCAACTGACCCTGACGGCCGTGGGTGAGCGCTACCTGGGGCATTGCCAGGCGATGTTGCTGGAAGCCGAAATGGCCGACGAAGCGGTGGCCAACATGTCCAGCGAGCCCCGGGGGCGCCTGCGGGTCAGTTGCCCGGTGGGCCTGGCCCACGAAATTCTGCCGACCGTGGTGGCGCAATTTCTCGCGGCACACCCATTGGTGCAGTTGGAAATGATGCTGATCAATCGCCGCGTCGACCTGGTGGCCGAAGGCGTAGACGTGGCCTTGCGCGTGCGTGAACTGGGGGATGAAGACCCACTGCTGGTGACCCGCCGTCTGCGCCAGGCACAAACCGCCATGGTTGCCAGCCCCGAGTTTGTGCGTGGCCACCAGATCAACACCCCGGCCGACCTCAAGCACCTGCCGGTATTGGGCGCCCTGGAAGCCGATCGCCTGGTTCACCTGCGCATGCTCGACCCGGCCGGCAACGCCACCGACCTGGCCATGGAGGCACGCCTGGGCATCGATGATTTTCTGGTACGCAAAGCCAGCGCCCTAGCCGGCCTGGGTTTCACCGTGCTGCCGATGATGTATTGCGAGCAAGAACTGGAAACCGGCCAACTGGTGCAATTGCTGCCCGAATGGTCATTGCCCGGTGGTTGGCTGCAAGCGGTGTACCCGCATCGACGCGGTGTATCCCCAGCGGTGCGCGCCTGGATCGACTTTCTGGCCCATGCTTTCAACAATTGTGGAGATCGCCTGCTATGAGTACCCGCATCATGAGCGAAAACGACGTCGCCCAGTTCTGCCTGGGCTTGCCCGGAGCACGGGAGGATTACAAATGGGGCGGTGTGCGGGTGTTCTCGATTGCCGGCAACAAGATGTTTGCCCTGCAGAACCTGCGGGGTGACTCCCTGGCATTCAAGGTCGACAAGGAGCTGTTCCTCGGCCACGTTGACCGCCCGGGCATCCACCCGGCGCCGTACCTGGCGCGGGCGCAGTGGATCATCATGCAAGTGCCCTACCCCCTGGGGGGCGAGGAACTGCGCGGCTTGTTGCAGCGCTCCCACCAGTTGGTGGTGAGCAAACTGCCCAAGCGCACGCAGATCGGGCTCAAGCTGGTGTAGGAGCTGGCTTGCCTGCGATGGCATCGCCTCGGTATGCCTGATACACCGAGGTGCCGCCATCGCAGCATAGGTATCTACACAACTTTCAGAAACTGACGAACTCTCCTGTGGCGAGCGGGCTTGCCCCGCGCTGGGCTGCGAAGCAGCCCCAATAAGCCGAATGCGTTGTACCAGATACACCGCAGCGGCTGGTTTTGGGCCAGCACC
>NZ_VFEV01000061.1 GCF_007858275.1 Pseudomonas proteolytica
ACTCATCCGACGCTGCACCCAGATAAATCGCTGCTTCAGCCAGGCTATTGCTGATGGCTGGTCGGGCAGCCGTGGGCAGGGGAAAGGTGGTGCTGCGGTTCTCGTGATCGGTCCACACCACCGACTCGCCGGCCACTTCCAGCCGCTGCGCCAGGGAATGGCTCCAGCCAAACCCCAAGCCGCTATCCACCTCCACGGCGCTGGTGCGATACAGCCGCGTCCAGGCAAACGGCAGTACGCCCTGCAACTCGCCATCGGTCAGGGTCAGCAGTTCTTCGCCGGTGACCATGGACACCGGGCAGCCATGGGTCGCGGTTTTATCGGCGCTGGCGCTGGCTGCGCCGTTAGGGTTTTTCGCGGAGGAGGGCGCGTCGTCCACCGCCTCAAGTTGCTTGAGTGTGGTATTGCGCCGCGCCCCCCAGTGCATCTGCAGGCCACCTTTTTGTAAGCCGCCGACGACGCCGCGCACGGCCACCGCCTTGTAGCGATCCACCGCCGCCGTAAAACGCTTGAGGATGTCGAACACGCCTTTGACGAAGCCCACCGCAAGCTCAACCACCTGCGCTCCATACTTCGCCAGCCGCAGCCCCAGATACGCGATCCCGGCACCTTGCAGGGCAATGGTCAGCACCAGCGCAATCAGCAAATCAATGAGCAGCGACACGGCAAACCCGGCAATCACCTCGGCGGTTTTCCCCGCCACCTGACTGGGCGGCAACGCCGACAGCCAGATCATCGCCGTGCGCAGCATCAGGTACAGCGCCGCCTCGTCGCTGGCGAGCAACATCGCCTGTTCCATCACCTGGGGCGCCTCACGCGCCACGGCCGCCAACTCGGCGGCCTGGGTGCCGAGGCGTTCGATGTGCTTGGCCGGGTCCTTGAGGATGTCCTGCACCAACGACACGCTGTCCCACACCCCGGAAATGGCTGACCAGGTACCGGCCAATATCCCACTGCCAATGGCGCTCGCGCTGGAGGCCTGCCAGTGCGGTTTGAACCCACTCCACTCCTTGCGCAGCCAGGCTTCCAGCTCAGCGGTCAAACCGTCGTAGGACGCAAACAGCGCCTCGACCTGCGCCGCCGACACTCCGCCCTGCACACGCACCTGATAGCGCCCGCCGGCCACGCAGTGATGGGAGGCCTGACCCTGTTCATCCAGTTGGATAAACGTGGAGCTGCCGTCATCCAGGCCAATTACCTGCACCTGGAGATTGCCCAGCGGCACGTCATACACCGACTCGAACTTGCTCTCGATCTTCAGCTCACCGCCTGCCGGGCACACGGCAACACTGGAAGCAAAATCGCTGTCGGTCATGCTCACCGACATTTGGGAGTCCCCGACCCGCAGCACCCGCTCCATGCCCAGTAACGCCGGCAAGTCCGCGGCATGGCTGGCCTTGTCCAGGGCCTGCGCGTACCAGCTGGTGACCTGCTGGCGATATACCGCCAGGCTCTGGTGAAAGCCATTTAGCTCGTATTCGATCAGGTCGATGGGCGATGAATCAGGGGCAGGGGCTGGCATCCATGACGTCTCTGCAAAAGAAGGCGTCGGAGAATGCCGCAGGAAAAGGGCGGTTGGAGGTGTGGTCTGTTAAATCAGAATGGGCTTACGTGCAGGAAGAATTTACTAGGTGGGATCGCCGCTTATGCCCACATGAGACGGCGATGCTGCTGATTGGCAAAAGCCGCTTTTTAGTCATATAGCCAAGGCGTCAGCTCCTGCAGGTTTTTCACCACAATCTGCTGGGCCTCGGGTTTGGGGTCCAGCCAACGGTTTTGCCCAGCGCTGGGTTGACGCCATGACGCGGGAAATCCTGGCCGAAGAGCGCGCCCTGCAAAACAAATGGGGCGATCTGCTGAACTAGCTGTTGCGCGCAGTGCCGGTTTCCACCAGCCGTGCAAACTGGCACTGACCCTGGGCCTGCTCCAGGCTGCCCTCAAACGCCACCAGCCCTGCATGCACCTGTTGCAGGGCTTCGATCTGCGTCATCAACTCGTGCTTCTTTTGCGCTATCGCCTGGTTGGCGCGCTGCCATGGCAGCTCATCGCCACGGTGCCCGTGCAGAATCTCCTGCAACTCCTTGAGCTTGAAACCCAGCTGTTGCGCACACTTGATAAACGTCAGCAGCTCCACGCTCTGCGCCGAGTAAACCCGATACCGCCCCTCGCGTTGTGGCGGTGGCAGCAAGCCGATGTCCTCATAGTGACGAATGGCCTTGATTGTCGTACCTGACAGCTGCGCGGCTTTACCGATGTACATGCAGATCCTTTCCTAAAAGAGTGTGCCGGCCTTTTTCAGCCACTTGTCGCGCTGCGCTGCGGTAGAGCCCAGCACAGGCCCGAACAATAAGGTCTTGGTCGGCTTGATGCCGCAAAACTCAAGGGTGGTCTTGCGCATCTGGTGCACGCCGGGCATGCGGTAGAACCAGCGGTAATACCACGGCGGCGTATCCAGGGCCACCAGCAGGTGAGCGGTTCGGCCTTGCAGCAGCTTGTCGGGGAACGCTTTGCCCTTGCGGTACTTGAAGGCGAAGCCGGCAAGGAAAATCCGCTCGATGAACCCCTTCAACAAGGCCGGAACACCGCCCCACCAGATGGGGAACACGAACGTCAGATGTGTCGCCCACAGAATGTCGGATTGGGCGCCGAGCAAGTCGGGCTCCAGGGGTTGGGCCTGGTGATAGGCATGGTGCAGGATCGGGTCGAAAACCAGCTCGCCAAGGCGCAGGATGCGCACCTCATGGCCGGCGTTTCGGGCCGACTGCAGGTAGGTCTCGGCGAGGGCCGAACAGAAGCTGGTGCTGGAGGAGTGGCCAAGGATGACCAGGGTGCGCTGAACCACGGGGGAAGTCCTGAAGGGAGTGATGTTCAGCGTAGGGTCTGCCGTATAGGGGAGAGTCAAGGCCCGCGACAAAAAAGCCTGCGGTTCAAGGCAGGCTTGGCGCTGTTGCTCCCATCAGTCCGGGAGGCTGGAAAGTGGCGACAGGATCTCGTTCCACACCTTGTCCCGCAGATGGGGCAGTTGGCTCTTCTCCAGTTCGGTCAGCCCGTAGCCATCCGGGTTCTCCAGCACATCGAAGAACTTGACGATGCGGCAGTTGAAACGCTTGTCATCCAGTCTTTCGTTAACGATGTAGATAGGCAGTGCCTTGACGTTGAACAGGCGAGTAACCCCCAGGAATTTCCCGATGCTGAATTTGAGGGTGTAGGCCAGTTTTGAGTTACGGCTTTCGGGGTGGTAACTGACGAAGTCGCCGAACGCGTAGATCACCAGCGCATCCTGCTTGCCAGGGCGCGGGATAAGTTCTGCGGGCTGGCTGACATGGGCATGGTTGCCGAGGATCGTGTCTACACCGCAGGCAATCACCTTGCGTGCGGCTTCCACGATATTGACGTGGGGGTACATCTCGAACTCCCAGCCCCAGTGGCAGTAGGCGATGATCCAGTCCGCACCCTTGGCTTTGGCACGGGCGACCTGTTTTTCGATCAGTGAGTAGTCGGGCGCCGGGTTTACATCGTTGAAGCGCACCACGTTGGCCAGGTACGCCTTGTCAGGCGATGGGTCGCGGCCGTTGAGGTCAAAGGTATAGGCCAGCAGGGCAACCTTGATGCCGTTTTTCTCCACCACCACCACGTCATCCTGCTCGGCCTGGCTGGCGGCAGTGCCGGCATAGTAGGCGCCGGATTTTTTCAGTACATCGAGGGTGGCGAGTACGCCTTGTTCACCCCAGTCCAGGGCGTGATTGGTCGCGGTACTGAAGAAGTTGATGTTGGCCTCATCACGGAACTTGCGGAACATCGCCTCGGATGTGTTCATCTTGGCCGGTTGCCCTTTGGCCTGATAGCGTCCCAGTTCACTGTCCCGGTCAACGGTCGATTCCAGGTTGGCGCTGACGATGTCTGCGGTGCTGTAGAAGTCCGTGATGTCATCGAACAGGTGCGGGGTGTTTTCCGGGGTCAGGACATCGACCGCCAGCAGGTCTCCGGCACATGACACCGAGACCGAGCGCAAAGGCGGGTAGCCGAAGCCTGGGTCCATCGGCAATTGATTCAGGTTGAAGAAGTTGAACGCCTGCGACTCAAACAGCTCCTCCAGCCCCGAGCCTTTCTCGGCCACCTCAAGTTGATTGAACCAGTAGCGATAAAGCCACTTGAGTTTTTGGAAGGGCTTGCCCGAGATGTCGTACACCCCGGTTTCTGCCTGCGGGTAGTGGAATTGCTCATAGAAAACGTAGCTGGCCAGCAGGACCGCGAGCCGGGTCAGGCCGCGCAGGTCAATGTGCTTGAGAGCAGGGGGGATGATCCCGAACCGCGGGCCGTTGATGAGGTCATCGAAGGTGACGCCCGCGCTCAGCGTGGCAGGATCGGCCAAGATTGGCTGGATCGCGGCAAACACCTTTTGCGGGCCCTCCTGGGCCACCCAGCCGAACAGCACCCGGGCGTTTTCCTGCTCCTGGGGGCTGAGCGTCTCGGTCATCTGCAGTTCGCCAGTGGCTACCTGGCTGAGTGTGGCGACGACCTGATCCTGATGCTGGTCGAGACGGGCCTGGATCTTTTGCATGACCTCTTTTAACGCTTGCACCAAATAGGCACTCATCATGAACATCCTCTGTGGTTTGAGTGGGTACCCCACCGATAGTGGGCATTTTTGTCATTCAAGGCGTGTGGCAAGACCGCGCAGGGTCAGCGCCGTCACTTCGCGGGCTTGTTCCAGTACCTGGCGTTTCCAGCGCTCGGTATCGATGTAGAAAGCATCGCGCAACTGGCGCTTGATCTGCACTCGCCGGGCGTGTGCCGTATCCGGATGGGTGTGCAGCCAGTGATCGGCACGCAGGGCCGCCAGCACCCGTGGCCCCGGCTGTGTGCCGTACTCCAGGGTCAAACCGTTGTATTGCGCGTGGGGGCATTCCTCCATCACGGCCAGGTCCAGGGTGCCGTTGAGCATGGCCGACGAGGAGGTTCCGTCTGCGCTGGTCGTGACCTGCGCGCCCCACCAGCTTCGCGCCCGTGCAATATCGCCAGGGTGGTTGAGCCCTTTGTAGATCCGCTCACCCACGCCACACGGACCTAGCCCCGTGTGCACATCGATCCAGCCGATGCGCCGGCAGTGGTTGCCCAGGCGACGGATAATCTGGCGCAGTTGCTGATTGCTCCAGGTTGGTGAGGTGCCCGCGAAAAACAGGCCATCCGCGTGGCTGTGTTGGCCGCGGGTAATGGCTGACTGCAGGGCTTTGCTGCCATGGCGCAGGGCGTATCCGGCCAGGCCCAAGGTGCTGAGCAGGGTCGGTGGTTGCCGTCGCGGCAGCAGCAGTGGGGCAAGGGCGTGGTAGTCAGGGTTGTCGGGCAGCGGTTGCGCGAAGTCAATGAAGTTACGGTTGAGGTCGACATTGTCTTCGTTGACCCGGCGCAGCCAGGAGAAGCCGTAGGGGTTGATCGCATGCAGGTACAGCACCGCCAGGTCCTGGCGCTGGCCGTGTTGCATCCACTCGCGGTTGCGCAGGTGATCGACCTGCACGGCCGAGCCGCAGAAACCTTCCACGCCATGCACACCGCTGCTCAGGACCAGCAGGTTGGTGGCCGTGGGCGAGCCTGCAAGCGCCACATCCAGGGCCAGTTCCTCGCCATCGCTGCCCGGTAACGGGTGAGGATGGGATTGGACCTCCAGGCCGGCGCTGGCGCAGGCCTGGAGGAATTTTTGCCGAGCTTCGGCGTAGCTTTGTGAAAAGCAGGATAAGTCCATCGGGTGTTCCCTATTGGCAGTCGTGCTGGGCGCTGCGCGCAGCGATCAAGGTGGTGGGGCCGCCGCTGCGCGGCTTATGCCGGGCTGATGGCCGCAGAACCAGCGCCGGGAATGCTGGCCGTGAGTGCGCGGCGACTGCGTTCCGGGTCGATCAGCGCCAGCCCAAGCAGGCTGAACACCAGCAGGGCAATACCGAACAGGCCGATGGCCAGTTCGAAGCCACTCACCAGGTCGCCGTTCTGCCAGCCGATGGCTTGCCCGACCAGCACGGGCGCGAGCATGCCGGCGGTGGTCAGCAGGGCGATATGGATCGCCAGCATGCTCCCGCGTTGGCGAGCCGGGGCGATGTGGGCAACGATGCTGAAACCGAAGGCCGACAGCAGGTTGAGGAGAATGCTGCCGAGCAGGAAGAACCCCAGGGTCACGGTCAGGCTGGTGTTGGTAAAGCCCATCAGGATGTAGGTCACGGCGGCGACCAGGCAAGCCAGCAGGGGCGGCACGACCATCGCCTTGCGGATGCTGGCGCCGCGTTTCATTGCGCGTTGCGCCAGGCTGGAAACCAGCAGGTTGATAAAGATCACCCCCAGTGTGGTGGCCAGCACCAGGTAGCCCGATTGCATCGGCGTCATGCCCAGGCCTCTTTGCAGGTAGGTGGGCAACCAACTGTAGAGCAAGGCATTGGGCAGGTAGCTGCAGAACGCAACCAAGGTAATGCAGACAAACGTGCGGTTGAGCAACAGCCGCTTGTAGGGCAGCGTAGGCAGCAGGTCGCCCTGGGTGTCGCGTGTATCGTCATGCTGGCCTTCGCGGCCATAACGTTGCCACAGCAGCAGCCACACCAGGCCGACACCGGCCAGCAGCACATAGCCCGTGCGCCAGCCGTACTGCTCGATCAACTTGGGCAGCGCCACGGCGCCGGCAATCGCACCGAGCATGATCGCAACCTGAATCAGCGCCGCCGGCAGCACCCGCTCGCGGCTGGTGTACCACTTGAAGCAGGCGTGTTGGGTCACCGCCGTGCCCGGGCCGCAACCGGCGCCGAGCAGGACGCGGCTGGCCAACAGGGTAAAGAAACTGGTGGACAGGGCCGCGAGCAATTGTGCGGTCATCCACACCAGGGCCATGCCGGAGAGAATCCAGCGGCTCGGCATGCGGTTGGCAAGAAAACCCACCAGCACCCCCGAGATCGAATAGAGAAAAAAGAACGCGCTGCTGATAAAGCCGAACTGCGCTGGCGTGAGCTTTAACTCATCAATGATCTGCGGGCCGGCGAAGGCGAAAATGGTCTTGTCCAGCACGCTGATAATCACCACTGTCATCAGCAGGGCAACTACGAGCGGGCGTCGGCTATCGGTCAATGAACGCATGGAAATGGCCTTGTTTTAAGGGGAGTGCTAGAAGCGAATGCCGACACTGGCCTCTAACAGGCTGCGATCTGCCACCAGGTTGTAATCGCCGCCACCGGTGTTCAGGTAGCTGAGATCGAAGGTGTAAGTGCTTTTGTAATCGCCGCGCACACCGAGTATTTGTGCGTAGCGGCCCTCGGAAAATACCCCGTCATAGGCATGACCCTTGATGTCGTAGACCAGTGTCAGCGACGGCGTCACGTCCAGCCCGGGCAACACATTCTTGTAGTTGAGTTCGCCTTTGACGCGGGTGCCCCAGGCAAATGGCGTGATAAACCCGTCATCCGCGCACCTGGCCGCCGGGCCTGTGCACTTCGCGGCTTTACCGTAGGGCGCGCTGCCGAAACCGGGGCGGCCATAACGGATCTGCTCGGTGTCGGGCAGGTCGTGTACGTATTTCAATCCGGCTTCTGCGGACAGCTTCATTGCGCCGCCCAACACCTGGCCAAAAGGGTGGCTGGCGCCCAGATTCAATTGGCTGACGTGGAAGCGGTCGTAGCCGCTTGCCAGGTAGCCCGTCGGGGTTTTGGACAGGTAGCCCAGGGGCCCGCTGCCGGCGAGCAGCCCGGCAATAAAGTCGGCGCCGTTCCACGCAATCGGTTGATTGGGGCGGTAACTGTATTCGGCATAAATCCCGGTGCCGCCCGGTAGCCGCGTCTTGAAGTTGAGGGCATACAGGCGAATGCGGGTTGGATAGGCGCGCTGATAATAAGCCGCCACGCCGGTTGGCGTTGCCTGCCCCACGTTCGCGGCCGGTGGCGTCAGTACGCCAGGGCCGGTGCGCACCACTTGGGTCAGCGCTTCGCGGCTACTGTAGTCAGCGAAATACAATCCGAACAACCCGACGTCCTTCCACAAATACTGCAGGCTGGCGCCGAATTGATTGTTGCCTGGGCGATGGTCCGGGCCGCGGGCCACGTAGTCCAGGGGGTTGTTGAGGGCCTGGCCATCGCTGGTGTAGATCGGCCGTCCGGCGATCGCGCTCATCACGCTGCCGTTAAGGATGAATTGGTTGCAACCCGGTTGGGCGTAGTCGCTGGTCGACAGAAATGTGCCGCAGCCAGAGTAGGCACTGGGGCGCAATTCAAACTGGTTGAACGCATCCACCGACAGGTTCTCGGTCAGGGCCAGCTTGGCGTACAGGGTCGGCATTGGCACGGTGCGGGCCTCGGCAATCGAGGTGGCCCGGCGTGCCGCCGCCCAGTCAAACGCGTTCACCGCCTGCAGGCCACCGCTGATGGTGGTCGGCGTGACCCACGGGATCGCCTGGTCGCCCAGGCGCACCAGCAGGTCATGCCCACCAGGCTGGAAGTTGCCGTAGACGTAGGCATCGTTGAACAGCGCATTGGAGAAGCGCGCCAGGGAATCGAACCCCGAGTCACTGAGCGGTTCTCCCGAGCGATAGCCGTTGGGGACGCTGCCGTGGTCGACGTCCTGGTGTTTCTGGGTGTAGTCGTACCAACCCTTTGCGCTGACGAAAACCCCGAGGTTGCGGTGGCTCAGATCGGCTTGCAGGTAGGCTTCGGCGGACGTAGAAACCGCATCGCCGCGCTTGTAGTTGAGGTTGCCGTCGTTGAACAGGTTCATACCGTATTCGGCGCTGGTCAGGCGGTGGCTTGGGTCGTCCATGCGTCGTACCGTGCCTAGGGCCAGGGCGCCTTTGACCTGCAGGCGCGTGTCTTCATGTTGCCATTGCATGCCGTTACCCAGCCCTGACTTGAGGTCACTGAACACCAGCTCTCCTGCGCTGACTGGAGCGCTGATACCGGCACTGAGCAAGGTCGTGGCCAACCCTGCAGCCACTGGCTTGCCGGTACTTCCCCAGGCGTTTCTTATTGTTGTTTTCACTGACTGATACCCTTGTTTTTTTTCTTGCTGAGGCCAGGTGTTTTTCAGTCTAGCGTCGAAGCGATTGCGGTAATACGGCGAATACCGACAGCAATGGAGCTAATATCGCCAAGAAAAAACCTGGGATCTGCTGAGCTTTGTCGAGGGGCCAAGCCTCATCGCCACAAGTCAGCGCAGTGCCAGGGCTGGTTTTTATGAGGCGTAGGGCTAATATCGCCAACCATAAATCCAATATCGCCAGGTAAGCCCATGAATGTCCGCGTCGATTTATTGCATGGCCCGCACAATCTCGCTGGCACGCTGTTTAGCGTTATCGACACGCTGCGCACCTTCAACAACCTCTGGCAGCTGCGCAACCCGGATAAGCGCGGGGCGTTTTTCCACTGGCGCTTGATCGATGCGGCGGGCAATGAACTGCCACTTCCGGATTGGCTGTCGGAAATGCGCCCGCCCAGCCCCGGCCGCAAAACCCTGCGGCCCTCGCAGACGGTCCTGTTTGTGCCTGGCGTGCAGATGAAAAGCGTGCCGGACCTGAACCAGGTTCTTGCTCAATGCTCCGACGAGTTGAACTGCATTGCGCGGTATCACGCCCAAGGGCGTGTGGTGGCTGCCAGTTTTAACGGCGCCGTGCTGCTTGCGCGTGCAGGGGTACTGGATGGCCGGCGCGCAACCGTCACCTGGATGATTGCCAATTGGTTTGCGTCCGCTTTTCCTAACGTGCAATTGGCGATGGAAGGCCCGGTAGTAGTCGACGGGCCGGTATTCACCGCCGGAGCCCCTGCGGCGGTCTGCGACCTGATGGTGGAATTGATCCGTCACTTCGCCGGCGAAGAAATGGCCCAGATCGCCACCAACGGCCTGCTTTACCACCCGATGCGTTTTGAGCATTCCAGCCTGAACTTCCCCGGCATCTCGGTAAAAACCCGCGACAGCGTCGTGTTCCGCGCCAAGCAATGGCTGCAGCAGCATATTCAGACACCGTACAGCCTGGACGCGGTAGCCGAGGCCGCGACCGCCAGCCCGCGGACCTTGCTGCGGCACTTCAAAGAGGTGGAAGGCATGACGCCCCTGGACTACCTGCACCGCCTGCGGGTTGAACGGGCCAAGCAATTGCTGGAAGTGACCTTGATCGATCTGACGGAAGTCATGGAGTACTGCGGTTATCAGGACGCCAGTGCGTTTCGCCGCCTGTTTTTGCGCACTACGGGGCTGACGCCTTCAGAGTATCGGCGGCGCTACACCATGCGCATATCCAGCCGACGGTGGCGGGCGGACGAGGCGGGGGAGGATTTGATTGAGGGGTTGGGGCTCGACCGCCTGTAATCTGCGCTCTCAGCTGGCGCGGTGAGTCTGCCGATACTCGCCCGGCGGCATGCCGGTGCGGCTCTTGAAGGTGCGGTGGAACGAGCGCGGTTCGGTAAAGCCCAAATATTGGGCGATGTCCTGGATCGGCAGGTCGCTGTGCAGCAGGTAGTGCTCGGCCAGTTCCTGGCGCAAGTCGTCGAGGATCTGCTGGTAGGACGTGCCGGCCTGCTGCAACTGGCGTTGCAAGGTACGCACCGACATGGCGAACTGCTCGGCCACCTGTTCCTTGCGCGGCAGGCCTTCCTTGAGCAACTGGCGCAGGGCGTTCTTCACCCTTAGCGCCAGGGTCGAGTCGTCCAGCGTGGCCATCAGGGCCAGGGCGTGTTCTTCCAGGGTCCGCAGCAGTTGCGCATCGGCCTGGCGCAGGGGTGTTTGCAGGTAGCTCAACGGCGCTACCAGGGCCGAGCAGGGTTGCTCGAAGAGCACCGGGCAACCGAAGAAGTCCTCGTATTGGCTCAGTTGCGCGCCGTCCGGCAAAGGGTGTTCGAGCAGCACCTGGCTGGGCGACAGTTCGGCGTCGGCGATCCAGCGTGCATACACCAGCCAGGACGCCAGCACGTTCTCGACCATATGCCGACGGATCCGTGGCTGCTGGTGGCGGCAGTTCCAAATCAGCCGCACCTGCTCACCGACCATCTCCGCGCGGCTGGTGCCCATGTCGCCCACCAGTTTTTCGAACGGCATGATGCGGTTCATCGCCTCGCCCAGGGTGGCGCAGTTCATGGTGATGTAACCCAGCACGCTCCACGAGTTGGGCAACACGAAACGTGCCGAGTTGAGCCCGAACAGCAGGTCCCCGGAGTGTTCGCAGAAATACTCCAGCAGGCGTTCGTGGACGTGCACGGGCAGGCGCAGGCTGTTGTCGTCCAGTTGGCCGGCAGTGATCCCGGCCGCCGCCAGGGCGGGGGCGGTCGCTACGCCGAGTTGTTCGGCATGGCGCAGATATTTCAGCAGAGGAGGGACTGAGGTCGAGCCGAGTGTCTGCATGATCGGGTTCCTGGCGGGGGTGTTGCCGGCGGCATTACCTTGCGCGCTTCGATGGCTGGCAAGGTAATTTGAAACCGTGGCTAAAGTAAATGCTCCCGTGGCGACATCGGGTAATGGACCGATTGACCCAATTGGCTACTCCATTTGTCCTGATGCGACCGTGACAGCTTGCGCCGGCTGATTAGTATGGGTGGACTGAAAATCACACGATCTGCTGGGAGAAACACGCATGCGACGCTGGAACGGCTGGGGCGAAGAAACCACGCAGATGGAGATGCCGGCCCATGGGGCGGCGTTTTTGCGCGAGCGACTGGGCGAGGGTCACACCCTGCCTGACGCCAGCCTGGACAGCGCCCTGGCCAGGGTTCCCGCCTCGCGCCTGGCGCCCCATGCGCTTTACAGCATCGAGCCCCGTGACCGCCTGATGCACGCCCGGGGCCAGAGCTTGCCGGACTGGCTGGCCCTGCGTGAGGGAACGTTGGGCCAGTATCCGGATGGGGTGGCCCTGCCGGAAAGCGTCGAGCAGATCCGCCAGTTGCTGGCCCTGGCCGACAGTGCCGACCTGTGCCTGATTCCCTATGGCGGTGGCACCTCGGTGGCCGGGCATATCAACCCGCCGGCGTCCTTGCGCCCGGTGCTGACGGTGTCCCTGGCCCATATGAATCGCCTGCTCGACCTGGACGAGCAAAGCCTTATTGCCACCTTCGGCCCTGGTGCCAGTGGCCCCCAGGTGGAGAGCCAGCTGCGGGCCAAAGGCTACACCCTGGGGCATTTCCCGCAGTCCTGGGAACTGTCGACCCTGGGCGGCTGGGTCGCCAGTCGCTCCAGCGGCCAGCAATCGCTGCGCTATGGGCGGATCGAGCAACTGTTCGCCGGCGGCACCCTGGAAACGTTCGCCGGGCCCCTGGCGATCCCGAGCTTCCCGGCGTCGGCCGCCGGCCCCGACCTGCGGGAAGTGGTGCTGGGCAGTGAAGGACGTTTCGGCATCATTTCCGAGGTCAAGGTGCGTGTCAGCGCCTTGCCCGAGGATGAACGCTTCTATGGCGTGTTCCTGCCGGACTGGCCCCGCGCCCTGCAGGCCATTCGGCAACTGGTGCAGGCACGGGTGCCGCTGTCGATGCTGCGCCTGTCCAATGCCATGGAAACCCAGACTCAGCTGGCGCTGGCCGGCCACCCCAACCAAATCGCCTGGCTGGAGCGCTACCTGGCGCTGCGTGGCGCTGGCGAGGGCAAGTGCCTGCTGACCTTCGGTGTCACCGGCAATCGTCGGCAGAATGCCCTGTCGTTGCGCCAGGCCCGCCAGCATCTGAAGGCCTTTGGCGGCGTGTTCACCGGCACCCTGCTGGGCAAGAAATGGCAACAGAACCGCTTTCGCTTCCCCTACCTGCGGGAGAATCTCTGGCAGGCCGGCTACGTGGTCGACACCCTGGAGACCGCGACCGACTGGTGCCATGTCGATGCCTTGCTGCACGCGATCGAGGCCAGCCTGCGCGATTGCCTGGCGGCCGAGGGCGAGCGGGTCCATGTGTTCACCCACCTGTCCCATGTCTATGGCGAAGGGTCGAGCATCTACACCAGCTATGTGTTTCGCCCGGCGGCGGACTACCCGGCCACCCTCGAACGCTGGAGGGCCCTGAAGCAGGCGGCCAGCCGCACCATCGTCGAAAACCACGGCACCATCAGCCACCAGCATGGCGTGGGCAAGGACCACGCGCCCTACCTGCCGAGGGAAAAGGGCGAATTGGCAATGGCAGCGCTGCACAGCCTGAGCCGGCATTTTGATCCGGCCGGGCGCCTCAACCCCGGCACGCTGCTGGAAGACTAGGCCCATGAGCAATGACTGGAATGCCCAATGGCGCGAGGCCGTGCTGCCGCAACTGGCGAGTGAAACCTGGGACCTGATCGTGATCGGCGGCGGCATCAGCGGCGCCGGGATCCTGCGCGAGGCGGCCCGGCGCGGCTGGCGCTGCCTGTTGCTGGAGCAGCGGGATTTTGCCTGGGGCACCTCCAGCAGCTCGTCGAAAATGGTCCATGGTGGCCTGCGCTACATCGCCAAGGGCCAGTGGCGCCTGGCCCGTGATTCGGTGCGCGAGCGCCAACGCTTGATGGGCGAAGCGCCGGGGTTGGTGGACCCCATGAGTTTCCTGATGCCGCACTATCGCGGCGGGTTCCCCGGGCCGCGGGTGTTCGGCGGTTTGCTGCGCCTGTATGACGCCCTCGCCGGTTGTCGCAGCCGGCAGTTCCACAAGCCTGAGCAACTGCGCTATCTGGCACCGGGGCTCCTGGCGCCGGGGCTGCTGGGGGCTTCGCAGTTTCGCGATGCGCTGACCGACGATGCGCGGCTGGTCATGCGCGTGCTGGCCGAGGCCCGTGCCGATGGCGCCTGGGCGCTCAATGGCCTGCGGGTGCGCCAGGTGTTGCGCGACGGCGAGCGAGTGTGTGGGGTCGAGGTCGAGGACACTGAGTGCGGCGCGGTTATGCAAGTGCGCTGCGCGGTGCTGGCGGTGGCCACTGGTGCCTGGGCTGAGCGCTTGCAACCGGGCGGGGGGCAGCGCCAGTTGCGGCCCTTGCGTGGCAGCCATCTGTTGTTGCCGGGCTGGCGCTTGCCGGTGGCCCATGCCTTCAGTTTCATGCACCGGCGCGACGGCCGCCCGGTGTTTGTCTTTCCGTGGGAAGGGGCCACGGTGGTGGGCACCACAGACCTGGATCACCGCGAGGATCTGGACCTTGGTGCGAGCATCACCTTTGATGAACTCGACTACCTGCTGGAAGCCTGCGCCCAGCCATTTCCCCAGGCCCAAGTGACGGCGGCGGACGTGCTGTGCACCTGGTCCGGGGTGCGTCCGGTGGTGGGCGCCGCCGACTCCCAGGCCAAGCCATCGAATGAAACCCGCGAGCACGTGCTGTGGCAGGAACCCGGCTGCGTGACCTTGGCGGGAGGCAAGCTGACCACCTTCCGGCCCCAGGCCATTGAGGTGTTGCGGGCCTGTGCCGGGATGCTCGGCAAACCTCTGGAAGATGACGGCGCGCCGGTGTTCCAGGCCGTACCGTTGCAGGCGATCCCCGGGCTGAGCGACACCGGCGTGCGGCGCCTGGCCGGGCGTCATGGCCGCGATTTGCCGCGCCTGGCCAGCCTGATCAACAGCCTGGGCAGTGATTGTGTGGGCGCCAGCGATACCCTCTGGGCGGAGCTGGCGTTTGCCGCCGAGACCGAGATGGTTTTGCACCTGGACGACCTGCTACTGCGGCGCACGCGCCTCGGCCTGCTACTGGCCGAAGGCGCTGCCCACTACTTGGCGGACATCCGTCGGCTATGCCAGCCTCGCCTGGGTTGGGACGACACGCGCTGGGAACAGGAACAGCAGCGCTACCTGCAACTCTGGCAACGCCATCACAGCGTCCCTTGCGCCTCGATCTGAAGAGTGCCTCATGAAAAAAGAGAGCTTCGTGGATAACAACACCCCCGGCAAAGACTATGTGCTGGCGATCGACAACGGCACCCAGAGTGTCCGTGCGCTGTTGTTCGACTTGCAGGGCAACCTGTTGGGCAAAGGCAAGGTCGAGTTGCAGGCCTACTATTCCAGCCAGCCCGGCTGGGCCGAGCAGGACCCGGACTATTACTGGCGCAAACTGGGGGAGGCCTGCCAGCAGTTGTGGGCGCAGACCGGCATCGATCGCAGTCTGATCCGTGGCGTATCCCTGACCACTCAGCGCGGCACCTTGATCAATGTCGATGCCCAGGGCCAGGCGCTGCGGCCGGCCATCCTTTGGCTCGACCAGCGCCAGTGCGAGCCGGAGGGCGGGATCAAGGGGCCCTGGGGTTGGCTGTTCAAACTGGTGGGGGCCGAGGCCACGGTGGACTACTTCCGCGCCCAGGCCGAGGCCAATTGGATCGCCCAGCATCAGCCGGATATCTGGGCTGCCACTGACAAGTTCCTGCTGCTCTCGGGGTTTCTCAGCCATCGCCTGACCGGGCGTTTTGTCGACTCGGTGGGCTGTTGCGTGGGCTACTTGCCTTTCGACTTCAAGCATCTGCGCTGGGCCGCCCCCCGGGACTGGAAATGGCAGGCCCTGGCGGTGCGTGCGGAACAACTGCCGAGCCTGTACAAACCGGGGGAAGAGCTGGGCCGCATCACCGCCGAGGCCAGCCGCCATACCGGGATCCCGGAAGGGTTGCCACTGATTGCCGCCGGCTCCGACAAGGCCTGCGAGGTGCTTGGTTCCGGCGTGGTGGAAGCGACGACCGCGTGTCTGTCCTATGGCACCACGGCGACCATCACCACCACTCGCTCGCGCTACCTGGAAATTGTCCCGCTGATCCCGCCTTACCCGGCGGCGATTCCCGATCACTACAACTGCGAAGTCATGATCTATCGCGGCTACTGGATGGTCAGTTGGTTCAAAAACGAGTTTGGCCTGCGGGAAATGCAACAGGCCCGCGAGCAGGGCCTGGAGCCGGAACAGTTGTTTGATGCACTGGTCAACGCTGTGCCACCTGGCTCCATGGGGCTGACCCTGCAACCCTACTGGTCGCCCGGCATCCGCGAGCCGGGGGTGGAGGCCAAGGGGGCGATGATCGGCTTTGGCGATGTGCACACCCGGGCCCATATCTACCGGGCGATTCTTGAGGGCCTGGCCTATGCGCTGCGCCAGGGCAAAGAGCGTATCGAGCGCCGTTCGAAACTGTCGATCACGCGCTTGCGCGTGGCCGGTGGCGGCTCCCAGAGCGACGCGGCGATGCAACTGACCGCCGATATCTTTGGCCTGCCCGCCGAGCGTCCCCATGTGTATGAGGCGTCCGGGCTGGGCGCAGGGATCGCCTGTGCCGTGGGGCTTGGGTTGTACGCGGATTTTGATACCGCCATCGCCGCCATGACCCGCACCGCCGAAGTCTTCATGCCTCAACCCGAGGCACAACAGATGTACGACCGTTTGTACCGCGAGGTTTACCTGCGCATGTATCGCCAGCTCAAGCCGCTGTACCAGAGCATCCGCGAGATTACCGGCTACCCGGCGTAGGCCCCTGTAGGAGCGAGCTTGCTCGCGAAGAACCAGAGAGCGCCGCGTTTATCCTGTAAGCACGGGTTATCGTTGACGTCCTTCGCGAGCAAGCTCGCTCCTACAGGGGCATTAGACCCCGCTACGTGGCGCTATTGGTGAGTCGTTTTGGCAAGATCGGACAGTGTCGCGGCATACCCGGATTGTTAGGCTGAACGCATCTACAACAAGAGCGTAAAGCCATGAAGTTGCCGTCGTTGCTGCTGTGTCTGGGGCTATGGAGTCTGTCGCCGGGGGTTGGTGCCTGGTCCAATCACAGCGTGGGCAGCTACCTGGCCCTGCAAGATTTGCCCGCATTGCGCGAGGCGCCCGAGGTGCAGGTCGAGACGCTTGAGCAGTTTCTTTCCCAGCAATACGCTGGCCTGGTGGCTCTGTTGGACGAGCAGGAAAACTTCGCCCGCCGCCACTTTCCCGACTATCCGCCGCGCCCCGCTAACCTGCGCCTGGCGCCCCAGCCCAGCGCCGATTTGCGCCGCGACTTCCTCATGGCCCTGCGGGTCAATCCACAGATCCACCTGGCCCAGGTGATCCAGCCCATGCCCGGCGAAGACCTGGCGGGGCGCCCGCAACTCAAGGCGGCCGACGTGATGGTCGAACAAACCCTCTCACCGTGGAATCGCCAGCGCTTTATCCAACTGCAGCCGGGGCAGAAGGTCGCGCCGCTGGCGGTGCTGGCGACCGCTGCCGACGAGCCGGACTACGGCCACGATATCAACCTGTTCAGCGATAACCCGGGAGCCGTCGGCGCGTTGTATGGCTTTGGCGTGCAGTCGTTTGGCGATGCGCGTTTCCAGTACAGCTCCCAGGCGCCGTTCCATATGGGGTTCTTCCACGAGAGCGCGCTGGTGTATGCCGCTGCGCCGTTCCTGCTGCGCAACTGGCCGGACTGGCGCGCCTACCAGTACTTCGGCCTGGCACGTTTTGCCTTCGCCAATGGCCATCCCTACTGGGGTTATCGCTTCCTCGGCTGGGGCATGCACTACCTGCAGGACCTGACCCAGCCCTATCACGCCACCACGCTGCCGGGCGACGATTTGACCAGCATGCTGCTGATGGAAGGCAAGGCCCTGGCCGGCTATGACAGCGACAAGCGAGCGGCAATCGAACGTGTCGCCACGCGCCACAACGAGGTGGAGCGCTACCAGTTTGCCTGGCTACGTCACCTGCTGCTGACGGGGGCGAACAACCCGATGCTGGCGGCCTATGCCGACACCCGCCAAGACGGCGATTACCCCGGCTATTCGACGGACTACCTGCGCCAGGTGGTCAGCGCCGAGGCGGATGCCCAGGCGGTGGCGTTCGACGAGGCCATCGGCCAGTGGCTGGCCACGCCCGGGGCAACCCAGAGCTTCAGTGCCGGCAACCAGTTGCCCGTCGAGCGCTACGACCATGACCGGCTCAACGAGCAGTTGGTGCAGTTGCTGCGCCACTTTGGCGCCCACAGCCGCAACTACGTCCGGGCCGGCCTCGATCGTCCGGCGCAGTGAAACCACAACACATCGCAGTGCAATAACAACAAGAAAGATTGCAGGGGAGAGACCGCAATGAGCACGACAGTGCGCGCGCAAGGCTCGGGATCCGAGGGTAAATGGTCCATCAAATCCACTGGGGCGGGTGTCGGCCTGGTGGGCCTGCTGCAACTGTGCAGCAGCGGGGGCGTGCAGGCCATGGAGTTCAGCCTGCTGGACAAGCAGGTCACCGGCTCGCTCGACAGTACCCTGTCTTATGGGCGCCTGTGGCGGGTCCAGGGGCGGGACAAGGGCAACGACGACGTCAACACCAACGACGGCAATCGCAACTTCGATACCGGGTTGGTTTCCGAGGTGTACAAGATCACGTCGGAGCTGGAAGCCAACTACCAGAACTACGGGTTGTTCGTGCGTGGCACGGCGTTCTATGACACCCAGATCATGGATAAGCGCAACGACTACTACCGCAACAACAGCCCATCGCAACCCAGCCAGAGCCATCCCCAGGATAACCACTTCACTGACCAGACCCGGGATATTGCCGGTAGTCGCGTGGAGATTCTCGACTCCTACGTCTACGGCAACTGGGACGTTGGCCAGATGCCGCTGACTGCCCGGCTGGGGCGCCAGGTATTCAACTGGGGCGAGGGCATCTTCTATCGCGGCGGGGTCAACACCACCAACCCGGTGGACGCGGCCAAGTACCGCCTGCCGGGTGCCGAGGTCAAGGAAGTGCTGATGCCGGTGGAAGCCATCAGCTTCAATATCGGGCTGAGCGACAACCTGTCGATGGAGAGTTTCTACCAGTGGAACTGGAAGGAGACACGCATCGATCCAGTCGGCACCTTCTACTCCCAGAGCGACCTGTTCGCCGATGGCGGCCGCACCGGCTACAACAACTTCACCGGCAGTGCCCTCGACACCCCGACGCCCATCGGCGGCAACGTCATCGGGCTATACGACGCCCTGGGCAACAACCCGATGCTCGGCGGCATGCTGCGCAGCACCGGGCTCTACGCCAACGGCATGACCCCGGCCTACGGCAACACCCTCAAGGTGGCGTCGATCGGCAAGGACTACAACGCGCGCAACGATGGCCAGTTCGGCTTCGCCTTCCGTTACATCGCCGAGGAGCTCAATAGCACCGAGTTCGGCCTGTACCTGGTCAATTACCACGCCAAGGAACCGACCATCGCCGCTAACCTGGCGGGCTACAAAGGTATCGACATGGCGGCCCTGACCAGCATGCTGTCGTCGGTGGCCGGCAGCCAGGCGGCGGCCCTGGCCAATGGCCTGGCGACGGTGGACGTGATGGGCAACATCCAGGCGCACCGGCGCTACGCTGAAGATATCCGCATGTACGGCTTCAGCTTCAACACCACCCTGGGCAAGGCCTCGGTGTTTGGCGAGCTGGCCTACCGGCCGAACCTGCCCATCGGTGTCGCCGC
Source organism: Pseudomonas proteolytica (assembly GCF_007858275.1). Classification (GTDB taxonomy): domain Bacteria; phylum Pseudomonadota; class Gammaproteobacteria; order Pseudomonadales; family Pseudomonadaceae; genus Aquipseudomonas; species Aquipseudomonas proteolytica. The sequence continues at coordinate 19,322 of NZ_VFEV01000061.1, forward strand.
CACCAACGACCTGATCGGCGACCTGGCCAATGGTGCCGGCGCGGCGGCGGGCGGGCAGTTCATCAATGTCGGCGGGCAGATGGTCAACCTCGACAGCCAGATCGACAACTCCGAGCGCGTAGAGGCCTTCAATACCTCCTTGGGCAGCATCTATAACTTCGGCCCGGGCCTGGGCTTCGACTCGCTGTTCGGCGTCTTCGAACTGGCCTCCGAGCACCTGCGCGGCAGTGGTCTGAAGTATCAGGCCTACGATGGCAGCACCCGTTACTACGCGGGCAGTGGCAACACTTCCTATGTGTCGGGTGGTGATCGTGATGACCAGGTCAGCCGTGATTCCTACAGCTACACGGTGATGTTCAACGGTACCTGGAACGACGTGTACGCCGGGGTCAACCTGTCGCCCTACGTGGTCTACAAAGACGACTTCAAAGGCAACTCCTACCAGGCCGGCAACTACATCGAGGGCCGCAAGGCTTACACCCTGGGGCTCAAGGCCAACTACCAGAACAAGCTGGAAGCCGAGCTGCAATACACCGAGTTCTTTGGAGGCGGCCAGAACAACGTTATCCGCGACCGCGACAACATCGGTTTCAACCTCAAGTACTTCCTGTAAGCCGCTGCCATGCTGCGGCGCGAGGGCGGTTGCCCGCCCTCGTTCTTTTGGAGATTCGCCATGTTCCACACACCTCGAATGCTCACCGCCGGTTTGGCGCTGGCCCTCGGCCTGGCCGCTGGCAATGCCCTTGCGGCGCTCTCGCCCCAAGATGCGCAACAGCTCAAGGCCCAGCTCACACCCTTTGGCGCCGAGCGCGCGGGCAATGCCGCCGGCACCATCCCCACCTGGGAAGGCGGTATCACCCAGGCGCCCAAGGGCTATGAAAAGGGCAAGCACCACGTCGACCCCTTTGCCGGCGACAAACCGCTGTTCACCATCACCAAGGCCAACCTGGAACAGTACAAGGCCAACCTGACGGCGGGCGAGATCGCCTTGTTCAACAGCTACCCCGACAGCTTCCAGATGCCCATCTACCCGAGCCGACGCTCCGGCTCGGCGCCGCAGTGGGTGTATGACAACACCTTCAAGAACGCCACCAGCGCCAAGCTGCTGGACGGTGGTACCGGCTTCGCCGATGCCTTTGGCGGCGTGCCGTTCCCCATTCCGCAAAACGGCGTGGAAGCACTGTGGAACCACATCACCCGCTACCGCGGCACCTACATCGTGCGCCGCGCCTCGGAGGCGCCCGTGCAACGCAACGGCAGCTTCGCCCTGGTCACGGCGCAGCAGGAGGGGCTGTTCAACTACTACCGCCAGGGCGGGCAATACGCCGACCTGAAAAACATCCTGTTCTACTACCTGACCTTCGTAAAAAGCCCGGCCCGCCTGGCCGGTGGTGCGACCCTGGTGCACGAGACCCTCGACCAGATCAAAGACGCCCGCCAAGCCTGGATCTACGACGCCGGCCAACGCCGCGTACGCCGCGCACCGAACCTGGCCTACGACACACCGATCTCATCCTCCGATGGTCTGCGCACGGCGGACGACACCGACATGTTCAACGGCTCGCCGGATCGCTACGACTGGAAATTGCTGGGCAAGAAAGAAATCTACATCCCCTACAACAACTACAAACTCGCCAGCGCCGACGTGAAATACGCCGACCTGCTCAAAGTCGGCCACCTCAACCCGCAATACACCCGCTACGAGCTACACCGCGTGTGGGTAGTCGAAGGCACCCTCAAACCAACGGCGCGGCACCTGTACTCCAAACGCGTGCTGTACCTTGATGAAGACAGCTGGGGCGCGGCAGTGGTTGATCAGTACGACGGCCGTGGCGAACTGTGGCGGGTGTCGATGGCCTACCTGAAAAACTTCTACGATTTGCCGACTACCTGGAGCGCATTGGACGTGTTCCATGACCTGCAGGCACGGCGGTACTACGTGCAGAACCTGGATAACGAAGAGCCGCAGACGGTGGACTTTGCGCAGCCGATTCCGGAAGACTCGTACTTCATGCCCTCGGCGTTGCGCTTGCGCGGGACTCGATAGGGCTGTCGTTGTTAGTTAGATGGCGAGAGCCGTGCTTGAGGGGGCGGCTCTTTGCTTTTTTTGAGGTGTCTAGCCCGATGGGTAGTCAGGCTGTTGGGGGGGGGCTTTATTCGGGGCAAATAAAAAGCCGGCTTGTGGTTAGCTTTTTATGTAGTTAAGTAATTGAAAATTAATAAATTATAGTTTTCATAAAACCTATTGTTCCCCCATTTGTTCCCCCACTTTTTGACGATTTCTTTTGATTTTTTTCTGGTAAAGACCGGCTTTTTGGTCGGTTTTTTTTGTTTGGTTGTTGCCCGATTTGAGCTTTGATCGAGCATCGAGAAAACGGTCGAGGAGGTCGAATTGAGAGACGTGCTTTCGTGCTTAACTCGAGTTTTGCAATCCGCCTCTGACGGAGCCGTAAGGTCAAGGTTTTGGAAATGAGAATCATCCCGAGACCGAGTTTTTCTATAAGTGTAGGGGGATTTACTGACCAATCGTCGAGGAGACGGGGATTTGTGCGGCGTGAAGGCGCTTTGCCTTTACCTTGCTCCGAGTGCTGGATATTGTGACATCCATCAAACTTCAGGCAGACCGCTGTTTCCCAAGGATGGCATCTTGAGCGCACCGAGAAATCGGCAGCGCCCCTACAAAGCCTCTCTTGTTATCGCGGCCAGCTGAAGCTGAGCATCGGCATTGCCATGCCCAGAAAAAATCATTAGGCAGTTGCCCCGAAAAATTAGCGGTGATCGACGTGAACTCAGGCCCTGAATCATTGGCTATCCAACGATATGAACTTGTTCTGCAATGGATACTAGAACTGGTCCCCGCAGACGGGACGGCCGTTGGCAACAAGTCACTCAGGGACCGGATCGATCGGCGAGCTGAGCTTCAGAATTTTGCCGTCTCTGAGGAAGAGTACTGGAGCCTGCGCGACGAGCTCATTACCAAGGGACTGCTCAATAAAGGCGGCGGCCGGGGTGGGTCGGTTTATCGGTTCGATGCCGAGTCCAATGGGCGTTCAAAGTCCATTGATTCAGCGCCTCTTACCGATTGGGATGACCTTGATACACCCCCAAGCGAGATACCGGAAAGCCTGGAGAAGCTGAGAAGCAGGCTTCTCGACCTCAGCGCCCGCAATCGGCTGCTGAACTTTTCACATGCGCGCTCCAAACGTTTCGTACGGATTATTGATGAGTTGCCGGATCACCTGTTCGATACCTTGGCAGATGAAAAATCCATGCGGTTTGCTGCTGTGCCTGAACCAACGGAAAGGCAGCTTCTTACCCATGGCTTTTTAAAGCTGGACGAAAAGACAGGCACAGTTGTTGAGTTAAAGAAACAGCCTACGGCAGACGTCTGGGCGCAGATCTTGGGTATGGCGACCGGCTATGAGCTACCACTGCCTCCTGCAAGCGGGCAAACCGGTAAGCATTCTGACGACGCGATTCAAACGCTCTATTACCCCGCGGAGATGGAGTCGCGGCTACAGATTTTGTATACCCAGTCACGATCGGCTCTCGAGGAAACGGGCGCGAACATTCTTTATCTTGCGCTCGGGTTCCTGGAGTGGGATGACTCGGTCGCAGGTAAAGACAGCAGCCGCCTGGCGCCGCTGATGTTGGTGCCAGTAAACCTGGAGAAAGGTAAGCTCAATCCTCAAACCGCGACATTCGAATACCGCGTACATCCTACTGGAGAAGACATTCTTACCAACCTGTCATTGCGGGAAAAGCTTCGTGTTGATTTTGGTATCGCACTTCCGCGGATCACCGACGACAGCACGCCTGAGGAATACTTCGAACGCATTGTTGAAACGGTGCTGAAGGTCAAGCCTGACTGGAAAGTTCATCGTTATGCCTCGCTTGGCTTGTTCGAGTTTGGCAAGTTGATGATGTATCTCGACCTTGATCCAGGCCGTTGGAAAGACCAATCATTGCTGGATCATGGTCTGGTTAAACGGCTTACGGGAATGGACGGTTTGCCGGCCGATTCGTCAGGAAAACAAGGCGCATTTTGTGTCGAGCATTCAATCGACGACATTGATCAGGTTCACCTGCAGTTTCCTCTAATAGATGACGCTGACAGTTCTCAGCACAGCGCATTGATAGACGTGATTCGCGGGGATGACCTTGTGATCGAGGGGCCGCCCGGTACCGGTAAGTCTCAGACCATCACCAACATGATTGCTGCGGCGCTGGCCCAAGGCAAAAAAGTGTTGTTCGTTGCGGAGAAGCGCGCAGCGCTTGAGGTGGTCAAGACTCGACTGACAAGAGCAGGTTTGGGCGATTTTTGTCTGGAGTTGCATAGCCATAAGAGTCAAAAGAGCGCTGTTATCGACAGCATCCGGCAGCGGATTCAGAACAACGGTGGCTTTCGCTCGCCCAAGCAGCTGACGGATCTGATTGCCAACTATGAGCGATTGAAGCAGCAACTCAACAAGCACGTGCATCACTTGCATGCCCAGTTCGAAGAGTCGGGGATGAGTGTTCACGAGGTGCTAATGCAGGCAACCCGTTTGCGTGAGGCATTGTCGATTAAACCTGCCGATCTGCATCCGCAGTCGGAGGCGCGAATCGATAAAACGCATTTGCAGGAGCAGGCCGGCTTTTATGCACACATCTATCGCAAGACGGCTGAGGAAGCTGGTCACACTGGCAAACTTGAAACGCACCCGTGGTTTGGTAGCACAAAAACTCGCGTGACTGGTGCTGAGCGCTCCGCACTTCTAGAACATCTCTCTCTGGCTCAGCAGGCGCTGAATCGTCTCGCTGCTCTTCGTCCTCAATTAGCAGAACAGCTACAGGTATCTGTTCTGGAAACCTACAGCCCAGATCAGTTGCGAGGCTTAGCAGCTTCAATTCCGGTACTTGCATTACCTAAAGGTGATGAGGACTGGGATCTGTTGGGACGACTGGATATAGAGTCCTGTGAGGCACTGAAATTGTGGCTGCAAGGTATGGACTCCTTGTTGGACGAGCAAGGCGTACTAGCTCGATCGTTGCGCGCGGATGTTATTGGCTCTGGGCAAGCGATAGCCTCTATCAAAAAAGCCTGCGCGGCCATACGTCTGCATAACGGTGATGAGGCCCTATCCCTCAACGCCTTGCTTGATGTGATCGAAGAGGCTGAGGAGTTACTGGAACTGGCCCCACGTGTTCAAGTGCTAATTCGGCTGTTAGCGGAAGGGGCTGCGGTTCAAGGCTTACGAAGCGATTTTATCGGTATTGAGCAAGTTGTGCTCTTTCTGCAAATGCTCGCGGCGATGCCTGAGGATTTGGCATCTCTTCGCCATAAACGCTTCGAAGACGAGACCTTGGACAGTTTGCTCGTAGAGTTGGACAACGACATTCCGGTCATCAGGCAGTTGCAGGAGCAGGCTGCGAACCATTTCACTCTGGATCGATTGCCTAGTCATACGCGACTGGAAGACTTGAATCGGATTTTGGCAGATAAATCACTTTTTCGCTGGTTCAAGGGACAATGGCGCTCTGCTAAAGCCGAGATCTTGGCTATGGCGCGACCAGGGCTCAAGCTGAACCAGCTTCTGGCGGTCTTGCCAGATGTCATAGCTTATCTGAAAAGACACAGTGAACTGAGTGAAAGCAAAGTGCTCACCGAGAAGCTGGGTGAACACTTCCAAGGGCTTGATACTCCGATCGACGCACTCAAGCGCTTGCGGGGTTGGTACAAGTTCCTGCGTACAGAATGCGGACGTGGATTCGGTGCAAAAGTATGGGTTGCGGAGTACCTGCTTAAGACAGATGGGGCGCTACTGGCCGGCATTTCGAGCGATAGCGCAGAGCTCGAGCCCTACCTATTGGATGTTCTGGAGCATCGACTGGACCTGGAAGAGCTGTTGCCCTTTGACAGTCATGATTTGCGTTCGGAAGATTTGCTCGCTCCAGAGGGTCTGTATGCTCGCCTTATCAACGACATCGGAACCGCGCTGCGCTCGTTGTTACCCGTAATCAGCGAAGAGAAGCCCACGATGGGGCAAATACTGCTGCTGATTCAGTCGGTGGAAAGCTGGCAAGCCCGTTCGGCAGCACTGCAAAGCGACTCTGTGCTACAAACCTGCTTGCTGGGTGAAGAGCTTCCTCGAATAGACAATCTTTCAGCGGCCCGACCTCGTTTGACGACCTGGCGGCATACCGTTGCCTTCGTTCAGCCCATTTTGGCGTTGCCGATTCGGGATATTCTTATTCCACAGTTGACGGCGTGCATGCCCAAAGAAGCCGAGTCGCTGATTCTCCATTGGCATCAACAAGGTGCTGCACTCGCTCTAGCTGTAGAGGCCTGGGAGCAGTCCTTGGAAGCGTTTTTCCAAGGTGCTGCGGTTATTTCCGGTCAGTGGTGGCAGTCCATTGAGAAAGCAGATTTCGAGCCCATGGCCAGCCGTCTGACCTGGGCCGCTCAGAACCCCGATCTGCTCGACCATTGGTTCGAGTACCGCCGTTTGCGTTCGCACTTGGTTGAGCTGGGGTTCGAAACTGTCGTCGAAGCAATCGAAACGCAGAACCTGGTTTCTGAACGCTGCATCGATGCCTGTCTGCTCGGGCTTCTTGACAGCTGGGCTGTTGGCGCTGATTTAAAACTGACCCACCCTGCCGACTGAAAATTGACCCAGGACGGATTGCTGATTTTTGCCCCAGCAATTGTGGATAAGCTTAGCAGCAGTGTTCCGATTCAAGACCATCAAGCCCCACCGCAAGCGGCAGGGCATTTATGGTGCGGATCAA
>NZ_VFEV01000062.1 GCF_007858275.1 Pseudomonas proteolytica
CTGGGCTGCGAAGCAGCCCCAATAAGCCGAATGCGTTGTACCAGATACACCGCAGCGGCTGGTTTTGGGGCTGCTTCGCAGCCCAGCGCGGGCGATGCGGCGTTCCGACAAGCCCGCTCGCCACAGGGGAGTTCGTCAGTTTCTGAAAGTTGTGTAGATACCGATGCGGCGATGGGGCCAGGAGATCGACGCAGGCTTATGGCCCGACGAGGTTTTCCAGTTCTTCGGCGCGGGTCTGGGTCATGTCCAGTACACAGCCAGAGCCATTGACCTGGTCAATACTGCCGCCGGTCGCGGAGCCGGCGAAGGCGCAATTGGCATCGCGGTACTTGATCCACAGGCGCTGCACATCTTGCAATTGTTGCTTGCGCGGGCCTTGCTGGGCCTGCAGCGCGGTTTTGTAGGCGCTGTTCAGGCGCTTGTCCTGGACCTTGGTTTCCTGGGCGTTGCAGCCGACCATCGCGGCTGTGGTGTTGGCGCTGTCCATGCATTTTTGCAGGGCAGGGCTGCTGTCGGCGGCCATCGTGGTGCCGGACGAGGCCAGCAGTAATGCGCTGATGGCGAGGGTTCTACGGTTCATGACGGCATTCCTGAAGATGATTCGGTGTGCAACTTGAGACCGGGCACGGGCAGTCGAGTTTCCCTTACCCCCTGAAGCGCGCATGTAAGAACTATCCCCTGATTTTCATCCTGGGTCTGCGGGCATGTCCCAAAGCGACAGCGCTTATCTGTGGGCGAAAATTACTTTCATAAAGTTTGAAAACGCTCCTCGGTAATGATTTATGAGTTTCACAACCAATTCGACGTGACCCTTTCCGAGGAGTACCGCATGGCCACATCACCTGGCGTCTGGCTGTTGGCATACGCTGCCATCGCCATCATTGCATTGATCGTGCTGATTGCACGTTACCGGCTCAACCCGTTTATCGTCATCACCCTGGTGTCCATCGGCCTGGCGCTGCTGGCCGGGATGCCGGCGGATACGATCATGGGCTCTTATGAAGCGGGTGTCGGCAAGACCCTGGGGCATATCGCGCTGGTGGTGGCCCTGGGCACCATGCTCGGCAAGATGATGGCCGAATCCGGCGGCGCCGAGCAGGTGGCGCGAACCCTGATCAACCGCTTTGGCGAACGCAATGCCCATTGGGCCATGGTGTGCATTGCCTTCCTGGTGGGGCTGCCGCTGTTTTTCGAAGTCGGTTTTGTATTGCTGGTGCCGATTGCATTTACCGTGGCCCGGCGCGTGGGGGTGTCGATCCTGATGGTCGGCCTGCCGATGGTCGCCGGTCTGTCGGTGGTGCATGCGCTGGTGCCGCCGCACCCGGCGGCGATGATGGCGGTACTGGCGTATAACGCCTCCGTCGGGCAAACCGTGTTGTACGCGATTTTTATCGGCATCCCTACCGCGATCATCGCCGGGCCGGTGTACGCCAAGTTCATCGTGCCGCGCATTCACTTGCCTGCCGAGAACCCACTGGAGCGCCAGTTCATCGAGCGCGAACCACGCACCCGCCTGCCAAGTTTCGGCCTGACCATGGGTACCATCCTGTTGCCGGTGGTGCTGATGATGATCGGCGGGTGGGCCAACCTGATCTCCACGCCCGGCAGCGGCTTCAACCAGTTCCTGTTGTTTATCGGCAACTCGGTGATCGCCTTGTTGGTGGCGACCCTGGTCAGCTTCTGGACCCTGGGCCTGGCCCAGGGCTTCAACCGCGAGTCGATCCTCAAGTTCACCAACGAATGCCTGGCGCCGACCGCCAGCATCACCTTGCTGGTGGGCGCGGGCGGCGGTTTGAACCGGATCCTGGTGGACGCCGGCGTGACCCACGAGATCCTCGGCATGGCCAATGCCTTCAACCTGTCGCCGCTGGTGATGGGCTGGTTGTTCGCCGCGCTGATGCGCATTGCCACCGGCTCGGCCACTGTGGCCATGACCACCGCGTCCGGCGTTGTTGCGCCTGTGGCCCTGGGCCTGGGTTATCCACACCCGGAATTGCTGGTGCTGGCGACCGGTGCCGGCTCGGTGATTTTTTCCCACGTCAATGACGGCGGCTTCTGGCTGATCAAGGAATACTTCAATATGACGGTAATCCAGACCTTCAAGACCTGGACCGTGCTGGAGACTTTGATTTCGGTGGTCGCCTTCGGTCTGACCTACGGCCTGTCTCTTGTTTTATGAGCCTGATCCTGTAACCCGGAGACCCCATGGACATCCTCTACCAGATCCGCGCCCGCCAGGATTCCTTCAGCGCTGGCGAAGGGCGAATCGCCCGGCTGATGCTTGATGATGTGGGCTTCGCCGCATCCGCCAGCCTGGAAGAGTTGTCCCTGCGGGCCGAGGTCAGCACCGCCACCTTGTCGCGCTTTGCCCGCAGTGTCGGTTGCCGGGACCTGCGCGACCTGCGCCTGCAACTGGCCCAGGCCAGCGGCGTGGGCAGTCGTTTCCTCGACCCGGCGGGGTTGCCCGAGCAGTCGGCGTTTCATCGGCAGATCCTCGGTGATATCGAAGCGACCCTGCGCCAGCATCTGTCGGGCTTCAACCAGGCCGCCTTTGCCGATGCGGTGCACCTGCTGGGCAAGGCGCGGATGATCCACGCGTTTGGCATGGGCGGCCCGTCGAGCCTGTGCAGCGAAGAATTGCAGGTGCGCCTGGTACGTCTGGGCTACCCGATTGCCGCGTGCCGCGACCCGGTGATGATGCGGGTCACGGCCGCCACATTGAGTGCCGATCACGCATTGATTGTCTGCTCCCTGACCGGCCTCACGCCCGAACTGCTGGGCGTGGTGGGGCTGGCGCGCAACTATGGGGCACGGGTCGTCGCCATCACCCTGGCCGATTCACCGCTGGCGCAGTTGGCCGATGTACTGCTGCCGCTGCAACCGGCCGAAACCAGTTTTATCTACAAACCCACTGCGGCGCGCTACGGAATGCTGCTGGCCATTGACGTGCTTGCCACTGAGCTGGCGCTGGCCAGGCCGGACGACAACCAGGAACGCCTGCGCCGGATCAAGCTGGCCCTGGACGACTATCGCGGTGGCCCTGACAGCCTGCCGCTTGGAGATTGAGATGAAGTACCACACGTTGATCCGCCAGGCGCTGATCATTGATGGCAGCAACACGCCGGGGTATATCGCTGACGTGGGCCTGCGCGACGGGCGTATCGAGACGATCGGCGACTTGGCGGGCGCCCAGGGCGAGCATGAGATCGAGGCGAGTGGCCGCGTATTGGCGCCGGGATTTATCGACGTGCACACCCACGACGACACCGTGGTGATCCGCCAGCCGCAGATGTTGCCCAAGCTCAGCCAGGGCGTGACTACGGTGATTGTCGGCAACTGTGGCATCAGCGCCTCGCCGGTCAGCCTGCGCGGTGATCCGCCGGATCCGATGAACCTGCTGGGCAAGGCCGAGGCGTTTGTCTATCCGCGGTTTACCGATTACCGCGCCGCCGTGGAAGACGCCGAGCCGGCGCTCAACGTCGCCGCATTGGTCGGCCATACGGCATTGCGCAGCAACCATATGGACGACCTGCAGCGCAGCGCCACACCGACCGAAATCGCGTTGATGCGCGTGCAATTGCACGAGAGCCTTGAAGCCGGCGCCCTGGGCTTATCCACAGGCCTGGCCTACGCTAGCGCGTTCAACGCCGACACCGACGAAGTGCTGCAACTGAGTGAAGAACTGACCGCGTTTGGCGCGGTATACACCACCCATTTGCGCAGTGAATTCGAACCGGTGCTGGAGGCCATGGACGAGGCGTTCCTGATCGGCCGCCACGCCAAGGCGCCGGTGATCATCTCCCACCTCAAGTGCGCCGGCGCGGGCAACTGGGGGCGCAGTCCGCAATTGCTGGCGTCCCTGGAACAGGCCGCCAAGACCCATCCGGTGGGCTGCGATTGTTACCCCTATGCCGCCAGCTCCTCGACCCTGGACCTCAAGCAAGTGACCGATGCCTTTCGTATCACCATCACCTGGTCGACACCGCACCCGGAAATGGGCGGACAGGATCTGCAGGCTATCGCAGGCACGTGGGGGGTATCGCTGATGGATGCCGCGCGGCGCCTGCAACCGGCCGGCGCGGTGTATTACGGAATGGACGAGAGCGATGTGCAACGGATCCTCGCCCATCCCCTGTCGATGGTGGGTTCAGATGGCCTGCCGGAAGACCCGTTCCCTCATCCGCGCTTGTGGGGCGCCTTCCCACGGGTGCTCGGGCATTTCAGCCGCGACCTGGGCCTGTTTCCGCTGCACACCGCAGTACACAAAATGACCGGACTGTCGGCCGCACGGTTTGGCCTGGCCGGGCGCGGTGCAATCCGCGAAGGGTACTGGGCCGACCTGGTGCTGTTCGACCCGGTGCGGGTGCGCGATGTGGCCGACTTCAAGGACCCGCAACGGGCTGCCGAAGGGATAGATGGGGTGTGGATCAATGGCGTGCTGAGCTACCGCGACGGACAGGCGAATGGTCAGCGGGCGGGGCGCTTCCTGGCGCGCAGCGGTGATTTGCGTGGGGGGTTCTGATTTGATTGCGTAGTTTGAAGCGCGCTCGCCACAGGTGGGGTGTTTGCCTATAGTGGCTGCTTCAAAACAGGGAGCCGTCGCCATGCAGTTAGGAACAGTCACCCCCATCTTGCGGACCTTCGACGAGGCCAAGACTGAGGAGTTTTATATCGGTTTCCTTGGCTTCAAGGTCGATTGGCAGCACCGCTTTGAAGATAATTTCCCGTTGTATCTGCAAGTGTCGTTCGGTGCCTGTGTACTGCACCTGTCCGAGCACCATGGTGATGCCTCACCGGGCGCCGCAGTGCGGATCCAGGCCGCGGGCCTGGACGCTTACCAGCAGCAATTGCAGGCCAAGGACTATCGCTTTGCCAAGCCGCAAATCGAAGAAACACCCTGGGGCACGCGGGAGATGAGCATCAAGGATCCATTTGGCAATCGGCTGGTATTTGTCGAGGAAGGCCAGGCCTGATCGACAAATGGCAGGCAATAAAAAACCGCCTTTGCAGGGCGGTTTTTTATTGCAATCCCAGTTAGTGGCTGGGGTTGCTATCTCAAAAGGCGCAATCGACTCGCCGGGATATTAGCGCTGTTCATATCGGCCTGCAAGATTGAGCGATGATCGGTGCTGACGGTTTCTGGAGCTTTTTTCGCGTCAATTCCAGCTGCAAAAGGCTGCAATAAATCTCCCGTCCAACACTGGATATTTGACCACTGTTGGTCACACCTTCGACCCAAATGTTGGTTAGGATCTCCTCCGTTCTGCGTTTGTCGCTTTTGAGTGAGTCGGGTGCGCGCGCGAATTCTGGACCGGCCGCCACGGGCTAGTAATCCGTGCCGGATTCATGCGGAAGGACCATTAGCCCGGCCACCTCAAGAGGCGCGATCGACTAGCGTCCAAAGGCTCACGTGTTCCGGTAAGTGCGCTGGAGGTAAGGCCCAACTTCAGGAGGGCCGAGTATGTCCAAGTTTGCACGACGTACGTGGGACCTCGTAGTGAATTGCCTGCGTGTTTATCACGTCTGGAAATTCCTGCGAGACAGCTTCGATGACCGTTAAGGCCTGAGAAGCGCAGCCGCCCCGGTTTTGGCCGGGGCGGCTTTTTGTTTACACCCGGAAATGGCTGACCATCTGCTGCAACTGGCTGCCCAAGCGTGCCAACTCGACACTGGACTTGGCGGTCTCGTCGCTGGCGGTAGCAGTCTGCTCCGACACATCGCGCACATTGACGATGCTGCGGCTGATTTCTTCGGCCACGGCGCTTTGCTGTTCGGCGGCGGCGGCGATCTGCTGGTTCATCGACTGGATGTTCGACACCGTGCGGGTGATGTTCTCCAGGGAGACGCCAGCCTTGCGGGTCAATTCGACGCTGCTGTCGGTCAGGCTGCGGCTGTTGTTCATCACATTGGCCACTTGCTGGGTACCGTTCTGCAAGCCGGCGACCAGGCCTTCGATCTCCTCGGTGGATTTCTGCGTGCGCTGGGCCAGCCCACGGACCTCGTCGGCCACCACGGCAAACCCACGCCCGGCTTCACCGGCACGGGCAGCTTCGATGGCGGCGTTGAGCGCCAGCAAGTTGGTCTGTTCGGCCACGGCCTTGATCACGTCCATCACGCTGCCGATCTTGTTGCTCTCTTGTTGCAGGTGCGCCATGGCGTCGGTGGAGCGCGCCACTTCATCGGCCAGGCGTTCGATCTGAGCGATGGCTTCGGCCACCACCTTGTCGCCTTCACGGGCCTGGCCATCGGCGGCGGAGGCGGCCTGGGACGCTTGTTCGGCGTTGCGCGCGACTTCCTGCACGGTGGCTGTCATCTCATGCATGGCCGTCGCCACTTGATCGGTCTCGATCTTCTGGCTGTTGACCCCGGCGCTGGTCTGTTCGGTCACGGCCGACAATTCTTCGGCGGCGCTGGCGATCTGGGTGACGCCGTCGCGAATACCGGAAATCAGCTCGCGCAAGGTAGTGCCCATGCGCTGGATACCTTGTTGCAGCACGCCCAGTTCGTCACGGCGGGTTACCTGGATGTTGTGGCTCAGGTCGCCGGACGCGATGCGCTCGACCACGGCCAGGGTTTCCTGCAGTGGGCGGGTGATCTGCCGGGTGATGAGCAGCGCGGCGATAATCCCCACCAACAGGGCCAGCACGGTGCTGATCAATTGCAGGCTGCGGGCCTGGGCGCTTTCTGCATCGCGGCGTTGCAGTTGGATGTCATACAGCGCTTCGCTGCGCGACACGATATCGGCGCCTTGCACGGTCATTTCCTGGCGGGCGAGGACGATATTGGCATTGGCTGCCTTGTAGGCCTGCACCGCGCTGCGGTAGGCGCCGAAGGCGTTTTCCAGGGCGCTCAGTTCGGTTTGCTGGGATTGACCGAATACGTCCTTCAAGCCCTTGAGGCCATTGATCGCCGACTCGATTTGCGCGGCTGCGCGGGCTTCGGTTTGCGGGTTGACGTTGCCGGTATAGCCGCGCACTTCATAGCGGGCGATCTGGAACTCTTCCTTGGCGTGGTTGATCGCTTCGTACTGGGCGAAGCGCTCGCTGCTTTCGGGCATCTGGCGCACGCTGCGGTCCAGGGCGTCAATCACCAGGCCTGCGGCGTCGGCACGTTCACCCATGGTTTGGCGCGCTGCGTTACCGTTGCGGTAGGCCTCGCGCATTTTGTTCAGCGACTGCCGGTAGGCGGTGATGGTGTCTTTCTGCTCGTTGAGCAGCTTGAGGTTCTCCGGGCTTTTGAAGCTGTTGATCAGCTGTTGTTGCTGCGCGGCAAAACTGTCCAGGCTGGCCTGGACATTCTGTGCCACTTCCTCGTCGCCGTTGGCCAGCATGTATTGCAGGCGCACGATGCGCAGCTTGGTCAGCGAAGCGTTGAGCTGGGTGATGTCGCTCATCCAGTTGCTGCGGTCGATCAGGTTGCCCAGGCTGGTCCAGCCCGTGAGCGCGAGGATCGAGGTGAGCACCAGCACCAGGCCGAAGCCCAGGCCCAGTTTCAAGTTGACGCTGATGTTGCCAAACCATGTATTCATCGAATTCCTCCAGGAACAGATTGCGTGTACATCAGTTGCTGGAAGGTCGCCCAGCCGATGGATAGACAGGGGATATCGGCAGCCAGGGCGAGAGCTGAAACGGTTTTTTAATGAATGTGGGATTGGCGGATGAGCGGTATGCAAGAGCCGGCTTGCCGGCTCCTGCGGGGGGGCTTTATCCGTTGGGGAGGGTGGTCAGGATCAGGCACGACGCCGCATCCCGGCTCAGGTGCAGACGGTTGTGAGCAATGCGCGGATGCCGGGCCTGGCCCTCGGCCTCGCCGCTGTTGGGGTTGACGTCGAAGCGCGGGAAGTTGCTACTGGATATGTCCAGGCGCAGGCGATGACCTTGTTTGAACAGGTTGCAGGTGGCGAATGGTTCGATAGTCAGCTTCACCCGCTCACCGGGTGCCAGCGGTTTGGGCTGCTCCCAATCGTCGCGATAACGGCAGCGGCGGATGCCGTCTGTGATGTTCATCGCAAAGCCTTCCGGATACGCCGTGCTCGGCGGGTAGACATCCACCAGCTTGGCGGTGAAGTCAGTGTCTGGCGCGTCGCTGTCGATCCACAGTTCGATCTGCACGGGACCGGCGACGACCAAGTCTTCGGCCAGGGGCGCGGTCTGGAAACTCAGCACATCGTCGCGCTCGGACAAGGGGCGATTGTCGCCCCGGCTGCCAAAAAAGTCGGCGCGCTCGCGCTGGTCGAAGGCGCCGCCGACAAAAATCGGTGCGCCGGACGTCAATGCCCCTCCCACGGTCGGCACCGGGTTGGCCGGGTCGGCGTAGTAACCCAAGACGGACTCTTCGGCACTGGGCGCAACCTCGGTCAGTTGCCGTTGCGCATCCAGATACAAGGTCAGTGACTGGGTGCCGGGCAGCGGCCATTGCTCGCCCTGCAGCCAACGGCCGCCATGCTGCAGGCGGCCGTTTTCATCCGGCGTGCCGCTGCCGCCGCCCATCAAGAACACCTTCACGCCTGCCTGCGGCGGTGGCGTCCCGGGCTTGAGGGACTGCTCGAACCATTGCAGGCGGCAACTCAACCAATCCTGCGCCACCTGGCCGTCAAAGGCCGCCTGGGCACCGAACTCGACATCACCGCTGTGGCTGATATTGCGGTCGCCGTGCAGCCACGGGCCCATGATCAATTGCTGCGGTGCGCTGCGGTCTCGGTTGAAGGCGGTGTAGTTGGCCAGGGTCGAGCTGACATAAGCGTCGTACCAACTGGACATGAACAGCACTGGGATATCCGGTAAGTCACCGTAATGACCTTCGGCATAAATCCCCGACTTCTGCCAGTAGGGGCCGAAACTGCCCTGGGCCCACTGCTCCAGCAGATAGGCTTCGTACTCGGGCACATGGCGCAATGGCGATCGGCCCGCCTGCCAGGGCATACGGCGGAACCACTCGTGGATATCTTCGTCTTCCAGCGCCTGGCGCACCTGCGGGTCGGCCAGCGCGGCCGGGCTTTCCTTGGCCTGGCGAACCGCCCAGGTGGCCTGCTTGAGTTCAAACGCGCCACCCTGGCGAATCCCGCATTGGTAGGCATTGGCGAAGCCGCCGCTGTCGAGCACCATGCTGCCCAGGCCCGGCGGATGCAGGCAGGCCATCGCCAGCTGGGTGTGCGCCGCGTAGGACAGGCCCATGCTGCCGATCTTGCCGTTGCACCATGGCTGGCGGACGATCCAGGCCAGGGTGTCGAAACCGTCTTCGCCCTCGGCAGTGTATTTGGTGAACACCCCTTCGGAGGCGTAGCGGCCGCGACAATCCTGGAAGATCGCGACAAAGCCCCGGGCGGTAAAACGAGCGGCCATTTGCTCGCGGGAAATGTGCTGGCCGTCGAGCTGTTTTTCCGAGCGCGACGGTTTGCACTTGTCATAGGGCGTACGTTCGATCACCACCGGATACGGGCCTTCGCCGCCTGCCGGCAGGTAGATGTCGGTGGCCAGGTGGATGCCGTCGCGCATGGCGATCATCTGGTTGTGCAGGGTTTGCATAGGTAAAACACTCATCGACTCAATATCCGGTTTGCACTGCAATGGCCAACAGCACCATCGCCAGCACCGCATAGATCAGGAACAGCGGCAGGATATAGCGCGCCCATTGGCCCCAGCCGACGTTGGCGGTGGCCAGCAGTACCAGCAGGCCGCTGGAGGTGGGGGTGATCATGTTGGTCAGGCCGTTGCCCATCAAAAAGGCAAAGACGGTGGTTTGTGGGCTGACCCCGGACAACTGGCCCAGCGGCCCGAAGATCGGCATGGTCACGGCCGCCTGGCCGGAGGTGGAGGGGATCAGCACGTCCAGCCCCAATTGCGCGAAGAACATGCCGTAGGCCGACACCACTGGCCCATGGTCGCCCACCAGGTTGGCCAGGTTGTTGACGATGGTGTCCAGTACCTGGCCGGTGCTGAGGATGATTTCCACGGCGGTCGCCAGGCCGATCAGGACGCCAGCGATCAGGACCTTTTTCATGCCGTCGACAAAAGCACTGGCGGCGGTGCTGGCGGCCAGGCCGGCGATCAGCGCGAAGGCCACGGTCAGCAGCAGGTAGAACGCCGACAGCTCATGGTATTTCCAGCCCCAGCGGTTCGAGGCATAAACCAGAAAACCAATCCCGCCACCCAGCACCAGCAGGTTCAGCAGATGACGCACGGGCAGGGGTTTACTCTCGAAGGTGATCTGCGCGCTGGCATCAAACCCGTGCTTGCGAATGCTCCACAACACAAACGCGATGCCCACCAGCAGGAAGGTGCAATAGGCCGCGACGCGCATGCTCAAGCCGCTGAAAATCGGCAGGCCGACCATTGGCTGGGCCACCGACAAGGCCACGGGATTGGAGATGGACGCCAGGTAACCGATCTTCACCGAGATGGTGACGATGGCCAGGCCAATCAGGTTCGACAGCCCGAGGCGATTGGCCATGGCTACCATTAACGGCACGATCAGGATGAATTCCTTGGCCAGTCCCATAAAGGTACTGCCGGCGGAAAATACCAGCATCAGGCTCGGTACCAACACGTAGATATTGCCCCGGGTCAGCCCCAGCAGGCGCTCCAGCCCGGCATCGATCACCCCGGCCTTGTTCAGCACGCCGAACATGCCGCCGATGAACAGCACCATGAAAATCAGCGCCGCACGCTTTTCGATGCCTTGGGGAATGGCCATGAAACCTTCTACCAGCGACACCGGGCGGGCCGTTGTATCGCCCGCCTTGCGGGGTTCCAGGGAGAACAACTGGCTGAAGGAATCCTGCTTTTCCAACACCTGGTACGAGCCGGGTACCACCAGGCCATTCTGGCGCTGGAACTTGCCGGCGTTGACCGCATAGGTGAAAGCCACGGCGAGCAGGACGATGCTCAGCAGAATGATTGCCGGGTTGATTTGCTTGCGTTGCACGGGTTTGTCTGCGACCGCCTCGGTGGGCGGTGGGGTACGGAGGATCTGCGGTTCGGTCATGCTGGCGGCCCCGGCGCGGCCCCCGTCTGAGCGGGGTACGTGCGCTGTTATTGTTGTGGGTAGTGACGCTTGGTTGGGCGGACACTAGGGCAAAGTTTTGCCGGCCACAACGTTATGCGTGGGGCGGGTTGGGGTATGCGTTTTTGTTGTGGTGGGCAGGGTTGCTTTGTTGTGCAGATGTGGCTTTTGTGGCGAGGGGGCTTGTCCCCCGCTGGGTGGCGAAGCCGCCCCAAAACCTACCGCCTCGGTCTATCTGAAGGAAGTCGGGGGGCCTACTGGGGTGGCTTCGCCACCCAGCGGGGGACAAGCCCCCTCGCCACAACAAGCCGGCTCATCACAACAGGCACTCTGGGGGGCTACGTGCTCAGATTCAGTCGCTGTTTAAGGTGATCGGCAAAGGCCGTTACCAGCTGTGAGCGTGGCTCGTCGGCACGGAAGGCCAGGCCAAATTCGTAGGGCAGCGCCGGGCGGAACGGGCGGCTGACAATCGGCAGATGCATGAAGTGGCTGGCCAGCAAACCATTGACGATCGACACCCCCAACCCTTCGGCGACAAAGCTGCACGCGGCGCCCACCGAGTGTACTTCGACCCGCACTTGCGGTGTCAGGTTGGCAGCGCGGAACATCTGGTTCAGTTCGGTACGCACTGCCCGCTGTCGGCCCAGCATCACCAGCGGCACATTGCGCAGATGCTGTACCTCGATGAAGTCGTGGCGACTCAATGGGTGGTCGACCGGCATCACGCACACGCCTTCGGTGTGCAGCACCGGCTCGACATCGAAGTCGGGCATCTCGGTGGGCAGGCGCACAAAGCCCAGGTCGGCGGAGCGGTCCAGTACGGCACGTTCGATCATGTCGTAGGAGCCGGTCAGCAGTTCGACCACGATGTCTTCATGGTCCTTGAGAAAGTCCGCGACAATACGCGGCAACAATTCCTGGGTCATGCTGGTGGGTACGCCGACCTTGAGCAGGCTTTTGCGTGAGCGACCTACGCGCATTTCATCGGCCAGGCGCTGGATTCGTTGCATGCCGTCCACCAATCCTGCGACTTCGGTGAGCAATTCCTCGGCCTCTGGCGTGGCCATCAAGCGGCCCTTTTTGCGCAGGAACAGCGCAAAACCCAGGGCGTCCTCCAACTGGCTCAACAGGCGGCTGACCGCAGATTGCGACAAGCCCATGCGCGTGGCTGCGCCGATGGTCGAGCCGGTGGACATGATCGCCTTGAAGGCTTCGAGTTGCTTGAGGTTCACCGTGGGTTTCCTGTCGAAGGGCGGCTTTGCGCATAGCGTCATGCGCTTCTCGCATAACGTTGTGGGGCGTTCGGCAAGCCGTTAGTGTCCGCCCCAATGTGACCTGGCGTCCAGCCTGGCACACGGAGCAACTGCCCATAAAAATCGACAATACGGCATTGAGGAAACACTGATGCGTGAGCTTTTCACGAAGGGCGGCGTCGTCACCGCAGGCTTACTGGCGAGTGTGTCGCCGGCGCTGATGGCCCAGGGTTTCTGGGAGGACTCCCATGGCAAATTGACCCTGCGCAATTACTATTTCAACGACGGTTATCGCGACGGTGGCGAGGACCGCAAGGAGTGGGCGCAAGGCTTTTTGCTCAACCTGCAATCGGGCTACACCGAAGGCACCGTAGGATTTGGCCTGGACGCCCTGGGGCTGTCGGGGATCAAGCTCGACTCCAGCCGCACCCATGCCGGTACCGGCTTGTTGCCGGTCCACGATGACGGGCGCGCCGCCAATGAATTCTCAAGCCTGGGCGTGACCGCAAAAATGCGCATCGGCGCTACCGTGCTGAAAACGGGCACGTTGCTGCCGAAGATCCCGGTGCTGGTACACAACGACGGTCGCTTGCTGCCGCAGACGTTTCGCGGCACGCAGATCGAATACACCGGCATCCGCAACCTGTACCTGCACAGTGGGCACCTGGACCAATTCAAGCTGCGTAACTCCACCGACAGCGTGGATATTTATCCACAGGGCTACAGCGGCAAAAAGGGCACTGACTTCGATTTCGCCGGTGCCACCTATGCTTTCACTCCTACTCTCAGTGGCACTTGGTACTACGGCGAAATGCGCGAATTCTATCGCCAACAATTCCTTGGGCTGGTGCATAAGCAGCCGTTGGGGCCGGGCAGCCTGACCAGCGACCTGCGCTACTTCATCAGCAACGAAGCGGGCGAGGCGCGTAACGGCGAGGTCGATAGCGACATGTTCAGCGGCCTGTTCACTTACCGCCTGGGTCGGCAGGCATTGGGCGTGGGCTACCAGAAAGTCAGCGGCGACACCGCGCTGCCCTATGCCAGCGTGTCGACGGTGTACTCGTTCAGCAACGCCGGGGTCGGCAAGTTCATCCAGGCTGGTGAGCAAACCTGGATGCTGCGCTATGACTACGACTTCGCCGCGGTGCTGCCGGGCTTGAGTTTCATGAGCCGTTACTACAAGGGCCAGAACGGCGACTTCAAGGGCCGTGAAGCTCGCGAGTGGGAGTCCGATACCAACCTGCGCTACGTGATCCAGGACAGCACCTTCAAAGGCCTGGGCGTGGAGTTGCGCAAGGCCACTTACCGTTCTACCTATGCCAGTGACCGTGATAACTACCGGGTTTATCTCACGTACGACCTGGCGCTCTGGTAGGCCTTACTGTTCGACAAAGGAGTAGGGGCGACTGCCCACGGTGATCTGCTTGAGGGCGGTGACCGGGATGGTCAGTTGCTCGATACGGTCCAGCAACGCCAGGTTGCCTGGCCTGGCATCCAGATAGGTACGCAGTTGTGCCTCTGTGTGCAGGATCGGCAAGTTGCTCTGGGTGTAAAACACGGTGGCGCCGGCCACGCGCTCGTTGGGCTGGTACAGCACCACCGTGTGGCCTTGGGCTTGTAATGCCTGGATTTGGCGGGTCAGGGGGACGAAGGATTCACGCCGGTCGGCCTTTGGCGCATACCAGATAGCGGCGCCCAGGTAGCAGGCAATCACCACGCTAAACACGCCACTGATCAATCCACGACGATAGGCCGGCAGGCGGCTGAGCAGGACCGCGCCATACTCGGCCGCGAGGACCGCTGCCGCCGGTGTCAGGGCCATCAGATACACAATGCGTTTGCTCGACGCGAAGGTCAGCAGGGTAAATTGCGCCACCAGCCACAGGCTGAAAAACAGCAGGTAACGATTGCTCGCCAGGCTTTTGCGAAAGTGCCACAGGCCCAGGTACACCAGAATGTTCCATGGCAAAAAGGCTTCGGGCAATTTGGCGAGGTAGTAGTAGATGGGCTCGTAATGCCCGGCTTCGACGAAGGAACCGCTGAAACGTCCGACACTGTTGGTCCACAACACCTCACCGACCGCCTGCATGCCACCCCGTTGATAAAGAAAGCCCAGCCAGATCAACAGCGGCACCAGCGCAAGCAAAGTGAAGGCCCCCGGTTTTAGCCATTGGCCGAGCTGCAAGCGTTTGTCCATCAGGCTGGTGCAAGCCAGATAGGCAAAAATCACAATCCCCGGCATCGCCAGCCCCAGCACGCCTTTGCTCAAGGTGGCAATCGCCATCCCCAAGGTAAACAGCAGCCAACTGCTGACGTTGGCGCGGTGTTGGGACTCGGGACGCGTGGCTTGGTAGAACGCCAGCAGGGCCAGGGTCACGCCGAGGCTGAGCAGCGCATCTTCACCCACGCCGCGCACGTTGCTCCAGTAGCTGGCCATGGTCGCCAGCACCAGCGCTGCGCAAAACGCCAGGGACGTGGGCCGCCCGAACCGGCGCAGCATGCCGTACAGCAGCATCACGCTGAACAACCCGGAAAACGCCGAGGCCAGCCGTACCGCGCCGGTGCTGGCGCCAAACAGGCGAATCGCCCCGGCATCCAGCCACAGGCTCAGGGGTGGTTTTTCCAGGAATGGCTCACCGAACAGGCGCGGCACCACCCAGTCATTGTCCAGGTGCATGGCCATGGCAATCCCGGCCACCCGGGCTTCGGTGGAGCCTTGTAACTCGTGGTTGCCCAGGGCAACGAAGAACAGCAAACCGGCAAGCAGCAGCAACAGCGGGGCAGGGCGTGTCATGGGTGGGTTACCGGATGCGAGGGGGCAGCGTTGGAGTATACGAAGGCAATCCTTAACCAATTGTGAACGTACATCCGGTTGTGGATTGGCCTGCCCGCTGGCCTGGAGGTGGTCGGTTTGCCGCCGCCTCGGGAACCTACCATTGCCAGGGCCCGATCCACTCCGGAACGGGTTCCCCTACAGGAGAATGCGATGAGTAACGATCCACAGGCAATCGTGGTCAGAGCCGTGCAAGCCGAGGACTATGAGCAGTGGCTGCAACTGTGGCTGGCCTACCAGGATTTTTATCAAGTGTCCCTGGATGAGACCACGACCCGCACCGCCTTCAGCCGCTTGCTCGATGCCAATCAAGCCATGGCCTGCGCGGTAGCGGTGCAGGGCGATGAGCTGGTGGGGCTGGTGCACGCGCTGTTGCATCGTTCGACCTGGGCGGTGGCTGACTTTTGCTACCTCGAAGACCTGTACGTGGCTCCCACGGTACGCGGTGGCGGTACCGGCAAGTTGCTGATCGAATGGGTCCAGCGCTATGCGCAGTATCACGGCTGTGCACGTCTGTACTGGCATACCCAGCAGACCAATAAACGCGCGCAAAAACTCTACAACTGGATCGCCGAAGACTCGGGTTGCATCGAGTACCGGATGGCCCTGTAAAGCCCGCCCGCTCAGCTCGCCGATATTGGTCGTGGACATATCGGCGGCTTCGCACAAAGATGCATGGTTTTTTAGCCCTTGGCCAAGTCAATGACCCACAACCTGGAACTGGACACGCTGAAGATCCGTCTGACGGACCCCAAGCTGGCCTCGCTGGATTTGCGGGTGCGGGTGCAACGCGTGCTGCGCCAATTGATCCTCGAGGGCGTCCTCGCACCAGGCAGCCGCTTGCCTGCGACCCGCACACTGTGCAAGTCACTGGGCATTTCCCGGGATACCGTAGAAATGGCCTATGTCCAACTGCAACTGGACGGTTACCTGAGCCGGCGCGAAGGCTCGGGCAGTTTCGTCTCCGAGAAGATCGGGCCGAGCCTGCGGGGTGCGCGCAAGCGCCAGCCGCTGGTGCCGAACCAGGCCCCGGCGCTGAGTGCCAGGGGCGCGCAGATCCTCGCCAGCGGTGGCGTCAGCGACCAGCAAGTGGTCAAGGCGTTTGCCACGGGGCTGCCGGAAACGCGCACCTTCCCCGTGGGCATCTGGGAGCGCCTGCACCGCCAGGCATTGAAGGACTACCGCCCGAACCTGCTGTTGCACGGCGACCCGCAAGGTGCTGAACCCCTGCGCCAGGCCATCGCCGACTACCTGAACCTGGAACGCGGTGCACGGGTCACGCCGGATCAGGTGCTGGTGCTGTCCAGTACGCGTCAGGCCCTGTACTTGTGCGCGCAGGTGCTGGTCGACAGCGGCCAGCCGATCCTGATGGAAGACCCCGGTTACTTCGGCGCCCGCAAGGCGTTTGAAATGGCCCAGCTCAAGGTGGTACCGGTGGCGGTGGACGCCAAAGGCCTGTGCATCGACGCCTTGCGCGCCGACCGCAGCGGCGCCAATGCGGTCTATGTCACGCCGTCCCATCAATACCCCACAGGCGCGACCCTGGCGTTGGAACGGCGCCTGGACCTGATCGCCTGGGCCGAGCAACGCCAAGGCTGGATCATCGAGGACGACTACGACAGCCAGTTTCATTACGAAGGCTTGCCGACCGCCTGTGTGCAGGGCCTGGACAACTACCAGCGCACGCTCTACCTCGGCACCTTCAGTAAGTCGCTGTACCCCGGCTTGCGCATGGGCTTTATGGTGCTGCCCCGGGAGTTGGTCAAACCCATGACCTACGCCCGCAGCATCCTCGACGGCCACACCCCGCAAATCGCCCAGTTGACCCTGGCGCGCTTCATGAACGATGGGCATTTCGGCAGCCATATACGCGCGATGCGCAAAATCTACGGCGAGCGCCGGGATGCGATGGCCGAAGCGGTTGAGCGTCACTTGAGCCATGTGGTCACCGCCAGCTTGCCGCCCGGGGGCTTGCAGTTACCGTGTGTGTTGCATGAGGGGTGGTCGGAGCTGGAGACCATTCGCCAGGCGGCGCGGGTGGGTATCCAATTGCCAGGCCTGACTCGGCTCTACGCCCAGCCGCCGGCGAGGGGCGGTTGGCTGCTGGGGTTCTCGGCGCTGACGCCCGGTGAAATCGACGGCGCCAGCCGGCAGTTGGCCAAGGCGCTCAAGGGTGGTCTGGTGCAAGGTGGCGAAGTGGACTGAAAGGACGGTCCGGTGCTTGTTAGCCTTTGCGGCCTTAACAAAAGGAATGCGCCATGAACCGACCCGCCCCACGCCTGCGCCTCGCCGATTACCTGTCACCGAGCATCAGTGCGCTGATTTCCGTCATCGTCAATTACGCCGGCACTTTTGTCCTGGTGTTCCAGGCCGCGCACCTGGCGCAGTTGAGTGCGGCGCAAACGGCTTCATGGGTGTGGTCGGTGAGTATCGGCGTGGGCGTGACCGGTGCGTGGTTGAGCTACCGCTACCGCGAGCCGATCATCACGGCGTGGTCGACGCCGGGTGTGGCTTTTCTGGCGACGGTCATGCCGTTTACTCCCTATGCCGAGGTGATTGGCGCCTATGTGATGTGCGCCATCGGCTTTATCGTGCTGGGCCTGAGCGGTGCGTTTGAGCGCTTGGTGCGGCTGATCCCCGGTGGCATTGCCGCGGGTTTGCTGGCGGGGATTCTCCTGCAGTTTGGCGTGGCGGCGTTTGGTGGGGCCAGTGCAGACCCGCTGTTGGTGATCGTGTTGGTGGTGGCCTACGCGGTGCTGCGCCGCTTTACCTCACGTTATGCGATGGTCGGGATTCTGTTGATTGGCCTGGGGCTGCTGCTCGCCCAGCAGCGGCTCGACTTGCACAGCCTTGAGCTGCAACTGGCGGCACCGGTGTTTGAAATGCCGCATTTTTCCATCGCGGCGTTTTTTGGCGTGGCCTTGCCGTTGTTCGTAATCACCCTGACCGGGCAATACATCCCCGGCATGCTGGTGCTGCGCAACGACGGGTTCAAGACCAGCGCCAATCCGATCATCACCGTCACGGGCCTGGGCTCTTTGCTGATGGCGCCGTTCGGAGCTCATGCGTTCAACGTCGCGGCAATCACGGCGGCGATCTGCACCGGGCGCGATACCCATCAGGACCCGTCCAAACGCTACATCGCGGGGTTGGTGTGTGGGGCGTTGTATATCCTCGTCGGGGTGTTTGGCGTGACGTTGGCGACCTTGTTCATGGTCCTGCCGCGCGCATTCATCACCACCTTGGCGGGCCTGGCGCTGCTCGGCGCCATTGGTTCAAGCCTGGCCAATGCAATGGCCGATACCCGCACCCGGGAAACGGCGTTGATCACCTTTTTGGCGACGGCGGCCAATGTCACGTTACTGGGGATTGGCGGCGCGTTCTGGGGGCTGGTGGCGGGGTTGCTGGTGTATGGGGTGATTCATGGTGGGCGCCGGGCGCTGGCCTAGCCCCATAAACCCCAGCAGATAGGGCTTTTGTGGCGAGCGGGCTTGCCCCGCGTTGGGCTGCGAAGCAGCCCCAATAAACCGAATGCGCCGTAACAGACACACCGCGGAGGCTGGTTTTGGGGCCGCTTCGCAGCCCAACGCGGGGCAAGCCCGCTCGCCACAGGGGACTTTTGTCAGAGCAGGTGCCCTTGTTGCACGACGATCCCCATTGGGCCGCTGAGTTTTTCGACCCGTATTTCACCGCCCTCCCTGAGCGCGCCGGGATGGCAAACCCTAACGTTCTTCGCCACCTCTTGATCGTAGACCGTTGCACCTGTGCAACTGCGTTTGCCGTGGGCGGCATATTCGTAGGTGGCGACATAGCTGGCGGGGAGGGTGCTCGACCAGTAAGTCAGATAGGACAACACCACCACGCCCAGCAGCAACGACAGGACACACGTGCCGCCCGCGACCTTCAGCCAGTGGAGCGGGGTGTATTTGAGGCGAGGGTTCCTGCGCCACACCATCAACGCAAACCCCGCCACGGCCAACGCGGTCGAGCTCACTTGGTAGATCTTTACGGTCAGCGCATTGAAGTACACCACCAGGTCGATATGGAACAGCCAGTTCACAATCGTGACCGCAAAAAGTAGCAGAGCAGTGCCGACGAGCAGCTGCGAGAGGATAGGTTTTTTACTCAATTCAAATGGCTTCCCTGCATAAAAACGGTGTGCAAGCGGGGTCCATCGTCCCCTAGCTTGCCTTTTGGTCAGATAAAACAGCGGGGAGTATAAACTGCTACTTGTCTCTAATGAGAAGTATTATCATGCACGCCTCCCGTTAGCGTCAGTCTGGAATTACCTCCATGGCCTCATCCTCTTCCACCCACCGCGCTGTGGGTGAACTCTACGCCCAGCACCACGGCTGGGTGGTGCAGTTGCTGCGGCGCAAGCTAGGCGGGCAGGAGCAGGCGCTGGACCTGGCACAGGATACCTTCGTGCGCATTCTCAGCAGTGGGCCATTGCCGTCGCTGCGTGAACCACGGGCCTATCTGAACACGGTGGCCAGCCGTTTGTGCGGCCAGTATTTTCGCCGGCAGGCCCTGGAGCGTGCGTACGAACAATCCCTGGCGATCCTTGAGCCGGAACACGCGCCATCCCCGGAAACCCGCTTGCTGGTGCTTGAAGCGCTGGATGCGGTAGGGCAGGTGTTGGACGGGCTGGGGAGCCGGGTGCGGGAGATTTTCCTGCTGTCGCAGTTGGACGGCCTGACTTATCCACAGATCGCCGAGCAACTGGGCCTGACCGTGAATGTTGTGCAAAAGGCCATGCTCAAGGCCTATCGGCATTGCTACCTGGCGGTGTACCAGGCATGACGCTGTTCCAGCCCGCCGACGATCAGTTGTTGGATGAATACGTGCTGGATCAGGCACTGATGTGGATGGTCACCCTGCAATCGGGTGTCAGTGGCGCGGCCGAGCAGCGGGCATGTGCCGCCTGGCGCAATGCCAACCCCCAGCATGAACTGGCCTGGCAGCGCTTGACCGGCTTGAGCCGCGACCTGCGCAGCAGCACCAGCGCGTTGCCCGCCCCCAGTGCCCGGCAGTTGTTGCGGGCCCGCAGCCTGACGTCGCGGCGCACGTTGCTCAAGGGCTTCGCCGGCCTGGGGATTGCGGCGGCCATGGGGTTGAGCGTGCGTGAACGGGTACTGCTGCCCCAGTTGTTCAGTGACTATCGCACCACCACGGGCGAGCGGCGGCCAGTGCGGTTGGCCGGTGCCGGTGAAGTGCAACTCGATACCCAGACCGCCGTGGATGTACGCGGCCCGCAATTGACCCTGAACCAGGGGCGCCTGCTGTTGGCGACGGCGGCGGATACCTTCGTCGGCATCAAGACCGCCCATGTCTGGGTACGGCCGGCGGCGCTGTCGCGGCTGATCATCAGCGAGGATCTGTCGGGCCTGCGCGGGACCCTGGTGCAAGTGCTGGCGGGCAACGTATCGGTCGAACCGCAGCAAGGTGGCCGGGTGTCGATTCGCGCCGACCAGCAGTTGAGCTTCGACCGTCAGCAGAGCGGCCCGCTGCAACCCCTCTTGCCCGCCGCCGATGCCTGGACCCGTGGCCTGCTGATTGCCGAGCGCATGCCCCTGGCCCAGGTGATCGAGCAACTCAACCGCTACCGGCGCGGTGTGCTGCGCTGTGACCCGGCCGTCGCCGGCCTGCAAGTCTCGGGTTCGTTCTCCCTCGACCGGCCGGACGCCAGCCTCGACCTGCTGGCCAAGGTATTGCCGGTCCGCGTGCAGCGGGTCTTCGGCTACCTGGCGACAGTGGTCCCGGCCTAGTTCAAAAAAAATCCCATGGGGCCGGCAGTATTTGCCATCTCGTGCATCAAGACAGGGAAGACGCTGAATAAAAGCGCCCTCCAACCTTTCACCACAGGACAGTCTTTATGCACAGCCGCGTCACTCCGCTTGCCAGCGCCCTGCGCGCCATAATCGTCGGTTTAACCGTGGCAACGGCCAGCCACGCCGCCATGGCCGCCAACTCGCAGCCTGCCACCGAACAAGCCCCGCGCCAGTCCTACGACATTGCTGCCGGTAGCCTGGACCGTGTGCTGGGGGCTTTCGGCAATCAGGCAGGGGTGATGATCGCCATCGACTCGGCGCTGGCCAAGGGTGTGCAAAGCCAGGGCTTGCACGGCAGTTTTGCCGTAGCCGAGGGGCTTGAGCGCCTGCTGGCACCGCTGGGCATGCAGGCCGAGTACGAGCAGGGCAGTTATCGCGTGGTGGCGCGGGCCGCCGACGGGCAAGTGCAATTGCAGGCCACGCAGATCAGTGCCAACCAGTTGGGCTCGATCACCGAAGGCACTGGCTCCTACACCCCGGGCACGATTGCCACTGCCACGCGCATGGTGCTCACCCCACGGGAAACGCCGCAATCGATCTCGGTGGTCACGCGCCAGGTGATGGACGACTTCGGCCTCAATGCCATCGACGACGTGATGCGCCACACCCCCGGCATCACCGTGTCGACCTATGACACCGAACGTACCAACTACTATTCCCGTGGTTTTTCCATCGTCAACTTCCAGTACGACGGCATTCCCACCCTGCGCGACGCCCAGTACTCGGCGGGGCAGACCCTGACCGATATGGCCCTGTATGACCGCGTTGAAGTGCTCAAGGGCGCTACCGGCCTGTTGACCGGCGCGGGTGGCCCGGGCGGCACCATCAACCTGATTCGCAAGAAGCCCACTTCCGAGTTCAAGAGCAGCATCGAACTGGGCGCTGGCTCCTGGGATAACTACCGCTCGCAGATCGACGTCAGCGGCCCGTTGACCGAAACCGGCAACGTGCGCGGCCGGGCCGTGGCGGCCTACCAGGATAAAAAGTCATTCCTCGACCACTATTCGCGCAAGACCGGCGTCTACTACGGCATCCTCGAAGTCGACCTCGACCCCGACACCTTGCTGACCCTGGGCGCCGACTATCAGGACAGCGATCCCAAAGGCTCCAGCTGGACCGGTACGCGCACCATCTTCGATCCGGCCGGCAATAAGCTGGACCTGCCGCGCTCGTTCAACAACGGGCCGAAGTGGAGCAGTTGGGAGCAGTACAGCCGCACCCTGTTTGCCACCCTGGAGCACAACTTCGACAATGGTTGGGTCACCAAGGGCCAGTACAACCATCAGATCAATGGCTACGACGCGCCGTTGGGCTACATCTCCCAGGACACCCTGAGCGCCAGCTCGATCTTCGCGCGTAAATACACCGGCGAGACCACCAGTGACAGCCTCGATGTGTACGCATCCGGGCCCTTTGAACTGTTCGGTCGTGAGCACCAACTGGTGGTGGGCCAGTCGTTGTCCATCTCCAAATGGAAAGGCAAGGACTACGGCAGCGCGACTTATTTCGACAATTCCTACGACTTCTACCAGTGGCACGGCGAAGCCATCAAGCCGCTGTGGAACCAGCCGACCAAGATCAATGACGAAACCACGCGCCAGACCGGCAGCTACATCACCGGCCGTTTCAGCCTGATGGATGACCTGCACTTGCTGTTGGGGACGCGCATCGCCAACTACCAGGTCACCGGCACCAGCGACACCCAGGAAAGCGGCAAAGTCGTGCCTTACGCCGGTCTGACCTACGACCTCAACGACAACTTCACGGCCTACGCCAGCTACACCGAAATCTTCCAGCCGCAAACCCAATATCGCGACCGTACGCGCACCATGCTTGATCCTAACGAAGGCAAGAACTACGAACTGGGCCTCAAGGGCGAATTCTTCGACGGGCGCCTGAACGCCAGCCTGGCCTACTTCGAGGTCCATGAGGAGAATCGCCCGATTGCCGATACTGCCTACAACTCCCAGCCGGGCGTGGACTACTCCTACATCGGCACGAAAACCCAAACCAAGGGCTACGAAGCGGAAATCTCCGGTGAACTCAGCCCCGGCTGGCAGCTGCAGGCCGGCTACACCCACAAGATTGCCCGTGATGACGACAAGAAAAAGGTCGCCACCTGGGAGCCGGAAGATCAACTGAGCTTCTACACCAGCTACAAACTCCAAGGCCGCCTGGACAAACTCACCCTGGGTGGTGGCGCGCGTTGGCAGGCTGCTGGCTGGCAAAACGTCAACAACCCTGGCACGCGTCAGAGCGAGAAATTCACCCAGGACCCTTACTGGTTGGTGGACGTGATGGCTCGCTACCAATTGACGGAAAACCTGTCGGCCACGTTGAACGTCAACAACCTGTTCGACAAGGCGTACTACACCAACATCGGCTTCTACGACTCGGCGTATTACGGCGACCCACGCAATGTGATGGTGACCACGCGCTGGGATTTCTGACGGCCTGATCGTGGTGATAGGGCAGTGGAGGGAGCTGTAGTGGTGAGGGGGGCTTCTGTGGCGAGGGGGCTTGTCCCCCGTTGGGTTGCGCAGCAGCCCCAAACCCAGCCCCTAGGTCTCCCTGAAAAAACTCAGTGGCCTTGCTTGACTGGGGCTGCTGCGCAACCCAACGGGGGTGTAGCCCCCTCGCCACAAAAAGCCCCCTCTCCACAAGAGCCCGCGCACATCGCTTAAGCCATTTGGAACCTGCGATCAGCTCTGGGCTTGCTCCACCAACCAGTCGATCAGCGCCTTGAGGCGTTTTGGCAAGGTTTGGTGGGCGGGGTGCACCAGGTAGTAACCGTAGTTGACCGCCTGCCTGAACCCACCGAAGGGCAGCACCAACTCGCCGTCCTGCACGCGCTTGCGCACCAGTTTGTTGGCGCTGATTTAAAACTGACCCACCCTGCCGATTGAAAATTGACCCAGGACGGATTGCTGATTTTTGCCCCAGCAATTGTGGATAAGCTTAGCAGCAGTGTTCCGATTCAAGACCATCAAGCC
>NZ_VFEV01000063.1 GCF_007858275.1 Pseudomonas proteolytica
GCTGGGCTGCGAAGCAGCCCTAAATCCGGCCATCGCGGTTTATCTGAAGAAACGCGGCGGGCTTTTTGGGGCTGCTTCGCAGCCCAGCGCGGGGCAAGCCCGCTCGCCACGGGGGGCGTCAGTTTCTGAAAGTTGTGTAGATACCTACGCTGCGATAGCGGTATATCAGTCATCGCGGGCAAGCCCGCTCCCACACAAGGTCCGCTTCCACATTTCAGGTTTGCTGTGCTCTTCAGCCCAGGTTGATGCCATTGGCCGGCAGCGGCAGCGCCGTCTTGTAGCGCACCTGCTTGAGCGCAAAGCTGGAGCGGATGTTCGCCACCCCCGGCACCTTGGTCAGGAAATCCATCATAAAGCGCTCCAGTGACTGGATGGTCGGCACCAGCACCCGGATCAGGTAGTCCGGGTCGCCGGCCATCAGGTAGCACTCCATCACCTCCGGCCGGTCGGAAATCGCCCCCTCGAATTGTTGCAACGCCAGTTCGTTCTGTTTTTCCAGGCTGACGTGGATAAACACGTTGACGTGCAGCCCCAGCAAATCGGCATCCAGCAGCGTGACCTGGTCACGGATCAGGCCAAGTTCCTCCATCGCCTTGACCCGGTTGAAACACGGCGTGGGCGACAGGTTGACCGAGCGTGCGAGGTCGGCGTTGGTGATGCGGGCGTTCTCCTGGAGGCTGTTGAGAATCCCGATATCGATACGGTCCAGCTTGCGCATGAGACAAAACCACCTGTTTATTATGTTTATGCAGATTTTTTATCCTCAAATGATCTTATGCGCAACCAAACAGAGATAAATATTCTCCCCGGCCCGGCCTATGATTGTTGTAGGACAAGATTTCCCCTACCCGGGGACTGACTGTCAGCTAAGCGCGCCCACTATAAGAAATCCACAAGATCGAGCGTAGAAAGCCATGACCCAGCAATACGAACCGCTGCGCCTGCACGTTCCCGAGCCTTCTGGCCGTCCAGGTTGCAAGACCGACTTTACCTACCTGCGTCTGACCGACGCCGGTACGGTGCGCAAACCCGCCGTAGACGTAGAACCCGCCGACACCGCCGACCTGGCCAAGGGCCTGATCCGCGTGCTCGACGACCAGGGCCAGGCCCTGGGCCCGTGGGCTGAAGGCGTGCCGGTAGAGATCCTGCGCCGTGGCATGCGTGCCATGCTCAAGACACGGATCTTCGACAACCGCATGGTGGTTGCCCAGCGCCAGAAAAAAATGTCGTTCTACATGCAAAGCCTTGGCGAAGAAGCCATCGGCAGCGCCCAGGCCCTGGCCTTGAACGTTGATGACATGTGCTTCCCCACCTACCGCCAGCAAAGCATCCTGATGGCCCGCGAAGTGCCGCTGGTAGACCTGATCTGCCAACTGCTGTCCAACGAGCGCGACCCGCTCAAGGGCCGCCAGTTGCCGATCATGTACTCGGTCAAGGACTTTGGCTTCTTCACCATTTCCGGCAACCTCGCCACCCAGTTCGTACAGGGCGTGGGCTGGGGCATGGCCTCGGCGATCAAGGGCGATACCAAGATCGCCTCGGCGTGGATCGGCGATGGCGCCACCGCCGAATCGGACTTCCACACCGCCCTGACCTTCGCCCACGTGTACCGCGCGCCGGTGATTCTCAACGTGGTCAACAACCAGTGGGCAATTTCCACCTTCCAGGCAATTGCCGGCGGTGAAGCCACGACCTTTGCCGGACGCGGCGTGGGTTGCGGGATCGCCTCCCTGCGGGTGGACGGCAACGACTTCATTGCCGTGTACGCCGCCTCCGCCTGGGCCGCCGAACGGGCGCGGCGCAACCTCGGCCCGACCCTGATCGAATGGGTCACTTACCGCGCCGGCCCGCACTCCACCTCCGATGACCCGTCCAAATACCGGCCTGCCGACGACTGGAGCCACTTCCCGCTGGGCGACCCGATCGCCCGCCTCAAGCAGCACCTGATCAAGATTGGCCAGTGGTCCGAAGAGGAACACGCCACGGTCACTGCCGAGCTCGAAGCCGAAATACTCAGCGCGCAGAAAGAAGCCGAACAGTACGGCACCCTGGCCGGTGGCCAGATCCCGAGCGCCGCGAGCATGTTCGAGGACGTCTACAAAGAGATGCCGGAGCACTTGAAGCGCCAGCGTCAAGAGTTGGGGATCTGACATGAACGATCACAACAATAAAATCGAGTTGGAAACCGCCATGACCACGACCACCATGACCATGATCCAGGCCCTGCGCTCGGCCATGGATGTGATGCTTGAGCGCGACGACAACGTGGTGGTGTTCGGCCAGGACGTCGGTTACTTCGGCGGCGTGTTCCGTTGCACCGAAGGCTTGCAGACCAAGTACGGCACCTCGCGGGTGTTTGACGCACCGATCTCCGAAAGCGGCATCGTCGGCGTGGCCGTGGGCATGGGCGCCTATGGCCTGCGCCCGGTGGCCGAAATCCAGTTCGCCGACTACGTGTACCCGGCCACCGACCAGATCATCTCCGAAGCGGCGCGCCTGCGTTACCGCTCGGCCGGCCAGTTCACCGCGCCTTTGACCATGCGCATGCCCTGCGGCGGCGGCATCTACGGCGGCCAGACCCACAGCCAGAGTATCGAAGCGGTGTTCACCCAGGTCTGCGGCCTGCGCACGGTGATGCCGTCCAACCCTTATGACGCCAAGGGCCTGCTGATCGCCTCCATCGAAAACGATGACCCGGTGATCTTCCTAGAGCCCAAGCGCCTGTACAACGGCCCGTTCGACGGCCACCACGACCGCCCGGTAACGCCATGGTCCAAGCACCCGCAAGCGCAGGTACCGGACGGTTATTACACCGTACCGCTGGATGTGGCCGCCATCGTGCGCCCAGGTTCGGCCGTCACCGTGCTGACTTACGGCACCACCGTGTATGTGTCGCAAGTGGCCGCCGAAGAAACCGGGATCGACGCTGAAGTCATCGACCTGCGCAGCCTGTGGCCGCTGGACCTGGAAACCATCGTCAAGTCGGTGAAAAAGACCGGCCGCTGTGTGGTGGTGCATGAAGCCACGCGTACCTGCGGTTTTGGCGCCGAGCTGGTGTCGTTGGTGCAAGAGCATTGCTTCCACTACCTGGAAGCGCCGATCGAACGCGTGACCGGTTGGGACACCCCCTACCCGCACGCGCAAGAGTGGGCGTATTTCCCTGGCCCGACCCGTGTGGGCGCGGCTTTGCAACGGGTCATGGAGGTCTGAATGGGCACGCACGTTATCAAGATGCCGGACATTGGCGAAGGCATCGCAGAGGTTGAGCTGTCGGTATGGCACGTCAAGGTCGGCGATATGGTCGTGGAAGACCAGGTGCTGGCGGACGTCATGACCGACAAGGCGATGGTGGATATTCCCTCGCCAGTCCACGGCAAGGTGATATCACTGGGCGGTGAGCCGGGTGAGGTCATGGCCGTGGGCAGTATCCTGATCAGCATTGAAGTCGAAGGCGCCGGCAATACCAAGGAGTCGGCGCTGTCGGCAGTGGTTGAGCAAGCCGCGCCGGCGCCCAAGGCCGACATCAAGGCACCGGTGGTTGAAAGCAAACCGGCCGCCAAGCCGCTGGTGGCTGCGGCGCAAGCCCCGGTGGCCCGCGACGCCGATGAGCGTCCGCTGGCGTCCCCCGCCGTGCGCAAGCATGCGCTGGATGCCGGGATCCAGTTACGCCTGGTCCAGGGCTCGGGCCCGGCCGGGCGCATTCTGCATGACGACCTCGAGGCCTATCTGCAACAGGGCACCACGCGGGCCGCGACGGGCGCCAACCCGTATGCCGAACGCAACGACGAAGAGCAGATCCCGGTGATCGGCATGCGCCGCAAGATCGCCCAGCGCATGCAGGACGCGACCCGTCGCGCTGCGCATTTCAGCTACGTCGAAGAGATCGACGTGACGGCCCTCGACGACTTGCGCGTACACCTCAATGAAAAACACGGCGCCAGCCGCGGCAAGCTGACGTTGTTGCCATTCCTGGTGCGGGCGATGGTCGTGGCGCTGCGCGATTTCCCGCAGATCAA
Source organism: Pseudomonas proteolytica (assembly GCF_007858275.1). GTDB lineage: Bacteria > Pseudomonadota > Gammaproteobacteria > Pseudomonadales > Pseudomonadaceae > Aquipseudomonas > Aquipseudomonas proteolytica. The sequence continues at coordinate 4,017 of NZ_VFEV01000063.1, forward strand.
CGCGCGTTATGACGACGAAGCCCAGGTCATCACCCGCCTCGGCGCGGTGCATGTGGGCGTCGCCACCCAGAGCGATGTCGGGCTGATGGTGCCGGTGGTGCGGCATGCCGAAGCGCGCAGCCTATGGGGCACCGCCGAAGAAATCACCCGCCTGGCCACCGCCGCCCGCACTGGCAAGGCCAGCCGCGACGAGCTGTCGGGCTCGACCATCACCCTGACCAGCCTCGGCGCGTTGGGCGGGATTGTCAGCACTCCGGTGCTGAACCTGCCGGAAGTGGCGATTGTCGGGGTCAACCGCATCGTTGAGCGGCCGATGGTGATCAAGGGGCAGATCGTGATCCGCAAGATGATGAACCTCTCCAGTTCCTTCGATCACCGGGTGGTCGATGGCATGGACGCGGCGCAATTCATCCAGGCCATCCGTGGCCTGCTCGAACAACCCGCCAGCCTGTTCCTGGAGTAAGGGCATGACTCAGACACTGCATACCACGCTGCTGATTATCGGCGGCGGCCCAGGCGGTTACGTGGCGGCAATCCGCGCCGGCCAACTGGGCATCCCGACCATCCTGGTAGAAGGCCAGGCGCTGGGCGGCACCTGCCTGAACATCGGCTGCATTCCGTCCAAGGCGCTGATTCACGTGGCCGAACAGTTCCAGCAAACCGTGCACCTGAGCCAGGGTTCGGCCCTGGGCATCGACGTGGACGTGCCGACCCTGGATATCCGCAAGAGCGTGGAGTGGAAGGACGGCATCGTCGATCGCCTGACCACCGGGGTTGCCGCGCTGCTGAAAAAACACAAAGTCCAGGTCATCCATGGCTGGGCCAAGATCGTCGACGGCAAGACCGTGGACGTGGGCGACCAACGCATCCAGTGCGAGCACCTGCTGCTGGCCACTGGCTCGAAAAGCGTCAACCTGCCGATGCTGCCGATTGGCGGGCCGATCATCTCGTCCACCGAAGCCCTGGCGCCGACCCGGGTGCCAAAGCGCTTGATCGTGGTCGGTGGCGGTTATATCGGCCTGGAACTGGGGATTGCCTACCGCAAGCTCGGGGCAGAGGTCAGCGTGGTCGAGGCCCAGGACCGCATCCTGCCAGCCTACGACGCCGAACTGACGCAACCGGTGGCCGAATCCCTCAAGCAACTGGGGGTCAAGCTGTACCTCAAGCACAGCGTCACCGGGTTTGAAGGTGGCAGCCTGCAAGTGCGCGATCCGGAGGGCGGCACCCTGGCCCTGGACACCGACCAGGTGCTGGTCGCCGTTGGTCGCAAACCCAACACCCAGGGCTGGAACCTGGAAGCTCTGGACCTGGCGATGAACGGTGCGGCGATCAAGATCGACAACCGCTGCCAGACCAGCATGCGCAACGTGTGGGCCATCGGCGACCTGAGCGGCGAGCCAATGCTGGCGCACCGGGCCATGGCCCAGGGCGAGATGGTGGCCGAGCTGATCAGCGGCAAGTCCCGGGAATTCAACCCGGCGGCGATCCCGGCGGTGTGTTTTACCGACCCGGAACTGGTGGTGGTCGGCAAGACCCCGGACGAAGCCAAGGCCGCGGGCCTGGACTGCATCGTCTCGAGCTTCCCGTTCGCGGCCAATGGCCGGGCCATGACCCTGGAGTCCAAGACCGGCTTCGTGCGGGTGGTGGCGCGGCGTGACAATCACCTGATTGTCGGCTGGCAGGCAGTAGGGGCTGGCGTGTCCGAGCTGTCCACGACCTTTGGCCTGAGCCTGGAAATGGGCGCGCGCCTGGAAGATGTGGCGGGCACCATCCATGCCCACCCGACCCTGGGTGAAGCGGTGCAGGAAGCAGCCCTGCGGGCGTTGGGGCATGCGTTGCACCTGTAAAGTCAATGCGATCCAAATGTGGGAGCGGGCTTGCTCGCGAATGCGGTGTATCAGTCAACATATCCACCACTGACCCACCGTATTCGCGAGCAAGCCCGCTCCCACACAAGCCAAGAATGAAGTATTGTTGCGCCCATCCAGAAATAAACCGAAAGCCTGCCTTCGACCAGGCGGTTGCGAAGAGATAGAGGGTGTCATGAGTAACGAAAGCATCAATTGGGACAAATTGGGTTTTGACTACATCAAGACCGACAAGCGCTTCCTCCAGACCTGGAAAGACGGCGCCTGGCAAGAAGGCACCCTGACCGACGACAACGTGCTGCACATCAGCGAGGGCTCCACTGCCCTGCACTACGGCCAGCAATGCTTTGAAGGCCTCAAGGCCTATCGCTGCAAGGACGGCTCGATCAACCTGTTCCGCCCGGACCAGAACGCCGCCCGCATGCAACGCAGCTGCGCGCGCCTGCTGATGCCGCAAGTGCCGACCGAAGCCTTTATCCAAGCCTGTAAGGAAGTGGTCCGCGCCAACGAGCGTTTCATCCCGCCGTACGGCACTGGCGGCGCGCTGTACCTGCGCCCGTTCGTGATCGGCACCGGTGACAACATTGGCGTGCGCACCGCGCCCGAGTTCATCTTCTCGATCTTCTGCATCCCGGTTGGCGCCTACTTCAAGGGCGGCCTGACCCCGCACAACTTCCTGATCTCCGGCTACGACCGCGCCGCGCCAAACGGCACCGGCGCCGCCAAGGTCGGTGGCAACTACGCGGCCAGCCTGATGCCCGGCTCCCTGGCGAAAAAAGCCAACTTTGCCGACTGCATCTACCTGGACCCGGCCACCCACTCGAAAATCGAAGAAGTCGGCTCGGCCAACTTCTTCGGGATCACCCACGACAACAAGTTCGTCACCCCGAACTCGCCGTCGGTACTGCCAGGCATCACCCGCCTGTCGCTGATCGAACTGGCCAAGACCCGCCTGGGCCTGGAAGTGGTCGAAGGCGACGTGCTGATCGACAAACTGGCAGACTTCAAGGAAGCCGGCGCCTGCGGTACGGCGGCCGTGATCACGCCTATCGGCGGGATCGAGTACAAAGACAAACTGCACGTGTTCTACAGCGAAAAAGAAGTCGGCCCGGTCACCCAGAAGCTCTACAAAGAGCTGACCGGTGTGCAGTCCGGCGACGTTGAAGCGCCGGCTGGCTGGATCGTCAAGGTCTAAGCCAACCCTGAATGCAGGGGCTGGCTTGTGTGGGAGCAGGCAAGCCAGCTCCCACACAAGCCAGCTCCCACATTTGTTTTGGGGTGGTTTCAGGATTTGGGCAGGTTCTGCGCAATCTTCTTGCCCATGCTGATCCTCGGTTCCACGCCATACCCCAGCGCTTCATAGAACCCCACGACCGCCTCATTGCCCGAGGTGATCTGCAGGTTGATCTTCAGGCAACCCAAGGCAATCAATGCCTGCTCCCCATGCCGCACCAACGACGCGCCCAGGCCTTGCCGGCGATAGTCGGGATGCACGGCCACCGAATACAACCAGCCACGATGCCCGTCGTAACCTGCCATCAAGGTACCGATCACGGCCGTCTTATCGGTAGCGACAAAGAACAGCCCATCGTCGACCGCCAGCTTTTTATCAATCGCCAACTCCGGCCGGTTATGGGCCGTGTCGTAGCCAAACGCCGCCTGCCATAACGTCGCGACCTGGGCACGATGCAAGCGGTCGCGGTAAGGCCCGATGGGGTGGCGGGACGACAATGCCTTCTCCATCACCAGGGTGCGCTCGTTGCCGTGGTACACGTCGCGCACGGTGTGGAACCCCAGCTTGGTATAGAACGGCTCGGCGGTCAGCGACGACGGTACGCTCAATACCGTGACCCCAGCCTCACGGGCCCGCTGTTCGATATCGACCATCAGTTGGCGCCCGATGCCCTGCCCTTGCAGCGCCGGGTTGACGAACACCGAACGCACGACATTGGCGTCCAGGGCGGCCGTGGCGACGATCAGTTGATCCCGGATTGCCACCAGCACGGTGCGGCGGGCAAGCAAGTGCAGCACCGCCTGCGGTGTGAAGTTGCTCGCCACCCGGGCAATCACGTCCGCCGGGTAGTCGCCGGCGTTGCTGCTGTGCAGGGCGGCAAGGATGACCTGGCTGATGCCTTCGGCATCCGAGGCTTGTGCGAGGCGAACGGCGGTAGGCATGACTCCTCCTGACGGACAGCGTTATGACGGCACCCACGATAACAATGTGGGAGCGGGCTTGCTCGCGAATGCGGTGTATCAGTCAACATATCCACCACTGACCCACCGTATTCGCGAGCAAGCCCGCTCCCACATTTTGAGCCGCGCTCGACACTGCAGCCGATTCGGCTGCCATACCCCTCTTTTCAGCTTTCCCGGCTGGGCCACTCCCCTGTTTCAGCCGGGATTCTGCCGCCAGAGCGCACAAAATAGCCTCCATGCCCAACCCCATGGACCCGTGCCCCCATGCAAACCACCAATACTGTCCTGATGATCCGCCCGGCGCACTTTGCCTTTAACCCGGACACCGCGATCAACAACCGTTTCCAGCGCGCGCCCGCAGATCCAGTGGCCGCACAGCACAAAGCGTTGGAAGAGTTCGACGGATACGTCCAGACCCTGCGCCAGCATGGCGTGGAAGTGTTGGTGGTGCAGGACACGCCCGCGCCCCATACCCCGGATTCGATCTTCCCCAATAACTGGTGGAGCAGCCATGCCGACGGCAGCCTGGTGCTGTACCCGATGGAAGGCCAGAACCGCCGCCTGGAGCGCAACAAAGGCGTGTTGCAAGTGCTGGAGCAACGCTTCGCGATCAAACACACCATCGACTTCAGCCACCTGGAACAACAGAACATGTTCCTCGAAGGCACCGGCAGCATGGTCCTCGACCGCCAGCACCGCATCAGCTACGCCTGTCACTCCGGGCGCACCCACCACGATGCCCTGCGCCAGTTCGCCGAGCGCCTGGACTATCAGGTCTGCGCCTTCCACGCCGTCGACCGCCATCAAGCACCGATCTACCACAGCAACGTGATGATGAGCGTCGGCCGCGACCTGTCGGTGGTGTGCCTGAACGCGCTACCCCAAGCCCACGAACGCCTGGGCCTGGAACGTTCCCTGCGCGACACCGGCAAAGACATCCTGGCCCTGGACTTCGACCAGTTGGAAGCCTTCGCCGGCAACATGCTGGAGGTCCACGACCGCGACGGCCAGCCGCTGCTGGTGATGTCCGCCAGCGCCTGGCGCTCGCTCAAGCCGGCGCAGCGCCAGCATGTGGAGCGCCACACCCACCCGGTAGTGGTGAATATCGACAATATCGAACGCATCGGCGGCGGCAGTGCCCGCTGCATGTTGGCCGAAGTGCATCTGCCGGCCCGCGCCTCATTCCAATAAGGAGTTTTTCCATGACCCGTTATATCGACGTCAACGACCTCAGCTACCTGGTATCGCAAAAAGGCCTGCAAACCTGCATCACCGAGATGGCCGAGTACATCCGCGCCGACTACCTGCGCTGGAACGACTTTGAGAAATGCGCACGCCTGGCCAACCACTCGCCCGAGGGCGTGATCGAGCTGATGCCGGTCTCGGATGCTTCGCTGTATGCCTTCAAATACGTCAACGGCCACCCGAAAAACACCCAGAGCGGCATGCTCACCGTCATGGCGTTCGGTGCCCTGGGGGATGTGGACACCGGCAAGCCGGTGCTGCTCAGCGAGATGACCCTGACCACCGCGATCCGCACCGCCGCGACTTCGGCCCTGGTCGCCCGCTACCTGGCCCGCGACAACAGCCGCAGCATGGCGCTGATCGGCAACGGTTCGCAAAGTGAATTCCAGGCCCTGGCCTTCCATGCGCTGCTGGGCATCAACGAAATTCGCCTGTTCGATATCGATACCCAGGCCATGCACAAGCTGGCGAACAACCTCAAGGCCTTCCCGGCCATCAAGGTGACCCTGGCCGGTAGCGTTGCCGAAGCGGTCAAAGGCGCCGATATCGTCACCACCGTAACCGCCGACAAGGCCTACGCCACGATCCTTACCGACGAGATGATCGAGCCCGGCATGCACCTCAATGCCGTGGGCGGCGACTGCCCTGGCAAGACCGAACTGGACCGCCGTATCGTCGAGCGCGCCCGGGTGATCGTGGAGTACGAACCACAAAGCCGTATCGAGGGCGAAATCCAGCATATGCCCGAGGACTCGCCAGTCACCGAGCTGTGGCAGGTGATCAACGGCCAGAAACCGGGCCGGGAAAACCCGCGCCAGGTCACCCTGTTCGACTCCGTGGGTTTTGCCCTCGAAGACTACTCGGCCCTGCGCTATGTACTGGATGTGGCCAAGGCCCTGGACGTGGGCAGCGAGTTGGAGTTGGTACCGGACCTGGCCGACCCCAAGGACCTGTTCGCCCGCCTGGCCCAACAACCGGCCGCACAGCACAAAAAGCGCGCCTGAAACCGCTCTGGCCTGCTGCTTTGCGCGAGCAGCGGGCCCTTAACCCCAGTTTGAAAAGCCGATATGCAGGGTGCTACAGCCGATTCTGCTGCAACCGGTGTTTTAACAGCGTATTCCGCGTGCCAACGCCTAGGTAAACGACACAAAAAACGCACCACCATGAAGCATTCTGAGCGCGACCAAAGAGTCAGCAAATGAATGCATGCCGCACCCTTTCTACTGCCCTGACATCAATTACAAAATATAGGGAAAACACCATGACTCCGCTCCGATCACTCATCGCCGCGCTGCTCCTGCCTTTGTGCGCCACCGCCGTCCAGGCCCAGGAATGGAAAGAAATCCGTTTCGGCGTGTTCCCCGAGTACCCACCCTTTGAATCCGTGGCCGCCGATGGCAGCCTGCAAGGTTTCGACATTGAGTTGGGCAACGCCATCTGTGCCAAGCTCGAAGTCAAATGCACCTGGGTCAACAACGAGTTCGACGGCATGATCCCGGCGCTGCGTGCGCGCAAGTTCGACGCCATCATGTCCTCCATGGCCGTGACCCCGGCCCGGCAAAAACAGATCGACTTCAGCGACCGCCTGTTCCTCAGCCCCACCTCGGTGATCACCCGCAAGGGCGCCGGCTTCGGTGACACCCCGGAATCGCTCAAAGGCAAGCAGGTCGGCGTGCTCCAGGGCTCGCTGCAGGAAGCCTACGCCCGTGCGCACCTGGCCAAGCTCGGCGCGCAGGTCAAGGCGTATCAGTCCCAGGACCAGAACTACGCCGACCTGCAAAACGGCCGCCTCGACGCGACGTTGACCGACAAGCTCGAAGCCCAGCTCAACTTCCTGTCCAAGCCTGAAGGTGCCGACTACCAGTCCGGCCCAGCCTTCAAGGACCCGACCTTGCCCCTGGACATTGCCATGGGCCTGCGCAAGAACGACCAGGAGTTGCGGGCGCTGATCAACAAGGGTATCGCGGCCATCCAGGCTGATGGCACCTACGCGCTGATCCAGAAGAAGTACTTCGGTGACGAAGATATCTACCACGAATAACGTCAGCAGATAGCCTCTCCCCCTGTAGGAGCGAGCTTGCTCGCGAAAAACGTCAACGATAACGCGTAAAGCCAGATTAAACGCGGTGCCCTTGAGTTCTTCGCGAGCAAGCTCGCTCCTACAAAAGGGGCACCGTGTCCATCGAGATCTCCCCCCATGAATGAACTCCTCAACCTGCAAGGCTTCGGCCCGCTGTTGGCCCAGGGTGCCTGGATGACCATCAAGCTGGCGTTCCTCGCGCTGGTCCTGAGCCTGACCCTGGGCCTGGTCGCCGCCGGTGCCAAGCTGTCCAGCCATAAGCTGTTGCGCATCCCGGCCACGCTCTACACCACCTTGATCCGCAGTGTGCCGGACCTGGTGCTGATCCTGCTGATCTTCTACAGCCTGCAACTGTGGCTCAATGACCTGACCGAGATGCTCGGCTGGAATTACTTCGAAATCGATCCGTTCACCGCAGGCGTCATCACCCTGGGCTTTATCTACGGCGCGTATTTCACCGAAAACTTTCGCGGCGCGATGCTCAGTGTGCCCGTAGGCCAACTGGAAGCGGCAACCGCCTACGGCTTGAGTCGCTGGCAGCGCTTTCGGCTGGTGATGTTCCCGCAATTGATGCGCTTTGCGCTGCCGGGGTTGGGCAATAACTGGCTGGTGCTGCTCAAGTCAACGGCGCTGGTGTCGATCATCGGCCTGGCAGTCCTGGTCAAGGCCGCGCAGAACGCCGGCAAGACCACCAATGACCCGCTGTATTTCCTGATCCTCGCGGGCCTGGTGTATCTGTTGATCACCACCCTCTCCAACCACATCTTCAAACGCCTGGAACGGCGCTACAACGTCGGCATCAAGGGGGTCGCGCGATGATTGAACTGATCCAGCAATATGGCCTGGCGTACCTGTGGACCGATGGCTCGGGCTTTTCCGGAGTGGCCATGACCTTGTGGCTGTTTATCGTGTCGGTGATCCTCGGGTTTGTCCTGTCGATCCCGCTGGCAATTGCCCGCGTCAGCGAGCACTTCTGGCTACGCTGGCCGGTGGAGGTGTACACCTACCTGTTTCGTGGCACGCCGCTGTATATCCAGTTGCTGATTTGCTACACCGGCCTGTACAGCCTGCAAGTGGTGCAAGACACCGCCCTGCTCAATCAGTTTTTCCGCGATGCGTTGAACTGCACCCTGCTGGCCTTTGTGCTCAACACCTGTGCCTACACCGTGGAAATCTTCGCGGGGGCCATTCGCAATATTCCCCACGGTGAAATTGAAGCAGCGCGGGCCTATGGTTTGCACGGCTGGCGGATGAACCTGTTCGTGGTGATCCCCGCCGCGCTGCGCCGCGCGTTGCCGGCCTACAGCAACGAAATGATCCTGATGCTGCACGCCACGTCCCTGGCGTTTACCGCAACCATCGCCGACATCCTCAAGGTGGCCCGCGACGCCAACGCCGAAACGTTCCTTACGTTCCAGGCCTTCGGCATTGCCGCGCTGCTGTACATGCTGCTGTCCTTTGCATTGGTGGGCCTGTTCCGACTGGCCGAACGACGCTGGATGCGCTTTCTTGTCCCGACCCGAGGCTAACCCATGAACCAGTCCGCACAGGCCCTGGCCGCCCATCCTGCTGATCTTGCCACCTCCCGCCCGACTGCTGTTGCTGCCAGTGCCAGCGTCAAGCTCAAGGTCGAAGACCTGCACAAAAGCTACGGCGAGCATGAAGTGCTCAAGGGCGTTTCCCTTAACGCCAGCAAGGGCGACGTGATCAGCCTGATCGGCGCCAGCGGCTCCGGCAAGAGCACAATGCTGCGCTGCATCAATTTCCTGGAACAACCCGACGCCGGGGTGATTACCCTGGATGGCATCAGCATTGAAATGCGCCAGGGCCGCGCCGGCGTGCAGGCGCCGCACCAGGCGCAGCTGCAGAACCTGCGCACGCGCCTGGCCATGGTGTTCCAGCATTTCAACCTGTGGAGCCACATGACCGTGCTGGAGAACATCTGCATGGCACCGCGCCGGGTGTTGGGCGTGAGCGCCGCCGAAGCGGAAAAACGCGCGCGGATGTACCTGGATAAAGTTGGCCTGCCAAGCCGGGTCGCGGATCAATACCCGGCGTTTCTTTCCGGTGGCCAGCAACAGCGGGTGGCCATCGCCCGGGCGCTGGCCATGGAGCCGGAGATTATTCTGTTCGACGAACCGACCTCGGCGCTGGATCCAGAGCTTGTAGGGGAAGTCCTCAAAGTCATACAGACGTTGGCCGAGGAAGGTCGTACCATGCTCATGGTCACCCACGAAATGGGCTTTGCCCGGCAGGTGTCCAGCCAGGTGCTGTTCCTGCACCAGGGGCGTGTCGAAGAACAAGGCAGCGCCGAGATCCTCGACCATCCCAAGAGCGAACGCTTGCAGCAATTTCTCTCCAACCGCTTGAAGTGAATACAGAATCGACCATGGATACCAAGGCCAACGGACCCCATTCCTCCCCTGCGCTGGATCGCATTGATGAAGCCATCATCGATGTACTGCGCCATCAGGGGCGCATCACCTACGAGAAGCTGTCTTCGCTGGTGCACCTGACCCCCAGGCCCTGCCTGGAACGGGTGCGCAAGCTGGAGCGGCGCGGGGTGATACGCGGCTATGGCGCGATCATCGATGTGCAGATGGTCTCGCCGGGGTTGTCGTTGCTGGTGCTGGTGGCCCTGTCCAACCAAAGCGGGCGCTCGGCGCAAAAGGCCTTCGAAGCCTGCGTCAAGGCCTGCCCGCAGGTGTTCGAATGCCAACTGATCAGCGGCCCCTTCGACTACAGCCTGCGTATGCGCTGCCGGGACATGGAGCACTACCGCGTGCTGACGGAAACCTGGTTAAACAATGATGAGCTGCACATTGATAAATTGGTGGCCCATCCGGAGTTGGCGGTGGTGAAAAACACTGCGACTGAGTTGGCCTGAGACGCACTGCCAGATACACAGAAGATCAAATGTGGGAGCGGGCTTGCTCGCGAATGCGGCGTATCAGTCAACCTATCCATCACTGACCCACCGCATTCGCGAGCAAGCCCGCTCCCACATTTAACCGTGCCCGCTTGATATTCTCTTACCTCGCCGAGCCGCCACGAGGCTCGCCTGCCCATCCCGCTGCTTCCCCGTTCGTGCCTCGCTGATCAACCCCGGTATCAACTTGCCCTCCGGCAGATTCTTCCAGAACCGGCTCGGCAGGTGCCCTTCCATGACTTTGGGGTTCAACCGTGCCGGGTTGAAGATATGGCTGTAGTAGGTCAGCCACATGGCACTGTGTGGGTCCTCGACATTCTGCGCCAACTGCTGCCATTGCTCCGGGCACTGGCGTTGATGGATCAACTGCTCACCGTCGTAATACACCCCATCCAGGGGCGTGGCGATCATCCAGCGATGGCGGCCCATGCGCCCGACAAAGTGCTGGCTGGCACTGTGCAAAATGTCGTGGGCCGGCTCGTGCCACGCCACGTACTCCGGCAACTGCGGGCCCGCCGCTGCCGGCAGGGCGATAAAACGTACAAACGCGTGCAGATGATGCGCTTCGCGCCGCACCTGCTTGATCCGCCGCTGCAGCTCGCTGCCCAGTTGATCCCCGGCCATCATTGCCGTGCGGTCACCATGGCTGACACGCCACAGCACTTCATACAGCAGGCTCCAGCGTTGCTCGCCGTGGTAACAGGCGGCATTTTCCAGCAACTCCAGCAGCGCCTTGGGTATACGCGCCTGGAACGGGCCATTGTGCGCGGGGTAATGCTCGTCGGTGGCGAACAGATCCGCCACTTCCACTTCGCCCCAACTGACATGGCTGGGGTCGATCTGATGGCTGAGCAGCCAGCGCGCCTGCTCGCGCCAGGTACTGAACAGGTTGTCGCATTCCAGGCTGATCATCCCCACAACCCCATCTGTTGCGGTTGCGGGCGGTCGCGCAGTTGCTCGCGCAGCAGCACGCTGGTGCTTTCCGCTTGTTGAGGGTGGTAGTCGCTGGTGATGAAAAACGGCTTGGCCTTGGTCAACACGCAGCGCATGCGCGCCAGGTCTTCAAAGCGGATCTTGCGCTGCCGGCGCAGTTCCACCAGACGCTCGGTGGTGCGCAGGCCAATCCCCGGGATCCGTGCGATCAACGTCGCCTCGGCACGGTTCAGGTCCAGCGGGAACACCTCACGATGGTCCAGGGCCCAGGCCAGTTTGGGGTCGATATCCAGCGCCAGATCCCCCGGCCCGGCGAACAGTTCATTGGCGCGAAAGCCATAACTGCGCAGCAGGAAATCCGCTTGATACAACCGGTGCTCGCGCATCAACGGCGGCGCCGCCAGGGGCACGCTTTTCGGGCTATTGGGGATCGGGCTGAACGCCGAGTAATAGACCCGGCGCAACTTGAAGTTGCCATACAACGCTTCGGCACCGTGGAGGATAGTGCTGTCATCCGTGTCATCGGCACCGACAATCATCTGCGTGCTCTGCCCCGCCGGCGCAAAACGCGGTGAACGGGGCTCGTTGAGCACGGTTTGCTCGCCGGTGAAAATCGTCTGCATCGCCTGCTTGATCGAGCCGATCTGCTTCTCTGGCGCGAGGATCTGCAGGCTCTTATCGGTGGGCAACTCAATGTTCACACTCAAGCGATCGGCATAACGCCCGGCCTCGGCGATCAATGCAGGATCGGCTTCGGGAATGGTCTTGAGGTGGATGTAACCGCGAAAGTCATGCTCCTCGCGCAACAGCTTGGCGACCCGTACCAACTGCTCCATGGTGTAGTCCGCCGAACGGATGATCCCCGAACTGAGAAACAAGCCACTGACGCAATTGCGCCGGTAGAAGTCCAGGGTCAGGCTCACCACCTCCTCCGGGTTGAAGCGTGCACGGGGCACATCGCTGGAGCGGCGGTTGACGCAGTATTGGCAGTCGTAAAGGCAGAAATTGGTCAGCAACACCTTGAGCAACGACACACAGCGCCCATCGGGCGTGTAGCTGTGGCAAATGCCCATGCCATCGCTCGACCCCAGCCCGGCCTTGCCCTCGGAACTACGCTTGGGCGCCCCGCTGCTGGCGCAGGACGCGTCGTACTTGGCGGCATCGGCGAGGATGCTGAGTTTTTCGATCAACTGCATGGCGGGCTACCGGACACTGTATTTTTGTACAGTATCAGCAGCGACGCGTGCTATTCAAGGACAGATAGGCGAACGGTAGAACAAATCACTGTAGGAGCCAGCTTGTCGGCGACAAGGCCCGCAGACGTGCGGCGTACCTTGGAACGCCATCGCCGGCAAGCCGGCTGCTGCAGGGGCTCGGTGTCAGGTCTTCAATCGTCGCGTGTCAGCACTTCCAGCAACTCAATCTCGAAATGCAGGTTGCTATGGGGTTGGATATGCTTGCCCATCGTTCGCTCGCCATAGGCCAGATGCGCCGGCACAAACAGCTTGCGCAGCCCGCCGACCTTCATCCCGATCAGGCCCTGGTCCCATCCCTTGATCACACGCCCTGTTCCAATCACACACTGAAAGGGCTTGCCCCGCTCCCAGGACGAGTCAAACACCGTACCGTCTTCCAGGGTGCCGGTGTATTGGGTGGTAATGAGTGCCCCCTTGACCACGGTTTTACCGTCGCCTTGGCGGATGTCGGTGATTTGCAGTTCGTCGTTACTCATGGGGGTCTCGTAGGGTTCACACTGGCCGGCTTTTTCCCAGAATCCAGGGGCTTTGGCAAGTGCTCTGTAAAGGATCCAGACTACACCACAGCCAGAAGCACCTGACTTAACCCCGTCCGTTTTTTCCCCTCTTATAAAAAACCAACCACCCCGGTTGCATAAAAATAAGAGGTCATCCCAATGAGCGAACCAACAAGCCCTGTCCGTATCGCTGTCGTGCAGTTCGATCCCCAGGTCGGCCTGGAGAATCGCGAAAGCAATCTGCGCCGCAGCCTGGCGTTGGCCGCCGAGGCTGTCAACGGAGGGGCTAACCTGATCGTGTTGCCCGAGTTGTCGAACTGCGGCTACTTTTTCAACAGCCGTCAGGATGCATTCGAGCATGCCGAGGTTGTTCCCGGCGGGGCCAGTGTGCAGGCCTGGATGACGTTTGCCGCCACGCATCAGGTGTATCTGGTGGCGGGCCTCAACGAGATCGATGGCCGGCAGTTGTTCAATACCGCCGTACTGCTGGGGCCGGATGGGTTGATCGGCAAGTACCGCAAGGCCCATTTATGGAACCTGGAGAAGCTCTGGTTCACCCCTGGCAACCTGGGTTTTCCGGTGTTTGAAACGCCTATCGGGCGGATTGGCCTGTTGATCTGCTGGGACATCTGGTTCCCGGAAGTACCACGTCTGCTCAGCCAGCAAGGCGCCGATATCATTTGCAGCCTCAACAACTGGGTGTGGACCCCGCCTCCGCTGTTCGACGAGGCCGGCAAATGCATGGCGTCATACCTGACCATGACCGCCGCCCACGTCAATAATGTGTTTATCGCTGCCGCCAGCCGCATCGGGGAGGAGCGCGATGCGCGTTACCTGGGGTGCTCGCTGATTGCCGGGACCAATGGCTGGCCTATCGGCAAAGTGGCGTCGGCCGACCGCCAGGAAATCCTGTTCGCCGATATCGACCTGACCAGTGCCCGCAGTGCGCCGATCTGGAACAGCCTCAACGACCTGCAACGTGACCGACGCAATGATCTTTACGATCAGATGCTCGGGTACTCCCAACATCCCGCCCTGCCACGCTGAAGGAAGGGCAGGTCATGGAAAATCTGTTCATGAAACCCGGAACCGGGCGGTCGCGGGTCGATAAGACGATCATCGCTTTGGTACTCACCAGCGCTTTGTTGATCCTCTGGACGGCATTCACGCATCAAGGCTCCTGGCCCAGTTACGGCGATATGGTGGCCAGTTTTCCCGAGCCAATGGCCTGGCTGCGCTGGGTATTGGGGGATATCAGCGAGGTGGCCTTCTATAAGCATGAACTGGCCTCCCTCGGGTTGCTGGTGGGCGCGTACCTGGCCTGGTGGGCCAGCCGCACCGGCAAGCGCTGGCAAGGCTTTGCGATTTGCTACGGCAGTGGACTGTGGCCGTGGCTGGTGACCAGTTCCCTGCTGGGCCTGTTGCTGAGCAACCTGTTATGGGGGTGGACGGTCACTGCCGAGACCTGGCAGCCCACCTTCGCCGCGTTTGTTTCACTGCCCGCAGCGATGGTGCTGATGTTTGGTGGCGGCTGGAAGGTCACCCTCAACGGTGCATTGTTGGGCGCGCTGCTGGTCACGCCGATGTGCTTGCTGATCGTCAATTTTGTCTGTGTACCGCTGGATTTGCCGGCGGTGATTGGCAACGTGCTAGGCATGGCGGCGGGCAGCGTGATTGCCTTTGTCGTGTGTCGTCGCGTACCGATTCTGGTGCGTTCCGACTATCTCGCTCCAGACAAACCGCTTGCGCCCAAACCACCATCCTATGGCCTGGCCTGGAGCTTGCGCAGGGTCTTGGCGGACTTTTCCGAAGCGCCGTTCTTTGGCAATGAGTGGGCCAGCCTCGGCCTGCTGGCGGGAGTCCTGCTGGCGTATGCCTTGAATCCCGTGAGCGCTGCCTATGGCTCGGGGCTGGTGCTGCAACTGGTAGGCGCCCAGGCGCTGACATCGGCATTGGGCGTGCTGATCTGGCGCAGTCAGTGGATCAAGCGCGGTTGGTAT
Source organism: Pseudomonas proteolytica (assembly GCF_007858275.1). Taxonomy (GTDB): domain Bacteria; phylum Pseudomonadota; class Gammaproteobacteria; order Pseudomonadales; family Pseudomonadaceae; genus Aquipseudomonas; species Aquipseudomonas proteolytica. Next base: position 19,021 of record NZ_VFEV01000063.1, read on the forward strand.
CCCACCTATGTGCCGTTGGTATCGGTGGTGCCGGCGGCGGTGTTGACCCATGGCGGGAGCTGGATGGTGGTCGGTTCAAGTGCGTTGCTTGGCGCATTGGTTGCGCCGCCCCTGGCCTGTGCCATTGCGGGACGACTTGCGCCCCACTTTCATCCGTACATTGGCAATGTGCTTTCAATGGCACTGAGCACCTTGCTGATCGTGCCCCTGGTGGGAAGACTGGTCGCGTAAACGAGCGGGTAAGGCTCCCGGGCCTTACCCACTCCACACATTACAACCACCGCCAAAACCGCCCCCAGAACCCCCGCTCCAGATCCGCCTTGCACCCCGCATACTGGCGCGCATACAGATCGGAACGGGCCTTGACCTTGCCGGCAACCGGCAACAGCCAGGCCTTGCTGGCATAGGTGCGGTTGCGGTAGCCGCCCCAGCCTTCGTGGTAGTTAAGGTACTGGCCGTAGGCGTCGTATTTGTACACGCCGTTGATGGTGGCGGTCTTGTCCATGTACCAGCCGACAAAGTCGATGGCATCGTCGAAGTCCTGGCGGCTGGCCCAGTTGCGGCCGGTGCTTTTCTGGTAGTCGCCCCACACTTCATCCTTGGCCTGGGCATAGCCGGCGGCGGTGCTCACACGGCCCCAGGGGATGATCCACAACAGGTATTTGCGCGGGGTCTTGGCGTTCTGCCGGAAGCCCGATTCCTGGTACATGATGGCGAACGGTATCTGGATCGGCACACCCCAGCGTTTCTGGGTGACTTTGGCCGCGTCGTACCAGTCGTCCTTCTCGCGGAAGATGGCGCAGAGGTCATCGGGGGAGCGCGGCGGTGAGGTACCGCACGCCGCCAATAAGGTGGTGAGGAGCAGGAGGGCTGTGGTTTTTACCGGGGTCAAAAGCATACCTTTGCGTGAGCGCGAAAAAAGCCGACAGTTTACGCGCTCACGCAAGGTGTTGTGGTCATGACATCAATTGGCCTTGATCAAGCCAATGGTACTTTGCGGGTCGAAATGGCCAGGCGACCGATGCCAAAGCTCAATGCCGCGCCCAGTACCAGCATCAACAAGGTGCTCCACGCTGCGCGGGACAGGTGCTTGGCCGCTACTTCACCCGCTTCACGGGCCTGTTGTTCAGCTTGGGCCTTCAGCTCTTGGACTTTCTGCACAGCCTGTTGGTAGGCCTGGGCATAGTTCTCGACAATCTGGCTGGCCTCGGCCTGGCTCTTGCCGGTGCGGGCGGCGACGATGTTGACCAGCGCCTCTTTGTCTGCCGCGTTCAACGCAGGCTCACCGGAGGCTTTGACGCGTTCAAACCACTGCTTGAGTTCAGCCGCCGCCTGGGCTGGATGGGTGGCTGCATCAGTGGCTGCTTGCTGGCCGTCTGCCGCTGCCTGGTCGGCTTTTTGCTCGACATTGGCGGGATCCAGTTCTGCCTTGCCGCTTTGCTTGAGCAAGGTGTCGAGCTCGCCCTGCAGGCTGTCCCAATCCAGGCTGATGCCCTTCTCGTTCAACTGCTGCTTGACGCTGTCGCTGATGCCGGGGGCTACCGCAGCAATCCCGCTGCCGGCCGCCGACAGGCCTTTGCCCACCACATTGCCTGCGGCGCCCACCACGCTGGTGGCCAATGCCGCCAGCAGCCAGGTGGTGAGCAAGGTGGTGATAGTCCAGCTCAGGACACCATGCAGACCTCCACGATCCGGAGCGGTACGGCCGGCGACAAAGGCGCCTACGCCAATCGCCAGCAAGGTAGAGACAAACAGCCAGATCCCCGCGCCGGTGCCAAAACCGCTCAGCGGGTTACCCGCCGCCATAGGGTCGACCGCACTGGCGCCGATGGCAGTGCCCAGGACGCTCAGCACCAGGTAGGTCACCAGGGCAATTGCACTACCGGCCAGGACTGAGCCCCAGGACACGCGAAACGGCGAGCGGTTGGTTTCATACAGAGTGGTCATGATCGATCCTTGGACAAATGAGTAGACCTTCAGTGTGTCCAGACCGGTGGCTACGGTCTCGGCACAATTGCACTAGGTACACTGGTGCATTCGCACCCCGCCAGAGTGATTGGCTCTGCACTATGCTCAGGCTCTGTTGTCGTACTCCACATGTGCCAGACACGCCCTGTTTTGTAAGAGCGAGCTTGCTCGCGAAGAACCTTAGGGCGCCGCGTTCTTCCAGGGCGCGCGCGTTACCGTTGGAGACCTTCGCGAGCAAGCTCGCTCCTACAAGAGACACGGTTGTCCTTATCTACCCATTTTGGAGAAAGCATGAGCCAGGCCGTCCTCGCCCAAGAAACCAATCGCCGCCAATTGCAGCAGATCATTTCCGGCCTGTCCGATGGGGTGATTCTCGCCGTGGTCGACCAGAGCATTCTGTGGGCCAACGATGCTGCACTGACCATGCATGGCCTGGACGATATTGCCGGGCTGGGCGCCAATACCGCCGAATACGCCGAGCGCTTTGCCCTGCGCTACCGCAACAACCACCCGCTGCCCTTGGAAGCCTATCCACTGAGCCGGGTGGCCAACGGCGAAGCGTTCAGCGATGTGGTAGTGGAAGTCACGCCCACTGCCGACCCCGACCGCACCTGGGTCCATCGCCTGCGCAGCCTGGCGCTCACCGACAGCGCCGGCAAGCCGGAACTGCTGGTGCTGATCCTCAGCGATGCCACCGAATGGGCCAGCGCCGAGCAGCGTTTTGAAAAGACCTTCAACGCCAACCCGGCGCCGGCGGTGATCTGCCGCTTGAGTGATTTGCGCTATATCAAGGTCAACCAGGGCTTCCTCGAAATGACCGGCTACAACCGCGACCAGGTCATCGGCCGTTCGGTGTACGAACTGGACGTGCTGGAACAGGCCGAGCGCAAGGAGTTGGCGATCCAGCGCCTGGGCGAAGGTGCGACCATCCCGCAGATGCAAGCCGAGCTGAAGCTGCCCGAAGGCGGCAGCAAGCTGGTGATTGTCGCCGGCCAGCCGCTGGATATGAACGATGAGGAATGCATGCTGTTTTCCTTCACCGACCTGGAGCCCCGGCGCAAGGCCGAAACCGCCCTGCGCCAGAGCGAGGAGCGGTTTGCCAAGTCGTTCCGCCTGACGCCGGTGCCAACCCTGGTGTGCGATGCGGGCAATCAGCAGGTGGTGGACGTCAACGACGCGTTCATGACCATCACCGGCTACACCAGCGAAGAGTTGATCGGCAAATCCATCAGCGATATCAACTTTATCGACAGCAGCGAGGCCTGCACGCAGTTGTTCGCCACCCTGGAAAAGGCCGGCAGCCTCGAAGGCCAAGACCTGAAGATCCGCAAGAAAGGCCATGAGGTGATTGACTGCGTGGTGTCGGCCGACACCGTGACCATCCAGGACACCGCCTGTTACCTGCTGGTAATGATGAACATCACCGAGCGCAAACGCTCGGAGTTGGAGTTGGTGTCGGCCATCGAGGAAGTGATGAAGGACGCGTCCTGGTTCAGCCAGACGCTGATCGAAAAACTGGCCAACGCCAAGAGCGTCAACAGCCCCAACCAGCCGAACATCGCCTTCACCGACCTGACCGCCCGTGAGCGGGATGTCCTGGGGTTGATCTGTGAAGGCCTGGCCGACAAGGAAATCGCCTCGCGCCTGAAGCTGGCGCCCAATACCGTGCGCAATCATGTGGCCACGGTGTACTCCAAGCTCAACGTACACAGCCGCAGCGCCGCGATTGTATGGGCGCGGGAACGAGGGCTGTTTGCCGGCGAGCGACGGGTAAAAAAACCATGAACCAAGTGCAAATGCACTAGCCCTACCAGTGCAAATTCGCCTTATTGCGAGGGGATGGGCTGCTTAACCTTGAAGGGTAGCCACAGGGTTTGACGCTCTGTGCCATGGCGATTGTTGCCCTTGAAGGAGACATCATGAAAAGTGAACAAATCAAAGGCCGCGTGGAAAAGGCCGTCGGCAAGGCCCAGGACTTTCTTGGCGACATGACCGATGACGAACAACTCCAGGCCCAGGGCGTAGCGCGCCAGGCGGCCGGCCAACTGCAACAGACCTATGGCGATGTGCTGGACAATGTCGGTGACTTCGCCCAACGCAAGCCGCTGGCCACCGTGGCAATCGTCGCGGGCGTGGGTCTGGTCCTGGGCCTGTTGCTGCGTCGTCGTTAATGGGGGCCGGCATGTTTACCTTGTCCCAACTGCGTAACTGCATCGAAGAAGCCTTGTTGCCGCTGACTTGCGAGTTCACCCTGTGCCGCGATTCGTCACTGACGTTGAAGGTATTTGATGCCGAGAGTGGGCGCGTGGACCTGGTGGTCACCGGGATCAGCGTGAACAAGCTCAAGACCCCGCAGGACGTCGCGACGATGGTCGAAGAATTGCGCTACGAATTGCACAGCAACACCGTGGGCGGTGCCATCTCCATCTGACCCCGCCCCTTTGTAGGCACTATCCCCTGTGGGAGCGGGCTTGCCCGCGATGGCGGCCTGTCAGTAAATGCATCTTTGACTGAGCCGCCGCTATCGCGGCATTGGCATCTACACAACTTTCAGAAACTGACGAACTCTCCTGTGGCGAGCGGGCTTGCCCCGCGCTGGGCTGCGAAGCAGCCCCAAAACCAGCCGCTGCGGTGTATCTGGTACAACGCATTCGGCTTATTGG
>NZ_VFEV01000064.1 GCF_007858275.1 Pseudomonas proteolytica
GGCTGCGAAGCAGCCCCAAAACCAGCCGCTGCGGTGTATCTGGTACAACGCATTCGGCTTATTGGGGCTGCTTCGCAGCCCAGCGCGGGGCAAGCCCGCTCGCCACAACTGCGCTATCTGCCTGGATTTAGGCGTTGCGGCAAAGTTGTGTAAATACCTATGGCTATCGCAGGCAAGCCAGCTCCCACAGTTGATAGGTGGTATGGCCACAATTCCCAGCTTCGCTGATATCCCCCTGTGGGAGCAGGATCAATGGTTCATGTGATGGCCGTCAGCACTGCCCAGGCTGCGGGCCGGGGCCTGGATCTGGATGTCCTGCTTCTGGCCCTTGGCATCTTCCACGGTCAGGGTCAGCGGCACCTGGTCGCCTTCCTTGATCTGCCCCGTCAGGCCCATCAGCATCACGTGATAACCCTCGGGATCGAGCTTCACCGCCTGGCCGGCGGGCAGTGCCACGGAGTCCACCGGGCCCATGCGCATGACGTCGTCCTTCATGCTCATCTCATGAATCTGCACATCCTTGGCCACCGGCGACTTGACGCTGAGCAGCTTGCTGTCGCTGTCGGCGGTGAGGGTCATGAACGCACCGCTCGAATGCTGCCCGGCCACGGTGGCGCGGGACCAGGCGTCGCTGACTTGGACCTCGGCGCTGGCGTGGGCAGCGAGGCCCAGCAGGGAAAGACCGAGGGCAATGCGCTTGAGGGTATGGACAGCAGTCATTAGCAGACCTCCATGACGGTGAGCAGGTCTTCTGCGCACTCTTTGGCGTTAAGGGATGCCGACAGGCCCAGGCGCAGGTTACCGCGGGTGTCGAACACAAAACTGGTGGCGGTGTGGGACAGGGTGTAGGTATCACCGGCGGGGATTTTTTCATAAAAAATCCCGAATTCCTTGGCGGCCACGGCGACTTCTTCCGGGGTGCCATAGAGCGCTTCGAAGCTGGGGTCGAAGGCCTTGACGTAGGCGTCGAGCACCTGAGGTGTGTCGCGCTCCGGGTCCAGGGTGATAAAGATCACCTGCATGATTTCGCCATCGCGCCCCATCAGCTTCTTGGCCTGGGCCATGCGTGCCAGGGTCGTGGGGCACACCGCTGGGCATTGGGTGAAACCGAAGAACACCACCGGCATCAAGCCGCGGAACGAACTCAGGGTGACGGTTTCACCGGCCGTGTTCTTGAGCTTGAACGTGCGGCCCATGATCTTGTCGCTCAAGTCCTTGCCGTACTTGAAGTTCAGCTTGGGGCCGGTGTCGCAGCCGCTCAGCAGACCCAGGCCCAGCAGGCCCATACCGGTGAGGACCTTGCGGCGGGTGAATAGCGTACTCATGAAATGGGCGTCCCGTGAAGCGCCTGACGGCTGCGCATAACAGGTCAGTCAGGCTTTGAAAAGCGGTGAACAGGAAGGCTGGGTAGTCTACCGACCTTGATCGCGCTGGATAATCTGCGACGTTCTGCCACAGGGGCGGTCGCCACCTTATCAGCCAGGGCGTTGATTGAGTCTGTGGCACACTGTCGCAGACACGGCCCAAGGCCCGCCGCACAAGGCTTTGGGCAAATGTTTCAACGATTATCAGGGCCCTTGACCCGCATCAAGGCAGCGCGCGCCCACGGTGGGCACAGTCACGGTACAAGCACCGTGAGGTTCTGATGCTCTATCTCCTATTCCTGCTGGCCCATCTATTCGCCGCGCTGATATTCATCGGCACGGTGTTCTTTGAAGTGTTGATCCTCGCCAGTGTGCACAAGCAACTGCCGGCCCGCGTCATGCTGCTAGTGGAGCAGGGCATCGGCCGCCGTGCCAGGGCCTTGATGCCGTGGGTGCTACTGGTGCTGTTTGGCGCCGGCATCGGCATGGTCTGGTTGCGCTATCTGCCGGTGCTGGCGACGCCGTCGAGTTCGGCATTCGGCGCGTTGCTGACCCTCAAGCTGATCCTTGCCGCCAGCGTGCTGATGCATTTTTTGCTGACCGTGTGGTTGATGCGCCGTGGGCGGGTCAGCGCGGCTTATCTGCGCTTCGTCCATCTGAGCCTGTTTTGCCATATGGTCGCCATTGTGTTGTTGGCCAAGAGCATGTTCTACATCACCTGGTAAACGTCGGCGCTTGATGCATATCAAGGTGCGCTGTCCGGTCGCACCGCACAATGACCCACCGTAGCCAGACCCGGAGGCCGTCATGCTCACTGTCATTCATCCCGCCCGCGAGTGGCGCCTGCGCCGTGACCAAAGCGTGCTGGACCAGGGCCAGGTCGACATCGGTAAATTTCATACGGGCATCGGCTCCCTTGATTTACTGCGCGCCTTGCGCAGCAGCCGCCAGCGGCAACGGCCCCTGGCGCTGAACCTGCAGTGGCCGGCAGGCCTGGTGGCGGATGCCTACCTCGGCGCGCTGGAACAGGAGATTCACCTGGTCGGTTGCCACGTGGGCGGTCGGCAACCGGTGGACCAATTCCATCTGGGCGGCGCCACCCCGGCCATTGCCGACCTGCAACGCGTGATGGCGCACCTGCGCAGTCGCCTGCACTTTCTTGATCACGACCAGGGCGACTACAGCCTCGACCTCGACCCGCTGCACACAGACTGGGCAACCATGGGCCTGTTGCGCGACCTGGGGTTCAACCACATTAATATCGGCGTGCCGGATGCCAGTGCCGAGGCCACGCCGTCAGTGGCCGGATATCAAGACCCGGCGCCGATCCAGTCGCTGATCGACGCAGCGCGTACCTTCGGCTTTCGTTCGGTGAATGTGGACCTGGGCTATGGCCACGCCTGGCAGACCTGCGAGAGCTTTGAAACCAAGCTGGCCAGCCTGATCGCCCTTGAGCCGGACCGCCTGCAAGTCTTCGATTATGCCCGGGCCCCACGGCGCTACCAGCAGCAGCCACGGCGTGCGCTGTCGTCGAATGCCGACAAATGTGGCATGCGCCGCATCGCTTTCCAGCGCCTGGAAGATGCCGGTTATCACTACATCGGCCTGGGCCAGTTCGTGCGCCCCGACGACGACCTGGCGCTGGCCCAGGAGCGCGGGCACCTGAGCCGCAATTGCCAGGGTTTTACCCGTCACGGCTACTGCGACCATATCGGTTTTGGCCTGGGCGCCATCAGCCAGCTCGACACCCTGTATGCGCAAAACACCGACGACCTGGCGCTCTATTGCCAGCAGTTGGGCAGCGACCTGTTGCCCACCGCCCGCGGTTGGCGCTGCGAGGCCGGCGACCAGATCCGCCAGCACGTCATGGAGCGCCTGGCCTGTGACCTGGAGTTGGATATCCTGGCCCTGGAGCGCCGCTATGGGGTGATTTTTTCCCGCTATTTCTCGGCGATCTGGCCGCTGCTGGAGCATTTGCACCAAGACGGCCTGATCGATCTGTCCGAGCGTTTCCTCTGTGTACTGCCAGCAGGCCGGCACCGGGTCGAAGCCCTCTGTGCGCTGTTTGACCGGGCAGGCAGCGCCGTCCCCCCTTGCTCCAACGATGAGACCATCGACCATGAAAGCGTTTGAGTTCAACCGGGCCCTAGTGCAGAAATACGACCGCCCGGGGCCACGCTACACCTCGTACCCGACGGCGCCGCAGTTTCACGCAGCCTTCGCCCTGGACGATTACCAGCAGGCGGTCGCGGCCAGCAACCACGCGCTGACGCCAAAGGCGTTGTCGGTGTACATCCACATCCCGTTTTGCCAGAGCCTTTGCTACTACTGCGGCTGCCACAAGATCATCACGCGCAAGACCCACCGCGCCGTGGAATACCTGAGCTACCTCAAGCGCGAAATCCAGATGCAGGCGGCGCTGTTCGACCGCGCGCGGCCGCTGACTCAGTTGCATTTGGGGGGCGGTACGCCGACCTATCTCGATGATGGGCAACTGGCCGACTTGATGGACTGCCTGGCCCAGGGCTTCAGCCTCGATACCAGTGACCGCCATGAGTTTTCCATTGAGGTGGACCCGCGCACCATCAGCGTCGAGCGGATTCACAACCTGCGCGGGCTGGGCTTCAATCGCCTGAGTTTTGGCGTGCAGGACTTTGATGCCGATGTGCAGGCAGCGGTCAATCGCGTGCAGAGCGAAGAGCAGATCGTGCAACTGGTCTCGGCAGCGCGGGAGGCGCAGTTCAAGTCGATCAGTGTGGATCTGATCTACGGCCTGCCGTTGCAGACCGTGGCCAGTTTCGACGTGACCCTGGGCAAGCTGATTGCCCTGCGTCCGGACCGCGTGGCGGCGTACAGCTATGCGCACCTGCCGACACAAATCCGCGCCCAGCGCATGATCCGCCCCGAAGACATGCCCCCCCCCGAGCGCAAGCTGGAGCTGTTGGAATTGACCATCCGCCGGCTGACCGAGGCGGGGTATGTGTATATCGGCATGGATCACTTTGCCTTGCCCGACGATGAACTGGCCCTGGCCCGGGCCAATGGCACCTTGCAGCGCAATTTCCAGGGCTATTCGACCCATGCCGATTGCGACCTGATCGGGCTGGGCGTCTCGGCCATCGGCAAGGTGGGTGACAGCTACAGCCAGAGCGTCAAGGAGTTGTCCCAGTACTACGCACGTATCGACGCCGGGTTGTTGCCGGTGCAGCGCGGCTACCGCCTGAACGCCGATGACGTGCTGCGCCGCGACGTGATCAACGGCCTGATGTGCCATGGGCGCATTGACTTTGCCGGGGTCGAGGCCGGCCACGCGATCCGCTTTACCGAATACTTCGCCCAGGCGTTGTCGCGGTTGGATGAGCAAGTGGCGGATGGCTTGCTGCATATCCAGGATGACGGCGTGCAGTTGCTACCCCAGGGGCAATTGATGGTGCGCAGCGTAGCGATGGCGTTTGATGCGTACTTGGGCGGGCAGCAGAAGGGGCAGTTTTCTCGTACGGTCTGACCGCACGCCTGCTGACCGAAGAGGCTTGTTTGGTGCCTTCTGTGGCGAGGGGGCTTGTCCCCCGCTGGGCTGCGCAGCAGCCCCAATAAGACCGCCGCTTTTTATCAGGCAGACCGCAGCGCCTGGGTTCAGGGCTGCTGCGCAGCCCAGCGGGGGACGAGCCCCCTAGCCACAAGAAACTTGCCGCACCCCCGGACTTACTGTGGACCACCGTCTTTATGTGGCGAGCGGGCTTGCCCCGCGCTGGGTGGCAAAGCCACCCCAACCCCCTCACCATGCTCCACCAGACACCCCGAGGTGGCAGGATTTGGGGCTGCTGCGCACCCAGCGGGGGTGCCCCCTCGCCACAAAAGCCCCTTCACCACAGGTCAGGTATAGGCGCTGTTAGTGCGCTCTATCTCTTCGACCAGCTTATCGATCCCTTCCAACCGCGCGCGGTTGTCGTGATCCCAGGGATGAAACCCCGGCTTGAAGTAATGCAGCCAAGGCCGCGCCATGCGCGGGAATACGCCCCTGGCGCCGTAGAGAAATTTCAACATCCGCCAGAACCCTTTCAGATGGCCACCCGCGCGGCGGTCGGCGATCAGTAGGCGCAGGTGGAAATCAAACACCACCAACCAGAAAAACACCGTGGTGAACAGCATGGTCCCGGTGCGCAGCAGGTAACGCTTGGGCCCCGGCTTGATCACGCGGTTCCACACATCAAAGGCCACGGCCTTGTGTTCCGTTTCCTCAAGGGCGTGCCAATACCACATCTGCTGGTAGCCCTTGAGCGAATCCCCAAAGCGCGTGGGGTCGCTGAGGAGGATTTCCGCGAGCATCGCCGTGTAATGCTCCAGGGCGATGGTCACTGCCAGGTTGAAGGACGGCGGCAAGTGCTTCTTTTGCAGGTCGAGGATGAATTTCAACCGCCGGTCAAGCAGGTGGGCGGGCAGCCCCGCGGCTTGCAGCAGCTCGTTGTAGGCCACGTGCTCACGGCTGTGCATGGCTTCCTGGCCGATAAACCCCTGTATTTCCTTCTTTAACGCCGGGTCGTCGATGCGCTGGCGATAGTGGCGCACGCTGTCCATGAAGAACAGCTCGCCCTGGGGAAACAGCAGCGACAGGGCATTGAAGAAATGCGTGATGAAAGGGCCTTGCTCGTGCCAATCCTTGATGCGTTCGGCGGGCAGGGCAAAATGCAGGTCGCGGCGAATGGGCAACATTATGGCGACTCCTGTTCTGTGATGGGGTTGGGCAGCGGTGCCTTGCGCTTTTTCGGTGCCATGCGCCGGCTGGCGAACACCACCAACGCCTGATAAGCCGCCGGCAACCAGCGTGCAAGCAAGTCCAGGGCGTAGGCGTCGCGGCCGATCAGCACGCGGCGCTTGTTTTTGCGCACGCCTTGCAGGATCACCTTGGCGGCCTGGTCGGCGTCGGTGATAAACAGCTTCTCGAAGTCGGCGCGGGCCTGTTGTTCGCTATGGATCAAGAACCCGGTCATGTTCGCGTCGATCCGGCTGCTGCGGCAGATATCGGTACGGATCCCGCCAGGATGCACACAGGTGGCCGAGACGCCGCTGCGTTGCAGATCCAGCTCCTGGCGCAACGATTCGGTGAAGCCGCGCACCGCGAACTTGGTGGCGTTGTAGCCGCTCATGCCAGGCTGGGCGAACAGGCCGAAGACGCTGGACGTGTTGACCACATGCCCGTCGCCGCTGGCCTTGAGGTACGGCAGGAACGCCTTGGTGCCGTAGACCACACCCCAGAAGTTGATGCCGACGATCCACTCAAGGTCGGCGTAGTCCACACCTTCCACCGTACTCGACAGGGCCACCCCGGCATTGTTGAAAATCAAATTGACCTGGCCATGCTCGGCCGCACAACTGGCGGCCCAATCCTCCATGGCCTGGCGGTCGGCAACATCCACCTCCCGCGCGGTCACGCGGATCGGCGCCAGGCTGCTGCGCTGGATCAGCTCCACGGTTTGCTGCAGGCCGGCCTGGTTTTTGTCTGCCAGGGCCAAGTGGCACCCCTCGCGCGCCAGGGCCAGGGCCAAGGCGCGGCCCATGCCGGACGCGGCACCGGTGATGGCCGCCACGCGACCATTGAATGACTTCATGACAGGCTTCCTTCTGCGGTGGCATGGGGTTGCGCGAGGGGGCGCTGCGCAGTGCCAGTCACCAGTGGCGTGACTTGATAGTCGCCCAGGGCGAACTGGCGGGTGACCTGCTTGAAGCGCCAGGTCGAACCGGGCCACAGCGTGGTGTTTTTGCCGGTGCGCGGGTCGAGGTACCAACTGCGGCAGCCACCGGTGTTCCAGATGGTGCCCTGGAGCTTTTCCTGGATTTTCAGGTTGTAGGCGCGTTCCACCGCCGGCTTGACGTCCACCGTGGCAATTTGCTGGCGGCGCATCTGTTGCAGGGCATCGAGGATGTAGGTGACTTGCGCCTCGATCATCAGAATCATCGAGTTGTGGCCCAGCCCGGTGTTGGGCCCGACGATCAGGAACAGGTTCGGATAACCCGGCACGGTGGTGCCCTTGTACGCATGGGCGCCATCGCGCCAGGTGTCCATCAGGTCGATACCCTCGCGCCCGATGATGCAGTCGCGGGGCAGGGGATCGCTGGCCTGGAACCCGGTGCCGAAGATCAGGCAGTCAGCCGGGTGCTTGATGCCATCGGCGGTGATGACGCCGTCGGCTTCGATCCGCAGCACGTTGTCGGTGACCACCGCGACATTGCTGCGCGACAGCGCCGGGTAGTAGTCGTTGGAAATCAGCACGCGCTTGCAGCCAATGGTGTAGTCCGGCCGCAGGATCTTGCGCAGGGAAGGGCGCGCCACTTGTTTGTGCAGATGGCGCAGGGCGATTTTCTGCACCATTTTCATCAGCCTTGGGTGCAGCGCAAACCCAACCACCCGACCTTCCAAGGCCCAGTAAAAGGCCCCGCGCACCAGGCGTTGGGTAAACGGCAAGTGTTTGAAAGCCCAGCGTTCGACCCGTGAAATGGGCCGGTCCGGCTTGGGCATGATCCACGGCGGGGTGCGCTGGAACAGGTCCAGGTGCGCCACCTGCGGGGCGATCTGCGGCACGAACTGGATGGCGCTGGCGCCGGTGCCAATAACGGCCACGCGCTTGCCCTTCAACGAATAGTCGTGGTCCCACTGCTGGGAGTGAAAGCGCTTGCCCTTGAAGCTGTCCAGCCCCGCGATATCCGGCAGCGCCGGGCGCGACAGGCCGCCCATCCCCGACACCAGCACCCGCGCACTGACGTGGCGGCCATTGCTGAACTGCAATTGCCAGCGTTGCAGTTGTTCATCGAACACCGCCCGTGTAAGACCCATGCCAAAACGCAGGTACGGCGCCAGCTCGAAGCGCTGTGCACAGTGTTCCAGGTAGGCGCGGATTTCCGCCTGGGGGGCGAACTGGCGGGTCCAGTCGGGGTTGGGCGCAAACGAAAACGAGTAGACATGGGATTGCACATCGCAGGCGCAGCCCGGGTAGTGGTTGTCGCGCCAGGTGCCGCCCAGGGAATCGGCCTGTTCGGCAATGAAGAAGTCGTCGAGCCCGGCTTGCTTGAGTTTGATCGCCATGCACAGGCCGGCAAAGCCTGAGCCAATGATCGCGATATCCACACAATCTGCCGCGCCGCCCGGCTGGGTAGAGGCATTCATAGGGTGTCCCTCGTGGGCTGTGGGCGCCTTACGGGTTTTGACATCGGATGTGCTCCTTTTTTGTTTTTGGCTTTTAGATAGAACACCATTGCAAAGAAAAATTGAATTTATTATTTTAAAAAAGATTTTAAATAATCTACCTGAAAATATCGCCTACGCTAGAACCTTGTCCTTTATGTGCGATTTGTCCGACGGACGAGCCTTTGCGCACGCAGTTGAAGTCCAGGGTGTGGACGATGGCTGAGGTCTTGACCAATACCGGTCGGATCGCCAGCAGCAGGGAAGCCGAGGACCGAGCTATGGCTGTCGAATGGGTTGTCGCTGCGGGTGTGTTTATAGCTGCGAGTGCGGCGTTGTGGGGCTTGAGTGCCTGGATGACGCGCCGTATCGAAGTGGCTGTTCCAAGTAACGGGCGCTTTCTGGAGGTCGATGGCGAGCGCTTTCATTATGTAGAGGAGGGCAAGGGGCCGCCGCTGGTGATGATCCACGGCCTGATGGGCAGCAGTCGCAACCTGACTTATGCCTTGTCTGCCCAATTGCGCGAGCACTTTCGGGTGATCACCCTGGACCGCTCCGGCTCAGGCTATTCCACCCGGCATAAAGGCACCGGTGCCGACCTGCAAAGCCAGGCCCGGCAAGTGGCGACCTTTATCCAGACCCTGGACCTGGGCCAGCCCCTGGTGCTGGGGCATTCATTGGGCGGGGCGATTTCCCTGGCATTGGCCTTGGATCATCCCCATGCGGTGTCCGGGCTGGTGCTGGTGGCGCCATTGACCCACCCCCAACGCATGATCCCCCTGGTGTTTCTCTCTCTGGCCGTGCGCCCGGCCTGGCTGCGGCGCTGGGTGTCGCGCACGCTGACGGTGCCCATCGGCATGCTCACCAGCGGCGCAGTGGTCAAGGCAGTGTTCGCCCCCGACCCGGCACCGGCCGACTTCGCCACCCGTGGCGGCGGGATGCTGGGGATGCGCCCTGACAACTTCTATGCCGCCTCCACCGAAATCGGCCTGGTCAATGATTACCTGCCAGATATGGTCAAGCGCTACCCCCAACTGCGCCTGCCCATCGGCCTGATCTATGGTTCGCGGGACAAGGTGCTGGACTTTCGCAAACACGGCCAGGCCCTGGCAGACAAGGTGCCGGGGCTCAAAATGCAGGTGATCGAAGGCCGCGGCCACATGCTGCCAATCACCGCCACCGAGCGCGTGGCAGCCCTGGTGGAGCAGGTGGCCAAGCGCAGCAAGCCGGTAGAAAGCGCCACCGTCCTGCACCCGCCATTTGCACTGGCGAGCAAATAATCGTGCACCCCACGGCGTGGTCGAGAGTCGGTAACGCTTGCCCTAGACACCTGACCGAATGGATGAAAAAGAGACTGCCCGGTCACGTAGAAAAGGCTTCGAAAAAGTAGTTGACGACCTAACGGTTCCGCGCTATTTATTTAAAAAAATATTTCAATATTTATTTTGAAATGATTTTTGAAATGCCTAAGAGCGAATAAAATAATGAAAAAAACGCCTTTTATCGCATGGTTGATTTCAAGTGGCTTTCAGTGCCGCCTGAATCTGTTGTCTGCCTCTTTTGCTTCGCTCTCCCTCCCTGCCGCGCAGTGCGCCCGGAGGCTGCCATGAATCAGACCCTGGCAGCCCCGCACGTCTGGACCGACGGTAAGCGCCACCTGTGGTGGCTCGGCATCATGCCTTTGGCAACCCCGCTATTGTCCGGCGCGCTGGCCATCACCACCGGTGTACAAGAACTGTGGTGGGTGGGTGTGCTGGTGATTTTCGGCCTGATTCCGCTGATTGACGGCCTGCTCGGCGAAGACGTCAGCAACCCGCCGGAATCTGCCGTCAGCGGCCTTGAATCGCAGAAGTACTACCGCTGGATCGTCTACACCGGCGTGTTGCTTGTTATCTCCTCCCTGGTGATTACCGGTTGGCTGGCCGTCAGCGGCATCGACTGGATGATCAACGGTGGGCTGCTGCAACTCACGGCGTCCATGGACCCATCGAGCTGGATGGCGCAAACCGCCAGCTTCCTGACTGCCCGGGTGCAACTGCACGGTGACGTCAGTTGGTTCACCTACCTGGGCATGGCCATGTCCACCGGCGCCGCCACCGGCATCGCGATCAACACTGCCCATGAACTGGGGCACAAGCCGCGCCTGCTGGAGATCGTGCTGGCCAAGATCACCCTGGCGCCAACCTTCTACGGGCACTTCTATACCGAACACAACCGTGGCCATCACGTACGCGTCGCCACCCCGGAAGACCCGGCCAGCTCCCGGCTGGGGGAGAGCTTCTGGGCGTTCCTGCCGCGCTCGGTGTGGTTCAGCGCGCGTTCGGCCTGGAACCTGGAACGCGAACGCCTGCGCAAGCTCGGCCTGCCGGCCTGGCACTGGAAGAACGGCGTGCTCAGCGCCTGGATGTACAGCGTGGTGTTGTGGGGCGCAATGATCGCCTGGCTGGGTGTGGCCGTGATTCCCTTTTTGGTGATCCAAGGCATCTACGGCTTCTCGTTGCTGGAAGTAGTGAACTATGTCGAGCACTACGGCCTTAAACGCCAGAAGTTGCCCAATGGTCGTTATGAGCGGTGTTCGCCGCGCCACTCCTGGAACAGTAACCGTATTGTCACCAATATCTTTCTGTTCCAGTTGCAGCGCCACTCCGATCACCACGCCAACCCGACCCGCAGTTATCAGTCGCTGCGCCACTTTGATGAATCACCGCAACTGCCCTACGGCTACGCCAGCATGATTGTCTGGGCCTACATCCCTTACTTGTGGCGCCGGCGCATGGATCATCGGGTACTGCGGCACTACTCGGGGGATGTCACCCTGGCCAATATCCAGCCATCCAAACGTTTGAAAATACTGGAGAAGTACGGCAAGACCAGCACCTTCTAATGTGAATCAACTGTTGTAGGGCGCACTCGGGATCTGTGTATCGCGCAGGGTTTCATCGCCCACGGTTTACCGGTTTCGAGTGCTGCTTAGTTGCAAGAAAGTTGTTTGACCCTAACAAAAATAAAATCAAGGGAAGGACGTACACCATGCAAAAACCTGCCAAGTTCACTACGCATATCGTGCTCGCTGCACTGGGGCTTATCGCCTACCACCAGGCCCAGGCAGCGCGTATCGAACCCGCCGGCAGCGCCTTCACTGCCCAGGGCCCCATCAGCTTTTCCAAGGGCGCGCTGATCAGCGCCGACTGCACCATCAAAGTGGCCGGCAAGGTTGCGGCCGATGGTTCGCAAGTCAATGTCGACAAGGTCGAGTTCGACGGCGGCCTCAAGTGCCGCCGCGTCGAAGCCATCAACTTGCCGTGGATCCTGGTGGCCAAAGACACCACCAGCGGCTCTATGTCGAAGATCAGCGTCGACGTGCACGCCTTTGGCCTGGGCGGCAAGTGCGGCCCATCCACCGCCGAAGGCACCTGGGATAACGCCACCGGCAAGTTGGAGGCGGCCAATGTGCCGATTGGCGAAGACTGCAAGATCAAGAGCGTGTCGATCAAGATGCCGCCGACTTTCAAAGTCGTCGAGTAAACACCCGAATTTGTAGCGGTAAATGAATTGAAATTTGGCTGGAAAGGGAAGTCCTGCTGTTTCTCCGTGACCTCTCGATCATGGCCATTACCCCGGCGAAATGACTCGCCATACATGTGAGGAAAAATAATGAAAAGTTTCAAAACCCTCGTTTGTGTAAGTTCGTTTGCTCTGTGCTTTGGCGCGGCTTCGATGGCCAGTGCGGCATCTTTTAGTCCAGTTGGAGCGACGTTCGTTACAGGGGCTACTGGGAGTATTGAGGTTAAGTCTCCTTCTTCGTTCCAGAACTCGGTGACCTGTAAGGCTGTTTTCGAAGGCAAGGTCCGTGCAGATGGCAAGGCGGATATCACCAAGGTCACCATCTCTCAAGGCACCAGTTCTTTGTGCGATCTGCCTCAGATCACCGGATTGCCTTGGTTGCTGGAGCCTCTCACCGCGACGACTGGCAAGGCTCACAACGTTGGCTACAAGATCGTCACTCCGGGCTTCCCGCCGCCAACCAACTGTGGCCCTTCCTCCATTGACGTGCTGTTGTCATCGACTCCGGCACCGTCGCCAAGCATCACATTGACTGCGAATAATCAACCGCTGTCTGGTAGTTGCACCGTCGTGAAGCTGAATGTTGGTGCTACCGGGGTCACTATCGTTCCTTGATGCAGGAACTGCTCCAAAAGGGCTGATCACCCAGAAAAAGGCAGGCGCCTCGTTAGAGGCGCCTGTTGAAGCAAGTCCGACCGGTTTGACCGGTCGAGACGGATAAAAACAATAAGGAGTGGGGCATGAATAATAAGAAACAACAGGCGCAAGCGTTTCTCGGCCTGGCATTGTTGAGTGGGCTGATGGCGACTGCAGGCTCGGTCCAGGCAGGCGGCTTCATGACTCCTACCGCTAACACTGCTGGTTGGGGCCGGGCATTCGGTGGTGGTTCGATGTTCAAGAACGACCCTTCAGCGGCCTACAACAACCCTGCTGCAATGGCCTTTATTGACAAGACCATCTCGCAGTTCACCATCAACTACGCAAATATCGATATCAAATACAAAGGATCGGCCTACGACTATTCTGGCCGTCCGATGTCCGACACGACCCTTGACGAAAACTACAGTCCGATTTACCACGATCGTACCGGTAACGGTGGTCAGGCGGGTTTCGAGGCTTGGGTGCCTACGGGTTTTATGGTGATCCCGATCAATGACCGTTTTGCCTTTGGTCTGAGCCAGGTGGTGCCGATGGGTGCCCGCACCACGTACGACCAGGATTGGAAAGGCCGCGACTTTGCGGTGGACACTCGCATCGAAACCGTGGGCCTTACCGGCTCGCTGTCGTTCAAGGTCAATGATGAGTTTTCCATCGGTGGCGGTGCGATTCTCCAGCACACCAAAGGTTTTGTGAGTCAGAACGTCGACCTCTATGCCGCTGCTGCGCAGTCGCCGGACTTTGGGATGATTCCGTTCCCGGCCGGCCAAGGTTTCGCCTTGATGCGTGTCAAGGTTGACAATAACTCCCTGGGTTGGTTTGCGGGGATGACCTGGAAGCCCACGGCGCAAGACACCCTGGGTTTGAACTACCACGCCAAGATCAAGAACAAGCTGGAGGGCAAATACAATATGCACGCCGATCCAGGGTCGGTAGCACTGATGACCACTCCGATGGTCGATGGTAAAACCCTGGTTGAGATGGCTTACCCTGGGCTGCAGTTGTTTCCCGGCGGCGCCAAGGCCTCCACGCAACTGGACATTCCTGCCAACGCGTCCCTGGACTGGGTGCACGACTTCTCTGACCGCCTGACCCTGGGCGCCAGCGTGACCTGGACCCAATGGTCGTCCTTCGAGGCGCTGACCTTGAAGTCCAATGGCAGCACCATCGTGTCGATCCCGTACAAGTACAAGAACACCTGGATGTATTCCTTCGGTGGCGACTACAAGCTCACGGATGATTTTACCGTGCGCGCCGGTGTGGCCTTCGACCAGACCCCAACCCGCAACTCCACCCGTGACCCACGCATCCCGGATGGTGATCGCACCTTCGCCTCCCTGGGCTTTGGCTACAACATCCGCGCCATTCCTGGCCTGAGCATCGACGGCGCGTATTCCCGCCAGTTTGTCGAAACCGTCAAGCTCAAGACCAAGAACGTTGATCGGCTTGGCGCAGGTTCGCTGGATGGCAAATCCGAGGCCAAGGGTGAAGTGGTCAGCCTGTCGGCCACGTACGCCTTTTAACGTGTCTGCGTAGTACCGAGGTAAAACCACAGTCAGCGCATCTTTCTGTGGGGTTTACCTCCGAGTGCACCAATGGGTCGCCCACGCGACCCATTGTGAGTTCTTCCTCCTTCTGGCATTTCGGCTGACGCGTTTGGCCATGAATTTTTTCGCGAACCGATTAAATAAAAATTTCAAAACAAAATTTGAATTTAGCTTTTCAAGTTTGTAGTGTGGTGATCAGTCGCAGGCCATACCGGCTTGCTGACCTGCATGCCGTGCCCTGAATAAGTTGCCCTGAATAAGTAGAGGTATCTCCATGGTTATCTGGTTACTGGCGGGACTCGCTGCGGCGACTGCCCTGGCGTATCGACAAGCGGCAGCCACTTTGTGGCTGGGGGCTGGCCTGGTCTGGTTGGCCGGTGGCTATCTGTTCAATGGGGTCGCAGGGTTTGGCCTGAGCGTTGCGGCGCTGTTGGTGGTGTTGCCGGCGCTGCTGCTGAGCATCAAGCCTGTGCGCCGGGCGCTGCTGACCAGCAAGGCCCTGGGTCTGTTTCGCACGATCATGCCGGCCATGTCCGACACTGAGCGCGCCGCTATCGAGTCCGGCACCGTGTGGTGGGATGCTGAGTTGTTCAGCGGCAAACCCAACTGGCAGCGCCTGCTGCAAGCCGCGCCGGCACGCTTGAGCGCCGAAGAGCAGGCGTTCCTCGACAACGAAGTGGAAACCCTCTGCGACATGGCCAACGACTGGGAAACCACCCAGGTCTGGCAGGACCTGTCGCCCGAAGGCTGGCAGTACACCAAGGACGCCGGTTTCCTCGGCATGATTATTCCCAAGCAATATGGCGGCAAGGGCTTCTCCCACTATGCCCATTCGCAGGTGGTGATGAAGCTGTCGACCCGTTGCTCGGCGGCGGCGATTTCGGTGATGGTTCCCAACTCCCTGGGCCCCGCCGAACTGTTGCTGCATTACGGCACCGATGCCCAGCGCAATTACTACCTGCCGCGCCTGGCCCGTGGCGAAGACATTCCGTGCTTTGCCTTGACCAGCCCCTATGCCGGCTCCGACGCCGGGGCCATTCCAGACCTGGGCATCGTCTGCAAGGGCATGCATGAAGGCCAGGAAGTGCTGGGTTTCAGCGTGACCTGGGACAAGCGCTATATCACCCTCGGCCCCATCGCCACGGTGCTGGGCCTGGCCTTTCGCGCCGAAGACCCCAACGGCTTGCTGGGCCAGCCCGGCTCGCTGGGTATCACCTGCGCCTTGATCCCCACGTCCCATCCCGGGGTGAACAGTGGCCGCCATCACTGGCCCCTCAATGCGGTATTCCAGAACGGCCCGACCACCGGCAAGGACGTGTTTATCCCCCTGGAGTGGGTGATCGGCGGCCGCGAGCAAGTGGGCAACGGCTGGCGCATGTTGATGGAATGCCTGGCGGCCGGGCGGGCGATTTCCCTGCCATCGGCCAACGTCGGCCTGGGCAAGGTGGCGGTACGCGGCACCACGGCCTATGCGGCGATGCGCAAGCAGTTCGGCCTGCCGATCGGCAAGTTCGAAGGGGTGCAGGCACCATTGGCGCGCATGGCCGGGCACTTGTATGCCTGCGATGCAGTGCGCAAGGTATCGGTGGCGTCGTTGGATGCTGGCGAGAAACCTTCGGTGATTTCGGCGATTGCCAAATACCACGTCACCGAGCGTGCGCGAATCATCGTCAACGATGGCATGGACATCGTCGCCGGCAAGGGCATCTGCATGGGGCCCAACAACTTCCTGGCCCGTGCCTATCAGCAAAGCCCTATCGCGATCACCGTGGAAGGGGCAAACATCATGACCCGCTGCCTGATCATCTATGGCCAGGGCCTGATCCGTTGCCATCCTTACGTGTTCCGTGAGATGGAAGCGGCACGCAACACCGATCATCGCCAGGCGTTGCTGGCGTTCGACAGCGCCATGTTCGGTCACCTGAGCTTTGTGCTGGCCAATACCGTACGGGCGGCAGTGCATTCCCTGACAGGCGGGCGCCTGATTGCCGTGCCGGCCAAGACCGACCCGGCGCTGGCGCCTTACTACCGCCAGGCCAATCGGCTGTCGGTGGTGCTGGCGTTGATTTCCGATATCTCCATGGGCGTGCTGGGCGGTGCGCTCAAGCGCAAAGAAAGCATCACCGGGCGCCTGGGCGATATTCTGTCCCAGCTCTACATCCTGTCCTGCGTGCTCAAGCGCTTTGAGGATGATGGCCGGCCCCAGGCCGATCTGCCGCTGGTACATTGGTCGGCCCAGGACGCACTGCTGCGGGCCCATGAGGCCCTGGCCGAGGTGCTCGACAATTACCCCTCCAAGCCCGCTGCGGCAGTGATTCGTGGCTTGAGCTTCCCGTTTGGCATTCCCCAGCGCAAGCCGTCAGATCGCTTGCTGGCCCAGGTGGCCGAACTGGTGCAGACCCCCGGCGAAAGCCGCGACCGCTTGCTGGCCAATTCCTACATCCCACGTCCGGAAATCGACAAGCTGGCCTACGGCGAGTTGGCGTTCCGCCTGTTGCCACAGGTGGAGTTGATCGAAGGGCGGCTCAAGGCGGCGGTCAAGCAAGGCACCCTCGAACCGATGCCGATCAGCACCACCGCCTTCACCGCCTGGCGCATCAAGGCCCGCGCCCTGGACCTGATCAGCGCCGATGAAGACGCTTTGCTGGCGCGCTATGTGGAGTACGCCGACCACGGCATCCAGGTGGACGACTTCCCGCAGGACTTTGGCTTGCTGGAGGCATTGCAAAAGCGCCAGCAAACCTTGGAACAAGCAGCCAAGCCCAGCACCAGAAAGCGTGAAAACGCCCCGGTGAACTAAACACCAACACGCGCCCTGTAGGAGCTGGCAAGCCTGCTCCCACAGGAGATTGGGTTTGCAGGTCAGGAAAACGGATCGATTTATGAGCGACAGCTATCTCTCTTTTGTTAATTCCCCCTGGGGCCGTCGCCTGGCCCAGACCATTGGCCTGCCACAACCCTTGCCCCTGCAACGCCACCGCAGCGGCCAACAGGGCTTGGCCAACCCGGTGATCATCGCCGGGGCAGGGCGCCTGGCGGAGGAAGTGCGGCGCATCTTCAAGGCCACCGACACCGTGCCGGCCCAGGCCGCCACGCTCAAGGCGCCGTCCACGGTCAAAGTCCAGGGCGCGGTGTTCGACGCCAGCGCCGTGGTCGACCTTAAGCAATTGGACGAGCTCTACGAGTTCTTCCACGCCAACGCCCGGCGCCTGGGGCAACACGCACGGGTGGTGGTGCTGGGCACCGCGCCCGAACACTGCCAGGACTTGCCCCAGGCGATCGCCCAGCGCGCCCTGGAGGGTTTGGTGCGGTCCCTGGCCAAGGAACTGCGCCGGGCGATCACCGTGCAGTTGATCTATGTCGCGCCGGGGGCCGAGCAGGCCCTGGAAAGCAGCCTGCGGTTCTTCCTGTCGCGGCGTTCGGCCTATGTCTCGGGGCAGGTGGTGCGCCTGGAACAAGCGGTGGATACCGCGCCTGCCATCAACTGGGACAAACCCTTGAGCGGCCGCCGCGCCCTGGTCACCGGCGCCTCCCGCGGCATCGGCCTGGCCATCGCCCAGGTCCTGGCCCGTGATGGCGCGCAGGTGGTCTGCGTGGATGTGCCGCAAGCGTTGTCATCCCTGGAGCAGGCGGCCAGCAGTGTCGACGGCCACGCCTGGGCGCTGGATATCACCGCCGCCGATGCGGTGCAGCAGTTGCAGGCTTATGTCGCCGAGCACGGCGCATTTGATGTGGTGGTGCACAACGCCGGGATCACCCGCGACAAGACCATCGCCAAGATGACCGAAGCGGCCTGGCGCAGTGTGCTGGCGGTCAACCTCCAGGCACCGTTGCACTTGAGTGACGCCTTGCTGCAAGGGCAGGGGCTCAATGCCGGTGGGCGGATTGTCTGTGTGTCGTCGATCTCCGGGATCGCTGGCAACCTGGGGCAAAGCAACTACGCCACGTCCAAGGCCGGGGTGATTGGCCTGGTGCAGGGCCTGGCACCGGTGGCGGCGGCGCGGCAGGTCACGGTCAATGCTGTGGCACCGGGTTTTATCGAGACCCAGATGACCGCGAAAATCCCGCTGATGATTCGCGAAGCGGGGCGGCGCATGAACTCCCTGTCCCAGGGCGGGCAACCCATCGACGTCGCCGAAACCATCGCCTGGCTGGCGCACCCGGCCTCGGGCGGGGTCAACGGCCAAGTGGTGCGGGTGTGCGGCCAAAGCCTGTTGGGAGCCTGAACATGGACTACGTGACGCAGATTATCGACCCGCCACCGTCGCGCAATCGCCTGCTGCTCGACGGCCTGCTGGCGCTGCGCAAGCCTACGCTTGAAGGCGTGCCGAGCTTGCCCAAGGAGCGCCTGGTGCGCTCGGCGGTGCCATTGTGCGCCAATGAGATGGCCGCCTATGGCCGGGCCTGTGGCTTTCGGCGTGAGCAGGGCGTGCCGCTGTCCTATCCCCATGTGCTGGCGTTCCCCTTGCACTTGATGCTGCTGACGCGCCCGAGCTTCCCGTACCCGGCCAGCGGCATGGTGCATCTGGCCAATCGCATTCGTCAGCATCGGCGCCTGCAGGAAGGCCAGGCCCTGCGCCTGGAGGTGTTTGCCGAACGCTGGGTGGCCCATGCCAAAGGCCAGGCGTTGAGCATCGCCACCCATGCCTACAGCGCTGGCGAGTTGGTGTGGCAAAGCGACAGCCTGTACCTGCGCCGGGATGTGGCCAATCCGGTGGGCGAGCCTTGGGGCGACAGCCTGGCCTTGCCCGAAGAAGCCTTGCGGCGCACTCAACGCTGGGTGCTGCCGGCGGATCTGGGGCGACGTTTTGCCAAGGTGTCGGGGGATTTCAACCCGATCCACACCTCGCTGATCGGTGCGCGCCTGTTCGGCTTTCGCCGGGCCATCGCCCATGGCATGTGGACCTTGGGCCGCGCCCTGGCCGCGCAACAGCCTCCAGGCGGGCTGGACGTGGCCGAGGCCCACTGCGAGTTCAAGCTGCCGATCTTCCTGCCCGGCCAGGTCGCCCTGTGGAATGCCCCGGCAGACGGTCCCCACCGTGCATTCGAGGTGCGCAACCCGGCCGGCGACAAACCCCATATGCGCGGCCTGTTTATCTGGCACCCACGTTTTGATGAGAGTCGTCCATGAGTGACTACAGCTTCAGCCCCGCCCCGACGCGCCGGGTGGCGATTGTCGGCGGCAACCGCATTCCGTTTGCCCGCTCCAACACGGTATACGCCCACGACAGCAACCAGGATTTGCTGGTGGCCGCGCTGCAAGGCCTGGTGGACCGCTACAACCTCCACGGCCTGCGCCTGGGCGAGTTCGCCGCCGGTGCGGTGATCAAGCACTCGCGGGATTTCAACCTGGCCCGCGAGTCGCTGTTGTCCACCACCCTGTCTGCCGAGACCCCGGCCTACGACCTGCAACAAGCCTGCGGCACCGGCCTGGAAGCGGCGTTGCTGGTGGCCAATAAAATCGCCCTCGGCCAGATTGAAGTGGGGATTGCCGGGGGCGCCGACACCACCTCCGACGCGCCCATCGGCATCAACGAATCCCTGCGCCGTACGCTGCTGGCGGCGAACCGCGCCAAGGGTACGGGCAACAAATTGCGCAGCCTGTTGCAGGTGCGCCCGTCGATGTTTTTCAAGCCGCTGCTGCCGCGCAATGGCGAGCCGCGTACTGGCTTGTCCATGGGCGAGCACTGCGAAGAAATGGCCAAGCGCTGGCAGATCAAGCGCCTGGCCCAGGACGAACTGACCCTCAGCAGTCACCAGCGCCTCGACGCGGCGTATAAAAATGGCTTTTTCGACGACCTGATCAGCCCCTATCGCGGCCTGGCCCGCGACAACAACCTGCGCGCCGATGCCAGCCTGGATAAGCTCGCCAGCCTGGCCCCGGCCTACGACCGGCAGAACGGCACCCTCACGGCCGGTAACTCCACCCCCCTGACCGATGGCGCCTCGGTGGTGCTGCTGGCCAGTGAGGAATGGGCCGCCGCCCGCGGCCTGCCGGTGTTGGCGTACCTGCGCACCGGTGAGACCGCCGCGGTGAATTTCGTTGACGGCAGTGAAGGCCTGCTGATGGCGCCAGCCTATGCGGTGCCCCGCATGCTGGCGCGTGAGGGCCTGAGCTTTGCCGACTTTGATTTCTTCGAGATTCACGAAGCCTTCGCCGCCCAGGTGCTGTGCACCCTCAAGGCCTGGGAAGACCCTGATTACTGCCGTGAGCGCTTGGGACTGGATGCGCCGCTGGGCCCCATCGACCGCGACAAAATGAACGTCAACGGCGGCTCCCTGGGCTGCGGCCATCCATTCGCCGCCACCGGTGGTCGTCAACTGGCGGCGCTGGCCAAGGCCATCCACCAGCGTGGTGGCGGGCGCGGGCTGATTTCCATCTGTGCCGCCGGCGGCCTGGGCATTACCGCCATCGTTGAAAAGTAGCCGTACAAAAACAACAACAAGGAGACTGCCATGAACGCTGTGAGCCAGGAACAAACCGAACGTATCTGGTTGAACGCCTACCTGCCCGGGGTGCCCACGGACATTGAGGCCGGCATCGAGGACTACCCGTCGTTGCGCGAGGTCTTCCTGGAGCACCTGCACAAGTACCGTGACCGTGTGGCCTACGTCAGCATCGGCACCGAAATGACCTACGCCGCCTGGCAGGCCCAGGGCATTGCCTTTGCCGCCTGGCTGCAGGCCCAGGGTGTGCGCAAGGGCGACCGCGTGGCGTTGATGATGCCTAACTGCCTGCAATACCCGATCTGCTTGCTGGGCACCATCCTCGCCGGTGCGGTGGTGGTCAACGTCAACCCGTTGTACACCTCCCACGAACTCAAGCACCTGCTCAAGGACAGCGGCGCCGAGACCGTGGTGATCTTCGAAAACTTCGCCCACACCCTGGAAAAAGTCGTGGCCGGCAGCACCGTCAAACGGGTGGTCATTGCCGCTATCGGCGACCTGCTCGGCACCTTCAAGGGCGCGGCGATGAACTTCATCCTGCGTCGCGTGCAAAAGCAGGTGCCGGCCTTCAACCTGCCAGGCGCGGTGCGCTTCAACACCGCCCTCAAGCAGGGCCGGGGCCTGACGCACACGCCGGTGCCGCTGGCGCGCGAGGAACTGGCATTTCTGCAATACACCGGCGGCACCACCGGCGATGCCAAGGGCGTGATGCTCAGCCACCGCAATATCATCGCCAACCTGTTGCAGGCCAAGGCATGGGTCGGCGATCAACTGGATCAGAACCAGCAAGAAACCAACGTCACCCTGTTGCCGCTCTATCACATCTTTTCCCTGACGGTGAATTGCCTGATGTTCATGTGCCTGGGCGGGCGCAACATCCTGATCGCCAACCCACGGGACGTGAAGCGCGTGCAGATGATCCTGCGCAAGGAGCGCTTCAACGGGATTGCCGGGGTCAACACATTGTTCAACGGCTTACTGGAGAACGCCGAGTTCCGTGCGCGGGACTTTTCCGACCTGCGCCTGGTGATCGCTGGCGGCATGGCCACCCACACGGCGGTGGCCAAGCGCTGGAAAGAAGTCACTGGCCTGCCGATCATCGAGGGTTACGGGCTGACGGAATGCTCGCCGGTGGTGAGCATCAGCCCCATCGATATCTCACGCATGCGCGACATGGAATTTACCGGCAGCATCGGCGTGCCATTGCCGTCGACCTGGGTGCGCTTCATCCGTGAGGACGGCGCATTGGCTGACATTGGCGAGCAGGGCGAACTGCAGGTGCGCGGCCCGCAGGTGATGCAGGGCTACTGGCAACGCCCCAAGGAAACCGCCGAGGTGCTGGATGCCGAGGGCTGGCTGTCGACTGGGGATATCGGGGTGATGAATGCACAGGGCTTCATCCGCCTGGTGGATCGCAAGAAGGACATGATTCTGGTGTCGGGCTTCAACGTTTACCCCAATGAGATCGAGGATGTGGTGGCCTTGCACCCGGGCGTGGCGGAAGTGGCGGCGATTGGTGTGGAAGATGGGGTGACCGGGGAGAAGGTGAAAATTGTGGTAGTGCGCCGCGACCCGAACCTGACCCAGGAGCAACTGTTGGCTCATTGCCGGGAGTACCTGACGGGCTACAAGGTGCCCAAGTTTGTCGAGTTCCGCACCGAGGAACTGCCCAAGACTACCGTGGGCAAGGTCCTACGCCGAGCCCTGCGCTAACTGTAGGAGCCGGCTTGCAGGCGATAGCCATA
This sequence comes from Pseudomonas proteolytica, assembly GCF_007858275.1. GTDB lineage: Bacteria > Pseudomonadota > Gammaproteobacteria > Pseudomonadales > Pseudomonadaceae > Aquipseudomonas > Aquipseudomonas proteolytica. Next base: position 22,502 of record NZ_VFEV01000064.1, read on the forward strand.
GGCATCTACACAACTTTCAGAAACTGATGATCTTCCCTGTGGCGAGCGGGCTTGCCCCGCGCTGGGCTGCGAAGCAGCCCCAAAACCAGCCGCTGCGGTGTATCTGGTACAACGCATTCGGCTTATTGGGGCTGCTTCGCACT
>NZ_VFEV01000065.1 GCF_007858275.1 Pseudomonas proteolytica
ATCCCTTGGGCAGACTTGGACGCGGCAAGAGCCGCATCCAAGCTTCAAATGTGTAAACGATGTCCCCGGTTTCAGATGTAAAGGATGTCTACGGTTCTACACCCCCGTTGGGCTGCGCAGCAGCCCCAAAACCGGCCACCTCGGTGTATCTGGCACAACGTGGTGAGGCGATTGGGGTGGCTTCGCCACCCAGCGCGGGGCAAGCCCGCTCGCCACAGAAAATCTGCGATCCACAGTAAGTTCCTAGCTGCCGCAACGCCCCCCCTGTGGCGAGGGGGCTCGTCCCCCGTTGGGCTGCGCCAGCAGCCCCAAAACCAGCCACCTCGGTATATCTGGCACAACGTGGTGAGGCGATTGGGGCGGCTTCGCCACCCAGCGGGGGCGATGCGGCGTTCCGACAAGCCCGCTCGCCACGAAAAGCCAGGGAGCCCCGCCCCTTTGTGAGGGGGCTCTCAGCACCCAGGCAGGATCAACGCCCGCCGCCAAGATCCAGAAATGTCCCGGTGGTGTACGAGGCCTTGTCCGATAACAACCAGACAATCGCTTCCGCCACTTCATCAGGGCGCCCGCCACGGGCCATGGGAATGCCCGGCTCAAGCTTGCTGACCCGGTCCGGGTCGCCGCTCAAGGCGTGGAATTCAGTGAAGATGTAACCCGGGCGCACCGCGTTGACCCGGATCCCCTCGCCCGCCACTTCCTTGGACAAGCCAATGGTAAAGGTGTCCAGCGCGCCCTTGGACGCCGCGTAGTCCACGTACTCACCGGGCGAGCCCAGGCGTGCAGCCACCGAGGACACATTGACGATGCTACCGCCCTGCCCGCCGTGCTTGGGCGACATGCGCAGCAATGCATGCTTGGCGCACAGAATCGGGCCCAGCACGTTGGTCTTGAGGATTTTCAGGATGCGGAACTCGGACATTTCGTCGACCCGCGACTTGTGGCCGACAGTGCCGGCGTTGTTGACCAGCGCGGTGACGCGACCCAATTCGGTGTCGACACGGTTGAACAGGCTGATCACTTCGTCTTCGATGCTCACGTCGGCGCGCACCGCGATGGCCTGGGCGCCGAGTGCGCGGACCTGCTCCAGCACACGCAGGGCGGCTTCTTCGTCAGACTGGAAATTGATGCAGATGCGATAGCCCTGCCGGGCCGCCAGCAAGGCCGTGGCGGCCCCGATCCCACGACTGCCACCGGTAATGATGACGACTTTGTCCATGTGTACTGACTCCCCATTCAACCCAGGCTGTTGGATCCAAGAATACCTGTGCCTGCCAGGTTTTGCATGGACCGGGGTCAATTGATCTCAGGGTTGGGTAAACGGCGGCCGGGTCAGTTGTTCCTTGGCCACGATAGCGCTCATAAATGTATCCGGCGGCAGCGGGTGGCCCAGGTGATAGCCTTGCAACGAGTCGCAGCCCAGACGCGTGAGGAAATCCTGCTGCATGTCGGTTTCCACCCCTTCGGCGACGATGCGCAGGCCGAGGGCCTGGCCCAGGGCGACAATCGCCGAGACGATGGCGGCATCGTCACTGTCATGCTCCAGGTCCCGTACAAAACCGCGGTCGATCTTCAGCTCGTTGGCCGGCAGGCGCTTGAGGTACATCAGGCTGGAATAACCGGTGCCAAAGTCGTCGATTGACAGGTCAACGCCCATTTCCGAGAGTTTCTGCAGTACCGTCATGCTGGCATCGGCATCGCTCATGGCGGTGGTTTCGGTGATTTCCAGGGTCAGGCTGTTGGCCGGCAACTGGTGACGCTGCAGGGCGTTGGCCACACTGGTGACCAGCCCGGCATGACAGAACTGCAAGGCCGACAGGTTGACCGCGATGCGCCAGTCCCGATATCCCTGGGCAAACCACACCTGCATTTGCCGGCACGCTTCGTTGAGCACCCAGTCGCCGATGGCAATGATCACCCCGGTCTTTTCCGCCAGCTCGATAAACTTGTCCGGCAGCAACAAGCCATGTTGTGGATGCTCCCAGCGCAACAGCGCCTCGGCGCCGACAGCGCGGCCGCTGAGGGCGTCGAACTTGGGTTGGTAGTACAGGCGCAACTGCTGTTGGTCCACCGCATTGCGCAAATCCTGCAACAGTTGCAGTTGCCGGCGCGCGTTGGTGTTCATCGATACATCAAAAAAGCTGTAGCCGTTCTTGCCCATGCTCTTGGCGTGATACATCGCCGCATCGGCATTCATCAACAGTTCCTGGGGCGTTGCTCCGTTGCCGGGGAACAGGGCGATACCGACGCTGGCGGAGATGTTCAAGTCATGTTCCGCCACCCGGAACGACTGGTTGATCAGGCCCACCTGGCGCTCGGCCAGGCGCAGCGCATCGTCGGGCTGGCTCAATTGCACCAGCAACACGAACTCATCGCCACCGATCCGGGCCAGGGTGTCCTGGCTGCGCAGGTCTTCACGCAGGCGCAGACCCACTTCGCGTAGCAATTGGTCACCCATATGATGACCAAAGGCATCGTTGACCGGCTTGAAGCCGTCCAGGTCGATAAACATCAGGGCAAAACAGCCGCCCTGCTCCGCCACCAACTGCATAGCCTGCTGAATGCGATCGGCCAACAGCGTACGGTTTGGCAAGCCGGTGAGCGTGTCGTGCAAGGCCAAGTGGGTGAGTTCCTGGTTGGCCAGGGACAGGGAATCGGCCAGCACGGCGGTACGGGCTTCCAGGCGCGCGTCAAGCAACGAGGTCAACAGCGCAATGGCCAGCACCGCCAGGGTGGTCACCAGTACCAGGTTATCCAGGCCGCTGCCGCTCAGGCCATCCACCGACGCCCCGCAAAAGCTGCCATCGGCAAAACGGGCGGCGGCCATGCCGGTGTAATGCATGCCGACGATGGCCACGCCCATCACCACCGCTGCCCCACCCCGCGCCAGGCGTACATAGGGGGTATTGCGCCGCAGGTTGAAGGCAATCCACAGGGCGGCGGCCGAAGCACCGACGGCGATCAGCAGCGAGGCAGCGAACAAGGTGGGGTCGTAGTCGATCCCCGGGGTCATGCGCATGGCGGCCATGCCGGTGTAGTGCATGGCGCTGATGCCGGCCCCCATGATCAAGGCGCCAAAGCCCAGCTGCCAGGCCGGCAAGCGCGGCTGATTGACCAGCCAGAGGGCAAAGCCGCTGGAGAGCATGGCGATCAGCAGCGACAGCGCGGTAATGCCAATGTCGTAGCCCAGGGTGATGGGCAGGCTAAACGCCAACATCCCGATAAAATGCATCGACCATACGCCACAGCCCATGGCCAGTGCCCCGCCGGCCATCCACAGGTACACCGCCCGCCCCTTGGCCGTGGCAATGCGGCCGGTCAAGTCAAGGGCGGTATAGGAAGCGAGGATCGCCACCAGTAGGGAAATCAGGACCAGTGCGGGGGAATAACTGCCGGTAAGCATGGGGCTTCTCTAGGGATGACAGTGCGAGCGGCATCCATGCCGGGAAAGGCCGAGGATTGTAGCGAGAATAATTCTTGTATAGGTGAAATATTGTCACAAGGCCATCACCTGAAATCGCCCTTTGACGAACAGCCTTCCCTGTGGCGAGCGGGCTTGTCGGAACGCCGCATCGCCCGCGCTGGGTGGCGAAGCCGCCCCAATAGCCTCACCCAGCTCCGCCAGATACACCGAGGGGGATGGTTTTGGGGTGGCTTTGCCACCCAACGGGACTAGCCCCCTCGCCACAGGGGGGGTGTGGCCTGGAGTTTGCTGCGCACGCTGAGTTTTTGTGGCGAGCGGGCTTGCCCCGCGCTGGGTGGCGAAGCCGCCCCAATGGCCTCACCCAACTGCTGTCAGATAGACCGAGGGGGATGGTTTTGGGGTGGCTTTGCCACCCAACGGGGGACTAGCCCCCTCGCCACAGGGGGGTTGTGGCAGCCTGGAGTTTGCTGCGCAACGCTGACTTTTTGTGGCGAGCGGGCTTGTCGGAACGCCGCATCGCCCGCGCTGGGTGGCGAAGCCGCCCCAATGGCCTCACCAACTGCTGTCAGAGATACCGATTACTCTTCGCGTGGCTGCATCTGACCGTCCCATCCGCCGCCCAATGCGGCGATCAGTTGCACGCTGGCAACCAGCCGGGTTTGCAGCAAGGTCAGCACGGTGCGTTCGTTGCTCAATGCCGTGGCCTGCACGTTAACCACGTCCAGGTAGGCGATCAGGCCCGCCTTGTACTGGTTCTGGGTCAGGCGCAGGGATTCGCGGGCTGATGCCAGGGCTTCGTTGCTCACACCCGCCTCGTCTTCCAGGACCTTGAGCTGGACCATGTAGTTTTCCACCTCGCGGAAACCGTCGAGCACGGTCTGGCGGTACTTGGCCACGGTTTCGTCGTAGGACGCTTCGGCGCGGTCAACTTCCGCCGAGCGTTGCCCGCCGTCGAACAGGGTCATCGCCAGTTTCGGCCCCACCGACCAGAAACGGTTAGGCAGGCTGATCCAGTCGGCGTAGGTGCTGCTGGAATAACCACCGGCCAGGCTCAGGGTCAGGTCGGGGTAGTAGGCGGTTTTCGCCACGCCAATATTGGCATTGGCGGCGATCACCGCCCGTTCGGCCGAGGCGATGTCTGGGCGGCGCTCCAGCAATTGTGATGGCAGGTTGGCAGGGATCTGCGGCAAGGCCGGAATATCCTTGCTCACCGCCAGGTTGAAGGTGGCCGGGGCTTCGCCGATCAGTACGGCGATGGCGTTTTCCAGCTGCGCACGCTGCCAGATCAGGTCGATCATGCTCGCCTGGGTGCTTTTGAGCTGGGTCTGGGCCTGGGCCACGGCGTCTTTGCCGGAGACACCGGCGCGATACTGGTTTTCAGTCATTTGCAGCGAACGCTGGTAGGTCTCGACGGTGCTTTGCAGCAAGCGGGTCTGTTCGTCCATGACCCGCAGTTGCAGGTAGTTCTGCACCAACTCCGACTGCTGGCTCAAGCGCATGGCGGCCAGGTCTGCGGCGCTGGCTTGCTCGCTGGCGTTGCTGGCTTCCAGGCCACGGCGCAACTTGCCCCAGATATCCGCTTCCCAACTGACACCCAACTGGGTGTTAAGGGTGTCGCGGATACCGCTGCTGGAGCTGCTCAGGCTTGCATTGCTGCTACCGGTGCCCTGGCTGGCGCGGGTTTTACCGGCACTCAGGTCGACCGTGGGGAAAAAGGCGCCACGGGAACTGCGCGCAGTGGCCTGGGCCTGACGGTAGCGGGCTTCGGCCTGGGCCACGGTCTGGTTGGCGTTGTTGAGCTTGTCCACCAGGTTGTTGAGTTGCTGGTCGCCATACAACTCCCACCAGGCGCCACGGGCCAAGGCATCGCTGGGCGCCGCCTGGCGCCAGCCCTGGGCTTCTTTGTACTGCGCCGGCTCAGCCACTTGCGGGCGCTGGTAATCCGGGCCGATGGCGCAAGCGCTGAGCAATACGGCGCAAAACACGGTAGGCGCGAGCTTGCTCGCGAAAAACCTTAGGCCCCGGCGGTGAGTCAGGTGCCCCGCGTCATGGTTGGCGTTTTTCGCTGGCAAGCCAGCGCCTACAGGGAGGTGCGTTGCGGTCATAACGGAGTGTCCAGGGCAGCGTCGGTACGCACCCCGCGCCAACCGTTGAAACGGTGGCGCAGGCGGTCGAGATAGAGGTAAACCACCGGGGTGGTGTAAAGGGTCAGGATCTGGCTGAACACCAGCCCGCCGATAATCGTCAGGCCCAGGGGCTGGCGCATTTCCGCGCCTTCGGCGGTGCTCAGCAGCAAAGGCAAGGCACCGAGGATTGCCGCCAGGGTAGTCATCAGGATCGGTCGCAAGCGCAGCAGGCAGGCGCTGCGAATCGATTCCAGGGGCTGCATGCCTTCCTTGCGCTCCAGTTGCAGCGCCAGGTCGATCATCAGGATCGCGTTTTTCTTCACCACGCCGATCAGCAGGAACAGGCCCAGCAACGAGATCAGGCTGAACTCGCCGCCCAGCACGTAGATCGACAACAGCGCACCAACCCCGGCCGACGGCAAGGTCGAAAGGATGGTCAGTGGGTGAATGTAGCTCTCATACAAAATCCCCAGCACCAGATACACCGCCACCAACGCGCCGAGAATCATGAACGGCTGGCTTTTCTGAGTGGCGGCAAAGGCATCGGCGGTGCCCGCCATCTTGGCGATGACGTCTTCGGGCAAGCCGACCTTGGCAATCGCCCGCTCGATAGCGGCCGTGCCCTGCTCCACCGTGACCCCGGGGGCCATGTCGAAGGCAATGTCTTCGGAAGCGAACTGCCCTTCGTGGCTGACACGGTCGTCGGCCAGGCTGTTTTCGTAGTGGGCGATGGTCGACAGCGGGATTCGCGCGCCATCGGCGGTAATCACTTGCACCTGATTGAGGGTGATCGGGTCCTGGGCGTATTTTGGATTGACCTCCATCACCACCCGGTACTGGTTGAGGCTGTCATAGATGGTGGAAATCTGCCGCTGGCTGTAGGCGTTGTTCAGCACCGAGGTGACCATGTTCATGTCGACGCCCAGGCGCTTGGCCTGATCGCGGTCGACAATCAACGTCACCTGCTGCGCGCCACGGCCTTCGCGGGCGTCGATCGCGGTCAGTTCCGGCAGCTCACGCAGCGCGGCGACCACTTTCGGGTACCACAGGCGCAAGGCGGCCAGGTCGCCACTTTGCAGGATGTAGGAGTACTGCGAGGACGTCTGGTCGCGGCCGCCGCCAAATTGCAGGTCCTGGTCGGCCATCAGCATCAAGCGACCACCCGGTACCAGCGGCACTTCTTTACGCAGGCGCTCGATCACTGCCTGGGCCGACAGCTTGCGTTCCTTGATCGGCTTGAGCCGCACCAGCATCACCGCGTTGTTGGTGCCGTTGCTGCCACCGATAAAGCCGGCCACGCTCTCCACTGCGGGGTCTTGCAACACTGCTTTGCGGAAAATCTCCATCTTCGGCTGCATGACGCTAAATGACAGGCCGTCATCGCCGCGCACAAAACCGATCAATTGCCCGGTGTCCTGTTGCGGCATAAAGGTTTTGGGGACCACCACATACAGCGCGATATTCACGCCAATGGTCACCAGCAGGCTGAGCAGGGTCAGGCGTTTGTGCCGCAGCACCCAGTCCAGGCTGCGGGCATAACCCGCCACCATATGGTCGTTGACCTTCTGGCTCCAGCGCTGCAAGCCGGTCTGCTGCCCTTTGACATGGGGCTTGAGCCAGCGCGCGCAGAGCATCGGCGTCAGGGTCAGGGAGACCACCAGCGAAACGATGATCGCCGCCGCCAGGGTGATGGAGAATTCGCGGAACAGGCTGGTGACAATCCCGCCCATAAACAGGATCGACAGGAACACCGCCACCAGCGACACGTTCATCGACAGCAGGGTAAAACCGACCTCCTTGGCCCCCAGGTACGCCGCCTTCATCGGCGCTATACCGTCGTCGATATGCCGCGAGATGTTCTCCAGCACCACGATGGCATCGTCCACCACCAGGCCAGTGGCCAGGATCAGGGCCATCAGCGACAGGTTGTTCAGGGAAAACCCGTACAGGTACATGATCGCAAAGGTGCCCACCAGCGACACCGGCACCGCCAGGGTCGGGATCAGCGAGGCGCGGAAGTTGCCGAGGAACAGGTACACCACCAGGATCACCAGGGCCACGGCAATCAGCAGGGTCATTTCCGCCTCATGCAGGGTGGCGGTGATCACCGGCGAGCGGTCCATGGCCAGGTTGAGCTTGACGCTGGACGGCAGCACCGCCTGCAGCGCCGGCAACTGCGCCTTGATCTGCTTGACGGTCTCGATGATGTTGGCGCCCGACTGGCGGTTGATCACCAGCAACACCGCCGAATCATTGTTGAAGAAACCACTGTTGTAGCGGTCCTCGACGCCATCGCTGATCTTCGCCACATCGCTCAGGCGCAACGCCGCGCCGTCCTGGTAGCGGATCAGCAGCGGCTCATAGTCCTTGGCCTTTTCCAACTGGTCGTTGGCCTGGATCTGCCAGTTACGTTCGCCGTCTTCCACCGAGCCCTTGGGCCGGCGCACGTTGGCATTGGCAATGGTGTCGCGCACTTCATCCAGGGACACGCCGTACTGGTCGAGAGCCTTGGGTTCGAGCTCGATGCGCACCGCCGGCAGGGAACTGCCGCCGATCTGCACTTCACCCACACCCGGTACCTGGGACAGGCTTTGGGAGAGGATGGTCGAGGCCAGGTCATACAACTGGCCCTTGGGCAACACGTCCGAGGTCAGCGACAGCACCATGATCGGCGCCTGGGACGGGTTGATCTTGCGGTAGGTGGGCATGCTGCGCATGCCGCTGGGCAACAGGTTGCGCGAGGCGTTGATCGCCGCCTGCACTTCCCGCGCCGCGCCGTTGATATCGCGGTCGGAGTCAAAGGCCAGGATCACCCGGGTCGAGCCCTGACTGGACGAACTGCTCAGGGTGGTGACCCCGGCAATCGCGCCGAAGGAACGCTCCAGGGGCGTAGCCACGGTAGACGCCATCACTTCCGGGCTGGCGCCAGGCAGGCTGGCGGAGACCACAATCACCGGGAAGTCGATCTGTGGCAGCGGCGACACCGGCAACAGGCTGAAACTGACACCGCCCAGCAACATGATCGCCAGGCTCAGCAGCATGGTGGCTACCGGCCGGCGAATAAAAGGTCCGGACAGGTTCATGGCTCAACCGGCTCCAGCGCTTCGGGGGTCTTGCGCCAGCGACGGCCCAGGCGGTCGAAGTACAGGTAGATCACCGGGGTAGTGAACAGCGTAAGGACCTGGCTCAACAGCAAGCCGCCGACCATCACCAGGCCCAGGGGCTGGCGCAGTTCGGCGCCGGAGCCGGTGGCCAGCATCAGGGGCACCGCACCGAACAGCGCCGCCAGGGTGGTCATCAGGATTGGCCGGAAGCGCAGCAGCGCCGCCTGGTAGATCGCGGTCTGCGGGTCCAGGCCCTGGTTGCGTTCGGCGTCGAGGGCAAAGTCGATCATCATGATCGCGTTCTTCTTCACGATGCCGATCAGCAAGATGATGCCGATGATCGCGATCATCCCCAGGTCGTTGCCCGTGAGCAGCAGCGCCAGCAGGGCCCCCACCGCTGCCGATGGCAGGGTCGAGAGAATGGTGATCGGGTGGATGTAGCTCTCGTACAACACGCCGAGCACGATGTACATGGTGACCACCGCCGCCAGGATCAGCAGCAAGGTGCTCGACAGCGAGGCCTCGAACGCCTGGGCGGCGCCCTGGAACTGGGTCTGCACGCCGACCGGCATGCCAATGTCCTTCTGCACCTGGTTGATCAGCTCCACACCTTTGCCCAGGGCCACGCCGGGTGCCAGGTTGAACGACATCATCACCGCCGGGAACTGGCCGATATGGGTAATCGCCAACTGGGCCTGGCGCTGCTCGATGCGGGCCAGGCTCGATAGGCGCACCTGGCCGCCGTCGGTGGTTTTCACATGGATCTGGTTCAGCGCATCCGGCCCCAGGGTTTCGCCGGACTGGGCCTGCAGCACCACGCGGTACTGGCTGGCCTGGGTGTAGATAGTGGAGATCTGCCGTTGGCCAAAGGAGTCATACAGGGCGTCGGTGATATTGGCCACCGACACGCCCAGGCGCGAGGCGGCATCGCGGTCGATCACCATGTACACCTGCAAGCCCTTGTCCTGCAGGTCGCTGGCGACATCGGTGAGTTCCGGATACTGGCTCAGGGCCTGTACCAGCTTGCCGCTCCACAGTGCCAACAGGTCGGCGTCCGGGGAGGACATGCTGAACTGGTACTGGGTACGACTGACGCGGTCCTCGATGGTCAGGTCCTGCACCGGCTGCATGAATAGGCGGATGCCCACCAGCTTGTCCAGCGTCGGCTGCAGGCGCGCAATCACCTCGACAGCGCTCAAGTCCCGCTCTTTATGGGGCTTGAGGTTGATCAGCAGGCGGCCACTGTTGAGGGTGGCGTTATCGCCATCTACCCCAATGTAGGACGACAGGCTTTCCACCGCCGGATCTTCGAGGATGATCTTCGCCAGTTCTTGCTGGCGCTGGCTCATGGCAGCGAAGGAAATCGACTGCGGCGCCTCGGAAATGCCCTGGATCACCCCGGTGTCCTGCACCGGGAAGAAGCCCTTGGGCACCACCAGGTACAGCACCACCGTCAGACCCAGGGTGGCGATGGCCACCAGCAGGGTCAGCGGTTGGTGCTTGAGCACCCATTGCAGCTTGCGCCCGTAGGCAGCCACCAGCCAGTCGATCCAGGCGCCGCTGGCCTTGTAGAAACGGCCCTGTTCTTCTTCCTTGGGTTCGCGCTTGAGCAGGCGCGCGCACATCATCGGCGTCAGGGTCAGGGACACCACCAGGGAAATCAGGATCGCCACCGCCAGGGTGATGGCAAATTCGCGGAACAGCCGCCCGACCACATCGGCCATGAACAGCAGCGGGATCAATACCGCGATCAGCGACAGGGTCAGGGAAACCAGGGTGAAGCCGATCTGCTTGGCGCCCTTGAGCGCCGCGGCCATCGGTGTCTCGCCTTCCTCGATGTAACGGGAAATGTTCTCCAGCATCACGATGGCATCGTCCACCACGAACCCGGTGGCGATGGTCAGGGCCATCAGGGTCAGGTTGTTGATGGAGAAGCCGGCCAGGTACATCACGCCAAAGGTGCCGATCAGGGACAACGGCACGGCAATCGACGGGATGATGGTGGCGCTGAAGCGACGCAGGAACAGGAACGTCACCATTACCACCAGGGCAATGGCGATCAGCAATTCATGCTGCACATCGGTGACCGAGGCGCGAATGGTCTGGGTGCGGTCGGTGAGCACCGTCACGTCGAGGCCCGCGGGCAGGTTGTCGGTGATGCTGGGCAGCAGCGCCTTGATCCGGTCCACCACCTCGATCACGTTGGCGCCCGGCTGGCGCTGGATATTGAGCAGCACCGCCTGGTTTTCATTGGCCCAGGCAGCAAGGCGTTCGTTCTCGGCGCCATCGACGATCTGCGCGACGTCCTTGAGGCGCAGCGGCGCACCGTTGCTATAGGCCAGGATCAGTTCGGCGTACTGCTCGGGCGATACCAACTGGTCGTTGGCGTCGAGCATCGACACCCGGGTCGGGCCGTCGAAGTTACCCTTGGGCTGGTTGACGTTGGAGGCGGCGATCAGGCTGCGCACGTCCGCCAGGTTCAAGCCGTTGGCGGCCAGGGCCTCGGGGTTGACCTTGATCCGCACGGCCTGGCGCTGGCCGCCGGCGATGCTGACCATGCCCACACCGCTGATCTGCGCGATTTTTTGCGCCATGCGCGTATCGACCAGGTCATTGAGCTTGGGCAACAGCATGGTCTTGGAAGTAATGGCCAGGGTCAGCACCGGGGTATCGGCCGGGTTGACCTTGTTGTACACCGGGGGCGCCGGCAGGTCCGAAGGCAGCAGGTTGCTGGCCGCGTTGATCGCCGCCTGCACCTGTTGCTCGGCGACGTCCATATTGACGTCGAGGTTGAAGCGCAGGGTCAGCACCGAGGCCCCACCGGAACTGGTCGAGGCCATCTGCGTCAGGCCGGGCATTTGCCCGAACTGGCGCTCCAGGGGCGCAGTGACTGCGCTGGTCATCACATCCGGGCTGGCGCCGGGGTACAGGGTCATAACGCGGATGGTCGGGTAATCCACCTGGGGCAAGGCTGACACCGGCATCAAGCGATAGGCGATCAGGCCAGCCAGGACAATGGCCAGCATGCTCAGGGTGGTGGCGACGGGCCTGAGGATGAACAGCCGTGACAGGTTCATGCGCCGGCCTTTTGCGCCTTGCCGGCATCCGCCGCCGGGCTGCTTTCGCCTTGTGCCGCGGGCTTGCCCTGCAAATGTTCAGTGGGGGTGGTTGGCACCTGGTTGCTGTCGTTGACCACTTCGACGTCGGTGCCGTCCTTCAGGCGGTCAGTGCCTTCCAGCACCACACGATCGCCCGCAGCCAGGCCGTCCTTGACCACGGTGTTCTGGCCATCGGTCTCACCAATGACCAGCGTGCGGATCTTGACCTTCTTGTCACCATCAAGGGCATAGACAAAGGTGCCGTTGGTGCCGAACTGGATCGCCGCCGATGGCACCAACACCACGTTTTTCAGGGTGTCGGCCAACAGGCGCACGTTGACGAACTGATTGGGGAACAGCACCTGGTCCTGGTTATCGAAACGGGCCTTGAATTTCAGGGTGCCGGTGGCGACATCGATCTGGTTGTCCAGGCTCTGCAACACGCCGGTGGCCTGTAGCTGCAGATCGCCACGGTCCCAGGCCTGCACCGGCAGCTTGTTGCCGGTACGGTAGCGGGCCAGCACGGTTTGCAGGCTGTTCTCCGGCAAGGTGAAGGCCACGCTGATCGGTTGGGTCTGGGTGATGATTGCCAGGGCGGTGGTGTCGTTGGCCGCCACCAGGTTGCCGACGTCCAGTTGGCGCAGGCCGACACGGCCGGATATCGGCGCGCGGATCTGGGTGAATTCAAGGTTGAGCTTGGCGTCATCCACCGCACCCTGGTTGGTCTTGACCGTACCCTGGTATTGCAGGACCAGCGCGGCGGCGGTGTCCAGGGTCTGCTTGGCGATACTGTCTTGTTCATACAGGCCGCGATAACGCTCAAGGTCAACCTGGGCGTTTTTCAGTTGGGCCTGGTTTTGCAGAAGCGTGCCCTGGGCCTGGAGCAAGGCGTTCTGGTAGCTGCGCGGGTCGATTTGCGCCAGCAGGTCGCCGGCCTTGACCATCTGCCCTTCTTCAAAGGCGATCTTCACCAGTTCTCCCCCGACCCGGCTGCGCACATTGATGGTGTTCAGCGCCGTCACAGTGCCAAGCGCCTTGTAGTACACCGGGAAGTCCCCAGTGACCGCAGGTGCAACACGCACCGGCACCGCAGCACCGGAGCCGCCGAAGCCGGGACGCATCATCCCCGTCTTGCTGGTCCTGGCTGCCGGGGCCTCTTTCTGGGCGGAGCCTGCCGGCCAGAACTTCCAGCACAGGCCGGCAATCACCAACAGGACAAGCAAGCCAAACAGCCAGCGGCGGGAACTACGGGGAGACGATTGCATGGATTGATCAACCATTGGATGCGAGGGCTTCTTCTTTGGGAGGCTGAAAGATAAGCACTGGGGCGCGTTTAGAAAAGCGCCTTTACCGGCTATTTACCTTCGGGCTTACAAACATTTACTTTTCGAGGTGAAACATCAGCAATTTGGGCTAAACCGCTGAAGCACAAATGAAAACGGCCTGGACTAGGCCAGGCCGCAAGCATGCATCATACGTGTTACTGCAAAGCGACAGTAACGGGCTGGAACAATTACTTCAGTACAGCCAGGGCCGCTTCGTAGTTTGGTTCTTCGGCAATCTCGCCAACCAGTTCGCTGTGCAGCACTTTGTCGTTTTCATCCAGAACCACCACGGCGCGGGCGGTCAGGCCCTTGAGGGCGCCATCGGCAATCGATACACCGTAGTCAACGGCAAAGTCGGCGCTGCGGAAATCCGACAGGCTCTTCACGTTTTCCAGGCCTTCGGCACCGCAGAAGCGAGCCTGGGCGAATGGCAGGTCGGAGGAGATGCACAGTACAACGGTGTTGTTCAGGTCGTTGGCCTGGGCGTTGAACTTGCGCACCGAAGTCGCGCAGGTCGGGGTGTCAACGCTTGGGAAGATGTTCAGTACTTTGCGCTTGCCGGCGAAAGCCGCCAGGGTGACGTCCGACAGATCGCCTGCGGTCAGGGAAAAGTCGAGGGCCTGGGTGCCAACTTGCGGCAACTCGCCTTCAACCTGGACCGGGTTGCCTTTGAGGGTGACTTGAGCCATGAACGGAATCCTTATGCTGGGTTAGATGAAACGAATTCGAGAGGCAGAAGTTAACCACAAAGTGCGATTGACACCTATGGCCGAACACAAAATGTCATGACTGCGCCCGGGCCGGGCGGCTGTGGTTTAATTGCGCCGCTTTTGCCCTGCCCTTGAAGGAATTCATCGTTGAACAATCAGCCTGCCACCCGCGTCCTGGTCATTGGTTATGTCTGGCCGGAGCCCCGTTCCTCAGCTGCGGGCGGGCATATGATGCAGATCCTCGAGAGTTTTCTTGCTCAAGGCTGGGAAATAACCTTCAGCAGCCCGGCGGCCATCGGCGAGCACAAGGCCGACCTTGCCGCCCTGGGCATCCGCGAATGCGCCATCGAGCTCAATAACAGCAGTTTCGACGAATTTATTCGAGAACTCGCCCCGGATATCGTGCTGTTCGACCGGTTCATGATGGAGGAACAGTTCGGCTGGCGGGTCGAGAAGCACTGCCCGAACGCGTTGCGCGTGCTGGAAACTGCAGATTTGCAGAGCCTGCGCGATGCCCGCCATCAGCGCCTCAAGGACCATCTCAAGAGCCAGCCTGACGCAGATGATTTCAGCCCGCTGTTCGCTCCCGCCCTGGATGAGGAATTCCAGTTGATGGCGCCAACCGACCTGGCCAAGCGCGAAATCGCAGCGATCTACCGCTGTGATATCAGCCTGATGATTTCCGACGTCGAGATCCAACTGCTCACCGAGCACTTCAAGGTGCCCCGCGCCCTGCTCCACTGGTGCCCATTGATGATCGAGCAGCCCAGCGAAGCATTTGTGCCGTTTGAAGACCGTGCGCACTTCCTGAGTATCGGTAACTTCCGCCACGCCCCCAACTGGGATGCCGTGCTGTGGATGAAGAACAGTCTCTGGCCCCTGATCCGCCAGCAACTGCCGGGTGCCCAGTTGCATATCTATGGCGCCTACACTCCGCCCAAGGCCACCGCGCTGCATAACCCGGCCCAGGGCTTTCATGTGATGAACTGGGCCGAAGACGCACTGCAAGTCATGTCAGCCGCACGCATCTGCCTGGCCCCGTTGCGCTTCGGCGCCGGGATCAAGGGCAAGCTGGCGGACGGCATGCTCTGCGGTACACCCAGCATCACCACGCCCATCGGTGCCGAAGGCATGGCCGACGGGCAGCCTTGGCCCGGAGCAATCGCCCACAGCGCCAGCGCCCTGGCCGCCGCTGCCGTGGCACTGTACTCAGACCCGCAAGCCTGGACCGCGGCCCAAGCCGCTGGCCGCGAACTGCTGGCCCGACGCTATGCCCCGCAACTGCACGGCCCGGCGCTGGTCGAGCGCCTGCAACATTGCCGTGGCGAACTGGCGCAACATCGACGCAACAACTTCACCGGCAGCATGTTGCGCCACCATCTGCATAAAAGTACCCAGTACATGGCGCAGTGGATCGAGGCAAAAAACCGCACGCTCTAAATGCTGGCGAGGTGCTGCGCAACGGGGCATTATCGGTTGCGCAACCACAATAAAAGCGACGCCAGCATGACTCGAGCCGCGCGAATCACCGACCCCTCCTATGAATTGATGGACGACCACAATGGCCTGTCCATCATCTATCGCCAGCATGGTTTCCCCTGCCCGCTGGTGCGCTGGCATTTCCATAAGGAATACGAGCTGCACCTGATTATTGCCAGCTCCGGCAAAGTGTTTATCGGCGACTACATCGGCAATTTCTATCCCGAAAGCCTGTTCCTCACCGGCCCCAACCTGCCCCATAACTGGATCAGCCAGGTGGCCGAGGATGAGGTGGTGCCCAAGCGCGACATGCTGGTGAATTTTACCGACGAGTTGTTTGATAGCGCCGTCCCGGTCTTCAGTGAGCTCAAGGCCCTGGCGCCGTTGCTGGAACGGGCCAAGTACGGCATCGAGTTTCGCTGCAAGCACACCATCGCCCAGGCCATGAAGCTGATGCAGCAGATCGAAGAGGCGCGTGGCGTGGCGCGGCTCGGGCACTTTTTGATCCTGATGGAGGTGTTGAGTGCCTGCGAGGATTACCAGTTACTGTCCGGGGTGACCACCCCGCAGTTGGCCGATGAGCACAGCATCGACCGCACCAACCGCGCGGTGGACTATATCTTCGCCCACTACGGCCGGGAGTTGCCCCTGGAAGAAGTCGCCGACCACCTGGGGATGAAGCCGACGTACTTCTCCAGGGTGTTCAAGCAGGCGACCGGGCGCACTTTTATCGAATTCGTCAACCGGCTGCGCATCAGTAAATCCTGCGAACTGCTGGCCGATGGTGACAAGGCCGTCACCGACGTGTGCTTTGAATCGGGGTTCAACAATATCTCCAACTTCAACCGGCGCTTTCAGCAGCTCAAAGGCATGACCCCCTCCCATTATCGGCGCCTGGCGATGCAGCGCTTGACCGAACAGAACCTGGCCTGAGCCCGGGGCCGGTAAAAGGCCGCGCACATCAGTGCAAAAAAGTATCAGTGCAAGTGCGCTCAAGGATTTGTCACCGCGCCTTTAGAAGGCTGTAATCAACGCACACTCTTCCTGCAGCCATGGAAGACACAACAACAATAACTGTCCTTCTGCCGCCCCTGGGCGCAGAAACGGAGTGCGCGATGAACTTCCCTGCAAAAGCACTGCTTGCCTGTACCTGCATGACCCTCAGCGCCGTCAGCCTGGGCGCACAGACCCTGACCATTGCCACCGTCAACAACAGCGACATGATCCGCATGCAAAAGCTGTCGAAAACCTTCGAGGCCGAGCATCCGCAGATCAAGTTGAACTGGGTGGTACTGGAAGAAAACGTCCTGCGCCAACGCCTGACCACCGATATCGCCACCCAGGGCGGGCAGTTCGATGTGCTGACCATCGGCATGTACGAAGCCGCACTCTGGGGCGCCAAGGGCTGGCTGGAACCGATGAAGGATCTGCCGGCGTCCTACGACCTGGACGATGTGTTCCCTTCCGTGCGCGACGGCCTTTCCGTCAAGGGCACGCTGTACGCCCTGCCGTTCTATGCAGAAAGCTCCATCACTTACTACCGCACCGACCTGTTCAAGCAGGCCGGGTTGACCATGCCTGAGCATCCGACCTGGGTGCAGATTGGCGAGTTTGCCGAAAAACTCACCGACAAGAGCAAGGAACAATACGGCCTGTGCCTGCGCGGCAAGGCCGGCTGGGGCGAGAACATGGCACTGATCGGCACCCTGGCCAACGGTTATGGCGCACGCTGGTTCGATGAAAAGTGGCAACCGCAATTCAACGGGCCCGAGTGGAAGGATGCACTGAACTTCTACGTCGACAACATGAAAAAATCCGGCCCGCCGGGTGCGTCCAGCAATGGTTTCAATGAAAACCTCGCGCTGTTCAACAGCGGCAAGTGCGCGATCTGGGTGGATGCCAGCGTCGCCGGCTCGTTTGTTACCGACAAGACCCAGAGCAAGGTCGCCGATCACGTCGGCTTCACCTTTGCCCCTCAGCAGGTCACCGACAAGGGCACCTCGTGGCTGTATTCCTGGTCCCTGGCGATCCCGGCCAGCTCCAAGGCCAAGGACGCAGCCAAGGTCTTCAGTGCCTGGGCCACCTCCAAGGAGTACGGCGCGCTGGTGGCCAAGACCGATGGTATCGCCAACGTGCCGCCAGGTACCCGCGCCTCGACCTACAGCGAGGAATATATGCAGGCCGCACCTTTTGCCAAGGTGACGCTGGAGTCGTTGAAGGTTGCAGACCCGACCAAACCGACTCTCAAGCCGGTGCCGTATATCGGTATCCAGTTGGTGACCATTCCTGAGTTCCAGGCGATTGGCACCCAGGTGGGCAAGTTCTTCTCCGGCGCCCTGACCGGCCAGCAGACGGTGGACCAGGCCCTGGCTGCCGCGCAAACCACCACCGAGCGGGAAATGAAGCGCGCCGGCTATCCCAAATAACCCAGCCTCCCCCCGTAAATGTAGGAGCGGGCTTGCCTGCGATAGCGGTGTATCAGTCACCAAATATGTCGGCTGAACCACCGTTATCGCGAGCAAGCCCGCTCCCACCCTGACCGCGCTCCGACTCTCGCTCTGCAAACTGGTTTTGATCCTATGAATGTGCAAACCGCTGCTGCGGATAAACCGCGTAAAAACCGCCTGCTCAACCCCGGCTGGTTCCTCGTCAGCCCCTCGGTGGCCCTGTTGCTGCTGTGGATGATCGTGCCCCTGGGCATGACCCTGTACTTTTCGCTGATTCGCTACAACCTGCTTTACCCCGGCGAAAACCAATTCGTGGGCTTGGAGAACTTCACCTACTTCATCACCGATTCCGGCTTCCTGCCCGGCGCCACCAACACCCTGTTGCTGGTGGGCAGCGTGCTGTTGATCAGCGTGGTGCTGGGCGTGTTGATCAGTGCCTTGCTGGAGGCCAGCGAGTTTTTCGGTCGTGGGTTGGTGCGGGTGTTGTTGATCTCGCCGTTCTTCATCATGCCCACGGTGGGTGCGCTGATCTGGAAGAACCTGATTTTCCATCCGGTGTCCGGCGTACTGGCGGCGGTGTGGAAGCTGTTTGGCGCGCAGCCGGTGGATTGGCTGGCGCACTACCCGCTGCTGTCGATCATCATCATTGTGTCCTGGCAATGGCTGCCCTTCGCCATCCTGATCCTGATGACCGCCATGCAGTCCCTGGACCAGGAACAGAAAGAAGCCGCGCGCCTGGACGGTGCCGGCCCGATTGCGATCTTCTGGCACCTGACCCTGCCGCACCTGGCCCGGCCTATCGCCGTGGTGGTAATGATCGAGACGATTTTCCTGCTCTCGGTGTTCGCCGAAATCTTCACCACCACCAACGGCGGCCCCGGCTACGCCTCGACCAACCTCGCCTACCTGATCTACAACCAGGCGCTGGTGCAGTTCGACGTGGGCATGGCTTCGGCCGGCGGCTTGATTGCCGTGGTCATTGCCAACATCGCGGCGATCATCCTGGTACGGATGCTCGGCAAAAACCTGACTGACAAGCCTTGAGGGCCGCGCCATGACGCTTCAACAATCCCGCCGCCTGCAAAGCCTGTTGCTCGGCACCCTGGCCTGGGCCATCGCGATCGTGATCTTCTTCCCGATCTTCTGGATGGTGCTCACCAGTTTCAAGACCGAAATCGACGCGTTTGCCACGCCGCCGCAGTTCATTTTCACGCCAACCCTTGAGAACTACCTGCACATCAACGAGCGCAGTAATTACGTAAGCTTCGCCTGGAACTCAGTGGTGATTTCCTTCAGCGCCACCGCCTTGTGCCTGCTGATTGCGGTGCCGGCGGCCTACTCCATGGCGTTCTACGAAACCCAGCGCACCAAGGGCACGCTGCTGTGGATGCTGTCGACCAAGATGCTGCCACCTGTGGGTGTGCTGATGCCCATCTACCTGCTGGCCAAGAGCATGGGCCTGCTGGATACGCGCATCGCGCTGATCATCATCTACACCCTGATCAACCTGCCGATTGTGGTGTGGATGGTTTACACCTACTTCAAGGACATTCCCAAGGACATCCTCGAAGCCGCGCGCCTGGATGGCGCCACCCTGTGGCAGGAAATGGTGCGGGTGCTGCTGCCCATCGCCAAGGGCGGCCTGGCTTCCACGGTGTTGCTGTCGCTGATCCTGTGCTGGAACGAGGCGTTCTGGTCGCTGAACCTGACCTCGTCGAATGCCGCGCCGCTGACCGCGTTGATCGCCTCCTACTCCAGCCCCGAAGGTTTGTTCTGGGCCAAATTGTCCGCCGTCTCGACCCTGGCCTGCGCGCCGATCCTGATCTTCGGTTGGATCAGCCAGAAGCAACTGGTGCGCGGCCTGTCCTTTGGCGCCGTGAAATAACGACCCTTATAAAAAATGGAGGCCCATCATGGCCAACCTGAAAATCAAGAATCTGCAAAAAGGCTTCGAAGGCTTCTCCATCATCAAGGGCATTGACCTGGAAGTGAACGACAAGGAATTCGTGGTCTTTGTCGGGCCTTCGGGCTGTGGCAAGTCCACCCTGCTGCGCCTGATTGCCGGCCTTGAGGAAGTCACCGAAGGCACCATCGAACTCGATGGCCGCGACATCACCGAAGTGACCCCGGCCAAGCGCGACCTGGCCATGGTGTTCCAGACCTATGCCCTGTACCCGCATATGAGCGTACGCAAGAACATGTCGTTTGCCCTGGATCTGGCGGGCGTGGACAAGAAGATCGTCGACAGCAAAGTCAGTGAGGCTGCACGCATCCTGGAGCTGGGCCCGCTGCTGGAGCGCAAGCCCAAGCAGTTGTCTGGCGGCCAGCGTCAGCGGGTGGCCATCGGCCGGGCGATTGTGCGCAACCCGAAGATCTTCCTGTTCGACGAGCCGCTGTCCAACCTCGACGCCGCCCTGCGCGTGCAAATGCGCCTGGAACTGGCGCGCCTGCACAAAGAACTGCAAGCCACCATGATCTACGTGACCCACGATCAGGTCGAGGCCATGACCCTGGCCGACAAGGTGGTGGTGCTTAACAGTGGGCGCATCGAACAGGTCGGCTCCCCCCTGGAGCTGTATCACCAGCCGGCCAACCTGTTTGTCGCGGGTTTTCTGGGGACGCCGAAAATGGGCTTTCTCAAGGGCCAGGTTACGCGTATCGAAGGCCAGGGCTGCGATGTGCAACTGGACGCTGGCACCCTGATCAGCCTGCCATTGAGCAGCGCCAGCTTGAGCGTGGGCAGCGCCGTGACCCTGGGCATCCGCCCCGAGCACCTGGAACTGGCCGCGCCGGGCGATACCACCCTCACCGTCACCGCCGACGTGGGCGAGCGCCTGGGCAGCGACACGTTCTGCCATGTGCTCACCGCCAGTGGCGAGCCGCTGACCATGCGGATCCGTGGCGATATGGCCAGCCAGTATGGCGAGACGCTGCAATTGCACCTGGACCCGGCGCACTGCCATCTATTCGACGCCGACGGCGTGGCGGTGGCCCGTCCACTGCGCGCTGCCGCCTGATTTCGCGAGAATTTTGATGAAGCTCAATCAACACAATCTCACCCAGTTGGCGCCCGAAGTGCGCCTGCCCGCCTATGCCATTGCCGACACACGCCAAGGCATCGCCCATATCGGCGTCGGCGGTTTCCACCGCGCACACCAGGCGTATTACACCGACGCCCTGATGAACACCGGTGTCGGCCTGGACTGGAGCATCTGCGGCATCGGCCTGCGCGCCGAAGACCGCCAGGCGCGGGATGACCTGGCCGGCCAGGACTATCTGTTCACCTTGTATGAGCTGGGCGACACCGACGACACCCAAGTGCGGGTGATCGGCGCCATCAGCGATATGCTCCTGGCACAGGACGGCGCCCAGGCCTTGATCGACAAACTGGCCAGCCCTGAAATACGCATCGTGTCGCTGACCATCACCGAGGGCGGCTACTGCATCGACGACAGCAACGGTGAGTTCATGGCCCACTTGCCGCAGATCCAGCATGACCTGGCCCACCCTGCGGCGCCGCAGACCGTATTCGGTTTTATCTGCGCGGCCCTGAGCCAGCGCCGTGCCGCAGGCATTCGGGCCTTTACCGTGATGTCCTGCGATAACCTGCCGCACAACGGCGCCGTGACCCGCAAGGCGTTGCTGGCGTTCGCCGCGTTGCGCGATGCCGAACTGCATGACTGGATCCAGGCCAACGTGAGTTTCCCCAACGCCATGGTCGACCGCATCACGCCCATGACCAGTACCGCCCACCGCCTGCAACTGCATGATGAACACGGCATCGACGATGCCTGGCCGGTGGTGTGCGAACCTTTTGTGCAATGGGTGCTGGAAGACAAGTTCGTCAACGGCCGGCCAGCCTGGGAGCAGGTGGGTGTGCAGTTCACCGACGACGTCACGCCCTATGAAGAAATGAAGATCGGCCTGCTCAACGGCAGCCACCTGGCCCTGACCTACCTGGGGTTTCTCAAGGGTTACCGGTTTGTCCACGAAACCATGAACGACCCGCTGTTTGTCGCGTATATGCGCGCCTATATGGACCTGGACGTGACTCCCAACCTGGCGCCGGTGCCGGGCATCGATCTGGACCAGTACAAGCAGACCTTGGTGGAGCGCTTCTCCAATCAGGCGATTGCCGATCAACTGGAGCGGGTCTGTTCCGATGGTTCGTCGAAGTTTCCCAAGTTCACGGTACCGACCATCAACCGCCTGATTGCCGAGGGTCGCGACACCGAGCGAGCAGCGCTGGTGGTGGCGGCCTGGGCCTTGTACCTGCGAGGTGTGGACGAGAACGGTGTGCGCTACCGCATCCCCGACCCGCGCGCCGACTTCTGCCGGGCACTGGTGGTGGATGACGCTTGCGTCAGTCAGCGGCTGTTGGGGGTGGAAGAGATTTTTGGCCCGGCGATTCCCAACTCACCTGAGTTTGTGGCAGCGTTTGAGCGGTGTTTTGCCAGTTTGCGTGACAAAGGTGTCGCAGAGACCCTGAAGCACCTGCTCGCCAACCTTCACTGACACAACTTGAGCAAAATAATGTGGGAGATTCTATGTTGCAGGTAAACCCTGCAACCTTAAGTTCGGTTGGTATTCGCTCTGGTTTTTCATCAGCGCGAATGCCACCCGGCAGAGCTTGCGGGCGAGGATTACCAGGGCTTGGGT
>NZ_VFEV01000066.1 GCF_007858275.1 Pseudomonas proteolytica
TGTACCTATGTGACTATCCCTTGGGCAGACTTGGACGCGGCAAGAGCCGCATCCAAGCTTCAAATGTGTAAACGATGTCCCCGGTTTCAGATGTAAAGGATGTCTACGGTTCTACACCCCCGTTGGGTGGCGAAGCCACCCCAGTAGGCCTGCGAGGCGGTAGGTTTTGGGGCGGCTTCGCCACCCAGCGGGGGTGCCCCCTCGCCACAGAGTCTGTATCAGGCAAATACGAAATATTTACGCACCGTCTCGACCACTTCCCACGTGCCCTTCATCCCGGGCTCCACCACAAAGATATCCCCAGCGCGCAAATGGATCGGCTCCAGGCCGTCCGGGGTGATCACGCAGTAGCCTTCCTGGAAATGGCAGTATTCCCACTTCACATATTCCACCCGCCATTTGCCAGGGGTGCAGATCCAGGTGCCCATGATCTTGCTGCCGTCTTCGCTGGTGTAGGCGTTGAGGTTGACGGTGTGCGGGTCGCCCTCGAGCTTCTCCCATTTGCAGGCATCCAGGACCGGCAGGGGGTGGGTGTCGCGCAATACGGTGATGGGCTGGGACATGATGGCTCCAAGGCAGGAAAGACAAAGATGAACCCTATAGCGCCGGGGCGAATGCCAGTGGTCTGAACTCGACATCGGGATGCCCAGAAGCGCATTGGCATACGATCTGCAAACCTGCACAGCCCCCCTGTGGGAGCGGGCAAGCCCGCTCCCACATTTTTATCTGTGGGGCTGAAGGATCCATTCACTAATCAGACGTTTCTTCGCAGTAAGTGCGAAAGAAATCCTGCCTGGCGCTGGAAATCGCAAGAATATTTACCGCTGGCCCTCGTATCATTCACTTTAGAAACAACCGAGAGCCTCGTATGAATCCAATAAAAACGTGGTGGGATATCAGCCCACCCTTGAGCACCGCCACCCCGACGTGGCCGGGCGATACGCCGTTCCAGGAAGAACGCGTCTGGCAGTTCGGCCCCGAATGCCCGGTCAACGTCGGGCGTATCACCCTGTCGCCCCACACCGGTGCCCATGTCGATGCGCCGTTGCACTACAGCGCCGACGGTGCGCCTATCGGTGAAGTCTCGCTGGACGTGTATATGGGCCCGTGTCGGGTGCTGTACTGCCTGGACAGCGGCGCGCTGGTACAGCCGGAGCAGTTGCAGGGCCACCTGGATAACCTGCCGGAGCGGGTCCTGCTGCGTACTTATCACAAGGCGCCCCTGAGCAATTGGGATTCGAACTTCACCGCCGTCGCCAAGGAAACCGTCGAGCTGCTGGCCAGCCTGGGTGTGCGCCTGATCGGCATCGACACCCCGTCACTGGACCCGCAACAGTCCAAGACCATGGATGCCCACAACGCCGTCGCCCGCCATGGCATGGCGATTCTCGAAGGCATCGTGCTCGACGATGTACCGCAAGGCGATTATGAGTTGATCGCCCTGCCGCTACGTTTTGCCAACCTCGATGCCAGCCCGGTACGAGCAATCCTGCGCCCGCTCAAGGAGCCCACGCGATGAGCCAGTGTCCTTTCTCCCCTGATTACCAGCCGCCGGAAGAATGGCATAACGCTGAGCTGAATTTTTCCGAGTCCATGAGCTACGGCGACTACCTGGACCTGGGCAAAGTGCTCACGGCCCAACACCCGTTGTCGCCGGACCATAACGAAATGCTGTTTATCATCCAGCACCAGACTTCCGAGCTGTGGATGAAGCTGATGCTCCACGAACTCAAGGCCGCCCGTGAGCACGTGCGCCTGGGTGAGCTGGCGCCGGCATTCAAGATGCTGGCGCGGGTCTCGCGGATCTTTGACCAACTGGTGCACGCCTGGGCGGTACTGGCGACCATGACGCCGTCGGAATACAAGTCGATCCGGCCGTACCTGGGGCAGTCGTCGGGCTTCCAGTCGTTCCAGTATCGGGAAATCGAGTTCATCCTCGGCAATAAAAGCGCGGCGCTGTTGCGGCCCCATGCCCACCGTCCGGAGTTGCTCAAGGAACTGCAAGTGGCGATTGCCACGCCGTCGCTGTATGACGAGGCGATCAACCTGATGATCAAGGCGGGCCTGGCGATTGACCCGCAGCGCGCGCAACGCGATCCGACGGCGCCTACGGTGCATGACGAATCTGTGGAAGCGGCGTGGCGCGAGGTGTACCGCGATCCGAACCGGTACTGGGACCTGTACCAGTTGGCCGAGAAGTTTATCGATCTGGAAGACTCGTTCCGCCAATGGCGCTTCCGCCATGTGACCACGGTGGAGCGGATCATCGGCTTCCAGCCGGGCACCGGCGGCACCGAGGGCGTGGGTTACCTGCGCAAGATGCTCGACACCGTGCTGTTCCCCGAGCTGTGGCGAGTGCGGTCAACGCTCTAATAAAAAAGCCCCGGTTCTCCGGGGCTTTTTCATTGGCAATACATTCCTATTGTGGCCCTGTTCATGTGGGAGCGGGCTTGCCCGCGATGCAGGCGCCTCGGTCGTTCAGTTAGACCGAGGCGCCGGCATCGCAGGCAAGCCAGCTCCCACACAAGCCAGCTCCCACACAAGCGGGCCCCTACACAGGTTACTGCGCGACAGCCACGGCCTTGGTCTTCCTGGAGCGCAACCAGTACGCCAGGAAAAGAATCCCCACCCACACCGGCATCGCATACACCGACGGACGCATGTCCGGAATCGCCAGCATCACGCCCACGATCACCAGCATGAACGCCAGGCACAGGTAGTTGCTGAACGGGAACCAGAAGGTCTTGAACGACGGCACCACGCCTTGTTCGCCCATGGCCTTGCGGAACTTGATGTGGGTCAGGCTGATCAGCGCCCAGTTGATCATCAGCGAGGCAACCACCAGCGCAAACAACAGCACCAGGGCATCCTTGGGCGCCACGTAGTTGATCACCACGCACAGCAGCGTCACCAGGGCCGAAATGCCCAGGGCACGCAGTGGCACGCCTTGCTTGTTGAGCTTCATCAGCGCCTTGGGCGCGTCGCCTTGCTCGGCCAGGCCGAACAGCATGCGGCTGTTGCAGTACACGCCGCTGTTGTACACCGACAGCGCCGCAGTCAGCACCACGAAGTTGAGGATGTGCGCAGCGGTGTCGTTACCGATCAGCGAGAAGATCTGCACGAACGGGCTGGCGCTGTAGGCATCGCCCGAGGCGCCGAGGGTTTGCAGCAGTTGATCCCATGGGTACAGCGACAGCAGCACGGTGAGTGCGCCGACGTAGAAAATCAGGATCCGGTACACCACCTGGTTGATCGCCTTGGGGATCACTTTGCGTGGCTCGCTGGCTTCGGCTGCGGTAATACCCACCAGCTCCAGGCCACCGAACGAGAACATGATGAAGGCCATGGCCATCAGCAGGCCCATGCCGCCATTGGGGAAGAAACCGCCGTGGTCCCACAGGTTGCTGATCGACGCCTGCGGGCCGCCGGTGCCACTGAACAGCAGGTAGCAGCCGAGCACGATCATGCCGATGATCGCCACCACCTTGATGATCGCGAACCAGAACTCGGTCTCACCGAAGAACTTCACGTTCAGGGTGTTGATCAGGTTCACCGCAATGAAGAACACCACGGCACTGACCCAGGTCGGTATTTCCGGCCACCAGAACTGGATGTACTTGCCCACCGCCGTCAATTCGGCCATGCCCACCAGCACATACAGCACCCAGTAGTTCCAGCCGGCGAGGAAGCCTGCGTAGCCGCCCCAGTATTTGTGGGCGAAGTGGCTGAAGGAGCCGGCGACCGGTTCCTCGACGATCATCTCGCCCAGCTGGCGCATGATCAGGAACGCGATGAACCCGGCTATCGCATAGCCCAGGATCATCGACGGCCCCGCCGACTTCAGCACCCCGGCCGAACCGAGGAACAAGCCCGTACCAATCGCCCCACCCAGGGCAATCAGCTGAATATGCCGGTTTTTCAGGCCACGCTTGAGGCCCACCGGGTTAACCATGTCATCCGCCATTAACATTCCCTTCTACTTGTTTTTTTCAGGGTTGATCCTGCACGCCAGACCCGCCCCTCACTGCTGAGGGGTCAGATATTACTCTCGGTAAACTTTTCGTAATACAGCTGAACGCCATCAAGTGCCTGTTCTTGCAGCCAGTTCTTGATGGATTCGACCATCGGAGGGGGGCCACATACGTACATATCGGCCGATCTATCCCGCAATTCGGCCAGGTCGAAATGCTCGGTCAAATACCCGCGCTTGCCCAACCACTGCGGCGATGGGTCGCTGAGCACTTCGGTGTAGCGAAATCCCGGGATTGATTCGGCATAGGCCTGGATGCGCTGCGCTTCGCACAAGTCTTCAGCACCACGCACGCCGTAATACAAATGCACCGGTTGCTCGCAGCCGCGCTCGGCCAGTTCGTCCAGCATCCCCAGCAGCGCCGACAATCCGGTACCGCCGGCCACCAGCACCAGTGGCTGGGTGACGTGGCGCAGATAAAACGCGCCCAGAGGTGCCTCCAGTTGCAGTTCATCGCCGACCTGGCAGCGTTCGCGGATGTAATTGCTCATCACCCCGTCCGGCAGCAGGCGGATCAGAAACTGCAAACGGTCGCCCGGACGGTTGGCAAAGGAGTACGAGCGCTGGCTATCGGTACCGGGAATCGACAGCCGGGCGTACTGGCCCGGCAGGAAATCCAGGCCCTGCTCAAGCTGCACCGACAAGATCGCCGTGCTGGCCGACACCTGTTGTACCTCGCACACCGTGGCGCGGACCAGCGCCGGCCCCGGCGCATTGCACAGGCTTGAATCGAAATCGAAGTAAAACGCCGCGTCGGATTGCACCCGGGTCTGGCAACTGAGCATTTTGCGCTGTTGCAGGTCGAGGCTGGAAAGCGCCTCGTCGTCCACATAATCCTGGCTGTAGTCGCCGGACTCGCAACGCCCCTGGCAAGTGCCGCAGACACCTTCGCGGCAATCAAGGGGGATCTTGATCCCGTTGCGCAGCGCCGCGTCCAGCAAGATCTCGTTGGCGCCCACCGGGAAGAACAAGGTCTTGCCGTCGGCAAAACTGAAGGCCACTTTGTGATTCATCCACCGTTCTCCGCGTAGATAGATTTGCCCCTGTGGCGAGGGGGCTTGTACCCCCGTTGGGCTGCGCAGCAGCCCCAATTGGTTAACCCCATTCCAGCGGGCCAAACGCGGCGCCTGGTTTTGGGGCCGCTGCGCAGCCCAGCGGGGGACAAGCCCCCTCGCCACAGGGGACTGTTAGAGGTGGTAGAAATCCAGCACCGAGTTGATGGTGTCGTTGAGCAGCAGCGCATGCTTGCGCGTGATCAGCCAGCTGTCGCCATGGGGCTTGAGGCTATAGGTGGCGTGGCCATAGAACTGCTCCGACATCGCCAACCGATAAAACAGCGTGTGCCAGTTCAACCGCACCTCCAGGCAGCCGTCTGCCAGCTCGGTAACCCGCACGTTGTTGATCAGGTGCAAGGTGCGCGGCATCGGTGTGGCGGACGCAGCCTTGCCAGTGCGCAGGCGGAACACCCGGTCTTCCAGGCCCGAGCGGTTGGCGTAGTAGATCAGCGACATCTCGCGCTTGGGGTCGCGGGTATAGACGTGTTCCGAATCCCACTGCGGCAAATGGAACTCACTCTGCGGGTCAAACAACTGCACATAGGCATCCCAGTCCTGGGCGTCGCACAGCTCGGATTTGCGGTAGAAAAACTGCTCGATCTGGTACTGCAATTGCGCGTTCATCATTTCACCTCGTGCAGTTTCAGGGCTTGTGCGTCGAGACCGTCCAGCAGGAATGTCTGCCAGTTGCGGTGCTGGTTGACGTACAGCCCTTCGTGGGTGAATTCGGTGCCGGTCATCGCCGGTGTAATGCCGATGGCCTCGCTGTTGGGCGTCGACCCGGTTGCCCAGCGGTGGCTGCCCCGGGAGATATCGCTCCAGCGTTCCAGGCGGCCCTGGAAACCACGTTGGGCTTCGCGAAACTCCACCAGGTCATCCGGGGTGCCCATGCCGGACACGTTGAAGAAGTCTTCAAACTGGCGGATCCGGTTTTCGCGGTCGGCGTCGGACTCGTGCTTCACCCCCAGGCACTGGCTGATGATCTCGGTCTTGTTCCACGCCACCGGGCGGATGATGCGCAGTTGCGAGCTGATCTGGTCGAGGAAGAACAGGCTCGGGTAGACGTTCAGGTTGCGCAGGCGGTGCATCATCCACTCGGCCTTCTGCTGGCCGTGTTCTGCCACCAGGCGCGGCATGATGGTGGCGTAGCCGGAGCGCACACTGGGGTTGGGCATGTCGCTGAACAACACGCTGTGGCCGTTGTTAAAGGCAAACCACCCGTCATCGGTGTTGGCATCGCCAGCGCCGAGCTTGCTGTAGTCCAGCGTGCTGCCCGAACCGGTGCCATTCTCGGTATTCACCTGCTGGCGATGCTGCACCGTGGCCACGTAGTTATAGTGCACGGTGCTGACGTGGTAGCCGTCCAGGCCGTTTTCGTTTTGCAGCTTCCAGTTGCCGTCGTAGGTATAGGCCGACTTGCCCGGCAGCACTTCCAGCTCACCGGTGGCGGACTGCGCGACCATCATGTCGAAGAACACTTTGGCGTCGCCGAGGAAGTCTTGCAGGCTGTCGGTGCCCTGCACGTCGAGGCTGATAAACACAAAGCCCTTGTAGCTTTCGATGCGCGCCTTCTTCAGGCCGCGGGTGGCCTTGTCGAAACCTTCCGGGTATTCCCCCGGCGCCTTGACCTTCACCAGGCGGCCATCGCTTTTGTAGCACCAGGCGTGGAACGGGCAGGTGAAGGTGGACTGGTTGCCCTTGCCGACGCGGGTCAGGGTGGTGCCGCGATGCTGGCAGGCGTTGATCAGCGCATTGAGCTGGCCTTCACCGTCGCGGGTGATGATCATCGGCTGGCGCCCGGCGCGCATGGTCACGAAGTCATGGTTGTTGGCCAGTTCGCTTTCGTGGCAGGCGTAGATCCAGTTCTTTTCGAAGATCAGTTCCATCTCCAGGTCGAACAGCTCGGGCTCGGTAAACATGTCCCGGGCGATGCGGAACACGCCCTCGGCCGGACGAAAGTCCAGGCAGCTTTCGATAAATGTTTTCCACTGCTCGACGCTTCTTGCACCACTCATGGGAGGCACCTTTTATTGGGTAGCTAATCGGTGGTTCATTAGAGGCGGGCAGGGGGGCGGCCAGCTATCCGCTTAATGGGGGAAGATGGGCCGCATAGTTGGGGCGCAAATACCCACTTCAGTGCAAGGGCATGCGCCAATGGGCTACTGTCTTGCCAGGCAATGGTCGCAAAAGCGGGCTTCTTATCCACTTAGTCGGCGGTCGTTATCCATTGAGTGGGTAAACCGCCTGCGTGGCGCAGAACTTGCCTTGATCCACCGGACGCGCCGTCAGAGCGCGCTGGCCACAACCGCCGTGAGTGCAACCTGATGAGTAGCCATACACGCGATATCCGCATTGAACGTTTCGACCTTGAAGGCGCCCGCAGTTGGATGTCGGGCATCTGCGGGCCCCATCGGCTGGAAACCACCACCCCGGAACGCCTGCGATTCCACCACAGTGCCAATGTGTTCAAGTCCCGCGCCACTACGCTGGGGGTAATTGAGTACGGCACCGACGTGACCATCGATATCGAAGACGCCGAACACTTCAGCAGCTACAGCCTGAGCTTGCCGCTGGTGGGCGAGCAGGAGCTGAGCAAGGGTGGCCAGCGCCTGATCTCCAACCGCGACCAGGGTGTGATCATTTCGCCCAATGAACACCAGGTGCTGGCGATCTCCGGCGATTGCCGCAAGCTGCAAGTGGTGATTACCCGCGCGGCAATGAGCGAAACCCTAGAGGGCCTGTTGCAGCGCCCGATCGATGCGCCGCTGCGCTTTGAGTCGGTGATGGACGCGGTGCAGGGCGCACCCGCAGCGTGGTGGCGCATGGCGCGGCACTTCATCGCGGAGCTGGAACACAGCAGCGAACTGTATGACCAGGCCGCCTTCACCCGTGACCTGGAAAGCTCGCTGATCAAGGGCCTGATCCTGGCCCAGCCGAACAACTACTCCGAAGAGCTGCGCGACGTGCTGGGGGTCAAGTTGCCCCACTATCTGCTCCGCGCCCGCCAGTATATCCACGCCAACGCCCGCGAAGCGTTGCACCTGGAAGACCTGGAGGCGGCCACCGGCGTGTCGCGGTTCAAGCTGTTTGATGCCTTTCGCAAATACTTTGCCCTGTCGCCCATGGCGTATTTGAAAAAGTACCGCCTGAGCGCGGTGCGCCAGGAAATTCTCGAACACGGGGCCACCCGCACCATTTCCGAGATTGCCCTGGGCTGGGGCTTTACCCACCTGGGAAGGTTTTCGGCGGAGTACCGCAAACTGTTCGATGAGTCCCCCAGCCAGACCTTGCAGCGCAACGATGCCCGACGCATGCGCGGTGCCTGAACACACCGCAGATCCAATGTTGGAGCAGGCAAGCCAGCTCCTACATTGGATCAGTGGTGTTTGGGCGATTTCAGATCAGCTCTTCAACCAATTGCAGGCAATGACCCAACCCCGGCGATTGATCATTAATCCGCCGGCTGAGAATGATCGGCGACGTCGCGGTGGCCTCGACAATCGGCGTATAGCCGATATCCGCCCGGTGCAGCATCTGCACCGAGGCCGGCACCAGCGTCACGCCCATGCCCGCGCCGACCAGGCCGATGGCGGTTTGCAATTCATTGGTCCATTGCGCCACCTTGATCGCCAAACCGTGGGTGTCGAACAGTGCGATCACATGGTCGGCATAGCTGGGGCGCGGGTTGCCGGGATAGAGCACCAGTGGCTCGGCGGCCAGTTGCGCGAGCGTTACCGGCGCGCCCAGCAGCGGGTGCCCGGCGGGCAACACTGCCACCAGCCGATCCTCCACCAGCACGCGCTGGACGATGGCTGGGTCGTCAATGCGAATCCGCCCGAAGCCCACATCGATGCGTCCGGCCTTGAGCGCTTCGACCTGTTGCAGGGTCGTCATCTCCGCCAGCCCCAACTCCAGCTCCAGCGCGTCATGGCTGCGCAGGCGGCGAATCAGCTCTGGCAGCACGCCATACAGGGTCGAGGGGGCAAAACCGATGCCCAGCCAGGTCTTCTGCCCCAGGCCAATGCGCCGCGTGTTATCGCAGGTCTTGGCCAGTTGTTCCAACAGCACATTGGCGTGTTCATAGAAGTAGCGCCCGGCTTCGGTCAGCCGCAGTGGCCGGCCACGCTCCAGCAGGACCACGCCCAACTCATCCTCCAATTGCTGGATCTGCCGGCTCAACGGCGGCTGGGCGATGTGCAGGCGTTCGGCGGCGCGGGTGAAATTCAGGGTTTCCCCCAGCACCTGGAAGTAACGCAAGTGGCGCAGTTCCATACGGGTTCCTCTCATACCTTGAGGGTATTGTTCGAGACCAATTCTATATTGGAAGCCAACAACAATGGGCGACAGAATCAGGCCAGACCTATAAAGAACCCAACGGGTATTGCCATGCCGATTTGCGCCATCGAGTCGATCGAAACCATCATCGTCGATCTCCCCACCATTCGCCCGCACAAGCTGGCGATGCACACCATGCAAAACCAGACCCTGGTGATCATTCGTGTGCGTTGCGCCGACGGCATCGAAGGCATTGGCGAGTCCACCACCATCGGTGGCCTGAGCTACGGCAACGAAAGCCCCGACAGCATCAAGACCAATATCGACCACCACTTCGCGCCGCTCTTGATCGGCCAGGACGCCAGCAATATCAACGCGGCGATGTTGCGCCTGGAGCGCAGCATCCGTGGCAACACCTTTGCCAAGTCCGGTATCGAAAGCGCCTTGCTCGATGCCCTCGGCAAGCGCCTGGGTTTGCCCGTCAGCGAACTGCTCGGCGGCCGCGTGCGCGATGCCTTGCCGGTGGCGTGGACCCTGGCCAGCGGCAACACCGCAAAAGACATCGAAGAGGCCGAGAAGATGCTCGACCTGCGCCGCCACCGCATCTTCAAGTTGAAGATCGGCGCCGGTGAAGTCAGCCAGGATCTGGCCCACGTGATCGCGATCAAAAAGGCCCTGGGCGAGCGCGCCAGCGTGCGGGTCGACGTCAATCAGGCCTGGGACGAAGCCGTGGCCCTGCGCGCCTGCAAGGTGCTGGGTGACAACGGTATCGACCTGATCGAGCAGCCGATCTCGCGCAACAACCGTGGCGGCATGGCCCGGCTCAACCTGTCGAGCCCGGCGCCGATCATGGCGGACGAATCCATCGAATGTGTCGAAGATGCCTTCAACCTGGCCCGCGAAGGTGCGGCCTCGGTGTTCGCCCTGAAGATCGCGAAAAACGGCGGCCCGCGCGCAGTGTTGCGCACGGCGGCGATTGCCGAGGCGGCGGGGATCGGCCTGTATGGCGGCACCATGCTCGAAGGCGGGATTGGCACCCTGGCCTCGGCCCATGCGTTTCTCACCCTGAACAAACTGGCCTGGGACACTGAGCTGTTCGGGCCGCTGCTGCTCACCGAGGACATCCTCAGCGAGCCGCTGGTGTATCGCGATTTCCACCTGCATGTCTCGACCGCCCCGGGCCTGGGCCTGGCCATCGATGAGGAGCGCCTGGCGTTCTTCCGTCGCGACAAACATTAAGAGGACGCCTGGGATGTTGTTTCACGTAAAAATGACCGTAAACCTGCCCGTCGACATGAACCCCGAGCGCGCGGCGGCCCTCAAGGCCGACGAAAAAGCCCTGGCCCAACGCCTGCAAGCGCAGGGCAAGTGGCGCCACCTGTGGCGTATCGCCGGGTTGTACGCCAACTACAGCGTGTTCGATGTCGACAGCGTGCAGGAACTGCATGACCTGCTGATGCAACTGCCGCTCTATCCGTACATGGCCATCGAAGTGAATGCCCTGTGCCGGCATCCGTCGTCGATCAATGAGGATGACCGCTGAGTCTGTCTAGCCACCTAATAATTACAAGATGAGGATTGCACCATGTCCATTCGACTGTCCCAGACTGCCCACGCCCAGCGCTTCCTCGAAGAAGCCAGCGGCAACCTCAATGACGCCGGCAACCCGCGGGCCAAGGCGCTGATCTACCGGATCCTGCGTGATACGGTGAATATCATCGAAGACCTGGAAGTGACCCCGGAAGAGTTCTGGAAGGCGGTCAACTACCTCAATGAGCTGGGCAAGAACCAGGAAGCCGGGCTGCTCGCCGCAGGCCTGGGCCTGGAGCATTACCTGGATATGTTGATGGACGCGGCCGACGAGGAAGCCGGCAAGTCCGGCGGTACCCCGCGCACCATCGAAGGGCCGCTGTACGTGGCCGGCGCGCCGCTGTCCAAGTTCGAAGCGCGGCTGGACGACGGCCTGGATGCGGCGGTGCCGCTGTTCATGCGCGGGCAGGTGCGCGATGTCGACGGCAAGCCATTGGCCGGGGCGATTGTGGACGTGTGGCAGGCCAATACCGGCGGCACTTACTCCTGGTTCGACCCGACGCAATCGGAGTTCAACCTGCGTCGCCGGATCGAGACCGATGCCCAGGGCAACTACCGCTTTCGCAGCATCGTCCCGTCCGGCTACGGCTGCCCGCCGACCGGCCCGACCCAGCAGTTGCTCGATCAACTGGGCCGCCACGGCCAGCGGCCGGCGCATATCCACTTCTTCATCTCGGCACCGGGGCATCGGCACCTGACCACGCAGATCAACCTGTCGGATGATCCGTATCTGCACGATGACTTTGCCTACGCCACCCGGGACGAGTTGATTGCCGAAATTCGCTTCAGCGAAGACCCGCAACTGGCACGGGAATTTGGCGTGGAGGGCAAGTTTGCGCAGATCGATTTTGACTTCGAACTACAGCCGGCGGCCGCGCCCGTAGAGCAAACACGCATGCAACGCGTGCGCGCCCTCGAAGACTGAATGCGGTAAAAATGTGGGAGCGGGCTTGCTCGCGAAAGCGGTGTGTTAGTCAATACATCTGGTGACTGACACCGCTTTCGCGAGCAAGCCCGCTCCCACATTGGTTTTGTGGTGGGGCTGGTTATTTGCGTACGACCAGGTCCAGCACCTCATCCCGATCCTTGATCTTCTGCAGCACGATCTCCGAGCGGATATCCATCACCCCCGCCGTGCGGTTCAGGTGGTTCACGATAAAGTCGGAGAAGTGCTTGAGGTTGCGCGCCTGCACCCGCAGCACATAGTTGCTGGCGCCGGTGATCACGTAGGCGCTGGCCACTTCCGGCCAGCCCTGGACCTTCTTGATAAAGGTCTCGTGCCAATCCTCCATATCCTGGCGCAATGACAGGTGGACGATGGCTTCCAGCTCGATCCCCAACTGCTCGGCATTGAGCACCGCGCGATAACCACTGATCACGCCCTCACTCTCCAGCAGGCGCAAACGGCGCAGGCAGGCGGATGGCGACAGGGCGACTTTCTCCGCCAGTTCCTGGTTGCTGATACGGCCATCCTGTTGCAGGAAATGCAGGAGGCGCAGGTCGGTGGCGTCGAGAATCATGCTTAGAATTAATCCGCGTATTTGGAGGTTAAATTCGAATTTCCTACAGCTTATTAAGCCAGTTGTAGCGCACTTTGCACGAAAATTCTGCAAATCTTCGTTCATTATTTGGTCCATCGTCACCTATAAAAACAGGACTTTCCATGACCAGCCGAAACCATTGCCAGACCCTCGACGCCCAGGACCCGCTGGCGCCACTGCGCGATCAATTCGCCCTGCCGGAAGGCGTGATCTACCTCGACGGCAACTCCCTCGGCGCGCGTCCGGTGGCAGCGCTCGAACGGGCGCAAGCGGTCATCGCCGAGGAGTGGGGCAACGGTCTGATCCGCAGCTGGAACAGCGCCGGCTGGGCCGACCTGTCCCAGCGCCTGGGCAATCGCCTGGCACCGCTGATCGGCGCGGGCGAGGCTGAAGTGGTGATAACCGATACCACCTCGATCAACCTGTTCAAGGTGCTCAGCGCAGCCTTGACCGTGCAGCGCCAACGCCAGCCGCAACGCAAAGTGATTGTCAGTGAAGCGAGCAACTTCCCCACCGACCTGTACATCGCCGAAGGCCTGGCCGCGCTGTTGCAACAGGGCTACTCCCTGCGCCTGGTGAACAGCCCCGAGGAGCTGCCGCAAGCCATCGACCAGGACACGGCGGTGGTGATGATCACCCACGTCAACTATAAGACCGGCTACATGCACGACATGCAGGCGCTGACCGCGCTGAGCCATGAGTGCGGTGCGCTGGCGATCTGGGACCTGGCGCATTCGGCGGGCGCGGTGCCGATCGACCTGCACCAGGCCGGCGCCGACTACGCCATTGGCTGCACCTACAAATACCTCAACGGCGGCCCGGGTTCCCAGGCGTTTGTGTGGGTCAACCCAGCGCTGGTGGAGTTGGTGACACAGCCGCTGTCGGGCTGGTTCGGCCATAGCCGCCAGTTCGCCATGGAGTCCAACTACGTCGCAGGCAAGGGCATCACCCGCTACCTGTGCGGCACCCAGCCGATCACCTCGCTGGCGATGGTCGAGTGCGGCCTGGATATCTTCGCCCAGACCGACATGGCCAGCCTGCGCCGCAAATCCCTGGCGCTGACCGACCTGTTTATCGAGCTGGTGCAAAGCCGCTGCGCCGCCCACGACCTGACCCTGATTACCCCGCTCGAGCATGCCAAGCGCGGCAGCCATGTCAGCTTTGAACACCCGCAAGGCTACGCCATCGTCCAGGCGCTGATCGCCCGTGGCGTGATCGGTGATTACCGTGAGCCGAAGATCATGCGTTTTGGCTTTACCCCGCTGTACACCAGCTTTACCGAGGTGTGGGATGCGGTGGAAATCCTCGGCGAAATCCTCGACGGCAAAACCTGGGACCAGCCACAATTCAAAGTGCGCCACAGCGTCACCTGAGAACACCACAAAACCCCTGTAGGAGCTGGCTTGCCTGCGATGAAATCGCCTCGGTCTGACTGACTACCGAGGTGCCTGCATCACAGGCAAGCCAGCTCCTACAGGTGCCTGGTCAGCAGTCAACATCACAATAATAAAGGGGCACGCCACGTGACCACGCCAGACAACGGCTTTGCAGCAATCACCAATCGCGAACTGGGCCTGCGGCGCCAGCTCACTTCCGGGCAGATGAGCATGATCGCCATCGGTGGCGCCATCGGTACCGGGTTGTTCATGGGCAGTGCCTACGCCATCGGTTATGCCGGGCCCAGCGTGCTGGTCAGCTACGCCATCGGCGCGTTGATCACCCTGTTGTTGATGGGCTGCCTGGCGGAGATGACGGTGGCCCATTCCACCTCCGGCTCCTTTGGCGCCTACGCCGAGTTCTATATCAGCCCATTGGCCGGCTTCCTGGTGCGCTATGCCTACTGGGCGGCGATTGTGCTGGCGGTGGGCGCCGAGGTCACGGCGGTGGCGATGTACATGAAGTACTGGTTCGCCAACGTGCCGGAATGGGTGTGGATCGTCTCGTTCTCCAGCGTGTTGATCGTGCTCAACGCCATCAGCGTGAAGACGTTCGGTAACTTCGAGTACTGGTTCTCGACGATCAAGATCAGCGCCATCGTCGGTTTCATCATCCTCGCGGTGTACGTGGTGTTCGGCTCTGGCAACCCGGATTACGGGGTGCAGAACTACACGGCCCACGGCGGGTTTTTCCCCAATGGCCTGAGCGGTATGTGGATTGCGGTGATTGTGTCGATCTTCAGCTACCTGAGCGTGGAGATGATCGCAGTGGCAGCGGGTGAAGCGGCCGACCCGGAGCAGGCGGTGAAAAAAGCCTTCCGCGCCACGATTGTGCGGCTGGTGGTGTTCTACCTGCTGACCCTGGCGTTGATGCTCGCCATCGTGCCGTGGAACCAGTCCGGGCAGAGCCAGAGCCCGTTTGTCACGGTGATGCAGACCATCGGCATTCCCGGCGCCACCGGGGTGATGAACTTTGTGATTTTGATTGCCGCGTTGTCGGCGATGAACAGCCAGCTCTACATCACCACGCGCATGATGTTCAGCCTGTCCCGTGGCGGCTTTGCGCCAAAATCCATGGGTGCCCTGAGCAAAAGCGGGATCCCGCTCAACGCCCTGTTGCTGTCCAGTTCGGGCATTGCCCTGGCGACCTTGTTGAACGTGGTGTACCCAGAAAGCTCCTTCACCCTGATGATGGCCATCTCGATGTTTGGTGCGATCTTCACCTGGTTCATGATCTTCCTCACGCACCTGTTCTTCCGCCGCTACCGCAAGCGTCACGGCGGGCCGAAGTTATCCTTCCAACTGCGGTTGTTCCCCTACAGCACGCTGCTGGGGCTGGTGCTGATGGGCGCGGTGATGATCACCACGTTCTTCACCGAGGCGTTCAAGATGACCCTGGTGTTTGGCGTGCCGTTCCTGTTGATCCTGTCGGCGGTGTATTACGTGTTCTTCCGCAAGCGCCGCGCAACCCCTGTAGGAGCGAGCGTGCTCGCGAAAAACCCGAGTACGCCACGTTAAACCTGCAAGCCCGCGTTATCGTTGACGACCTTCGCGGGCAAGCCCGCTCCTACCGTGAGTGCGTCCAGCAGGGCAGTGGCATAACCCGGCAACTGCTCGAACGAACGTGCGCACAACAGCAGTTTGCGACAGGCCCAGTCCTCCGTCAGGGGCTGGGCCTGCAATTGCTCGGCGTGGGGCCAGCGCAGCAACGCCGCCCGCGGCACAATCCCCAGCCCTGCGCCACGGGCGACCATGCGCATCACCCCATCAAAGCCGTCGGCGCGCACCCGGGTCTGCAAGCGAAAACCTGCGTGCAGTGCCTGTTCTTCCAGGTACACCGCCAACGCGCTGTTGGCCGCCAATCCCACATAGTCGTGGAACAGACTGTCGATAAAACTCACCGGCCCTGCCGTCAGCGGATGACCTATGGGCATGATCAGCACCAGCGGGTCATCGCGAAATGCCCGGGTCTGTAAGCCGTGGGTGTCCACCGCATCGGAAATTATCCCCAGGTCTGCCGCGCCCTGGCGCAAGGCGTGGGTGATGCGCAGGCTGGGCAGTTCCTGCAGGTCGATATCAAGGTTGGGGTGGGCGCAGAGAAAGTCCGCCAACAACTCCGGCAGGTACTCACTGAGGGCGGTGGTGTTGCACAGCAGGCGCACCTGGCCTTTGACGCCGTTGGCGTACTCCGTTAGCTCCTGTTGCAGGCGCTCGGCCTGTTGTAACAACAAGCGGGCATGACGGGCCAGGGCGTTGCCAGCGGCGGTCGGGGTCACGCCGCGCCGGCCGCGCAGTAGGAAGGCGACGCCTGATGAGGCTTCCATCGCCCGGATGCGCGCACTGGCGGCGGCCAGGGACAAATGGCTGCGGGCGGCACCAGCGGTGATGTTGCCAGTGTCGAGGATGTGCAGGTAGAGGCGCAGGTCGGTCAGGTCAAAGTGCATGGCTGGAAATCCCGGGTGCCTGGAAGGGCCTTATCGCAGGCAAGCCAGCTCCCACATTTGAATGTGTTCACAAATCCAAATGTGGGAGCTGGCTTGCCTGCGATAGCGTTCTGAGCCTCACGCAAAACAAGAGGCTGCCTCAGTATATGGCGAATTTCCAACCCCTCGCCAAACCCGCACAATTCCCGCCATGACCACCTTCCTCGCGTTCTACCAAAACCTCGGCCCAGCCCTGACGCTGCTGGTGATCGGTACCTTCCTGCTGGCCGGCACCGTCAAGGGTGTGATCGGCCTGGGCCTGCCCACCGTCGCCATGGGCCTGCTCGGCCTGGCTATGCTGCCGGCGCAGGCTGCAGCCCTGCTGATCATCCCGTCTACCATCACCAACCTCTGGCAACTGGCCTTCGGTGGGCACTTGGGCGCCTTGAGCAAGCGCCTGTGGCCCATGCTCCTGCTGATTTTTCTCGGCACCGGGCTCGGTTCACTGTGGCTGGGTATGGACGGTGGTGCATGGGTGGTGCGGGCATTGGGCGGGGCATTGCTGGTGTATGCGCTGTGCGGGTTGTTCCTGCCGGCGTTCAGCGTGCCGATCAGCACCGAACTCTGGCTGGGCCCGGTGTGTGGCCTGTTGACGGGGGTCATCACCTCGGCCACCGGCGTGTTCGTGATCCCGGCCGTGCCGTACCTGCAAGCGCTGGGCTTGAACCGTGACCAACTGGTGCAGGCGCTGGGCTTGTCTTTCACTGTGTCTACCCTGGCCCTGGCGGCCGGGCTGTTCTGGCGCGGCAACCTCGGTGCCGGCGAGTTGAATGCCTCGCT
Organism: Pseudomonas proteolytica; assembly: GCF_007858275.1. GTDB lineage: Bacteria > Pseudomonadota > Gammaproteobacteria > Pseudomonadales > Pseudomonadaceae > Aquipseudomonas > Aquipseudomonas proteolytica. Next base: position 17,191 of record NZ_VFEV01000066.1, read on the forward strand.
GCTGGCGCTGGTGCCGGCGCTGCTGGGCATGTGGCTGGGGCAAAAGCTGCGCCAGCGCATCAGTGGCGTGCTGTTCAAGCGTGTGTTTTTTATCGGCATGGCGGCACTGGGCGGGCACTTGCTGATTGGCGGCTAGCGCAACAATCAAATGATTACTCGTGCTTGAAGGTCAAAAGTGTTTTGCCGATCCGTGGCTTACTCACCCGAGGGGTTGCCCGTAGCCTGCGCTCATACATTTTCAACCTTCAGGTAACCCCCATGAAAAAAGTTCTGTTGCTCAACGGTGGTAAAAAATTCGCCCACTCGGACGGTCGCTATAACGACACCTTGCACGACGCCGCCCTGGCCGTGCTGGACCGTGGTGGTATCGACGTGAAAGTCACCCACATCGACGCCGGCTATGACGTTGCGCAAGAAGTTGCCAAGTTTCTCTGGGCCGACGTGATCATCTACCAGATGCCCGGCTGGTGGATGGGCGCGCCGTGGATCGTCAAGAAGTACATTGACGAAGTCTTCACCGAAGGCCACGGCAGCCTGTACGCCAGCGATGGCCGCACCCGTTCCGACGCGTCGCAGAAATACGGCAGCGGCGGCCTGATCCAGGGCAAGCAGTACATGTTGTCGCTGACCTGGAACGCGCCGCAGGCGGCCTTCGACGATCCGAGCGACTTCTTCGAAGCCAAGGGCGTGGATGCGGTGTATTTCCCGTTTCACAAGGCCAACCAGTTCCTTGGCATGAGTGGCCTGCCGACGTTCCTCTGTGTGGACGTGATGAAGCGCCCCTCCATCGAGGCTGATGTGCTGCGTTACGAGCAGCATCTGGCTCAGGTGTTTAACCTGCCCCGGTAATACGGCTAGTATCCACGCAGCCGTATTCACGAGGATTCACGTTGAAAGCCCGATCCGATGAGCTACAGATCTTCGTCTGCGTGATTGAATGCGGGTCGATTTCCGCCGCTGCCGAACAGGTCGGGCAGACGCCTTCGGCTGTCAGCCGTACCTTGTCACGGCTTGAAGCCAAGCTCGACACCACCCTGATCAACCGCACCACGCGGCGCATGGACCTGACCGAAGAGGGCAAGTATTTCTTCGAGCAGGCCAAGCTGATCCTGGCGCAGATGGAGGAGTTGGAAGAGCGCCTGTCGTCGCGGCAGAAAACCCCGTCCGGGCGCCTGCGGATCAACGCGGCGTCGCCGTTCATGCTGCATGCCATCGTGCCGTACGTCGCGGAGTTTCGCCGCCTGTACCCGGATATCCAGTTGGAGCTCAACAGCAACGACTTGATCATCGACCTGCTGGAGCAGAGCACCGATATTGCGATCCGCATCGGCACCCTGGCGGACTCGACCCTGCATGCCCGCTCCCTGGGCTGCAGCCCGCTGCATATCCTCGCCAGCCCCGCGTACCTTGCGCAGCACGGTACGCCGAGCACGGTGGCCGAGTTGGCGGATCACACGTTGCTGGGCTTCACCCAGACCGAAACCCTCAACCACTGGCCGCTGCGCCATGTGCAGGGTGATCGTTGGCAGATCGAGCCGGGCATTGCCGCGTCCAGCGGTGAAACCCTGCGCCAGTTGGCGCTGGAAGGGCAGGGGATCGCCTGCCTGTCGCACTTCATGACCATCGAAGACATCAACGCCGGCCGCTTGCAGACGGTACTTGCCCCGTTCAACAGTGGTTATCGCCAGCCGATCAATGCGGTGTACTACCGCAACTCGCAACTGGCCCTGCGTATCCAGTGCTTCCTCGACTTTATCCAGGAAAAACTGGCGCGCTACGCCTGTTGACCCGACTGTTCACCTGTGGCGAGCGGGCTCGCCCCGCGCTGGGCTGCGAAGCGGCCCCAATAAGCTCATCGCGTTTCTTCAGACAAAACGCGGTGCCAGGGATCGGGGCTGCTACGCAGCCCAGCGCGTGGCGAGCCCGCTCGCCACGGTGGTCCCCACTCATGTATTTGCGTACCATCGCCACCTCATTTCCCGCAATTCCCCCGGTAAACCCATGAAGCTCTCTCGTCTGCGTGCCGACGCCCTGGCCGGACTCACCACGTCTTTTGCCTTGCTGCCCGAATGCATCGCCTTTGCCCTGGTGGCCCACCTCAACCCGCTGATGGGGCTGTATGGTGCCTTTATCATCTGCACCTTGACCGCCTTGTTCGGCGGCCGGCCGGGGATGGTCTCGGGGGCGGCCGGTTCGATGGCGGTGGTGATCGTCGCGCTGGTGGTGCAACACGGAGTGGAGTACCTGCTGGCGACGGTGCTGCTGGGCGGTTTGATCATGATTGCCTTCGGCCTGCTACGCCTGGGCAAACTGGTGCGCATGGTGCCGCACCCGGTGATGCTCGGCTTCGTCAACGGCCTGGCGATCATCATTGCCCTGGCGCAACTGGAGCATTTCAAGAGCGGTGAGGCCTGGCTCAGCGGCACGCCGTTGTATGTGATGAGCGGGCTGGTGGCCGCGACCATGGCCATCGTCTACCTGTTGCCGCGCCTGACCCGCGCGGTGCCGCCGGCGCTGGTGGCGATTCTCGGCGTGGGGCTGGCGGTGTACCTGCTGGGCTTGCCCACGCGCACCCTGGGCGACATGGCCCATATCGCCGGCGGCCTGCCGACCTTCGCGCTGCCGCAGATTCCCTGGACCCTGGAAACCCTCGGCATCATCGCGCCCTACGCGATTTTGATGGCGATGGTGGGGCTGCTGGAAACCCTGCTGACCTTGAACCTCACCGATGAAATCACCGAGACCCGCGGCTACCCCGACCGTGAAAGCGTGGCCCTGGGCGCGGCGAATATGGTCAGCGGGGTGTTTGGCGGCATGGGCGGCTGCGCAATGATCGGGCAGACCGTGATCAACCTCAGCTCTGGCGGGCGCGGGCGCTTCTCCGGGGTGTTTGCCGGGGTGATGATCCTGCTGTTTATTTTGTTCCTGTCGCCGCTGATCGAGCGCATTCCCCTGGCGGCGCTGGTGGGGGTGATGTTCGTGGTGTCCCAGCAGACGTTTGCCTGGGCGTCGCTGCGGGTGATCAACAAAGTGCCGCTCAATGATGTGTTGGTGATCATGGCGGTGACGGTGATCACCGTCTTTACCGACCTGGCCACCGCGGTGCTGTGCGGGATTGTGATTGCCGCGCTCAACTTTGCCTGGCAGCAGGCCCGCGAGCTGTACGCCGATGAACATCTGGAGGCGGATGGCAGCAAGCTCTACCGGCTGCACGGTACGTTGTTCTTTGCCTCGACCACGCCGTTCCTGAACCAGTTCGACCCGGCCAACGACCCGGCCCAGGTCACGCTGGACTGCCGGCACCTGAGCTTTGTCGACTACTCCGCCATCGCGGCTTTGATGACCTTGCGCGAGCGCTATAGCAAGGCTGGCAAGCACCTGCGGGTGCTGCACTTGTCCGAGCGCTGCAAGAAACTGCTCAAGCGCGCGCGAGTGCAACACGACTGATCCCCCTGTAGGAGCGAGCTTGCTCGCGAAAAACGTCAACGATAACGCGGGGCTTCTGGACGCACGCGGCGCTCTCAGGTTTTTCGCGAGCAAGCTCGCTCCTACAGGTGCTCACGGCTTGCCGGCGATGGGGCCAGGAGATCGACGCAGGCTTATGGGCCGACGAGGTTTTCCAGTTCTTCGGCGCGGGTGCAACACGATTGATCCTCATCCCCTGTAGGAGCGAGCTTGCTCGCGAAAAACGTCAACGATAACGCGGGCTTTCTGGATGCACGCGGCGCTCTCAGGTTTCTCGCGAGCAAGCTCGCTCCTACAGGTGCTCACGGCTTGCCGGCGATGGGCATAGGTATCTACACAACTTTGCCGCAACGCCTAAATCCAGGCAGATAGCGCCGTTGTGGCGAGCGGGCTTGTCGGAACGCCGCATCGCCCGCGCTGGGCTGCGAAGCAGCCCCAATAAGCCGAATGCGTTGTACCAGATACACCGCAGCGGCTGGTTTTGGGGCTGCTTCGCAGCCCAG
>NZ_VFEV01000067.1 GCF_007858275.1 Pseudomonas proteolytica
CAGTTGCGTACTGCTCTGGCGCTGGGTGCTGATCGCGCCGTACTCGTCGAATCCGCTGAAGAACTGACCTCGCTGGCCGTTGCCAAGCTGCTCAAGGCCGTTGTCGACAAGGAACAGCCGCAACTGGTGATCCTTGGCAAACAGGCCATCGACAGTGACAACAACCAGACTGGCCAGATGCTGGCTGCACTGACCGGTTACGGCCAGGGCACCTTCGCTTCCAAAGTCGAAGTCAGCGGCGACAGCGTTGCCGTGACCCGCGAAATCGACGGCGGCGCGCAGACGGTTTCCTTGAAACTGCCGGCCATCGTCACCACCGACCTGCGTTTGAACGAGCCGCGTTATGCGTCCCTGCCAAACATCATGAAAGCCAAGAAAAAGCCTCTCGAAGTGCTGACTCCGGATGCTTTGGGCGTTTCCACTGCCTCCACCAACAAGACCGTTAAAGTCGAAGCGCCAGCTGCACGCAGCGCGGGTATCAAGGTCAAGTCGGTGGCTGAACTGGTCGAGAAACTGAAAAACGAAGCGAAGGTAATCTAACAATGACTATCTTGGTAATCGCAGAACACGACAACAAGGTGCTGGCCCCGGCCACCCTGAACACCGTTGCTGCTGCCGCCAAAATCGGTGGCGACATCCACGTACTGGTCGCTGGTCAAGGCGCTGGCGCCGTGGCTGAAGCCGCAGCAAAAGTCGCGGGCGTGAGCAAAGTACTGCTGGCCGATAACGCTGCCTACGCGCACCAACTGCCGGAAAACGTTGCCCCTCTGGTTGCAGAGCTAGGAACTGGCTACAGCCACATCCTGGCTGCCGCCACCTCCAACGGCAAAAACATCCTGCCACGGGTTGCTGCGCAGCTGGACGTTGACCAGATCTCCGAGATCGTTTCGGTCGAAAGCGCCGACACCTTCAAGCGCCCTATCTACGCCGGTAACGCCATTGCCACCGTGCAATCGACTGCTGCCGTCAAAGTCATCACCGTGCGTGCCACCGGTTTCGACCCAGTTGCCGCCGAAGGTGGTTCGGCTGCCGTTGAAGCAGTTGCTGCTGCCCACGATGCTGGCACTTCCAGCTTTGTTGGCGAAGAGCTGGCCAAGTCGGACCGCCCTGAGCTGACCGCTGCCAAGATCGTCGTTTCCGGCGGGCGTGGCATGCAGAACGGTGACAACTTCAAGCACCTGTACGCCCTGGCCGACAAGCTGGGCGCGGCAGTCGGCGCTTCGCGCGCGGCGGTCGACGCAGGCTTCGTACCCAACGATATGCAGGTCGGCCAGACCGGCAAGATCGTGGCGCCACAGCTGTACATCGCCGTCGGTATCTCCGGCGCGATCCAGCATTTGGCCGGTATGAAGGATTCCAAAGTGATCGTTGCGATCAACAAGGACGAAGAAGCACCGATCTTCCAGGTGGCTGATTACGGCCTGGTGGCGGACTTGTTCGAAGCCGTACCTGAGTTGGAGAAGCTGGTCTAAACCAGCCGCTTCACTTATAAAGAGCCCGGTCTTATGACCGGGCTTTTTTTTGCATGCCACTTTTGATCGGGAACCACGCCATGGAACTGCGTCGCTGGACTGTACTGCTGGGCCTGTCACTGCTGCCGACCTTGTCTATCGCAGCCGGCAAATGCGAGCGCCTGGTGGTGACCGGCAGCCCGGATGCACCGCCCTATCTGTGGCGTGATCCGCAAGACCCCACCCACCTGATCGGCGCCAATGCTGATGTGTTGCAACAAGTGGCCAAGGAATTGGGGCTGAAAATCGACCTGCTGTATGGCGGCAAGCGCTCCCTGGCCCTTGAGGAAGTACGCAGCGGGCGCATGGACATGCTGGTCGATGCGCCGTTGAGTGTCAGCGAACTGGAGACCCTGGACTACATCCATCCGGCACTGATACAGGCCGATTATCGGGTGTGGACCCGCATCGACTCGCCCCTGGTCTATAGCAGTGCAGCAGACCTGCATGGCCACAAGGGCGCGGTCTCGGAGCGGGCGCGCCTGTCCCCGGAATTTGAAGCCTTTGCCAGTGAACACCTGACCCTGGAACGCCTGCCAACCGTGACCCCGGCCTTGCAGAAGCTGCTGCTTGGTGAAGTGGACTACGTGCTGGCCGGACGATACTCCGGCATGGCCATGGCCCAGACCTTGGGCATGAGCAAAGACCTGCTGGCCCGTGAACTGCCGATTGATCAGCCGGGGTTGTTCCTGGCGATTTCCCACAACTCGGCCTGCAATGATCCGTGGTTGCGCGGACAGCTCGCCAAAAAGATGACAGAATTGGCCGCGTCCGGTCTGACGGAAGCCGCGTTGCAGCGCAATATCGAACGCTGGAAGACGCAGTTGCAGCAACCCGTCGGTACCCCAACAAAGTAGGGATTTTTAGTGACTATTCGACCTCTTTTCGCCGCCCTCGCCGTAGTAACGCTGGCGGGCTGTGCCGCAGATCCTGCGCCGAATGAGCAAATGCGCCTGACCCAGCAAGCCCTGGAGCAAGCCGCCGCCGTGGGGGCCGTCGCTGACGACGTGCCTGAGTTGAAACTCGCCGAGACGAAGCTGGCCCAGGCCAAGGCCGACATGGCTGACGAATCCTACAAGGACGCCCGCATGCAGGCTGAACAGGCCGAACTCGACGCCCGCCTGGCCGAGGCGCGGGTGCTGACGCAAAAGAGTCAGGAACAGTTGAATGTCCTCAACACCCGTATCACCCGCCTGCGCAAGCAACTGGGAGATGCCCAATGAACCGCCTGACATATGGGCTGCTATTGAGCAGTTTGGTGCTGGCAGGCTGTGCCAGCCATCCCAATAGCGACACCGTGTTGCAGCAGGCGGGCAGTGATTTCCAGAAGGTCAAGGAAGACTCCAATGTATTGCGCATTGCGCCCAAGGACGTGATCCGCGCCGGTGAGTCCCTGGCCCGCGCCGACCGTCTGTCCAGCTACTGGGGCAGCGGTGGCGACGTCGTGCATTACGCCTACCTGAGCCAGCGCTACAGCGCCATCGCCCGGGAGCACACCGAGCTGGTGCTCAACGAAGAACGTGCGGCCAAGCTCGAGCTGGAACGTCAACGCCTGCAACTGGCGCTGCGCGAGGCCAAGTTGTTGAGCGTGCAGCAGCAGGGCAAGTGGCTGGAGGAGCAGATCGCCAGCCTGACCACCACCCAGACCGATCGTGGCCTGGTAATGACCTTGGGCGACGTACTGTTCGACACCGGCCAGGCGGAGCTGAAAAACTCCGCCAACCGTACAGTGCTGAAGATCGTGCAATTCCTGCAACTGAACCCCAAGCGGGTGGTGCGGATCGAGGGCTATACCGACAGTACCGGCGGCGAGCAGGAAAACCTCAAACTGTCCCGTGACCGTGCACAGGCCGTGGCGGACGTACTGGTCGACCTGGGGATTGATGAAAAACGCATCCAGGTGGAAGGCTATGGCGATCAGTACCCGGTGGAAGCGAATGCCTCCGAGCGAGGTCGTGCGCAGAACCGGCGTGTGGAAATCGTCTTCTCCGATGACAAGGGCCAACTCGGCGCTGCGCGCTGAGCCAGGGCGCGTGCGGTGGATGTGGGAGCTGGCTTGCCTGCGATAGCATCGGCGCGGTCCATCTGAACACTCGCATCGCCAGCATCGCAGGCAAGCCAGCGCCTACAGGGTATGTGGCGCGCCCGCTATAGAACCCGATCCTTGATCGGGTTTTTCATGCCCGCAATTCAGTTCTCAACCCATACAGTTTTTTCTATCACTGCCGCTCGTCCTCGACTATTGTGGCAACTGTCCCCGTACACTTCTAAACTGTGCCGGTATGTTTCACACAAAAATAAAATACCCGTGAAATCGAGTGCTGCGTCATGACCAATCTCTTGCTTTACCAACGTATCGCCCAGCAGTTGGCTGAGGATATCCGGCGCGGTGTCTATCAACCGGGTGAGCGCGTGCCATCGGTGCGCAAGATGAGCTCCCAGCTCAATGTCAGTCATGCCACAGTGTTACAGGCCTACGCCAACCTTGAAGACCAAGGGTTGATCCGTGCGCGGCCGCAGTCCGGGTATTACGTGCACCAGACGCCGGCCCTGACCGCCCCGACGCCGGATATCGCTCGGGTCGAGCGCCCGGGCCTGGTCACTCGCAGCAGTATCATCCAACAGGTCCTGGTTGAATCTCGTCGCGAAGGGGTGTTCCCGCTGGGTGCCGCTGTTCCCAGTGTCGATTACCTACCGGTGCGGGCGCTGCACCAGCAACTGGCCAAGGTCACGCGCTTTCAGAGCCCACGGGCGTTCAGCTATATGTTCAGCCCGGGCTTCGAGCCGCTGCGGCGCCAGGTCGCGATTCGTATGCGCGATGCCGGAGTGGTGGTCGATCCGTCCGAAGTGGTGATCACCCACGGATGTGTCGATGCATTGCAGATGTCCTTGCGGGTGCTGACCCGCCCCGGCGACCTGATCGCCGCTGAATCACCGACCTATTACGGGCTGCTGCAACTGGCCGACCTGCTTGGCCTCAAAGTCATCGAGATTCCCAGCGACCCGGCCACCGGCATGAGCCTGGAAGCCCTGCAGTTGGCGGCCAACCAGTGGTCGATCAAGGCCCTGGTGTTGACCACCCGCCTGAGTAATCCCCTGGGCGGCACCATGCCCGAAGAACGGCAGAAACAACTGCTGCGCCTGGCCTCTGACTTCGATATCCAGATCGTCGAAGACGATATCTACGGCGAGTTGATGTTCGAACTGGGCCGCACCAAAGCCCTCAAGGCCTATGACCGCCTGGATCGGGTGATCTACTGCTCCAGTTTCTCCAAGACCCTGTCCCCGGGCGTGCGTATCGGCTGGATGATTGCCGGCAAATACCAGCAGGAGATCCAGCGCCTGCAGATGTTCAGCACGCATTCGGCGTGCAGCGTCACGCAGATGGGGGTGGCGGCGTATCTGGAGAACGGCGGTTACGACCGCCACCTGCGCTACATTCGCCAGGAGTACCGCAAGAATCTCAGTGCCTTCCAGTTGGCGGTGCAGCAGTATTTCCCGGAAGGCACGCAGATGAGCCGGCCGACGGGCGGCTTTATCCTGTGGGTCAGCCTGCCGGGCAGGGTCAATACCCAGGAGCTACACGTGCGCGCCTTGCAGCAGGGCATCAGCATTGCGCCGGGGCTGATCTTCAGCAATACCGAACAGTTCAACCACTGTATTCGGCTCAATTGCGGCACGCCGTGGAATCGCGAGGCGGAGCGCGCCCTGATGACCCTGGGCATGCTGGCCAACCAGTTATGCCAAGAGGCTGCGGGTGGTTTTTGAAGCGCCAAAACGGGGCATGAACGGTAGCTGGCTAATCACCGCGCTTGTCATGCCGCGCTCAACAAGCGAGCATATGGCCTTCTGCCGTTAATGCTGTTGGCGATATGACCTCTATTTTTCCTGCCGCGCTGTTGATCTGTCTGGCGAGCCTGTGCAGCACCACGTCTGTACTGGCAGCGCCTGCCAGTGCGCCAGTGGTGCTGGCAGCCGCCGAACAAAAGCCGACGCCGGCTAAAAAAACGGTCCAGGCAAAACAAGCCGCCGCGGCCAAAAAAGCGGCGAAGGTGAAGAAGCGCGCACCCATCGCGAGCAAGTCCAAGTCGGCGCGTGAAGTAGCGCAGACCCAACTGCCACCAGCGCGTTTGGACCTCAGCCTACCCCAGGAAATGGTGCGGCATTTGCAACCCCTCGGCACCATGCCGCAACCCAAGAACGTCCCTTTGTTACCGCCCATGTTCGATGAGAAACCGGTGGATAACAGCGCATTCCAGATTAACGGGCGCTTGCTGAGCAACGAAATGCAACTGCAAATGCGCAATGAAGAGCGACGCGATGTGGAAGGCGCGGCCCTGGATTTTGAGTTCAAGAATTAATCTTGCCTGCCAAAGTGACCTGATCCCCTAACCTTCTGTCGCAGACTGGTCAGTCACTTTTGTTTTCTGCGAAAAACCCCTGTTAGACCATTTTAAAACGGATGTTTTAGGGCGTACTCTAGCCCGGCCATCAACACTTTGTCGTCGAGGACCTGCTGGTCATGAAATGCCGTGAAGGCTGTGGCGCCTGCTGTATAGCCCCTTCCATCAGTTCGCCGTTGCCCGGTATGCCCAATGGCAAACCCGCGGGCGAACGCTGCCTGCATCTGTCGGTCGAACAGCTGTGCCAATTGTTTGGCCTGCCTGAACGGCCCGCGGTGTGCGGTGCCTTCGCGGCGGATATTGAGGTCTGTGGTACTAGCCAGGAAGAAGCGATCAGGTTGATCGGCTGGTGGGAGCAGATGACGGCGGCGTAGTGGGCTTTAATGTCAGAACTTCAACAATAAGGAATACAACAATGGGTTCGCTGAAACGAATGGCTGTGTTGTGCGGTTTTACGGTGTTGTTTGCGGCTGCCGCACAGGCAGAAGAATGGCAGGTTGCCAAGGACGAGGAAGGTATCAAGGTTGCCTTGAGTGAAGTGGCCGGGTCCAAATACAAGGCTTATCGCGGCGTGACTGTGATCAAGGCGCCATTGGCCAAGATCAAGGCCCTGCAGGACGATGTAGTCGGTGCCTGTAAGTGGATTCACGAATGCAAGTCGCAGAAGCTGCTCAAGAAGGAAGGCGACAAGAGCTGGACCTACACCCAATTCAAAGCCCCGTTCCCCGTCACCGATCGTGACTCGATCCTGGAAATCACCACGACCCAGGCCGCCGACGGCAGCGTGACCCGCAAGTTGCTGGAAGTGCCCACCTATCTGCCGGAAGAGAAAGGCTATGTGCGTGTCGCGCAGGTCGAGGGCTTTTGGAAACTGGTGCCTAAAGGCGCCGACCAGACTGAAGTGACCTACCAGGTCCACACCGAGCCTGGTGGCAGCGTGCCGTCCTGGTTGGCCAACAAGTTCGTGGTTGACGCGCCCTTCAATACCTTGAAAGCCCTCAAGGAACGCGCCGAGAAGCCTTAAGCGCAGCCGAGCAGTGCCTCCAGCCTTGAGTGGAACGATCATCGCGCCCTCAAGGTCCAGATAGATGTGAGCCCATCCATGGGCTTTATCGAGGAGGCACTGATGCAAAACTGGCAAGTTACCTTCGTTGATGATCACGGTGTGCAGTCCGTAGAGCAGTTCAGCTGCGCGCAGAAGCCCAGCCTCGAAGACGCCGCACAGATGATTCGCGCCAAATTGCTGCCCATCCCCGCTCAACTGGACCTCAACGACCTGGACGGCCGGATCGCCGAACCGACGGTCAAAAGCCTGAAGGACCAGAACAGTATCCAGATCCTCGACATTTCTCCCGCCCCCTGAACATTCCCTGTACGTCGTTAAAGCGCTGCTGGTGGAGCTGATAGCTTCGCGCTACTCTGCAAGAGAGATCAGCGAATGAATCGCTAAGGTCTGGTCTTGTCAGCTACATGCTTGTTTTCCTGCGGTGATGTCATTGCCGTCCACCTGCGCCGTTCACGCGCAGGCCCTGGGAAGCACGGAAAGTCTATCCATCGGTTGAGGAGGACGTTTCATGAGCACAGCCTATCAAGAAGACATCAGCACCCACGTGTTACGCCGCATGAAAGAGGGCGGCTTTGACTTCTCGCGTTTCCACCCCATCGAGTTCTACGCCATTTTTCCGGATGAGGAACGTGCGCGCCGGGCTGCGGGTCGGTTTCGTGGGGAGTCCATCAATGCCCAGGTCAGCGCACGGGATGACGGTGCCTGGTTCCTGGAATTGAGCAAGGTCATGTTCGCCACCTATGACGGTATCGGTGATTTCGAGCAGGACTTTGAGGCGGTAGTCGAGCCCTTGGGCGGGATTATCGAAGGGTGGGGCGTCAAGCACGAGGTTCGTGGGTTACCCATGTAGACACATGATCAATAACGCAGCGTATCGGCTGACCCTTGGGTCGGCCGATTTTGTTTGTGGCGGTGCAAAGTGCCGGGAACTAAATATGAAAAAACCGGCACAAAAAAAAGGCCACCGGAGCAGGGTGGCCAAAAGGGAAGATCGGTGAGAAGGGGAACCGATCAGTATTTGCACAGGCAAATTACCGACGGTGCTGTGGAGATGCTGTAGGACGAATCCTGTTCAGCGAATGTGCGGGATTATCCGCAGGCATTCCCCGGCAGTGAAATCAACTCTGACTATGCTGGTGATAGGCAATGCCTGCGTCTCTATGAAGCGTGCGGGGCGAGGCCCGGGCATTTGCTGCACCAGGACGGTGCGGCGCTGCCTTTGACTATATCCAACTGATTGATACTTAAGTGTTTATGCCGCTGGCACGGGCCTTGCGACAGTCCGTTGCGTCCGGGTGACAAGGAGTTCGGCATGATCCGCACTTATTACGATGAAATGTACGATGAGGCCGGCCAGGTCCGGCCTCACTATCGCGAGTTCGCCCGCTGGCTGGCTGAAACCCCGCCCGAACTGCTGGCCCAGCGCCGGCGTGAAGCCGATTTGCTGTTTCACCGCGCCGGTATCACCTTCACCCTGTACGGCGACGAGCAGGGCACCGAGCGCCTGATTCCCTTCGATACCATCCCGCGCAGCATTCCCGCCAGCGAATGGAGAGTGGTCGAACGCGGCTGCATTCAGCGGGTCAAGGCATTGAACCTGTTCCTTGCCGACCTGTATCACGACCAACGGATTATCAAGGCCGGGATCATTCCGGCCGAGCAAGTGCTGGCCAACGAGCAATACCAACTGGCGATGCAGGGCCTGGATTTGCACCGTGATATCTATTCCCACGTCTCGGGTGTCGATCTCGTACGGGATGGCGACGGCAGCTACTACGTGCTGGAAGACAACCTGCGCACCCCCAGCGGTGTGAGTTACATGCTCGAAGACCGCAAGATGATGATGCGCCTGTTCCCCGAACTGTTCGCGGCCCAGCGCATCGCCCCGATCGATCATTACCCCAACCTGTTGCTCGACACCCTGAAAAGCGCCAGCCCGCTGGAGAACCCCAGCGTGGTCGTGCTGACGCCTGGGCGATTCAACAGCGCGTTTTTCGAACATGCCTTCCTCGCCCGGGAAATGGGTGTGGAACTGGTGGAAGGCGCCGATCTGTTCGTGCGTGATGACTGCGTGTTCATGCGTACCACTGACGGTCCCAAGGCGGTGGACGTGATCTACCGTCGCCTCGACGATGCCTACCTCGACCCGCTGGCCTTCAACCCGGAGTCGATGCTCGGCGTGCCGGGGCTGTTGGCCGCCTACCGTTCGGGCAACGTGGTGCTGGCCAATGCCATTGGCACCGGGGTGGCGGATGACAAGTCGGTGTATCCCTTCGTCACCGACATGATCCGTTTTTACCTGGATGAAGAGCCGATCCTCAAGAACGTTCCGACGTTCCAATGCCGCAAGCCTGACGAGCTTTCCCACGTCCTGGCAAATCTGCCGGCGTTGGTGGTCAAGGAGACCCAAGGTTCCGGTGGCTACGGCATGCTGGTCGGCCCGGCCGCCACGGCCGCCGAGATCGAAGCCTTCCGTGCGCGGATCAAAGCCAAGCCCCATGCCTACATCGCCCAACCGACCCTGTGCCTGTCGACGTGCCCGACCTTTGTCGAAAACGGCATTGCGCCCCGGCATATCGACCTGCGGCCGTTCGTCCTGTCTGGCAAGGAAACCCGCGTAGTACCGGGGGGGCTGACCCGTGTGGCGCTGCGCGAAGGCTCGCTGGTGGTCAACTCGTCCCAGGGCGGCGGCACCAAAGACACCTGGGTGGTCGAGGAATAAAACCATGTTGAGCAGAACTGCCTCGGATTTGTATTGGATGTCACGCTATCTGGAGCGCGCGGAAAACCTCGCGCGCATGCTGGATGTCAGCTATTCGCTGTCACTGATGCCCCAGGATGGGCGCGGCGATGGCTTGCACGAACTGGCCATGCCCCTGCTGATCACCGGCACCCTGGACGACTACCGCGAGCGTCACGGCGAGTTACACGCCGAGCGCCTGCTGCATTTCTTCGCCCTGGACGCCGCCAACCCGGCGAGCATCTACAGTTGCCTGGGGGCGGCCCGCGCCAGTGCCCATGCCGTGCGTGGGCGGATTACCGCGGACATGTGGGAAAACATCAACGCCACCTGGCTGGATATTCGCGTCATCGCCCAGGAAGGCCTGAGCCGTTATGGCATGAGCCGTTTCTGCGAGTGGGTCAAGGAACGTTCCCACCTGTTTCGCGGCGCGACCTACGGCACCATCATGCGCAATGACGCCTTTCGTTTTATTCGCCTAGGCACCTTTATCGAAAGGGCCGACAACACCCTGCGCCTGTTGGACGCCCGCTACGAGATGGCCGGGGACCAGGCGGAAGTGGTGATTGATGGCACCGCCCATGCCTATTACCAATGGAGTGCGCTGCTGCGCGCCTTGTCGTCATTCGAGGCCTACACCGAGATCTACCGTGATGCGCCCGGTGCTCGCCAGGTGGCCGAACTGTTACTGCTGCGCGCCGACGTGCCGCGTTCTTTGCGCGCGTGCAGTGAAGAAATCGACCAGATTCTTGCCAGCCTGCCTGGCATCAATGGCCGCCCGGCCCAGCGCCTGGCTGCCGAGATGGACGCACGCCTGCGCTTTACGGCCATTGACGAAATCCTCGAGGAAGGCCTGCACGCCTGGCTGACCGATTTCATTCCACTGGTACGCCAGTTGGGTAACGCCATTCATCATTCCTACCTGGAGGCGGCATGAGACTTTCCATCAGCCACGAAACCACCTACCGCTACGAAGACCAGGTGCGCGCCAGCATCCAATATTTGCGCCTGACGCCTCACGACAGCGAGCGCCAGCATGTACTCAGTTGGCAGCTCGATTTGCCGCGTCCGGTGCGGGCCCAGTTGGACCCGTTCGGCAATATCCTGCATGTGCTGACCATGGATGAGCCCCATGAATCGATCATCATCGGTGCTCGCGGCCAGGTGGATATTGACGAGTGGCGCGAGGCCGAACATGACAGCCAATCGCCATTTCCCTACCAGCGTGCCACGCGCCTGACCGAACCGGACGAGGCCCTGCGCGCCTTTGCCCAACAGCACTGCGGCAAGCGCCGGGATCGCAATGCACTGATCGACCTGATGCACGCCCTCAACCAGCACATCGTCTATGTGCCGGGAGCCACGCAAGTGGAGACCTGTGCGGCCGAGGCGTTCGCCGGGCGTGCGGGTGTTTGCCAGGACCACGCCCACGCCTTCCTGGCCTGCGCCCGCAGCCTGGGGATCGCTACGCGGTATGTGTCGGGGTATTTGTACAGCGAGGACAGCGAGCACCTGGCCAGCCATGCCTGGGCTGAAGCCTGGCTGGATGACGCCTGGTACAGCTTCGATGTGACCAACCAACTGGCCCGCCCGGAGCGCCATTTGAAACTGGCCGTGGGCCTGGATTACCTCGACGCCTGCCCGGTGCGCGGCATGCGGCGTGGCGGCGGGCATGAGCAGATGCACGCACGGGTATTCGTGGCGCCGACCCCGGTGATCCTGGTGCAGCAGCAATAATCCCGCCGCCTCCTACAGGACATCGGTATTTACACAACTTTCAGACACTGACGAACTCCCCTGTGGCGAGCGGGCTCGCCCCGCGCTGGGCTGCGAAGCAGCCCCAAAACCAGCCGCTACGGAGTATCTGATACACCGCATCTCCCGCCCGCCACAACAGCCCTCTCTGCCAGGATTTATGCGCTGCGGCAAAATTGTGTAGATGCCGATGCCTACAGGGACGTGTCGGTTTTGCGAGCGGCCATATGCTTCAAATACCCCACCAGCAGGTCCAGTTCGGCATCAGGCAACACGCTGGCGGCAAACGCCGGCATCTTCGCCTGCGGCCAATGCCTCAGGCTCTGGGGATCGCGGATGTAGCGTTTGAGGAAGTCGCTACCGAAGTACTCGGTCGGGCTGTAGGGCATATTCAGGTCCGGCCCTACCTGCGCGTCCCCCGCGCCATTTAGACGATGGCAGGCCAGGCAGTTTTTCTGAAACAGGGCGAACCCCTGGTTGATCGGATCATCCGCCGCCAGAGCCGGGTCGGGCAGCAGCGCCGGGAAGCGTTCGGCAACGGTTTTCAGTTGTTTGATCGTCGAGATCTGGAAGGGCCATTGTTCCGGGCTGATCCCGCTCGCCTGGGGCTGGGTCCACACCAGATAGAACGGGCCGGCGCTGGGCTTGCCATTGGCCAAGGGTGGCCAGGGCCGGGCTGGATCTTCAACCGCCAGCCACGCCTGCGCGCCGCTTTGCGCAAGCAGCGGCGCGGCGGCCAGTTCGGCGGCAAAACCATCGAGCGCCACCGCCTGCACATGGTTCTGCACGGTCAGGCCCGGTAAGAGTGCGGCCATCGGTACGGCGCGATAGGTCATATTGCGCTTGTAGGAAACGTCATCGACGATCTGCACGGTCTGCGCAGCCGGATGCTTGAGCAGCTCGGCGGTGTGCCAGGTGGTGCGGCTGTGATCCAGCTCGATGGTTAACTCGGCGGCGCTGGCGGGGCCGACCAGGACCAGTAGTAGCACAATGATTTGTTTCAAGGCGCAGCCCATGTGGCAATGGCGATACGGGCTACGATAGCGGAAAACCGCCGCTCAACTGTATGCAAAAAAAGACAGCCCCAGCCACGGGAGCGCTTTACGCGGTTGCCCGGGCGGTGCTGCCAAAGGCTGCAATGTCGAGGTGTGACCTGCCTGCTCAGCCAATGATCTTGGTGAGATTGGGCAAAATCAGAATCAGAGTAGTGGCGAAGAGAATTAGCCCCGCCTGGCGAACTTTCGATTGTTTGAACATGGCTGACTGCCTTTTGTTGTTATTCCTGAGCGTCAAATGCGCCGATGCAAGCACCATCCATTCGTTACGTTAAGCCGACTAGATGGCATTTTTCTTACAGCTGCTCCAGCAAGACCCGGCAGCAGCTTCATACACTTCTTACTGATTCAACCTTAGAGCCCATGTGCGGCGTGGCTTAGATCGCTTTCATATCAAGTTATATTTAAATCCTTTTAAAAGGGTATGAGGCATATAGCCATCTTCGCGCCAGGCCCTTGGCTAGACAGCTAAAACGATTAACCCGGTGTTTCCGACAGTCCGCTACCGTTCGTCTGAGCGCGGTCGTCAAGGTCAATGAGCGCATTGGTCATTGAATCTGCCCTCGTGGCGCTTAAGGTAAGGGCACGGTCGGCTCTCGCCTTGAGAGCTCCATTGCACAGTGGTTCGAGGACGTCATGACCCAAGCTTTGATCTTTGATGCGATACGCACGCCCCGGGGCAAAGGCAAGGCCGATGGCGCGTTGCATAGCGTCAAGCCGGTGAACCTGGTGGCCGGCTTGCTCACCGCTCTGCAGCAGCGCAGCGACCTGGATACCCGCCAAGTGGATGACATCGTGCTTGGCTGCGTTACGCCAGTCGGGGACCAGGGCGCGGATATCGCCAAGACCGCCGCGCTGGTGGCCGACTGGGATGTGAGCGTCGCCGGTGTGCAGGTCAACCGCTTCTGCGCGTCGGGCCTGGAGGCGGTCAACCTCGGCGCGATGAAGGTGCGCTCCGGCTTCGAGGACCTGGTGGTGGTGGGCGGTGTCGAGTCCATGTCGCGCGTGCCCATGGGCAGCGACGGCGGGGCCTGGGTGTTGGACCCGCAGACCAATATGCACAGCCACTTCACGCCCCAGGGGATTGGCGCCGACCTGATCGCCACCCTGGAGGGTTTCACCCGCGAGAATGTCGATGCTTATGCCTTGCACTCCCAGCAGAAAGCGGCGCGGGCCAGATCAGACGGTTCCTTCAAGAAATCCCTGGTCCCAGTGCAGGACCAGAACGGTATCGTGCTGCTGGAGCACGACGAATTCATCCGTGGCGATTCGACCCTCGAAGGGTTGGGCAAGCTCAAGCCCAGCTTCGAAATGATGGGCCAGATGGGTTTCGATGCCACTGCCCTGCGGGTCTACAGCCATGTCGAGCGCATCCACCATGTGCACACACCGGGTAACAGCTCCGGAATTGTCGATGGCGCGGCCTTGATGTTGATCGGCTCCGAAGCCCGGGGCCGCGAACTGGGCCTGCAACCGCGGGCGCGCATTGTCGCCACGGCGGTGACCAGCACCGATCCGACCATCATGCTCACCGGCCCAGCGCCCGCCACCCGCAAGGCCCTGGCCAAGGCCGGCCTGCGAGTCGAGGACATTGACCTATTTGAAGTCAATGAGGCCTTTGCCTCGGTGGTGCTCAAGTTCATCAAGGACATGGGCATCGACGCCGCCCGCGTCAACGTCAATGGCGGTTCGATTGCCATGGGCCACCCGCTGGGGGCCACGGGCTGCGCGATCCTCGGCACCTTGCTCGATGAACTGGAGGCGCGCCAGCAGCGCTACGGCCTGGCCACGCTCTGTGTGGGCGGCGGCATGGGTATCGCCACCATTATCGAACGCCTCTGAGCCTAAGGAATCTGTCATGACCGATGCCATTCGTTACGAAAAAGGCCAGGACCAGATCGTGGTGCTGACCCTCGACATGCCTGGCCAGAGTGCCAACACCATGAACGCGGACTACCGCGAGGCCATGGCCGCCACTGTTGCGCGGCTGGAGGCTGATAAGGATGAGATCGCCGGGGTCATCATCACCTCGGCGAAAAAAACCTTCTTTGCCGGCGGCGACCTCAATGAACTGATCAAAGTCGACAAGCCGCACGCCAAGGCGTTCTACGACATGGTCCTGGGCCTGAAGGCGCAATTGCGCAGCCTGGAAACCCTCGGCAAACCGGTAGTGGCCGCGATCAACGGCGCAGCCCTTGGCGGTGGCTGGGAGCTGTGCCTGGCGTGCCAGCATCGGGTGGCGCTGGATCATCCTGGCGTACAGATCGGCTTGCCGGAAGTGACCCTCGGTCTGCTGCCGGGCGGCGGCGGAGTAGTACGCATGGTGCGCATGCTGGGCCTGGAGAAGGCCTTGCCGTATTTGCTCGAAGGCAAGAAGGTCAGCGCGCAAAAGGCCTTGCAAGCGGGCTTGATCGACGAGTTGGCGGCAGACCGTGATGAGCTGCTGGCCAAATCCCGGGCCTGGATCCTGGCCAATCCTGCGGCCAGGCAACCTTGGGATATCAAGGGCCACCAGATCCCCGGCGGCACGCCGTCCAACCCAAAAGTTGCGCAGATGCTTGCCATTGCACCGTCGATCCTGCGCAGCAAAACCAATGGTTGCTTCCCAGCGCCGGAGAAAATTCTCTGTGCTGCCGTGGAAGGCGCCCAAGTGGACTTCGACACCGCGCACCTGATCGAGACCCGCTACTTCACTGAACTCACCACCGGCCAGGTGGCGAAGAACATGATCGGCACCTTCTGGTTCCAGCTTAACCAGATCAACGCCGGTGGCTCACGGCCTGCGGGGTTTGCGCCGTATGTCACGCGCAAGGTCGGCATCCTCGGTGCCGGCATGATGGGCGCAGGGATTGCCTACACCAGCGCATCGGCGGGGGTGGACGTGGTGCTCAAGGATGTGACGCTGGCGGCGGCAGAGAAGGGCAAGGCCCATTCGGCGGAGCTACTGGACAAGAAAGTCAGCCGTGGGCAACTGACGGCTGAGCAGCGCGACAGCACCCTGGCGCGGATCCATCCGACAGACAGCGACGCTGACCTGGCCGGTTGCGACCTGATCATCGAAGCGGTATTCGAAGACCGCGACCTCAAGGCCAAGGTCTCGGCGGCGGCCCAGCGTGTGGTGGGGGGCGAGGCGGTGATTGCTTCCAATACCTCCACCTTGCCCATCAGCGGCCTGGCGAGCGCGGTGCCTGATCAAGGCAAGTTTATTGGCCTGCACTTCTTCAGCCCGGTGGAAAAAATGCCGCTGGTGGAAATCATCAAGGGCGCCAATACCAGCGATGAAACCCTGGCCCGCGGTTTTGATTTCGTACTGCAAATCAAGAAAACCCCGATTGCGGTGAATGACAGCCGTGGCTTCTTCACCTCGCGGGTGTTTGGTACTTTCACCAACGAAGGCATCACCTTGCTTGGCGAAGGCGTGGCTGCGCCGATGATCGAGACTGAGGCGCGCAAGGCCGGGATGCCGATTGGCCCGCTGGCAATCTCTGACGAAGTTTCCCTCAGCCTGATGAGCCATATCCGCCAGCAGACAGCCAAGGATCTGCAGGCCGAAGGCAAGGCACTGCCCGAGCATCCGGCCTTTGCGGTGATCGACCTGTTGCTCAATGAGTACAAGCGCCCAGGCAAGGCGGCGGGTGGTGGCTTCTACGAGTACCCCAGTGGTGGCCAGAAATACCTGTGGCCGGAGCTCAAGGTGCGCTTTGAAAAACCCGGCCAGCAGATTTCGGCGCAAGACGTGCGCGACCGCCTGCTGTTTATCCAGGCTATCGAAACGGTACGGTGTGTGGAGGAGGGCGTATTGATGTCCACCGCCGATGCCAACATCGGTTCGATCTTCGGCATCGGCTTTGCCGCCTGGACCGGCGGGGCGTTGCAGTTTATCAACCAGTACGGGCTGAACGACTTCGTAGCGCGGGCGCGTTACCTGGCCGAGCAATACGGCGAGCGGTTCAACCCGCCGGCCTTGCTGCTGGAAAAGGCCGCCCAAGGCACCACGTTCTAGCCACACACCGATCCCCGTAGGAGCCGGCTTGCCGGCGATGGCGATCTTGAATTCCACGTTGAACTCAAGGGCCTCATCGCCGGCAAGCCGGTTCCTACAGGGCGTGGGTGGGGCTTGCCTTGAAAGGGTATTTCAGGGCAGGCTGGTGGGTGTGCGTTATTCCCATCACCGTGTCAGGTATTTTTTATGTCGCTACGCGTCTGCATTCTGGAAACCGATATCCTGCGTCCGGAACTGGTCGATCAATATCAAGGTTACGGGCAGATGTTCCAGCGCCTGTTTTCACAGCAGCCGATTGCCGCCGAGTTCATCGTCTACAACGTGATGCAAGGTGACTACCCGGATGACAGCGAGGTGTTCGATGCCTACCTGGTGACGGGCAGCAAGGCGGATTCCTTCGCCACCGACCCGTGGATCGAAACCCTCAAGGCCTACCTGCTGAACCGCTACGAGCGAGGCGACAAGCTGCTCGGCATCTGCTTCGGCCATCAACTGCTGGCGCTGCTGCTGGGCGGCAAGAGCGAGCGCGCGAGCCAGGGTTGGGGCGTGGGCACCCACAACTATCAACTGGCCGCCAAGGCTCCGTGGATGAGCCCGGTGATGGAAGAACTGACCCTGTTGATCAGCCATCAGGACCAGGTCACGGCATTGCCGGAAAACGCCACGGTGATCGCTTCCAGCGATTTCTGCCCGTTTGCGGCTTATCACATCAATGACCAGGTGCTGTGCTTCCAGGGGCATCCGGAGTTTATCCACGACTACTCCCGGGCCTTGCTCGATATTCGCCAGCTCAACCTTGGCGAGCAGATCTATCAGCAAGGCGTCGCCAGCCTTGCCCGCGACCACCACGGCGTCACCGTGGCGGAATGGATGATGCGCTTTGTGGCCCACAAGCCGCAGGTTGCCTGACGCCGGCCTGCCGGGGTGGTCAGGCTACAGCCACCCCGAACGCTTGAAGCTGGCCCACAAGCCTGTGCACCCCACCGCGATAAATCCCAATACCGCAAAATAGCCGTAGTGCCATTGCAGCTCCGGCATGTTCTGGAAGTTCATCCCATAGATCCCGGCCACTGCCGTGGGGAACGCGAGGATCGCCGCCCAGGCCGCAAACTTGCGCTGCACCACGCTCTGGCGCGAGGCTTCGAGCAGCACGCCGATCTCGATGGTCTGGCTGGCGATGTCACGCAGGGTCGAAAGGTCTTCCATCTGCCGTGTGACGTGGATCTCTACGTCACGGAAGTACGGGCGCATGTTCTTGTCGATAAACGGGAAGCTCAGCTTCTGCAGTTCCTCGCTGATCTCTACCATCGGCGCCACGTGCCGGCGCAGCCGCAGTACGTCACGGCGCAGGCCGTGCAGGTTCTGGATATCGCGCTCATTGAGGGAGTTGCACAACACGTTGTGCTCCAGCGCATCGATCTCGGCGTGAATCGCCTCGCTCACGGGCTGGTAGTTTTCGGTGACAAAATCCAACAGCGCATAGAGTACGAAATCTTCCCCGTGCTCCAGCAAGAGCGGCCGTGCCTCACAGCGCTGGCGCACATAGCCATAGGACGCCGAGTGGCCGTTGCGGGCGGTGATGATATAGCCGTTGCCGGCGAAGATATGGGTCTCGATAAACTCCAGCTTGCCCTCGTGGCGCACCGGCGAGTAGGTCACGATAAACAGCGCGTCGCCAAAGGTCTCCAGCTTCGGCCGGCTGTGTTTTTCCAGGGCGTCTTCGATGGCCAGTTCATGCAGGTTGAACTGGCGTTGCAGGTTGGCCAGCTCCTGGGCGTCGGGCTCTTCCAGGCCGATCCACACAAAGTGACCGGGCTTGGCCGCCCAGGCGGCGCCTTCATCGAGGGTGATATCCCTGACTTTTTCCCCGGCGCTATAGACGGCCGCCGCAACAACTCTACCCATAATGCTGATCGCTTCTTTACAAGTGGCAGTAACCGGCCAGCTTAGCCTGAAACACCACATTGTAGGAGCCGGCTTGCCAGCTCCTACGATTCAGCGGTTTTGCAGTTCTTGATCCATGGCTTCAATACACTCGACCATCTGCCCCCGGCACTTCTCCATCAGCCCGGGCATGTCATCCATCGTCAAACCAGTCGTAGGAATTGGCGCCAATGACCGGATCAAAATATCGCCACTGTTCCAGCGATTGAGCTTCATCTGCTTCACATAGGTACTGACACACACCGGCACAATCGGCACCCCGGCGGCAATCGCCATCTGGAACGCGCCCTTCTTGAACGGCAACAAAGATTCACCCAGGTTGCGGGTGCCCTCCGGAAACACCCAGATCGACGTGTCCTCGTGTTGCAGGGTACGAGTGGTGGACAACATCGACCGTCGCGCCTTCTGGGCATTGCCACGGTCAATCAACACATTGCCCGCCAGCCAGAACAGTTGCCCGAACAGCGGCACCCACTTCAGGCTTTTTTTGCCGATACACACGGTGCGGTAGGGCACTACGTTGCCGAACACGAACAAATCGTAGTTGGACTGGTGGTTGGCAATAATCACGCAGCTGCTGGGCTTGTTGCGCAGCGAGTCCACTTGCGCCTTGACCCGCAGCCGCAGGATCCACATGGCCGGCAGTGCATAGAGGCGCGCGCACAGGCGGCTGTTATCCGGGTTGAACGGCCGGCACACACCCAGCAACACCCCCAGAACACCGGCGATCAGAAAATGCAGGCCCATCAATAACATGCGTAAAAAATAGAGCATCGACACGGACCATCGGGACAAAAGGTGGCGCAGTGTACGGACGTGCACTGTATTCGGCAATTACCCCTGTAGAGGTAGGAGATGGGCGATGTTTAAGTACATGTTTCAACAGATTGAGACAGATGCCATCTAGAGCGGTTGCAAGGCAATTCTGAATGGCACATAAGAAAAAGCCCGACACGTGGTCGGGCTTTATTTGATACAGGCGTGGGTGACTCAGCCCAGATGCTCCTGGTCCTGGATGATCGCGTTATCCAGCAGGTCCAACAGGCCTTTACGCACCTTCAGCTTGGTGTGCTTGTGAGCGTTCATATTGATCTTCTTCAACTGCCGCGCTGCTTCCAGGGCCGCCGCGTGCAACTCCTCTGGCGCTACCACCTTGTCGAGGAAACCGGCATTCAATGCCTCCTGCGGGGTGAACATTTCGGCATTGATCACCGAACGATTAAACGCCGACTTACGCAGGCGATCACGTGCCAATTCAATGCCAGCGTGGTGCATGGTCATGCCGATCATGACTTCATTCAGGCCAATGCTAAATGGCCCCTCGACACCAATCCGGTAATCGGCCGACAACAACAGGAACGCCCCCTTGGCCACCGCATGCCCTGGGCACGCCACAATCACCGGGAAGGGGTGCGACAACAGACGGCGCGCCAGGGTCGAGCCCGACGTCACCAGGCTGACCGCTTCTTTAGGGCCGGCCGTCATCACCTTCAAATCATAACCACCGGACAGAATCCCCGGCGTACCGGTGATGATCACCACCGCGCGATCCTTCTCGGCCTGGTCCAGCGCTTCATTAAACGCACTGACCACGGCAGGGGAAATGGCATTGACCTTACCGTTGCTCAAGGTCAGGGTCGCGATACCGTCTTCGAGGTGGTAGGCAATCAGATCATTCATGCGGATATCCTTTTGTTGTTTATGTTCTTAACCCATTGAATTCATTGGGCTAGGTTTGATTTTCCGTTTTGGATTACGTCCTTGTCCGATTGCACAATGTCCACATA
>NZ_VFEV01000068.1 GCF_007858275.1 Pseudomonas proteolytica
ATCCGATATTGATTTGGGGGGTAAACCGGCAGGACGCCGGTTTAGCCGCGCTGGGCCATGGATGGCCCATCGCGGCGGCCCCCCAAATCAATGTCGGATTACGGGCACACCGAGCCTAGGCGAGGTGCCGAGTGGTGGGGCAAGAGCGTTTTGCTTACTTTTGCGCTGTTCAAAAGTGAGCCGCCGTAAGGGCGGAACCCATGGCCGCCGTTACCGCAGCAATGGATATGCCCCCTACATCAGCGCAAAACCCAGAGCCCAGAAGTATCAGAGAGTTGTGTAGATACTCATGCCGCGATGGCCATAGGTATCTACACAACTTTCAGAAACTGACGAACTCCCCGTGGCGATGCGGCGTCCCGACAAGCCCGCTCGCCACAACTGCGCTATCTGCCTGGATTTAGGCGTTGCGGCGTAGTTGTGTAGATACCTATGCCGCGATGGCAAAGTGTCAGTCGATACATTAGTTGACTGATACACCGCCATCGCGGGCAAGCCCGCTCCCACATAGGTATTGCAGTGCTTTCAGGGCGCCAACGCCTTGATCACCTGATCCACATTCCCTTCCAGTTCCGCCACCGGGTCTGCGCCGTCAGTGCTCAGCACCAGCAGCTTCGATCCCCCCGCGCTGATGGCCGTTTTCACTGCCTCAGTCGGTTGACGATGGTGCAGTACCAGTGCCACGTCGTTGTCCTTCAGGCTGGTCGTCAATGTTTGCAACGCCTCGGCGGACCATTCGGTATCCGGTCGCGGATCGGTGCTGACCAACTCCAGGTTCAACCCACTCACCAGATAAGCAAAATGATCGCTCAGGCTGACCACGCTCAGGTTGTCGGCCTGGGCCAGGCGTGCCTCGCTGTCGGCAGTGAGCTTGAGCAGGCGTTGCTTGAGGCTGGCCAGGTTGCTGTCGATTTGTGCCTTGGCGCCAGGCGCCAGGCGGCTCAGGTCGGCGGCCATGACATCGGCCATGCGCCCCAGGTTGTTGCTCGATTGCCACGGCTGGCTGTTGAGGCCATCCACCGTCCCTGGTTGCAGGGCCACGCCCGGCAAACCACCGTCTACCGGGCGCGCGGCGTCCACTTCGACGATGCGGATATTGCTGCGTCGGGCCACGGGGTACAGCGGGTCATCCGGCCACAGCGAACGCAGGCCGATCGCGGCGTCGGCGTCCAGCGCCAGGGTGTGCAGGGCCGGCGCACCGCGGCCGGTAAAGTAGGAGGTCTGGCGCGAACCCGGCAGGTTGGCCGGGGCCGCGCGTTCAAGCTTGACCTGGGTGCCCTTGAGCAGGGTTTCGGCCAGGCCGTAGGTTACGGGCAAGGCCGCCAGGACCTTGACCGGTTTGGCCGATTGGGCGGCGGCCGGCAGTGGTTTGGCAGGGGCGGCTGCCAGCAGCGCAGGGCTGATCAGGCAAGCGATGGCCAGGGCCAGGGGGCGTAGAACAGGGCGCATTATCCAAGATTCCCTTTCAGGCTGGGGACCGTGCCGCGCGCAATGGCGGCCAGGGCGAAGGCGATGCCGGCGACAAGGATGATCGCGGCACCGGACGGGATGGGCAGGTCGAAGATGATCGGCAGCAGAATCCCGCACAGGGTGCTGACCGTGGCAATCACCACCGAGATCCAGAAGAACCCCTTGAGCGACTGGCTCAACAGGCGCGCCGCAGCGGCCGGAATCACCAGCAGGGCACCCACCAGGATCGCGCCGATGACCTTGACTGCCGCCACGGTGATCAGGGTCACGAGGATCACGAACAGGTAGTCCAGGGTCTTCACGGCCACACCACGCACGGCGGCCAGCTGTGGGTTGAAGCTGGCGAGCATGATGCGGTTGTACAGCGGCAGCGCCAGGGCCATCACCAGTGACCCGACAATCGCCAGCACCAGCAGGTCATTGCCGTTGACGGTCAGGACCGAACCAAACAGCACGTTCTCCAGGATGTGCACGTTGATCTTGCCCGCCAGGATCAGCAACAGGCTTGCGCCCAGCGCCAGGGACACCGAGAGGAACACGCCGATCAGCGTATCGGGGGCCAGGCCGGTGCGGTTGCGCAGGTAGTTGAGCAGGATGCCGAACAACAGGCAGTAACCGAACAGGCTGCCGTAAGGCCCGGTGTAGGGTTCCCCCAGCAGAATGCCCACGGCCACGCCGGTGAGTGCGGCGTGGCCGACAGCTTCGGAGAAGAACGCAAAGCGTTTGACCACCACCAGCGTGCCCAGGCCACCCAGCACCGGGCCGATCAGCAGGCCGGCGAGCAGGGCGTTGACCACAAACCCATAGGCCAGGGCTTCCGGCAGGTAGCCGGACGAGGCCCAGCCCTGGACCATCAAGCGAAAGGCTTCGTAGCTCATTGGGCTGCGCTCCGTGGGTGAGTGGAAAACAGCGTCAGCAGGCGCTCCGGGGTCAGTGCCTCTTTGGGCGTGGCGTCGAACAGCAAGCGGCGGTTCAGGCCGGTGACACGGTCCGCCAGGCGACCGACGGCCTCCAGGTCGTGTTCGATCCACAGCACGGTGATCCCGGCCTGGCGCCAGTCGCCCAGCAGGCGTTCGAACACCTGGATCCCGGCTTCGTCGAGGGCCGACATCGGTTCATCGAGCACCAACAGTTGCGGCGCCGGGATCAAGCCCTGGGCCAGCAACACTCGCTGGCGCTCACCGCCGGACAGCGCGCCCATGCGACGCTTGCGCTTGTCTTGCATGCCCACGCGCTCCAGCGCCTCGCCAATTGCGCCGGCGTAATGCCGGGACAGGCCGAGAAAGGCCGGGCGCCGCTGGCACATCGCGGCCATGAAGTCATCGACGGTCATCGGCAGGCCCCGGTCGAATTCCAAGGCCTGGGGCACGTAGCCGATGGTGCCGGGAGTACCCGGCCAATGCAGGCTCAGTTGGCCCTGGTGCGGGGTCTGCCCCAGCAGCGTCTTGATCAGCGAACTCTTGCCGCCGCCGTTGGGGCCGACCAGGGCGTGGATACTGCCCGGTTGCACCTGGAAGCTGACGTTATCGAGGATCGCGGTACGGCCCAGGGTCAGCGAGACGTTTTCGAACTCAATCGTTGGGCCGATGCTGGCCACATTCAGGTGTTCAGCCGCCGTC
Organism: Pseudomonas proteolytica; assembly: GCF_007858275.1. GTDB lineage: Bacteria > Pseudomonadota > Gammaproteobacteria > Pseudomonadales > Pseudomonadaceae > Aquipseudomonas > Aquipseudomonas proteolytica. Next base: position 3,090 of record NZ_VFEV01000068.1, read on the forward strand.
ATGCCCCCGACTCCTGAATGGCGCGGACCACGGTATTGAGGTTGCCGGTCATTTCCACTTCATATTTCTCGGCGCTGTATTCACCGTAGGAAATATGCGACAGCGGGTACAGCTTGACCCCCGACTCGCGCTGGATGGTATCGACGTAGGAGGACGGGAAATCCATCTCCGAGAAGATCACCTTCACGTCCAGCTCGCGCAGTTGGTCGATGGTTTTTTTCAGTTGGCTCGGGCTTGGCTCGATGCCATGGGCCGGTTCCACTACGGCGGTCACTTCCAGGCCGAACTCGCGCAACAGGTAGTCGTAGGCGGCATGCACCGTGGCCACGCGCAGGTCGGCGTTGGGCGCGCTGGTGAGTTTGGCCAGGGCATCGGCGCGCATCTGGCGCAGGCGCTTGCCATAGGCGCGGGCATTCTGGGTGTAGGCCTTGGCGTTGTCCGGGTCGAGCTTGCCCAGTTCCCGGGCGATGTTGTTGACCTGGGCAATGGAGGCGCTGATGGACAGGAAGGTGTGCGGGTTGACCACCTTGCCGGCGCCACGGGCCGCGTTGCCGGTGGCCGCCAGCAACGGCACATTGGCGTTGGCTTCTATCACCGGGATGTCCGGGCGCTCGCTGGTGGCGATCATGCGGTCGGCAAAGTCATCATGGCCAACGCCATTGAGCACGATCACGTCTAGGGTGCCAATGCGCTTGATATCTTCGGCGCGCGGCTCGTAGGCATGGGGGTTGAAGCCGGCCGGAATCAGCGGCACCACTTCGGCCTTGTCGCCGACGATGTTCGCCACGTAGCTGTAGTAAGGGTGCAGGGTGATACCGATACGCAGGCGCTTGGCCGCCTCGGCATTGGCCAGTGGGGTCAGCAAGACGCTGAACAGGCCCACCAGCAGCAGGCGGAGCAAGGGAGATGACATAGACATGGGTAATCGATCTTCTCTCGGAGACAGCGTGAATTCAGTGGCGATGCTGGCGGGTGACGCCAGCGTCGAATTGCGCAACGACCTGCTGCCAGCCAGCGGCGATCAGCCCCTGGTCGCTCAGGTCGGTGGGGGCAGCCAGATTGGCGCTGCGGTTGAGCCAGATATCCGGCTCGCTACCGTTCACGCGCATCAGCAGTGAACCGCTGGTGTCATTGGCCTGGCTCAAGCCCAGGTACGCAGAAGGCGCCAACAACTGCCAGCGGTGGTCGCCACGGCTGACCGAACTGGCGTCCTGGGCGAAGGGCGCGAAGCCTTCTTCGGCCAGTTGTGTGGGCGTCGGCAGCGCGCTTTGTTCCTGCGCCAGCAACTGGATTTCATCCAGGGTCACCCGCAGGTCGGCGTAGATGCCTTGCTCGGCGGCGCTCAAGTCGCGACGGGCGTCCAGTTGGTGGCTGGGCACAGCCGCGACTTCCTGGGTTTCGCCATGCAGCGACACCACGGTGCCGGCGACGGCCAGGATAATCAGGCACAGCAACAGGACGTAGAGGGTCTCGTGGCCGGCACCGGCCGGCCGGACAACCTGGGTGTTGCCTGGGCTCACGCGGGTCATGGTGCCTGGATATCCGCTTGGTCGATCTCGACAACGTGGCCGGGACCGGCGTCAAACAGCACGTAGAACTCGCTGGCAGGTTTCTTGAAGGTCAACGTCGAGTCGGCCCCCAGCTTGCCGGGTACCAGGATGGTTTCGTCGTAGCCGATCACATCCAGGGTCACGCCGGGCGCGCCGCTGCCATCGGAGAAGCCGCCCGTGCACTGGATCTGCTCGCCGGGGATTTCCTTGCATTCGCACATCGGGTTGTGGGCCAGGGCGTAGTTGCTCGCACCCAGGCTGAGGGCCAGCACGGCGCAGGTGCGGGTCAGGCGCAGTAGGTTCATGGTTTGACTCCTTGCTTGTTCAACCAGGCGACAGTGGCAGGCGAAGCCTGACTCAAGGGAATGGAAGCCTGTTGCATGCTGCCGTCCCAGCCTTCCATGGTGATCCACAGTTCGGCGTCGGGCGGGGTGCGTTCGGGGATTGGCAGGGCGGCGCCCATGCGGTACGGGGTACCGAAGAAAATCACTCCGGCGGCCCGCAGGCTGCGGGGTTTGCCGATGCGCAGGTAAGTGGCCTTGACCTGATCGCCACAGGTGGCGCACAGGGCGGCATTGAAGGATTTCATCGGCCCGGCCGGATTGGGGCGGGGCGCTTCATTGCGTAGCTCAGCCAGGGTGATGCTCCATGGGCCGACCTGCACCTCGCCTATCTCGCGCTCGCCCAGGCCGGCGTCGCCGCGAAACAGCGCAGCGTCGGCAAAGTACTTGGGCATAAAGCCCAGGGGTACCAGCAACAACAGGATATTGATGTGGAACCGCCATTTGAGCCAGAAGGCGCGCAGCGGCGAGGGCGCTTGTACGGTGGTGGCCTTGCTCATTACTTGCCCTCCGAAGTTTCAGCCTGCAGGGCGCCGATGGGGTTGGCTGGCGTAGGGTTGCGCGTAGCCTTGCTGCTGCGCTTGAGAGCGTGCAGCGTAGCCAGGGCGGTGCGCTTGCTCCAGATCAACAGACCGCTGAGCACCATCATGCTCAGCAACAGGCCGAAGAAGAACCAGACCAGCTTGATCCAGATCCCGCCAAAGTCGCCGGTGTGCAACGGGCGCATGGACTCGGTGACGAACTCCAGGCCCGAGCGGTCGGACAGCAGGTGTGTGGCGGCAATTTCACCGTTGTAGGGGTTGATATCGGCGGTCTGGAACATCAGCGGGTACCAGCCACGGCCGCCGATACTCAGGTGGCTGTAGGCATTGCTCGGCAGGCCGACGAAGCTGACGTCGAACCCCGGGATGCGCTGGCTGGCGATGTTGATGGCATCGTCCAGCGCGATCGTCGGTGGCGGTACGCCAGGCGCCGACAACGGCACTTTGTCCCGGGCGATCACCGGCACGACGGCCTCGCTGGAGATGGTGATCTGGTTGTCCGAGAGAATCGCCTGGATCAAGAACCAGGTGCCGGTGATGGAGATCACCGCGATAAACCAGATCGACCAGATGCCGCTCAGACGGTGGAAATCCCCCCAGAAAATCCGCGCGCCGTGCTTGAAACGCAGGGTGGGCTTGAAGAAACCTTTCCAGAACCGCTTGTACACCACCAGGCCAGTGACCAGCGATGCGAGCATCGGCAACCCAAGGAATGACACCAGGTACCAGCCCCAGCTGAAGCCATTGGTGAACGGCACCAGCCACCAGCCATGCAGGGCGCGGGTGAACTGGCGGAAGTTGAACGATGGGCTGATGCCCTGGATGACCCCCGTATACGGGTTGACGTAGACCGCCACGGAGCGGCCATCGGGGTAGCTGATGTCGACGTCGAGGGCAAAGTGCGACTCGTCCGGACGGACGATGGACTCGACAATGGCCTTGGGCTCGGCCTGCTTGATCGCAGCCAGGATTTGGTCGTAAGTGAGCAGTTCGGCATCGTCCGACGGCTTGCTGGCGCGCATTTCCGGGTTGGCCAGCCACACGATTTCCTGGCTGACCACCGCCAGGGTCCCGGTGACGCAGACGATCAGTACGAAGAACCAGATGGGCAATGCCAGCCAGCTGTGTACGAGAAACCAGAGTTTGGAGCGTGACTTCTTCGACATGTCTAGGAGGGTCTTGATCGGAGGGGGGCAGAAAAGGCCCGGGAAAGGCCGGTCGTAGCTTTTGCTTACGCGACGGGCTGTATCTAAGTTAAGACGGATGAGAATCGCAAAACCCTAAGGCGGAAATGAAAGCAAATGTTTCCAATGCGCAACAAACACATGTAGGAGCTGGCTCGCCAGCGAAAATCTCTAACGATTACGCGGGTTACCTGTTGCTATTGTTCTCGGGTTTTTCGCCGGCAAGCCGGCTCCTACAGGTGATTGGGGTTAGGCGAACAGCTCCTTGGCGCGCTGGCGGATCTGTTCCTCGGTCAGTTCTTCGGTATGGGTGGCAAGGAACCAGACATGCCCGAAGGGATCTTTCACTGTGCCCGAGCGATCGCCGTAGAACCGATCCTCGGGTTCGCAAATGCCTGTACCGCCGGCCGCGATCGCTTGTTTGTACTGCGCGTCGACGTCCGCCACATAGAGGTGCAAGCCAACACTGGCAGGATGCTCTCCAGGGGTGCCAAGCGGCATTTCGGCACAAGGTGACGCCAGCATGATCGGCGAGTCGCCAATGCGCAGCTCGGCATGGCCGACCTTGCCATCGGGCATATCCAGGCGCATGACAACGGTGGCACCGAAGGCCTTCTTGTAGAACTCGATGGCTTCAGCGGCCTTGTCGATACCCAAGTAGGGCGTGATGCTGTGATAGCCCTCGGGGATAGGTTTGACGCTCATTTCGCTCTCCTTGATGGTTGTTCAGGGGCCCGGTTTTTCCGGTTTCCTCACTATAGGCCAAGTTTTTCGTCGCCTCCTGGCAGCCGACGACCGTGCTGTAACGGCGTCCTGAACATTTTCTCCAACAGAGGCTTGACCTTGACTTAACTAGAGGTCTTACCCTGCACGGCACCTACAACTAAAGGGGATTTGTCATGCAGACTTGCGCGAAAAGTCATGGGTTTACCCAATTAATCGAGTTTCAGATCGAGCCTCGCCAGCAGTCCGCCCTGGTGTCGGCGCTGTCTGAGCAGACCGAGCGCCTGGCCCAAGGCCATGAGGGTTTTTTGAGTGCCAGTGTGCAGGTCAGTGATGATGGACGGCGCGTGCTCAACTACCTGCAATGGCAGACCCGCGAAGATGGCGATGCGGCGTTCAATCGCCTGGAGTGCGAGGGCGGGGACTTCTGGACCTTGATTTGCGCCCACCAGGCCACGGCCGTGACCTTCGGTTCATTCCAGGTGCTGCGCAGTATCGAGCGCAGCGCCGACAATGCACTGGCGTGCAACTTATATCGATAGATGCAACATGCGTTCGCCTTGCAGGTTTTCCCCGGGGCGGCGCTTGTTGACCGCCAGTTCGCCGATCTTGATCAGGCGTGTGCGCGTGACATTGCGGCTCAGGCCCAGCAGGTTGGCGGTGTGCACCTGGTTGTAGTGGCTGAAACGGTAGGCGGCGCGTAGCAGCGCGTCTTCGACCTTCTCATGGAGTGCGCCGGCCTGTTCGTCAAACAGCTTCTGGAAGGCCCGCTCCAATAAGGCTTCGGCACTATTGTCGACCCCGTGCTGGCTGTCGTCCTGGCGCTCGATGCGCATATTCGAGAGGCGCAGGTCGTCGCGCTCGATCACACCGTTGCGGCAAATCAGCAAGGTGTGATGAATGACGTTTTCCAACTCGCGGATATTGCCCGGCCAACTGTAGCTCCTGAGCTTTTGCTCGGCCTCGGGGCTGATGGTGATGGGGCCGTAGCCCAGGCGCTGGCTGTAGGCGTCGATAAAGTGGCGGGTCAGGGGCAGGATGTCGCCGGGGCGTTCGCGCAACGGGCTCAGTTCCAGGCTGACCACGTCCAGGCGGTAATACAGGTCTTCACGGAAATGCCCGGCGTTGATGGCCTTTTCCAGTTGCACATTGGTCGCCGCCAGTACCCGCACGTCAATGGCAATGCTCTTGCGTGAGCCCAGGCGCACCACTTCGCGCTCTTGCAGGACGCGCAGCAGCTTGACCTGGATGGCCATGGGCAGATCACCGATCTCATCGAGGAACAAGGTGCCGCCGTCGGCCTCTTCGAACCAGCCGGCCTTGGCGCTGAGGGCGCCAGTGAACGCGCCTTTTTCATGGCCGAATAACTCCGCTTCCACCAGGGATTCGGAAAACGCCCCACAATTGACCGCCACGAAGGGCCGGTTGCCCCGGGCGCTGAGGTTGTGGATGTGGCGGGCCACCAGCTCTTTACCGGTGCCGGTTTCGCCGATGATCAGCACGCTGGCTTCGCTGGGGGCCACTTGCTGGATATGCGCGAGCAGGGCCTGGGACTTGGGGTCTTCGAAGACTTGCGCGGTGGCGCGAATCGACGTGGCGAGGGCGGGCGAGGGCGGTAGGGTCAAAAGCTGCATGGGCACCTCTAGGAATAGAACGTTGGCGTCGGCAGGGACTGGTTCAAGGCCCAGTCGCCCAATTCGTGGAGTTTGTAGTCCACCGGGTCGTGCAGGCTTTGGGTGCGCAGGTTGCGCCAGTGGCGGTCCAGGCGCAGCGAGGCGTGGGTGGAGCGGGCGCCGGTGACCTCAAACAGGCGGCTGCACAGCTCCAGGCCGTTGCGGGTGGCGGCGACCTTGGCCGTGGCGATGGCAATCGCCAGTTGCCCACGCTCGTGTTCGCTCAAGGCAGGGCCCTTGGCCCAGGCCTGGTCCAGCAGCTCGGCGGCCCGTTGTACCAGTAGGCGCACGCCTTCGAGTGCGACCCAGAATTCGCCGTAGTGGCTGAGCACATAAGGGTCCTGACGCACATCCTGGACGCTGGATTTATGCCAGGGCCGTGTTTCGGCGAGGGTGTAGTCACGCGCTTCCTCAAACGCGCCTTCGGCAATGCCGAGGAACATTTGGGTGAACGTCAGTTGGGCAATCAGCGGACGCAGGCAGGCGAACGGTGTGCTCAGGGGACCGGGGTCCAGCAACAGTTCCGACTCTTCGACCCTGACGCGCTCGAAGCTGGTGCTGCCGCTGTCGGTCTGGCGTTGGCCGATACTGTTCCAGTCGTTGTGCACGGTGATGCCGCTGCGTGCGCTGGGGATGGCGGCGATCAGCAGCTTGCCGCCGGCGCTTTCATCGACTGCCGAGGCGATCAGCATCTGTGAGTCGCTGGCGCCGGAGCAGAAGCTCTTTTTTCCGGAGAATTCGCGCCAGCCGCCAAAGTCCTTGACCACCGTGCGCGTATCCAGGGGGTTGAGGGCATTGCCCCAGAACCAGTGCTTGCGGGCGGTCTGTTCGAACCAGGGCTGCCATTGCTCTGGGCGGGAAAACAGGCGCACGGTGGCCAGCATCAGATGATGGAAGCCGAAGACGTGGGCGATGGAGCTGTCGACCTTGGCGAACTCGCGCACGACCTCCAGGGTTTCGCTCCAGCGTGCGCCAAGGCCGCCGTACTGGGTGGGAATGCTCAGTGCCAGCAGGCCACTGTGGCGCAGGGCATCGCGCTCGGCCTTGGGCGTGCCGCCGCGCTCGTCACGCTCTACGGCGCTGAGGGCGAACTCGGCGGCCAGCAGCTTGGCGGTTTGCAAAGGGGATGGCAGGACGCTATGGGGTTTGGCTGGCACGCGGTGCTCCTGAAAAATCACATGCGCTGTAGGCACCGGCATGCCGGCTCCTACAAAGGTGGGTCAGGCTTTTGCGGTGGCAGGCAGCACATCGTTGGCGATCATTTCGCCGAACGGCCCGGTAAGGTTGGTGATGCCGCGTCCGGTCAGGCTGGCGTAGGGTTCGGGCAGCAGCGGGAATACCAGCTCGGCAAAGCGATAGGCTTCTTCCAGGTGCGGGTAGCCGGAGAAGATGAAGCTCTCGATGCCCAGGTCGGCGTATTCCTTGATCCGCTCGGCCACTTGTTGTGGGTTGCCTACCAGCGCGGTGCCGGCGCCTCCGCGTACCAGGCCGACGCCGGCCCACAGGTTGGGGGCGATTTGCAGGTTGTCGCGCCGCCCATCGTGCAGGGCGGCCATGCGGCGCTGGCCTTCGGAGTCAAAGCGCGAGAAGGATTTTTGCGCGGCGGCGATGGTCTCGTCGCTGATGTGTTCGATCAACTTGGCTGCTGCCTGCCAGGCTTCGTCTTCGGTTTCGCGCACAATCACATGCAGGCGGATGCCGAACTTGACGGTGCGACCATGGCGCGCCGCACGTTCGCGTACATCGGCGAGTTTCTCGGCGACGGCTGCGGGCGGTTCGCCCCAGGTCAGGTACACGTCGACCTGTTCGGCGGCGAGATCGTGGGCCGCATCGGACGAGCCGCCGAAGTATAGCGGCGGGTAAGGTTTCTGAACCGGCGGATAAAGGGCCTTGGCGTTCTGCACCTTCAGGTGTTTACCTTCAAAGTCCACGGACTCGCCTTGCAATACTCGACGCCAGATCTTGAGGAATTCATCGGTCACCTCATAACGTTCACTGTGGTCGAGGAAGCTGCCGTCACCACGGTTTTCATCGGGATCGCCGCCGGTCACCACGTTGATCAGCAGTCGGCCGTTGGACAGGCGGTCGAGGGTGGCGGCCATGCGCGCGGACACGGTGGGCGAGATGATCCCCGGGCGGATTGCCACCAGGTAGCGCAGGCGTTCGGTCAAGGGCACTAGTGCCGAGGCAATCACCCAGGAGTCTTCGCAGGAGCGGCCGGTGGGAATCAGCACGCCGTGGTAGCCGAGGTTATCGGCGGCCTGGGCTACTTGCTTCAGATAGTTGAGGGTGACTGGGCGCGCACCCTGGGTAGTCCCCAGGAAATGGCCGTCGCCATGGGTCGGAAGAAACCAGAAAACATCCATGACAAGTCCTTGAGCGATGTTCAACAGAGAGTGTTGCCCGGCCAACAGTTGTGGAAACAACAGTTGCGGCGTTGGGGGACCGTTATAGAACGTCTGGTTTATTCCGTAAACGAACGTATTTCTCTATTTATAGATCCATAAGGAATATGTCGGATTGGCTGATAGCGACTATCACAGCGGATGATTTTTCCCTGCAAAGGCGTGGGAGTAGCCTGTGTTCATTGCCTTGACGCCCGATTCGCAGGACCTTCGCCATGAACCACTACCTCACTGTTGCCTTGTTGCTGGTTGCCTCTTTGCTTGCCGGTTGCGCCTCCCCTCCGGCACCCGAGTTGCGGCCCTACACCGCCGAGGAGGCCAAGCAGTTGGCGATGGAAGGGCTTAACCGCCGTGGCTTGTCGTTTGACGAATATCAACAGAAGAAAGCCGAGCTGTCTGCCCAGCCACAGACACCTTTTGGCTTTGATCGCCAGGGTGAAATGAACGCAGAGCGCAACGTGATGTTGCATGACCGTCCCAGCTAAAAGCGTTGGCGGTGGTCCCGAGCCCGAAGTTCTTCGCAGGAACTTCGGGCTTTTTGTTTTCCATCCTTTTCATCGAGCCTGTTAAGCTCAATTTCAGGAGCGTTCCTACGCACTTTTCAATTCTTTAACGGCATCCGATCGGGTTAACCTGACGATCTCTGTACTGGTCGCTGCCCCTGGGACGCTGATCTCGGGAACATGCTCTGCGGGTCTTTAAACGTCATGAATAAACGTCCTTTGTATTTCGACTACGCCGCCACCACACCGGTGGATGAGCGAGTCATCCAGGCCATGGTCGAGTGCCTGGGTTTCAACGCCAATTTCGGTAACCCTGCATCCAGCTCCCATGCGTTTGGCCAACAGGCCCGGCACACGGTCGAGCAGGCGCGTCGGCAGGTGGCGGAGCTGGTCGGCGCCCAGCCCGAACAGATCGTCTGGACCTCGGGCGCCACCGAATCCAACAACCTGGCGCTCAAGGGCGTGGCCCAGGCGCGGGGCGTGGCCGGTGGTCATATCATCACCAGCCAGATCGAGCATAAGGCGACGCTGGACACCGCGCGCCAACTGCAGGAGGCCGGGGTTGCCGTGACCTACCTGGTGCCGGACGCCGATGGCCTGATCACCGCCGAGGCGGTCAGCCAGGCACTGCGTGAAGACACGTTCCTGGTGTCGTTGATGCTGGTCAACAACGAACTGGGTACGCTCAACGACATCCCGGCCATTGGCGCGCGAGTGCGTGAGCATGGCGCACTGCTGCATGTGGATGCGGCGCAAGGGGCGGGCAAGGTCGAGATCGACCTGGCGCGCTGGCCGGTCGACCTTATGTCGTTTTCTGCACACAAGCTGTATGGCCCCAAAGGCATCGGTGCGTTGTATGTCGGGCCGCGGGCGCAGCAGAACGTCACCGCACAGATCCACGGGGGTGGTCATGAAGGTGGGCTGCGCTCGGGTACCCTGGCGACCCACCAGATTGCAGGCATGGGCAGTGCCTTTGCGTTGGCCGGGCAATTTTTTGCTGAAGAGTCGGTGGGGATTGTCGCCCTGCGCCAGCGTCTGCTGGAGCAAGTGCTGGCTATCCCCGGCGTGCGCCTGAACGGCAGTGCCACCCAGCGCATTCCCCACACCTTGAGCCTGACGTTCAGCGAGGGTGAGTTCAATTCGGCGGCCTTGAGCGCCGGTATCGCGTTTTCGGCGACCTCTGCCTGTAATTCGGCAAGCAATGCGCCGTCCCATGTATTGCTTGCCCTGGGGCATGATGCGCGCAGCGCCGGTCGCACCATTCGCCTGAGCTTGGGGCGCTTCACCACCGAGCAGGATATCGATCAGGCGGTGCAATTGATCAAGAGCTCGCTGGCCAGCGCACCGGCCTTCTGGGCGGTTTGAAACATATAAAAATTATTAGTGGTTAGCAGGAGACAAGATGAGTACGCAGCCTTTGACCCATGGAACGGTTCCCCAGCGCCTGGCGCATACCCGCGAGTTGATGAAGCGCGAGGGCATCGATGCCCTGCTGGTGCCATCGGCCGATCCGCACCTGTCCGAATACCTGCCGGGTTACTGGCAGGGGCGGCAGTGGTTGTCGGGGTTTCATGGTTCGGTAGGCACGCTGATCGTTACGGCTGATTTTGCCGGTGTCTGGGCTGACAGCCGTTACTGGGAGCAGGCGAGCAAGGAGCTGGACGGCAGCGGTATTGAGTTGGTGAAGCTGCAACCGGGGCAGCCCGGCCCGTTGGAATGGTTGGGTGAGAACACTCCAGAAGGTGGGGTAGTGGCAGTGGACGGCGCGGTGATGGCCGTTGCATCGGCCCGCACCCTGGGCAGCAAGTTGGCGGAGCGTGGCGCTTGCCTGCGTACTGATATCGATTTGTTGAGTGAGGTCTGGACTGACCGTCCCGAGCTGCCAAACCAGCCGATCTACCAGCACCTGCCGCCCCAGGCCACCGTCAGCCGAGGCGAAAAGCTCGCGGCACTGCGCGCCAGCCTGAAGGACAAAGGCGCCGATTGGCATTTCATTGCCACCCTGGATGACATTGCCTGGCTGTTCAACCTGCGCGGTGCAGATGTTTCGTTCAACCCGGTGTTTGTGTCGTTCGCCCTGATCAACCAGCAGCAGGCAACGCTATTTGTTGCCCTCGGCAAGGTCGATGCCTCGTTGCGTGGGGTGCTGGAACAGGATGGCGTGACACTGCGTGACTATAGTGAAGTGGCGGCGGCCCTGGCTGAAGTGCCGGACGGTGCCAGCCTGCAGGTGGATCCAGCACGCGTGACTGCCGGGTTGCTGGATAACCTGGGCAGTGGCGTCAAGCTGGTGGAAGGGCTCAACCCGACCACGCTGGCCAAGTCTCGCAAAAGCCTGGCGGATGCTGAGCATATTCGCCGGGCGATGGAACAGGATGGTGCGGCCTTGTGCGAGTTTTTCGCCTGGCTGGACTCGGCCCTGGGGCGCGAGCGCATCACTGAGCTGACAATCGATGAACACCTGACTGCCGCACGAACCCGGCGCCCCGATTATGTGTCGCTGAGTTTCAATACCATCGCCGCGTTCAACGGCAATGGCGCGATGCCCCATTACCACGCCACGGAAGAAGAGCACGCGGTGATCGAGGGTGATGGCCTGCTGTTGATCGACTCAGGTGGCCAGTACCTGGGCGGCACCACTGATATCACGCGCATGGTGCCAATCGGCACGCCGAGCGAAGAGCAGAAGCGCGATTGCACCCGTGTGCTCAAGGGCGTGATTGCCCTGTCGCGCGCGCAATTTCCCAAGGGCATTCTCTCTCCGTTGCTGGACGCCATCGCCCGTGCGCCGATCTGGGCTGAAGGTGTGGATTACGGTCATGGCACCGGTCACGGGGTTGGCTACTTTCTCAATGTCCATGAAGGCCCGCAGGTGATTGCCTACCAGGCTGCGGCCGCGCCGCAAACCGCGATGCAGCCGGGAATGATCACCTCCATTGAACCGGGCACTTATCGTCCGGGGCGTTGGGGGGTGCGTATCGAGAACCTGGTGTTGAACCGGGAGGCGGATAAGACCGAGTTCGGTGAGTTCCTCAAGTTCGAAACCCTGACGCTGTGCCCGATCGATACCCGTTGCCTGGTACCGTCATTGTTGACGATCGAGGAGCGGCAGTGGTTCAACGACTACCACGCTGAGGTGCGTCAACGCTTGAGCCCGTTGCTCAGTGGCGCCGCGCTTGAGTGGTTGCAAGTGCGTACGGCCGCGATATAAGGGCTGACTGCTCGCAGGTCTGGGCCTGCGAGCAGGATGCTGGTGTTAACTCAAGGCTTCGCGGACAAAATCCAGGCGATCCTGGCCGAAGAACAGTTGTTGACCGACAAACAGGCTAGGCGCACCAAACACGCCACGGGCAATCGCTTCTTCGGTCTTGTGCTTGAGGGCGTCCTTTACTGCCTCATCCTGGGTCAATTCCAGCACCTGGGCCGGATCGAAGCCGTGTTCCGCCAGGACCTGCGCGACGACTGCCGGATCACCCAGGTTGCGTCCATCCACCCATAAGGCCCGGAACAGGCAGTCGATGAAGTCGATAAAACGCTCTGGCTGGTGCAATTGAATGCCGGTGACGGCGCGCATCAGTGTCAGGGTGTTGATAGGGAAGTGCGGGTTGAACGTGAGGGGCACACCGTAACGCTTGGCGTAACGTGCCAAGTCTTGCAGCATGTAGCGGCCCTTGGCCGCAATGGTGATGGGCGAGGCATTGCCGGTGGCTTTGAAGATGCCACCCAGCAGGATGGGTTGGTACGCCAGCTGGCTGCCGGTTTCGGCACAGATTCCAGGTAGTTGGGTGTAGGCCAGGTAGGTGGTGGGGCTGCCGAGGTCGAAGAAAAATTCCAGGGTTTTGTTCATGTCGGATGCTCGCTGCTTATTGTTATGTAGGCGTGCTTACCAGGTTTCATTCCAGGGGCGCAGGTCCAGTTCGAAGGTCCAGGCGTCCCGTGGCTGGCTGTGCAGGTGCCAATAGTTGTCGGCGATATGCTCGGGATCAAGGATGCCATCCTGGTCCTTGAGTGCGTATTTGGTTGGGAAGTTGTCGCGGATGAAGTCGGTGTCGATGGCGCCATCTACTACCACGTGAGCTACATGGATGTTCATCGGGCCAAGCTCGCGCGCCATGCTTTGAGCGAGGGCGCGAATGCCGTGCTTGGCGCCGGCGAAGGCAGCGAAGCCGGCGGCGCCGCGTAACCCGGCTGTGGCACCGGTAAACAGGATAGTCCCGCGCTGGCGGGTCACCATGCGCTTGGCCACTTCCCGGGCATTCAGGAAGCCTGAGAAGCAGGCCATCTCCCAGATCTTGAAATATTTGCGTGCGGTTTCTTCGAGGATGCTGCAAGGCACATTGGCGCCGATGTTGAACACGAAGGCTTCAATCGGACCCAGCTCGCTTTCGATCTGCTCGATCAGCGCGATCACCTCATCCTCCTTGCGCGCATCACAGGCAAAGCCGTGGGCTTCGCCACCGGCCGCTTGAATACTCTCCACCAGAGGCTGCAGTTTGTCGGCACTGCGTCGGGTGACGCAGGCCACATAACCTTCACGGGCAAAACGTTTGGCGATGGCGCCGCCTGTAGCGTCGCCTGCGCCGACGACCAGCACGATTTTCTTATTTTCAGTCATGGGAAACCCTTTAGTAAACGGTCGTTAACTAAACGCACGTTATGCTACGCTTCGGCGGGCGTCAAGGTGGTGAATTCATGGGGAGAAGCGATGCGCTATTCAGTCAGTCACAAGCAGCAAACCAGAGATAAGCTCCTGCAGAGCAGCGCGGCCCTGGCTAAAAAAGAAGGGTTTGCCAGTGTTGGCGTGGATGGTTTGATGAAGGCCATTGGCTTGAGTGGAGGGGCGTTCTATAGCCATTTTTCCTCCAAGGACGCGTTGTTCAGCTCAATCGTCGAGCACGAGTTGAGCCAAAGCCTTGCGCGTTTGGGGGAAGGGGAGGTGCAGAGTCGAGAGCGCCTGGACCGCTGCCTCAAGATCTATTTGAGCATGGCCCACGTGGAGCAGGTGCAAGACGGGTGCGCATTGCCGAGCATGGGGGCGGAGATTGCTCGTGCTGATATAGCTGTACGCCAGCAGGCGCAAGAGTGGATTTGTCGGTTGCAGGCCAACTGGGCACGGACTTTGGAGAGTGACAGCTTGGCCTGGGCGATGTTGTCCCAGTGCGTGGGGGCACTGGTGGTGGCTAGAATGATGGTTGACCCGGACGTTCAGGCGCAGGTGCTTTCATCGAGCTATAAAGAGCTCAGCCAGAGGATCGCCCAGCCATGACTACTTACTTGCAGAGCACGATCATGCTGCGGCTGGTATAGCCGGCAGGGTTGATACCGAAAGGGTAGTCACCTGGCTCTTCGGTGTTGTCGCCGGACTTGGCGATCACCCGATAGCCCTTCTTGCCGCACGAGTTGGCTGCGCTGGTGTAGCACTGATCCCAGGAGGAGGACAGGCCAGAGCAGTTGATATGCAGCCCTTTCTTTCCGCGTTTGACTTCGGTCTTGGTGGTTGCGGCACATCCCGCCAGGGCGATGACGACAAGCACTATCAAAATTCGCTTCATTACCATCCTTAATAGCCGCGCCGTTGGAATGCCCGATGCTGGCTTTGCTCGCTCTCAAGTCTAGCGTTCGTGGATGTCCTTATTCGAAAATCTCCATGACTGACACTGAGTTACGGCCTAAACATGGCCTAATTGAGCGGCAAATGCCAGAGCTTCGTTAAATCCTGTCTCAATCTGCCGCGACGATTGGCTTTGACTGGCTGCGCATGGTCAGCGTTGCACCCACGGAGGCCAGGATAATGCAGGCGATCGCGAGCCATTGGGCCAGGGACAGGTATTCCTGAAGGAAAAACAGACCGGAAAGCGCGCCGAATGCGGGCTCGATACTCATCAAGGTACCGAAGGTGCGTGCGGGCAGTCGGGTCAGAGCGACCATCTCCAGGGTATAGGGAAGGGCAGTTGAAAGAATCGCCACGCCAATGGCGATGGGAATCAGCGCGGGTGTCAGCAGGGCGCTACCGGCATGGACGATACCGATAGGGGCCACGAACAGTGCGGCGATCATTACGCCAAGGGCGGCTGTTTGGACGCCGTTGTCCGCGCCAGCTTTTTGCCCGAACAGAATATAGAGTGCCCAGCAGATACCCGCCCCCAAAGCGTAGGCCGCCCCGGTCAGGTCGATGCCTTGACTGGCTTCACCAACCGGTATCAAGAGCAGTAGGCCGATGATGGCCAAGGCGATCCACAGGAAGTCAACGGCGCGCCGCGAGGCATAGATGGCCACGGCCAGTGGCCCGGTGAATTCCAGGGCCACTGCAATTCCCAAGGGCACGGTGCGCAATGACATATAGAAGAGGAAGTTCATGCCGCCAAGCGCCATCCCGTAGACGATGACGGTGCGCAGTGACTTGGCGGTGAGTTTTGCGCGCCAGGGGCGAAGCAACAGCAGCATGATGATGCTGGCGAAAACCAGGCGCAGCGTAGTGGTGCCTTGGGCGCCGACAATCGGGAACATGCTTTTGGCCAGCGACGCACCTGACTGGATGGAGGCCATGGCGATGAGCAGCAGGCCGACAGGGAAAAGTGCGGAGCCCAGGCTGCGGGATGAGGTGGTCATTGGGGGGTGTTTGTCCAGGTCATATAAAGGCAGAAGCCACTATGATGATCAACTGGTTCGAAATGGGCAATATATTGCTCAAATTTGTGCGTGCTATCTGTAGAGCGAAGGGGCTTTGAGTATTTCGATAGGAAAACCAAATTAACGGTTGACGGCGAATTATATCTGTCTATAATTCGCCCCACTTCCGGCGCAGTCGAAACGGAAAACTCCTTGGTAAACAATGAGTTATGCGAGATTCGACAGCAAGTTGCTTCAGTTCATCGAAGCCAAAAGGAAGTTGAAAAAGAGGTGTTGACAGCAGCGTGTAACGCTGTAGAATTCGCCTCCCGCTGACGAGAGATCTGAAGCGCAAGTGGTTGAAGTTGTTGAGGAAAACCTCGAAAGCTTCTGAAAATAACCACTTGACAGCAAATGAGGCTGCTGTAGAATGCGCGCCTCGGTTGAGACGAAAGATCTTAACCAACCGCTCTTTAACAACTGAATCAAGCAATTCGTGTGGGTGCTTGTGGAGTCAGACTGATAGTCAACAAGATTATCAG
>NZ_VFEV01000069.1 GCF_007858275.1 Pseudomonas proteolytica
TAGAAAGGGCGGGACGAGAAGTCTCCCACGGTCCGTACTGGCTAGAGTCGGAATCGGGCTTTTAGTCGCCGCCCACCCCTTCAAGTCTAAACATACAAGCGGGCTTGCTCGCGAAAGCGGTGTGTCATTCAACACATCCAGCGTCTGACCCACCGCTATCGCGAGCAAGCCCGCTCCCACATGGGGTCTCCAGTTAGGCTGGGATCAGTGCTCGACCGGCACCGACAATGCCGGCTTGCCCAACGCATGGCTGCGCGCCGCAAAGAACCTGAGCTCCACCTCCATCCCCTCGAACAGCGCGGCATACCGCCGCTTCTGCTGCTGGATAAACCCGTCGCTGCGGCCAAACACCGAGATCGCCAGGGTCTTGATCCGCGACCGACGAATGGCTTGCACCAAGTGCCCGTCCTGTTCGCTCAGGTGATGGCCAAAGATGCACAGCGCGCCTGCCTGCCCCAGCAACTGTTCATAGCAGAACGACAGGTAATCTGAACTGCGAATGCTCTTGAGCTTCTCGCTGCTGGGGCCTTCGTTGATAAACAGCGGCACATCGTCGAGGGTCTTGATGGTGTTGTTGATGGCAAAGCTGCTGAGCAAAGTGCTGTCGGTGGACGGCAATTTACGCGCCGAGCCATCCAGGTTGCGCACCAGATGCAGGCCACCGTGCAGGTACAGAATGCGCGTCGCGGCGGTGGCGGTGTCGCGCAGGTCAAAGCGCGAGTCGGCGCCGCGAAACAGGTCATCGATGCCCGGTGTGTGCAGGATCGACCAGTAGTTGAGCAGGTCGTAATTGCTGGTGAACACCGTCTTGTAGCTCGCCAGTTCCTGATTGATTGTGGCCA
The DNA here is from genome assembly GCF_007858275.1 of Pseudomonas proteolytica. Lineage (GTDB taxonomy): Bacteria > Pseudomonadota > Gammaproteobacteria > Pseudomonadales > Pseudomonadaceae > Aquipseudomonas > Aquipseudomonas proteolytica. Next base: position 843 of record NZ_VFEV01000069.1, read on the forward strand.
GGGTCGAGGGCTGCACCAGGCGCCAGGGGATATGCACGGCGTGGATGCTATTGATCAGCGCTTCCTTGATCGCGTAGTAGCGATTACGTGGCGCGGTGGAGCTGACGGCCAGGGCCTTGTTGACGCGGCTGGTGGTTTTCAGGGCGCCCAGCACCTGCTCGAAGCTACGGGTCTGCATCGCGTCAAACACGCTCAATTCGGAAGCGCTCAAGGGCTTCTCTTCGACGGTGCGCGCGTTTTCAAACAGCGAGTCGTAGGCAAAATCTTCCCATACCGCACGACTGGCACCGTTGCCGATCAGGATCGCGGAAAAGGCGGTGCTGCTGCGCAGTGCGGTCCAGTCTTCAAGGGCGGCGTCGATATCCTGGAAATCCTTCATTGCGGCGGGTCTACTCAAAAACGGCTGGGCGGTGACTTTATCACGGGCGGGCGTTGATCTTGGTCAAGATGCCGCAGGCGGGTGGGGTTGATGCTGTAGGCATCAACGTATCCCCGAGGGTTCACCATGAGCAGCACGTTCTTCATTCCCGCCGTCAACATCATGGGCATCGATTGCCTCGACGAAGCCATGAGCGCGATCCGCAACTACGGTTTTCGCAAGGCGCTGATCGTCACCGACGCCGGCCTGGCCAAGGCGGGCGTGGCCCGCATGATTGCCGAGAAACTGGCGATGCAGGACATCGATTCGGTGCTCTACGACGGCGCCAAACCCAACCCCAACGTGGAGAACGTCGAGAACGGCCTGGCGTTGTTGCAGGCCAGTGGCTGCGATTTCGTGGTGTCGTTGGGCGGGGGGTCGCCCCATGACTGCGCCAAGGGTATCGCCCTGTGTGCCACCAATGGCGGGCATATCGGCGACTACGAAGGTGTCGACCAATCGAGCAAGCCGCAACTGCCGCTGGTGGCCATCAACACCACCGCCGGTACTGCCAGCGAAATGACCCGTTTTTGCATCATCACCGACGAAACCCGCCACGTGAAAATGGCCATCGTCGACCGTAACGTCACGCCATTGCTGTCGGTCAACGACCCGGCGCTGATGGTCGCCATGCCCAAGGGCCTGACCGCCGCCACCGGTATGGACGCGTTGACCCACGCCATCGAAGCCTATGTTTCTACGGCGGCTAACCCGATCACCGATGCGTGCGCGATCAAGGCGATCGAACTGATCAGCGCCAACCTGCGCCTGGCGGTGCGTGACGGCAGCGACATGGCGGCCCGTGAAAACATGGCCTACGCGCAATTTCTGGCGGGCATGGCCTTCAACAACGCCTCCCTGGGTTTTGTCCACGCTATGGCCCACCAGTTGGGCGGCCTTTACGACTTGCCCCATGGCGTGTGCAACGCGGTGTTGCTGCCCCACGTGCAAAGCTTCAATGCCAGCGTCAGCGCGGCGCGCCTGAGCGACGTCGGCCGCGCCCTGGGTGTGACCGACAAACACGCCAGCCCCGAAGAAGGCGCGCAGGCGGCCATCGCAGCGATCCGCTGCCTGTCCCAGGACGTTGAAATCCCGGCCGGCCTGCGTGAGCTGGGCGCCAAGCTGCAAGACATTCCGTTGCTGGCGACCAACGCCCTCAAGGACGCCTGCGGCCTGACCAACCCACGGCGCGCTGACCAGCGGCAGATCGAGGAGATTTTCCGCAGCGCGTTTTGAGTCGAGCAGTGGCAAGCTTCAAGCGACAAGCTGTTAATCTGAGCAGCTTGTACTGCTCTTAACTTGAAGCTTGCCACCGAGGCCCACCCTTATGAGAGTTTTGCTATTCGGCGCCACCGGCATGGTCGGCCAGGGCGTGTTGCGTGAGTGTCTGCTGGCCGCTGATGTGCAGGAAGTGGTGGCGGTGGGGCGCACGGCGTTGACCCAGGAGCATGGCAAGCTGCATCAGGTGCTACACGCCGATATGTTCGACTTCCAACCCTTGGAGCATTTGCTGCAAGGCTTTGATGCCTGCCTGTTTTGCCTGGGGGTGTCGTCGGTGGGTATGGATGAAGCCACCTACACCCGCCAGACCTACGACCTGACCCTGGTCGCCGCCAGCACCCTGGCGCGGCTCAATCCGCAGATGACTTTTGTGTATGTGTCCGGTACGGGCACCGACAGCTCCGAGCAGGGCAAGGTGATGTGGGCGCGGGTCAAGGGCAAGACCGAGAATGCCTTGCTGCGCCTGCCGTTCAAGGCGGTTTACCTGTTCCGTCCGGGGATCATCCAGCCGGTGCATGGCGTGCGTTCTAAAACCCCGCTTTACCAGACAATCTACAACCTGATCGGGCCGCTGCTGTCGTTGGTGCGTCGTGTGCGGCCGGCGTGGGTCGTGAGTACTGAGACCGTCGGACGGGCGATGCTGGCGGTGGTCCGGCATGGCGCGCCGCAAGCGGTGATCGAGCCCGCCGAGATCCACCGTCTGGCCGCTGAGCGTATGTGATGTTGTCCAAAAGCCTGATCCGTCGCCTGGATCTGATCACCTTGCAGCTGTTCGTCGCCGTGTACGAGGAGGGCACGCTGACCCGCGCTGCAGCGCGTGAATCCATTGCCGTATCGGCCGCCAGCAAGCGTCTGGTGGATCTGGAAAAAATGCTGGGCCTGACATTGTTTGTGCGCCAGGCCAAGGGCATGAGCCTCACTGCGGCGGGTGAAACCTTGTTGCATCACGGCCGGCAGATGCTGTTCAACGTGCAGAAGATGGGCCTGGAATTGGGCGAACACAGCCATGGCGTGCGTGGGTATGTGCGGATGCTGGCCAACCTGTCGGCGATCATCCAGTTCCTGCCGGAAGATTTGCGCGACTTCACCGCGCTGCATCCGCAGCTCAAGACCGACCTTGAAGAACGCCCCAGCACGGGTGTGGTTCAGGGTGTGCTCGACGGTGTGGCGGACTTGGGGATCTGCTCCAGCGATACCGATACCAAGGGCTTGTTCAGCGTGACGTATCGCCGCGACAACCTGATGGTGCTGATGCCGATGGATCACCCGCTGGCCGACCGTGAGGGGTTGTCGTTCAGCGAAACCCTGGGCTGCGATTATGTCGGCCTGCATGTCGCCAGTTCGATCAATATGCGTACCCACGCAGCGGCGCGGGAGGCTGGCAAAATGCTGCACCTGCGCATCCATGTGCCGGGCTTCGATGCGATGTGCCGCATGGTCCAGGCCCACATGGGCATCGGCATCCTGCCGCAGAAAGCCTATGAATTGTTCGGGCGCTCGCTGGGCCTGCAGGCGGTCCCGCTGACGGATGAATGGGCGGTACGCCGTTTGGTCCTGGTGGTGCGCGATGAAGCCGCGCTGTCGCCGGTCAGCCGTTTATTGTTTGAATATCTACACGCCTCTGAGGGTGCGGTCTGACGGAATGGTCTGTCGGCTCGTTCCCTGGTCGTTCGCGTTTTGCGAACGCTCGTTGCCAATTGAAGGTTGGATTTACCCCTTCACCGTCCTCTAGCCTGGGTTCACATTCCAAGCACAAGAGGTACGCCCTATGACGGCTCCCCTGAGCGGTATCAAGGTGATCGAGATCGGCACGTTGATTGCTGCGCCGTTCGCCGCCCGGTTGATGGCCGAGTTTGGTGCCGAGGTGATCAAGATCGAATCCATGGGCCAAGGCGACCCGCTTCGCAAATGGCGAAAGCTGCATCAGGGCACCTCGCTGTGGTGGTATCTGCAATCGCGCAACAAGAAATCCCTGGCCCTGGACCTCAAGTCAGCCGAAGGCCTGGCGCTGGTCAAGCAGTTGCTTGGCGATGCCGATGTGCTGATCGAGAACCTGCGCCCTGGCGGCCTGGAGAAACTCGGCCTGGGCTGGGACGTGTTGCATGCCCTCAACCCCAGGCTGACCCTGGTACGCATCTCCGGCTACGGCCAGACCGGGCCTTATCGCGACCGCCCGGGTTTTGGTGCAATCGGCGAAGCCATGGGCGGGATTCGCTATACCACTGGCAACCCCGATTCACCGCCGGCCCGGGTCGGGGTCAGCCTCGGCGACTCCCTGGCTTCGTTGCACGGGGTGATCGGCGCCTTGATGTCGCTGCTGCGGGTCAAGACCGGGCAGGGCGATGGGCAGGTGGTGGACGTGTCTTTGGCTGAGAGTGTGTTCAACCTGATGGAAAGCCTGGTGCCGGAATACGACATGCTCGGCCATGTTCGTGAACGCAGCGGTGGCGCCTTGCCCGGTATTGCACCGTCCAATACTTACCCGACTGCCGACGGCGCCTATGTGGTGATCGCCGGTAACAGTGACCCCATCTACAAACGGCTGATGACTGCCATTGGCCGCATCGATCTGGCCGAGGATGAGGCGCTCGCCCATAACGACGGCCGTGCGGCGCAAAGCGGCCTGCTGGATGCGGCCATCACCCATTGGACCAGCAGCCTGCCCATCGAACGGGTGCTCGATGCCTTGCAGGCGGCCGAGGTGCCCGCCGGACGTATTTATTCGGTGGCTGATATCGTCGCCGATCCGCACTATCAGGCTCGGGGCATGCTGCTCAACGCCGAACTGCCTGGCGGGTTGACGGTGAAGATGCCGGGCATTGTGCCCAAACTCTCGCAAACCCCCGGCGCCGTGAACTGGCAAGGTCCCAGCCTGGGCCAGCACACCGATGAAATTCTCGGCGGCATGGGCCTGGCCGAGGCTGATATTCAGCGCCTGAAAAACGCGGGAGTAGTGCAATGATCGTTGATTATTCCGACCCACTGATTGTGCAGGAAGTCTCGCCCAGGGACGGCTTGCAAATCGAGCCGGGCTGGGTCGAGACCGCCGATAAAATCAGCCTGATCGACCAATTGTCCCAGGCCGGTTTTTCGCGCATCGAGGCCGGCTCCTTTGTCTCGCCCAAGGCTATTCCCGCACTGCGGGATGGCGAACAGGTATTCCAAGGGATTCGCCGTCGCACCGGGGTGATCTATGTGGCACTGATCCCCAACCTCAAGGGCGCCCAGCGTGCAGTTACCTCTGGCGCGGATGAGTTGAACCTGGTGCTGTCCGCCAGCCAGACCCACAACCTGGCCAACCTGCGCATGCGCTGCGAAGCCTCGCTGGCGGCCTTCGGCGAGGTGGTGAATTTTGCCAGCGATTACCCGGTAAGCCTCAATGGCAGTATCGCCACCACCTTCGGTTGCCCGTTCGAAGGCAAGATCGACGAGGACCATGTGCTGCACCTGGTGGACGCCTATCTCGAACTGGGCGTCCAGGGCATCACCCTGGCCGATACCACCGGCATGGCCAACCCGCGTCAGGTCCGGCGCCTGGTCAATCGGGTGTTGCAGCGTGTGCGCGCCAGCGATTTGACCCTGCATTTTCACAATACCCGTGGCCTGGGGTTGTGCAATGTACTGGCGGCCTACGAGGCCGGAGGCCGGCGTTTTGATGCGGCCCTCGGCGGGCTCGGCGGTTGCCCGTTTGCACCGGGGGCGTCGGGCAATATCTGCACCGAAGATTTGGTCAACCTGTGTGAAGAAGTTGGCATCCCCACCGGTATCGACTTGCCACATCTGTTGCAGATGTCCAGGCAATTACCGGCGCTGCTCGGCCATGAACTGCCTGGCCAGGTGGTCAAGGCCGGCCGCAACAGTGACCTGCATCCGCCCCCGGCGTATATCGCCACCCTGTGAGCCTCACCCAGACAACAAAAACAATTCGGACGCCTGTGGGCAGTCCCCCTGGAGAAACACATGAAGCCAAAGACTATGGAGGCCGGCGTACGCCCGGCCGTTGAGCCCGATGAAATGAAAGCCCTGGTCAATAAGGTCGCTTGGCGCCTGATGCCATTGATCATGGTGTGTTATCTGTTCGCGTTTTTTGACCGTATCAATATCAGCTTCGCCAAGTTCCAGTTGCAGGCCGATCTGGGGTTGAGCAACACCGCCTACGGCTTGGGCGCGGGGTTGTTTGTGATGGGCTATGTGATCTTCGAAGTGCCGAGCAACATGATGTTGTACCGGGTCGGAGCCCGACGTTGGATCGCCCGGATCATGGTGTCATGGGGCCTTGCCACGGCGGCCATGGTATTTGTGACGGCCGAGTGGCAGTTCTACACATTGCGCTTTCTGATCGGCGCCATGGAGGCCGGTTTTGCGCCGGGGGTGCTGTATTACCTGACCTTGTGGTTCCCCCAGGATTTCCGCGGGCGGATTACCTCAATGCTGTTCCTCGCCTCGGCGTTTGCCGGGTTGGTGGGCGCGCCGTTTTCCGGCCTGGTGCTGGAACACATGGATGGCGTGCTGCAACTGCGCGGCTGGCACTGGTTGTTCCTGCTCGGTGGCTTGCCTTGCGTGGTGCTGGCATGGATGGTTTTGACCCAGCTCAAGGACCGCATTGAAGATGCGCCGTGGCTGAGCGCTGAAGAGAAAGCCCTGTTGTCGAGTCGCATCGCGGTGCATGAAGTTCACAAGAAAGGCTCATTGCTCCAGGCCCTGAAAATTCCCGGGTTCCTCACCCTGGGGTTGATCTACTTCCTGATCCAGGTGGCATCCTATGGCCTGAACTTTTGGGCGCCGCAACTGATCCGCAGCACTGGCGTCCAGAGTTCGGTCACCATCGGTTTTCTGACGGCGATTCCGTACGTCTGCGGGGCGATCAGCATGGTGGTGATCGGACGTTGGTCGGATGCAACCGGTGAGCGGCGCAAGTTTGTCAGCGGCCTGGTGGCGCTGGGTGCCGTGGGCTTCTTCTGCGCCGGGATCTTTGATGACCACACGACATTCCTGATCATCGCCCTGGGCCTGTTGGGCGCCGGTATTATCGCCTCGATCCCGACCTTCTGGACCTTGCCTCCCAAGCTACTGGCCGGTGCCGGCGCAGGTGCAGCGGGCGGGATTGCCTTGATCAATACCCTGGGCCAACTGGGCGGCATTGTCAGCCCGGTAATGGTCGGGCGCATCAAGGACATCACAGGCAGCACCACCCCGGCGCTGTATGTGATTGGTGTGTGCGCGTTGATTGCGGCGGCGCTGTTGCTCTGGGGCCTGCCACACCTATTGCGCACCTCCGACAAGCGCTGAACCCTCATCCCACGGCGGTCAACGCCCTGGTCGGTGCGGCACTGAACTGAATCAACGCCACCCCCCCGATCAACATCAGCACCCCGAGCAAACGGGGTGCTGTCAGTTGCCGCTCCACCAAGCCAAACAAGCCAAAGTGATCAAGTAACAACGAGGCGAGGACCTGCCCGCTCAGGGCCAGGGCGATAAATCCGGAGGCGCCGAGCTTGGGCAGCAGGACCAGGGCCAGGGAGATAAAACACACGCCGAATGCGCCGCCGGTCCACATCCACAGTGGGGCCTTGCTGATAAAACCCAGGCTTGGCAGCGGCAACCTTAACGCCAGAATTACCGGCAGCAACACCAGGATACTCACCAGCAGCGAGGCCAGTGTCGCCCACAGCGGATGCCCAAGGCCGCGCCCGAGGTTAGCGTTGATCGCGCTCTGAAACGGCACCACCGCCCCGGCAATCACCGCCAACAGTAACAAGCCCAGCCAATGCAACGTGGTCATGATCAATCTCCCAAAGGTTTTACTGGACTCTACGGTATTCGTCGCGCAGATTTAAATTCCAAGTTCTTATGCTGAACATGCACCATATGAATGATCTGCGCCGTATCGACCTCAACTTGCTGGTGATCCTCGACGCGTTGCTCAGCGAGCAGCACGTCACCCGCGCCGCCGAGCGCCTGCACCTGAGCCAGCCGGCGGTGAGCCATGCACTGGCACGCTTGCGGGACCTGCTGGGCGACCCGTTGCTGGTGCGCCAGGGCAGTGGCCTGGTCGCCACCGCTCGTGCGCTGGAACTGGCGGCGCCCTTGGCTGATGCGCTGGCCCAGGTGCAGTCGCTGCTGGCGCCGAACCGTTTCGAACCGGCGTCGGCCAAGCGCACTTTTCGTTTGGCCATGTCCGATTATGGCGCGGCGCTGCTGTTGCCTGGGCTGGCAAGAGCGCTGCGCGAGCAGGCGCCGGGGATTGACCTGGCCATCACCCACGCCAGTCGTGAGGGCATGCAAGAAGGGGTGCTCAGTGGCGAAATCGACCTGGCCGCCGGGGTCTTTCCCGACCTGCCAGCCGAGTTGCGCAGCACGCCATTGTTCCAAGAGCATTACGCCTGCCTGGTGGACCGCGATAGTTTGCCCGTCGATGGTGTGCTCGACTTACCCACCTACCTGGCGCGGCCCCATGTGTTGCTGGAAATGCGCGGCAGTGGCACCCCGGAAATCGAACGGGCGCTGACCGCGATCCGTGAGCGGCGGCATGTGGCGATCAGCCTGCCGCATTGGAGCGTCGCGCCGCAGTTGATCCAGGGCACTGACCTGATCCTTACCGTGTCCTCACAGGGGCTGCTGAATATCGATCCGCGGCATCTGCTGGTGGTACCGCCACCGTTTCATATTCCGTCTTTCGGTTTTGTACTGGCCTGGCATAAACGCCGCGGCGGGGACGGCGCGTTACAGTGGTTGATCGCGCAAGTGCAGGACGTGCTGGCCAGGCGTGGAACCTAGCATTGCAGTGTGGGGTGGATTGTGCACAATCGACGCGCCCCTACTATTTTCTGAGCGTGTTACCCATGACTTCATCATTGTTGTTTGCCGTCATTGCCTCGGGCTTTATCTACGGCATCACGCCGGGTCCAGGGGTGCTGGCGGTATTTGGCATTGGCGCCGCGCGCGGCCGGCGGGCCGGGGCCGGTTTTCTGTGCGGGCACCTGTTGGGCGATGTGGTGTGGTGCAGCACCGCGCTGGTGGCGATTGTCGGCGCGCGGGAAATCGGCAGCAGCGCGTTTGATGTGCTGGGTGTGCTCAGCGCCCTGTATCTGTTTTGGCTGGGCATTCGTGCGATTCGTACCCGCAACCGCAGCGACGAGTCGCCCCAGGGTGCAGCGCGCCAACCGTTCTGGCACGGCATCCTGTTTGGCCTGACCAACCCCAAGGCATATCCCGTGGCCGTGGCTACATTCACTGCGTTGCTGTCGAGCCGGGCCGAGTTGCTGACCTGGGGCATGTTGCCGTGGTTGATCGTCCTGAGTTTTTTTGGCGGCCTGCTGGCCTACGGGATCCTGATCGCAATTGTCGGCGCGCGGCGGGTGCGTGCGGTGTATCAGCGCCATGAAGTGTTGATCACCAAGCTGTGTGGCGTGATGTTTATCGGCTTTGCGCTCAATGCCCTGGCCCATGCGTTGCCGGGCTTGCTGGGTAGTAAAACTGCCTGACGCCACACGACCGTTCGTCGCACCAACAAGTTTTTTCTAAACCTTTGCCGCCCTGAAAATTCAGATTCAGGGCGGGGCTCGTTCCCCGGCATGTATTTATTACCTGGAGGAACCCATCATGAGCCGCACGGCTATCCGGTTACGCACCGCCACTTTCGCGATGCTGCTGGGCCTCGGCGCCAGCAATGCGCTCGCCCAAGGGCCTGCCGAATTCATCGAACAAGCCTCGGCCAAAGGCATGGCTGATATCGAAACCAGCCGCATGGCCCACGCCAAGACTTCGTCCCAGGAAATCAAGGACTACACCATCGAGGTCATCAACGAACGCACCCTGGCCAACCAGCATTTGGCGGCCATTGCGAAAAAACTCGACTTGCCGGTGGCGCCTCGCGACCAGATCGCCGACAAGGCCGAAACCCTGATGCCTGAACTGACCGATGGCGATTCGTTTGACGCCGCCTACACGGCCCAGCAGGTCAAGGCCAACGAAGATGCAATCGCCTTGTTCAAGCAGGAAGGCGCTGCGTCGGAGATCCCCGAAATCAAAGCATTGGTCGATGAGACCTTGCCTAAGCTGGAAACCCGCCTGGAAAAAGCCCGGGCGCTGGCATCGTCCTACGGCAAGAGTCGTCGCGGCGACGGTTGAGGGAGGTTGCGCTCCCGAGAACGGTGGTTGGATTGAACTCCAACCGCCGTTTTTTTATGCCGCTTGACCGTTCGGCGGGCCAACCGTGGGGGTATCGAACCCAGGCCCGGGCCGATGGGTCACTGTCTTATCACCCCGTTGAATGGACGCACGACCATGAACCTTACCCGTACCCTTTGCCTGGCCTGCTGCCTGGTACTCCTGCAGGGCTGCTTCGACAGCTCGAACAACGAAACCCAGGACAATACCGATGGCAGCAAATCATCCGTGCAAATGAAGGATTCCAAGGCCGACCAGCCATAGCGTCATCAAAACAGCGACCGGGTCGGCTCGCCGTCCTCCAGCGTGAGCAGGTACTGCTTGGCCTCCAGGCCACCGGCAAACCCGGTGAGCCGGCCCGACGCACCAATCACCCGATGGCAGGGCGCGACGATTGAAATCGGATTGCGCCCATTGGCGGCCCCCACCGCACGCACCGCTTTCGGGCTGCCAATCTGCGTGGCTATCTGGCTGTAACTGCGGGTTTCGCCGAAGGGAATGGTCAACAGCGCGGCCCAGACTTTTTTCTGGAATTCGGTGCCTTCGAAATCCAGTTCCAGATCGAAGCGGTCGCGGGTGCCGGCAAAATATTCATTCAACTGGCGTTCCGCTTGCAGCAGCGCTGGGCTGTCATCGACCTCCACCAACTCGCCCAGGCGCACCCGGTTGGCGCGCTCGGTTTCCCACAAGATGGCGGCGAGCTTGCCGTTGCGTGCGACCAGGGTCAATTGGCCGACGGGGGAGGGCATGAGTTTGTATTCACACGGCATGAGCGGGCTCCTTGTTGGGCGGACCATTTAGTGGACAGGTTGGCACTTTAGCGCTCATCGCAGCTGCGTGAACTACGTTTCTTGCGGTCAAATTCGGGAGCGTCACCGCTCTTGTTGCAGCACTTTCAGCGCTGCCGAAGCGAGGAACCCGGAGCGGCTTTTTTCTTCCGGGTGATGCAGCACGTATTCATCAATGCGGTTGAGCAGATAACCCGGCAAGGTGATGTTGAGTTTTTGCGCCTTGCCCAGGTACTTGGTCACATCAATGTCCACTACCGCCCAGATGCAGCCGGCGTACAGAGGGTTGGCCGCGTGGTGGGTGACTTTTTGCGCGCTGGGAATGGGCGCGCCATCTTCCGCCAGCAGCTCGAAGTGACCTTCTATGGCCTCCCGTGCCATGGCCATGGCGTCATCCAGGTCATCTCCGGCAGAGAAACACCCAGGGATGTCGGGGACTTCCACTCCCCAGGCGTGGTCGTCGTCACCCGTTGAGATTGCAATCGGATACAGCATGTTCGTGGTTCTCCCTGGAACGCTCAACCGAGCAGAGCTTGTTTCAAAATGCTCTTGGCGGTCTTGTCCAACAGCTCTTTCCGGGGATGGGGAATGGTCACCAGCCCAGGCTTGGTTGGATGTTTGAAATGATGATGGCTGCCCCTGACGCGTGCCAGATACCAGCCGTCTGCAACGATATGGCCTATCAAATATCGGCTATCCACATCACCTCCTTGTGGTGTGTTGGTGGTGACTATAACCACTGAAAAAAAATTATCAACACTCTACCTACCAAACGGCAGCGGCAGGTCGTTCAAGAAGTGTATGGGGGAACGCCAGGGCTGCCGGCTGGAGGTATTACACGGTTTTGCGGGTGGGGGCGGCAGAGCAGGCGGGGATTGATGGGTAAAATCCGGGCGTAAAAAAACCGGCTCCATGAGCCGGTTTTTTATCATTCCCCGCTAAAAACAATTTGGCGTGGGAACACAATGATGTGGAGCGGGTAGAGGGAATCGAACTCTTATAGGACAAAAAATCCCAGAAACGCGTAGATGTGTAGGTGCCCGCTTCTCGAAAATCCTTGAAAAGCGTGTAGGTGTGTACTCCACGATGGCTATAGCTTTGTGCCGCATCGTAAGCGACGCCAGAACATCCGGTGATCCTCTCTTTGCTCACATGTGAGCCAGGGTGCGAATTTGTGCCCCTTGGCAACTGAATCCGAATGGCCTTCAGAAACGGGCCAGCCGGTTCCCCTTGCATTGTCGAAGAGATAGTATTGAGCCATCACTCAAGGGCAGTCGAATGCCCAGCGAGCTTCGCCCAGCGCGGGGGCGGCGCGTAGGAGCCCGGCATGGATCGGCGAACCAATCAAAACTCAGCCATTCATAAGCCATATCTCAAATCATTTTTGGGAAGATCTAGTGGTTCCTGAAAGATCTCTCGATCTGGCGTACAAACCTGCCATCGTCACCATATATCTGCCGCAATCCAGCTTATTTAATGGAGGTGCAAAAGGTATTTCCATCGGCATGGGTGAATGAAAATCACAAAAAGGAGTTTGGCTAGATGATTAATGCAATAAATTTTCAAGCGTGGGACGGTGATTGGAGGAGCATTCCCTTCGTAGCATCCGAGGGCGGCTGTGAAAAACACGGCTTTAGGTGCACTGTAGTCACCGGGCAGAACGGCTCGTATAAAAGCACAATGCTTCGAGAATTGGTGGCTGGCCTGATTGCTCCGAAATCCACTGAGACGAAGCTTGATGTCAGCGATGGCTCAGTCATGAACCACGTCATCTGCGCATCCGGCTCTGTTGCTGACAGATTTCCCTCTAAGGAAAAAGCAGGCGGTGGTAGTACCGAGTTTGCGACAGAACAGTATGCTTATATCGGTCAGAGGGTTGGGGCGAACCTCCTTAGCAAGAAACGACCTTTTGAGACCGTGATTGTATTTGCTTTAGATAGAAGCAAGAGCGAACGTTTCACATGGCCTTTCTATAAACAGGCTCATGAGTTTGCTAACATCATGCCGGATCTAAACGTGTCGGTCTTGGTGCGTAAGGATGGGCTTAAGAGATCCAGCAGGCGGAGCGCGGAGGAAAGCGGGTACTCAGTGAGCAAACTGAAGCGATTGTTGAATATGGAGGACGCTGATCTTTCTGGCCCTGTGTCTGATGACGTGGCTCGGCATATACTGAAAGAATTCAGTGAAAACGTCTTCAATGACTTTATTAAATTCATGTCTTCCACTAAGGCTCGACTGATCTTGAGTATGGGGAGGGGAGGGATTCATTGCAAAACTGCCTCTAACGAAGTAGTCCGCTTGGGCTTTATGCTCGACATTTTTTCGCTTCGCGATGTTACAGTTAAGCGAGCCGGAAGTGATCTTGAATTCTCAATTTTCGAATTGAGTTCGGGCGAGTATCATATGTATACAAACCTTATGGGGCTAGGGTTCGGGGTCGAAGAGGGGTCGCTGATGCTCTTGGATGAGCCTGATAATAGCCTCCATCCACAATGGCAGCGAGACTTTATGGCGGCAGTGCATGGGATCTGCCAGATTGGAATGAAATCTGGACATCTGGTTGTATGCACTCACTCTCCATTGATCGTCAGTGCCTCATTAGAAGGCAGTACAATCGTTGATCTCTCCAATGATGAACCCGTCATTAGCGTGGCATCTTATGGCGCTTCATCTGATGATATTTTGCTTGAGCAGTTTGGCTTGACTTCCAGTCGAAATCGAATCGTAGTGGATGTCGTCCAGCGCGCGGTTTCTATCATAGAAAAAGACGGCTTTGCACATCCTGATCTACTCGCATTGACGGATCAGCTGGTCTCAATCAAGTCGGCTCTGAGGAGGGAGGATCCTTTAGTTGAGGTGATTGATGCGATCCTTGGAGAGTCGGGCAATGATTAAAATAGGATTCGAGCAAATCCATCCGATCCCTGTCCTCCCCGCTGACATTGTTGTCGCGAATCTGAAGGGCCTTAGCTGGAGTAGTGGTGTGAATGCTGTCACTGCATTCAAAGACACACTCAAGCCCATGCTGCGTAAGGTACAACAGGGAAGATGTAGTCTGTGTCGGCGGTTTCTTTACGATGATTATGCTACTCACTTGGAGCATTTTATCGAGAAAGGTATCCATCGGGACTTCACATACGAAGTTACGAACTTATCTTTGTCCTGTGGGACGTGCAATATAAAGAAGAATGGATATAACCGTACACTCAATAGCCTGATCAAAAAGCGTGCAAGACGTAAAGGGCAGCAAGCCAGCAAGTACTGTCCAGTACTCGCTGTGAAAATTTCCGCTAATGCTCCAATGCCCGTTTCTTCTGCTAGCTATCGCTGGATTCATCCTTATTTCGATCGATATTCAGATAACATTGAGATCGAGAAAGGATGGATATTCACGGGCAAATCTAGAAAAGGGCAGAGGACAATTCGTTCCGTGAAACTTAATGCCTTGGCACAAATTGAGCGAAGAGCACTCGCGGAGCGATTGGAAGCACGGCCCGGTCGGCTATCGAAGCTTTTGGGGGCGACAGCCGAACTGGATAAATACAGGGCTGGGCACCTCTTCAAATTGGTGACAAAGCAGCTATGGAAACGCCGAGAGGCTTCCGACGTCTGAGAGGACGGTACCAATGTGTCGATCTCCCGCTTGCGCTGGTGATCGACCACATCAGTTCAACGGTGAGCTGGCCCCAGCTCAGTCCGAGAAAAAACTTAACGTCTTGTCCGGGATCAGTTGATCACTACACAACCCCGACGCCGGGTTAAGGGATACGTTTCTCGGGGGCAAGGTCAGCCAAGAGGCTTCATGTGGAAATGGGTCTTATAGGCTTCTTCGCTTTGTTCAAGCGCTTCAATGTGACGCTTACTTCGCTTGAAGGGATGCAGGGGCGAGACTACCGCTACACTTGATTGAACGGAGCCGGTCGCTGCTCCCCTGTTTGAGATAGTTAGTTAATCAGTTTAAGGGCATCAGGAGGCTCCTGATGCCAACTATTTATCAGATAACCAATATCTAGCTCAGTCGTCGTAGTCGTCGTAGTCATCCTCTTCGTTCTCTGGGTAAAAGATACTTTCTCCGGTTCTGTTGGTTATAAAGCATACAAAATTGTATGCCGCTAGTGTGTAGTCAAATGTTCGTAGTGGTATTGTATTGATTCTTTTGTTTTCATGATTCTTGAAGTGTTCGAATTTTATTAGATCTTTGTCGACTATGTAAGAGTGTTTGATTTTGTTGTTCAGTATCCTTAGTTCGTTGATGGTGGAGTATGAGCTGGCTTTATTTAGGTTTGCGTTGTGATTCGTGTAGTGTTTTTCAATAATATCCCATCTGTGTGGGGCGCGGTTCCCAGGAGTGGGGTTTTCAATAATTTCTAGGCAGCGAGTCAAAATCTGCTCTATTGTTGCCCATAGATTAATAACTAAGCTTTCATTGGCGATACACTGTATTTGTTCAAGCTGTGCCACTTCGTTGAAGTTTCGGAATGCCAATCGGGTGGAAGAGATTTTTTCTTGATCATCTCCCATATTGTCGAACATGCGGCCGTAGTGTTCGTTGAAGGCCTCAAAGACTGGGGCGATGAGTTCATTGCTTTGCATGTGAGTGAACATTGCAAACTGATGGAACATTACGATGTCGTCAATTCGTTGAATAGCTTGCAGTCTTAGATTTCCGCGTGCGCGCGATAGAGCACCGTCAGGAAATCTATAGGTTTCTCGCAAAAGCGGCTTCAAAGTTGTATCGTTTTGGCTAAGTGCCTGGGTTGCAGCTAGCGTTAGTGGTGATTTCACAAATTTACCTTAGCGTTTTTTAGTGGGCTGGGTTTCAGTGTTTGTTAATCGGGTGTGGAGCTAATTTTCTTGAATTAGTACGGTATGAACCTAAAGCCCGTTATGGGTCGCTGGAGGCGATCTACCTTGAGCCTCACATAGACGAGAAAATGGAGCGATTTCTGTCCGCCTGCACCACTTGCATGGCTAAGCCGCTGGTCTAACTGTCAATGGGCAAGTGGCTTTTGAGTTCACCTGCCTCCATCGATAGGGCGGTCAATAAGGGCGATATGTGGGCCCAGGGCATGGTTCGTCATCAGCGCAGGTCAAATGAGGAGAGCGTCGTCTAGCCGGAAGCCGAGCTCCCCTGGGCTTCCCTGAACCTTGAGATGATCAGTCCGAGAACTCTACGGTTGCATGCACGAACTGCTGATCATCCTCATCTTGCCAGAAGGTGTGGGTGCATTGCTTGCAGCGAAACTGAGTCATCGGCGGATCATCTCTTTGCTGCTGGGTTTCGAGGTCATGACCGTGGCATACGTGGCAAAACAGATCCCAATCGGATTTCGCGGCTGCCCACTGCGACAGATTGATTTTGACCAGAGGTAGTGAAGCTTCGATGAGTGAGGCGCAGACATTCGCCCATGCTTGGAAGCGCACTGGCTGGAAAACATGGCCTTCCCACTCGCCTCGATCAAGGCCGGTGTTATTCAGTTTCTCTTCGTTACCGTGGATATAACCGTTGAGCAGGTCGTAAGCCTCAGAAATAGTGTTTTCCATTTCCACCGAAATGATCCCTGCCTTACGCAAGCGAGGGAGCACCCCTTTGTCTCCACGTAGCGTCGGCGATCGGTAGTCGTTGGATTTCCATTCCTTGTACTCATCGGGCTGTTTGCAAAAATAGATGGGCGAAATGACGCTTTCGATGAATCCTCGCAGCACTTGCATAGCTTGACGGTAGTACAGCCCACTCGCCAGCTGGACGGAGCACATCAGATCCGACCGAGTCTCAAGCATGTGTGAAAGAGAAAAGTATCCCGCTTCAGACAAGACGTTTCCGATAGTCTCTTGCCAGGCTATCAATGCCTTGGCCAACCGCCCAAACATCGGATCATGTTTAAAATCAACCAGGGAGACCGACTGTGTTCTTGCTCCTAGTGCCGGCTCCGATTGAGTTGCAATCTCGGTGAACTGGTCTGCTAACTCCAATGCTACTTGGATCGAGCCTTCCAGCCTGATGTCCGCCTGATCCTCATAGCCTGTGCCTGCGAGGAGTTTGTTGATGTAGGTATGCAAATCGTTTTGCGTGGCCCAGGCAGTTATGGCCTCGGGCGCGAATGGCAGGATCGAGAGCGCATCTTGCGGAAGAATTTCTTCTGGGCCCGCGCTGGTGGGAAAGGTTCCTTCAAAAACACTGTCCATAGATTCCGATGTCCTTCACAGGATTGGCAGATTGTCAGATTGCAAGGTAACTGCAGCGGCTAAGTGACGATGCCGTGTTTCAGTCGTACGATCAATTCGAGCGCGTCCACGATGAGCATGTTCATTGGTCGTGAGAGGCTGCTGACACCCTTTGCTGAAACTGCATCGTTATGCAGCTTCGTCGACCTTCGCTAACCTCTTGAACATTTCGATCTTCTCAAATTCGAGTTCCTTGAGGATCGTCTGCTTCGCTTCATTCGTATGCGTCCGGCCAACCCCCCTTCCTGTCCCCGGCGCCAAAGGCGATGGTGTCCACCTAATTTAAGTGGACACCCTTTCTAGCCTTTTAAGCGGGTCTTTTCATGCAGCCACAACGCCGCTCCT
>NZ_VFEV01000006.1 GCF_007858275.1 Pseudomonas proteolytica
AAGCGCTGTGAGGCGTTGAGCTAACCAATACTAATTGCCCGTGAGGCTTGACCATATAACACCCAAGCAATTTGCGTCGAAAGGCCAGATTGCGGTGTGTGAAGACGAAACGAACCGAAAGTTCGATCTTGCAAAACACCGAATTCTATTACATACCCAATTTGCTGAAGCGAGGCCAACTGGCCACGACTCAGTACCCGAATTTCTTGACGACCATAGAGCATTGGAACCACCTGATCCCATCCCGAACTCAGCAGTGAAACGATGCATCGCCGATGGTAGTGTGGGGTTTCCCCATGTGAGAGTAGGTCATCGTCAAGATTAAATTCCGAAACCCCAGTTGCGAAAGCAGTTGGGGTTTTGTTTTATGTAGAAGCTCATGAATTTCATCGGCACGATGCGAAAGCAACGGTCCGGTACACAGAATTTCTTGACGACCATAGAGCATTGGAACCACCTGATCCCATCCCGAACTCAGCAGTGAAACGATGCATCGCCGATGGTAGTGTGGGGTTTCCCCATGTGAGAGTAGGTCATCGTCAAGATCAAATTCCGAAGCCCCCGTCTGCTAACGCAGGCGGGGGTTTTGTCGTTTTAGGGCTGAGCGCCCTATCCAGACCGCCTGTCGGTTTCCTACTTAAAAAGAAGATCTATCCCACAAATTCCTAAGATTTATCCAGTCTTGGCCGAAAGCCTGATGAGCCATGCGTGCACCGAAATAGAGCGGTCGTAGAGTTCGCCTATACCGTACATGGAATGTTGCATTCGGCACGCTCACCCCCTTTTGGCAAAAAGAAGTCGATGAAATGAATCTCAAGTTCAGTCATAAAATTCTGTTGGCAGCGTCAGGCGTCGTGGTTCTGGCCTTCGCGCTGTTCACGTTGTACAACGACTACCTGCAGCGCAATACCATCAGGCAAAACCTGGAATCATCCATCCAGCAGTCGGGTGACCTGACCGCCAGCAGCGTGCAGAACTGGCTCGGTGGTCGGGTGCTGGTCCTGGAAAATCTTGCGCAGAACGTTGCTCACCAAGGTAGCAATGCCGACCTTCCTGGCTTGGTTGATCAACCGGCACTCACCTCGAACTTCCAGTTCACGTATGTCGGTTCAACCAACGGCGTCTTCACCCAGCGCCCTGACGCGAAAATGCCAGATGGCTACGATCCACGTCAGCGCCCCTGGTACAAGCAAGCGGTCATGGCTGATAAACCCATGCTGACGCCGCCTTATATGGCCGCTGTCGGTGGCTTGATCGTCACCATCGCGATGCCGGTCAAGAAGAATGGTGAGCTGCTTGGTGTCGTAGGGGGGGATTTGAGCCTGCAAACCCTGGTGAAGATCATCAACTCGGTCGACTTCGGCGGTATTGGTCATGCATTCCTGGTTAGTGGCGACGGGCAGGTGATCGTCAGCCCTGACCAGGAACAGGTGATGAAAAACCTCAAGGACATCTACCCAGGCAGCAGCGTCCGTATTGAGAAGGTTAACCAGGATGTGATCCTCAATGGTCAGGACCGTATCCTGTCCTTCACCCCGATCAGCGGCTTGCCGGGCGCAGATTGGTACATAGGCCTGTCGATCGACAAAGACAAAGCCTACGCCCCGTTGAGCAAATTCCGCACCTCCGCCTTGATCGCGATGTTCATTGCCGTCACCGCGATTGCGGTATTGCTGAGCCTGTTGATTCAGGTACTGATGCGCCCACTGACAACCATGGGCCGTGCGATGCAAGACATTGCCCAGGGCGAGGGCGACCTGACTCGTCGCCTGGTCGTAGAAAGCAAGAACGAGTTCGGCGAGCTGGGTGGCGCCTTCAACCAGTTTGTCGAGCGTATCCACGCCTCGATCAGCGAAGTGTCTTCCGCGACAAGACATGTGCACGATCTGTCCCAGCGCGTGATGGCATCGTCCAACGCCTCGATTATCGGCTCCGACGAGCAGAGCGCCCGCACCAACAGCGTCGCCGCTGCGATTAACGAACTGGGTGCCGCCACTCAGGAAATCGCCCGTAACGCCGCTGACGCCTCGCAACATGCCAGCGGCGCCAGCGAGCAAGCCGATGACGGTCGCCAGGTCGTAGAGAAAACCATCCTGGCGATGTCCGAGTTGTCGCAGAAGATCAGCTTGTCCTGTACGCAGATTGAAACCCTGAATGCCAGCACCGATAACATCGGGCATATTCTCGATGTCATCAAAGGCATCTCGCAGCAAACCAACCTGCTGGCGCTCAACGCTGCCATTGAAGCTGCCCGTGCCGGTGAAGCCGGCCGTGGGTTTGCCGTGGTGGCCGACGAAGTACGCAACCTGGCTCACCGTACCCAGGAGTCGGCGGAGGAGATCCACAAGATGATCACCTCATTGCAGATCGGCTCTCGCGAAGCGGTCACCACGATGAACGCCAGCCAGGTCTCCAGTGAAGAAAGCGTCGAGGTCGCCAACCAGGCGGGTGAACGCTTGATCAGTGTGACTCAGCGGATCGTCGAGATCGATGGCATGAACCAGTCGGTGGCGGCAGCCACTGAGGAACAGACCGCCGTGGTGGAGACGCTCAATGTCGATATCAACCAGATCAACCTGCTTAACCAGCAAGGCGTGGCCAACCTCAACGAGACCTTGAAGGACTGCGACGCGCTGTCACAACAAGCCAATCGCTTGAAGCAGTTGGTCGACAGTTTCAAGATCTGATCACCTCACGATAAACATGGCGTAGTGCAGCAGTGCACTGCGCCATTTTTTTTAACCAAGCAAATGGCAAACGTTATCCAGTGCGCGGTCGGCGAAATCCTGGATGAACTGTTCGAAGCCCTCGTTATCACCGGCAGTGACAGGCTCGGCGATAATGGTCCAGGTCGCCCGCGCCAGGTTCTCCCCAAGCGACTCAACACTCATTGCCGCCCACAGTCGGGCCACGCCCAAGGTGTTATAGATTGTCGTCCAGGTCATATGCATCGCCAGCTCATCGCGGCAATTGAGCTGTTCCACGGCGATATTGCCATCGTGGAAGTGTTTCTTGCGTAGCGATCCCACGCCGCTGCCCGTCATCGTGATGCGTGCCAGGGCAGGAATGAACGCGTCAAACCCCTCAAAGCGCCCCACGACCTTCCACAGCTTGGAAGCATTGCAGGCAATCACCACAGATGACACCAGAGGCTTGCCCTGGGGGTTTTTAATCAACGTATCGGGTTGCAGCTGTCTCATAAGTTTTTCCTGATGGCGAGGCTCACAGAAAGCCAATGGCATTGAGGTACTGGCACCCTCTGCGTAACAGCGCAGGTTCTTTTTCGGGGTACTGCGCGCCCATCTGTTCAACACCATGGCGTGCGTTCTCATGGCGGATCATGGAGATGTCGCCCGTGTCTTCTCCCAGCCCATTGAGGTAGAACCCCAGTACACCGAAAAGGGCATTCTCGCGATCCACTTCGCGCAGATGGTGTTGCCAATCCGCTACGCTCACCAACTCGAACGCATGCCCTGCCTGGCGAAACGACTCGACATAGGTTTCCCACTTCAAGGGTTGCGGGTTGTGCAGGTTGAAGACGCTGCGCTGGGCAACATAATTGCCGCTGTGGAAGGCGATGAAACGTGCCAGGAAATCCACCGGCATCAGGTCGAAGTTCAATCCCAGGCGCGGCACCCGGCCCAACTGCAGCGATCCCTTGAGCATCAGCAACAGGCGGTTCTTGTGGGGTTGGCAGACGCCATTGCGGCTATTGAAACTGATGTTCCCGGGGCGGTAGATATTGACCCAGGCACCTTGTACGGCGGCACGCCCCAACAGACGTTCAGCGACCCATTTGGACAGGTTGTAGCCGTTCTTGATGTAGAGCGGTGGCGTACTTGCCGCAGGCGCTTCAAGCACCTGCCCATCGGCCCCGACGCTGCTTGACGCAGATAACGTGGACACGAAGTTGAGCACTTTCTTACAGTGGGTTTCGCACAGGCGCAGGCATTCAAGCACCGGTTCCACGTTGTCCTTGGCCAGTGACGCGTAGTCCATGACGTGATTGACGTGGGCAGCGCTGTGTACCAGCACCCCGTAATGGCGGGCGAGGTACTCATAGACCTGCGCCTCTAGCCCCATGCGCGGTTGGCGCAGGTCGGTGGTGTATACACGCACCCGGCTCAGGTCCAGGTGTTCCAGGCGGTACTCACGCAAGGCTTCGGCAAAGCGTGCAGTTGCCGATTGCCCTGGGTGTTCCCGCACCAGGCAGGCGACTTCGGTCGCTCCGGCCATCAGCAAGGCCTCGACGATATGTATACCCAGGAAACTATTGGCGCCGGTCACGATAGCCTTCTGACGATCACCGGCACGCTCTGCTGGTAACAGCGCCAGATCCAGCGTGCGCAGCGCATCGCTGATCGCCCGTTCGGTGGGAGCGGCACCTGGTGCACTGTCACCCATCAGCGCCGCGAGCGTCTGCACCGTGGGCGCCTCGATAAACCGATTGAGAGGCAGGCTGCGCCCGTACAACTCACGAATGCGCAGGAGCATGGTTGATAGCAGGATGGAGTGGCCGCCGAGATGAAAAAAACTATCGTCAGTCGATATCTCGTCGGCCGGTAATCCCAGCAGCTCACTCCACAGGTCCAGCAATTGACCTTCCACCGGTGTTTGGGGGCGGCGCTGAGGAGGCTGCGAGACAGTTTGAACCGCCAGCGCCAGCAAGGCCTGGCGATCGACCTTGCCATTGCTGCCATAAGGCAGGCTCGGCAACTCTGTACACACGGTTGGCTGCATATAGTCCGGCAGCCGTTGCCCGGCATGTTGTTTTAACGCGCCCAGGGCCGTACCTGAGTCACTGGGATCTGCGTGCGCCACGAACGCGAGAATTCGTCGATCACGGTCAATCACCACCGCAACCTGGCGAAAAAGCTGGCTGGCACGCAAGCACTGCTCAATCTCCTGGGGCTCGACCCGAAAACCACGGATCTTCACCTGCAGGTCCCGGCGCCCGACCAGTTCGATGCCCTCTGCCGTCCATTTCGCCATGTCGCCCGTGCGGTAGGCGCGCAAGGTCTGGCCGCCAGGCAGCACAAGGCGCACAAAGCACTCGGCGGTCTGTTGTGGCTGGTTCACGTAACCAAGGCTCACCCCGGGGCCGACAATGTACAGTTCGCCCACCACCTGGTCTTCGACTGGCCGACGCTGCTCGTCGAGGATCAGCACCTGGCTGTTGGCGATGGGCGTGCCGAGGTTCAGATTGCTGTCATCAGCCTGCATTCGACGGCGACTGACCAGCACCGTCGCCTCTGTAGGGCCATACAGGTTATGCAGGACGCATTGCCCGGCCATCTGCGCGATGACATGGGGCTCGCAGATGTCACCGCCGGTCAGCAGGTGCTCCAGGCCCAGCGGGCGATCCAGTGGCAGCACGCTCAACAGGGCTGGCGGCAGGAAGGCGTGTGACACGCGTTGTTGCTGGATCAACTCAACCAATTGGTGAGGGTCGCGACGCTGTTCTTCACTGGGCACGATCAGGGTCGCGCCTTGGCACAGGGCCGCAAACAGGTCCACCAGTGACGAGTCAAAGCTCAGGGACGAAAACTGCAGGACGCGGCTGTGCTCAGTGAGCTCAACATACTGGCTGTACCACCCAGAGAAATGGGCCAGATTCTGCTGGCTGAGCAAGACCCCCTTGGGTTGGCCGCTGGTGCCCGAGGTGTAAAGCACCATGCTGGCGCTATCAGCCGTGGGGGAGGTAAGTGCCAAGGGCGCTCTGTCGTCCATGTGCTGGCTGTCGATGCGGCTGACATCCACAGCCATGAAATGCCTGCGCAAGGGATGCTGGCCATCATCGAGTAGCACGACGGCCCCGGCATTCTCCAGCATGGCTTGTTGACGCGGCAGCGGGTGGCCCGGTTCCAGCGGCAGATACACCGCGCCGCAACCGAGGGTCGCTAGAATGCTGGCGTACAACCCAACCGACTTGTCCAGGCAAATGCCGACCACGGGCGCCTGCCCAGGCCCGAGCAGCGGCTGCAAAACCTGCTGGATGGCCAGGCTGTGTCGCAACAATTGGCGATAACTCAGGGTGAGGCCGGCGATCTCCAGGGCTGGCCTGTCGGCAAAGGCCCGTAAGCCATGCTCCAGTTGCTTGATCAGTGGTGTCCGGGCTTTTTGCATCAGCCCCGGATCATCGGTTCGGTTGAAACGATGCAGGTAGGCCAGCCGTTCCAGGCCCTGGAGGCTTTGCTCTGGAACCGGGGAAGCGCTTGCGCGCTGTATGAAGTGCCCAGGGTTGCGCGAGAAGCCGCTGACCTGCAGCGCGACCCACTCGATCAGGCGTGCGATTGCCTGGCGTCGCAACTGTTGGCCGTTGCCGCAGGAGGGCGGAGCAATGTCCAGCACGGCCAGTAATTGCTGGAGGCGGTCATAGCAACGTATTTGCAGGACCGGCAGCCCCCACTCACTCATGGCGCCGATGGACAGTCGCAGGCTCATCACGGCCACGCTGGCTAAGTCCTGCACGACTGGCTGGCTGCCGTCTTCAATCAGCAGGTCAATAGCCGGCGCCTGTGCGGCGAGTTCATGGCCATAGGGTGCCAGCGCCTGCCTCAGCTCATCCAAGGCCGCACTGGTGCCGAGCAACCGAATCCCGAGGCGTCTCATGATGGGCTCCCGGGTACGGGCAGATAGGCGCTTAGCGCTTGGGCGACACAAGGTGTTTGCAGCAGCCCGCTGCGGCGCAGCAAACCCATGATGTTGCTGATCAGCGGGTGCTGACGCGTGATGGGAAAGGTCAGGGCACTTACCTGCGCCTGCAGGACTTGACGGGCATCGGCGCTGATATCCAGATGCTCGATCAAGAGCTGATCGAAGTCCCTTTGCAGCTCATTGGTCAAATAGTGTTGCAGGAACACCGGCAGGACCTGGGCGATACCGTAGCGGTCTTCATCGCTCGCCGTTTGCCAGTAGTGCCTGACCAGGCTGGCCCAGAAGATGGCATGGCGACCCTCGTCAGCCAGGTGGTCGGCCATCAACCCCCTGACCGATTGTTTGACGCTGTCATCCTTGGCAAACGCCGCCACGTCATGGGTCACCGTATTCTCGGCAATCGCCACGCAAATCAGTTCTACGGCATCGTGTAGATGTGTCGGCGTCTGTGTCTGTGCGATGGGTATGGCGCGGCTCAATTCGATGGCTGCGGGCAGCTCCAGTGGCGCGATACCGGTTTGCTCCAGGGTTTGCTGCATGAAGTCCAGGGCGACGAGCGCGTGGTAGTCCTCATCGACCACCACCGTCATGGCGTCGTAGCGGCAGGCCGCAGGGAAGGGGATTGAAAAGCGGTTCTTGGCGATGTTGCGTGCGGTTTTATCGACAATCTCTGTTTCAAAGATCACCACGTCATTGATGAATTTGTAGAACGTCTGCACCAGGACAAAGTCGCGCCACTGTGGGCAGTGCTCAACAAACCCCGCACTGAGCACCAACGGTTGGCGACACAGCGGATAGATCAACTTGTCGTCTTCTTCCAGCACGCGTCGCGGGCGAGTACGGACGGTCGCCTGATGCTCCCAGTCGCTGGCAAACGAGCGGTAGTGTGCGTTCACAGGCTCACCTCCTGGCTTGCTGCGTGTTGGCGCAGGCCGTCCCACAAGGCAATGCGATGCTCCACGGCGCTCAGAGCGGCATGCCAGGCCTGTTGTTCGTGCAGCGGGTCTGCCTGGACCAGGCGCCGTAGCAGTTGCTCTGCAGCCGGCTGATGATCCTGGGCGTCCAGCTCGATATGCCGCTGGAGGTAGTAGCACAAGCTGGGGGCTTGCCGATGGGCGACATTGCAGCCTTCCAGAAGGCGTTTGAACATCGTCGGGATGACACTTTCGCGGCCATGCAGGAAGGTAGCGGCTACACAATGGGCCGGGGCGTTCAAGGCAACGTCCAGGGTGTGCCGGACGAAACGCTCTACTGCAGGATCAATCGTGATCTGTGCCAGGGCGCTATCGACGCTTGCACCCGCGCGCTGCAACGCGATGAAGCGTTCAATGGTGGCGGTACTGGCGCCTACCTCGCGCATGGCCTCCAGATACAGTTCGAAGTGACTGGCGTACCCGTCGCCCAGCTGGCGGTCGGATTCCTCATCCAGCACAATTTCGTTGATCAGTCGCGCGGCCTGCGGGTCTGTTGGGGGCAGCCAGGGCAGGCGCATGCAGGTCAGTTCCTGTTGCAGGCGTTTGGTCAGCGTCATGAAATCCCAGACGGCGAAAACATGGTTTTGCATGAAATGTTGCAGCTGTGCGAAAGAATTGATTTCCAGGAAAATGGGATGTTCTTGTAGTTGCAGCTTTTTATGATTGAGTAGTTCTTGAAGTTGAAACATGGTTAATGCCTATAAGTCGTTATGCCGACTCAGATTAAAAGGGTTGTTTAGAACCAAGTGTGTTGGGGTTGGTTTTAGTCGCGCCGTCACGGAGATGTCCCGGCTGGCTTGGATGCCCGGCAAGCAACAAATAGTGACAAAGCTACTTAGTCTTATTGGGTTGAACGCCGTCCACAGCCATGCCCAAACCCATGGCAGTGCATTCGACTGCAGCGCCAAGTCCAATTAAAGAGTAATCACTTGGTTAAGTGTTCAAATACTTACTAAGTTATATAAGGTTTTTTTGCGGGAAGGGGTGTTTCGTAGTCGAACTTTATATTCGATGTGGGAACTTTCCTTGTTGTTTGCAAGTTTAAATTGTTGAGCTGAATGACTGGCACTTACTCCGCTATTGCATTTGCAATGCCGGAAGTGTCATGGCGGTCAATGTCGAGTTTGTTACCGCAACGGTCCAAAGAGCGACAGCAGCAGAGGCCGGCTTTGGACGTGTGCGGCGCCTGGCGATCCAGGTCGCGCACTGGGCGGCCAAAGTCGGGAGCAATCAGCGCTGCTCTTTATCGCCCTGTTCAAGGCTGTTCAGGTAATGAGTGATCACTTCCATCCCGCGCATCAGGTGATTACGCAGGGTAAGCACGCTCTGCTCGACCTTTTTCTGGGCAACCAGGTTCAGCAGTTCACGGTGGTCTTCCTGGGAGGTTTCGCCCAGGCCCATGGCTTCAAGGTTGAACCGCAGGAAGCGTTCCTCCTCGTTCAGCCCATGCTCCACCAGGTTCAACAGCCGCTGGTTGGGGGCCTTGCCGTACAGCGCCATATGGAACAGGCGATTAAGCCGGCCGATTTCGCTGTAGTCGGTTTCGCGCTCAAGGGCGTCGATCAAGGCGTCGGCCTGCTCGATATCGCTTTGCCTGAGCAACGGGATCGATAAGCGCAGCGCCTCCGATTCCAGGAGAATACGCAGGGCGTAAGTCTCCGCCGAGTTATCTTCAATCAGCGGGGCGACCACGGCACCTTTATGGGTCACAACATGCAACAGCGACTGTGCCTCCAGTTGGCGCAGGGCTTCGCGCACCGGCATCCGGCTGACCCCGAACAGGCTGGCCAGCTCTTGCTGGCGCATGGCGGTGCCGCAGGGCAGACGGCCATCCAGTATGGCGTTGCGCAGTGTTTCTTCAATAACGGAGCGAGCGAGGTGAGCAGGAATGGGCCCACTGATCTTGATGCTGCTCAAAGGGTTCGGCTTGTGCGTCACGACTACGCTATCCTCCTTTCTTGTTGGAATGGGTTTTGGCTAATTGGATCCAAAGAACACTAGAGATTGCATGCAAGCTTGTCAAACAGGCAAGGTTTCCCTTTGTAAGCGACTCAACAGCGCGGTTTTTCATCGCACATTATGGCTTGCCGGCGTCTTACAAGGCGCGGTTGCTTTAGCGTAATGGGGACTGAGTGATTGCACAGTGCCATTGTTTTTTGCCGACCGACCCTTCACCATCGATTGATTCTGCGTCTCTTTCTACGGACTGAAACCATTGGCGGCACGTTTTACTCCCTCGCGGTTTCTGTGCTGGCTGTTTTCAGCGCTGCTGCTGGCTGGCTTATTGCCTGGCGGGCTGCATGCCGATTGGGATTTCTCCCAGATCAGCCGGCGCGCCACCGCGCTCTACGGGCCGTTGGGTGCGGGTCAGCAGCGTATTGATGACTGGCAGCAACTGCTGGCCACGCAAAAACAAGGCAGCGAGGCAGAGCAGCTCAAGGTGGTCAACCTGTTCTTCAACAAGCGCGTGCGCTATGTCGAAGATATCGACTTGTGGAACCAGGTCGATTATTGGGAAACGCCCATCGAAGCCCTGTGGAAAGGCGCCGGTGATTGTGAAGACTATGCCATCGCCAAGTATTTCAGCCTGCGTCACCTGGGCGTCTCCAGCGACAAATTGCGCATTACCTACGTCAAGGCATTGCGGCAGAATCGCGCCCATATGGTCTTGACCTATTATTCGACGCCAGAGGCCATGCCCCTGGTACTCGACAGCCTGATCGATGAAATCCAGCCTGCCAGCCAACGGACCGACTTGCTGCCGGTCTACTCCTTCAACGCCGAGGGCTTGTACCTGCCGGGCGCCAAGGGCAACAAAAAGGTCGGCGACACCAAACGCCTGTCGCGCTGGCAGGATGTGTTGAAAAAAATGCGTGCGGAAGGCTTCCCAGCCGAGCCGGCCAACTAGGAGTAACTGTTCAGATGTCACTGTTCAAACAGCTGTTGATCGCTATCTGTCTGTTCCTGGTGGTCGCCTTCAGCGGCAGCTTCATGGTCAGCCTGGAAAGCTCGCGTACCCAGTACGTGAACCAACTGCGCTCCCACGCGCAGGACGCGGCGACCGCCCTGGCGCTGTCCCTGACACCCAATATCGACGACCCGGCGATGGTCGAGCTGCTGGTCAGCTCGATTTTCGATAGTGGTTATTACGCCAGCATCCGGGTGATCGATGTGACCAACGACCAGGTCATCGTCGAACGCAGTGGCATCCCCGACAACAACGGCGTGCCCAACTGGTTCGTCAAGCTGATCGGCCTGGAACCGGCCGGTGGTGACGCCCTGGTCAGCCGTGGCTGGGAGCAGGCGGCGCGGGTCGAGGTGGTCAGCCATCCGATGTTCGCCCTGGCCAAGCTGTGGCAGAGCGCCCTGGGCAGCCTCGGCTGGTTATTGCTGTGCGGCGCGGTGAGTGCGGTGCTGGGCGCGCTGTTGCTGCGCCGGCAACTCAAACCTTTGGACTACATGGTCAAACAGTCCCACGCCATTGCCCGCCGCGAATTCCTGAGCCTGCCGGATCTGCCGCGCACCCCGGAACTGCGCCGCGTGGTGCAGGCGATGAACCAGATGGTGGAAAAGCTCAAGGCCCTGTTCCAGGAACAGGCCGAGCGTAGCGAAAAACTGCGGGTGGAGTCCTATCAAGACAACCTCACCGGCCTGGCCAACCGCCGTTACTTCGAGATGCAACTCAATGCGCGGGTCAGCAACCCCGAAGAAACCAGCTCAGGCTACCTGCTGGTGTTGCGGGTCAAGGACCTGGCCGGCCTCAACCAGCGCCTCGGCGGCCAACGCACCGACCAACTGCTGCAGGCGGTCGGTGAACAGTTGCTGCGCCAGTGCGAGCCGTATCCGGAAACCCACAACCTGGTCACCCGTATCCGCGGTGGCGAGTTTGCCGTGCTGGCGCCGGGGCTGATGCGTGAAGAGGCGTTGCAGCTGGCGCAGAACCTGGAAAGCACCCTGCAAAGCCTGCAAGCCACCGGCGCCAGTGACGTTTCGCCGGTTGCCTGTATCGGCCTGGCGCCGTTCAATCATGGTGATTCGCCACAAGCCCTGTTGACCCTGGCCGACCAGGCGCTGGCCCAGGCCGAAACCCAGGGCGATGTCAGTTGGGTGTGCCTGGACCACAGCGCAGCTGCCAGCGTCGGCGACGACCATCATGCCTGGCACACACTGCTGGACCGGGCGCTGACCCAACACCGCTTCGAGTTGTACTTCCAACCGGTGGTGGCCAGCCAGGATCCGCAACTGGTCCTGCATTACAAAGTGCTCTCGCGCTTGGTCGACGGTCATGGCCACACGATCCCGGCCGGCCGTTTCCTGCCTTGGCTTGAGCGGTTTGGCTGGTCGGCGCGCCTGGACCGGGTGATGTTGGAGCTGGTACTCAAACAAATGGCCAGCCATGAGCACTCGCTGGCCCTGAACCTGTCTGCGGCGACCCTGGCAGACCCGCAAGCCCTGAACCGAATCTTCGACCTGCTACGCCAACATGCCAACCTGGGCCCGCGCCTGACCCTGGAAATCGGTGAAGAGCAACTGCCCGAACAGGCGGTGCTGGAGCAGTTGACCCACCGCCTGCGGGAGCTGAACTTTTCCCTCAGCCTGCAACGCTTTGGCGGGCGCTTCAGCATGATCGGCAACCTGGCGCGCCTGGGCCTGGCCTACTTGAAGATCGATGGCAGCTACATCCGCGACATCGACCAGGAAAGCGACAAGCGCCTGTTCATCGAAGCCATCCAGCGCGCAGCCCACAGCATCGACTTGCCGCTGATTGCCGAGCGGGTCGAAACCGAGGGTGAGTTGCAGGTAATTCGTGAAATGGGGATTTTTGGCGTGCAGGGCCAGCTGTTTGGTGAGCCGGCGCCCTGGCGCTGAGGCCGTGGCCGGCCTCAGATCAGGCCGGTCTCATCATCATTGATCAGGTGGCTCAGGCCACCCAGTGATTCCCGGGCGTTGCTGCGGTCCTTGAGCTTGGCTTGCGCGGCGACCGGCAGGTCCGTCAGGTTGATTACGCCTTTCTGGATCAGCACCTGAATCAAGTCTTCCAGCACCCGGATCATCTCCGAGTCACTGTGCTTGAGCTGCTTGAGGCTCAGCTCCGCTTCTTCATTGGCAAACCAGGCCTGGATCTCATGATGATCCGCGGGCAGGGTGCCCGTCGATTCGGCGAAGGCAACCGCTTCGGCGCGAATCAGCTCACCCTGTGCATCACGTTGCACGTAGAACATTGAACATCCCTCATGAGAAGAACTGACGACAGCCTGTCAGAGCATAGGCCAACGGCGCGCGATTGGGCGTGAGTATGCCGTGCAATCGCGACCCCATGCCAGTGAACGGTGGCCGCAAATGAATCGGCCGCCTCAAGAGGCGGCCGGTTCAGTGGTTCAGCTTAGGTGTGATCGACCTTGATGGTCGGGTCAGCACCACTGATCAACGAATTGATCGTCTGGCCGGACCAGTTGTTACCTTCCAGCTTGATCGTCACATCCGCATTGGCCAGGCCGCCGGCGGCGTTGAGCTTGCCTTCGGAGCTGATCTGCAGCGTTGTCACGTTATCCACCGTGGTCAACTTCAGGAAGTTGTCGATGGTGCTGTCGGTTTCACCCTTGAGCAGGTCACGCAGGTCAATGCGGTCGCCTTCCAGTGCCTTGAAGTCCTTGATCACATCGTTGCCGACGTCACCGGATCTCCAGACGAAGGTATCGGCACCGGTGCCGCCGATCAGGATGTCATTGCCCTGGCCGCCGATCAGCGTGTCGTTGCCGGTACCGCCCAACAGGATGTCGTTGCCCTTGCCACCGTCCAGGTAGTCGTTGCCGCCCTGGCCGAACAGGATGTCATCACCCGAGCCACCCAGCAGGGTGTCATTGCCGTCCTTGGCACCCGAGGTGTTGAACTCGTTGTAGTGCTCGGTGATGTACTTATGCACATCCTGGCCGGTGACTGCAGACACCGCCACGCCGTTTTTCCCTGCCACGTAGGTCTGGATGGCGTTGTAGCCTTCGCCGGTAACACCTGTGAAGCTCACCAGGTCGCCGAACAGGATGTCGTTGCCGTCACCGCCATCGACACGGTCGGCACCCGGCAGGGTAGCCTCGCTGTGACCGAGGATGGCGTTGGCCAGGTCCTTCGGATCGATGTTGCTTTGTGGCTTGTTGTCGCTGTCGTACGGTGCCAACTGCTCCAGGCCGACCCCGCTTTTAAGACCGATGGCTTCTACGCCGCCTGTGGACAGGCCTTTGAGCAGTGCGAACGCGTTCTGGGAGTTGGTAGCGGTGGCTGTATCGGTGTAGTTACCATAACCGTCAAGAACCGATATCTCATAGGTGCCATCCCCTTGGGCGTGGATGATGCCCTTGTTGTAGGCCCAGCCGTAGGAAAAGAGGGTCACCTTACCGGCAGAGTTGATATCGAGGTAGTTATTCGAATCGATATTGATCCGAGTGGCGGTACCTATGGTGTAGTTGTTCATGTTAACGACGTCATCGAGCTTGACGTTGCCGTACAAGGTCGGGTTGGTCTGCTCGGAACGCTGGTAGAACGTCGGCTCACCATCGGTGATGAAGTACGTGGTGTTGATTGCATCCTTGTTGCCAGTCGCCTGGGCACTTTGGAAGAAGTTGGATGCAGCCTTGAACACGTCTTCGTAGTTGGTGCCGCCGGTCGACACCATCTTATCCAGGACTTTCTGCAGCGCATCCAGTGCACCTGGGTCTTTCAGGTTGACTGTAACCGTGCGATTGACCTGGTCACTGAAATCCGCGAGGAAGATGTTCACGACCCCGGAGGTGCTGGAGCCGATACTGTTTTTCAGTGAGTTGAACACGGTGGTCAGCGAGGCTTT
The DNA here is from genome assembly GCF_007858275.1 of Pseudomonas proteolytica. Taxonomy (GTDB): domain Bacteria; phylum Pseudomonadota; class Gammaproteobacteria; order Pseudomonadales; family Pseudomonadaceae; genus Aquipseudomonas; species Aquipseudomonas proteolytica. The sequence continues at coordinate 14,470 of NZ_VFEV01000006.1, forward strand.
CGCCGCCGCTACCGAGTCCGAACCCATACTGCCCGACGTATCGATCATGAACGCAATGTTGTAGTTCTTGCCCTGAACTACGTTCAGGCCCGAAACGTCCGCCACGATGATGTCGTTGCCACTGGTACCGGTGACGTTGTCATCGCCCGAAGTCGCCGTGCTCCCGCTATAGACTGCCGGGTATACCTTGACCGGCAGATTGGCCACGGTTGTGGCCGAGCCGCCGAGGCTTTCGGTGGAGGTCGACGTCACGGTCAGGTTGTACTGGCCGCTGGTGTAAGGCAGTGGCTTGAGGCTCAGGTTGTTGAGGTTCCAACCGGTGACGTCCACCTCGGTATGGCCCTGGGTCGCAGTGAAGGTATGCCCGGCACCGTCGCTGAGCACTGCGCCCACCGGGATGCTGCCAATCTTCACGCTCAGGGTTTCCGAACCGTCGGTATCGGTCAGGCCGGTGGTGACTTTGGTCAGTTTGACCGTGCCGTTTTCCAGCCCTTCGTTGAGCTTGTACGCGTCGTAGTAACCCTGGCCGTTTGTGCCGTGCAGATCCGACACTTGCGCGCCGGCGCTGATCAGGTCGTTGATGCCGGTGTAGATCGGCATCGTGGTGTTGCTCAGGTTGGTCGCGGTGCCACCGTTGACCGACAGCTTGAGATCAAAGCTGCCCGGACCTGATTGGTTGGCATGATAGATATCAATGCTGTAGTAGCCGTTGCTGGTTGGGGTGAACGTACCGTTGAACTGGCCGGAGTTCGAGCCCCAGGTACCGCTGGCCACATCTTTGCCGCCGATATTGACCAGGATGCTGTCATCGCCGTAGCCGCTGAAGGTGTACGACTTGCCGGCTTCCAGGTAGATCAGGCCGGAGGTCTTCGAGCCTGCACCGCCAGGCACATCTGCAGTAGGTAGGACGGTGGTCGAAACCGTCGTGCTGGTTGGCGTGCCGGCGTTGTCGATGGCATTTTTCAACACGGTCGCGGAGGCGCCATTGCCGTTGGTGCCCAGGTTCGCAATGCTGTTCCAGCTCTGCTTGGTCAGGCCGACCGAGGCGATGTTGTTATCGGCAACGCTCAAGGTCGGCGCGTCTGCAACCGGAGTGATGTCGACTTTTACAGTGGCGCTGGTGCCCAGGTCCTTGCCATCGGTTGGCTGGAACTTGAACTGTGCATAATCAGACTGCTTGTTGCCCACACCTGTGCCGCCGTAGCCGTCGGCTCCGGATTCGTTGGCATTTGGCGTGAAGCGCAACTGGCCGCCGTCGATCTGCGCCTTGGTGAAGGTCTGGCCGGCTGTCACGTTGGTCCAGGTAGTGCCATCCGCTGCCAGGAACTGCAGCTTGCCGGCTACTGGCAGCTCGGTGATTTTCACCCCGAGGCTGGCCTGCGGCGAATCCACATCGCTGACCCCGAAGTTGGCCCAGGTCAGCTTCAGCGACGTGTCTTCAGTGCCGGTGACGGCACCGCCGGTGGCAACCGGTGCGTCGTTGACCGCCACTACGTTGACCGTGGTGGTTGCCACGTTCGAGTAGTTGCCGCCGTCGGTCACCGTCACGGTGATGGTCCGTGGCGTGGTGCTCGGGTCGTGGCTGCTGTTGCCGAACGTGATGTTCTTGATCTGCTGCATGTAGTCAGCCAGCGACGCCGTACCGGTCAGGGTCAGGGTGATCTTGCCGGTGACAGGGTCCGTGACCGAGGTCACGTTCATACCGGTGACCTTGCTGTAGTCCAGCGTGTCGCTCGGCTGAGTATTGGTCAGGACTACCGTGGCGCCAGTCAGCTGGGTGCTGTCCGGGTCGGTGATCTTGATGTCGGTATCAGCAATCGACACGCCACTGCCGCCTTCGGTGAACGTAGTCCTGTAGTCGTTGCCGGTGGCGCCACTGGAATTGTTGGCATCCAGGTCGATAACCGGTGGCGCATCGTTATCGATGATCGACGTTTCGATTTTGCCGTTGGTGGTGCTGATAGCCAGGTTCTCGAAGTTACCGCCGGAAGTGCCCGAGATACTGATCTCGAACTTCTCCGTAGGCTCGGTCAGCTTGTCGTCGATGGTCTTGATATCGAACGTCGCGCTGCTTTGGCCGGCCGGAATCTTCACGGTGTACACGCCGTTGAAGTCTGAACCGTCCTGGGCCACGCCTTTGTACGACAGGGTCACCGTGACTTCGGTTTGCGCCGGCTGGGTCAGGTTCAACGTGTAGTGAGCGGTCTGGCCTTCGGTCACCGAGGTATCGCCCGCAATACTGATCACGGTGTTGCTCGTCACGTCCGTCACTTTGGTGATTACTGGCGTGCCGACCGGGATCAGGTTTTCATACTTGTCGCCACCGCTGACCACATTGGTGATCTTGGCGGAAATGTCCTTGGCGCCCAGGTAGAAGTCATTCGGCGCGGTGAAGTTGGCAGTACCGCTGGTCTTGCCATTGCCGATGGTGATGTTCAAGTCGTTGTCCAACTTGATCACCAGGTCCGAACCCACGTTGGTCACGGCAACGCCGTTCTTATCCACGAGGCTGGCGGTGTAGACGATCTGGCAGCCTTCGGCGACGTTGGTGGTGGCGGTCAGCACAACCTTCACATCGTCGATGGTGTCGTTGATCTGCGTTGTTGCACCGTCGCCTGCAACCACCAGCTTCTCGAAGTTACCGCCTTCAGTACCGGTGATCTTGACGGTTTGGGTGCTCTTATCGATGAACACGTCATCGCCTGGAGCATCAACAATCACGGTACCAACGGTTTCGCCGGCCTTGATGGTGATGGTTTGCTTGTTGTCGAGGGTCAGGGTGACGTCGGTGTCAGCCTTGTTGCTCAAGGTGGCGGTGTAGGTGATTTTCCCGCCTTCGTTGACGGCGCTTGGCGCGGTCAAGGTGACGGTGGTGGTGTTGTCGGTGCCCGGTGTGTCGGTGACAGTCGTGGTGACCTTGTCAGTGCCCGGAACCAGGTTTTCGAAGTGCCCGCCGCCAGTTACTTCCTTGATGCCGGTAGTAACGGTTTGGTCGCCTTTGTACACATCGTCCGGCGCTACAACCGAAACAGTACCGCTCGACTGATTCACGCCAATGGTGATGACCTGGTTGTTATCCAGAGTCACGGTCACTGGGTTGGTGATGTTAGTCACCACGTTTCCAGCCTTGTCGACCAAGGTGGCGGTGTAGACGATCTGGCCGCCTTCACCCACGGTTTTGGTGGCGGTCAGGACCACATCAACCTTGTCGATGGTGTCGTTGATCTGCGTCGTTGCGCCGTCGCCAGCGACTACGAGTTTCTCGAAGTTGCCACCCGCGGTGCCGGTGATCTGGACGGTCTGGGTGCTCTTGTCGATGAACACGTCATCGCCTGGAGCATCAACAATCACAGTACCAACGGTTTCGCCGGCTTTGATGGTGATGGTTTGTTTGTTATCGAGCGTCAGGGTGACGTCAGTGTCGGCCTTGTTGCTCAAGGTGGCGGTGTAGGTGATTTTTCCACCTTCACTCACTTCAGTCGGAGCCGTCAGGGTCACAGTGGTGGTGTTATCAGTACCTGGGGTATCTGTCACCACGGTCGTGACTTTATCGGTACCTGGAACCAGGTTTTCAAAGTGCTCGCCACCGGTGACTTTTTCGATGCCGGTCGTAACAGTCTGGTCGCCTTTGTACACATCGTCCGGCGCTACAGCCGAAACAGTACCGCTCGACTCGTTCACACCAATGGTGATGACCTGTTTGTTATCGAGGGTGATGGTCAGCGGACCAGTGGTATTGGTAACTGGCTTGCCGTCCTTGTCGACCAGGGTGGCGGTGTAAACGATCTCGCCGCCTTCGCCGACAGTTTTAGTCGCGGTCAGGACCACATCGACTTTATCGATGGTGTCGTTGATCGTGGTGGTAGCGCCGTCGCCAGCAACCACAAGCTTCTCGAAGTTACCGCCTTCAGTGCCGGTGATCTGGACGGTTTGGGTGCTCTTGTCGATGAACACGTCATCGCCTGGAGCATCAACAATCACAGTACCAACGGTTTCGCCGGCCTTGATGGTGATGGTTTGCTTGTTATCGAGGGTCAGGGTGACGTCAGTGTCAGCCTTGTTGCTCAAGGTGGCGGTGTAGGTGATTTTTCCACCTTCACTCACTTCAGTCGGAGCCGTCAGGGTCACAGTGGTGGTGTTATCAGTACCCGGTGTGTCGGTTACGACGGTCGTGACTTTGTCAGTACCAGGGACCAGGTTCTCGAAGTGCTCGCCACCGGTGACTTTTTCGATGCCGGTCGTAACAGTTTGGTCGCCTTTGTACACATCATCCGGCGCTACAGCCGAAACAGTACCGCTCGACTCGTTCACACCAATGGTGATGACCTGTTTGTTATCGAGGGTGATGGTCAGCGGGCCGGTGGTGTTGGTGACTGGCTTGCCGTCTTTATCAACCAAAGTCGCGGTGTAAACGATCTCGCCGCCTTCGCCGACAGTTTTGGTGGCAGTCAGCACCACATCAACTTTGTCGATGGTGTCGTTGATCTGCGTAGTCGCACCGTCGCCTGCAACCACCAGCTTCTCGAAGTTACCGCCTTCAGTGCCGGTGATCTGGACGGTCTGGGTGCTCTTATCGATGAACACGTCATCGCCAGGGGCATCAACAATCACAGTACCAACGGTTTCGCCGGCTTTGATGGTGATGGTTTGCTTGTTATCGAGGGTCAGGGTGACGTCAGTGTCAGCCTTGTTGCTCAAGGTGGCGGTGTAGGTGATTTTTCCACCTTCACTCACTTCAGTCGGAGCCGTCAGGGTCACAGTGGTGGTGTTATCAGTACCCGGTGTGTCGGTTACGACGGTCGTGACTTTGTCAGTACCAGGGACCAGGTTCTCGAAGTGCTCGCCACCGGTGACTTTTTCGATGCCGGTCGTAACAGTTTGGTCGCCTTTGTACACATCATCCGGCGCTACAGCCGAAACAGTACCGCTCGACTCGTTCACACCAATGGTGATGACCTGTTTGTTATCGAGGGTGATGGTCAGCGGGCCGGTGGTGTTGGTGACTGGCTTGCCGTCTTTATCAACCAAAGTCGCGGTGTAAACGATCTCGCCGCCTTCGCCGACAGTTTTGGTGGCAGTCAGCACCACATCAACTTTGTCGATGGTGTCGTTGATCTGCGTAGTCGCACCGTCGCCTGCAACCACCAGCTTCTCGAAGTTACCGCCTTCAGTGCCGGTGATCTGGACGGTCTGGGTGCTCTTATCGATGAACACGTCATCGCCAGGGGCATCAACAATCACAGTACCAACGGTTTCGCCGGCTTTGATGGTGATGGTTTGTTTGTTATCGAGCGTCAGGGTGACGTCGGTGTCAGCCTTGTTGCTCAAGGTGGCGGTGTAAGTGATTTTCCCGCCTTCGTTGACGGCGTCTGGCGCGGTCAAGGTGACGGTGGTGGTGTTGTCGGTGCCCGGTGTGTCAGTTACGACGGTCGTGACTTTATCGGTACCTGGGACCAGATTTTCAAAGTGCTCGCCACCGGTGACTTTTTCGATGCCGGTCGTAACAGTCTGGTCGCCTTTGTACACATCGTCCGGCGCTACAGCCGAAACAGTACCGCTCGACTCGTTCACACCAATGGTGATGACCTGTTTGTTATCGAGGGTGATGGTCAGCGGGCCGGTGGTGTTGGTAACTGGCTTACCGTCCTTGTCGACCAGGGTTGCGGTGTAAACGATCTCGCCGCCTTCGCCGACAGTTTTGGTGGCAGTCAGGACCACATCGACTTTATCGATGGTGTCGTTGATCGTGGTGGTAGCGCCGTCGCCTGCGACTACGAGCTTCTCGAAGTTGCCACCCGTGGTGCCGGTGATCTGGACGGTTTGGGTGCTCTTGTCGATGAACACGTCATCGCCTGGAGCATCAACAATCACGGTACCAACAGTTTCGCCAGCCTTGATGGTGATGGTTTGTTTGTTATCGAGCGTCAGGGTGACGTCGGTATCCGCTTTATTAGAAAGCGTAGCGGTGTAAGTAATCTTGCCGCCTTCACTTACTTCAGTCGGAGCCGTCAACGTCACGGTAGTGGTGTTATCGGTGCCCGGTGTGTCGGTGACAGTCGTGGTGACCTTGTCAGTGCCCGGAACCAGATTTTCAAAGTGCTCACCACCCGTTACTTCCTTGATGCCGGTAGTAACGGTCTGATCACCTTTGTAAACATCATCCGGAGCCACAACCGAGACAGTCCCGCTCGACTGGTTCACGCCAATGGTGATGACCTGGTTGTTATCCAGAGTCACAGTCACTGGGCTGGTGATATTAGTCACCGGTGCGCCGTTCTTATCCACCAAGGTAGCGGTGTAAACGATCTCACCACCTTCACCCACGGTTTTGGTCGCAGTCAGCACCACATCAACCTTGTCGATGGTGTCGTTGATCTGCGTCGTCGCCCCACCCGGAGCGATATCAAGCTTCTCGAAACCACCACCCACAAAGTCCGGATTGATCGTGACGTTGATCGGACCCGCATCTTTGAATACGTCGTCGGTCGGTGCCTTGGAGGTCACTTGGCCCGTGGTCTCGCCCTTGGCGATAGTGATGACGTCACCATTGCTCAAGGTAAGGGTCAGGTCGCTGCCGGCCTTGTTGCTCAGGGTCGCGGTGTAGGTGATGTTGCCACCCTCGTCGGCCTCGCCCGGTGCGGTCAGGGTGACGGTGGTGGTGTCGGTGGTGCCGGGTGTGTCGGTCACGGTGGTGTTGACTGGCGTGGTGCCAGGTACCAGGTTCTCGAAATGCGCGCCGCCGGTCACATTGGTGATCGCGGTGGTGACGGTCTGGTTGCCCTCATACACGTCATTAGGCGCAACAGTGCTGGCAGTGCCCGCGGATTGGCCGACGCCAATGGTAATGGTCTGGCCATTGTCCAGGGTCACGGTCAACGGATTGGTGGTGTTGGTGACCGGATTACCCGCCTTGTCCACCAGCGACGCGGTGTAAACGATCTGGCCGCCTTCGCCCACGGTGGTGGTCGCCGTCAGGACCACATCGACCTTGTCGATGGTGTCGTTCACGGTGGTGGTAGCGCCGTCACCGGCCACTTCCAGTTTTTCGAAGTTACCGCCATCAGTCTCGACGATCTTCACAGTTTGCGTGCTTTTGTCGACAAACACATCATCGCCCGGAGCATCGACGGTGACGGAGCCAACGGTTTCACCCGCCTTGATGATGATGGTCGAACCGTTATCCAGCTTCAGCGTAACGTCGGTGTCTGCTTTATTGGAAAGCGTGGCGGTGTAGGTGATCTGGCCGCCTTCGTTGACATCGCCTGGCGCTGTCAGTGTCACGGTGGTGGTGTCGACCGAATCGGTGATGGTCGTGACGGCTGGCGTCGTGTTGGGCACCAGGTTTTCAAAGTTGCCACCGGTGGTCCCGGTGATAGTCGTAGTGACGGTGCTGCCGTTGACGTAGACGTCGTTCGCCGGGGTATCGACCACCACGGTGCCGACGGATTCGCCGGCCTTGATGGTGATCACCGAACCGTTGGACAACGTCACGGTAACCGGGGTTTGCGCCGGGTTGGTCAGCGTCGCGGTGTAGGTGATCTGGCCGCCTTCGGTCACAGTATTGGTGGCGGTGAGGGTCAGGCCAGTGTCATCCACCGAGTCGGTGATCGTGGTGACAGCTGGGGTGGTGTCTGGCTCCAGCTTTTCGAAGTTGCCACCGGTTGCCCCGGTAATGGTGGTGCTGACCGTGCTGCCATTGTTGTAGACGTCGTTGGCCGGTGTATCGACCACCACCGTACCGGTGGACTTGCCTGCCTCAATGGTGATCACCGAGCCGTTGCTCAAGGTTATGGTGACAGGGGTCTGTGCCGGGTTGGTCAGGGTCGCGGTGTAAGTGATCTGGCCGCCTTCGGTCACTGTTTCGCCTGCTGTCAGGGTCACAGTGGTGGTGTCGATGGTGTCGGTGATCTGGGTGACTGCCGGCGTCGGGTCGACGGTCAAGATCAGGTTGTTACCGCCGGTGGTGCCGGTGACGGTGACGCTGATCTGGCCTGGATCGATGTACGGGCTGTCGTTGGGCGCCAAAGGCACATTGACGGAGCCGGTCACTTGGCCGGCCGGGATGGTGATCACCGCGCCGTTGGACAGGGTGATCGTCAGGTTGCTGGTGGACGGCTGGGTCACTGTGGCGGTGTAGGTCAGCACGCCGCCGGCTTCGGTGATGGTCGGTGTGGCGCCCAGGGTCAGGGTCGACGGCAACGGTGCGGCCGTGAGTGGGTCAGTCGGCTGCCCGCCGAGTTCGTTGGTCAACGCATTGGTTGCGAAACCCAGGCCAGCAGTCGGAAACCCAATGGTCGGATCGACCGAGCCTGCGGTCTCATCAAGCATCACAAAGCTGTGGCCGCCACCGGCAGCGCCCGTGCCGGAAGCTGTCGCGCCTGCGGCGGTGGCTTCCAGGTCGGTGGTCGGGTCAGCGCCGGCGGCAATGGCCTGCTGCAGTTCGGCAACCGAAGGTGCGGCCTGTGCAGTGGCTTGGGCCAGGTCGGTGCTGGAGTCGGGAGCGTTGGCGCTCCACTGGGTATCACGCCCCAGGTCCAGCGTACGGCCATCGGCCAGCTCCAGGCTCACGGAGCCCGACATGCCGGTGTCTATCTGATCGCCGGCAAACAGGCGATCACCTTCAACCAGCACCCGACGGGCGCCTTCCGGAGAAATGACGAAAACTTGGCCAACAATGCTTTTGACGATTGCAACAACACTGCTCATTGAAGATTTCTCCGGCGATCCATTCTGTGGGTGTTCCTAAGGCTGAGATCCGATGGGATTCATCAGCCTGGGAGGTGCGTAGTTTATAAAACGAGTGACGTCAAATAATTGGCTATATTTTTTGGCGATTTACTTTATGCCAAACTATTGACCTTCTTGGCGCCATCCTAAACAATCGCCTCGCTAATGTCACATTGATATTCATGCGGCGAACCGTCCTACATGTGTGAACCAGTTCCGCTTTTGAACTTTCCGACGTACGGTCATTACGGTAGCCATTTTCTAACGCAGCACAACCAAGTGCTGTGACTTGAGACAAGAAGTCCTGGGGATTCTTAAAATGCGTTTGCACCTGCTTAAGGCAATACCGTTCGTTCTCGCCGCCAGTTTCGTACAAGCCCAAACCCTGCCCCAGGCCATGCAGCAAGCGCTGGATGTGCACCCTGAGATTCAGGCAGGTGTCAACGCTCGTATCGCGGCTGACTATCAGTTGCGTGCGGCCAAGGGTGGTTACCTGCCCCGTGTCGACCTGAACGCGGGTTATGGCCGTGAAGGCACCGACAGTTCATCTACCCGCGCCCGTGGCGGCCATTGGGACACCCTCAATCGCGGTGAATCGAGCCTGCGCCTGCAGCAAATGGTTTTTGACGGTTTTGCCACCTCCAGTGAAGTTGGGCGTCAACAAGCCACCGTTAACTCCCGCGCTTTTTCGTTGCTTGGCACTTCCGAGCGCACTGCATTGACGGTAGCCCAGGTTTACCTGGACGTCCTGACCCGTCGTGAGTTCGTGCGTCTGGCCGAGGACAACCTGCGTAACCACGAGCGCATCTACGACCAGATCAAACTGCGCACCCAGCGCGGTGTCGGCAGCGGGGCTGACCTGGACCAGGCTGAAGCCCGTTTGGCCCAAGCTCGTAACAACGTGATCACCGAGCAGACCAACCTGGCCGACGCCCAGACCAACTACCTCAGTGCCGTCGGTCAAGAAGCCGATCAGTTGGAGCGTCCGCCCAGCTTCATGGCGCTGCTGCCTGCAGACCTGAATGAAGCGCGTCGCCAGATGCTCGATAACAGCCCGATCCTGCGTTCGGCCGAATCCGACATCGCCGCTGCCGAAAAACAATACGAAGCCGCCAAGTCTTCCTTCTACCCACGTTTCGACGCCGAGTTGGGCCGTAACGCCGACAACAACATCGACGGCGACGCCAGCCACAACAACGGCTGGGAAGCCATGCTGCGCATGCGCTTCAACCTGTACGCCGGTGGCAGCAACAAGGCTGAGCTGGAGTCCAAGTCCTACCAGTCCAACCAGGCCCTGGATATCCGCAACAACGCCTTGCGCCAGTTGAACGAAGAACTGGGCCTGGCCTGGAACGCCATGAACAACGCCAATGCCCAGGTGCCGATTGCCCAGCAATACGTCGACCACAGCAGCAAGGTGCGCGGCGCCTACCAGAAACAATTCAGCCTGGGCGAACGAACTCTGCTTGACTTGCTCGACAGTGAAAACGAGCTGTTCACGGCTTCGCGTCGTTTGGAAGAGATAAAAAACGTTCAGTTATTTACTCAGTACCGAATCAAGGCGACCATGGGCGAGTTGCTCAAGAGCCAAGGAGTGGTCGCACCGATGGCCTCCGTCGTCCAGAACGACGTGAAGCCGAAAGTCCAACTGCCTGGGATGAATTGAGCTATTCCTTATAGTCCCATCTGTTAGTTGAGAGAGCCCGCGTGGAATCAGAAGTCAGTCGAGTCCATCTCAGTCATGATCCACGCACATTGCACGACGACCCGTTACTCGACGGGTTGTTGGCTCTCTGCGCCCTGCACCAGAAGCCCGCCAGTGCGGCGATGCTGACCACCGGTCTGCCATTGCCGGCACAGCAACTGACCGCCGACTTGCTGGCCCGGGCTGCAGCCCGCGCCGGTTTGCAAGGGCGGCTGCTGCAACGCAAGCTCGATTCGATCCCCCCGATTGCCATGCCGGCGCTGCTGTTGCTCAAGGATGGCCGTAGCGCCGTGCTGCTCGGCTGGCAGGGTGAGGACGAGGCGCAGGTGCTGCTCAGCGAAAGCGATGGCGGTGAAACCATCGTCAAGCGCCAGGCGTTGGCCGATGACTACACCGGTAAAGTGTTCTTTGCCCAGCCCCAACACAAATTCGATGTCAGCCACGGCACCCTGATCCCCCGGGCCCGCTCCTGGTTTCGTGACACCCTCAAGCGTTCGCGCTGGCTCTACGCCGATGCCATCGCCGCCAGTTTCCTGATCAACCTGATTGCCATGGCAGCGCCGCTGTTCGTGATGAACGTCTACGACCGCGTCGTGCCCAACCAGGCCACCGCCACCCTGTGGGTGCTGGCGACCGGTATTTTCATCGCCTACGTCTTCGACCTGGTCCTCAAGAGCCTGCGCAGCCTGTGCCTGGACCTGGCCGGCAAGAAAACCGACCTGATCATCTCGGCCACGTTGTTCGAGCGGATCGTCGGTATGTCGATGAAGTACCGCCCGGCACGGGTCGGCAGCTTCGCCCAGAACATCCACGAGTTTCAGAGCCTGCGTGATTTCCTCGCCTCCCTGACGCTCACCAGCCTGATCGACTTGCCGTTTACCCTGCTGATATTCATGGTGATCGCGATCCTCGGCGGGCATCTGGTGTGGATCCCCATGCTGGCCTTCCCGATTGCCCTGGGCATCGGCTACCTGCTGCAAAAGCCGCTGGTCGCCACCATGGAACGCACCATGGCCCTGGCCTCCGAGCGCCAGTCGAGCCTGATCGAAACCCTGGCTGGGCTGGATGCGGTCAAGGTCAACAACGCTGAAAGCGAGCGCCAATACCAGTGGGAGCAAACCATTGGCACCCTCAGCCGCCTTGAATTGCGGGTGAAAATGCTCTCTGGGCTGTCGATGAACATCACCCTGCTGATCCAGCAATTGGCGGGTGTGATCATGATTGTCTTCGGGGTCTACCAGATCATCGACGGCCACCTCAGCATGGGCGGCCTGATTGCCTGCTACATGCTCAGTGGCCGCGCCCTCAGCCCGCTGGCGTCGCTGTCGGGCCTGATGACCCGCTACCAGCAAGCCAAGGTCACCATGGTCTCCACCGACCAGATGATGGAGCTGCCCCAAGAGCGCAACTTCGAAGAACGCCCTTTGAGCCGCCGTACCCTGCAGGGCGCCATCGAGTGCCGGGGCCTGAATTTCACGTACCCCAACCAGCAGAACATGGCACTCAAGAACATCAACCTGGTGATCAAGCCCGGCGAGAAGATCGGCATCATCGGGCGCAGCGGCTCGGGTAAAAGCTCCCTGGCCAAACTGATCGTGGGCCTCTACCAACCCGACTCCGGCGCCTTGCTGGTGGACGGCGTGGACATTCGCCAGATCGACGTCAGCGAACTGCGCCACAACGTCGGTTATGTGCCCCAGGACATCCAACTGCTGGCCGGCACCCTGCGCGACAACCTGGTCTCCGGCGCCCGTTACGTTGAAGACGAAGTGGTACTGCAAGCCGCTGAGCTGGCGGGCGTCCACGAATTTGCCCGCTTGCATCCACAAGGCTACGAGCTGCAAGTGGGCGAGCGCGGCCAGAACCTCTCTGGCGGCCAGCGACAAAACGTCGCCCTGGCCCGCGCCCTGTTGCTCAACCCGCCTATCCTGCTGCTGGACGAACCAACCAGCGCCATGGACAACACCGGTGAAGAACGCTTGAAACAGCGCCTGCAAGCCGTTGTGGAAAACAAGACCGTGGTGCTGGTGACGCACCGTGCGTCGCTGTTGTCCCTGGTGGACCGTTTGTTGGTCATCGACCGTGGGCAAATCCTTGCCGATGGCCCGAAAGCCGTAGTGATGGAAGCGTTGAAGAAGGGGCAGATCAGTGTTGCGTAAATTCAAGGACGCGGTCCGTCGCTATTTCATTGGTTCCGATTCGCTGGATGGCCAGCCACTGCCAGAGGTCAAGAAGGCCCTGATCGAAGATGCCCCGCGTGTGGTGCGGTTGACCATCTGGGGGATCATCGGGTTTTTCCTGTGCATGCTGCTGTGGGCCGGTTTTGCCAAGGTCGACGAAGTGACACGCGGTGATGGCAAGGCTATTCCATCCTCCAAGTTGCAGAAGATCCAGAACCTTGAGGGCGGCATCGTCGCCGAGCTGTACGTCAAGGAAGGGCAGATCGTCGAGGCTGGCGCGCCACTGATCCGCCTGGACGACACACGCTTTGTCTCCAACGCCGGTGAAACCGAGGCCCAGCGCCTGTCGCTGTTGCTGCGCATCGAACGCTTGAACGCCCAGGTCGAAGACCGGCCATTGAACATCCCTGAAGACGTGCGTGCCGCTGCGCCCACCCAGGCCATCAACGAGCAGTCGCTGTATGAAAGCCGGCGCCAGCAGTTCAAGGATGAAATCGGCGGTTTGCAGGAACAACTGACCCAGCGCCAGCAGGAGATGCGCGAATACACCTCCAAGCAAGGCCAGTACCGTAACCAACTGTCGTTGCAGCGCCAGGAAATCAACATGTCCGAACCCCTGGTCGCCCAGGGCGCGGTGTCGCCGGTGGAAGTGCTGCGCCTCAAGCGCGCAGAAATGGAAACCCGTGGGCAACTGGACGCTACCACCTTGGCCATCCCCCGTGCCGACTCGGCGATCAAGGAAGTACAACGCAAGATCGACGAAACGCGTGGTAAATACCGCAGTGAAGCGCTGACCGAGCTCAACGAGGCACGCACTGACCTGAACAAGGCCCAGGCCACCGGCAAAGCTCTCGAAGACCGCGTGAGCCGGACCCTGGTCACCTCGCCGGTGCGCGGGATCGTCAAGCAACTGTTGGTCAATACCATTGGCGGCGTGATCCAGCCCGGCAGCGACATGGTTGAAATCGTGCCGCTGGATGACACCTTGCTGGTAGAAGCCAAGATCCGCCCGCAAGACATCGCCTTCCTGCACCCGGGGCAAGAAGCCGTGGTCAAGTTCACCGCCTATGACTACACCATCTACGGCGGCCTCAAGGCCAAGCTGGAGCGCATCGGTGCCGACACCATCACCGATGAAGACAAGAAAACCACCTACTACATGATCACCTTGCGCACCGACCGCAGCCACCTGGGCACCGATGAGAAGCCACTGATCATCATCCCCGGCATGGTCGCCTCGGTCGACATCATCACCGGCAAGAAGACCATCCTCAGCTACCTGCTCAAGCCCATCATCAAGGCCCGGGCCGAGTCGCTGCAGGAGCGTTGATTTTCGGTGTCTGGGCGGGCCCTTTCGCGAGCAAGCCCGCTCCCACATTCGACTGCATTCCCATGTTGGAAATCGGTCGAATGTGGGAGCGGGCTTGCTCGCGAAGGGGCCCTCAACCTCCCCACAGCTTCCGGCCTTTATCCTCAAAAGGCCATATCGTTATTCTCTAACGGTATTTAAATTTAAATTCTTATATCTATAAAGTCACTCTCCTGACTGCCAGGGAGTGATCACATGTCCACCGCCACAGCCGCCTTACCCATCGCCCAAACCTTCGACATCCGCCCATTCCCCGGCAGCGTAGGCGCCGAGATCATTGGCCTGGATCTGTCGCGCCCGGTCAACGACCAGGACTTCGCCCGCATCCACCGCGCGCACCTGGACCACCATGTGGTGGTGTTCCGCGACCAGCGCATTACCCCCGAGCAACAGATCGCCTTCAGTCGCCGCTTCGGCGTGTTGCAGATCCATGTGCTCAAACAGTTCCTGCTGGCCAACCACCCGGAAATCCTCATCGTTTCCAACATCATTGAAAACGGCCAGTCCATCGGCCTGGGCGACGCGGGCAAATTCTGGCACTCGGACCTGTCATACAAGGAACTGCCGAGCCTGGGCTCGATGCTCCACGCTCAGGAACTGCCGTCCGAAGGCGGCGACACGCTGTTTGCCGACATGCACAAAGCCTGGGACCAGTTGCCCGAGCATCTGCGCAAGGCCGTGGAAGGTCGCAGCGCTGCGCATTCGTACACCGCGCGCTACAGCGAAACCAAATTCGAAGGCAACTGGCGCCCGACCCTGACCCCCGAACAACTGGCCCAGGTCGCCGAAGTGGTGCACCCGGTGGTGCGTACCCACCCGGAAAACGGGCGCCAGGCGCTGTTCGTCAGCGAAGGCTTCACCACCCGTATCGTCGGCCTGCCCGAGGACGAAAGCCGCGATCTGCTGGCCCAACTCTTCGCCCACAGCATCCACCCGCACAACATCTACCGCCACAGCTGGCAGCCCCACGACCTGGTGTTCTGGGACAACCGCTCGCTGATCCACCTGGCCGCCGGTTGCCCCAGCCACCTGCGTCGCAAACTGTTTCGCACCACCATCCAGGGCGACGCCCCCTTCTGATTCGGAGCATGACCATGTCCAGGAAAACCCCCTTTGCACGATTGGCCGCCACCGTTGGCCTTGGCGTCAGCCTGTTGGCCGGCAGTCTGGTTGCTCCCACTGTCGCCCAGGCCGAAGGCGAGATTCGCATTGCCGAGCAGTTCGGCATCGTTTACTTGCTGCTCAATGTGGTGCGCGACCAGAACCTGATCGAAAAATACGGCAAGCAGGAAGGTATCGACATCAAGGTCGACTGGACCCAATTGTCCGGTGGCGCGGCGGTCAATGACGCACTGCTGTCTGGCTCCATCGACATTGCCGGCGCCGGTGTCGGCCCGCTGCTGACCATCTGGGACCGCACCCATGGCAAGCAGAACGTCAAGGCCGTGGCTTCCCTGGGCAACTTCCCTTACTACCTGGTCAGCAACAATCCCAAGGTCAAGACCATCGCCGACTTCACCGAAAAAGACCGCATCGCGGTACCGGCCGTGGGGGTTTCCGTGCAGTCGCGGTTCCTGCAATACGCGGCGGCCAAGCAATGGGGCGACAAGGAATTCAATCGCCTGGATAAATACACCATCGCCGTCCCGCACCCGGACGCCACGGCTGCGCTGATCGCCGGCGGTACCGAGCTGACCGGGCACTTCTCCAACCCGCCGTTCCAGGACCAGGCCCTGGCCAACCCGAACGTGCATGTGGTGCTCAACACCTATGACCTGTTGGGGCCGAACTCGCCGACCGTGCTGTTCGCCACCGAGAAGTTTCGCAACGACAACCCGAAAACCTACAAAGCCTTTATCGATGCACTGACCGAGGCCGCGCAGTTTGCGCAGAACGACAAGGGCGCCGCTGCCGACACCTACATCCGCGTGACCAAGGCCAAGATCGACCGTGCCGCGCTGCTGAAAATCATCGACAACCCGCAATTCGAATTCAGCGTCACCCCGAAAAACACCTACCCGCTGGCCGAGTTCCTCTACCGCGTGGGCGCGATCAAGAACAAACCCGAGTCGTGGAAGGATTACTTCTTCCAGGATGCCAAGCCGCTGCAAGGGAGCTGAGATGAACGCACCCTTGCAAGGCCACACGGCCAGCAACCTGAACACCACTGAGGCGCTGCTCTCGGTGGATCACGTCAGCCTTGAATACCGCACGCCCGAACGGGTAGTGCGGGCCACCCACCAGGTCAGTTTCGAGATCGATCCGGCCGACCGTTTTGTACTGCTGGGGCCTTCGGGCTGCGGCAAGTCCACGCTGCTCAAGGCGGTAGCCGGTTTTATCAAACCCTGCGAAGGCGAAATTCGCCTGGTAGGGCAGAAGGTCGAGCAGCCGGGCCCGGATCGCATCGTGGTGTTCCAGGAGTTCGACCAGTTGCCGCCGTGGAAAACCGTCAAGCAGAACGTGATGTTCCCGCTGCTGGCGTCCAAGACCCTCAAGCGTCGCGAGGCCGAAGAACGGGCGTTGTACTACCTCGACAAGGTCGGCTTGAGCGCCTTTGCCGACGCCTATCCCCACACCCTGTCCGGTGGCATGAAGGCCCGCGTGGCGATTGCCCGGGCATTGGCCATGCAGCCGAAAATCCTGTTGATGGACGAACCGTTCGCCGCCCTCGACGCCCTGACCCGGCGCAAGATGCAAGAGGAGTTGCTGCTGCTGTGGGAGGAGGTGCGTTTTACCTTGCTGTTCGTCACCCACTCCATCGAAGAGGCCTTGGTGGTGGGTAACCGCATCCTGCTGCTGTCGCCCCATCCAGGGCGTGTGCGCGCCGAAATCCACAGCCATCAATATGACCTGCACAGCCTTGGCGGTGTGGAGTTCCAGGCGTCGGCGCGGCGTATTCATCGCCTGTTGTTCGATGAAACGCCCGAGGCAGAAACCGAATTGGATTTTGCCGATATCCGCATCGCTTATTGAAGGACTGTGCCCATGCGCCAGGAATATGAAATCACCCTGCAACCGCTGCCCGGCGTGCCCGTGGAGCGTGCCTTACCCCTGCGCCAGCGCCTGTGGCAACAAGGCTGGTTGCGCAAAGGCTTGATCCTGATCGTGCTGGCGCTCCTCTGGGAAGCAGCGGCGCGCTATCAGAACAACGACCTGCTGCTGCCCAGTTTCCTGCAGACCTTCCACGCCTTCTACGACGGCATTGCCAGTGGCGAGCTGTTGGGTAAGGTCAGTATCTCGCTGGTGGTGCTGCTCAAGGGCTACCTGATCGGGATTGTCCTGGCATTCGCCCTGACCACGTTGGCGGTTTCGACCCAGATGGGCCGTGACCTGCTGAGCACCCTGACTTCGATGTTCAACCCGCTGCCGGCGATTGCCCTGCTGCCATTGGCGTTGCTGTGGTTTGGCCTGGGGCAGAACAGCCTGATTTTTGTGTTGGTGCACTCGGTGCTGTGGGCCCTGGCACTCAACACTTACTCGGGGTTTATGGGCGTGTCGGAAACCCTGCGCATGGCCGGCCGCAACTACGGCCTCAAGGGCATCCGCTTTGTGCTGTTTATCCTGATTCCGGCGGCGTTGCCGTCGATCCTCGCCGGGCTGAAGATTGGCTGGGCCTTTGCCTGGCGCACGCTGATCGCCGCCGAACTGGTGTTCGGCGCGACCAGCGGCAAGGGTGGCCTGGGCTGGTACATCTTCCAGAACCGCAACGAGCTGTACACCGACAAGGTCTTCGCGGGGCTGGCGGTGGTGATCCTTATCGGCCTGCTCGTAGAGAACCTGGTGTTCGACACCCTGGAGCGCGTCACCGTGAAGCGCTGGGGCATGCAGCGATAAACCCTTGCGCGGGCCTGGAGCCCCTCGCCACCGGGCAGTACCGGTAAAGCCTGCTACGATTGCGTGCGCTGTACTCCAAACCCATCATGAGTGCTTGGCATGCAATTACCGGATATGAACCTGTTGGTGGCCCTCGACGCTTTGCTCGACGAGGGCAGCGTGGTGGGCGCCGCGCGGCGGATGAACCTCAGCCCGGCCGCCATGAGCCGAACCCTGACGCGCATCCGCGAAGCGGTGGGCGATCCGATCCTGGTGCGCGCCGGGCGCGGCCTGGTGCCTACGCCCAAGGCCCTGGAGTTGCAAGGCCAGGTACGCAATGTGGTGGAGCAGGCGGCGTTGTTGTTTCGTTCGGCGGATGAAGTCGACCTGAGCACCCTGCGCCGGCGCTTCAGCGTGCGCGCCAATGACTTTTTTGTCGGCGTGTATGGCGGGCGGTTGTTCGACACCATGGAGCGGATGGCACCCCATTGCGAGCTGCGGTTCGTCCCCGAAGGCGACAGCGACGACGAAGCCCTGCGCGAAGGGCGCCTGGACTTGCGCGTCGGCAACACCATGCCGATCACCCCGGAAGTGAAGGTGCAGAACCTGTTCTCCACCACCTTCGTCGGCCTGGCCCGCGAAGGCCACCCGCTGTTCGACGAAGAAATCACCGCCGCACGCTTTGCCAGCTACTCCCATATCAGCATTTCCCGGCGCGGTATTGCCCGTGGGCCGATCGACACCGCCCTCAATGCCCAGGGCCTGGAACGCCGGGTGGCGATGATCGCGCCAGGGTTTCACGGCGCGATGTTCATGCTGCCCGACTCCGACCTGATCCTGCCGGTGCCCAAGGAAGCGCTGTACAGCGCCAATCGCCTGAAACTGCCGCTGCGCGCATTCACCTTGCCGATCTCCCTGCCGACCCTGGTGCTGACCCAGGCCTGGCACCCGCGTTTCGACAAAGACCCGGCGCACAAATGGCTGCGTGAAACCATGCGCGAAAGCTGTGCGGCGACTTGGCGTGAAGCCCAGCCCACCTGACAACTTCGATCCAAATATGTGGAGCTAGCCTAGCTTGTGTGGGAGCTGGCTTGCCTGCGATAGGGGTGTGTCAGCTAAGGCATCTGTCACTGGTACACCGCTATCGCAGGCAAGCCTGCTCCCACATTCAATCATTGCGTCTGATGCAGTTATAACCTTCCCATAAGTCAGTTTTCGTCATGTCTAAGCCTTATTAAACTGCTCGGGTATTCTATTTTCGAGTTGTACCTTCATGACTTCCCTCGCTGCCCCCGCTCCCTTGGCTGCAGCCAAACCCGCCGCCGTCAGCCCCCCTGTGTTTGGCCCGCGGATCATCATCGGCCTGGTCGGCGTGCTGCTGGCGGTTCTGGTTTCGGGCCTGAACGAAATGGTGACCAAGGTCGCCCTCGCCGATATCCGCGGTGCGCTGTACATCGGGTTTGACGAAGGCACCTGGCTGGTTGCTGCCTACACGGCCACCTCCGTCTCGGCCATGGCCTTTGCGCCGTGGTGTTCGGTGACGTTTTCGCTGCGCCGCTTCACCCTGTGGGCCATCGGCCTGTTCACCCTGCTGGGGGTGCTGTGCCCTCTGGCACCGAACTACGAAAGCCTGCTGCTGCTGCGTACCGTGCAAGGCCTGGCCGGTGGCGCTCTACCGCCGATGCTGATGACCGTGGCCCTGCGCTTTTTGCCGGCCAACGTCAAACTCTACGGCCTGGCCGGCTACGCCCTGACCGCCACCTTCGGCCCCAGCCTTGGCACACCGCTGGCGGCGCTGTGGACCGAGTATGTCGGTTGGCAGTGGGCGTTCTGGCAGATCGTCGCACCGTGCCTGCTGGCGATGGCCGCCGTGGCCTACGGCCTGCCCCAGGATCCGTTACGCCTGGAGCGCCTCAAGCAATTCAACTGGCGCGGCCTGCTGCTGGGGTTCCCGGCGATCTGCATGCTGGTGATCGGCATCTTGCAGGGCAATCGTCTGGACTGGTTCGAGTCGCCGCTGATCACCACGCTGCTGGTGGGCGGGGTGCTGTTGCTGGTGCTGTTCATGATCAATGAATGGTCACACCCGATGCCGTTCTTCAAGTTGCAGATGCTCGGCCTGCGCAACCTGTCGTTTGCCTTGATCGTGCTGGCCGGGGTGCTGGTGGTGCTGCAGGCGGTGATCATCCTGCCGTCCAGCTACCTGGCGCAGGTGCAGGGCTATCGGCCGCTGCAGACCGCGCCGGTAATGCTGGTCATGGCCCTGCCGCAGTTGATCGCCCTGCCGCTGGTAGCGGCCCTGTGCAACCTGCGCTGGGTGGATTGCCGCTGGGTGCTGGGGATTGGCCTGGGCATGCTGACCCTCTCGTGTATCGGTGGCGCGCAACTGACCTCGGCGTGGATCCGGGATGAGTTCTACGTGCTGCAACTGCTGCAGATTTTCGGGCAGCCGATGGCGGTGTTGCCGCTGTTGATGCTGTCTACCGGCAGCATCGTGCCCACCGACGGGCCGTTCGCCTCGGCCTGGTTCAACACGGTCAAGGGCCTGGCCGCCGTGGTCGCCACCGGCGTGATCGAGGTACTGACCACCCACCGCCTGCATTTCCACTCGACCATGCTGGTGGACGCCCTGGGTAACTCGCCCCTGGCCGACGGCGATGCCACGGGCCTGGCCCATCGGCTGCACCAGCAGGCCGTGGTGCTGACGTCTTCGGATCTCTATTACGTCATGGCCGGTGTCGCGGTGGCGTTGATCCTGCTGATTTTCTGGATGCCGACGCGGATTTTCCCGCCGCGCGCACCCGCCTGATTGTTGACTGAAACAAAGGATTCCCATGAAACGTAAAGACCAGATTGCCGTGACTGTTATCGCCGTGTGCGCCGTGGGCGTGCTGGTGTACCTGCTGGCGCCGGGCGTGTTTGGCAGCAAGCGCCAGACCACCAACGACGCCTTCGTCGCTGCCGACTACACCCTGGTGGCGCCACGGGTGGCCGGGTTTATCAAAGAGGTGCTGGTAGAGGACAACCAACAGGTCAAGGCCGGGCAGTTGCTGGCGCTGATCGATGACCGCGACTTGCGCGCCGCCGCCCAGGCCGCCGATGCCGAGACCCTGATGGCCCAGGCCCAACTGAAAAACGCAGTAGCCACCCTTGAGCGGCAAAGCTCGGTGATCGCCCAGGCCCAGGCCACCGTGGCCGCCGATCGCGCCGAAGTGGCCTTTGCCGAACACGAATTGAGCCGCTACAACCACCTTGCCGGTGTCGGCGCCGGCACTGTGCAGAACGCCCAGCAAGCCAAGACCCGCATCGACCAGGCCAATGCGCGCCTAGCCAACGCCACAGCGGTACTGGCCGCCGAACGCAAGCAGGTGGAAATCCTCAGCGCCCAGCGCGATGCAGCTGAAGGCGGTTTGAAGCGGGCCCAGGCCGCGCTGGAAATGGCCAGTTATCAGCTGTCGTACACACGCATCGTCGCGCCGGTGGACGGCATGGTCGGCGAGCGTGCGGTGCGGGTCGGGGCCTTTGTCACACCCGGCAGCAAGATCCTCGCCGTGGTGCCGCTGGCCGACGCGTATGTGGTGGCCAATTTCCAGGAAAACCAACTGTCCCACATGCATGCCGGCCAAACGGTTGAAGTGCGGGTCGACAGCCTCGACGGTGAAGTGCTCCAGGGCCACCTGGAAAGCCTGGCGCCGGCCACGGGCGTGACCTTCGCCTCGGTCAAGCCAGACAACGCCACCGGCAACTTCACCAAGGTGGTGCAGCGTATTCCGGTGAAAATCCTCCTGGAGCCAGGGCAGGCGCATATTCATCGCCTGCGGGTCGGTATGTCGGTGGAGGCCAGCGTCAACACCCAGCCCAGTGCGCAGCAACGTGAGGTGGCGCAGCAATGAGAAAACTCGCGCTGCTTACTCTGAGCATGATCAGCCTGTGCGCTTGCACCGTCGGCCCGGACTTTAAACGGCCCGACACCCAGTCGGCGACGCAATGGGCCGAGCCCCAGGGCCGCCAGGCCGCCAGCCGCGCGGTCAGCGACCCGTTGGAGGAACAGTGGTGGGACGTGTTCCACGACCGGCAATTGTCGGCCCTGGTGCGCCGGGCACTGAGCGACAACCTCGACTTGAAACTGGCCAGCAGCCGCCTGCAACAGAGCCGTGCGGTGCGCCAGGTGACGACCGCCGGGCGCTATCCAGAGGTCAGCGCCGATGGCAACTACGGCCGCAAACGCAACAGCGCCAATGGCCTGAGCGACCCGTCCGGCAACAACGGCCGTTCGGCCTTCAACCTGTGGGACGCCGGTTTTGCCGCTTCCTGGGAGCTGGATTTCTGGGGCCGGGTAAGGCGCGAAACCGAAGCTGCCGACGCCACCCTGCAAGTGGCCGAAAACGACCGCCGCAGCGTACTCCTGTCGGTGCTGGCCGAGACCGCCCAGGACTACATCCAACTGCGCGGCGTGCAAAGCACCCGTGCGGTCACCGAGCAAAACCTCGACGTGGCGCGCCGTAGCCTGAAACTCTCGCAACTGCGTTTGGCCGATGGCGTGGCGACCCACCTGGATGTCGCTGAAGCCGCTGCGCAAGTGGCCGCCATCGAAGCGCGACTGCCGGATTTGCAGCAGCGCCAGGACCAGTTGATCAACGCCCTGAGCCTGTTGATGGGCCAGGCGCCGCAAGCCTTGCATGCGCAACTGTCGCAGGACGGCGCAGTGCCCCAGACCCAGCGCCAGGTTGCGATTGGCCTGCCGTCGCAACTGGCACAGCGCCGCCCGGACATCCGCCAGGCCGAAGCACGCCTGCATGCGGCGACCGCCAGCATTGGCGTGGCCAAGGGTGACTTCTACCCGCGTATCACCCTGTCGGGCAGCCTCGGTTCCCAGGCCATGCAATTGTCGGATCTGGGCTCCTGGGGTTCACGCACCTTTGCCTTCGGCCCGTCGCTGAGCCTGCCGCTGTTCAACGGTGGCCGCCTGCAAGGCATGCTCGACCTGCGCGAGGCCCAGCAGCAGGAAGCGGCTCTGGCTTACCAGCAGACCGTGCTGCGCGCCTGGCATGAGATCGACGACCAGTTGACCCGCTACAACGCCAGCCAACTGCGCCGCGACAGCCTCGCCGAAGCGGTGCGCCAGAACCAGATCGCCCTGGACACCGCGCAGCACCAGTACGTCGAAGGGGTGGTGGATTTCGTCAACGTGCTCACGGTGCAGAGCGCCTTGCTGGCGACCCAGGAACAATGGGTGGAAAGCTCCACCGGCGTGTCCCTGGCCATGGTCGGCCTGTACAAGGCACTGGGCGGAGGCTGGGAGTCGGTGTACCCGTTGTCCAGCTAGATCCTGTTGGTTTGGTAATGGGCTTGTTGTGTTGAACTGGCTTGTGGTGGTGAGCGGGCTTGGTGTGGCGAGCGGGCTTGCCCCGCGCTGGGCTGCGCAGCAGCCCCAACAACACACCGCTGTTTTCCAGACACACCGCGCAGATAGGTTTTAGGGCTGCTGCGCAGCCCAGCGCGGGGCAAGCCCGCTCGCCACACCAAACCGGCTCACCACAATAAGCCTGCGGGGCACAATCTGGGGGCTCTGAAAACAAAGATTTTGCCAGTCGCGACACAAGCTGTAATGATAATTGCTCTCAATAATGTATCCGAGCGATTCATGGACACCGCGACTGACGGCCAGCAACAGCTTCATCTCCTGTACCGCGACCATCATGGCTGGCTGCAAGGCTGGCTGCGCAAGCGCCTGGGCGACCGTGAGCACGCCGCCGATGTGGCCCAGGACACGTTCCTGCGCCTGTTGGTGTCCGGGCGTTTTCCCGGGGCCAAGGAAAGCCGCAGCTACCTGACGCAGATCGCGCGCAACCTGGTGATCGACCAATGGCGGCGCCTGCGCATCGAGCGCGCCTATCTGGAAAGCAT
Organism: Pseudomonas proteolytica; assembly: GCF_007858275.1. Lineage (GTDB taxonomy): Bacteria > Pseudomonadota > Gammaproteobacteria > Pseudomonadales > Pseudomonadaceae > Aquipseudomonas > Aquipseudomonas proteolytica. Next base: position 38,171 of record NZ_VFEV01000006.1, read on the forward strand.
CGCGCACTTGCCCGAGCCGCAGTCGCCGTCACTGGAGACCCGCGCCCTGATCCTCGAAACCCTGATGCAGATCGACGCCATGCTCGACCGCATGCCCGAGAACGTGCGCCGCGCGTTCCTGTTGTCGCAGTTCGAAGGCCTGACCTACGCGCAGATCGCCGAACGCCTGGGGGTGACGATCAGCTCGGTGCAGAAGTACATGACCCGCGCGATCATCGCCTGCTACCAGGTGGCCTACGAAGAATGAGAGCCCGCCATGACGCGCCGATTGCCCCGGCTGTGGTCGAGCAGGCCAGCGAGTGGTTGATGCTGCAGTGGGGCGGCGAATTCGACGGGGCCCAGCGCCAGGCCTTTGCCCATTGGCAGGCTGCCGACCCGGAGCATCGCCGCGCCTGGCAGCGTTTGCAGCAGTTACAGCAGACCTTGGGCGGCGTGCCCGCCGACAGCGCCCGTGCGGTGTTGCGCGACGCGCCAGACCCCCAGCGTCGGGCCGCGTTGAAACTGCTCGGGTTGCTGCTGGTGGCCGGTGGCAGCGGTTATTGGGTCCAGGGCAGCCAGCCCTGGCAGGCGGCCTTTGCCGAGCATCGCACCGCCACCGGCGAGATTCGTCACCTGACCTTGAGCGACGGCACCCACCTGGACCTCAACAGCGACAGCGCCATCGACCTGCGCTTCAGTGCCACTGAGCGGCGCATCCGCCTGATTCGTGGCGAGATCCTTTTGACCAGCGGCCACGACCCATCCCGCCCGTTGATCGTCGAGACCGCCGCCGGCGATATCCAGGCCCTGGGCACCCGGTTTGCCGTGCGCGAACTGGACGACGGTAGCCGCGTTGATCTGTATGAAGGGCGCTTGCAGGTGCGCCCGGTGCAGGGTGTGCCAGTGCTGATGAACGCGGGGGACAGCCTGTGGTTCAGCGCAACCCAGACCTCGGCGGTGACCGCGCTGGATGCCAACGCCAGCAGTTGGACCCAGAATCGCCTGATCGCCGAGCGCCAGCCGCTAGGGCGCTTTGTCGCTGAACTGAGCCGCTATCGGCCAGGGGTTTTGCGTTGCGATGAATCGGTGTCGGGCCTGTTGCTGACGGGCGTATTTCCCCTGAATGACACCGACGCGATCCTCGCAGCGCTGGAGCGCTCGCTACCGGTGCAGGCACAGGCGGTGACCCGTTACTGGGTCACCATCAAACCCAGGGCCTGACACACCGCCATCGCCGGCAAGCCGGCTCCTACAGGGTCTTTGAAAAAAATCTGATTTTCTTTTGTCGGTTTTCCAATCCCGTGCGGGATACCTCTTGAAAGCCAATCAAGAAGCGTTCTCACGGGGGAGTCCTGCAATGCCGCACCACCCAATCCAACCTCTGGCCCGCGCCCTGCGCCGTGGCCTGTTTATCAGTGTGCTGGCGACTGTTCCGGTCGTCCCGACCATGGTTCAGGCCCAGGAGAGCGCCGGCGAAGCCTTGCGCCAATACAACATCCCCGCCGGCAGCCTGGACCAGGCGTTGAACCGTTTCGCCAGCGCCTCGGGGATTTTGCTCTCGGTGGATGCGGCACTGACTTCTGGCAAACGCAGCCCTGGCTTGCAAGGTCGCTATGCCACCGGGCCTGGATTGGAGCAGTTGTTGGCGGGCAGCGGCCTGGTGGCGATGCAATCCGCGGGTGGCTGGTCGGTGCAGGCGATTTCGGGGGACGGCTCGGTGCAATTGGGCGCGACGCGGATCAGCGCCCAGCAGGCCCAGGAGAACGCCTGGGGCCCGGTCGACGGCATCGTCGCCACGCGTAGCGCCACGGGCAGCAAGACCGATGCGGCACTGGTGGAAATCCCCCAGACCATCAACGTCATCACCGCCGCCGAAATCAAGGCGCGCGGTGCGCAAAGCGTGACCCAGGCGTTGCTCTACACCCCAGGCATGAGCGCCGGCGGTTTTTCCGACCGGGTGAAGCTGTTCGATGAGCCGACCTCCCGTGGTTTCTCGCCAACGCCCCTGTACCTCGACGGCCTGCACTTGCCGTACGGCGGTGGCAGTACCGGCGGTGCGTTGCAGATCGAGCCCTATTCCCTGGAGCGCATCGAAGTGCTCAAGGGCCCGGCATCGGTGCTGTACGGGCACAACCAGCCGGGCGGCATCGTCAATATGGTCAGCAAGCGCCCCAGCGAGACGCCGGTGCGCCAGGTGGTGCTCGAAGCCGGCACCTACGAGCACAAGAGCGCGGCCCTCGACCTCAGTGGCCCGTTGGATGACCAAGGCCAATTCTTCTATCGCCTTACTGGACGACTCAAGGACGAACAGGGCGAGATCGACTACTTCGAAAACAAGCGCCAATTCATCGCGCCCAGCCTGACCTGGCGACCCAATGACGACACCAGCCTGACCCTCTTCGCCCAATATCAGAAAGACAAGGGCGTGCCCGAAGCCCAGGGGCTGCCGGCCTCCGGGACGATCTGGAAAAACCCGAACGGCAAGATCGACCGTGATCTGTTTATCGGTGAGCCAGGCGTCAACAAATACAACCGCGAACAGGTCGCCTTCGGCTACGAGTTGTCCCATCGCTTGAACGACACCTGGACCCTCAAGCAAAACGCGCGCTATGCCGAAGTGGACGACCGCTACGTGGCGCCGTTGCACGGCTATCGGTTTGTCGCCAACCCGGCCACCGGCGCCATGGATCAACGCTACCTGCAGCGCTTCGGTGTGGATTGGCGGCAGAACAACAAAGTCATCGGCGTGGATAACATCGCCCAGGCCGAGTTCAACACTGGCGAGTTTTCCCACACCCTGATCGTGGGCCTGGACTACTACCATTTCAATTCCAAGTTCCTCGGCCTCTACGACCGCAATCCGCCGATCATCGACCTGTTCACGCCGGTCTACGGCCAGCCGCTGAATTTTGGCCAGCCGTACCGCTGGGACAACACCATCACCCAGACCGGCCTGTATGTGCAGGACCAGATCAAGTGGGACAAGTGGGCGCTGGTGCTGGGCGGGCGTTATGACTGGGCCAACGTGGTCAACAAGGTGCCGCTGAGCGGCGACCGCACCAGCAGCAAGGACCAGGCATTCACGGGGCGCGCGGGCCTGGTATACCTGTTCGATAACGGCCTGGCGCCGTTTATCAGCTACTCGGAATCCTTCCTGCCGCTGTCCGGCACCGATGCCAACCAGAAGCCCTTCGACCCGTCCACCGGCAACCAGTATGAAGTCGGCGTGAAGTACCAGCCGCCGGGCCAGGAAAGTTTTGTGCAGGTCTCGGTCTACCAACTGGACCAGGAAAACATCCTGACGGCCATTCCGCTCACCAACTTCAGCAGCCAGAGCGGCGCCATGCGTTCGCGCGGCGTCGAGTTCGAAGCCAAGGCGGTGTTGAGTGACGCTTGGGATGTGGTCGCTTCGGCGGCGCGCAACGACATCAAGTACACCAAGGACAACGAAGGTCGCGAAGGCCGCCACCCGGCGGGCATCTCACCCCTGACGGCGGCGTTGTGGGTCAACTACACGGTGATCGGCGACAGCCCCCTGGCCGGCCTCGGCGCAGGCCTGGGTGCCCGCTACTCGCGCAGCAGCATGGGTGACTATTTTGTCGGCGCCTTCACGGTGCCGTCCTACACCGTCTACGATGCCAGCCTGAGCTACGACCTGGGCGCCTCGCCCCTCAAGCTCAAAGGCGTGAAGCTGGCGATGAATGTGCAGAACCTCGCCAATAAAACCTATGTGTCGCAGTGCACCAGCGACCTGGACTGCTACTACGGCGAAGGGCGCACGGTGGTGTCGAGCCTGACCTACGACTGGTAAGGCACAACCCTGTAGGAGCCGGCAAGCCGGCTCCTACAGGTTGATCAGTGGGGATTCTGCAAAAACACCACATACCCGCGAAACCACTCACTCTCCTGCAAATACGCCGGCTCCTGCCAATCCCCGCCCTGGATCAAGCCGATCTTGAACGGTAGCCCCAGCCGGTTCATCCGTGGCAGGTACGCCGCGTAGTCCGGGATGCTGTGGCGCCCCTGGTAGGTCTGCACCACCACTTCATCCACTACGCCGTTGAGCTGGGCGATGGCGGCCGGGTCGGCGTTGCTGCTCCAGTCCATCAGGCCGGTGATGCTCAGGCGCAAATCCCTTGGCAGGCGCTGGCGCAGGTCCTTGAGGAAGTCGGCGTATTCGTGCAGGTATTGGGTGCGGGCATCGAAGTCGATCTGGATGCCCACCACCGGATTGCCTGCGGCTTTCCAGCGCTGCACTTGTGCCAGCAATTTTGTGTAGACCGGCTCTGGCCAACGCAGGGTGTGGGCGCGGTAGACCACCCACACCTCACCCTGGCGGATGCGCGGCACGCTTATGCCCTGGGCGATGAACTGCACGCCAAGGCTGGGTTGGCGGCGGGTCGAATTGATCTGGCCCTGGAGGATGTACAGGGTCTTGGCCTGCTTGAGCACCGGCTGTGGGGCGACGCCGCTCCACAACCAGAAAGCGTCATAGTCGTGGGCGTCGACGGTGGCGAAGGCCGGGCTCGCCAACAGCAGCAAGCCTAGCCACAGGTGTTTCACCAGTAGTACTGCAGCGACTTGCCCCACTGCGTGTCGGCAAACCCGGTTTTCAACTGGCGGAACCAGCCTTTGCGCACCGCTTTGTCGACGTCTTCGCCACCGCAGCTGTTATAGCCCGAAGGTGCATAGCAGTTGATCGCCCGGAACAGCGCATAAGCCTTGTCGTCTCGAGGCGCCTTGGGGTTGGCGATCACCTGCTTATAGCCATCGAGCCGCGAGAAGGTTTCACCGCTGAAACCCGATGCGGTACTGCCCAGGCTGCCGGCCGAGCGCGCCTCTTCCAGGGGCATGCCGTCCAGGCCGTTGCGCAGGATGAACTCACCCAGGCAGTTGAGGGCGTGTGGGTTTTTCGCGTCGTTTTGCAAGGTGCTGGCGGTTTGCGCGATGGTCGGGCAGGTGTAGCCGGACGGCGCCTTGTCGCCGCTCCAGCGGAACAAGGTCAGCGCCTGGCCACCGTCGTACACATAGCCCAGGCTAGTGCCGATTTTATCTGCGGCAGGCGAGGCCGGCAGTTGCTGCAAATCCTCGGCAAACGTCGCGAACTGGCCGCGCAACAGGTCTTTGTAAAGCAATACAAATTGCGCGGTACTGCGCTCCAGCGGGTCGCTGGCCTGGCTGATCTGCTGGCGCAGCAACTCGGGGCCGGCGACGCTGCGTAGCAGGATATAGCGCACTTGCGCAGTCTGGATCGGCGAGTCGGCGGCGAACACCTTGGCCAATTGGCCGCTGCGTTCGTAGTTCATCGCCAGGGCCAATTCCAGTTGCTCGCGCTGCAACGGTTGCTTGGCCAGTGGCAGCAGTTGCAGCCACAGCGTTTCTGCGCCTTTCCAGTCGTTCTTGGCTTCCAGGGCCAGGCCGCGCAGGGTTTGCTGGCTGAATGCCAAGTAATCCAGGCTCGCTGGCAGCGTTGGCGGCAGATGTTTCAGCGCCGTGTCCGGCTGGTGCTCGACATACAGGGCAAACGCCGCCTGCAGGTAGTCGTACAGCGCCGGCTCGTTGGCAAATTCAGCCTTCTGGGCGTCGAGGGTGGCGCGGGTCAGCTTGGGCGGGTTGTTGGCGCGCATCCACATCAGGTCGTTGATCGCCAGCAACAGCGGGTTGCGGATGGTCTCGGCGTAGCTGGTCAGCAGCTTGTTGTCGGTTTCTTCCACCAGTTCATCGATAGACCCATTGCGCTCGGCATCGCTGGCCTCGGTCAGTTGCCAGGCGTAGTCGTCGGCCAGCTTGGCCGCATCGCCGGCCAGCCAATGGACCCGACGCAGCAGGCCGCGAGCGGAGGCCGCGTAGTCGCCCTGTGGATAAGTCTTCAGGTAGCTGAGAAAACTGTGCTCGGCTTCATCCAGGGCCGACTTATCCACAGCCTGGCGCTGGGGCAGGCCGTATTCATCGAAGGCGTTTTCCTGGGCATGGTTGAGCGACGCGCGGGCGATCATGTACACCGCCGTTTCCTTCAGCCACGGCAACGTGGTCACGGTGACGGCGGCAAACCCACGCTCGGCATACACAAAGCGCCCGCTGTAAAAGTCGGCAGCGGCGAGCAGGTAGGTGGTCAGTTCACGGCCCTGGGTGGATGCAATCAACTGGGGTTCGAGCAGCACTTCGCCCTGCCAGTCGCAGGTGCCAAGTAATTTCAAGCGTGCATTGGCCAGCAGCACCCGCTCATTCGCCGGCACATCGGCCTTGATCACTTGGCGTACAAATTCGGTGGCGCTCTGCACATTGTTGCTGCGACAGCGGCTGCCTTCGCCCCACAAAAACTGATCGCCTGCCGCTGCCGTGGCCTCGCGCTGGATGCCCAGCGAGGCCAGCAGTTGCGCAAGCTCCGCGCCTTGTTCCTCAGGCGCCTGCCCCTCGGGAGGGCGGGGCACCAGGCGATACACCGGGAACGGGACCGGGCCAAAGCCCTGGGCCAGGTCATCTTCGCCCAGAGCATTGGGGGTCAGGGGCGCGTTCTTTTTCGCCGCGAGCAATAGGCGCAGGTTGGTCCGGCTGTCATTGCCGGGGCTCAGAAAAGGCATGTTGCTACAGGCGGTCAGCGAATCCTGGGAGACGCGCCAGTCGGGGTAGCAGGAGTCGTCGCCACTGGCCTGGGCCTGCAGGGAAACGCCGGCACACAGTGCCAGGGCCAGGGATGACAGAAGACCGATGCGCATGAATTGTCCTTATTCCGAGTGTCCGCGAATGCCGCTGGGCAAAGGTGAAGATGATAGCGTGAACATTGCAAGATGTTGCACCGGTGGCAGCCATTCGCTGAGTTTTATCGGTCTAGACTGTGGGCAATTACCTGGTTTGGGAGTTGTCATGGAATCGCCTGTTCACAGTCTGCCGTCATTGTTCAAACAGCTTGGGTTGCCCGATGACGCCCTCAGCATTGAGCGTTTTGTCGCCGTGCATTCACCGCTCAAGGCGGAGTTGAAATTGGAAGATGCGTTTTTCTGGACGGACAGCCAGAAGGCTTTTTTGCGCGAGGAAATCCTCGAGGATGCGGATTGGGCGCACGTGGTGGATGAACTGAATGTGCGGTTGCGCCGCAGTCGCCTGTAGGAGCGAGCTTGCTCGCGAAGGTCGTCAACGATGACGTGGGTACCCTGGATCAACGCGGTGTCTTGGTGTTTTTCGCGAGCAAGCTCGCTCCTACAGGCCACAGCCCGCCGCCTATCAGGGAATTTGTATCAAAAGTTGACGAGATTCCATTCCTCGATCATATTGATAGTTAGCAAACTAACTGTATGCGAACTATCCCGTGTCCCACTCCCTCGAACACCTTCACATGAGCCTCAGCAGCAGCATGGTGGCTGGCGCCCGTCACTGGCGCAAAATCTGCCAGAGCACCCTGGTGAGCTACGGTATTTCCGAAGCCTGCGCAGTGCCTTTACTGATGATCGGCCGTCTCGGCGACGGCGTGCATCAAGTCAAGGTGGCCCAGGCCTCGGGGATGGAAAGCCCGTCCCTGGTGCGCCTGCTCGACCAACTGTGCAGCAGTGGTTATGTGTGCCGCACCGAAGATATCCACGATCGCCGCGCCAAGGCCTTGAGCCTCACCGAGCGCGGTCGGGAGCTGGTGCAAGCCGTGGAGGCGCAACTGGTGCGCCTGCGTCGTGAAGTGCTGGCCGACATTGCGCCCACCGATATGCAGGCCGCGCTGCGTGTGTTGCGCGCCTTTGAGGCGGCGACGCTTTGAACGGATTTTTCAGCGGCTTTCCGCCCGCTCGCGACTGGTTCTACGGCGTGCGTACCTTCGCCGCCTCGATGATCGCGTTGTACATCGCCATGCTCATGCAAATGCCGCGTCCGTATTGGGCGATGGCCACGGTGTATATCGTCTCCAGCCCGTTTGTCGGCCCCACCAGTTCCAAGGCGTTGTACCGCGCCATCGGCACCTTGATGGGCGCGGCGGCGGCGGTGTTTTTTGTGCCGATGTTTGTACAGTCGCCCTACATTCTGGTGGTGGTGATTGCGTTGTGGACGGGCACTTTGCTGTTCCTCTCCATGCACCTGCGCACTGCCAATAACTACGCCTTGATGCTGGCCGGCTACACCCTGCCGCTGATCGCCCTGCCGGTAGTGGATAACCCCCTGGCGGTGTGGGATGTGGCCGAGGCGCGGACCGAAGAAATCTTCCTCGGCATCGCAGTGGCCGCTGTGGTGGGCGCGATGTTCTGGCCGCGCCGCCTGATGCCGGTGTTCGATGGCTCGGTGGTCAAGTGGTTTGCCGATGCCCAGGTCTACAGCCAGCGCTTTCTGACGCGCAATGTGCAGCCTGAAGAAGTCAGCAACCTGCGCGGCGGTATGGTCGCCACCTTCAACACTCTCGAATTGATGATCGGCCAGTTGCCCCACGAAGGCGCACGGCCGCAGACCGTGCGTAACACCAAGGAACTGCGCGGGCGCATGATCCACCTGCTGCCGGTGGTGGATGCCCTGGATGATGCGCTGTACGCCATCGAACACCGCGCTCCGGCGTTTCTCGATCGCCTCACGCCGATACTCCAAGCCACCCAGCAATGGCTGCAAGACACCCAACAAGGCGCACCGCTGGAAAGCTGGCGCGCCTTGCGTGACCAGCTAGACGCCCTGCAACCCCAAGGCGAAGCGCTGGACGATCGCCACACCCTGCTGTTTTCCAACGCGCTCTACCGCCTTGGCGAGTGGATCGACCTGTGGCAAGACTGCCGCAGCCTGCAAGCCGCCATCGAGTGCGAAAGCCAGGACACCTGGCGCGCCGTCTACCGTCACTGGCGGCTGGGCCGGCTCACGCCATTTCTTGACCGTGGCCTGATGTTTTACTCGGCGTTCTCCACCGTCACCGCGATCATCGTCGCCTCGGTGCTGTGGATTCTGCTGGGCTGGACCGACGGCGGCAGTGCGGTGATTCTGGCGGCGGTGGCGTGCAGCTTCTTCGCCTCGATGGACGACCCGGCGCCACAGATTTATCGGTTCTTTTTCTGGACGGCAATGTCGGTGCTGTTCGCCAGCCTCTACCTGTTTCTGGTGCTGCCCAACCTGCACGATTTCCCGATGCTGGTGCTGGCGTTCGCCGTGCCGTTCATCTGCATCGGCACCCTCACCGTGCAGCCGCGCTTTTACCTGGGCATGTTGCTGACGCTGGTGAACACTTCGTCATTCATCAGTATTCAGGGGGCCTATGATGCGGACTTCCTCAACTTCGCCAACGTCAACCTGGCCGGTCCCGTGGGCCTGCTGTTTGCTTTTGTGTGGACGCTGATCGCCCGGCCCTTTGGCGCCGAACTGGCGGCCAAGCGCCTGACCCGCTTCAGCTGGCGCGACATTGTCGGCCTCACCGAACCTGCGACCCTGGCCGAGCACCGGCACATGGCCGTGCAAATGCTCGACCGCCTGATGCAGCACCTGCCGCGCCTGGCCCTCACTGGCCAGGACACCGGCATTGCCCTGCGTGATTTGCGGGTGGCACTGAACCTGCTCGACCTGCTGGCCTACTCGCCGCGCATCCTCGGCGTGCCACGGGTGTTGCTCAACCAGGTGGTCGAAGGTGTCGGCGCTTACTTCAAGGCCTGCCTTAAAGCCGGTGAGCGCTTGCCCGCGCCCAGCGGCCTGTTGATGACCCTCGATCGCACGCGCCGCGCGCTCAACGGCCAGGGCCTGCAAGGCGAGGGCGATACCCGCCTGCACCTGTTGCACGCCCTGGCCGGCCTGCGCCTGGCGCTGTTGCCTGGGGTTGAATTCATTGGCGGTGCCGAGATGCAAGCGCCGCTGCCCGATGGAGCGCCTCTATGATCGGTGACCTGGATATCAGCGGGGTGTTCCTGCCCACGCTGCTGGTGCTGATGGGCATTACGTATGGCTTTTACCTGGTGGTGCACGGGCTGTTGAACCGCGTCCACTTCTATCGCCTGGTCTGGCACCGGGCATTATTCAATGTGGCTCTCTACGCGCTGTTGCTGGGCGCTGTGGACTCACTCAGTCGATACCTGATGACATGAAAAAACCTTTTTTGACGATTGGCCGCGTGGTCCTGACGTTGCTCGTAGTGACCTTCGCCTGCGTCGTGGTCTGGCGCATGGTCATGTATTACATGTTCGCCCCCTGGACCCGCGACGGGCATATCCGTGCCGACATCGTGCAGATCGCCCCGGACGTGTCCGGGCTGATCCAGCGAGTGGACGTGCGCGACAACCAGTTGGTGAGCCGTGGCCAGGTGCTGTTTTCGGTGGACCAGGACCGCTTCAAGCTGGCCCTGCGCCAAGCCCAGGCGGCCGTGGCCGACCGCCAGGAAACCCTGGCCCAGGCCCAGCGTGAAGCCAAGCGCAACCGGGGCCTGGGCAACCTGGTGGCCAGCGAGCAACTGGAAGAAAGCCAGTCCCGCGTGGCCCGCGCCCAGTCGGCCCTGGCCCAAGCGCAGGTGACAGTGGACAGCGCTCAGCTCAACCTCGACCGCTCGGTGATCCGCAGCCCGGTGGATGGCTACGTCAACGACCGTGCGCCTCGGGCCCAGGAGTTCGTGACCGCCGGGCGCCCGGTGTTGTCGGTGGTGGACAGCAATTCCTTCCACATCGACGGCTATTTTGAAGAGACCAAGCTGGACGGCATTCATGTCGGCCAGAGCGTGGATATCCGCGTGGTCGGCGATAGCGCGCGCTTGCGCGGCCATGTGCAGAGCATCGTCGCCGGGATCGAAGACCGTGACCGCACCAGCGGCTCCAACCTGCTGCCCAACGTCAACCCGGCCTTCAGTTGGGTGCGCCTGGCCCAGCGGATCCCGGTGCGCATTGCGTTTGACGATGTGCCGGCGGATTTCCGCATGATTGCCGGGCGCACGGCCACCGTGTCGATCATCGATGACCAGGCAAAACCCGGAGACCAGCCATGAAGCAACTGCTGGCGACCGTCGGGCTGGGGCTGCTGCTGTCGGCCTGCCAGGTGGTGGGCCCGGATTACCAGTTGCCCGACGCAGCCGCCGTCAACCGTGGCGACCTGCAGGGCCAACTGGCCGGGCAGGGCAACAATGTGGTCTCGGCCCCGGTACCCGCCGACTGGTGGAAGCTGTACCAGGACCCGCGCCTGGATGAACTGGTGCGCCAGGCCATGGCCTCCAATACCGACTTGCGCGTGGCCGCGGCCAACCTGCAACGGGCGCGTTTCCAGGTGCAGGAAGCGCAATCGGCGGGCGGTTGGAGCGGCGGGGTCAAGCTCGGCGCCCAGCGTTTGCAGGAGTCCGGCGAAGCCTTTTTGCTGGCGGACAAGGTACCGGTGGCCAATGTCGGCGATATCGGCATCACCACCTCTTATCAGTTCGACCTGTTCGGCACCCTGCAGCGCGGTATCGAAGGCGCCCAGGCCAACGCCGACGCGACCCAGGCCGCGGTGGATACCGCGCGCATCACCCTGGTGGCGGACGTGGTGCGCTCCTACACCCAGGTGTGCGCGGCCAACGAAGAGCTGCACATCGCCCGCCAGTCCCTGGATTTGCAAGCCCAAAGCACACGCCTGACCCAACGCCTGCGCGACGCCGGGCGCGGTGATGAAACCCAGGTCACCCGTTCGCAAACCCAATTCAAGTCGCTGCGTGCCGAACTGCCGCGCTTTGAGGCGGCGCGCCAGGCCGGTTTGTTCCGCCTGTCGATGCTCCTGGCCAAGCCCCTGGACCAACTGCCGGCCGGCACCCGCGATTGCGCCGAGTTGCCGCATATCGCCCAGTTGCTGCCGGTGGGCGACGGTGCAACCCTGCTCAAACGCCGCCCCGACGTGCGCCAGGCCGAACGCCGGCTGGCGGCGGCGACGGCGGGAATTGGCGTGGCCACCGGCGAGTTGTACCCGGATATCAGCATCGGCGCCTCCATCGGCACCGTGGGTATTATCGACAACCTTGGCAAACCGGCCACCAACCGCTGGGGCTTCGGCCCGCTGTTGAGCTGGACGGTGCCGTCCAACGGCTCGCGTGCGCGCATCCATGAAGCCGAAGCCGCGACCCAGGGCGCTTTGGCGCACTTTGACGGGGTGGTACTCAATGCCATCCGCGAGACCCAGACCGGGCTGGCGCAATACACCGCGCAACTGCAGCGCCGCGATGCGCTGGCCGAGGCCGAGCAGTCGGCGCAACAGGCCGCCGACCAGACGCACCGCTTCTTCCAGGCCGGCCGCGAGTCGTTCCTCGCCGACCTGCAAGCCACCCGCACTTACACCGACATGCGTGCGCAACTGGCGCAGGCCAACACGCAGGTGGCAATGAGCCAGATCGACCTGTTCCTGGCCTTGGGCGGCGGCTGGGAAAGCGGACGAACGCACGGTGCAGAACCCGGCAAACCCTGAGGCGATTGCTATGCTTTGATCAGACGGGCTTGCGTGATGGCCCGCTGATCACTGCCTGCGTTGCTCATGGGGATTCCAATAATGAAAAACCCTTATGCTCCCGCTTTCTGGTGCGTGCTCTTCGCACTGGTGTTGTTATCGGCGACTTACTTCTATGGTGTCATGCTGGCCCATCAACTGGATAAGGCCATGGTGTTCCTCGACAGCGCCTGCGCGCTGATCGCCGCATTGTCCGTTGGCGTGGTGGCCTGGGCGTCGTACCAGGGCCAGCGCACCCAGAAAAAAATCCTTGAACAAGGCAAGACGCGGGTCGCGATCTGGGACACCAAGGTCGCCTTGCGCCGGGTCGAGACCGTGTTCGACCGCTACTTCTGGGGCAGCTACTGGCAGCCTGGGCGGACGTTCCAGGAAGTCATGGGCGAACTGACCGGCACCCCCCTCGAAAAAAGCCTCGAGGCCCTGAAAAAACAATGCGTGCTACTCGACCGGCAAGTGGCCGAAGGGCGGCACTGGCTGAACAACGCCCGGGAGCTGTCCGACGTCGCCACCGCCATGGCCCGCGAGCGTTACCAGTTGGACTTCTACGACCCCAAGGCTGACACCCCGGGCAATGCGGTGATCCACCGCGAATTTGAAGTGCTGGTGTACACCTGGACCGCCCGGCTGAAGAGCTTCGACCACCAACTCGACGAAATCGAGATGGAATACTCCTGACCAAGCGCAACACGTCCCCGTGGCAATCGGGCCTGCTGTGGCGAGCGGGCTTGCCCCGCGCTGGGCTGCAAAGCAGCCCCAAAACCTGCCCCCTTGGTGTATCAGGAAGACCGAGGGGGGCTGCTTCGCAGCCCAGCGGGGGACAAGCCCCCTCTCCACAATGCTACCTGTCCGCCCTCTGGCCTCGCCGTTAGCCACAAGAGATTGCAACGAGCCCCCCCGCCAGTGCTAACCTTGCCCCGTTTTCGGCGGGCTTGAGCCGACGCCCACTTCGGGAGTCAGGGAAGACAGCCCACTTCGCACAGGATTGGATCAGGACACTTCATGAATAAATCAGCCGTTGTACTCTTGGGTTTTGTTGCCGCCGTCGGCGTGGTCAGTGCCGGCGGTGCCTGGTACACCGGCAGCCAGTTGGAAGGGGTGTTGAAAACCACGATCGAAGACGCCAACAAGGAGATGGAACGCTCCCTGGCCGGTGTCGATGGCCGCATGACCCTGGAGATGGTCTCCCTGGATCGCGGCTGGTTCAGCAGCACCGGCCACTTCCGCCTCAAGGCCGAAGGCGCGGCGTTCGGTGAACAGTTCAAAGACAGCGAGCTGCTGTTTGTCGACCGTATCGAGCACGGCCCGCTGCCTGTCTCGCGCCTGATTACCCTGAAGTGGTGGCCAGTGCTGGCTACCAGCCATCTGGCCCTTGAGAAGAACCCGACCACCGAAAAATGGTTCGCCGCCACCAAGGACGTTTCGCCAATCAACGGCGTGGCCAACATCAGCTTCAACCGTTCGGTGAACGGCAACATGGAACTGCTGCCCCTGGAGTACAAGGACGCCACCACCAGCGTCAACTTCTCTGGCCTGAAGATGGACTACTTCAACACCGCCAAGGGTGAAGAGATCAAGGTCAATGGCTACATGGACGCCCTCAAGGTGGACCTGGTCGGCCCTGATGGCGCACCGTTCCAGGCGCAACTCAACGGCCTGACCGTGGCCAGCAACCTGTCCAAGAGCAGTTTCGGCTTTTATGTCGGCCAGAACACCGTCGAGCTGAGCAACACCCAGTTCACCTTTGGTCCACAACAAGCGGTGCTGACCGTCAAAGGCTTCGAGCAGAAAGACAGCAGCGAGACCAAGGACAACAACCTTAGCGGCCGTGTTGATTACAAAGTCGCCGAGATCGGTTACCAGGGCAAACCAGTCGGCTCGGCGGCCATGGCCGTGAGCATGAAGAACATCGACGTGCCGGCGGCCATGGTGCTGACCAAGCTGTATCAGGACAAGATGCAACCGGTGCAGGCTGCCCAAGCTGCCGGGCAACCGATTCCAGAACTGCAACTGAGCGAAGCCGAGCAAGTGCTGGCCCAGGCCAATGTCGACCTGCTGCTGGCCGCCAAACCGCAAGTGGCCCTGGAAAACCTGGCCCTCAAGACCGCCAATGGCGAAAGCCGCTTCAACCTGGTGGTAGACCTGACCAAACCGTCCACCATGGAGCTGCCACCGGTTGAACTGGCCAAGCAGATGATCACGCTGCTGGATGCCAACCTGACCCTGTCCAAGCCGATGATCTCTGACATTGCTGCACTGCAAGCGCAGATCGGTGGCGTGACCGACCCCAAAGCCATCGAGCAGCAATCCCAGATGGCCAGCGAGATGGTCAGCGGGATGGCCGTGGGCACGCAACTGGCAACCCTGGAAGGCAACGACATCCTGGCCAAGCTGCACTACGCCAACAATGAAGTGACCTTCAATGGCCAGAAAATGACCGTCGAGCAGTTTATCGGCGGCGTACTGGGCAAGCTGGGTGCGGTCAGCGGCGCGCAATAAGCCCCTGTAGGCCAACACCGAAGCAAAAATGTGGGAGCGGGTTTGCTCGCGAATGCGGTGTATCAGTCAACATATCCATGACTGACCCACCGCATTCGCGAGCAAGCCCGCTCCCACATTTGATCTCCACTAGCTTGTAGGACAATTCTGAACAATTGTCCTGGTTTGCCCAAATCCTTACCCCGCTCGGGGATATTGCGCCCCAGGAAAGCTAGTCCGGGTCCCCAGATACCGGCGGCCTGATGCGTGTTGTACAGGCGATATCGCTACAGCTTTCCAAGTAAGGAAGCTGACGACATGTTGCGTAACCCCTCTGCCTACGGTCCTGATCGATTGCGTCTACTGATCGGTGCCGTCCTGCTGCTGCCAACCCTGGCCGTGGCCGACCCCGCCTACGACTCCCTGATTCGCCAGGCCCGCACCGGCAACTACACGCCGGCGCTCAACCTGTTGCGCCAATTGCCTGTCGAACGCCAGACCGCTGGCCAGGTCAGCGACCACCTGCTGATTGCCAGCTGGGCACGCCAGGATGATGAAGTACTCAAGGTCTATGAGCGCCAGGGGCGCCAGCGCCAACTGACGACTCAAGCGCTGACCACCGTGGCTCGCACCTACCGCAATCAACAACGCTGGGCGCCCGCCGAGGCCGTGTATCGCCAGGCGTTGCTGCGCGAACCGAACAACCCGCAGCTGCAACTGGGCCTGGCCCTGACCCTGGCCGATGGCGGCAAAGCCGCCGAAGCCGTACAGCGTGCCCGCACCCTGGTGGTGGCCAAGCCCGAGGATGTCGAGCGGCGCATGGCCCTGGGCTACGCGTTGTCCCGTGCCGGGCAGCCGTTTGATTCACTGTTCGAGTTCGACCAGGCGTTTATCCGCGCCGGCAACCAGCCCGAGGTGGTGCGCGAATACCTGATCGCCCTGCAACGTGCACGTATGCCGGAACCGGCCTTGCGCCTGAGCGCGCTGCACCCCGGCCTGCTGGACCCGGTGACCCAGCGCCGCCTGGAAGGTGACTTGGCTGCCGAACGTGTGCGCCTGGCTGAATTCCCGACGCGCAGTGAAAGCGAACGCTTTGTGATCGCCGACCGCGCCCTCAAGGATTACGACCAACTGCTCGCCACCTGGACCCCGGATGCCAGTGCCCATGACGATGTGGTGCGCTGGCGTATAGACCGGATGGGCGCGCTCAAGGCCCGTGCACGTACCGCCGAGGTGATCCACGACTACGAAGCCTTGCAAGTTCAAGGCGTGCAACTGCCCGGCTACGCCCTGCGCTGGGTGGCCGCCGCCTACCTCGATCAACGCCTGCCGGAAAAGGCTGCGCCGCTGTTTCGCCAAGCGGTGGCCGCGCCGGACGCCGACCCCAGCAACCAAGTGGTAGACAGCACCGCGCTGTACTACTCCCTGCTGGAAAACGACCAGACCGGCGAGGCCCGCGCTGTCGCAAACGACCTGGCGAGCACGCAAAAGCCTCGGGTCGAACTCAAGGGGCTGCCCCTCGGCAACCCCAACGACGCGTGGCTGGCCGCCCAGCAACTGGCGGCCCAGGCCGCGACCTACGGCGCCGATCTGCCAACCAGTGAAAAAAGCCTGGAGAACCTGGTGCGCACCTCGCCCGGCAATGTCGGCATGCGCGTGGCCCAGGCGGACATGTTCCGCGCCCGCGCCTGGCCGCGGCGTGCGGAGATTGCCCTCAAGGACGCAGAAAACCAGAACCCGCGCCATATCGACCTGGAAGTCTCCCAAGGCTACAACGCGCTGGAGCTGCAGGAGTGGCGCCAGCTTGATGTGCTCGCCGATGACGTGGTCGACCGCGCCCCGGAAAACCGCCAGGTCCAACGCCTCCAGCGCCTGCGCAAGGTGCATGAAATGGCCGAGCTGCGCATCGAAGCCGAGACCGGTAAAAGTCATGGCGGCGGGGCGGTGTCGGGTAGCCGCGACTGGGGCATCGAAACCCTGCTCTACAGCCCGCCCATCGATGAAGACTGGCGGATATTCGGCGGTATCGGCTACGCCACCGCCGACTTTGAAGAAGGCACTGGCCACCACCGCTGGCAGCGCCTGGGCGTGGAACGGCGCACCCGCGATATGACCCTGGAGGCCGAAGTCTCCAATCATTCCTACGGCAAAGGCACCAAGCAAGGCGCACGCCTGGCGATTGCGCGAGACATCAACGACCACTGGCAGTACGGGGGCAGTCTTGACTACCTGGCCGCCAGCACACCGTTGCGTGCGCTCAATGCCAACGTCACGGCCAATGGCGGCAGCGGGTTTATCCGCTGGCGCGCCAACGAGAGCCGTGAGTGGAGACTGGCGCTGAGCCCGTCCCACTTCAGCGACGGCAACGACCGTGTCGAGGCGCTGCTCAGCGGCCGTGAGGGCGTCTACCGCTCGCCGGGCGTGCAAGTGGACCTTGGCCTGGAAGTCGCCGCCAGCCGCAACAGCAAGGAAGAAGCCGCGTATTTCAACCCGCGTTCAGACTTCAGCGTGCTCCCCACGGTGAGCGTCAACCATGTGCTCTATCACCGCTACGAAACCCAGTGGAGTCAGCAGTTCCAGGCCGGTGCGGGCACTTACAGCCAGCGCGATTACGCCACCGGCGCCATTGGTTTGCTCAGTTACGGCCAGCGTTATCGCTGGAACGACGTACTGGAAACCGGCGCCAACCTGAGCTGGATCAACCGACCTTATGACGGTCAGCGCGAAAGCGATGTGCGCCTGCTCGTCGACCTCACTTACCGTTTCTAGAAGAGTCCGATCATGACCCTTGTTTCCCGTTGCCTGCTGGCCCTGGGGTTTTTGCTGAGCAGTGCCTGTGCCCAGTCCCCCGCGCCTTTTACGCCACCTGCCGAACGACTCAAACCGGTCAACGAAGCGCCGTGGCCGAAAAACCATTTCCTGGGCATTGCCTACCACGATGTCAACGACCGTGACCCCGACCAGAGAGTGGTGGCGGTGCGTACCGAACGCCTGATCGAACAGTTGTCCTGGCTGCGCGAGAACGGCTACCAGGCGGTCAGCGTCGACCAGGTCCTCGCCGCCCGCGCCGGTGGGCCACAGCTGCCGCCCAAAGCCGTCATGCTCAGCTTCGACGACGGCTATTCGAGCTTCTACACCCGCGTGATGCCGATCCTGCGTGCCTACCAGTGGCCGGCCGTGCTGGCGCCGGTGGGCAGTTGGGTCGACACGCCGTTGAACCAACCGGTGGATTTTGCCGGCGTGCCCCGTGACCGCGGGGAGTTTTTGACCTGGCAACAAGTGCGCGAAGTGGCGCAATCGGGCCTGGTGGAAATCGCCGCGCATACCGACGCCCTTCACAAAGGTGTGCTGGCCAACCCCCAGGGCAACATGGAGCCGGCTGCGGCCACTCGGCGCTATGACCCGGTCACCCGCAGTTATGAGCCCGAAGCGCAGTTCCAGGCGCGGATGCGCGCCGACGTCGCGGCGATTTCCAATAAGATCCGCGCCGTTACCGGCAAGGCTCCGCGTGTGTGGGTCTGGCCATACGGGGCGGCGGACGGCACCTCTCTGGCGGTAGTGGGCGAGCAGGGTTACCAGATGGCGCTGACCCTGGAAGACGGCCTCGACAACCTCGGCAACTTGATGAGCAGCCCGCGCTTTCTGGTGGACAACGACCCGTACGGCGAAGACTTCGCCAACAGCATGGTTTCGGCGCAGGTCAAAGCGCCGATGCGCGTACTGCATGTGGACCTGGACCAGGTCTACGACCCGGACAAGGCGCAAGAAGTGCGCAACCTCGACGCATTGGTCCAGCGCGTGCTGGACATGGGCGTCGACACCGTGTTCCTGCAGGCGTTCGCGGATCCCAAGGGCGATGGCCTGGCGCGTTCGCTGTACTTCCCCAACCGCCATCTGCCGATGCGCGCCGACCTGTTCAACCGCGTCAGCTGGCAGTTGCACACCCGTGGCGGCCTGGTAAAGGTCTACGCCTGGATGCCGGTGCTCAGCTTTGCCCTGGACCCCAAGCTGCCCCGCGTCAGCCGTTGGGACCCGGCCACCGGCAAGGTGGACGTCGATCCGAAGCAGTACCAGCGGCTGTCGCCGTTCGATCCCAAGGTGCGCAAAATCATCGGTGAGATCTACGAAGACCTCGCCCGTACCAGCGCTATCCATGGCGTGTTGTTCCACGACGACGCCGTGCTTTCGGACTTTGAAGACGCCAGCCCCCAGGCCCTGAAAACCTACGCAGCCAACGGCCTGCCGGGCAGCATCCAGGCACTGCGCGCCGACCCGGAGGTGATGCAGCGCTGGACCCGTTTCAAGAGCCGCTACCTGATCGACTTCACCCATGAACTGACCGCCAAGGTCCGCACCCTGCGCGGCCCGGAAGTGCTCACCGCGCGCAACATCTTCGCCGAACCGATGCTCAACCCGGCCAGCGAAGCCTGGTTTGCGCAGAACCTCGACGACTTCCTCCAGCACTACGACTGGACCGCGCCGATGGCGATGCCATTGATGGAAGGCCAGTCGTTGAAAAATTCCAACGCGTGGCTGGAAAAACTCGTGGCCACGGTCAAGGCCCGGCCTGGGGCGATGCAGCGCACGGTCTTCGAATTGCAGGCCAAGGATTGGCGCACCCCGGCCGCCCCGGATCTTTCCGGTGCGCAAATGGCCGAGTGGATGGGCGTGCTCAAGCGCCAGGGCGCCAGCAGTTTTGGCTACTACCCCGACAACTTTCTGGAGAATTCGCCGGATCTGAACACCGTGCGTCCGGCCCTTTCCAACAAATGGAATCCTTGACTCATGTTCGACAGAATCCTAGCTCTTCTCGTTTTGGCATTGGTGTTGGGTGTGCCCCTGGGCCTTATCTTTCTGGTCACTGGGCAGTTCCTGATGGAGTTCGTGTTTTTCTACCCGTTGTTCATGTCCGGGCTGTGGATCGCCGGTGGCCTGTACTTCTGGTTGCACTGGGAGCGCCACTGGCCATGGGCCGATGACACCCCGGCGCCGCTGCTCAAGGGCGAGCCGCTGATCTCGATCCTGATCCCTTGCTACAACGAAGGCGACAACGCCGCCGAGACCATTGGCGCGGCGTTGGCCCAGCGTTATCGCAACCTGGAAGTGATTGCGATCAACGACGGCTCCAGCGACAACACCGCCCAGGTGCTCGATGCCCTGGCGCTGCATGAGCCGCGTTTGCGCGTGCTGCATCTGGCGCAAAACCAGGGCAAGGCCGTGGCCCTGCGCATGGGCGCCGTGGCGGCCCACAGTGAATACCTGGTGTGCATCGATGGCGACGCCTTGCTCGACCGCAATGCCGCCGCCTACCTGGTGGCGCCGATGCTCGACAACCCGCGTCTGGGAGCGGTCACCGGCAACCCACGGATCCGCACGCGCTCGACCTTGATCGGCCGGGTGCAGGTGGGCGAGTTCTCTTCGATCATCGGCTTGATCAAGCGTACCCAGCGGGTGTTCGGGCGGATCTTCACCGTGTCCGGCGTGGTGGTGGCGTTTCGGCGGGCGGCCCTGGACCGGGTCGACTACTGGAGCACCGACATGATCACCGAAGACATCGACGTGAGCTGGAAGCTGCAACTGGACCACTGGAGCATCTTCTACGAACCGCGCGCGCTGTGCTGGATCCTCATGCCGGAAACCCTCGGTGGCCTATGGAAACAGCGCCTGCGCTGGGCCCAGGGCGGCGCCGAAGTGCTGTTCAAGAACATCCGTGGGATCTGGCAATGGCGCCACCGCTACCTGTGGCCGCTGCTGTTCGAATACTGCCTGTCCACCGGCTGGGCCTTCACCTTCCTGCTGTCGGTGATCTTCTGGGGCGTGGGCAAAGTCGTGCCGTTGCCCGAGGCGATTGCCGTCGGCTCGCTGATGCCGCCGGCCTTCACCGGCTTGCTGCTGGCGGTGGTGTGCCTGGTGCAGTTTGCCGTGAGCATCATGATCGACCGGCGCTACGAGCGCGGCCTGTGGAAAACCCTGTTCTGGACCGTCTGGTACCCGCTGGTGTTCTGGCTGGTGAGCCTGTTCACCACCCTGGTCAGCTTCCCCAAAGTCCTGTTCCGCCAACATCAAAAACGCGCGCGCTGGGTCAGCCCGGATCGCGGCATCAAGGCACCTGCCAAGGAAGTGAACCCATGAACCTGATCCGCACCCCACAGCGGCCTGTGATGCAGGCCATCGATATCTTCCTGACCCTGATGGCCTGGGCCGGCCTGGTGCTCCTGCTGGTGCGCGGCCTGGTGCCGATGCTCGATAGCAACGGCGGCCCACGCATCGATGCACCGATTTTTGCCGCGTTGAACACCTTGCAGATCTACCTGTGGATCGCCCTGTTCAATGCGGTGCTGCTGATCAGCTGGGCGCGCTACCAACAACGGCGCGGCAAGCAATTTGCCCAGCGCCGTGCGGCAACCAAGGCGCTGAGTGACCACGGCCTGAGCGAGAGCTTCCGGTTGGCGGCGGGGGAGCTTGAGCAACTGCGCAGGCCTGGGGTGTTGGTGATTCATAACGATCAGGAGGGTGGGGTGCAGGCGGTGACAACACAACAGCGAAAGCTGAAGCTGGTGGCGGAACGCGCCGTGTAGGAGCCGGCTTGCCGTCGATGGTCGTCAACGATGACGTTGGGTATCTGACACTCTGCGGCGGTCTCGCGGCCGCCATCGCTGGCAAGCCAGCTCCCACAGGGTGGGGGGGGTGCGGTACCTATCGTCAGAAATGGGATCCAATTCACAAAATAACCGCGAACTTTTCCGCCTCTTTGGCTACTAAACCATCTCGGCACAACATTGATGGCTAACTAATGGCAACTTTCAAGTTGCGCCGAAAGCTGTATCAAAACTGATACCGCTTGTCGGAATAAAAATTCCGAATACAAGCATTTAATTGTTGCTGATAGTTTTTATCGTTATTTATCAGCAGCTTATAGGTTATTTAATTTTTAGCTTCAACTAGCCGAACATTTTGGCTGGGTGGAAGTTCGATGTTAGTTTGCCGCCCCTTGTTATTCGATGGATCGAACATGCCTTCGTTATTGCCACGGATTCGGTATTCACTGTGTATTGCCCTGTTCGCCCTCTGCGCGTCTAACAGCGCGGTGGCTGCGACTTCGCCAGGTGATCAGGACCTGATCCGCGAGCGGCAGAACCGCCTGCTTGAAGAGCAGCGCCGGCGCCTCGAAGACCTCAAGGAATTGCCCGGCAAGGAAGTCAAACCCGCAACGCCCACCGCTCCGGTGGATAGCCGTTGCTTCCCGATCAAGACCATCGAACTCAAGGGCGCCGACAACCTGTCCGCCACCGAGCGCGAGCGTTTGATCAAGCCCTATATAGACAAGTGCCTGGGCGTGGCCCAGCTCAATCAACTGCTCAAGGCCGTCACCGATCACTACATCGACAAGGGCATGGTCACCAGCCGTGCCTACTTGCCGCAGCAGGACTTGTCCAAAGGGCATCTGCAAGTGTTGGTGGTGGAAGGCAAGCTCGAAGGTTTGAAGGGCGCCGACGACAGCACGTTGTCGGCACGCGAGTTGGCCATGGCTTTTCCGGGTAAAAACGGCGACTTGCTCAACCTGCGGGAAATCGAACAGGCCATCGATCAGCTCAACCGTTTGCCCTCCAACCAGGCACAAATGGAACTGGCCCCCGGCGATGCCATCGGCGGCAGTTCGGTGCTGGTGAAAAACAACCCGCAAAAGCCGTGGCGCGCCAGCCTGTCGCGCAATAACGACGGGCAGAAAAGTACCGGCGAGCAGCAGTGGGGCGCCGGCCTTGAGTGGGACAGCCCCCTGGGCCTGGCCGACCAGTTGGTGTTGCGCGGTGGGCATGACGCGATCAGCGATCACCAGAAGACTTCAAAGAACGGCATGCTCTATTACAACGTGCCGTGGGGCTGGTGGAACTTCAGCTACACCTACAGCGAGAGCGACTACCGCGCGCTGGGCCAGGCCGACACGTTCAGCTTCAAGCAATCGGGCGACAGCCAGAACCACCAACTGCGCGCCGAACGCGTGGTGCATCGCGATGACGTGAGCAAGACCTCGGTCAACGTCGGCCTGTCCCACTTGCGTACCAACAACTACGTGCTCAGCACTCGCCTGGACAGCAGCACGCGCTTGAGCGAGATGCAGGTCGGCATCAACCACGGTCGGCGGGTCGGCAGTGCCTTCGTCAACATGGATCTGGGCATGCAGAACGGCATTGGCCTGCTCGATGCCCAGTCCCAGGACGAACGTGGCGAATTCGGCAGTCGCCAGCCCAATTCGCGCTACCGCAAATACACCGCCACCGTCAGCTACCTGCAGCCGTTCACGCTGTGGGGCGAGTCGCTGAGCTTTACCAGCCTGGCCACCGGCCAACGCAGTGAAGACATGCTGTTCAGCCCGCAGCGCATGAGCCTCGGTGGCTCGTCTTCGGTGCGCGGCTTCAAGGACCAGCAGCTCAATGGCGACAGCGGCGGCTACTGGCGCAACGACCTGCGCTGGTCGCGGCCGGTGCTGGTGGAGTGGTTGCGCCCGGCCTTCGGCGAATACGGTGTGAGCCTGGGTTATGACCAGGGCGTGATCCGCAACGACCGCTACAACGACATCGTCCACGGCCGGGTTTCCAGCAACTCCGTGGAGCTGTTCGCCCGTGGCAAAAACGTCAGCACCAGCGTGACCTTTGCCCACTCTTTGGAACGTCCGGCAGTGATGAGCGAGCGCGAAGCGCCGATCTACTTCCGGATGGATTTCTACCTGTAATTCAACGCCTAGCCGCATCGAGAATTTGACATGGACGTCCGCCAGTTTGCCTTCCTCGCCCGCCTGCCTTCTGCTGCCTTGAAGCGTCGTGACGCGTTCTGCGGCCTGCCCAAGCGCGGCCTGGTGCTGATCCTGGCCAATGCGCTGTTCTGGCAACCGCTGCTGGCCCAGGCCGACGGCATCGTGGTCAGCGGCCCCGGCACCACAGTGGGCGCGGCGGGCAATGGCGTGCCGGTGGTCAACATCGCCACGCCCAATGGCAGCGGCCTGTCCCACAACCACTTCAAAGACTACAACGTCGGCCCCAATGGCGTGATCCTCAACAACGCCGGCGGCCCGTTGCAGTCCACCCAGCTGGGCGGGATTATCGTCGGTAACCCCAACCTCAAGGGCGGCTCGGCGAATGTCATCCTCAACGAAGTCAACGGCGGCAGCGCCAGCCAGTTGCGCGGCTACACCGAAGTGGCGGGGCAGTCGGCCAAGGTCATCGTCGCCAACCCCTATGGCGTGACCTGTAATGGCTGCGGCTTTATCAACACCCCCAACGTGACCCTGACCACCGGCAAACCGATCCTCGATAACGGTCGCCTGGACCGTTACCAGGTCGATGGCGGCGCCGTGACCATCGACGGCCAGGGCTTGAACGCGAGCAACGTCGACCGCTTCGAAATCATCACCCGCACCGCCAAGATCAACGCGCAGATCAATGCGCGCAACCTGACCGTGATTGCCGGGCGCAATGATGTTGAGGCGCAGACGCTAAAAACCACCGCGCGTGCCGACGATGGCAGCGACAAGCCTGCGTTGGCGATCGATTCGTCGGCGCTGGGCGGCATGTACGCCGGCGCGATCAAGCTGGTGGGCACCGAGGCCGGTGTCGGGGTGAAACTGGACGGCACTTTGGCGGCCAGCGCGGGCGATATCCAGCTCGATGCCAACGGGCACCTGAGCATGGCGCAAGCCGCGGCCAGTGGCGCGATCGACGTCAAGGCGGCGAGCCTCGACGCCAAGGGCCCGGCCTACGCCGGCACCGCCCTGACGGTGAAAACCAGCGGCGACCTGAACACCCAGAAAAGCCTCGCAGCCCGCGACACGGTGCGCCTGAGCAGCGGCGGCAAGTTGACCAACAACGGCGTTATCGAAGCCGGCGTGAATGCCGATAACACCCGCACCACCACCGGCGACGTCAGTCTCGACGCCCGCGATATCCGCAACAACGGTAGTGTGGTTGCCAGCCGTACCGCCACCGTCAAGGCCAACCAGACCCTGGATAACCAGGGCGGCGTCATCAGCGCCAGAAAGGCCCTGGACGTCACCGCCAGCACTGTGGATAACCGCAACAAAGGCCGCCTGCTGACCAGCGGCAGCACCCAGTTGACCGCCGCTGCGCTGCACAACAGCCAGGGCGAAATCATCAGCGATGGCGCGTTGCAGGCCAACGTTGCACAGGTCAATAACCAGGGCGGCGTGGTGGTCAGCCACGACACCCTCAGCGTGACCGGCGACAGCCTGGATAACAGCAACAAAGGCGTGATTTCCAGCGCCGCCACGCAAACCCTGACCCTCAGCGGCGCACTCAATAACAGCCAGGGCGGCACCATCGACAGCGCCGGCGCCTTCACCTTGCGCGGCAACAGCCTGGACAACAGCGCCGGCAGCCTGACCGGCAACGGCGCGCTGACCCTCGACCTGCTGGCCGACCTGATCAACCGCAACGGCAAGCTGGCCAGTGCCGGCCCGCTGTCGATCGAGCGTGTTGCAGCCCTCGACAACCAGGGCGGCAAACTCACCAGCCAAACCTTGCTGACGGTGTTGGCGGCCAGCCTGGACAACCGCAACAGCGGCACCCTGGCGGCAAACGCCGGGCTGACCCTGAACACCAGCGGCCTGGTGCAAAACGACAACGATGGCCTGATCCACAGCGAAAACGCCGGCCTCAACCTCACGGTCGGCAGCCTCAACAACGCCGGGGGCAAGCTCTCGGCCAAGGCGGGTGATGCGCTGATCAACGCCGGTGTTTTCAACAACGGTAACGGCGGTGTATTCGCCGGCCAGCGCGTGCGCCTCAGTGGCGGCAGCGTCGATAACGCCGGGCAGATCGCCGGTCAGCAGGTCGACCTCAGCCTGCTGGGCGCCCTTAACAACCGTGGCCTGATCGAAAGCGCCAGCACCCTGGCTATCGCCGCCGCCAGCCTGAGCAACCAGGGCGGGCAATTGCGCGCCCTGGGCACCAGCGGCCAAAGCCGCCTGGCGATTGGCGGTGTCTTGGATAACAGCGGCGGCAAGCTGGAAGCGGCCAATGCCGACTTGAGCCTGGCCGCCGGCACCTTTCAGAACCAGGGCGGCAGCGTGCTGCATGTGGGCACCGGGGTGTTCGATATCGCCGGGATCAACCTCGATAACGTCGGCGGCAGTCTGGTGACCCAAGGCGATTTGAGTCTGGATAAAACCAACTGGACCAACAGCAGCCTGATCCAGGCCGGCAACCTCACGGTCAATGTCGACACCCTTGAGCAAACCACCACCGGGCAATTGCTCGCGGCCAACCGTATCAAAGGCACGGGCCAGAACTGGTCCACCCAGGGCGTGATCGCCAGCAACGGCAGCCTCGACCTGAGCCTGGGCGGCGCCCTCAACAACACCGGTCGCCTGACCGCCGCCACCGACTTCACCCTGGCCAGCGCTGCGGTGAACAACCTCGGCACCCTGGGCAGCGGTCGCGCCATGACCCTGACCACCGCCAGCCTGCTCAACCAGAACGGTTTGCTGTTCAGTGGCGGCGATATGAGCCTGCGGGTCGAGCGCCTGAAAAACCTCGGTGCCGATATCTATGCCATGGGCAACCTGAGCATCGACCGCGACGGCAAAGGGGCCTTGGCCACCAGCATCATCAACAGCTCGTCGAGCATCCAGAGTGACGGCAGCCTGAGCCTGGCCGCTGGCACTATCCAGAATATCCGTACCGTGTTGACCAGCGAGTCGGGGATCTACAGTGCGTCGATCAGCCCGGTGCAGTGCATTGAAAACGTCAACGGTGGCGACTGCGACGGCGGCAAGGAAAACCGTCCGTTCTTGATCGCCCAGCGTGATCGCCTGAGGGTCACCGACGCCAGTGCGGCCTCCAGCATTACCTCTGGCGCCAACCTGCTGTTGGTCGGCGGCGATGTGCTCAACAGCAGCAGTAGCATCGCTGCGGCCGGCAGCCTGACGGCGCGGGTCAACCAGTTGACCAACATCGGTCTCGAAACCCACGACACCCTCACCGAGCGTGTGTTCTCTTCTGAACGTACCCGTCACCCGGAAGGCTACAACCGGGCCGCTGCGCAATTTACCCAGCGTTATTCGATGGGTGGCGCAGCCTACGACCCCAATAATCTGGGTGGCCTGGAAGCGGCGATGGCCGGCTTTATCGGCGGCATGGAGCGCCAGTGGGGCGATACCAAAACCACCCAGCTGGCGACTCCCGACCAGCGCTACGCAGCAGTGATCCAGGCGGGCGGCGCGGTGAATATCCAGGCCCAGGCCGGTATTGACAACAGCGTGGTGCGCGGCGGCTACACCTACGTCGGCAGCGGCGCGAAGACCGACACCAACGCCCCCGGCTTCTCCACCCAGGTGCACCTGAACGGGCAGTTGCCACCGGACGTCGCCCAGCAACAAGTCAACCCCCTGGGCCAGCCGGGCTTCAGCTTGCCCACTGGCCAGAATGGCCTGTTCCACTTCAGCGACGGCAGTGGCGTGCAGGGCCTGCCCAACAGCCAGTTTGCCGCCAACCCGCACAAGTACCTGATCGAGACCAACCCGCAGCTGACCAACATGGCTGAGTTCTTGAGTTCCGATTACATGCTGGCTAAGTTGGGCTACGACCCCGATACCAGCCAGAAGCGCCTGGGCGATGGCTTCTATGAGCAGCGCCTGATCCAGCAAGCCGTGGTCGCCCGCACCGGCCAGCGTTTTATCGACGGCCAGACCAGCGACGCCGGTGTGTTCAAGTACCTGATGGACAATGCCATCGGCGCGCGCCAGCAACTGAACCTGGCCGTGGGCGTGAGCCTCACCGCCGAACAAGTGGCGGCCCTGACCCACGACATCGTGTGGCTGGAAAACGCCAGCGTCGCCGGTCAGCAAGTGCTGGTGCCGGTGTTGTACCTGGCCCAGGCCAGCAATCGCCTGGCCCCCAACGGTGCACTGATTTCCGGCAGCGACCTGAGCCTGATGACCGGTGCCAACCTCAACAACGTCGGCACGCTGCGCGCCACCAGCAACCTGGGCGCCAATGTGGGCGGCAACTTGAGCAATAGCGGGCTGATGGAAGCCGGCAACCGTCTCGACCTGCTGACCGGCAATAACCTCAACAACCGTGCCGGCGGGATCATCGCCGGGCAGCAGGTCAACCTGGTGGTTGGCGCCGACCTGCTCAATGAGCGCAGCGTCACCACGCACCAGAGCGCCAGCGACTACCGCATCGAGCGCACCGACTTTATCGACAACGCGGCGCGCATCGAGTCGGCCAGCACCCTGGCGATCCAGGCCGGGCGCGATATCAACAGCGTCGGCGGTGCCCTCAAGAGTGGCGGCGACACCACCGCCCAGGCGGTGCGCGACGTGAATATCGTCTCGGCACAAACCCTGGACAGCGGCGCCATTGGCAGCCGTTCGCGCCACGAGATCATCACCCAGCAAGGCTCGGTGGTTGAAGCCGGGCGCGACTTCCATGTGGTCGCCGGGCGTGATGTGAGCGCGGTGGGCAGCCAGATCGAAGCCAAGCGCGATATCAGCGTCGGCGGCGTGCGCAACGTCAACCTGGCCGCGGCGGCCAACGAGCAGCATTCGGCGTACAACTCGAAAAAGGTCAAGAGCATCGAGGACCATGTCAGCCAGGTGTCCACCGTGCTCAAGGCCGGCGGCAACCTGACCTTGAATGCGGGCGAGGATTTGCTGTTGCTCGCCAGTAACGTCAGCGCTGGCAATGAAGCGTACCTGGTGGCCGGCAAGAACCTGGCCCTCAAGGCCGCCGAAGATCAGGACTACAGCTTCTACAGCAAGACCAAGAAAAGCTCGTCCGGGAAAAAATTCCGCCTCGATGAAACCGACACCATCAACAACGTGGGCAGCAGCGTCAGCTCCGGCGGCAACAGCACCCTGGTAGCCGGTGAGAACCTGCTGCTGGCGGGCAGCAGCGTTGCCGCCGACAAAGGCGCGGCAAAACTGGTGGCGGGCAAGGATGTGCAAATCGTCGCCGTGACCGATGCCGAAAGTGCGCGGCATGAGCGCAAAGAAAGCAAAAGCAGTTGGGGCGGGCTGAAGTCGAGCTAGGTCCAGGACAAGGTTGACGAGAAACGCACCATGGCCGTGGGCAGCATGGTTTCTGGCGAGACGGTCAGCGTGGTGGCGGGGCAGGATGCGAAAGTGACGGGCTCGGCGCTGGTCAGCACCGGCGACCTGGCCGTGCAGGCCGGGCGTGACCTGACCATTGATGCGGCGCAGAACACCTTTTCGCGCACCGACATGCACAAGGAAAAAAATCGCGACCTGACCGGCGTGTTGACCGGCAATAAGCTGGGCCTGGACGACATCACCGGCAATCAGCACCTGTCGATCAGCAGCAGCAAACACAACGGCACCGCCCAGGAAACCACCCTGACCGGCAGCACCATCGGCTCCAGCGAAGGCAATGTTTCGTTGATTGCCGGGCGTGAGTTGAACGTGGTCGCCAGTGACCTGGTCAGCACCAAGAACATGGACCTCAGTGGCTCCAACGTGACCATCACCGCCGGTGCTGAAACGGCGCGGCAAACCACGCAAGACAGCTCCAAGAGCCTGGCCGTGGGCCGGGTGATTGGCGGTGCGGTGATTGATACTGCGCGCAGCATCCACGATGCCACCGAGGCGGCGAAGAACGCCGATGACCCGCGCCTCAAGGCGGTGAAAATCGCCCAGGCTGCGCTGGCCGCCTACAACCTGGGTGGCCAGGCGTCGGACGCCAACGGCCAGAGCGCCGGCTTCAAGAACAAAGAGGGCGGTTCGCCCAGCAACGGGTCGTTGATCAAGATCGGCACCGAACTGGCCAACACCCGCAGCAAGGCCAGCAGCGAGTACAACAGCCTGACGGCGCGCCAGAGCACGCTCAATGCGGGGCAGGATCTGTCGATTGTCGCCACCGGCGAAGCGCCTGGCACCCAGGGCAATATCGAGATCACCGGCAGCAGCCTGAAAGCCGCCAACACCTTGTTGCTGGCCAAGAACAACGTGTTGCTGCAAAGCGCCCAGGACACCGTCGACCGCAAGAACGATGGCTCGACCAACAAGACTGCCATTGGCGCCAGCTTCAACATCGGCGAGCAGAACGGCTTCACCCTCGACCTGGGTGCACAGGGCGCGAAAAACAACGGTAATGGCAACTCGGTAACCCAGGTCAACACCACCCTGGACACCGGCTCGCTGCTGCTCAAAAGCGGCGGCGACACTACCCTCGCCGGTGCCCAGGTGCGCGCTGATCGCATCCAGGCCGACATTGGTGGCGACCTCAATATCCTCTCGCGCCAGGACACCGAGTCTTCGCGCAGCAAGCAGAGCAGCGCAGGCTTTGGCGCGAGTATCTGCATCCCGCCGTTCTGCTACGGCTCCACCGTCACCGGCTCGGCCAGCATCGCTGCGGCCAAGATGAACAGCGACTACAAGGCCGTGACCGACCAGACCGGCCTGTTTGCGGGGGCCGGTGGCTACGACATCAATGTCGGCAAGACCACCACCTTGCAGGGCGGGGTGATTGCCAGCGAAGCGGCGGCGGTGAAGAACCGTTTGAGCACCGATCGCCTGATCGTCAGTGATATCAAGAACACCAGTGAGATCCAGAGCCAGTCGGCGGGGCTCTCTGCATCATTCAGCAGCAGCGGCGGCACCTCACCGGGTGGCAGCATTCCGGTGGCGCTCAAGGAAGACGAGCGCAGCCACACCCGCAGTGCGGTCAGCGATGGCACGATTGTGGTCCGCAACCCCGAGGGCGCCAATGACCTGGTGGGGCTCAACCGCGACACCGCCAATGCCAACCAGAAGCTCGACCGTCCAGACGAAAAGGCCATGCAGGAGCGTATCGACCTGATCCAGAGCTCGGCGCAATTGGCCAGTGGGGTGATCGGTGCGGTGGCCAAAGCCAAGGCGGATGAAGCAAAAAAACTCGCCGATGAGGCAAAGCTCCAGGCGGGCTCTCCTGGTGCAGCGGCTGCCGCGGACGCCGCACGGGTGGCGAACGCCGAAGCGCTGCGCTGGCAGGTCGGTGGTGACAAGAAGTTGATGGCCGACATTGCAACCGGGCTGATTGCCGCCGGGCTGGGGAGCGCCACCGGGGGCACGGCCGTTGGCATTGTTGCCAACACTTCCTCCAGCGACATCTTCAATAAAATTGGTGACTTCGCCAACGCCCGGCGTGACCAGGCGAGCGATGCGACGACCCAGGCCGCCTGGGCCGAAGGTGGGGCTGCACGGATCCTGCTGCATGCGCTGGCCGGTGCGGCCATCGGCTTGTCCAGTGGTAGCGCACAAAGTGGCGCGCTCGGTGCCGGTGCCTCGGCGGCAGTCATGCCCTCCATCGCCAAGGCCCTGGCCGATAGCGATTTATCGGCCGCTGATCAAAAAGCCATAACGTCCTTGATTGCTACCGGTGTCGGCAGCGTCGTGGGCTCAGGCGATGGCGTGAAAGGCGGGGTGGTGGCCGGCGGTACGGCGTTTGCCGTCGACAAATACAACCGCCAATTGCACCCTGAAGAGAAGGCACTCGCTCTGGAGTTGGCCAAGAAGAGCAACGGCAAATACACCGCCGCGCAGATTGAGGCGCAGATGCGGCTGTCCTTCGTCAAAGGCACTGACATCACGCCGGGTACCGACATGGTCGCTTCAGGGGCCGGGATTTATGATCCCGACGGTAACTGGATGCCCATGGGCGATAACAAGACCTACGTGCAGTTGCCTGAGAAGTCGGACTATGAGGTGATCGCCTACATCAAGGAAAATACCCAAGCGTATGCGTGGACGATGGAAGCCGAAAGTGGTTTTTCCCGGGTGCTGACGCGCGGGGAATACACCTACCCGGACGGCCCGGGTAAGCGCGATCGCTTGACCGGCTACCCGTTGGATGACAGGGGTGGATACAAGGTGCCGGTCACGATCGAAGGCGTGTTGTACACCCCGCGCTTCATGTCATGTGGCAGTGCTGAATGTCTTGCGGTCGGCGCCAACATCGACCTGGCTGACGCCAATACATTGAAGTGGATCAAGGCCGCCGACGCGAAAATGGTCAGCGACGTCGGAGTTGTCCTGGGGGCGGGTGCGGCGTTGACGACGGGTGGCGTGAGTGCCGGGCTGTCGAACACCTCGATGGCGGCGTCTTTCCTGTCCGGCTACCTGAAAGAAGAGCTGCCGGAAGCGGCCACAGGCAACGCGCTGAGTATGGGCTTTGAAAAATTCGCGGTGGGCAAGGGCGTCACACCGGAAACTGCGTCCAGACTTTCCAATGCCCTGGGCACTGCGGGCGTGTGGGACAAGTTAGTTGAAGGCCTCAAAGGTGCTGTCAAGGGTGGGTAGTATGATCGCAAATTTATACAAGTATCGGCATGGCATTGGCCTGGTCTTACTCCTGGCTGCGCTGCTCAATGGCTTTCTACGGTTTGATGGTAGCTGGAAGCGCTTTTTCCTCATGGTGCTGGTGCAGCTGTGGTTTGGCCAGGCGGTCTACAACTATGCGCGAGGCGCCAGGGTGGCCATCGCGCCAGGGGGCATGAGCAAGGACGCCGACCCGGAGTGGCGCGCGGCCTTGGCGGGCTTTTCCCTGTTTTTGTATGGGGTCGTGTTCTTTTTGAATTTTTGACGCGCCCCGGGCAACTCCAGCCCTTCTATTGCCATGGAAACCCTCTATGAAGAACGTTGCTTTTATCCTCGCAGCCCTGGCCCTCGCAGGCTGCCACTCCAATGCCCGCGACTCGTCGCCCAGCCTCTTGAAAGATGGCGTGCAGTTGCAGCAGAACACAGTCGTGGCCGATGCCGAGCACGCCAAGGTGATCATGCGCGCCACCGGGTTTACCTACCCCGTGCAGTTCTCCGTGCGCCGTGGCGGCGATGCCGACCAGCGCCCGGAGATCCTCGGCACGGTGGTGGATTCGGGCCGGGGCAAGGTGTTCGGCTGGATCGCCAAGATGAGCGAGGTGGCCAACAGCGCGGCGGTCAAGCGCTTCCCGCAGCTGGAAGTGCTGGCCGACCCGCAGCACACGATTGAAGTGTTGGGCGAGTCGCGGGTGTACGACTCGAACTACTACCGCTACGCCGAAAAAATTGTCTACGCCTGCGGCCCGATGACCTCGGCGTTCAAGCCGCAAAAACAGAAGGTTTACCTGGTGGAATTCGTGATCGTCGGCGCCGGCTGTGAGCAGCATGTGTATGACATCACCGACCCCGCACAGCGTATTCCCGTCCCCGCGTCCTGAATCATGCACCCTACAACCGCCGGGCACATTGGCGGTGTTGTCGTAGTAAATGGAGTTTCAAATGAAGCGCAAGCAGTTCCAGAAAACCCTGTTGGCCATGATGGTCAGCGCCGTTGCCGCACAAGTCAGCGCGGTGGAGTTTGACGTCAGCACAGGGCAGAACGTATGGGCCTCCCAGACGTTCAATGAGCCTGTGACCCTGGTGGGCGCGCGCAATGTCGTCTCGACCCAACCCAGTGCCGATGGCGTGAATATTTCCCTGACCGATATCCAGGGCACGCTGCGCAACGACGCCAACCTGACCCTGGATGCCGGCGGCAAAGCCGTACGTGGCCTGATCGTCGATGGGGCGCTGGATCAAATGCTCACCACCACCGGCAGCAACATCACCGGCGATATCATTCAGGCCGGCAATATCCACCTGAGCAACACGATCTGGGCTGAAGGCTTTGAAGTGGGCGCCAGCAACGTGGGCGGCAGCATCATCAACTCGGGCAATATCACCCTGGTTGAAGTCCCAGGTTCGGGCGATGAATCCGACGCCGAGGGTATCTACCTCAACGGCACCACCGTGGCGGGCGACGTGGTCAACAGCGGTGTGGTGGATGTCACGTCCTACTACGGCTACGGCCTGATCCTCGATACCCACAACAACATGCCGGTCACCATCGGTGGCAAGCTGCTCAACTCCGGGACCATTCGCGTTACCGGTGAAGAGGCCCTGGGGATCGAGATCGAAACCGATACCAACCCCCTGCGTATCGAAAACAGCGGCCTGGTTTCCGTCAACGGCGGGCAGTCGATCGCCGTGCAACTGGATGCGGGCACCTACGACTACCTGCTCAACACCGGTACCATCGAAGCCCACGGCAGCAACGCCATGGCTTTCAACGTGCAAGGCGCGACCTTTAACACCACCTCGCCGAGCGGTGAGCGCGGCCTGGTCAACCGTGGCCTGATCAGCGCCGATGCGACGGCGATCAAGATCAACCCGCAGTACCAGTTGACGCCCCTGGAGATCAACCAGCAAGCCGGCGAAATCCGCAGCAACTCCGGCACCGCCATCGACGGCGGCAACCTGGCGAGCCTGAACTGGAGCGGCGGCAAAATCGTGGGTGACGTACTCGGTGTCACGGGTGTGAACATCAACGGCCAGGCCGATTTTACCGGCGCGCGCATTGGCAGCCCGGTATCGATCAACGCGGGTTCGTTGAACCTGTCTGGCGCCGGTACCGCGATCACTGGCGACCTGAATGTGGCCAACGGTGCCGGGATTGATATGCGCCTGTCCAACAGCGTCGTGCCGACCACGCCTTACTTGACGGTCAGCGGCGCCGCGAATTTCGCCCAGGGCTCCAACGTGACCTTGAGCGCCAAGCCCGGCGATTTCACCGCAGCACCCAGCGGCACCGAATACACCCTGCTGCAAGCCGGCAGCGTGCAGAACAACGGCCTGACGGTTGCCAGCAGCTCGTCGTTGCTCGATGTACTCAGCTACTCGGCCGATACGCAGACGGTCAAGGCCGTAGTGGGTCTGAAGCCAGACGAGCAGGTACAAACCGACCTCGGCGGCGTTGGCGCTACGACCTCGGCGGTGACCGCCGTGAACCTGTTGAAAAATGAAGTGCTGGGGCAACTGAGCCAGGACGACGCGGTGTTCCAGGCCGTGGCCAACGCCGGCACTGCCCAGCAATTGGCGCGGATTGGCGAACAGCTCAAGCCGGACGTGAACCGTGGCGCGCTGGACGTGGCCCTGTCCGGGCAGACCGTGATCAACGGCGCGATCCTCAATCGCCTGGCCGGCCAACGCGATGGCAGCGAACGCGGCGGTGTTTGGGTGCAAGCCCTGAGCAGCAACATGGACCAGGACGGTCGCGGTGGCGACAACGGCTACTCGGCCAACAGCAGCGGCGTGGCCGTGGGCGTGGACGGGCGCTTGAACGACAACACCCGCGTGGGTGTGGCGTACAGCTACCTCAACTCCAACATCCATTCGGACCAGGGCAACAAGACCGAAGTGCAGGGCAACGCCTTGTCGCTGTACGGTAACTGGTCGCTGCAAAACTGGTTTGTCGATGGCAGCCTGAGCTATGGCGTCAACGACAACGACAGCAAGCGCCACATCGCCAGCACCACCGCCAAGGGCAGCTACGACAGCCAGGCGTTGTCGGCCAGCGTGATCGGCGGCTACAGCTTCAAGGCGTCGGACAGCGTGCTGATCGAACCACGTGTGGCAGCGCGCTACTCCAGCGTGCACATGGACAGCCTGCACGAGAAGGGTTCTTCGGCAGCCCTGAACACCGGTTCCCAGCGTTACGAAGTCGGTGAACTTGGCGCTGGCCTGCGTGTGGCGGGCAACCTGCCGCTGGGCGCCGGTACCCTGCAACCGGAAGCGACCTTGATGGCCTATCACGACCTGATGGGTGATCGCGTGGCGCAGACGTCCAGCTTTGTGAACGGTGGCTCGACGTTCAGCGT
The DNA here is from genome assembly GCF_007858275.1 of Pseudomonas proteolytica. Classification (GTDB taxonomy): domain Bacteria; phylum Pseudomonadota; class Gammaproteobacteria; order Pseudomonadales; family Pseudomonadaceae; genus Aquipseudomonas; species Aquipseudomonas proteolytica. The sequence continues at coordinate 73,700 of NZ_VFEV01000006.1, forward strand.
AACCGGCGCATCGGTCGCGCGTGACAGCTATGAAGCCAGCGTGGGCGTGAACTACCAGGTCTCGGCGTTCAGCGTCGGTGCCAGCTACACCCGCCAGGCCCGCAGCGGGTTTGATGCCGACGGCGTCATGCTCAAGGCGCGCTACGCGTTCTAAACAGTCCTTGCAGGCGCGAGCTTGCTCGCGAAAAACGTCCAGGCGACGCGTTCATTCAGCAAATGAGCGTTATCGTTTACGTGCTTCGCGAGCAAGCTCGCTCCTACAGGATGGGACGAAACAACTTGAGAACCGCTCTCAACCCCGTAAAATGCCGCAGCACTTAATCAGGGATGAATTCGAAGATGCGTGTTTTTGCCTTACTGCTGGCGCTGTCCTTCCTGGCCGGCTGTGCGTCCAAGCCTGCGTACTACATCTCTCCAGCGCCCGTGACTATTCCCAAGAGCGCCACGTATTGGCTCGATACATTTGACGTTGAGGTGGTGGGCAAGAACGAACGCTTCCTGCCAGATGACAAGGTTCGCCAGCAATTGGGTGTCGATCTGGTCGACCGCTTGCTCAAGGCCAAGCGCTACGCCGCCAGCAAGGAAAAGGCCGACTACTTGTTGGAGGTGAGCGTCATCTATACGCGGCGTATTCAAGATACGAAGGGCGGTTTTATGACGGCCATCGTCGATGACAACACCATCCTTGCCAGTGTCGATTTCAGCTATCAGGTCAAGGTCAAGAAAGCCGATGCCGAGGTTCTGCATTTTTCCCAGGCTCGCCAAGGGCTGATGCCTGCGGGTTACAAGGGCGACTGGCAGAACATGAAAACCATGGCCGGGGTGCTGACCAACAGCGGCAACTCTAATGTAGAGACCTTCTACACCGGAGCGCTTAGCCGTTTTATCGTTGACGATCTGCGCGGTATTCCATCGCGCTAGCGTCACCTGCGGTCTCGATTTACCACTTAGGAGCACCACGTGAAATCACTCTTAAAAATCCTCCTGTCCGGCCTTACCGTTACAGCAGTGCTGTCCCTGGCCGGTTGCGCCACCGAAAGCTCCCGCGCACTGCCGATCGAAAAAGTCGCCAGCGCCAACGTCGCCTATTCCGGCGTACGTGTGCCGATTGCCGTGGGCAAGTTCGATAACCGCTCCAGCTACATGCGCGGGATCTTCTCCGATGGCGTGGACCGCCTCGGTGGCCAGGCCAAGACCATCCTGATCACCCACTTGCAGCAGACCAACCGCTTCAGCGTGCTGGACCGCGACAACATGGGCGAAATCTCCCAGGAAGCGAAAATCAAAGGCACCGCGCAAAACCTCAAGGGCGCTGACTACGTGGTGACCGGCGATGTGACCGAGTTCGGCCGCAAAGAGACCGGCGACCGCCAACTGTTCGGCATCCTCGGCCGTGGCAAGACCCAGGTGGCCTACGCCAAGATCAACCTGAATATCGTCAACATCAGCACTTCCGAAGTGGTGTATTCCACCCAGGGCGCCGGTGAATACGCGCTGTCGAACCGCGAAGTCGTGGGCTTTGGCGGCACCGCCAGCTACGACTCCACCCTCAATGGCAAGGTCCTGGACCTGGCTATGCGCGAAGCGATCAATCGTCTGGTGGACGGCATCAACGCCGGCGCCTGGAACCCGCGTAACTGATTAGTTGTTTTCAAGGAGCAGTACACGGATGAGCAAGGCAGTGAAGTTGGCGCTGATGCTGACAGCAACCGCGCTGGTTGCAGGGTGCCAGACGGCACCCAAACCCCTGTATCAATGGGAAAGCTACCAGCCACAGGTTTACGAGTACTTCAAGGGCGAGCCCAAGGAAGCCCAGGTCGAAGCGCTGGAACGCGACCTGCAAAAGATCAACGCCAGTGGCCGCCAGGCCCCGCCGGGCTACCACGCCCACCTGGGCATGCTGTACCTGAGCATGGGCAAGGATGACCAGATGGTGCAGCAGTTTCGCACCGAGAAGGCGCTGTTCCCTGAGTCGGCCGCCTACATGGACTTTTTGCTGAAGAACGCCAAGGCCGGAGACGTCAAATGAGCCTGCTGAAAATCACCGGCGCCTTGCTGGCCCTGGCTTTGCTGGGCGGTTGCGCGGCGCCCAAGACCGTCGATTACTCGGCGTACAAGCAGGCGCGGCCGAAGTCGATCCTGGTGTTGCCACCGATCAACGAATCCCCTGAAGTGCAGGCGTCCTACAGCCTGGTATCGCAGGTGACTTACCCGTTGGCCGAAGCCGGTTACTACGTGATGCCGATTGCCCTGGTGGATGAAACCTTCCGCCAGAACGGCCTGACCACCGCCAACGATATCCAGGCCGTGGCACCGGGCAAGCTGCATGAGATCTTCGGCGCAGATGCGGCGCTGTACATCACCGTCAGCGAGTACGGCACCAAGTACATGCTGGTCACCAGCGACACCTCGGTGACGGCCTCGGCCAAACTGGTCGACCTGCGTACTGGCACCACCTTGTGGACCGGTTCGGCGCGAGCATCCAGCGAGGAAGGCAACAACAACGGTGGCGGCCTGGTGGGCATGCTGATCACGGCGGCGGTCAAGCAAGTGATCAACAGCTCCACCGACGCAGCGCACCCGATTGCCGGCATCACCAGCGCACGCCTGCTGTCGGCCGGGCAACGCACCGGCCTGCTGTACGGCCCGCGCTCGCCCAAGTACGGCTCGGACTGATAAGAGCCTCCTTGTAGTGAGGAGGTTTTTTGTGGCCAGGGGGCTGCTGTGGCGAGGGGGCTTGTCCCCCGCTGGGCTGCGCAGCAGCCCCAACCCTGGCCCCTCGGTGTATCTGATAAAGCTCGATGGGTCTTAGAGGGGCTGCTGCGCAGCCCAGCGGGGGACAAGCCCCCTCGCCACTTGCTGAGCGGGAGTTAACCCGAACCGCCCATTTCTAACGTCTGACCTTGTGAACGCATCATTCACTCACGAGGTTCAACCCATGTCCCGTCCTCTTCTCTTCCTGCGCCCCGCTGCCCAGGGCTTTGCCGTGACCTTGCTGGTGGCACTTGCCGGGTGTGGGTTGTCGTCCCGTGACGAAGCCAAGGCGCCCGAAGCGGTTGCTGTCCCCGAACTGCAAAGCGAGCCCGTTCAGGCTCAGGGCGCCATGCTCAAGCGAATGGCAATGCCGGCACCGATGGCCATGCATGACGCGGTGGCCATGGAATACCGCGCCGAGCCGCGTGAGCAGTATCAGCACTTGCCGGACAACCCGGTGCACAGCGTTGCCCAAACCCCGGTTTCTACCTTCAGCATCGATGTCGATACGGGCAGCTACGCCAATGTCAGACGCTTCCTCAACCAAGGTCAACTGCCGCCTGAAGGCGCTGTACGACTTGAGGAAATGGTCAACTACTTCCCCTACGACTACGCACTGGCGAGCGACGGCTCGCCGTTCGGCGTGACCACTGAAGTCGCGCCCGCCCCCTGGAATCCCAACACGCGCCTGCTGCGTATCGGCATCAAGGCATCCGAGCGTGCCGTGGCCGAGTTGGCGCCGGCCAACCTGGTGTTCCTGGTGGATGTGTCCGGTTCCATGGACCGCCGCGAAGGCCTGCCGCTGGTTAAAAGCACCCTCAAGCTGCTGGTGGACCAACTGCGTGCTCAGGACCGCGTGTCCCTGGTGGTGTATGCCGGCGAATCGCGGGTAGTGCTCAAGCCTACGTCCGGGGGTGACAAGGCAAAAATCCGCAACGCCATCGACCAATTGACCGCCGGCGGCTCGACGGCGGGTGCATCGGGTATCGAACTGGCCTATCAGATGGCTCGCGAAGGGTTTATCGATAAGGGCATCAACCGCATCCTGCTGGCCACTGACGGCGACTTCAACGTCGGCATCAGCGACTTCGACAGCCTCAAGCAAATGGCCGTGGACCAGCGCAAAACCGGGGTGTCCCTGACCACCCTGGGGTTTGGCGTGGGCAACTACAACGAACACCTGATGGAACAACTGGCCGACGCGGGCGATGGCAACTACGCCTATATCGACAACCTGCGCGAAGCGCGCAAGGTCCTGGTGGAACAACTCAGCTCGACCCTGGCCGTGGTGGCGCGGGATGTGAAACTGCAGGTGGAATTCAACCCGGCCCAAGTCAGCGAATATCGCCTGCTGGGCTATGAAAACCGCGCCTTGAAACGTGAGGATTTCAGCAACGACAAGGTGGACGCGGGCGAGATCGGTGCCGGGCATACCGTGACGGCGCTGTATGAAATCGTACCCAAGGGCGGCAAAGGCTGGTTGGAAGCGCTGCGCTATGCCCCGGCGCCGGTTGCCGAGGGTAACGCTGCAGAACTGGCGATGTTGCGGGTCCGCTACAAGCCGGCGGCGGGTGGCAGCAGTCGCTTGATCGAACACCCGATCAATAGCACCCAGCAGGCTGCCAGCGACGACCTGCGCTTCGCGGCAGCCGTGGCCGCCTTCGCCCAACAGCTCAAGGGCGATGGCCGCTACACTGGCACCATGAGCCTGAAAGACACCGCCACCCTGGCCCGCTCGGCCCGTGGCGATGATCCCTACGGGCTGCGCAATGAATTCGTACAACTGGTGGAACTGGCCCAGAGCCTCAAACACTGATCTTGCCCACAACAGAGATCCCCTGTGAGAGCTGGCTTGCCTGCGATAGCCATAGGTATCTACACAACTTTCAGAAACTGACGAACTTTCCTGTGGCGAGCGGGCTTGCCCCGCGCTGGGCTGCGAAGCAGCCCTAAACCCGGCCATCGTGGTTTATCTGAAGAAACGCGGCGGGCTTTTTGGGGCTGCTTCGCAGCCCAGCGCGGGGCAAGCTCGCTCGCCACAACTGCGCTATCTGCCTGGATTTAGGCGTTGCGGCAAAGTTGTGTAGATACCGATGCTGCGATAGCGGTGGGTCAGCGCCGAAAATAGCGCCTGACCCACCGCTATCGCGGGCAAGCCCGGCTCCCACAGCTAATCTGCATTGATCCATCGAAAGGAGTTCGCCACCTGATATGGCCGTACCAGACGATCCACCCAGCGACGAATCGCTGCTGGCCCGCTACCGCTCCGGCGATGCTGCTGCGTTCGAGACCCTGTACGCCCGGCATCGCCAGGGCCTTTACCGGTTCCTCGTGGGCCTTTGCAACAAGGCCGAACTGGCCGAGGAAATCTATCAGGACACCTGGCTCAGCCTGATCCGCAGCACTACCGAGCCACAAGGCCGGGCGAGTTTTCGTACCTGGTTGTTCCAGATTGCCCGCAACCGCCTGATCGATCATTGGCGCAAGCACGGCATCCACAACCCGCTGCACGACAGCTACGACGAACAGCTGCACGCCAAGCCCGACGACAGCGCCGGCCCCGAGCAACAACTGAGCCTGAGCCGCGACCAGGCGCGCCTCGACGCCGCCCTGCAAGCCTTGCCTGAAGACCAGCGCGAAGTCTTCCTGCTGCGTCTGCACGGCGACCTGGAAGTGCCGCAAATCGCCGCACTCACCAAAGCCCCGCTGGAAACCGTAAAAAGCCGCCTGCGTTACGCCCAGCAGAAACTGCGTCGCCTGCTGGCCGAGGAGATACTCGCATGACTGACTCCCGACACACCCCAGATCCCGACGACTTGCTCCTACCGCATTTTCGTCAACACAGCACCGGCGAGCCGCCCGCGTCCCTCGACGCCTTCATCCTCGCCACCGCCCGCCGCGAAGCCCCCTCGCCCGCGCCAAGCCTGTGGCAACGCTGGCTGCAAGCCTGCCAACGACCACGCTGGCAGATGGCATTCGCCACCGTCGCCGGTTTGGCGCTGATGATTGGCGTGGTGATGCGCGAGCCTGTGCCGCAGCCCGAGATATCCACAGCAACGTTCTCCGCATTGCACCAGGAAGCCGCCAGCCCACCCCCGCCCGCGCCCAGGGCCCGAATGGCGGCAGCACCCAAGGCCGAGAGCGCGCAGGTCATGGGTTCGATGGCGGATGAATCGAGCGCCAAGCTCAGCAGGCGTGCGCCGGTGTCGTTGCCTTCATTGGAGGAAGGGTTGCAGGAGATTGTGAGCCTGCGTGAGGCTGGGGAAACCAAGGCGGCGGATGAAAAGCTGCTGGCGTTGTACAAGCGCTTTCCAAAAGAGAATTTGCCATCGCGCTTGGAGGCATTGCGAAAGCGCTAAAGGGTTGGTTACAAACGTAAGGCTGGCGAGCATTCGTCAGCCTTACAGTTGTTTGCAGCGCTGCTATCGTGGGCTGATGGCCTCAGCGTTGAGTCAATGTGAACCGGAGCAGCTTTCCCTGGGTGACCGCGGCTTGGTTAAGATATCGGTCGGCGCGCGTGTGATAGAAGCCGAAACCTGTAACCATAAACCGTACATAGTTGAAGTAAGTATGCAGCCTCTCTTGGGCGGGGCCTTGCGTTCTCATAAGCAGTTTTTGCGATAGCCGGTCAAACTCATCAATACTTTCGTCATGCATCTTTATGATCGCTCGGCACGCACTCATTACCGAATGATCAAAATCTCGGCAATGTCGAAGCACGATATTGGTGCTGACTTCGTTCTTCAACGAGTCCTTGGGCAGGCTTACCAGGTCGTTCTGCAGCGCTAGGAGCAAAGCAGCATGCCAAGTCAGCTGTCGATACTCCGTTGAAGAGGTTATCCACTCGTTCAGCTCGATCCCACAACAGGCTTCCAGATAGATAACAGTAGGCTGAACACCTATTGTAATCGCGCGCATGTACACCGCGTCTTCGAAAGGGCGATCGTCGAGGGAAGGATTGTTGCGGATATTCACTTCTTCGACCGCATACTCGGCATATTCACGCATCGCTTGTGCCCAGCGTGACCGGATCGAGGCGCTCCCCCCCACACGTTCGATGCCGTCTCCGATATAACGCCAGGCGATTGCGTAGGGCGCGTCATCAGTCTTTGCGCCGGCCATCGCGTCGACGTGTGGCTCCAGCGCCTTCATGCCCGTCGAGGATTCGGCAACCTCGTCATCCCACAACAGCCACATGGTGACATATTGTGTGAAGAGAAGAGCCGCGTCATACCCCAGCGTCGAGCCTGAGCAGCCACCATAGACTCGGGGCCACATGGCCCGTACGACTGCTGTCTGTGCCGAGTCTTGCAACAGTCCCAGATCACGCATCCAGTCTATCGTTTGCTCCTCAATGTCCTCCGCGCGCGGAACCTGTTCACGCGGGGCGAACCAGGCTTGAGGATATTGCAGTTCCAACTGATGCACCCCTGTGTGTGCTGGAACGTTTGCCACCTCCACGACTTCTAGCAAGGGGGTGAGACTTGCAGGATTAATATTCATCACAGTTTCTCCTGGAAGAGAAAAAGCTGCTCATCAGGTGGTGCTGATTTGAATCTAGGATAGTTTGGTGGTTATCGCGAGCGCGTGCGGGCCCGGAAGAGACGAACGGCGGGGACAGCACCCACAAAAAAGCCCCAGGTCTTTCCACCTGGGGCTTTTTCGTTATAGATGGTGCACCCGGCGGGATTCGAACCCACGACCCCTGCCTTCGGAGGGCAGTACTCTATCCAGCTGAGCTACGGATGCTTGTGCGGGCGCCATCATACCCATGTCGACCTTGGGCGTCCATGCTGGTTTTTGGCCGTCTGGCGGTGGGATTCTGGAGTAGGGAGGCTCTGTACCGGGCGGTGTGCGTCGTTGGCGTTGAATCGGGCTGTCGTACGCTTGTCAGAATAATCCGGCTAATGCGCCGTTTTCGTTCTTTTTTTCGAACAGACTATTGCCCTGCCCCCCCATTGATCCTAGGATTCGTTTGAGATTTCAAACGCTCTGTCTCCCGTGCGCGATGTTTCAGCTTGCGCCCAGTGACTGATTTCCCTGACGGCAGCCTTCGAGGCGCCTTTCAACAACTCTAATTTGCCCCGCGCGCGCGCGGTGCTGTTAAGGAAAGCCGACATGCAGCTTAAAGACACCCAGTTGTTCCGCCAGCAAGCCTTTATTGATGGCGCTTGGGTCGATGCGGACAACGGTCAAACGATCAAGGTCAACAACCCCGCGACTGGCGAGATCCTGGGCACCGTGCCGAAGATGGGCGCCGCCGAAACCCGTCGTGCCATCGAAGCCGCCGACAAGGCCTTGCCGGCCTGGCGCGCACTGACCGCCAAGGACCGGGCGAACAAGCTGCGTCGCTGGTTCGAGCTGATCATCGAGAACCAGGATGACCTGGCGCGCCTGATGACCCTGGAGCAGGGCAAGCCGCTGGCCGAAGCCAAGGGTGAAATCGTCTACGCCGCTTCGTTCATCGAGTGGTTCGCCGAAGAGGCCAAGCGTGTCTACGGTGACGTGATCCCTGGCCATCAGCCGGACAAGCGGCTGATCGTGATCAAGCAGCCGATCGGTGTCACCGCCGCCATCACGCCGTGGAACTTCCCGGCCGCGATGATCACCCGTAAAGCCGGCCCGGCCCTGGCCGCCGGTTGCACCATGGTCCTCAAGCCAGCGTCGCAAACCCCGTTCTCGGCGTTTGCCCTGGCCGAACTGGCCCAGCGTGCCGGCATCCCCAACGGCGTGTTCAGTGTGGTTTCCGGCAGCGCTGGCGATATCGGCAGCGAGCTAACCAGCAACCCTATCGTGCGTAAATTGTCCTTCACCGGCTCGACTGAAATCGGTCGCCAGTTGATGGCCGAATGCGCCAAGGACATCAAGAAAGTTTCCCTGGAGCTGGGCGGCAACGCGCCGTTCATCGTGTTCGACGACGCCGACCTGGATAAGGCCGTCGAAGGCGCGATCATCTCCAAGTACCGTAACAACGGTCAGACCTGTGTATGCGCCAACCGCCTGTATATCCAGGACTCGGTGTATGACGCGTTCGCTGAAAAACTGAAAGCGGCCGTGGCTAAGTTGAAGATCGGCAACGGTCTGGAAGACGGCACCACCACCGGTCCCCTGATCGACGAAAAAGCCGTGGCCAAGGTCCAGGAACACATCGCCGATGCCTTGAGCAAAGGCGCGACGTTGCTGGCTGGCGGTAAGGTCATGGAAGGCAACTTCTTCGAGCCGACCATCCTCACCAACGTGCCGAAAAACGCCGCTGTGGCCAAGGAAGAAACCTTCGGCCCGCTGGCGCCGCTGTTCCGCTTCAAAGACGAAGCCGAAGTGATCGCCATGTCCAACGACACCGAGTTCGGCCTGGCGTCCTACTTCTATGCCCGCGACCTGGGTCGTGTGTTCCGTGTGGCCGAGGCCCTGGAATACGGTATGGTCGGCGTCAACACCGGGCTGATCTCCAACGAAGTGGCACCGTTCGGCGGGATCAAGGCTTCGGGCCTGGGCCGTGAAGGTTCCAAGTACGGGATCGAGGATTACCTGGAAATCAAATACCTCTGCCTGGGCATCTAACCGGCAAGGTATCGCTGCAAACGCAAAGGGCACGAGAGCGCTGTCCCTTTGCGTGTTTCACACTGTTATTCGAAGTGGCCGGGAAAGCTGTGGCAGTCGATCATCGCATGCTGGCGTAGTTGCCTCCCCTCCACGTAATCCTTGGACCGCGCCACCCGATGAGTGGCGAATGAGGAATTTATGAGCAACAAGACTAACGCTTCCTTGATGAAACGCCGCGAAGCCGCTGTACCGCGCGGTGTTGGCCAGATTCACCCGATCTTCGCCGAATCCGCGAAGAACGCCACGGTGACCGACGTTGAAGGTCGCGAGTTCATCGACTTCGCCGGCGGTATCGCTGTACTGAACACCGGTCACCTGCACCCGAAAATCATCGCGGCCGTGACCGAACAGCTGAACAAGCTGACCCACACCTGCTTCCAGGTCCTGGCCTATGAGCCTTACGTGGAGCTGTGCGAAAAAGTCAACGCCAAGGTCCCGGGTGATTTCGCCAAGAAAACCCTGCTGGTCACCACCGGTTCCGAAGCCGTTGAAAACGCTGTGAAAATCGCCCGTGCCGCGACTGGCCGTGCCGGCGTGATCGCCTTCACTGGCGCGTACCACGGCCGCACCATGATGACCCTGGGCCTGACCGGCAAGGTCGTGCCGTACTCCGCTGGCATGGGCCTGATGCCAGGCGGCATCTTCCGTGCGCTGTACCCGAACGAGTTGCACGGCGTGAGCATCGACGATTCCATCGCCAGCATCGAACGTATCTTCAAAAACGATGCCGAGCCGCGTGATATCGCTGCCATCATCATCGAGCCGGTGCAGGGCGAAGGCGGTTTCTACGTCGCGCCTAAAGCCTTCATGAAGCGCCTGCGCGAACTGTGCGACAAGCACGGCATCCTGCTGATCGCCGACGAAGTGCAAACCGGTGCCGGCCGTACCGGGACCTTCTTCGCCATGGAACAGATGGGTGTTGCTGCCGACCTGACCACCTTCGCCAAGTCCATTGCTGGCGGCTTCCCGCTGGCCGGTGTGTGCGGCAAGGCCGAATACATGGACGCCATCGCCCCAGGCGGCCTGGGCGGCACCTATGCCGGTAGCCCGATCGCTTGCGCCGCGGCCCTGGCGGTGATGGAGGTGTTCGAAGAAGAGCACCTGCTGGATCGCTGCAAGGCTGTTGGCGAGCGTCTGGTCACCGGCCTCAAGGCTATCCAGGCCAAGTACCCGGTGATCGGTGAAGTGCGTGCCCTGGGTGCGATGATCGCGGTCGAGCTGTTCGAGAATGGCGACAGCCACAAGCCGAACGCTGCGGCGGTAGCCTCCGTCGTGGCCAAGGCGCGTGACAAGGGCCTGATCCTGCTGTCGTGCGGCACCTACGGCAACGTGTTGCGCGTACTGGTCCCGCTGACCTCGCCGGACGAGCAACTGGACAAAGGCCTGGCGATCATCGAAGAGTGCTTCTCCGAGCTGTAAGCGCAGGTTGACTCGATCGACAGAAAAAACCCGCTTCGGCGGGTTTTTTTGTGGGCTATGCGCCGATTCAGGCCTTGTGCATTGTACGCAGGCGCTTGCTTTGTCTAAGGTGCAAGGATTGCCGATGGAGCGTGCTGCATGACTGCTGTTGATTTACCTGCTGTACCCCGTGTGCTGATTGCCGAGACCGACCCCTGGTCGCGGGATCTGCTCAAGCAGGTGTTGTTGAATGTGCGCTGCGACGCGCGGCTGGATGTGTGCGCCGACGGGCAGCAAGCCGCCGAGTTGTTGCGAGACAAACCCTACGATTTGATCATTGCCGACTGGGAACTGCCGGGCGTTGATGGCCTGAGCCTGTTGCGCAGTGTGCGTCAGCGTCGGCGGGTGCCGGCCTTGCCGTTTATCCTGTTGAGCACGCGCAATGACGGCGCCAGCGTGCGCGAAGTGTTGCCATTGGCGCCGACTGCTTACCTGACCAAGCCCTTGAACATGGAAGGCCTTACGCAACGCCTGCAGGACCTGCTGCTTAATGAAGGCGAAACGGTGTATTGCGAGGTCCCGGCCCTGGCCGCGGGCATGACCTTGCCGGTGTTCCTGGAGCGGCGCCGCGAGCTGTCGGACGGCGCGCCGTTGCGGGTTGACGTCAAGGCCGCCGTGCAACGCAGCCTGGCGCCGGAAGGCCTGGATCTCAAGCAACTGGAAGAGCAGGTAAAAACCGATCCACAGATCACCGCCGTGTTGATCGCCGCCGCCAACAGCGCCGGCCATCACGGCACGCCAGTGCAGACGCTGTCCATGGCCCTGCACAAGCTGGCAGCCGGGCAGAGCATGAACCTGATCCTTGGCCTGGCCCTCAAGCACAACGTGATCCTTGCCGATGCCAGCCTGATGGAGTACGCCGAACGCCATTGGCAACTGTCCCAGCAGACTGCGCAATACGCCCGCTCCTTGGCGCGCATGCTCGACCTTGACCACGAACGCTGCTACAGCGCCGGTATCCTCCACCGCCTGGGCGACCTTGCGCTGCTGCGCAGCTTGCAGGAGTGGCGCCAGGGCGGCGGTGAACTGGACGATGAGTTGATTGGCGAGTCGTTGTCCACCTTCGGTGCCGGCTACGGCTCGGCGCTGCGTACGCGCTGGCGCTTGCCCCTGGAACTGCGCCAATTGATCGCGGCGAGCTACTCCCTGGAAGGCGGGGTGTATTCCCGAGAAGCGCTGGTGATGAACATGGCGGCGCAATTGGCAGGGCTGACCGAGCATGAAGGTGTCGAGGCGTTGGCCAAGGGCAAGACGGCGCGGTTGCTCAAGGTCGGGGTTTCGGAGCTGATGCGCATCCGCAAGCCTGTGTAGGCGCGGTGCCAGGCAGCCACCGCCCCTGTAGGAGCGGGCTTGCCCGCGATGAAGGCGGGCCAGGCACTGCACGGCTGGCAGACACACCGCCATCGCAGGCAAGCCAGCTCCCACATTTGTTTTGTGGTGCCTCCAAGCCTCCCGCCTCACCGCCCCCCATTGTGGGAGCGGGCTTGCCCGCGATGGCGGCGGGCCAGGCACTGCACGGCTGGTAGACACACCGCCATCGCAGGCAAGCCAGCTCCCACATTTGTTTTGTGGTGCCTCCAAGCCTCCCGCCTCACCGCCCCCCTCTGTGGGAGCGGGCTTGCCCGCGATGACGGCGGGCCAGGCACTGCACGGCTGGCAGACACACCGCCATCGCAGGCAAGCCAGCTCCTACATTTGTTTTGTGGTGCCCCCAGGTTTGTTGTCTGGCCGAGATGCCGCGTGGGGGGCTTTATTTGGTCATCTTCGGCGACTTCCGCTGGCAATTACCCGGTTCTTGCCCTGGCGCTTGGCTTCATACATCGCCGCATCGGCGCGGGCGAAGAGGCTGTCCAGGGTTGCATCTTCGGCGGTGAGGCTGGCCAGGCCCTGGCTGACGGTCACGCTGTAGGGCTGGCCTTCATGGCTGAAACTCAGTTGCCGCACTTCCTGCCCCAAGCGTTCGGCGACTTGCATGGCCCTTTCCGGCGCGCATCCCGGCAGTACCGCAGCAAACTCTTCGCCACCAATGCGCCCGAACAGGTCGCCACGGCGCAATACCCCGCGACCGCTCTCGGCGATACGCAGCAACACCTGATCGCCCTCCAGGTGGCCGTAGGTGTCGTTGATGTTCTTGAAGTTATCGATGTCCAGCAACAGGAAGGCCAGGGGCAGGCCTTGGGCGCAGGCGCGTTCGAATTCGTGGTGAGCGCATTCAAAGAAGTGCCGGCGGTTGCTGCTGCGGGTCAGCACGTCGGTGGTGGCCAGGCGCTGCAGTTCGAGTTCCAGGTGCTTCTTTTCGGTGATGTCTTCGGCGATGCCCACCACAATCAGCGGTTTTCCCGGGGCGGCCTGCTGGTTGGTAAAGCACTTGTCGCTGAGCCAGCGGATCTGCCCGTCCGCCGTGATGATGCGGTACTGGCGATCCTCGACCGCTCCCAACGCCAGTACCTGGGCCAGGCTTTGCTCGGCATATTGCTGGTCTTCGGGGTGGATGCTGTCACGCCAGCCACGGTGTTCGGCCAACAGCAGGCTGGCCGAGCGCCCGAAGATGCGCTCATAGGCAGGGCTCACGTACAGCACGCGCCGGGTTTCCCACTCGATGGCCCAGAGTACGGCGTTGACACTCACCAGCAGCGAACTCAACAGCTGTTCGCGCTCGCTCAGGCGCTCCACTTCGCCCTGGGCGTGCATCAATGCCAGCAAGGTGGCGGCAGGCGCTGGACGCGACGTATCCGTCGAGTCGGGTGTGGTGGGCGTTGGGGAGTCCGTTTCGTGGACCATCGGCACAATTCTCTCTGGACATGCCGCAGCATCGAACAGCAGTCAAAACAAGCCCGCCAGGATGGCGAAGTGTTGTTTGAGAGAGGGGAATTGCAGCTAAGTTCCGTTATCAGTCGCGATTGAGAGGGAATATTCGGCGACTGTGAAATGACGCCAAAAAACTGTGGGCGCCAACTGGAAACATACCCGGGCCTTGCAGGAGCTGGCTTGCCAGCGATGGCGGCCTTGAATCTGCTGCACAGTTCAAAGGCCTCATCGCCGGCAAGCCGGCTCCTGCAGAGGTCAGGCGGTGGGGCGCAGGGAGTAGGTTTTCAACTGGTGGGCAAAGTCGCGCAGGGACTGGATCCCGCTGGCCTCGGCCTCGTGCACCCATTCCTTGATTGCCGCGAGCATGTCATGCCCGTTGCTGCTGGTCTTGAGCCAGATCTGCTGTAGCGCCAGGCGCTTTTCGTAGATCACTTTCAAGGCCTGGCTGTGCTCCAGCATGCTCTGGATGCGCAGGTGGTGGCGCTCATCCAGCAGGCTGGTCTCGCGCGACAGCAGGCGCTTGGCGCGGTGGAACTGGTGGCGTACCGAGTGATCAACCTTTTCCAGTTCCTGCTTGACCAACGGCGCGATCACCAGCTTGCGGTACTGGGCCATGATCTGGAAGCGGTTGTTGAGGATCGCCATGGCGGTGTCCATGTCCAGGTGGCCCTTGCCTTCGACCCGGTGGGCAATCGGCGCGACCCGCTGAACCTTGGCCAGGCGCAGGAAGCTGAACACCTTGATCCAGGCCCAGCCCAGGTCGAATTCCCACTTTTTCACCGACAGCTTGGCGGAGTTGGGGTAGGTGTGATGGTTGTTATGCAGCTCTTCGCCACCGACGATGATGCCCCACGGCACCAGGTTGGTCGCCGCGTCGCGGCATTCGAAGTTGCGATAGCCGATCGCATGCCCCAGGCCGTTGATCACACCGGCGGCCCAGAAGGGGATCCACATCATCTGGATCGCCCAGATGGTGATGCCGATGGTGCCGAACAGCAGCACGTCGATGACGCCCATCAGGGCCACGCCCAGCAGCGGATAACGGGTGTAGAGTTTGCGCTCGATCCAGTCGTCCGGGCAGTTCTTGCCGTAGATGCGCAGGGTCTCGGGGTTTTCCGCCTCGGCGCGGTACAGCTCGGCCCCTTTGCGCAGGACCGTGGACAGGCCCTTGATCACCGGGCTATGGGGATCGTCGACGGTTTCGCATTTGGCGTGGTGTTTGCGGTGGATGGCGGTCCACTCGCGGGTGTTCTGCGCCGTGGTCAACCACAGCCAGAAGCGGAAGAAGTGTTTCAGGCCAGCATTGAGCTCCAGGGAGCGGTGGGCTGAATAGCGGTGTAGATAGACCGTGACACCGATGATGGTCACGTGGGTCATCAACAGAGTGACTGCCACCAGTTGCCAGGCTGACAAGTCAAGAAAACCGTTGTACCACATAGGCTGTATGGCCCTCAGATAAAGAAAAGAACAGCTCACGCATTATCACTAAGCGTACAGATAAAACCAGTCGCCCTTTTGAATAGGAGTGACGAGATGTTACTTATTCTATAATCCGCAGCCTTTGTAGGGCGATTCTGTTTTTTAGTAAGGATTACTAGTCATATGCTGCTTTCATACCGAGGTGCCCTACGTGCGGGGCTGGTGTACTTGCTGATTTCCGTCTTGTGGATACAGCTCAGTCAGCAGGTATTTATCAATTTCATCGATGAACCCAGGGAAATAGTCCACTGGCAGATGCTGCGCGGCTACCTGTGGGTGGTTCTCAGTGCCCTGTTTATCTTCTTGTTGTGCGCCCGCAGCGCCCGTACCCACCGTATCCAGCAACCGTTGAAAGAGAACCGCGAGCGCCTGCGCCAGGCGGCGGCAGTGTTCGATTGCACCCGCGAAGGGGTGCTGGTCACCGACGCCCGCGGGCGGATTGTGCACGTCAACCGCGCCTTTATCGAAATCACCGGTTACCAGGTGGATGACGTGATGGGTCGACAGCCGAGCCTGTTCAAGTCCGGTCGTCATTCGCCGGCTTTTTATGAGCAGATGTTTCGCACACTCAACCAAGACGGGGAATGGAGCGGCGAGATCTGGAACCGCCGTAAAAGCGGGGAAATTTACCCACAGTGGCAAACCATCCGCGTCATCCATGATGACCAGGGCCAGATCAGCCATTACGTTGCAGTGTTCTCCGACATCAGCGCGATCAAGCATTCCGAGCGCGAGCTGGCCCATCTGGCTCACCACGACCCGTTGACCGACCTGCCCAATCGCCTGCTGTTCACCGACCGCGCCGAGCAGGCGCTGGCCTCGGCGCAGATCCACAAGCGTGGCTGCGCGCTGCTGATGCTGGATCTGGACCATTTCAAAATCATCAACGACAGCCTTGGCCACAATGTAGGTGACCAGTTGCTCAAGGCCGTGGGCGAGCGCCTGCAAGGCCTGTTCGGCCCCGGCGTGACCCTCGCGCGCCTGGGCGGCGACGAATTCGCGGTGCTGGCGGAAAGTTGTCCACAGGTGGTCCAGGCTGCGGCCCTGGCCCAGCGGATTATTGACAGCATGAAGCTGCCGTTCGTGTTCGACGGTCACCAATTGTTTGTCAGCGTGAGTATTGGTATCAGCCTGTTCCCCAGCGACGCCTTGAGTGCCGAACAACTGTTGCGCAACGCTGACTCCGCTTTGTTCAAGGCCAAGAGTTCCGGGCGTGAAGGCTTTGCCTTGTACACCGAGGAACTGACCGCCCACGCGCAGAACCGGATCGAGGTCGGCAACGAACTGCGCCGCGCCCTGGATCAGCATGAACTTCGCGTCTATTACCAGCCGGTGCACGATCTGCAAACCAGCGCCCTGATTGGCGTCGAGGCCTTGGTGCGCTGGCAGCACCCGCAGCGTGGGCTGGTGCCGCCTGCGGAATTTATCCCGATCGCCGAACGCACCGGCTTGATCGCCGAGATCGATGCCTGGGTCATGGACCAGGCCTGTCGCCAGATGTGCCGATGGCTGGAGGAAGGTAAAACGCTGTCGTTCCTCGCGGTAAATGTTTCCAGCCGACTGTTTGCCCGCCACGAACTGTACGAGCAGGTCGCCAAGGTGCTGCACGACACCGGCCTGGACCCGGCGAAGCTGGAACTGGAAGTCACCGAAAGCGCGGTGATGGATGACCCGGAAGTGGCCCTGGAACAGCTGCACCGCCTGCGCGAGCTGGGCCTGAGCCTGGCCATCGATGATTTTGGTACCGGCTATTCGTCACTGCTGCGCCTCAAGCGCCTGCCGGTGCAGAAGTTGAAAATCGACCAGGGCTTCGTCGCCGGCCTGCCGTGGGATGAAGACGATGCGGCGATTGTGCGGGTGGTCATCGCCTTGGCGCAGAGCATGGGCATGCAAGTGCATGCCGAAGGCATCGAACAGATGGAACAGGCGCGGTTCCTGCTCAATCACCAGTGCGACCTCGGCCAGGGCTACTGGTTTGGTCGGCCGATGCTGGCGGCGGACATTGATTGGGCCAGGGCCCCGGCTATCCGCTGACCTCTCTGCGGGGCCGCAATACAGTAAATGTGGGAGCGGGCTTGCTCGCGAATGCGGTGTGTCAGCTAGCAAATTGGGTGACTGGCACACCGCATTCGCGAGCAAGCCCGCTCCCACATTTGGATCTGCACTCTGTGTAACGTCATGCCCTGCCTGAAAATTCTTTCTGGTTATATAAACATTCTTAAATAGTATTTTTAAGAATATCCGCGCTTATCTACTATCGCTCTCACGCCGCAAGCAGTGCCGCCACTGCCAGGCACTTCTCATTTCAGGAGCACGACCATGAGCGCATCTCTACGCAGCGTTGACGGCCAGGACGAAGCAGCCATTTTGCGCGAGATCCAAAGCGCATTGCGTGACCTGCGTTTCGGCGCAGTGGAAATCACCGTACACAACGCCCAAGTGGTGCAGATCGAACGCAAAGAGAAATTCCGCTTGCAGAGCCCGGGCAACAAACCGAGCTGAGGCAACACGGCGCTTCGATTGCGGGACCCGTACTTATAAGAAAAGCCAACACCCAAGAATTTCAGGAGCTTGTCTATGTCGTCGATTCGCCGTTATGCCCTGGCCGCCCTGGCCAGCGCCGTGTTTGCCGGTTCCGCAGTGGCCAAGGATTACGAGCTGCTCAACGTTTCCTACGATCCGACCCGTGAGCTGTACCAGGACTACAACGCCGAATTCACCAGCTTCTGGAAAAAGGCACACCCTGGCGACAACGTGAAGATCCAGCAGTCCCACGGTGGTTCGGGCAAGCAAGGCCGGGCGGTGATCGATGGCCTGCGCGCCGACGTGGTAACCCTGGCCCTGGCCGGCGACATCGACGAAATTGCCAAGCTGGGCAAGACCCTGCCGGAGAACTGGCAGACCCGCCTGCCTGAGGCCAGCACGCCTTACACCTCGACCATCGTGTTCCTGGTGCGCAAGGGCAACCCCAAAGGCATCAAGGACTGGGGCGACCTGATCAAGAATGACGTGTCGGTGATCACGCCGAACCCGAAAACCTCCGGCGGTGCCCGCTGGAACTTCCTCGCCGCCTGGGCCTATGGCCTCAAGGCCGGTGGCAGCGAAGCCAAGGCTCAGGAATACGTGAAGGAGCTGTTCAAGCACGTGCCGATCCTCGACACCGGTGCGCGCGGTTCGACCATTACCTTCGTCAACAACGGTCAGGGTGACGTGTTGCTGGCCTGGGAAAACGAAGCGTTCCTGGCCCTCAAGGAAGATGGCGGTGCCGACAAGTTCGACATCATCGTGCCGTCCCTGTCGATCCTCGCCGAGCCACCCGTGGCCGTGGTCGACAAGAACGCCGAGAAAAAGGGCAACACCGAAATCGCCACGGCGTACCTCAACCACCTGTACAGCCCGGCTGGCCAGGAGATCGCGGCAAAGAACTTCTACCGCCCGCGTGACAAGGATGTGGCCGCCAAATACGCCCAGCAGTTCCCGAAGCTGGACCTGGTGACTATCGACAAAGACTTCGGCGGCTGGAAAACTGCCCAACCGAAATTCTTCAACGACGGTGGCGTGTTCGACCAGATCTACACGGCCCAATAACCAACACGGCCTCCCTGTGGAATGCGGCTTGTGTGGGAGCGGGCTTGCTCGCGAAAGCGGTGTGCCAGTCAACGCATTTAGTGACTGACACGCCGCTTTCGCGAGCAAGCCCGCTCCCACATAAACTCATTCTTGCAGTGGTATCTACCTGTTAACCAAGGACTTTTATGTCGCGTCGTATCTCCCCCGTCATACCCGGCTTCGGGCTGACGCTGGGTTACACCTTGGTGTACCTCAGCCTGATTGTGCTCATACCGCTGGCGGCCATGTTCGTCCACGCCGCCCAACTCACCTGGGATCAGTTCTGGGCCATCATCTCGGCGCCGCGCGTGTGGGCGGCGTTGAAGCTGAGCTTCAGTACGGCCCTGTACGCCGCGCTGATCAACGGCGTGATCGGTACGCTGCTGGCCTGGGTGCTGGTGCGCTACACCTTCCCCGGGCGCAAGATCATCGACGCGATGATCGACCTGCCGTTCGCCCTGCCCACCGCCGTGGCCGGTATTGCGCTGACCGCGCTGTACGCGCCGTCCGGCCTGGTTGGCCAGTTCGCCACCGACATGGGCTTCAAGATCGCCTACACCCCCCTGGGCATCACCCTGGCCCTGACCTTCGTCACCTTGCCCTTCGTGGTGCGTACCGTGCAGCCGGTCTTGGCCGATATCCCCCGGGAAATCGAAGAAGCCGCCGCCTGCCTCGGCGCCAAGCCCTTGCAAGTGTTCCGCTACATCCTCGTGCCGGCGCTGCTGCCGGCCTGGCTGACCGGGTTTGCCCTGGCGTTTGCCCGAGGCGTGGGTGAATACGGCTCGGTGATTTTCATCGCCGGCAACATGCCGATGAAAACCGAGATCCTGCCGTTGCTGATCATGGTCAAGCTCGACCAATACGACTACACCGGCGCTACCTCCATCGGCGTGCTGATGCTGGTGGTTTCCTTTGTCCTGCTGCTGCTGATCAACTTGTTGCAGCGGCGCATCGAACACCCATAAGGAGGCGCGGAACATGTCCCAATCGTCTATTTCCGCCGCGTCTTCGGCCAACGCTGCCCGCCGTGGCAGTGCGGTTTCGCGGCGTATCCTGATCGGCCTTGGCTGGTTGATCTTTGCCCTGTTCTTGCTGTTGCCGCTGTTTATCGTGGTGTCCCAGGGCCTCAAGCTCGGCCTCGGCGCATTCTTTGCCGCGATCTTCGAGCCCGATGCGCTGTCGGCCTTGAAGCTGACGGTGATTGCGGTGCTGATCTCGGTACCGCTCAACCTGATATTCGGCGTCAGTGCGGCCTGGTGCGTGAGCAAGTACTCGTTCCGTGGCAAGAGCATGCTGGTGACCCTGATCGACCTGCCGTTCTCGGTCTCGCCGGTGATCGCAGGCCTGGTCTATGTGCTGATGTTCGGCGCCCAGGGCTTCTTCGGGCCGTGGTTGCAGGATCACGATATCCAGATCGTCTTTGCCTTGCCGGGCATCGTGCTGGCGACCATCTTCGTCACCGTGCCATTCGTGGCCCGCGAGTTGATCCCGCTGATGCAGGAGCAGGGCACCCAGGAAGAAGAAGCCGCGCGCCTGCTGGGCGCCAATGGCTGGCAGATGTTCTGGCATGTCACGGTGCCGAACATCAAGTGGGGCCTGATCTATGGCGTGGTGCTGTGTACTGCGCGGGCAATGGGTGAGTTTGGCGCGGTGTCGGTGGTGTCCGGCCACATTCGCGGCGTGACCAACACCTTGCCGCTGCACGTCGAGATTCTCTACAACGAATACAACCACGTCGCTGCGTTTGCGGTGGCGAGTCTGTTGCTGATCCTGGCGCTCTTCATCCTGCTGCTCAAGCAGTGGAGCGAGAACCGAATTAACCGCCTGCGCGCCGGTGCGGCTGAGGAATAAGTCATGTCGATCGAAGTCCGTAACGTCAGCAAGAACTTCAACGCCTTCAAGGCCCTGGACAGCATCAACCTGGATATCCAGAGTGGCGAGCTGGTGGCGTTGCTGGGCCCCTCCGGCTGCGGCAAGACCACCTTGCTGCGCATCATTGCCGGCCTGGAAACCCCGGACGCCGGCAGCATCGTGTTCCACGGCGAAGACGTGTCCGGCCATGATGTGCGTGATCGCAACGTCGGGTTTGTGTTCCAGCACTACGCGCTGTTCCGCCACATGACCGTATTCGACAACGTCGCATTCGGCCTGCGCATGAAACCCAAGAGCCAGCGCCCGAACGAAACCCAGATCGCGGCCAAGGTTCACGAGTTGCTGAACATGGTGCAACTGGACTGGTTGTCGGATCGCTACCCGGAACAACTCTCCGGCGGCCAGCGCCAGCGTATCGCCCTGGCCCGTGCCCTGGCGGTAGAACCCAAGGTGCTGCTGCTCGACGAACCCTTCGGCGCCCTGGATGCCAAGGTGCGCAAGGAACTGCGTCGTTGGTTGGCGCGGCTGCACGAGGACATCAACCTGACCTCGGTGTTCGTGACCCACGACCAGGAAGAAGCCATGGAAGTCGCCGACCGGATCGTGGTGATGAACAAGGGCGTGATCGAGCAGATCGGCTCACCGGGCGACGTCTACGAAAACCCGGCCAGCGATTTCGTCTACCACTTCCTGGGCGACTCCAACCGCCTGCACCTGGGCGAAGACCAGCACGTACTGTTCCGCCCGCACGAGGTGTCGTTGTCACGCCATGAACTGGAAGACCACCACGCCGCGCAAGTACGCGACATCCGCCCGCTGGGCGCCACCACGCGGATCACGCTGAAGGTCGAAGGCCAGAGCGAACTGATCGAAGCCGAAGTGGTGAAGGACCACGACAGCCTCACCGGGCTGGCGCGGGGCGCGACGTTGTTCTTCAAGCCCAAGGTCTGGCAAAAGGCTTAAAAAGATTGCAAAAAACCTGTGGGAGCGGGCTTGCTCGCGAAAGCGCCGGTTCAGTCACTGGATGTACCGACTGAACCGCCGCTTTCGCGAGCAAGCCCGCTCCCACATTTGGATTACCGGTGCTTCTCAGGCCGTGGCGTTCTTGTGACGCACGGCCACCGGCCCCGACCGCTCCTCGATCTGCCGCTTGAGCTCATGGCGCAACCCCACCAGAAACGCCAACTCCGCCACCACAAACAACGGCCCCACGATCAGCCCGGACACGTCGTCGACGAACGCAGGCTTGCGCCCTTCGTAGTAATGGCCGACAAACTGGATCACCCAGCCCACCACAAACAGGCCGATACCGCTGCTGAGCCACACCAGCGTGCTTTGCGCCGCCAGCACATGCCCAGCCCAAACCGACAAGCCCATCAGCACGCTCATCAACACCCCAAGCGCCAGTTCCAGGCGCAGGTAGAACCCCGCAGAAAACAACGCCAGCAACACCGCCGGCGACAGCCACAGGCCGGCCACCGTCCATTCGGGGCGTGACAGCAGCACGGCGACGGCGACGACGATCATGGGGATGCCGATAAAGTGGCTGGCGATGTTGCGCGGGTCGCGGTGGTAGGCGGCGTATTGGCTCAGATGGTCGACGAGGCTTTTCATTGTTATTCCTCCTGTAGGATGCTTGATCATGCCCTGTAGGACTGCGACAAACTGTCAACTGGGCGACAATCTTTGGAGTTCTCATGGACGCAGAGTCTTGGCATGGACGGCTGTCCAGCGGCCACTGGTACCGTCATCTGCCTGCTCCCTTGCAGCATAGTCTGCTGGCCCACGCCCGCGTGCGGCAGCTGACGGCGGGGCAGGTGCTGTTCAAGCGTGGCGACCCACCGTGCGGCCTGTACGCGGTGCTGGAGGGCAGCCTGCGCATCAGCGCGGTGAACGAGCAGGGCAAGGAGGCGTTGCTGAGCCTGGCGCAGGCGCCTTTCTGGTTCGGTGAAATCGCTGTGTTCGACGGCCTGCCACGCACCCACGACGCGTGCGCGGTCGGGCCTTGCACCCTGTTGCAGGTACCGCAGGCGGCGATGCTGCAACTGCTTGCGCAAAGCCCGGCCTATTGGCGGGACATGGCCTTGCTGATGAGCCAGAAGTTGCGGCTGAGCTTTATCAATATCGAGCAGTTGAGCCTTGCGCCCGCGTCAGTGCGGGTAGCCCATCGGTTGTGGATGATCGCCGAGGGGTATGGCGAGATCGATGGCTCGCGGCGTGTGGTGCAATTGGCGCAGGAGGACTTGGCGGCGATGCTGGGGGTATCGCGCCAGACGACCAATACGCTGCTCAAGGCGTTGCAAGAGCAGGGGGTTGTGCGGTTGGGGTATGGTGAGATTGAGATACTTGATGTAGGAAGGTTGCGAGAGATGGCGCAGGGGTAGGCGGTGCCTGTTAGGGCCCTTTCGCGAGCAAGCCCGCTCCCACATTCGATCGCATTCCAAAGAATGTACTCGGTCGAATGTGGGAGCGGGCTTGCTCGCGAAAGGGCCCTAACAGGCACTACAAAACCTCAGTCCGGCTGAAACGGCGAAGCACTGAGCACCACCCCCGTCTCCTCCACATACTGCTGCCAGTGCCCAATCAAGGTCGCCAGCTTTTCCGGCTGGCTCACGGCCAGGTCATGGATCTCCCCAGGATCACGCCCCAGGTCATACAACTGCCAGGTCGCCGGCCCTACGGGCCCCGGGATATACACCGCCTTCCATTGCCCCTGGCGAATCGCCCGGCGTCCGAACAGCTCCCAGCCGGTGACGGTATGTTCGTCGTGCACCTGCGCGGTTTCCCCAGACAAAAAGCCCAGCCACGACTTGCCCCGCAGCGGTGCAATCGGCTTGCCGCGCCACTGTTTGCCGGGGTGGCGCACGCCGGCCAGGTCGAGAATGGTCGGGGTGATGTCCATCACCGTGCCGAAGCCATGGCTGATCTGCCCCTTGAGTGGCAACTGCGGGTAATGCACCAGCGCCGGCACACGAATCCCGCCTTCGGTGGTGAAGGCCTTGAACAGGCGCGAAGGTGCCGTCGCCACCTGGGCCCACGATGGCCCATACCAGACATAGGAATTGGCGCGGCCGATATTGCCCAGGCTGTTGTCGTAGTGCTGGTTGAGGTAGGTCAGAAGCTCGGGGCCGAACTTGGGGAAGGCTTCCAGCAGCGCGCCCTCGGCACCGTTGTCGGACATGAACAGGATAAAGGTATTGTCCAGTTGCCCCTGCTGGCGCAGGTACTCCACCACCCGGCCAATGTTCCAGTCCATGCGCTCGACCATCGCCGCATAAACCTCCATGGCCCGCGCCGAGACCTGGCGTTGTTCATCGCTCAAAGCCGCCCATTGGGTGTTCAGCTCGATCAGCGGATGGGGCTCGACGTCGGCATCGATCAGCCCCAGGGCCTTGAGTTTTGCCAGGCGCTCCAGGCGCAGTACCTCGGGGCCAGCGTCGTAGCGGCCACGGTATTTATCGACGATCTCCACCGGCGCCTGCAGCGGCCAGTGCGGCGCGGAAAACGGCAGGTAGGCAAAAAAGGGCCGGGCCTGGTCGCGTTCCTTGAGGTACTGCAGCAGCTTGTCGCCAAAGGCATCGGAGGAGTAGAAGCCCTCGGGCAATTGCTCGACGAAGGTGTCGTCCTCGATGTACAGCGCCGGGGTGGATTTGAGCAGCCCGGGCGTGCTGGCGTCGTAGGGCGGCTCGAAACCGTAGTGGTTGGCCGCCCCCGGCAACAGCGAGAACGAACGCTCGAAACCACGGGCGTGGGGCGCCAGTTCCGCCGTCAGCCCCAGGTGCCATTTGCCGCTCATCAAGGTCTGGTAACCGGCCTCGCGCAGCAGTTCGGGCAGGGCCACCACCTTGTCGTTGAGGTAGCCTTCGTAGCCCGGCTTGCCGATCAGCTCCGGGGTCAGCGCCTCGGCCATGGTGCCGATCCCGGCGATATGGTGGTCGGTACCGGTGAGCAGCATCGAACGGGTCGGCGAGCAGGTGGGGGCGGTGTGAAAGTCGGTCAGGCGCAGGCCGTTCAGCGCCAGGGCATCCAGGTGCGGCGTGGCGATTTCCCCGCCAAAAGCGCCGAGGTCGGAGAAGCCCATGTCATCGGCCAGGATCACTAGAAAGTTGGGACGTTGCGGCATCAAGACATTCCTCAATCAGCAGGCAATAAAGGCCAGGGGCAGGTCACGGATCTGCTCCGGCAGCGGCGGTTGGTAGTGGTCGTCGCTGATCAGTTCGTGCAGCAGTTCTTCGCGCAATTGGTGGAAGTCAAAGCTGCTGCGCTGGCGCGGATGGGGCAGGGCGATATCCACCACCTGCTTGATCCGCCCAGGCCGGGGCTCCATCACCACCACGCGGTCGGCGAGGAAAATCGCCTCTTCCACATCGTGGGTCACCAGCACTGTGGTGATCTTCGCGCGGGCACGGATCGCCAGCAGTTCATCCTGCATCTGTTGGCGGGTCAGGGCGTCGAGGGCGCCGAAGGGCTCGTCCAGCAGCAGGATGCGCGGGCTGGCCACCAGGCCACGGGCGATCGCCACCCGTTGTGCCATGCCGCCAGACAATTGGTGCGGGTAGGCGCGGGTGAAATCGGTGAGGCCGACCAGCTCGATAAAATCGCTGATGCGCTGTTGGCGCTGGGCCTCGCTCAACGGCTCGTTGACCAGGCCCAGGCCGATGTTTTGCGCGACCGTCAGCCATGGGAACAGACGGTGTTCCTGGAACACGATGCCGCGCTCGCCGCCGATGCCTTCCACGGCCTTGCCATCGACGCGGATCTCGCCGCGAAACTGCGTGTCCAGGCCGATCAGCAGGCGCAGCAACGTGGATTTGCCGCAGCCACTGGAACCGACAATCGCGACGAACTCGCCTTCGGCAATATCCAGGTTGAATTCGCGGATGGCCTCCAGCTCGAAGCCATCGACGTCAAAGGTCTTGCCCACATGGTTGAAGCTGACAATAGGTGCAGTCATGCGTGTCTCCAGCGCGTGGCGCGGGTTTCGATGCGTTGGCCGATAAGGTTGAGTGCCGCGCCGGTGAGACCGACCAGCAGCATGCCGCTCATGATCAGGTCCATGCGCAGCAGCTGTTGGGCGCCGATCATCAGGCTGCCGATACCGCCATTGGACGGCATGAAATATTCGGCGCCGATGGTGCCCAGCCAGGCGTAGATCAGGCTCAGGCGCAGCCCGGCGAAAATCCCCGCCGCCGCCCCTGGCAACACCAGGCGACGCAGGCGCAAGGCCAGGCTCAGGCGCAGCACCTGGGCGGCTTCATTGAGCAGCGGCGAGAGGTTCAGCACGCTGCGTTGAGTGGCGATGAACAGCGGGAAAAACGCGGCCAGGGCGATAAACACCGACTTGGCCAACTCCCCCAGGCCGAACCAGGCGGTGAGCAGCGGCACCCAGGCAAAGATCGCGATCTGGCGCAGGGCCGCCAGGGTCGGGCCGAGCACTCGCTCACTGCGGCGCGACAGGCCCAACAACAGACCAAGGGCAAAACCCAGCCCGCCGCCGAGGAGCAAACCGCTCAAGGTGCGTCCCAGGCTTTTGCCCAGTGCACTGAGCAGGCTGCCATCGAATACGCCGCTGGCGGTGGTGTACAGCACGGTCCAAGGGCTGACCAGGATATTGGGATCGACCCAGTCCAGGGCCGTCGCCGCCTGCCACAGCGCCAACAGGCTCAGGGGCAGCAACCAGGGTTGCAGGCGTTGCCAGCCTTGGTAGCGCGGGCCACGGCGGATCTGCGCGGTCGCCGGATGGGGCCAATGCACCCATTTGCGGTCCAGCCAGCCAATGCCGCGATCCATCGCCACGCCCAGCACCCCGATCACTACGATGCACACAAACACGATATCGAGCATGAACAACTGCCGCGCCCAGACCATCAGGTAGCCGATGCCTTCGCTGGAGGCCAGCAGCTCCACGGCCAGCAGCGAGGTCCAGCCGGCGGCCAGGGCCAGGCGTACCCCGGCCATGAACGCGGGCAGTGCGGCGGGCAGGATCAGCCGACGGATCAACAGGTGGCTGGGCAAGCGCAGCACGCGCGCGGCCTCGCGCAAACCGGGTTGGGCATCGCGCACGCCGACCAGGGTGTGCAGGGTCACGGGCACCACAATCGCCTTGACCAGCACCACCAGCTTGAGGGTTTCGCCAATCCCGAAAAACACCATGAACAGCGGGATCCACGCCAGGGTCGGGACTTGCGACAGGGCGCTGAACGTCGGGAACACCAGGCGTTCGGCACGGGCACTGAAACCCAGCAGCGCGCCCAGTAACGCCCCGGCCCCGATGCCGGCCAACAGCCCCCAAAACAGACGTTGCAGGCTGATCGCCAAGTGGCTCCACAACTCGCCGCCGGCCAGTTCCACGGCACTGCTCCAGACCAGCGCGGGCGCCGGCAGGATTTGTTCACTCATCCAATGCTGACGGCTGGCCAGCCACCACAGCGCAAACAGCGTGAGTGGCAGCAACCATGGCAGCAGGCGTTCACTCAGGTTCGGCCAGTGGGTCTGCTCGCCCTTTGGCGTAGCGGCCAAGGGCAGGCTCAACAGTGAGATTCGGGCCATGGAAGACCTCCGTGGTCGGCAGGTTTGTTATGTGATTTTGATCTTATAAATAAACAATCAAGATTATTTAGGGATAAGAAAAACCATTTAAAGCCTCTGCCCGACACGCATCCAATGCATTTGAAGAATATTTTCCATGCTGTTGATGCATAACCCTCTGGAACCGGCGTCTGCGGCTACATAGTCCAAAAAGTTATTAAATTGTGAATTTATAGTATTTAAAGTTTTGTTCCCGTTGTGCGTACTTTCTGCTCCCCAGGCCACCGTCGCCCACAGGAGCACACCCCATGAAACTGCCCTTTAAACGCTTGATCACCCTGGTCGCCGGCACGGCGCTCGCCGGGTTGGTGCACGCCGCCGACCTCAAGGAAATCCGTATTGCCGTGCCCGACCTGAGTGCCGGCACCCAGAACAGTGGGGGCGGCGTGACGGACGTCCTGAGGAGCCAGCAGATCTTTGAAAAAGCCTTCGCCGACCAGGGCATCAAGATCCAGTGGAATTACTTCAAGGGCGCCGGCCCTGTGATCAATGAAGCCTTCGCTAACGACCAGGTAGACCTGGCTTACCTGGGCGATCTGGCCGCGATCATCGGCCGCTCCAATGGACTCGACACCCGGCTGCTGAGCGCCACCGCTCGCGGGGTAAAACAGTACCTGGGTGTGGTGCCGGGTTCGGGGATCAAAACCTTGCAGGACCTGAAGGGCAAGCGCGTGGCGGTGTTTCGCGGCACGGCTACCCAACTGTCCCTCAACGGCGCCCTGGCCAGCCAGGGCTTGAGTGAAAAGGACCTGAAAATCATCAACCTGGATTTCAACGCCGCCGTGGCCGCCCTGGCCGCCAAGCAGATCGATGCCACCTGGGGCGGGTCGAACCTGAGTTCACTGCAGGCCAAGGGCCTGGCCGAAATCCCCCTGACCACCAAGGACCTGGGTGGCGCGGGCAGCGTGCAGGCGGTGCTGGTGGGCAGTGGCAAGTTTGTCGACGCCCATCCCGAGGTAGTGGCCAAGCTGCTCAAGGCCCAGCAGCAGGCGGTGCAGTGGTTGACCGATGACAACAACAAGCAGGCGTATATCGAGCTGGTGTCGGGGCTGGCGAGTTATCCGCCGGTGATTCTGACCAATGATTTGAAGGACCAGAAACTCAGCGAGATTTTCCCATCGACCCTGGATCCGGTGTTCCTGGGCAAGCTGCAGGATGCGGTGGACCTGGCGTCGAAGGAGCGGCTGATTCGCAAGCCGTTCCAGGTCAGTGATTGGCTGGTGCCGGGGTTGGCGGCGGCTGGGATCTGAAATCTACAGTGCCTGAACGGGCCTCATCGCAGCCTACACAAATTTGCCGCAGCGCATAAACCCGTGCAGAGAGGGCTATTGTGGCGAGCGGGCTTGCCCCGCGCTGGGCTGCGAAGCAGCCCCAAAAAGCCCGCCGCGTTTCTTCAGATAAACCGCGATGGCCGGGTTTAGGGCTGCTTCGCAGCCCAGCGCGGGGCAAGCCCGCTCGCCACGGGGGAGTTCGTCAGTTTCTGAAAGTTGTGTAGATACCGATGGCTTGCCTGCGATGGCGCCCTTCAGACCGCCACATCCACTTCCTGGCGATCCACCGCCACCAACGTCTCGATCATCGCCTTGGCCGCCGGCGACAAGCGTGAGCCGGTGCGGCTGACTATCCCGCAACGCGCGCTCATGGTCTCCATGTTCTGCGGCAGGTTGCGCCAGTGCAGCAGCACCAGCGCGCCGCGGGCGAGGTCCTCGGCAAAGGCTTCCTCGGTGCCCACGCCGATGGCGTTGGACTGCAACACGATCTTCACCAGCGCCGCAAAGTGCTCGGTCTGGATGCTCGGTGAAAAGTCCATGCGCCCACTGAGGTTCGCCAGCAGTTTGCGAATGCCCTGGGAGATCAGCGGCGACGCCAGCGGGTAGTCGAACATGTCGTTGGTCGAGAGGCTGTCCTTGGCCAGCAGCGGGTGCCCCGGCCGGCAGAAAAACACCCCTCGCTTGGGCGTCAGCGCCTGGGTCTGGAAGTTCGGGTCGGCTTCGAACTGGCGGATGTCGGCGATAAAGAATTCGATCTCTTCCCGGCTCAGGCTGCGGCTCAGGGTTTCCCAGTTATCCACCTGGAACCGCGTGCGGATTTTCGGGTGCGCGTTGACGAAACGCGCCACCGCATCCGGCACCAGTTTCACGGCGGGCGCCGGGCCACAACCGAAGCGCAGTTCGCCGGCGTCGAGCTTGGTCATGCGCGTCACTTCACTGCTCAGCAGCGCGGCGCCATGCACCAGGCTCAGGGCATGTTGCAGCACCACCTGGCCCTCCGGCGTGGGGCGCAAATCCTTGTGGCCACGGTCTACCAGCACGCAGCCGAACTCCTGTTCCAGGCCCTGGATGCTGCGGCTGAACGCCGGCTGGGTGATGCCCATGGCGTCGGCCGCACGAACAAAACTGCGGTGTTCGTTAAGGGCGATGAAGTAGCGCAGTTGGCGAAGATCCATATGCTTTCCCGGCATTTTAAAAATAGGTCGAAGGCATTTGCGACCAGGGGAGCTGAGGTTTTAAATGCAAGCTCTTATTCCGTCAACGAAGCATGCGTTCATTTGCTAGACCTAAATTGCATATGAATAGAGCGTTGGCGCAGCGTCACCCCACCGTAAGCAGACACATGAGGGTCATCCAATGAGCAATGCCGCACTCGCTGTTCAACCCGTCGCCCTGGCGCTGGATATTCACCCGGTCGCTGGGCGTATCGGTGCCGAGATCCGGGGCATCAAACTGTCCGGCGACCTCGACGCCGCCACCATCGAAGCCATCCAGCAAGCGCTGGTGCAGTACAAGGTGATCTTCTTTCGCGAGCAGGCGCACCTCGATGACCAGAGCCAGGAAGCGTTCGCCCATTTGCTCGGCGAGCCGATTGCCCACCCCACGGTACCGGTGCGCGATGGCACGCGTTTTCTGATGGAACTGGACGGCGGGCGTGGTCAGCGCGCCAACTCGTGGCACACCGACGTGACCTTCGTCGATGCGTACCCCAAGGCCTCGATCCTGCGTTCGGTGCTGGCGCCGGCATCGGGTGGCGACACGGTCTGGGCCAACACCGCCAGCGCCTACAACGACTTGACCGCCGAAGTGCGCGCCCTGGCCGACACCCTGTGGGCGGTGCACAGCAACGAATACGACTACGCCGCGCGCAAGCCGGATGTGGCGCCGGAAAAGCTTGAGGAGTACCGCAAGATCTTCACCTCGACGGTGTACGAGACCGAGCATCCGGTGGTGCGTGTGCACCCGGTCAGTGGCGAGAAGACCCTGCTGCTGGGGCATTTCGTCAAACGCCTGAAGGGTTACTCGCAGGCCGATTCCGCACACCTGTTCAACCTGCTGCAAAGCCACGTCACCCGCCTGGAAAACACCGTGCGCTGGCGCTGGAGCACCGGCGATGTGGCGATCTGGGACAACCGCGCCACCCAGCATTACGCGGTGGATGACTACGGCACCCAGGAACGCATCGTGCGCCGCGTGACCCTCAAGGGTGATGTGCCGGTGAGCGTGCAGGGGCAGCGCAGCCAGACCACCAAAGGCTTGTAGCCCACCACATATCAAATGTGGGAGCGGGCTTGCTCGCGAAAGCGGCGGATCAGCCAACACAGTTGTTAACTGACATACCGTTTTCGCGAGCAAGCCCGCTCCCACACTAGCCCGCGTCCCACAGGGGATTTGGGGGGTTACCAAACCCCGATCTGCACCACCTTTTCCGCTTCTGGCTCACCATAACGAAACCGCTGGCCACGCAGTTCAATCTCCCCGTGGCTGATGGTGGTGCGCCGTTTCAAACCCCGCAGCCATTCGAATAGATAACCCTGATGCACTTCGCGCACCTGGGCGTACGCCGGGTCTGCGCCCAGGTCGTGCAGTTCCTGCGGGTCGTTTTCCAGGTCGAACAGTTGCGCGCGAAAGCCGTCATAGGCCAGGTATTTCCAGCGTTCGCTGCGCACCATGGTCATGCGGCAGCGATCGATCGGCTGCGCCAGGCGCTCGCGGGCCGGGGCCTGGAACGCGTAGTCGTATTCGGCGATGGCGTAGCGGCGCCAGTCCGTTTCTACCCCATGCAGCAGGGGGATCAATGAGCGGCCTTCCAGACGATGCTCGGCGCTCGGCAAGCCCAGGGCCTCAAGGAAGGTGGGCAGGGCGTCGATGGTTTCCACCAGGCGCCGATCCACCGTGCCCCGGCTGATATCGGCCGCGGCGCGTGGGTCGCGGACAATCAGCGGCACACCCACCGCCGGCTCCAGCAAAAACTCCTTTTCGCCCAGTTGGTGGTCGCCGAGGAAGTCGCCATGGTCGCTGGTGAACACAATCAGCGTGTCATCCCAGCGACCTGTGCTTTGCAGCACATCGAACAGTCGACCGAGTTGGTCATCCACCTGCTTGATCAGGCCCATATAGGTGGGAATCACCCGCAGCCGCACCTCATCGCGGGAAAAGTTCAGGCTCTCCTGGTGTTGGCGGAAGGCTTGGTACACCGGGTGATCGCTGGCTTGCCCAGGCTCGGCGCGAACCGCTGCCTGCACCTGATCGACGCCATACAGCGCGTGATACGGCGCGGGCGCGATATAGGGCCAGTGCGGCTTGATGTACGACAGGTGCAGGCACCAGGGGTGCTCGCCTTGTTCGTGGATAAAGTCGAGGGCGCGGTCGGTGGTGTAGACCGTTTCCGAATGCGCCTCGTCCACCCGCGCCGGCAAGTGGGCGTTGCGCATCTGCCAACCGCTCAGCACCTCCCCGGCATCGCCGGCGGCGGCATTGGCCCATTCATGCCAAGGGTTGGTGCCGGCGTAACCTTGCGCGCGCAGGTAATGGGTATAGGGCGCGGACTCGCGTTTATCGGCGAACAGTGGGCTGTCGGGGAAGATGCCGTCATGGCGAAAATACGCTTCGAAACCCACCTCATTGAGGGGCTGCGCCTGCGCGCTGTCGGGGTCGATATCCAGGCGTTGCAGGGCATCGAGATTGGGCGTGGCGTGGGTCTTGCCCACCAGCGCGGTGCGGATGCCATGGGGGCGCAGATAGTCGCCGATGGTCAGCTCTTCGAGGGGCAGCGGCACCGCGTTCCAGGCCACTTGATGGCTGCTGACATAGCGCCCGGTATAGGCCGACATGCGCGACGGCCCGCAGATCGTGCCCTGGGTGTAGGCGCGACTGAAACGCACGCCAGCGGCGGCCAGGCGGTCGATGTTGGGGGTGTGCAGATGGGCGTGGCCGTAGCAGGAGAGGTAATCGCGACGTAGTTGGTCGCACATGATGTAGAGCACGTTGCGCACATGGGGCATGGGGATCACCGGATGAGGGGCAGGTGAGGGTTTTCGCCGGTTGGAGGGGGTTGAGGCAAGTGCATTTGGGGAATGGGGTTTATGCAGTCGGCGCATGGGTGTGACGACTGGTGCCGTCGCTGGCAAGCCGGTTCCTACAGGTTGATCGCATTCCACTGTGGGAGCTGGCTTGCCTGCGATAGCGGTCCCTCAGACCGCAACATTCTCCAGCGAACACACCTCGTCATCCTGCTCATCCACCTGCTTGATCTGCTCGATCATCGCCTCGGCCAACGGTGACAGCCGATACCCGGCGCGGCTGACGATGCCATAGCGGGTGTAGCGCTCCTCCAGGTCCTCGGCCAACCCCTCGATCGTCAACCGCACAAGCTCGCCCCGGGTCAGGTGCAGCGCATCGCTGTTGGCGCTGACGATACCGATGGCGTCGGAACGCAGCACCACCCCCAGCAGGCTGTAGCCGTTCTCGCACTCGACATTGGGCGTGTAGTCGGGCCGGCCGCTGAGGTCGACGATGACCTTGCGCAGGTTCGGGGGGCGGATGGTCACGGCCAGGGGATAACTCATCAACTCGGCGGCGCTGACCCTTTCGCGCTGGGCCAGCGGGTGTCCGCTGCGGCAGCAGAAATGCCATTTGCGCGGGCGCAGGCGGTGGGTGTGGTAGTCGGGGTTGGCTTCGAAGTGGCGGGTGTCGGCGACAAAAAATTCGAACTCTTCACTGAGCAGGCGCTTGCCCAGGCTTTGCCAATCATCCACTTGGAACTGCACACGAGCCTTGGGGTAGCGCCCGATAAAGCTGCCGATGGCGCGCGGGATCAGGCCGGCTGCCGGGGCCGGGCCACAACCGAAGCGCAGCTCGCCGGCTTCCAGGCCATTGAACTGGCTGATCTCGTTGGCCAACTGCTGCGCGCCACTGACCAGGCGCCGCGCATGTTCCAGCAGCACCTGGCCTTGTTTGGTCGGGGCCAAGTCCTTGCGCCCGCGATCCACCAGTTGGCAACCGGCACTGTGCTCCAGGGCCTGGATGCTGCGGCTGAAGGCCGATTGCGACAGGTTCACCGTGGTCGCGGCGGCGACAAAACTGCGCTGTTCGGCGAGGGCGATGAAGTGACGGAGCTGGCGCAGGTCGATATGCATTTTTCACATTAAAAATATCGGGGAAATGCATTGGCTATGCATTAGGTCGACTCCTTATAAAGGCTATCTCTTATGCAGTAAATGTTTGTAAAAACATAAATAAATAACTTTATGGAATATGTGGCAGTACATATTCCGCACGACCGGAGCCGCTTATGAGTGTGTCGAAGCCCGTTGTACCGTCCTCCCTCTGGCGGCTCAAACGCCTGCCCCTGGCGCTGTTGCTGGCGGGCAGTGCCGGCTGGACGCCGAGCCAGGCCGCCGAAACCGCCGCCCCGGTGCCCAAGGGCGAGAGCGCCAGCGGGCAACTGGAGACGGTCACCGTGACCGCCCGCCGCCGCACCGAAAGCGCCCAGGAAGTGCCCACGCCGATGAGCGTGATCGGCGGCCAGGCCCTGGAGAGCCAGCGGGTCTATCGGATCCAGGACTTGCAGCAACTGGTGCCCAGCGTCAACGTCGCCTACATGCATGCGCGCCAGTCCAGTGTGTCGATCCGCGGGCTGGGCAATAACCCGGCCAGCGATGGCCTGGAAGGCAGTGTCGGGTTGTACATCGACAACGTGTACCTCGGGCGCCCGGGCATGGCGGTATTCGACCTGATGGATATCGAGCAGCTTGAAGTCTTGCGCGGCCCGCAAGGCACCCTGTTCGGCAAGAACACCACGGCCGGGGTGATCAATATCAGCACCCGCGCGCCGAGTTTTACTCCGGAGCGCAGCATCGAGACGTCGGTGGGCGAAGACGGCTATTTCCAGACCAAGGGCACGATTTCCGGGCCGCTCAACGATGAATTGGCCGGGCGCTTTTCCGCCTATCGCACCCGCAGCGATGGCGATATCAAGAACGAATACAACGGACACGACCTCAACGGCGGTTCACGCCAGGGCTTTCGTGGGCAACTGCTGTACAAGCCCAACGAGGCCTTCAACCTGCGCTGGATCGGCGACTACAACGAAGAGGCCTCCAGCGCCGGCACCCGCGTGTTGTACAGCACCGGGCCGACCATCAATGGCACCAACCTCTACCAGTCGCGGGCGGATGCAGCCGGGGCGACCCTGGTCAACGGCGCGGACCGCAAGGTCAACCTGGACAACGACCAGCGTGTCACGGTGTTCCAGGGCGGTACCTCGCTGGAGGCCAATTGGACCCTGCCCAGCGACTTCACCTTGACGTCGGTCAGCGCCTATCGTTGGTGGAATTTCACCCCGCGCAACGACGATGGTCTCAACGTGCCGGCGTCCTACAACGCTGGCGTGTCGGTGGAAGACAAACAGTGGTCCCAGGAATTTCGCCTGGCGTCGCCGACCGGTGGGTTCTTCGATTACGTGGTGGGCGCCTACTACTTCGGTTCTGATCTGGACAACAAATCCTTCGCCTACTACGGACCCCAGGCTGATATCTGGAACGGCACGCCGACAGGGGCCTTGAGCAATGTCACCAGCATCGGCAACGGGCATATCCGCACCGACAGTTTTGCCCTGTTCGCCCAAGGCACCTGGCACCTGACCGAACGCCTGGATTTCACTGCCGGCCTGCGCGGCACCTATGAAGAAAAAAGCGCCTGGGTCAGCCGCAATGCACCCGTGGGGGGCGCAGCCGTAAGTGGCGCGGCGGCCACTGCGCGCAATGGGCGCACGGGCGCGTATGACTCCGGCGACCTCAACCAATACAGCACCAGCCCGTCCGGTTTGCTGAACCTCAGTTATCGCTTTAGCGATGACGTGCTGGGCTATGCGACCTTGTCCCATGGCGAGAAATCCGGTGGGGTCAACCTGGCGGTAGGCTCGGCCCCGACCGCTGGTGCGGACTCACTGTTGATCGGCACCGAGCGCGCCAACAACGCCGAGCTGGGCTTTAAAAGCACCCTGTGGGACCGTCGCCTGCAACTCAACGCCAACCTGTTCTGGACCCAGGTCAATGGCTACCAGACCAATGCCTACGACTACGGCAACCGCGTGCAGTACCTGACCAATGCCGGCTCCGTACGCTCCCGTGGCGTGGAATTGGAAAGCACCCTGGTGCCGATCCGCGGCCTGACGCTGAACCTTAACGGCTCGTTCAACGATGTGCGTTACCTGTCGTACAAAGATGCGCCATGCCCACCGGAAGTCAGCCTGCGCCCTGGTGCACCGGCCTCGTGCGACCTCAGCGGGCATCAGGTGGTGGGTGCCTCGAAGTGGATTGCCAACGCCAACGGCGAATACAAATGGAACCTGGATAACGGCTTCGAACCCTACGTTACCGCCAGCTATGCCTATCGTTCGAAGGCGGTGGGCACAGTCGAGGATTCGGACTATGGGCAGATTCCCGGTTATGGGCTGGTCAACCTGTCCACCGGCCTGCGTGGCGATTTCCAGCAGGGTCAATGGGATGTGTCGTTATGGCTGAAAAACGCCTTCGACAAAACCTACTACACCACCCTGTGGACAGGCGGCAACGGTGGCTATGAAGGGCTACTGGGCACCCCGCGCACCCTGGGCGTGACCGGCCGCTACGATTTTTGAGTGCATACCTGTAGGAGCGAGCTTGCTCGCGAAGAACGCCCAGACGACGCGGTTAACCTGGTTTTGCGCGTTATCGTTGACGTTTTTCGCGAGCAAGCTCGCTCCTACACAATCAGCAAGCGGCGGTGCTGCGGTAAGTGGCTGGGCTGAATACCCGGGTGACCACCAGCATCGCGATCACTGTCACGGTCAACACCGCCCAGGCGCTGACAAAACTGCCGGTGAGTTCGCGCAACCAGCCGGTCATCCACGGCGACACGGCATTGATCAAGAAGCCCACGCCCTGCACGAATGCCGCCAGTTGCCCGGCTTCCCGTGGGTCACGGCGGTGGTCCAGGGTCAGCAGCAGGCTCAGGGCAAAGCACGCCCCCAGGCCGAAGCCGATCAGCGCCACCCACAGGTGTGGGTATTGCAGCGGTGCCCACAGCAGGCCGAGATAACCCACGGTCTGGGCCAGCAGGCTGATGGTCAGCAAGGGCCGGCGGTCGATACCGCGTTGCGCCAGCGCCGGCATCAACAGCGCGGCAATCACCTGGAAAATCGTCATGAACGCCAGCAACGAGCCGCTGGGCAGCACGCCCCAACCCAGTTGCTGGTAGTACGCCGGCAGCCACGCCACCATGCTCATATACCCGCAGTTCACCAGGCCGAAATACAGTGCCAGTAACCAGGCGCGGCGGTTGCGCAGGCCCTGGAGCGGCGGCGTCACCTGCAGGTTTTTCGCCGCGCCCAATGGCAGCCACGCCCACAGCAGCAACGCGCCAAGCGCCGGCAGCAGCCAGATGCCCAGGCCGGCCTGCCAATTCTGGAAATGGCTGGCCACCAGCGGGCTGAGCAGCGCCGCCAAGCCACCGCCACCCATCAACGAGGCTGAATACACTCCCATCGCCAGGGGCACCCGTTGGTGGAACTGGCGCTTGATCATCGCCGGCACCAGCGCCTGGATCAGCGCCACACCGGCCCCGCCCAGCAACGCCGTGGCCAGCAGTGCCGGTGCCTGGCCCAGTAGCCAGCGCGCCAGGCATGCGAGCAGGATCATCATCAGGCCCAGGGCGATCCCGCGTCGTTCGCCCAACTGCGCCTCGACGCGGATGCCCACCAGCGCCACCAACCCCATGCACACCACCGGCAGGCTGGTGAGCAAGGCACTGCTCTGGAAACTCAGGCCGGTTGCCAGGCGGATCTCCCCGAGCAACGGGCTGATGGAGCTGAGGATCGGCCGCAGGTTAAGGCCCAGCACCACCAGCAGGCCCCAGCCGGCGAGGGATTTATTCAGGGTCATGCAGGGTCTTCCATTGACGGTAAAGGGCGTGCATGGCCGGCATCGGCAGGTGCTCGACGGGCAGTTGCTGGGCGGTCAGCGGCAGGCTCATCTGCTGGTAAACCGCGGCAGTCGACAGCCCGAACGGCGCGGCCATTTCATTGCTCGCGGCAAACACCACGCGGGCCACGCCACACAAGTACATGGCACCCAGGCACATCGGGCACGGCTGGCCGCTGGCGTAGATCACACAGCCTTCAAGGCGTGGGCCGAGCTGTTGGCTGGCGCGGCGAATGGCGAGCATTTCGGCATGGGCGGTGGGGTCCTGGTCGAGGTGGATCTGGTTGACCGCCTCCACCAGCACAGCACCGTCCTTTACCAGCACGGCGCCAAACGGCCGCCCACCCCGGGCCACGTTGTCCTGCGCCAGGGCAACGGCACGTTGCAGCCAGGCTTGATCGTGTTGTGGGCTCATTGGGCACCTGCTTCTTGCAGCAGTTTGGCGATGGCGACCTGGCCGCGCTTTTGCGCCTGTTGCAGGGGGCTGATGCCGTCGCGGTCGGGCAGGTTCACATTGGCACCGGCGCCGATCAGCATGGCGACGATTTGCTGATGGGCGAGGCCGCCGTCCGAGAGCACGATGGCTTCCATGAGCCCGGTCCAGCCCAGGCGGTTGACGTGGTTGACGTCGACGCCGGCGTCGATCAGCAGGCGCACCGTTTCCACGTGGCCGCGCTCGCACGCCGGGATCAGGGCGGTGCCGCCGTAGCGATTGGTGCTCTTGAGGTCGGCGCCATGGGCCAGGGTCATGGCCAGGATTTGATTGTGGCCGCTGGCGCCGGCCAGCAGGTAAGGGCTGTCTTGCATCAGGTTCTTGCGGTTCACATCGGCCCCGGCCTCGATCAGGGCGCGGGCGATATCGACGCGATTGGCCTGGGTGGCCAGCAACAGCGGCGTGCTGCCATCGATGGCGCGGGTATCCAGATCGGCACCCTTGGCCAGCAGTTGCTCGACCTGCGCCAATTGCCCGGCACGCACGGCGTCGAGCAAACCTTTATCGGCGGCCATGCTGTTACTTGCCACCATCAACCCCAATGCCAGGACGGCGGTTTTGAAAGGAGTAGGCCATGCCATGGGAACCTCGTTTCAGTGCAATGAACGGGAAGTATGGCCACCGCCTGAGGTATTCTGAAATTAAATATAACCATGCCAACCAGTGGCAAACACGATGGTGGTGTTCATGTTCGATCCCGTGCTGTTGCGCAGTTTTATCGCCGTCGTCGACTGCGCCAATTTCACCCGCGCCGCCGAACGCCTGCACCTCACCCAATCCACCGTCAGCCAGCAATTGCGCCGCCTGGAAGACAGCGTCGGCTGCCGCTTGCTTGACCGCGATCAGCGCCGGGTGGTGGCGACGGTCGAGGGTGAGCGCCTGCTGGCCTATGCGCGGCGCATCCTGGCGCTGAACGAAGAAGCCGCCGATGTGCTGATCAACCAGCAGAGCGATGGCGTGCTACGCCTGGGCGTGCCCGAGGACTTCGCCGCCGAGCGCTTGATGCCGCTGCTTTCGGCGTTTGTCGTGGCCTATCCACGGGTGCGCCTGGAGGTCACCAGCGGCTTGGGGCCGGCGCTGCTGCGCCAGTATCGCGGCGGCGAATTCGATGTGTTGCTGGTCAAGCAGATGGGCGACAGCGATGACTGCCTGGCCTCCTGGCCGGAGCCTTTGTGCTGGGTCGACAGCCGCCGCATGCCGGCGCTGGGCCGTGACCCATTGCCCCTGGTGGCGTTCCCGGTGGGCGGCCTGTACCGCAATGAAATGCTCCAGCACCTGGAGGTGGGTGGCTGGCGCTGGCGCATTGGCTATTCCAGCGCGAGCCTGGCCAGTGTGTGTTCTGCGGTGGCGGCGGGGTTGGGTATCAGCCTGTTGCCGGAGCGGGTGGTGCAGACCGGGCACGTGGTGCTCGGCGCCGACAGTGGTTTACCTGCGGTGCAGGGCGTGCGACTGGCGCTGTATGGGCGCAGTGGGATGGGGGCGGCGGGCCAGAGCCTGCAGCATCAATTATGGGATTTATGCGAGGCCAACCCGCGCTGAGCCATGCCTTTGAGGAATATTTTGCATGCCGGCAAAGCATCATGATTTTGCCCCTCGCCGCCAGGCCGCGTGGGGCGTGGCTTTGCTGGATTGGCTGAGTTTTCATATTCCTGTTCGGTCTATGTATAACTTTAAAGATTACTTTAAGAGATAAGCGTCTGCCCCCGATGATTCAGCTCTCGACGGTCGCCCCGCAGGCCCGTCGGTTTTTTCGCTGAAGACAGCAGGGAGTGAATCAATGGGCAATGTCCAGACCGCCGCCAGTGCACATGAGGCGCTGTGGCGCCAGGCACCGAGTGGTGAGTTGGTCGACCTTGGCCGGCCGCACCGCGCGCCCTTGGGGCAGTTGCGGTTGCAGAAAACCCCCAAGGGGATCTTGAGCCGCCGTGAAGGCATTTTATTGGGCCTGTTGGCACTGGCGCTGCATGGCGCGGTGATCTATTGGGTCAGCCAGAAACCGGTGCCGGTGCTGCCGATTGTGCCGCCGGAAATTCCACCAATGACCATCGAGTTTTCCCAGCCGGCGCCACCGGTGGTGGAACCTCCGCCGCCTGTACCGCCGCCGCCACCGCCTCCGGTCGTGGAACCACCGCCGCCTGTGGTGGATGAGTTGGCGGCCAAGCCGGCGCCACCCAAGCCGATCCCCAAGCCCAAGCCCAAACCGGTGCCCAAACCCGAACCCAAGCCTGCGCCAAAAGCCGTCGAACAACCGCCCGCGCCACCCCAGCCGGCACCACCGGCGCCCAGGCCAGCCCCGCCTGCGCCGGCACCGGTAACACCTGCTTCGGCCAACGCCGCGTACCTGAAGAACCCGGCGCCCGAGTACCCATCACTGGCCCAGCGCCGTGGCTGGGAAGGCACTGTGTTGTTGCGGGTGCATGTATTGGCCAGCGGCAAACCCGGTGAAATCCAGGTGCAGAAGAGCAGCGGTCGCCAGCAACTCGACGACGCCGCACTCAGCGCCGTGAAGCGCTGGAGCTTCGTGCCCGCCAAGCAGGGCGACGTGGCACAGGATGGCTGGGTCAGCGTGCCCATCGATTTCAAGATTCATTGAGCCTTTGCTCGACACCCTATCGCTTACACCGAGGTACACATCATGACGTTACTGGCATCTCCACTTGAATCCATCGAAAGCGCGGTGATCTGGCTGCTGGTGGTTTTTTCCGTCGCCACCTGGGGCCTGGCTCTGCTCAAGGGCGCGCAGTTCGCCCGCCTCAAGGCTCAGGATCGCAAGTTCCACAAACAGTTCTGGGCGGCGTCGAGCCTGGATTCGGCCGCCGAGCTGAGCGAAACCCATCCCGGCGCCGCCGCCCGTGTGGCCCAGGCTGGCTACGCCGCGATCCAGGTGGGGGATGCGCCGCACGCCGCTGACCTGAGCCAGGCGATCAACCATCAGGACCGCCTCGAACGTGCCCTGCGCCAGCAGATCGTGCGTGAACGGCGCTCCCTGGAAACCGGCCTGGCCGTGGTCGCGAGTATCGGCAGCACCTCGCCCTTTATCGGCCTGTTCGGCACCGTGTGGGGGATCATGGAAGCGTTGAAAGGGATCAGCGCTGCCGGTTCTGCCAGCCTGGAAACCGTGGCCGGCCCGATCGGCGCGGCGCTGGTCGCGACCGGTGTGGGGATCGCCGTCGCCGTGCCGGCGGTGCTGGTCTACAACTACTTCCTGCGTCGCCTGAAGCTCACGGCTGCCGACCTGGACGACTTCGCCCATGACTTCTACAGCCTGGCGCAGAAAAATTCGTTCCGCGTGCTGGTCCACCCGGCGCTGCATAAAAACGCCGCCCAGGGCAGCGCGCAAAAAGTGAAGGAGGCGTCCTGATATGGCCTTCTCTACCCAAGACAGCGACGAGGTACTCAGTGAGATCAACGTCACGCCCCTGGTGGACGTGATGCTGGTACTGCTGGTGGTGTTTATCGTCACCGCCCCGCTGTTGACCAACGCGATTCCGATCAACCTGCCCAAGACCGAGGCCGTGGCCCCGGTGGAGCAGAAAGACCCGCTGGTGGTGAGCATCGACGGTGCCGGCAAGGTGTTTATCAACAAGGATGAAATCCAGCCGGACCTGCTGGAGTTCAACCTGCAGGCCGCCAAGGCGAAGGACCCTGAGGTACGGGTGCAACTGCAGGCTGACGATGGTGTGAATTATGGCGAAGTGGCTCGGGCCATGGCGTCGATTGAGCGGGCGGGGATTACCAAGCTGTCGGTGATTACTGCGCGTTAGTGTCAAAAGCCTCGACAATTTTTTGGCCGTCTCCTTGGCAGGGTGCGGCCTTTTTTTTGCCTGTGGCGAGCGGGCTTGTCGGTTGGATACACCACAAAATAAATGTGGGAGCTGGCTTGCCTGCGATGACGGTGTGTCAGCTGCCCGTGCATTGCCTGAACCACCGCCATCGCGGGCAAGCCCGCTCCCACATTATTTGATTGATGGGACTGTGTTTTTGGTTATTAACAAATAGCTTCTTATTCCTTAACGAATATATGCCCCGTCCCTATACTGGTCAGCAACGTTAAACGCTGCAGGAGGGCACACCCATGCACAGCGAGTTGATCCGTTACCTGATCGTGCCGGGCTGGCAAGGATCGCCAGAAGATCATTGGCAAACCCATTGGCAGAACAGCCTGCCCAACAGCGCTCGCGTGGAGCAGGCCGACTGGCTGACCCCGCGCCGTGAAGACTGGGTGGCGGCCTTGGCCGAAGCCATTGCGGCCGACAGCACTCCGGTGATCCTTATCGCCCATAGCCTGGGTTGCATCACCGTGGCGCACTGGGCGGCCAGCGCGCCGTTGCAGTTCTTGCGTCAGGTGCGCGGTGCGTTGCTGGTGGCCCCGGCGGATGTCGAGCGCCCGGCGTGTGCGCCTGCCTTGCGCAACTTTGCACCGATCCCCCGCGACCTGTTGCCGTTCCCCAGCCAGATCGTCAGCTCCGACAACGACAGTGCAGTCAGCGCCCCTCGGGCCCTGGAACTGGCACGTAACTGGGGGGCGGAAGCCGGGATTCTCGCAGGCGCCGGGCATATCAACGTGAAGTCCGGCCACCAGCGCTGGGAGCAGGGTTTCGCCTACCTCTATCGTCTGCAAAACCGTCTGGAGCATCACTCCCGGCGCCGCGCCTAATATTTTTTCAACGCCCCGTCCCTATGAGTGGAATTGGGGCGGGAGCCTGCCATGAGCCTGCATGAAACCTTTGGCCAGCCATTG
The DNA here is from genome assembly GCF_007858275.1 of Pseudomonas proteolytica. Classification (GTDB taxonomy): domain Bacteria; phylum Pseudomonadota; class Gammaproteobacteria; order Pseudomonadales; family Pseudomonadaceae; genus Aquipseudomonas; species Aquipseudomonas proteolytica. The sequence goes on from NZ_VFEV01000006.1 coordinate 116,339, forward strand.
CTGACCTTCCCCGACGCTGAAAAAAGCCCCCTGAGCATTCGCGCCAAGGCGCTGGTGTTTGTCGACCCTCGTTCAAGGCAACTGCGCGAAGACCTCGAAAGCCTGGCCCCGCGTGCCTTGCCGGTGTTGATTCGTGGTGAAACCGGTAGCGGCAAGGAATTGCTGGCGCGCCATATCCATCGCGGCAGTGACCGCAGCGGCCTGTTTGTTTCGGTCAACTGCGGTGCGATCAGCCCTACTTATGCCGATGCCGAATTGTTCGGCTATGCCGCCGGCAGCCACAGCGGCGCGGCCAGCAGCCGGGCTGGCTGGTTCGGCTCGGCCAACGGCGGCACCTTGTACCTCGATGAGATCGGCGACCTGCCGTTGCCGATCCAGGTCAAGCTGCTCGCCGCCCTGGAAAACCACGAAGTCACCCGTGTCGGCGCCCATCAGCCGAGCCCGGTGGACGTGCGCCTGGTCGCCGCTACCAGCATCGACCTGGCCCAGGCGGTGGCCGTGGGTAAGTTCCATGAGCGCCTGTTCCATTACCTCAGCGAAGGCCAACTGGAACTGCCGGCCCTGCGCGAGCGGGTGGGTGACATCCTGTCGTTGGCCGAGTACTTCCTGGGTATCTACAGCCAGCGGCTGGACCTGCCGGTGCCATTGATCAGCGAGGACGCGCAGCGGGTGCTGGAGCAGCACAGTTGGCCGGGCAATACCCGCGAGCTGGAGAACGTGATCCACTTTGCGCTGCTGGTCAGCAGCGGCGATGAGATCTTGCCGGAGCATTTGAACCTGCCGGTGGTGTCGGTGGCGCAGATTGAGCATCAGGTGCGACAGATCCTGAGCAATGGCAGCGAAATCGAGCGTGCAGCGTTGACGCGTCTGTTTGGGGGGTTGGGCTCTGTATGAGCAAAATGGAATATCAAAGTGAATAAAAGGTATTGTTCGGGAATAAAAAATATCGGTATTGTCCATCCCACGCCGCGATAGCACATCGCTGGCACCCCCATAAGAAGTGGTCGTCACCGACGCCCCGGATTTTCGATTAAGGACACTGCATGAAAAAGGTTCTGTTGTTCACCGCCCTGGCGGCTGCCCTGACTGCCGGTATCGCTCAAGCCAACGAAAAGCTGGTGGTCGCGGCCACTCCAGTGCCCCACGCCGAGATCCTTGAGCTGATCAAGCCGACCCTGGCCAAAGAAGGCGTGGACCTGGAAATCAAGGTCTTCACCGACTACGTGCAACCGAACGTGCAAGTGGCCGAGAAGCGCCTGGATGCCAACTACTTCCAGACCCTGCCGTACCTGGAAAACTTCAACAAGGGTAAAGGCACCAACCTGGTCACCGTCGTTGGCGTGCACGTTGAACCGTTTGGCGGCTACTCGAAAAAGATCAAGAAAATCGAAGACCTGAAAGATGGCGCCACTGTTGCCATTCCCAACGAAGGCTCCAATAGCGGCCGCGCGCTGTTGCTGCTGCAGAAGGCCGGTGTGATCACTCTCAAAGACCCGACCAATGCCCTGGCCACGCCAAAAGACATCGCCAGCAACCCGAAGAACCTGAAGTTCAAGGAACTGGAATCGGCCCTGCTGCCCCGCGTCCTCGACCAGGTTGACCTGGACTTGATCAACACTAACTACGCCCTGGAAGCCGGCCTGAACCCGGCCAAGGATGCGCTGATCATTGAATCGTCCGATTCGCCGTACGTGAACTTCCTGGTGGCCCGTCCAGACAACAAGGACAGCGTCGCGATCCAGAAACTGTCCAAGGCCCTGACCAGCCCGGAAGTCAAAGCCTTCATCGAGAAGAAATACAGCGGCGCGGTGGTGCCAGCGTTCTGATTGCCCAAACCCCCTTCAAGGTTTGAACGCCGACGGCTGATACAGCGTCGGCGTTTTTTATTGGGCAATGATGGGCAAAATTGTGGGAGCTGGGCTTGCCCGCGATGCAGGCACCTCGGTGTGTCAGTGACACAGAGGTGATGCTATCGCGGGCAAGCCCGGCTCCCACACAAGCCCGCTCCCACATTGGGTTGGTGTCATGCCTGTTAATCCCGGCTATTGATCGCCCGGCGCAACGCCACCAACCACTTCACCAAGTCCTGCGGGTCGATCGGTTTGGTTTCGCTCATCTGTCATTCCCTCGCTGGTTAAATGGCCCTCAGTCTGGCCACGCGCTGCCCATCCCTGTCGTTCAGCGCTGAAAAAAAGACCCTTCCTACACGCCCAAGAACCTTAGCTGTCACCTGCCAACCCGGCGAATCCACCGGTTAGCTTTTTGGGTGATATCAATATGCTATTTCGGTATTTAAATTTTGGTTTTTATACCTTTAAAGTCAGCGCTTCCCGGCGTTACCCACGCTGGACCGGACTGCGTTTACGCCGCATTACCCCTGCGGCGCCCAGGACTTGAAATGACTTTCGACTACGCGTTTATCCTCAGCACCCTGCCGGCGTTTCTCAAGGCCGTTGGGGTGACTCTGCAAGTGGGCTTGATCGCCATCGGCACCTCGCTGCTGGTGGCGCTGATCAACTCAGCCTTGCTGGTGTTCCGCACGCCCTACCTGTCGCGCCTGGTGGCGTTGTATGTGGAGCTGGCGCGTAACACGCCGCTGCTGATCCAGCTGTTCTTCGTGTACTTCGCCTTGCCGGCCCTGGGTTTCAATATCTCCGGGTTCTGGGCGGCGATTATCACCATGACCTTTTTGGGCGGTGCCTACCTCACCGAAGTGCTGCGCGCCGGTGTGGAGGCGGTGCCACTGGCGCAGATCGAGTCGGGCAAGTCCATCGGCCTGTCCGACTGGCAACTGCTGCGCCATGTGATCCTGCCCCAGGCCGGGATCCTCAGCCTGCCGGCGTTGTTCGCCAATTTCATTTTCCTGCTCAAGGAGACCACTGTGGTCTCGGCGGTGGCGGTGCCGGAGATTCTCTACACCACCAAAAGCTACATCGCCCTCTACTACAAGACTTACGAGATGCTCGCCGTGCTCACGCTGATCTGCGTGTTGTTGTTCTTGCCGCTGTCGCTGCTGCTCAGCCGCCTGGAAAGGAGGCTCCAGCATGGCCAGTTCGGGTCTTGAGTTGTTGTGGGTGTCGTTGCCGCAACTGGGCAAGGGCGCTGCGCAAACCCTGTCGATTTCGTTTTTGAGCATCGCCTTCAGCACCCTTGGCGGGGTGGCATATGGGGTGCTGCGCACGTTGAATGTGCGTGCGATCAACCTGCTGCTGCGCATTTACCTGGAGTTGTTCCGCGCGATTCCGGTGCTGGTGTGGCTGTATCTGCTGTTCTTTGGCCTGCCGATTTTTACCGGCCTGAGCATCCCCAGTTTCTGGTGTGCAGTGCTGGTGCTGTCGCTGTGGGGCGCCAGTGAAGTGGGCGAAGTGGTGCGCGGCGCGTTGCATTCGCTGCCACGTGGGCAGCGGGAGGCGGGGCTGTCGATTGGTTTGTCGGCGCCGCAACTCTACGGCTATGTGCTGTTGCCCCAGGCGCTCAAACGCATGACGCCGCCGACCATCAACGTCTACACGCGGATCATCAAGACCAGCTCCCTGGCGGTGCTGATCGGCGTGGTGGATGTGATCAAGGTCGGACAGCAAATCATCGAGCGCACTTATGAGTCGGTATTGATCTACGGCGCGCTGTTCCTGTTTTTCTTCTTTATCTGCTACCCGTTGTCGGCCGCCTCCAAGGTGCTGGAACGGCGCTGGGCCCAAGCATGAGCGCATTGATCGAGTTCCAGGGTTTCAATAAATTCTTCGGCGAACAGCAGGTGCTCAACGGCATCGACCTGAGTGTGCAAAGCGGCGAAGTAGTGGTAATCCTCGGCCCCAGCGGCTGCGGCAAAAGCACTTTGCTGCGGTGCCTGAACGGCCTGGAAGTGGCCCACAGCGGCAGCCTGCGGCTGGCCGGCAAAGAGCTGCTGGATAAACACACCGACTGGCGCCAGGTGCGCCAGGACGTGGGCATGGTGTTCCAGAGTTATCACCTGTTCCCCCATATGAGCGTGCTCGACAACATCCTGCTGGGCCCGCTGAAAGTGCAAAAACGCGAACCCCGCGAAGCCCGTGAGCAGGCGGAAAAACTGCTGGAGCGGGTGAGGCTCGCCGACAAGCGCGATGCGTTCCCGCGCCAGTTGTCCGGTGGTCAGCAGCAACGCATCGCCATCGTCCGCTCGTTGTGCATGAACCCCCAGGTCATGCTGTTTGATGAGGTCACCGCCGCCCTTGACCCGGAAATGGTCAAGGAAGTGCTGGAGGTGATCCAGGACCTGGCGCGCGATGGCATGACCCTGCTGATCGTCACCCATGAAATGGCCTTCGCCCGCGCCGTCGCCGACCGCGTGGTGTTTATGGAGGCCGGCCGCATCCTCGAACACAACACCCCCGAGGCCTTCTTTACGAACCCGCAGACCGCACGCGCGCAGCAGTTCCTCGAGAAATTCTCGTTTGTTTCAACACTGCCCAAGAAAATCAAGGAACTGGAGCTGTCATGAAAACTGCCAAGTTGTTACTGCCGCTGCTCGGCCTCGCCTTACTGGCCGGCTGCAACAAAACCGAAGAACCGGCCAAACCCGCCGCTGCCGCGCCGGCGGCGGTGAGCTATATCGACAAGATCAAGGCTCGCGACAAGCTGATCGTCGGCGTATTTACCGATAAGCCGCCGTTTGGCTTTGTCGATGAAGCCGGGCGCTACGTGGGTTTTGATACCGACATCGGCCGCCAGTTTGCCAAGGACCTGCTGGGCGACGAAAACAAGGTCGAGTTCGTGGCCGTGGAGCCGGCCAGCCGCATCCCGTTCCTGCAGAGCGACAAGGTCGACTTGATCCTGGCCAACATGACCGTGACCCCCGAGCGCAAGGAAGCGGTGGAATTCACCAACCCCAACCTGAAAGTCGCGGTCCAGGCCCTGGTGCCTAACGACAGCGTGGTCAAAAGCCTCGACGACCTGGCGACCCGTACCACCATCGTCACCACCGGCACCACCGCCGATATCTGGCTGACCAAGAACCACCCGGATTGGAAACTGCTCAAGTTCGAGAAAAACTCCGAGTCGCTGCAAGCCCTGTCGGCTGGGCGTGGCGATGCCTATGCGCAAGACAACCTGGTGCTGTTCAGCTGGGCCAAGCAGAACCCGGGCTACCGTGTGCTTGAAGAGAAGCTGGGTGATGAAGCGCCGATTGCGCCGGCGGTGAAGAAGGGCAATATCGAACTGCGCGACTGGGTGAATGCCGAGTTGGCGAAGTTGGGTGAAGAGAAGTTCTTGCTCAAGCTGTATGACCAGTACGTGCGTAAAGAACTGAGCGATGACACCAAGCCTGAGAGTGTGATTGTTGAAGGGGGTAAGTGGCAGGGTTGATCTTGTATTGAATATCTACACATTTTAAAACCAGGCAGATAGGGCTGTTGTGGCGAGCGGGCTCGCCCCGCGCTGGGCTGCGAAGCGGCCCCAGTGAGCCGAATGCGGTGTATCAGATACACCGCAGGGGCTGGTTTTTGGGCTGCTTCGCAGCCCAGCGCGGGGCGAGCCCGCTCGCCACAGGGGATTTCGTCAATGTCTGAAAGCCTGTGCTGCCTGCGTAGGCACCGCCTGACTCGGCCAGTGCCAGGCCGGCTCATCCAGCACAATCGAACCTCCCCAGCACTTTGGCGCAATGCCATGATCAATGGGTAATCAGGTACGTTTGTGATTCACCCATCTCGCCATTTCCCTGGCCGATTCGGATCATATAGTGGATTGCCGATGTACCCAGGTGCTCTTAAGCAGTTCAGACCTGGGAATGCGCGCATGAATGGTCTTTGGCGGTTTGTTGTTGAATTCCTCATCCACTACTACCTTGCCATTGATGTAGATCTGAAGGCGGTCTTTGCTTGTCCCTATATCGGTAGGCTCAATGCTGGCGTTTGCCCCGTCGCTGGGGACGTCTTTTAACGATCATTCATATTGATGGGACGGTGCCGACACGGGCTTGGCTTCGGCAATTACTAGCGGTGGGAGCTTTGTTGGCCTTGGGTTGCTCATAGCGTCTACCTCGACGTTGGTCATTGTGTGCTTGCACAGCAGCGCGTGCGCATGCCCGCGCAGCAAGACCGAACTCAATGACTACAAGGGGGCAAAGGGCTGTCTACTGTCAGAACTAACAGGGTAGGTCGGCGCGCAAACTATCAGGCGTCTGCGTGCAGGTAAGGAACCCTGAACTAAGCTCACAGTCGCATACACACTGGCACGTCGGTATCACGCGAAAGGAGTCTGCATGGGCGGTCCCACCTCAACAGTTATTTGTAGCGTTGCCCTGCTGGTGCTGCTGAGCGGCTGCGGCCAGGAAAAACCTGAGCCCAAGGCCCATTCCAGGGTGTTTGTGCAAACGGTGCAGCCGACCGATTTTGCAGCGGCGGTGACCCTCACCGGGGATATCCAGGCGCGGGTGCAGACCGATTTGTCATTTCGCGTGGGCGGCAAGATTATCCAGCGCATGGTCGATGTCGGCGACCGCGTGACGGCCCGGCAAGTGCTGGCCAAGCTCGATCCCAAGGATTTGCAGACCAATGTCGACTCCGCCCAGGCCCAGGTGGTGGCGGAACAGGCGCGGGTCAAACAGACGGCGGCGGCTTTTGTGCGCCAGGAAAAACTCCTGCCCAAGGGCTACACCAGCCGCAGTGAATACGATGCCGCCCAGGCTGCATTGCGCAGCAGTCAAAGCGCCCTGGCTGCCGCGCAGGCGCAGTTGGCCAATGCCCGCGAGCAGTTGGGCTATACGGCGTTGATCGCCGAAGCGCGGGGGGTGATTACCGCGCGCCAGGCCGAAGTGGGCCAGGTGGTGCAGGCCACCGTACCGATCTTCAGCCTGGCCCGCGATGGCGAGCGCGACGCGGTGTTCAACGTCTACGAGTCGCTGCTGGCCGAACCTGCGCCGGATGTACCGATCACCGTCAGCCTGTTGGATAACCCGAGCATCAAGGCCGTGGGCCGGGTGCGTGAAGTGACCCCGGCCGTTGCGGCCAACAGCGGCACCGTGCAGGTGAAGATCGCCCTGGATGCCTTGCCCACGGGCATGCAACTGGGCTCGGTGGTCAGTGCCACCGCCAACGGGCAAGCCAAGGCCAGCATCGAGCTGCCTTGGGCCGCGTTGACCAAGGATCTAAGCGAGCCCGCTGTGTGGCTGGTGGATGGCGACGGCAAGGCGCAACTGCACAAGGTCACCGTCGCCCGCTACCTGACCGGTAAGGTGATTATCGGCGATGGCCTCAAGGGCGGCGAAAACGTCGTGGTGGCCGGTGGGCAATTGCTGCATCCGGGCATGCTCGTGGAGATCGCCCAGGCGCCGGACCAGGCCCAGGGAGTGCAGCCATGAAGCGCCAGACGCTGATCCTCGCCAGTAGCCTGTTGCTGATCGCCTGTTCCAAGGAAGAACCGGCGCCGGAACCGGTGCGCCCGGTGCTTTGGGTCGAGGTAAAAGCCGAAGACCAGGAGCACCTTGGGCGCTTCGCCGGCAGTATCCAGGCGCGCTATGAAAGCAACCTGGGCTTCCGGGTGCCGGGGCGCATTGCGCGGCGTGCGGTCGATGTGGGCGCCGAAGTCGACAAGGGCGCCCTGCTGGCGGTGCTCGACCCCACTGACCAGCAGAACCAGCTGCGCGCCGCCCAGGGCGACCTGGCGCGGATCCAGGCGCAATTTATCAATGCCCAGGCCAATGCCCGTCGCCAGCAGGAGTTGTTCAACCGTGGTGTTGGCGCCCAGGCACAACTGGACGTTGCCCAGACCGACCTGAAAACCACCCAGGCCTCACTCGACCAGGCCAAGGCGGCGGTGGACCAGGCCAGGGATCAGCTCAACTACGCCGAGTTGCGCACCGACCATGGCGGCATCGTCACCGCTTGGAATGCCGAGGCCGGCCAAGTAGTGAGTGCCGGTCAGCAAGTGGTGACGCTGGCCCGTCCGGATATCAAGGAAGCGGTGATCGACCTGCCCGCCGGCCTCGCCGAGCGCCTGCCGAGCGATGTGGTGTTTCTGGTGGCCAGCCAGTTGGACCCCGGCATCAACACCACCGCCACCGTGCGCGAGATCGAGCCCCAGGCGCAGAGTGCAACCCGCACCCGGCGCGCACGCCTGACCCTGGCCCAGACGCCGCCGGCGTTCCGCTTGGGCACGGCGATCAGCGTGACCCTGAGCTCGGCCATCGCCCCGCGTATCGAGTTGCCCGCCAGCGCGGTGCAGGATGTCGAAGGCAAGGCCCGTATCTGGGTCATCGATACGCAGCAGCAGAGCGTGCAGCCCCGTGATGTAACCCTGGTCAGCCGCGATGCCAGCCGTGTCGTGCTTAACGGCGGAGTGCAGCCTGGGGAGCGTGTGGTCAGCGCCGGCGTCAACAGCCTCAAACCCGGACAAAAAGTCAAAACCGACGAGGACAGCCCGCGATGAAAGGGAGCTTCAACTTATCCGACTGGGCACTCAAGCATCAGTCCTTCGTCTGGTACCTGATGTTCGTCGCGCTGCTGATGGGCGTGTTTTCCTACATGAACCTGGGGCGCGAGGAAGATCCGTCCTTCACCATCAAGACCATGGTGATCCAGACCCGCTGGCCGGGCGCGACCCAGGAAGAAACCCTCAAGCAGGTCACCGACCGCATCGAGAAAAAGCTCGAAGAACTGGACTCGCTGGACTATGTGAAAAGCTACACCCGGCCCGGTGAGTCCACGGTTTTCGTGTTCCTCAAGGACACCACCAGCGCCAAGGCGATCCCCGAGATCTGGTACCAGGTGCGCAAGAAGATCGACGACATCCGCGGCACGTTCCCCCAGGGCTTGCAGGGGCCTTCGTTCAACGACGAGTTCGGTGACGTGTTTGGCTCGGTGTATGCCTTTACCGCCGACGGCATGTCGATGCGCCAGTTGCGCGATTACGTCGAGCAGGTGCGCGCCGAGATCCGGGCTGTGCCGGGGTTGGGCAAGGTCGAGATGATCGGCCAGCAGGACGAAGTGATTTACCTGAATTTTTCCACGCGCAAACTGGCCGCCCTGGGGATCGACCAGCGCCAGGTGGTGCAGAGCCTGCAATCGCAGAACGCGGTGACCCCGGCCGGGGTGATCGAGGCCGGGCCGGAGCGGATTTCGGTGCGTACCTCGGGGCAATTCGCCTCGGAAAAGGATCTTGCCGACGTCAATCTGCGGCTCAATGATCGTTTCTATCGGTTGGCGGATATCGCGGATATCAGCCGTGGCTATGTGGATCCGGCGCGACCGATGTTTCGTTTCAACGGTCAGCAAGCCATCGGCCTGGCCATCGCCATGCAGAAGGGCGGCAACATCCAGGAATTTGGCAAGGCGCTGCACCAGCGCATGGACGAGCTGACGGCCGACCTGCCGGTGGGCATTGGCGTGCACAAGGTATCGGACCAGGCCGAAGTGGTGGAAGAGGCGGTAGGCGGCTTCACCAGTGCGCTGTTCGAAGCGGTGATCATCGTGCTGGTGGTGAGCTTTATCAGCCTCGGCCTGCGTGCCGGGTTGGTGGTGGCATGCTCGATCCCGCTGGTGCTGGCGCTGGTGTTTGTGTTTATGGAGTACAGCGGCATCACCATGCAGCGGGTGTCACTGGGCGCGTTGATCATCGCCCTTGGTTTGCTGGTAGACGACGCGATGATCACCGTGGAAATGATGATCACCCGCCTGGAAAAAGGCGAGACCCTGGAGCAGGCTGCGACCTACGCCTACACCTCCACCGCGTTCCCGATGCTCACCGGCACCCTGGTGACGGTGGCCGGGTTTGTGCCTATTGGCCTCAACGCCAGCTCGGCCGGCGAATACACCTTCACCCTGTTTGCGGTGATTGCGGTGGCGATGCTGGTGTCGTGGGTGGTGGCCGTGTTGTTTGCGCCGGTGATTGGCGTGCATATCCTCAGCAGCAAGGTCAAACCGCACAATGAAGAGCCGGGGCGCATTGGCCGGGCCTTCAATGGCGGCATGTTGTGGGCCATGCGCAATCGCTGGTGGGCGATCGGCCTCACGGTGCTGCTGTTCGTGGCGTCGGTGTTTTCCATGCAGTTTGTGCAGAACCAGTTTTTCCCGTCGTCCGATCGTCCGGAAATCCTCGTCGACCTCAACCTGCCGCAAAATGCCTCGATCAATGAAACCCGCAAGGCGGTGGACCGGCTTGAAGCGATCATCAAGGACGACCCGGACATCGCACGCTGGAGCACCTACATCGGCCAGGGTGCGATCCGTTTCTACCTGCCCCTGGACCAGCAACTGGAGAACCCGTACTACGCGCAGTTGGTGATCGTCAGCAAAGGCCTGGAAGAGCGCGGCGCGTTGATCGAGCGCCTGCAAAAACGTTTGCGTGATGACTTCGTGGGCGTCGGCAGTTTTGTCCAACCCCTGGAAATGGGCCCGCCGGTCGGGCGCCCGATCCAGTACCGGGTATCGGGCAAGGACATCGACCAGGTGCGCAAACACGCCATCGAACTGGCGACACTACTGGATAAAAACAGCCACCTGGGCGAGATCATCTACGACTGGAACGAGCCGGGCAAAGTGCTGCGGGTCGATATCGCCCAGGACAAGGCGCGCCAGCTCGGGCTGTCGTCCGAAGATGTGGCGCAGTTGATGAACAGCGTGGTCAGCGGCTCGGCCGTGACCCAGGTGCACGACGATATCTACTTGATCAACGTGGTCGGCCGCGCCGAAGACGCCGAACGCGGTACCCCGGAAACCTTGCAGAACCTGCAGATTGTCACGCCGAGCGGTACCTCGATCCCGCTGTTGGCCTTTGCCACCGTGCGCTACGAGTTGGAACAGCCGCTGGTGTGGCGGCGCGATCGCAAGCCAACCATCACCATCAAGGCCGCCGTGCGCGACGAGATGCAGCCGACCGACCTGGTCAAGCAGCTCAAGCCTGAAATCGACAAGTTCAGCGCCGCGTTGCCGGTGGGCTACAAGGTCGCAACCGGCGGTACCGTGGAAGAAAGCGGCAAGGCCCAGGGCCCGATCGCCAGCGTGGTGCCGTTGATGCTGTTCTTGATGGCGACCTTCCTGATGATCCAGTTGCACAGCGTGCAGAAAATGTTCCTGGTGGCCAGTGTGGCCCCGCTGGGCTTGATCGGCGTGGTGCTGGCGCTGATTCCCACCGGCACGCCCATGGGCTTTGTGGCGATCCTGGGGATCCTGGCGTTGATCGGCATCATCATCCGCAACTCGGTGATCCTGGTGACCCAGATCGACGCCTATGAGCGCGATGGCTACACGCCGTGGGACGCGGTGGTGCAAGCCACCGAACACCGGCGTCGGCCGATCCTGCTGACGGCAGCCGCGGCCAGCCTGGGCATGATCCCCATCGCGCGGGAGGTGTTCTGGGGGCCGATGGCTTACGCGATGATCGGCGGCATTATCATCGCGACCTTGCTGACGTTGCTGTTTTTGCCGGCGCTGTATGTGGCCTGGTACAAAATCCGCGAGCCCAAGACCGCGCCGTAACGCAAACTGTGGCGAGGGAGCTTGTCCCCCGTTGGGCTGCGAAGCAGCCCCAAAACCTGCTATCTCGGTCTATCTGATAGACCTGGGTGAGGCTTACTGGGGCTGCTTCGCAACCCAGCGGGACAAGCCCCCTCCCCACCGGGGCAGGCAGTGGGAAAAATCTTTAAATGGGCTTTGGAAAAGTTCCGATCCCCGAATTGTTTTACCCTCGGGCTTTCGCTCCTGTGAAGGCCAACGTCATGACCCGTAACCTGCGCCGTGTCCTGTGCATCAGCCTGCTGCTGCTCTCGCCCCTGGCAGTGGCCAGCACCGTTTTGGAAAACCCCCAGTGGCGCGTCGAACTCGACGCGGCGACCCTGGCCGTGCGCGTGACCCCGGCGGGCGGCGAACCAGTGCAAGCGGCCAGTGGCGTGGCGGCCCATCAGGTCAGCCGGTTGAAACAGTCCAAGCAACAGGCCAATTGGCAATGGGACAACGGCGCCTATCGCCTGAGCGCGACACTGGATCAGCGCGACCTGATTCTCACCGTCACCGCACGCGAGGCCGCGGAGCTTGAGCTTATCCGCCAGCCCGCCAGTGCCATGGGCAATGGCTTGATCTGGCCGTTGGCCGAGGGGCATTACATCCCTGCCGGCAATCGTCTCTGGCAGGACTTCCTGCTTGAGCAGGGCGACGTGAACAGCACCCAGGACCTGAGCCTGCCGTTATGGGGCGTCGACCATGGCCGCTTCACCCTCAACTGGCTTTTGACCAACCCCTACAACAATCGCTTGCAGTGGCAGGCCGAGGGCTCGCGCCTGGGCTTGTCGCTGCGCCATGAATTCACCGCCCTGGACCCCACTGCGCCCATGACCTTGCGTCTGAACCTGGGCGAGGCCGACTTGCTGGCCGGCGCCAAACGCTATCGCCAATGGCTGATAGAGCAGGGGCGCTACGAGCCTTTGGCAGACAAGCTGCAACAGATCCCCGCCGGCAAAAAACTGTTGGGCGCCAGCCATGTGTACCTGTGGGGCAATGACCTGCTGGGCCTGGGCGATGTGCGCGATTGGGCGCAGTTACGCACATTGCTGCGCGCCCCTGACGGGCTGGGCGCGCAACTCAATGGCCTGCTGGACCCGCAAGCGGCGCAGGTGGTGCAAGTCACCCTGCCGTTTCTGGATCGCTATCAGCAAGGCGTGCTGCTCAGAGGGCTTAACGCGGCGCTGAACAAAAAGGCGCGGCTGAACTGGCAGGCCCAGGTGCAGCCCGATATGCAGGCACTCGTCGCCGGCTACGGCGCAGTCCGTGAGGAACTGGCGTTGGCGTTTGCCAGCGCCTTGAACTCCGCCCCTCAAGCCTGGGGCAGCACGTTGTCGACAGCCACGATAAAGACCCTGCAGGACAGCGGCCTGCAACGCCTGCTGTTGACCCTGGGGGAGGGCTGGGAAGGCGGGCTCTGGCACCCCGAGGCGGTGCGCAAGGGGGTCGAGGCCGGATACTTGATGGCGCCCTATGACTCTTATGAAACCGCGCTGGCGGATAGCGAAAACCCCGATTGGATCACCGCGCACCTGGGCAGCCGCGCCCACCGAGACTGCGCGATCATGCTCAAGAACGGCCAGCTCAAGACGGGTTTCCAGAAATTCGGGCACTACACCGACCCGCGCTGCGTGCGCCCGTTGCTGCAGGCACGGGTGACAGCGGTGCAGGCCGCGGCCGGTTTCAATGCCTGGTTTCTCGATGCCTACGCCACCGGCATGCTGTTTGACAGCTACCGCTCAGTGCTGGGTATGACCCAGGCGCAGAACGCTGAAGGCAATGTCGATGCGGCACGCTGGATCGGCAGCCACCTCCAGGTGCCGGTGGGCTCCGAAGACGGCAACGCCACCACCGCCCGGGGTGTGTTGTTCGCCCATGGCATGCAGACGCCGGTCATGGGCTGGGGCGACCGCGAGATGACCCAGGACAAACAATCGTCTTACTACGTTGGGGCCTGGTACCCACCGGAACAGCCAGCGGTATTCTTCAAGCGCGTGCCACTCAAAGAGCCGCTGCGCACCGTGTACTTCGCCCCGGCGATGCGCCTGCCGTTGTATCAGGCGGTCTTCCATGGCTCGGTCATCACCACCCATCACTGGCTGTTCGACAGCCTGAAACTGAGCAATGTGCAGGCGCAGAACGAGCTGACCCAACTGCTTTACAACGTGCCGCCGCTCTATCACCTGAGTGCCGCTACGTTGAAGCAGCGCTTGCCAATGATCCAGCGCCAGGATGGGTTCTTTCGCCCATTGCATGAGCGCCTCGCGACCCAGGCACTGACGGATTTCCGCTGGCTGAGCAGCGACCGGCTGTTGCAGCAGACGACCTTTGCCGATGGCACGCGGTTGGTGGCCAATTTTGCGCAGGAGCAAAGGGAAGAATATGCGGGGCGCAGTGTGACGGCGTTGGTGGTGGGGGCAGGGCCGGTGGTGTATCAGGTGGATTAGCGGTGTTGTTGAGTCCATCGCGGGCAAGCCCGCTCCTACAGGGGGAACGCATTCCAATGTGGACTTGCCCGCGATGGCGTCCGCTCAGACAACCCCAACCTTACGCCACACACTGGCCAACCAAGGCTGCTGCTCGCGCGGCAGGCCTGCCGGGCGATAGTAGTGCTCCAGCTCCACAAACCCCGCCGTCGTCAGCAGCCCCTGCCAGGCCGCAAGGTCGTGGTACGAGCCATACCGCGGCCCGTTCCAGCCCTCCTGGTTTTCCCCTCGGGGGTTGGAGCTGAACAAGACGCCACCCGGCTTCAACGCCCCATGCAGTTGCCTGAGAATGCGCGGCAATTCCTGCTTGGGAATATGAAACAGCACCGCATTGGCAAAGATCCCATCGAACCGCCCGGCCGGTAGGTCCAGTTTGAGGAAGTCCTGGTGCAGTACCTCGCAGCCGCTGTCCTGGCGCGCCATCTGTGCAAACCGCTCGGCGCCGTCGAGCCCGACGGCGATATGTCCCAGGCGGGTAAACGTCTGCAAATCGCGCCCCGGCCCACAGCCGAAATCCAGCACGGTAAACGGTGCATCACCCTGGATATGCCGCAGCAACGCGTCGATGTTCTGGCTCACATCATGGTCGCGGGTGCCTTCGCGAAAATCCTCGGCCACCTGGTTGTAGTGGCCCAGGGTGGTGGAAGTAATCTGGTGGAGGTCGTCGGGGGCGAGTTTCATGGCAGTCGGCACCAGGGCAAAGAGAGGTGCCGACTATACCTCAGCGCTTGTTGAGCCCGCGCGCCAGGCGATCGCCGCCCAGTTGGATCACCGCCACCAGAATCACCAGCAGCACAATCACCGTGAGCATGATCTGGCTGTCGAAGCGTTGGTAGCCGTAGCGGTAGGCGATGTCCCCCAGGCCACCGGCGCCAATCGCCCCGGCCATGGCCGAGGAGTTGATCATGGTCACCAGGGTAATGGTGAACCCGCCGACAATCCCCGGCAGCGCTTCCGGCAACAGCACATGCCAGACGATATGCCAGCGCCGGCAGCCCATGGCCTGCGCCGCTTCGATCAGGCCGTGGTCGACTTCACGCAGGCTGACTTCGGCGATCCGCGCAAAGAACGGCGTGGCGGCGATGGTCAGCGGTACCACGGCTGCCCACACGCCATAGGTGGTGCCGACGATCAGCCGGGTGAAGGGGATCAGCGCCACCATCAGAATCAGGAACGGGATGGAGCGGAACAGATTGACGAACGCCCCCAGCACCCGGTTCAACGCCGGGGCCTGGTAGATGCCGCCCTTGTCGCTGGTCACCAGGAACACCGCCAGCGGGATCCCCACCAGCAACGCGATCAACGATGACACACCCACCATCAACAAGGTGTCGATGGCGCCCTGCAATAAACGATCAAACCACATAACCCAGCACCTCGACCTGTTGTGCCCAGCGCGTGGCGCGGGTGCGTAATGTGTCGGCGTCCAGGGTTGAGCCCGTCACCGCCAGCAGCAATTGCCCCAGCGCGTGGCCCTGGATGCGTTCGACCCCACCTTGCAGCAGGCGCACGCGCCCACCCAGGGCGCTGAACAGCGCGGCGAGGTCCGGTTCATCGGCACTGGCGCCGGTGAACTGCAGGCGCAGCACCACCGCCGCATGCGCCGACTGCGGCGTGGCCTGCAGGCGTTTTTGCAGCTCGTCGGGCAAGCCGTGTTGCAGGGGCGCCAGCAGGGTTTTGCTGACCTCGTGCCGAGGGTTGCCAAATACCTCCCACACCGGGCCTTGCTCGACGATCCGCCCATGTTCGAGCACCACCACGCGGTCGCAGATTTCGCGGATCACGGCCATCTCATGGGTGATCAGCACGATGGTCAGGCCCAGGCGCTGGTTGATCTCGCGCAACAGGCCGAGGATCGACTGGGTGGTTTCCGGGTCCAGGGCCGAGGTGGCTTCGTCGCACAGCAGGATCTGCGGGTCGTGCACCAGCGAGCGGGCGATGCCCACCCGTTGCTTCTGGCCGCCGGACAACTGCGCCGGGTACGCCTTGTGCTTGTCCTGCAAACCCACCAATTCCAGGAGCTCACGCACTTTTTGCTCGCGCTGTGGCTTGGGTACACCGGCCACTTTCAGCGGCAGTTCGACGTTCTGCCACACGGTCTTGGCCGACATCAGGTTGAAGTGCTGGAAGATCATGCCGATGCGCCGCCGCAGGGCCACCAGGCGGTCTTCGTCGAAGTCGCCGATATCCACCTGGTCGATCAACACCCGGCCGCTGCTGGGTTGTTCCAGGCGGTTGATGGTGCGGATCAGCGACGACTTGCCAGCGCCGCTGCGGCCGATGATGCCGAACACTTCGCCGCGCTGGATCGCCAGGTCGATGCCTTGCAGCGCGTGCACCGTACCGTCATAGGTTTTGCCCAGGTTGATAAAACGCACGTGGGCGTGGTTCAAGTCCGGATGCAGCTCTGTCTGCCGGGCGTCCGCGGGCGGTGTGCCGAGGTCGCGCAGTTGGGCGTTGGCGGCGCTCATATTCAGCCTTCCCAGCCGACTTGGTAGAGCTTGCCCAGGGATTTATCCAGGGCTGCGCGGACCACCGGCGAGTGCTGGTAGATCTCGACGAACTTGATCACCCGTGGGTCGCTGGTGCCTTTGGGCTGGGTCACGAACTGGATCACGTATTCCGGGTGGTCGAGGCCGTCGAACAGCAGCGCCGACTCGGCATTGAAGGTCTTGGACAGGCGGATATAGGCCGGGTAGCCCTGCACCAGGTCGGCATCGTCATAGGCGCGCACCAGCTGTACCGCTTCGACTTGCAGGATCTTGATTTTTTTCGGGTTGGCGACGATGTCTTCTTCGGTGGCCTTGTAGCCCACGCCCGGCTTGAGGGTGATCAAGCCTGCCTTGGCCAGCAGTTGCAGGCCACGCCCGCTGTTGATCGGGTCGTTGGCGATGGCCACGCTGGCGCCTTGGGGCAGCTCATCGAAGCTTTTGTATTTTTTCGAGTACAGGCCCACGTTGTTGATGATCCCGGGCTTGAACGGCACCAAGTCAAAACCGGCAGCGGCCTTGGCGTTTTCCAGGAACGGGATGTGCTGGAAGTAGTTCACGTCGATATCGCCGGCGGCGAGGCTGACGTTGGGCGCGATCCAGTCGGTGAACTCCACCAGCTCGACTTTCAGGCCCTGCTTGCCGGCCTCTTCGACGGCGGCCTCCAGGGGAATGGCGAAGGCGGCGGTGGTGCCGACTTTGAGCGGCGCATCGGCGGCAAAAACCGCCGAGCTGAACAGGCCGAGGGCCAGGGCCAGTGCCTTGACTGGGTGGGAGAGCAGTGTTTTTTTCATGGTCGATTTCCAGTCGTAACGTGTGGGTATGAGCAATAAAAATCTAAATGTGGGAGCGGGCTTGCTCGCGAATGCGGTGTGTCAGCTAGCAAATTCGGTGACTGGCACACCGCATTCGCGAGCAAGCCCGCTCCCACATTTTTGGGTTAGTGGCGGTAGGTGGAGCCGGTGTGTTGTTCGGGTAAGCGGGCATCGCGGTGGAACACTTTTTCGCGCAGTGTCCCGGTCTCATAAGCCGTCTTGTACGACCCACGCTTTTGCAGCTCGGGAATCACCAGATCAATGAAGTCCACATAGCTTTCCGGCGTAACAATGCGTGTGAGGTTGAAGCCATCCAGGCCGGTCTCGGCGATCCAGGACTCCAGCTCATCGGCCACCTGCGCAGGCGAACCCACCAGGGTGATATAGCGCCCGCCCAAAGCGTGCTGCTCCAGCAGTTTGCGACGGGTCCAGTCGTTGTTTTGCAAGGCCTTGGTGGCTGACTGGATGGCGTTGCTCTTCACGTATTGGATCGGTTCATCCAGTTCGTATTGCGAAAAGTCGATGGCGGTAGACGCACTGAAGTGCGCCACGCCGGCTTCGGCACTGGCGTAGCTCAGGTACTCGGCATGCTTGGCCCAGGCCAGTTCCTCGGTGGCGCCGACAATCACGTTGAGCCCCATGAACACCTTGATGTCGTGCGGGTTGCGCCCGGCCTCGACCGCGCTGGCGCGCACCTTGTCCACTTGCACCTGGGTCGCGGCCTTGTTCTGCCCGCTGATAAATACACACTCGGCATGGCGCCCGGCGAACAGCAGGCCGCGCTCCGAGCTACCGGCCTGGAACAGCACCGGCGTGCGCTGCGGCGAGGGCTCGCACAGGTGATAACCCTCCACCTGGTAGAACTCGCCATGGTGCTCGACCTTGTGCACCTTGCCCGGCTGGGCATAGATGCGTTGTTGCGGGTCGTTGAGTACCGCGTCGTCTTCCCAACTGCCTTCCCAGAGCTTGTACAGCACCTCCAAGTACTCGTCGGCCTGGTCGTAGCGCCGGTCATGCTCGACCTGTTCGGTGAGGCCCATGGCCTTGGCGGCGCTGTCCAGGTAGCCGGTGACGATGTTCCAGCCCACCCGCCCACGGCTCAGGTGATCCAGGGTGGACATGCGCCGGGCGAACAGATACGGCGGCTCATAGGTCAGGTTGGCGGTCAGCCCGAAGCCCAGGTTCCTGGTCACGGCGGCCATGGCCGAAACCAGCAGCAGCGGGTCGTTGACCGGCAGTTGGATGGACTCCTTGAGCGGCACGTCGACCGAGCCTTGATAGACGTCGTACACGCCAACGATATCGGCGATAAACAAACCGTCGAACAGGCCGCGCTCCAGCAGTTGCGCCAGTTCAGTCCAGTATTCGAGGGTTTTGTATTGGGTCGAGGTGTCCCGTGGATGGGTCCACAGGCCGTGGTTGATATGCCCGATGCAGTTCATGTTGAAGGCATTGAGCAGGATCTTTTTCTTCGCCATCAGATGGTCCCCCGCAGTGGCGGGTTTTCATCGTTGAGGTAGTAATTGCCCACCGCGTGATACTTCCAGCGCACCGGGTCGTGCAGGGTATGCACCCGGGCGTTGCGCCAGTGGCGGTCCAGGCCATGTTCGGCGAGGGTCGCCTGGCTGCCGGCGAGTTCGAACAGGGTGCTGCCGGCGGCCAGGGAAATCTCGGTGCTCAGGGCGCGTACTTCGGCCACGGCAATCGAGGCCGCTGCGACGGTTTGCGCGGTACTGTCGGCCTGGGCGCGGTCGAGGAATTCGCCGGACCGCTCCAGCAGGGCTTCGGTGGCGTGCAGGCGCACGCTCAGGTGGCCGAAGCTCTTGAGGGTCAGTGGGTCTTCACTGGCCTTGTCGTTGCCCGAGTCGATCCACGGCCGGGTCTTGGTGCGCACAAAATGCAGGGCATCTTCAAAGGCCGCGCGGGCGATGCCGGTGTCGATGGCGGCGTGGAGGATCTGGGCCAGCGGGCCCACGGTGGTCGGGCGCTCGAAGGCGCTTTGGAACGGGATCACGTCTGCGGCCGCGACCCAAACGTTGTCGAACACCACCGAGCCGCTACCGGTGGTGCGCTGGCCAAAGCCGCTCCAGTCGTCGATCACCGTCAGGCCCTGGCTGTCGTGCGGGACAAAGGCCAGTTGCTGCACGCCGTGCTCGTCCACCACCGATGTGGGAATGCGCTGGGCGTAGATCGCGCCGGTGGCGTAGAACTTACGGCCACTGATACGAAACCCGTCGCCGTCACGGGTAATCGCGGTCACCCGGTCATGGGCGGTCTTGGTACCCAGTTCCGCCAGGGCATTGCCAAAGCGCTGGCCGGCCAGGACTTCGGCGTACAGGCGCTGTTGCTGCGCCGGGCTGCCATTTACCCGCAGCACTTCCAGGGCATAGAAATGGTTCTGCGGGATCTGCCCCAATGAGGCATCGGCCTGGGCAATCAGGGCGATGACCTTGGCCAGGGTGACGTTGGATACGCCAGCGCCGCCGTAGGCCTTGGGCACGCTGATGCCCCACAGGCCGGAACGGGAAAAGGCTTCCAGTTCGGCGAGCGGCAGGCGGCGTTCGCGGTCGCGCAGGGCGCTGTCACGGCGAAAGTCTTCGGCCAGGTCGCTGGCGACAATCAGGGCTTGTTCATCGCTGGTGATGACCGCGACGGGATGGGAAAGCGTCATGTTTTTCTCCAGAGGTCTGGTCGTCAGATCCAGGAATGCCGGGCCGGCAATGTTCCATTGAGGTGCCAAGCGCCCACCGCGTGATATTTCCAGCGCACCGGGTCGTGCAGGGTGTGTACCCGGGCATTGCGCCAGTGGCGGTCGAGGTTGAATTCGGCGAGGGTGGCGCGGCTGCCGGCCAGTTCGAAGAGCTTCTCGCTGACCAGCAACGAGACTTCGGTGGTCAGCACCTTGGCTTGGGCCACGGCAATCGAGGCCCGGGCGGCGGAGTGCTCGGTGATGGGCGCGGCGCTGACCTGGTCCAACACTTGGCCGGCCTTGCGCAACAGGGCTTCGGCGGCGTGCAGCTCGATTTTCAGTTTGCCGATATCGGCAATCACGTAGAGGTCATCACTGGCCCGCTCGACCTTGGCGTCGATCCAGGGTCGTGCGCGCTCACGCACAAAACTGATGGTGTCGTCGAGGGCGCCGCGGGCGATGCCGGCGTCGATGGCCGCCTGGATCAATTGCGAGACCGCGCCCTGGATGCCCGGGGTTTGCCCCAGGCGCCAGGTCGGCACCACCAGGTCGGCGTCTACCGGCACATTGTTGAGCAGCACGGTGCCGCTGGCGGTGGTGCGTTGGCCAAAACCCGACCAGTCATCGACGATGCGCAGGCCCGGCGTGCCCCGTCGCACAAACGCCATGACCTGGCGGCCTTCGTCATCCAGGGCCTTGACCGCGACCCAATGGGCGAACAGCGCGCCGGTGGAGTAGAACTTCTGGCCGTTGATGACAAGGCCGTCACCCTCGGCGCTGATCCGCGCCTTCAAATCCAGGGTGTTTTTGGTGCCGCGTTCCGGGCCGCCGTTGCCGATGCGCCAGCCATCCAGCACGCTTTGGAACAGCTGTTTTTTCTGCTCTTGGCTGGCCGCACCTTGCAGCAGGTGCAAGATGCCGAAGTGGTTCTGCGGGATCTGCCCCAGGGCCGGGTCGGCGGCGCTGATAATGGCGAACACCTCGGCCAGGGTCACGAACGACACTTGTGGGCCACCGTATTCGCGGGGGATGGAAATACTGCCCAGGCCACTGCGGGTGAACTGTTCGAGTTCGGCCCAGGGCAGTTTGCGCTGGCGGTCGCGCAACCCGGCTTGCAGGCGGGCAGCCTGGGCAAGCTCGTGGGCGGCGGCGAGGGCTTCACTGTCGTTGCGCAGCACCTTGGCGGGCAATAGCAGCGGGGCGATATCCAGATCGCTCTGGAGGGGCGATTGCGCCAAGTTAGACATCGGTGCGCCCCTGCGTGGCTACACGTAATGCCCTGGCGTTGTGCACCGGGGTAATTTTGACCATACCTACCTCACATCCGTGGAAAGCTTAAAAATCAGGAATGTCCGGTGGTCCGGTGTATATACCCTAAGCGTGTTTATTTTTTAAATAAACTAACTTTTAGGAATATGCATAGAAGGTCTGTCACCCCGGCTCGCAAGGCGAGCCAGGACGCCGTGGCTGGTACACCGACGGATGGCCGGCCGGGCCATGGGCCTGGGCCTGGCCGATGCTCACGGTGCGTGGCGGGGCCCAGCGGGAGTTGTTGCCCACACGGTCGATCACGCAGTAGGTGACCTCCTGGCGTGCATCGTCGCCCGCGTCGAGGATCAGCGCCGAAGGCACCCAGACATGCACCGGCCGGCCCACCTCGTGGGCCTGGATGGGCGGCAGGTCAAGGCGCGCGTCGCCCCAGCGCAGGGTGATTGCATCGCCGGTGGCCATGTTCAGGTAGGGTTCGATGATCAACGGCACGCCCCGGCGGATCTGGCTGGGGTTGACGCCATGGCGGCGAATGGTTTCCGGCAGGCCGACCGGGGCCAGGCTCTGGTTTTCTTCACCACACAGCACCGATGGCTGGCCGCCAGGGCACGCGGTCTTGACCTGCACGCGGGTGATCAGGGAGCGCGCCGGGCCGCGCCCCACTTGCATGACCCGGTAATGAATCCGTGCGGCGCCATTTTGCACAAAACTCTCGGGCACCCGCAGGCTGCTGGGCTGGCCGATATCGGCGGCGCCTACGCGCTTGGAGGCGGCAAAGCAGTTATTCCAGAACAGCTCGATCAGGTCGCCCTTGCCCATGTTTGGGTAGGGGGCGATATCGACCTGCAAATGGGTGGCGGCGTGCGCATTGATACCTTGTTTGAGGGCCTGGGGCACTGTCGGCGCGGCGAACATGGCCAGGGGGGGAAGGTGCTTCATAAATAATCTCCTTGATGCAGCCAGCAGCGATCGTTCCGAGCCCCGGAGGGGGGTTCGAAAGGAACGATTTTTTGAAAAGCCAGGATGGGATCCAATCCTCTGGGCCTTAGATAAGAGGGTTGACCAGGGAGCGTCAATGGCGGCAAAAGGCTAAACGGCGGGTTTGGGATTATTCAGATGGGTCTGACTGGGAGGGGGTGTAAAGGCGGGTTTGGGTAGGGTGCTTTTCTATGTGATGAGCGCCGATCCCTGTAGGAGCGAGCTTGCTCGCGAAGAACGCCCAGACGACACGGTTAATCTGATTTCGCGCGTTATCGTTGAGGTTTTTCGCGAGCAAGCTCGCTCCTACAGTGAGTGGGGGGTTAGTGGGTGAGGAATTTGCTGAGGAACTGCCGGGTCCGTTCTTCCCTGGGGTTGGCAAACAGCGCCTTGGCTTCGCCTTGCTCGACGATCACGCCCTTGTCGAAAAAGATCACCCGGTTGGCCACGTCACGGGCAAAACTCATTTCGTGGGTGACGATGACCATGGTGCGGTTCTCTTCGGCCAGGCTGCGGATGGTCGCCAGTACTTCGCCCACCAACTCTGGGTCGAGGGCCGAGGTCGGCTCATCGAACAGGATGACTTCCGGTTCCATCGCCAAGGCCCGGGCAATGGCCACCCGTTGCTGCTGGCCACCGGACAGGCGCCGGGGGTAGGCGTCTTCCTTGCCCGCCAGGCCAACCTTGGCCAGTAGCGAGCGACCGAGGCGATCGGCGGCTTCGCGTGGCATCTTCTTGACCACCAGCGGCCCTTCGATGACGTTTTCCAGCGCGGTGCGGTGGGGGAACAGGTTGAAGTTCTGGAACACAAAGCCCACATGCTGGCGCAGGCGCCGCACCAGGCTTTGTTGCTGGTTGAGCGGACGGCTGCCGTCGATCTGGATGTCGCCGACCTTGATCCGGCCGCTGGTGGGTTCTTCAAGGAAGTTCAGGCAGCGCAGGAAGGTGGTCTTGCCAGACCCGCTGGGGCCGATGATGGCGACGACTTCGCCTTCCTTGACCTCCAGGTCGATCCCGTTGAGCACCACTTGGCCCTTGAATTGTTTGGTCAGTTTTTCAACCACGATCATGCGTCAAGACTCCAGGTCATGCCGGTTGACCCGGTCTTCCAGGCGATTTTGAAAATGCGCCAGGATGCTTGCCAGGACCCAGTAGATCAGGGCCGCGGACAGGTACATGGTGAAAATTTCAAAGGTGCGCGCAGACACCAGTTGGGCCTGGCGGAACAGTTCGGGCACCTGGATGGTGGCGGCCAGCGCCGTGTCCTTGACCAGCGAAATAAAGCTGTTGCCCAAAGGCGGCAGGGCCGTGCGCATGGCCTGCGGCAGGATGGCCCGGCGCAGGGTTTGCGCGCGGGTCATGCCGATACTGGCGGCAGCTTCCCACTGGCCACGTTCGATGGAGCCGATGGCGGCGCGCAGGATTTCACAGGCGTAGGCAGCCATGTTCAGCGAAAAGCCGATCATCGCCGCCGGGATCGGATCCAGCTCGATCCCCACTTGCGGCAAGCCGTAGTAGATCAAAAACAGCTGTACCAGCAACGGCGTGCCGCGAAAGAACGAGACGTACACCCGGGCGGTCCAGCTCAAGAGCTTGAAGCGCGACAGGCGCATCAAGGCCAGGCCGAAGCCCAGCAGCAAGCCGAAAAACATCCCGCCGAGGCTGAGGATCACCGTGTAGTACGCGCCCTTGAGCAGAAAGGGCGCGGAGTCGAGCGCGAGTTGGAAACCTGCTTCCATTATTGAGTGACGTCAGCGTTGAAGTATTTCTCGGACAGCTTCTTCAAGGTGCCGTCGGCGCGCAGTTTGTCGAGGGCCTGGTTGACCGCTTCAAGCAGCTCAGGCTCGCCTTTGCGCAAGGCAATCCCGGCTTCCTGGCGGGAGAAGGCTTCACCGGCAGCGGCGGTGTCCGTGGCTTTTTTCGCATATTCCAGGGCCGCCAGGCGGTCGATCAGAATCGCGTCGATACGGCCGATGCGCAGGTCCTGGAACTTGGTCGGGTCGTCGTTATAGGTCTTGATGATGGCCTTGGGTTGGTTGTCCTTGAGCCATTGTTCGTAGTTGGTGCCCAGGCCTACCCCGACTTTCTTGCCGGCCAGGTCATCGGCGGTCTTGATGGTGTCGACGTTTTTCGCCAGGGTCAGGGCCTGGATCCCGGAGACGGTGTAGGGCTTGGAGAAATCGTACTTTTTCTGGCGCTCTTCGGAGATCGTCACCTGGTTGACCACGGCGTCGAGGCGCTTGGATTCCAGTGCGGCGAGGATGCCGTCCCACGGTGTGGCTTGCAGCTTGACCTTGACGCCCAGCTCCTTGGCCAGGGCTTCGGACAGCTCGACTTCAAAGCCGCTGAGCTTGCCGCTTTCATCGACGAAGCTGAACGGTGGGTAGGTGCCTTCCAGGCCGATCTTGATCTCGCCGGCCTTCTTGATCTTGCCCAGTTGCTCGCCGGCAACCGCCTGGCCCAGCAACCCGGCGCCAAGGGCCAGGCCCAATGTGCCAACCAGCAACGTTCGACGCAATACAGAAATAGTCATGACAAGCCCCTGTGTTTTTTGTGGTGTGCGAAGCAGGTGACGCAGTGGTCGTATCCTGCCCTAAAAACGCGGTGTGTGGGAGCGCGACTATAGGGCGAGGTTTAAAGCGTTAAAAATAATATAAATTCAATTTTATATTCTATTAAGGAATATGTGAGCGATGAAAATTCAATTGTGGGAGCGGGCTTGCTCGCGAATGCGGTGGGTCATTGATGGATAGTTTGACTGATACACCGCGTTCGCGAGCAAGCCCGCTCCCACATTTAGTAGGCATGCCTCCCGTCAGAACAATGAGTCATAGGCAAACAACGCCGGCGCCCCGCCGGTGTGCAGGAAGATGATCGGCCCGTCTTCGAACGCCCCGCGTCCGATGCCGTCCAGCAACCCGGCCATGGCCTTGCCGGTGTAGACCGGGTCGAGCAGCAGGCCTTCCTGGCTCGCCAGCAGCTTGATTGCCGCCAGGGTGCCGGCGTTGGGTTCGCCGTAGCGCGGGGCGAAGTATTCGTCCCACAGGATCACCTTGAACGCGTCGGGTACCTCCACTCCCAGCAACTGCGCCGTGCGCTTGGCCAGGCCTTGGACCTTGGGCCGTTGCGCTTCGTCGGTGCGCGATACGGTGACGCCAATCACCGGCAAGTCCGGCTGCACTTCACTCAATGCCAGGGCCAGGCCGCTGTGGGTGCCGGCGCTGCCGGATGCCAGGACCACCGCCGCGAATTGCAGGCCGCTGGCGTCAATCTGCGCGGCCAGTTCCAGCCCGGCGCGCACATAGCCCAGGGCGCCCAGGGCGTTGGAGCCGCCGATCGGCACCAGATAGGGATTTTTGCCATTGCTGCGCAGGCGCTCGGCCAGGGCATGGAGTTGCTCGTCGGCGTTGTCCAGGTTTTCGACGAGTTCGACCTTGGCGTCGAACAGCTCTACCAACAAGCGGTTGCCATTGCCCAGGTAGTTGGGGTCGTCGGTGCCTGTGGGGTTTTCCAGCAGGGCGACACAGCCCAGGCCCAGCTTGGCCGCCAGGGCGGCGGTCTGGCGCACATGGTTGGACTGGATCGCACCGGCGGTGATCAGCGTATCGGCGCCCTGGGCCAGGGCATCGGCGGCGAGGTATTCGAGCTTGCGCAGTTTGTTGCCGCCCATGGCCAGCGGCGTGGTGTCGTCGCGCTTGATGTAGATATCACGGCCCAGCCAGGTCGACAGTCGTTCGAGTTTTTCCAGGGCGGTGGCGCCACCCAGCAGTTCCAGACGATTAAAACGGTCGAGCTGTTGTTTGATCATGGTCACGCACGGGTAAGAGGAGATGGGAAGGACTATAGGCAGGGCTTTTTGCGCGGGCAACTGCCAGTTGCTTATGCTCTGCGGTTATTAGCATTGCACCATTGGTTCTTAAGGGCGGCCCGGTTGCATACCGTAAAGTGATGGCCATTACGTCAGGAGTGAATACCGTGAGCGAGCGTTCCAGTCATTGGCAATTACAGACCATCGTCAGCCAGTTGCGTGGCGCCCGGGACCAGTGGCGCACGCGCAACGGCCGGGTCAGCGGCGAGCAGGGCGGTCGCGAATTACCTTCCCGTGATGCGGTGGCGCAGATTCTCGAGGCGTTGTGTGGCGCACTGTTCCCCATGCGCCTGGGGCCGGTGGATTTGCGCGAGGAGAGCGAAGACTTTTACGTCGGCCATACCCTCGATGTGGCGCTCAATGCCTTGCTCGCCCAAGCCCGCCTGGAGTTGCGCTATGCCGCGCGCCAAGGCGGCCATGCCGATAATGAAGTCGATGCATTGGCCATTCGCCTGATCCAGGACTTTGCCCTGGCCTTGCCGGCGTTGCGCAGCCTGTTGGACACCGATGTGCTGGCCGCCTATCACGGCGACCCGGCCGCGCGCAGTGTGGATGAGGTGTTGCTGTGCTACCCGGGGATCCTGGCGGTGATCCACCATCGCCTGGCCCACCATTTGTATCGCGCCGGGCTGCCTCTGCTGGCGCGGATCAGCGCGGAAATCGCCCACTCGGCCACCGGCATCGATATCCACCCTGGCGCGCAGATCGGCCCGAGCTTCTTTATCGACCACGGTACGGGTGTGGTGATTGGCGAGACGGCGATCATTGGCGAGCGGGTGCGTATCTACCAGGCGGTAACCCTGGGCGCCAAGCGTTTCCCGGCGGATGAGGATGGGCAGTTGCAGAAGGGCCATCCGCGCCACCCGATTGTGGAGGACGATGTCGTGATCTATGCCGGGGCGACGATTCTGGGGCGGATCACCATCGGCAAGGGCTCGACCATTGGCGGCAATGTGTGGCTGACCCGCAGCGTGCCGACGGGGGCGAACATCACGCAGGCGAATTTGCAGCATGATGATGGGACGCAGAAGTAGTGTTGAAGTAGCGACGATCTAATGTGGGAGCGGGCTTGCTCGCGAATGCGGTGTGTCAGCCACTGACTTTGTGCCTGACACACCGCATTCGCGAGCAAGCCCGCTCCCACATTTTTTGCCTGTATTCCAAATTCAACCAGCAATCGCTGAACGTTTTGCCTTTCTCGCCCGTCATACCCTTCCTTGAGCTAGTGTAGGAATTACCTACCACTCAGCCTTGCGATTAGTCCCAGACCGCCTATTCATGTTTAACTTGAACGTTCGTTCAAGTTAAACCGGTGGTTCGCTGCCCGCTCACAACAGGAGGCTTACCTTTGCTGAGTCCGTTTTATACAGCCACATCCAACACCCTCGAGGTGCACCGTTCATGAGTGCCTCGTCTGCCCCTCCAAGCGGCCTGGTGCGCATGAATGCGCCGGTGTTTTACTTCGCCGCGAGCTTCATCCTGCTATTTGGCCTAACCGTCATCGCGATCCCCGAACAGGCTGGCGCCTGGTTGCTGGCCGCGCAAAACTGGGCGGCCAATACGGTCGGCTGGTACTACATGCTGGCGATGACCCTGTATCTGGTCTTCGTGGTGGTCACCGCGTTGTCTGGCTACGGCAAGATCAAACTCGGTGCCGACCACGACGAGCCCGAATTCAGTTATTTGTCCTGGGCCGGCATGCTGTTTGCCGCCGGGATCAGCATCACGCTGTTTTTCTTCTGCGTCTCGGAGCCCTTGACCCACCTGGTGCAACCACCCCAGGGCGAGGCCTTGAACGCCGATGCGGCGCGCCAGGCCATGCAGGTGCTGTTCCTGCATTGGGGCCTGCACGGCTGGGGCGTATTTGCGTTCGTCGGCATGGCCCTGGCGTACTTCGCTTACCGGCATAACCTGCCGCTGGCCTTGCGTTCGGCGCTGTACCCGCTGATCGGCAAGCGCATCAACGGCCCTATTGGCTATGCAGTGGATGGCTTTGGCATTATCGCCACGGTGTTCGGCCTGGGGGCCGATATGGGCTTTGGGGTGCTGCACCTCAACTCGGGACTGGACTACCTGTTCGGCATCGCCCACACCCAATGGATCCAGGTCGGCCTGATCACCCTGATGATGGGCGCGGCGATCCTGGTCGCGGTGGCCGGTGTCGACAAGGGTGTGCGCGTCATGTCCGACATCAACATGCTGCTGGCCTGTGCGCTGCTGCTGTTTGTGCTGTTCGCCGGGCCCACCCAGCATTTGCTCAACACCCTGATCCAGAACATCGGTGACTACCTCGGCGCATTGCCGAGCAAGAGTTTTGATGTGTACGCCTACGACAAGCCCAGCGACTGGCTCGGCGGTTGGACCGTGTTCTACTGGGCCTGGTGGATCGCGTGGTCGCCGTTCGTGGGCCTGTTCATCGCACGGATTTCCCGTGGCCGCACCATCCGCGAGTTCGTCTTCGGCGTGCTGCTGATCCCGCTGGGCTTCACCCTGGCGTGGATGTCGATCTTCGGCAACAGCGCCATTGACCAGGTGCTCAACCACGGCATGGTCGCCCTGGGTCAGTCGGCCATCGACGACCCCTCGATGAGCCTCTACCTGCTGCTGGAAACCTACCCGTGGAGCAAGACCGTGATCGCGGTCACGGTGTTTATCAGCTTTGTGTTCTTTGTCACTTCGGCCGACTCCGGCACCGTGGTGCTGTCGACCCTGTCGTCCAAGGGTGGCAACGCCGATGAAGACGGGCCCAAGTGGCTGCGGGTGTTCTGGGGCGCGATGACCGCGCTGGTGACCAGCGCCTTGCTGTTTGCCGGCAGCATAGACTCGCTCAAGTCCGCAGTCGTGCTGACCTCGCTGCCGTTCTCGTTGATCCTGCTGTTGATGATGTGGGGGCTGCACAAGGCGTTCTACCTCGAATCCCAGAAGCAGATTGCCCAACTGCACTCCCTGGCCCCCGTATCGGCATCCCGCAAGGGCCGTGGCGGCTGGCGCCAGCGCTTGAGCCAGGCGGTGCATTTCCCTTCACGGGACGAGGTCTACCGCTTCCTCGAAACCACAGTACGCCCGGCCATTGAGGAAGTGACTGCGGTGTTTGTCGAGAAAGGCCTGAACGTCGTCACCCAGCCCGACCCGTCCAACGACAGCGTCAGCCTGGAAATCGGCCACGGCGAAGAGCATCCGTTTGTCTACCAGGTGCAGATGCGTGGCTACTTCACGCCGTCCTTTGCCCGTGGTGGCATGGGCTCCAAAGAGATGAACAACCGTCGCTACTACCGCGCGGAAGTACACCTGAGCGAGGGTAGCCAGGACTACGACTTGGTGGGCTACACCAAGGAGCAGATCATCAACGACATCCTCGACCAGTACGAGCGGCATCTGCAGTTCCTGCATCTGGTGCGCTGAACAAACTGTAGGCGCGAGCTTGCTCGTGAAGATCGCCAACGAAAACGCGGGGCATCTGATGCCCCGCAGCGTCCTTGGGTTTTTCGCGAGCAAGCTCGCCCCTACAAGGGCCTGTTAGAAGGGCACGTCACCCAGGATTGTTGCCCGATGCATCACCCGTCGTTGTGGCCGGTAGTCGTCCACGGCGTAGTGCTGGGTGACGCGGTTGTCCCAGAAGGCCACGTCGTTGGCTTGCCAGCGCCAGCGGATAGTGAATTCCGGGCGAGTGGCGTGGGCGAACAGCAGTTTGAGGATGACCTCGCTTTCGGCCGGTTCCAGTTCGTTGATCTTGCTGGTGAAGCCGTCGCTGACAAACAGCGATTTGCGCCCGCTGACCGGGTGCGTGCGAATCACCGGGTGCGACAGTGGCGGGTTTTTCCTGCGTGCTTCTTCCCAGCGGGCCAGGTCTTGGGCGGTGTTGCCGTAACGCTCCAGAGGGAACGAGCGAGTGAAGTCGTGGGTCGCCGTCAGGCCGGTCAAAAAGCCCTTCATCGGTTCCGATAACGCCTCAAAGGCCGCGATGCCGCTGGCCCACAAGGTGTCACCGCCAAAGGCCGGCAGCAGCTTGGCGCTGAGCACGGCGCCCATGGCTGGCGTGGGCAGGAAGGTCACGTCGGTGTGCCAGATGGCGTTGTCGCGCACGTCGGTGACGGCGGTGTCGAGGATCAGCACTTCGGGTTGTTCCGGCACGTTGGGGTAGATCGGGTGAATGTGCAGGTCACCGAAATTCGCCGCGAAGCGCGCTTGCTGTTGCGGGGTGATCGGCTGGTCGCGAAAGAACAGTACCGAATGCTGGAGCAGCGCCTGCTCGATGGCGTCGCGCTGTTCGAGGTTCAGCGGCTGGGCAATATCGACGCCACTGATCTGGGCGCCCAGGGCGCTGCTTAAGGGGGTAACGGTCAGGCGGCTCATGCTCTTCTCGCAAATGTCGGGCGCCGAGATGCCGGCGTAGTCAGTGCTGTTGTTATTCAGTGGGCCTGGCCATGCCATGGCACCAGCTTGCGCTGCAGGGCACGCAGGCCCATTTCCATGGCGAAGGCAATCAGGGCGATGACCAGGATGCCCAGCACCACCACATCGGTGACCAAAAACTGCGCCGCTGACTGCACCATGAAGCCCAGGCCGCTGGTGGCGGCGATCAGTTCGGCGGCGACCAGGGTCGACCAGCCCACGCCCAGGCCGATGCGCACGCCGGTGAGGATGTCGGGCAGGGCGCTGGGCAGAATCACATGGCGGATCAACTGCGCCCGCGTCGCGCCCAGGGACTGCGCTGCGCGCAATTTGGCCGGGTCTACGGTGCGTACGCCGGTGGCGGTAGCGATGGCAATTGGCGCGAAGATCGCCAGGTAGATCAGCAACACTTTGGACAGCTCGCCAATGCCGCACCAGATCACGATCAGCGGCAGGTAGGCCAGCGGTGGAATCGGGCGGTAGAACTCGATCAGCGGGTCGAGAATGCCACGGGCAATACGGTTGGCGCCGATGGCAATGCCGACCGGCACGGCGGTCAGCACCGCAAAGCCCAGGCCCAGGCCGATGCGACCCAGGCTGGCGCCCAGATGCTGCCAGAGGGTGGAGTCCATGTAGCCGCTGGTTGCCAGCAGCCAGCCTTTTTGCAATACGGCCGCCGGCGGCGGCAGGAACAGCGGCTCGATCAGCCCGCTGGCGGTCACGGCCCACCACAGCGCCAGCAGCGCAACCAGCGTCAGCACACTGATCCAGCGTGTGCTCAACGTGCGACGCAGCGGTGGGCTGGCTTGGCTGACGGCAGTGGCCGGGATTTCATAACTGCTCATGCGTACACCTGCCGTTGCGAGAACACTTTGCCCAGCACGTGCTCGCGGGTTTCGATAAACCGTGGGTCGGACTTGATCGCGCGCGCCGATTCGCCGGCAGCGTAACGCTGGCCGAAATCCAGGCTCAGGCGCTCGACGATTTGCCCGGGGTTGGGGGCCAGCAGAATCAGGTCGGTGGCGAGAAATACCGCTTCTTCGATGTCGTGGGTGATCAGGAACACCGGCTTGGCCGTGCGCCGCCAGACTTGCAGCAGCAGCTCTTGCATCTGTTCACGGGTGAAGGCATCGAGGGCGCCGAAGGGTTCGTCCATCAGCAATACCCGCGGGTCGGCGGCCAGGGCGCGGGCCAGGCCCACGCGTTGTTTCTGCCCACCGGACAGTTGCCAGATGCGCCGGCTGTCAAAACCCGCCAGGTCCACCAGCGCGAGCATTTCACGGGCGCGGACTTGCCGTTGGGCCTTGGGCACGCCGGCCAGTTCCAGGCCGAAGCCGACATTGGCCAGCACATCCTGCCAGGGCAGCAGTGCGTCGTCCTGGAACACCACGCCACGTTCGGCACTCGGGCCTTTGACGGGTACGCCGTCGAGGGTGATGCGCCCGGCGCTGGGTTCGACGAAACCGGCAATCAGGTTCAACAGCGAAGTCTTGCCACTGCCGGAAGGGCCGAGGGCTACCAGCAATTGCTGGGGCCCAAGGGTCAGGGAAATATCCGCCAGCACGGGCGTGGTTGCGCCGGGGTACTGTGCGCTGATGCGCTCCAGCTGTAGCAAGGCCATCGCAGTGAACTCCCGATCAG
Organism: Pseudomonas proteolytica; assembly: GCF_007858275.1. Lineage (GTDB taxonomy): Bacteria > Pseudomonadota > Gammaproteobacteria > Pseudomonadales > Pseudomonadaceae > Aquipseudomonas > Aquipseudomonas proteolytica. The sequence continues at coordinate 148,431 of NZ_VFEV01000006.1, forward strand.
TTGGTGATGAACTTGGCGCTGACGTAAGGGGCGTAGTCCGGCAGCACGGCCTCGACCTTGCCTTGTTCCTTGAGGAACGTGGCGGTGTCGGTCACAGCCTTGGTGGTGGGGGCGCCAAGCAGCGTCACTTGGTCGGCGGCCAGCGGGTAGACGTTGCCTTGCAGCAGCAACGGAATGTCGCTGGCCTTGGCGCCGGAGAGCTTCACCAGTTTGTCGACGTTGCCCTTGTCGGCCAGCCAGGCTTGTGGGTCTTTGCGGTATTGGGCGTAGGCATCGAGGGTGACTTTGGCGAAGGCGCTGACGATTTCCGGGTGCTTCTCGGCAAAGTCCTTACGCACGATCCAGGCATCGAAGGTCGGCGCGCCGAACTTGGCCAGTTCGCCGGAGGTGATCAGCACTTTGCCGCTTTCCTTGGCCACGCCCAGGGCCGGGTCCCAGACATAAGTAGCGTCGATATCGCCACGCTTCCACGCCGCAATGATGGCCGGCGGGGCGAGGTTGAGCACGGTGACTTTCGCGGGATCGATGTTCCAGTGTTTGAGCGCGGCCAGCAGGCTGTAGTGGCCGGTGGACACGAACGGCACGGCGATTTTCTTGCCGATCAGGTCCTGGGGGCTGTTGATCCCGGAACCGTTGCGCGCCACCAGGGCTTCGGCGCCACCGATCTGGGTCGCGACGAGGAAGGTCTGCACCGGGACTTTGCGGGTGATGGCGGCGGTCAGCGGGCTGGAACCGAGATAGCCGATCTGCACGTCGCCGGACGCGATGGCGGCGATGATATCGGCGCCATTGTCGAATTTGCGCCAGTCGATCTTGGCGTTGGTGGCTTTTTCATAAGCGCCGTCGGCCTGGGCGACTTTGGCCGGGTCAACGGTGGTCTGGTAGGCGATGGTCACGTCGGCCGCCTGGGCAAACAGGCTCGCGCCGGCCAGGGATACAGCCGCCAGGAGGCGCAAAGGGGAAGGCAGTTTCATGGTGTAGCTCCTCATCAGGCGGCCGAGGGTCGGCGTGGGAGGAGACTAAATGATCTAAGAATCCGAAAATAAATAACATTTTCGAATTAGCTTATGAGGAGAACTTTGAAGACGCTTAGGACAAATGTGGGAGCGGGCTTGCTCGCGAAAGCGGTGTGTCAGTCAATATAAGTGCTGACTGATACACCGCTTTCGCGAGCAAGCCCGCTCCCACACGGGATCCGAGCCAGGTGTCAGTTGCTGATCGCCAGGATGCTGGCCTGGTAAGACCCGACAAACACATCGAAATCGCCCACTTCGTTCTGCTCAAGCTCCGCCTGTTGTGCCAGGGAACTGCGGGCCAGCTCTTCAAAGCGTGCTTGTTCGTCCGCCGGCAACGGCTCGCTGCGGAAGTACTCGGCATGCACTTCGCTCTGGCGCAGGGAGAACTGCGCAAAGCTTTCCTTGCGCTCCTGCATCGCCGCCAACACCTGGGCCGACGGGGTCAGGGACGGGTCCTGAATCTTCGCCAACTGGGCATCCAGCGCCTGGCTGTGCTCATTGATGCCATGGCTCTGGTCCAGTAGTGCGGCCAGCGGGGCGATTTTCTCCAGCAGTTCGGCGGCCCATGCCTTCATTTCCACGGGTTGCCCGCGACGCTGCAATTGCAGACCCGGGCGCCGGCCTTCCTTGACCACGCTGAGGAAGTTCGATGTGGCATTCCCGCACTCGTTGTTTTCGAACAACGGGCTGTCATTCAGCGCGCAGTACAGCAGGAACGCATCGAGGAAGCGCGACTCTGGCAAATCGATACCCATCGGCAGGAACGGGTTGATGTCCAGGCAGCGCACTTCGATGTACTGGATGCCACGGGCCATCAGCGCCTGGATCGGCCGTTCGCCGGTGTAGGTCACGCGCTTGGGGCGGATGTTGGAGTAGTACTCGTTTTCGATCTGCAGGATGTTGGTGTTGAGTTGCACCCACTCACCATCCTTATGGGTGCCGACTTCGACGTAAGGCGCGTAGGGCGTTGCCACCGCTTCACGCAGGCTGTCGGTGTAGCTGGCCAGATCGTTGTAGCAAGGGGTCAGGCCGGCCTGGGCGTTGCTTTGGTAGCCCAGGTCGCTCATGCGCAGGCTGGTGGCATACGGCAGGTAGAGGGTGTCGGCATCGAACTGTTCAAGCTGATGGGAGCGCCCGCGCAAAAAGCCTGCATCCAGGGCCGGCGAGGCACCGAACAGGTACATCAGCAGCCAGCTGTAGCGGCGAAAGTTACGGATCAGGGCGATATAGGCCGTGGACTGGTAGTCACGGTCGGTGCCCACGAAGCCTTCGGTTTCCTTGAGCAGCGGCCACAGCTCTTCCGGCAGGGAGAAGTTGTAGTGGATCCCGGCGATGCACTGCATGGTCTTGCCGTAGCGCAGGGCCAGGCCCTTGCGATACACGTACTTGAGCTGTCCGATGTTGGAGGTGCCGTAGTAGGCAATCGGAATATCTTCCTCGGCCGGCAACGGGCACGGCATCGATGGACTCCACAGGTACTCGTTGCCGAGCTTGCTGTAGGCAAAACGGTGAATTCGGTCGAGGCTGCGCAGGGTGTCTGCCGGGTTTGGCAGTGCCGGCGTGATGAACTCCAGCAGCGACTCGGAATAGTCGGTGGTGATCGATTCATGGGTCAATGCGGCGCCCAGGGCCTCTGGATGCGGCGTTTGAGCCAGGCGACCTTCGCCGGTGACACGCAGGCATTCACGCTCGATGCCGTGCAGGCAGTGCTCAAGCAAAGAGAGGTGTTCGCGCTTGCCGAGCAGAGCCAGGCGGCGGTTGAGAAGTTCGCTCAAGTTGGATTCCTTCACGCGTCAGTCGCCCCAATATGGGGGTGGGCAAGACGGTCTACAAGGGTGAAGTTAAAACTGGCGTTATCGCCTGGTTTTCGAGCCGGAATAACCTGCTCTGAAAGTGCCGACTTCATTCCCTGAATTAGGCTATTACGCAGGAAGAAAATTCCGACGCTGTTTTCGCAGCGCCGAAATTAACCCAAATTGATCACAGGGAGCTATAGGACAGCGAAGGTGCCCTGTGCTTTTGCGACGAGTTTTTGCTCCTGATACACCTCGGCCTCGACCACCAGCGTGCGCCGGCCGGGGTGGATGACCCGGGCGGTACACAGCACGTCGCCGTCGGACACGGCGCGGATGTAGTTGATTTTGCACTCGATGGTCGCGCTTTGTTGGTCAAAACCATGGGCGCTGGAGCAGGCCAGCCCCATGGCAATGTCCACCAGGCTGAAAATCGCCCCGCCATGGAGCTTGCCTGCGCGGTTGCGCAGGTGTGGCTCCAGGCTCAGGGCCACCTCGGCAACGCCCTGGTCCAGGCGTTGCAGGCGGCAGCCGAGCAGTTCGCTGAAGGCGCTGTGGGTCTGGCCGGCGGGCAGATCCATCAGCGTTTCTTCAGTTGCTTGGCGTTGGCGAACAGCGAAGCCATGGCATTGTTTGCCGGGGCTGCGGTGGCGGTTTCCTTGGGTGGTGCGCTGTTTTCCGAGCGGTTCTGCGACTGGCGCGGTGCCGAACCCGGACGTGCGCCACGGGCGCCATCGATTTTCTCGCCGGGGGTATCGCTCATGCGCATCGACAGGCCCACGCGTTTGCGTGGGATATCGACTTCCATGACCTTGACCTTGACCACGTCACCGGCCTTCACTGCCTCGCGCGGGTCCTTGATGAACTTCTCCGAAAGCGCAGAAATGTGCACCAAACCGTCTTGATGCACGCCGATGTCCACAAATGCGCCGAAGTTGGTCACGTTGGTCACCACGCCTTCGAGGATCATCCCCAGTTGCAGGTCCTTGAGGTCTTCGACGCCTTCCTGGAACTCGGCGGTCTTGAACTCGGGACGCGGGTCGCGGCCTGGTTTTTCAAGCTCTTGCAGGATGTCGGTGATGGTCGGCACGCCGAAGGTTTCGTCGGTGTACTTCTTCGGATCCAGACGCTTGAGGAACGCGGCGTCGCCGATCAGCGAACGGATATCGCGGTCGGTCTCGGCGGCAATGCGTTGTACCAGCGGATAGGCTTCCGGGTGGACGGCCGAGGAGTCCAGCGGGTTGTCGCCATTCATGACGCGCAGGAAACCGGCGGCTTGTTCGAAGGTTTTTTCGCCAAGGCGTGCGACTTTTTTCAGCGCTGCACGGGTCTTGAACGCGCCGTTTTCGTCACGATGGTTGACGATATTCTGCGCCAGGGTGGCGTTGAGGCCGGAAATCCGTGCGAGCAAGGCGACCGAGGCGGTGTTTACGTCGACGCCGACCTTGTTCACGCAGTCCTCCACCACCGCATCCAGGCCGCGCGCCAGTTTGAGCTGCGACACATCGTGCTGGTACTGGCCGACGCCGATGGATTTGGGGTCGATCTTCACCAGCTCGGCCAGGGGATCCTGCAGGCGGCGGGCGATGGATACGGCACCACGGATCGACACATCGAGGTCGGGGAATTCCTTGGAGGCCAGTTCCGACGCCGAGTACACCGAAGCGCCAGCCTCGGAGACCATGACCTTGGTCATTTTCATGCCTGGGTATTTTTTGATCAGCTCCAGGGCCAGCTTATCGGTTTCGCGGCTGGCGGTGCCGTTGCCGATGGCGATCAGGTCTACCGCGTGCTTGGCACACAGGGCGGCCAGGATGGCGATGGTCTGGTCCCACTTGTTGTGGGGCACGTGTGGGTACACGGTGGCGTGGTCCAGCAGCTTGCCGGTGGCGTCGACCACGGCGACCTTGCAACCGGTGCGCAGGCCCGGGTCCAGGCCCAGGGTCGCGCGCGGGCCGGCTGGCGCTGCCAGCAGCAGGTCGTGCAGGTTGTGGGCGAACACGTTGATCGCTTCGGTTTCGGCGCCGTCGCGCAATTCGCCCAGCAGGTCGGTTTCCAGGTGGGTGTAGAGCTTGACCTTCCAGGTCCAGCGCACGACTTCACTGAGCCACTTGTCCGCAGGACGATTCTGATTCTGGATGCCGAATTGTTGGCCGATCATGCCTTCGCACGGGTGCATGGTGCCCGGCAGTTCGTCGCCGACTTTCAATGCGGAGCTGAGAATGCCTTCGTTGCGGCCACGGAAAATGGCGAGTGCGCGGTGGGACGGCATGCTTTTCAGCGGTTCGTCGTGTTCGAAGTAATCGCGGAACTTGGCGCCTTCTTCCTCTTTGCCGGCGATGACGCGGGCGCTGAGGATGGCTTCCTGTTTCAGGTAGTTACGCAATTTTTCCAGCAGGTTGGCATCCTCGGCGAAACGCTCCATGAGGATGTACTTGGCGCCTTCGAGGGCAGCCTTGACGTCGGCGATGCCTTTTTCAGCATCGACAAAGCGCGCAGCTTCGGCTTCCGGGGCCAGGGACGGGTCGTTGAACAGGCCGTCGGCCAGCTCGCCGAGGCCGGCTTCCAGGGCGATCTGGCCCTTGGTGCGGCGCTTCTGCTTGTACGGCAGGTACAGGTCTTCGAGGCGGGTCTTGGTGTCGGCGAGCTTGATATCGCGTTCAAGTTGCGGGGTCAGCTTGCCCTGCTCCTGGATGCTGGCGAGGATGCTGACACGCCGTTCGTCGAGTTCTCGCAGGTAGCGTAGGCGCTCTTCCAGATGCCGCAGCTGGATGTCATCGAGGCTGCCGGTCACTTCTTTACGGTAACGGGCGATGAAGGGCACCGTGGAGCCTTCATCCAGTAGAGCGACGGCCGCTTCGACCTGTTGTGGGCGTACACCGAGTTCCTCGGCGATGCGGCTGTTGATGCTGTCCATAAAACCACCTGAAATTCTTGAAAGCAGTGCGCAGGCCCGGAAAACAAGGCCGTGCGCGGCTGGTTGAGCGGCCCGACTGGCGCCGCTGCCTGGGTCAAGAGGCAGCCTATTGACCCTCGAAATCGAAAAAGTCACGACAAACAGATGAAAAAACACCAGGCCGGCCATGGCATGGCCGGGCACTGAGGCGCGGCATTATAACCAGCGTTCCCTTCTTGGGGGGATTGCGCCAAGGGCACGTGCACTGGTGGTTGGAGAAAAATCTGCTAACAATGCGTACCGTGCGTATAACGGCAGCTAAGCCATAATGCGCGCCAGATAAGAGGAGCATCCAATGAGCAGCACTGCACAAACTGCTGAAGGCGAAAAAATTCTCATCGTTGATGACGATCCGGGGCTGAGCAGCCTGCTGGAGCGTTTCTTCACCTCCAAGGGCTACCGTGCCCGCGCGGTGCCGAACACCGAGCAGATGGACCGCCTGCTGGGGCGTGAAGTCTTCAATCTGGTCGTACTCGACCTGATGTTGCCGGGTGAAGACGGCCTGACGGCCTGCAAGCGCCTGCGCAGTAGCAACAACCAGATCCCGATCATCATGCTGACCGCCAAGGGCGACGAGCTGAGTCGTATCAAGGGCCTGGAACTGGGCGCCGACGATTACCTGGCCAAGCCGTTCAACCCCGACGAGCTGATGGCTCGGGTCAAGGCCGTATTGCGTCGTCAGGCGGCTCCCGTCCCGGGCGCTCCAGGCAGCGAAGACGAAAGCGTGACCTTCGGTGACTACGAACTGTCGCTGGCGACCCGTGAGCTCAAGCGTGGCGAAGAAGTCCATATGCTCACCACCGGTGAATTCGCGGTGCTCAAGGCGCTGGTGATGAACGCTCGCCAACCGCTGACCCGTGACAAGCTGATGAACCTGGCCCGGGGGCGCGAGTGGGATGCCCTGGAGCGCTCCATCGATGTGCAGATTTCCCGTCTGCGCCGGATGATCGAGCCGGATCCGTCCAAGCCGCGTTATATCCAGACAGTGTGGGGCGTGGGTTACGTGTTTGTGCCGGATGGCACAGCAACCAAGTAACCGATGATTTGCACAGGCGGGTACTCCGGAGTTCGATCCCAATGGGTCGGCCGGATGCCCGGCGTCTGCAATTCTGCGAGCCGTGCTCGCTCTTGCCAGGTGTCTAGCTGTCTTCTATGAAAACCCCGCTGTGGTTCCCCCAGAGTTTCTTCTCCCGCACCCTTTGGCTGGTGCTGATCGTCGTTCTGTTTTCCAAGGCCCTGACCCTCGTTTACCTGCTGATGAACGAAGACGTGCTGGTGGATCGACAGTACAGCCACGGTGTGGCGCTGACATTGCGTGCCTATTGGGCTGCCGATCCGGAGAACCGTGAAAAAATCGCCAAGGCGGCGACCTTGACTCGCGTGGTGGGCGCGGGTGTTCCCGAGGGCGAGCAGCATTGGCCTTATAGCGAGATCTACCAGCGCCAGATGCAGGCCGAACTGGGCGAGGACACTGAGGTGCGGCTACGGATGCATGTTTCGCCAGCGTTGTGGGTCCGGGCCCCTAGCCTGGGGGATGGATGGCTGAAAGTGCCACTGTATCCCCATCCGCTACGGGGGCAGAAAATCTGGAACGTACTCGGCTGGTTCCTGGCCATTGGCCTGCTCTCCACCGCGTCGGCCTGGATTTTCGTGCGCCAGCTCAACCAGCCGCTCAAGCGCCTGGTGTTTGCTGCCAGGCAACTGGGGCAAGGTCGCAGTGTGCGCCTGCCAATCAGCGACACGCCCAGCGAAATGACCGAGGTGTACAGCGCGTTCAATCAAATGGCCGAAGATGTCGAACAGGCCGGGCGTGAACGCGAGCTGATGCTGGCCGGGGTTTCCCATGACCTGCGCACGCCGCTGACACGTTTGCGCCTGTCCCTGGAGTTGATGGGCAACCACACCGATCTTACCGATGACATGGTCCGCGACATCGAAGATATGGATGCGATTCTCGACCAGTTCCTGGCGTTTATCCGCGATGGTCGCGATGAGGTGGTAGAGGAAGTCGACCTGACCGACCTGGTACGCGAGGTCGTGGCGCCCTATAACCAGAACGGCGAGCAGGTGCGCATGCGCCTGGAGCCGATCCAGCCCTTTGCCTTGCGTCGGGTCTCGATGAAGCGCCTGCTGAACAACCTGATCGGTAATGCCCTGCACCACGCGGGGACTGAGGTGGAAGTCGCCGCCTATGTGTCGGGTGATACCAACGCGCCTTATGTGGTGTTGAGTGTCATGGACCGTGGCGCAGGGATCGATCCGGCGGAACTGGAGGGCATCTTCAACCCCTTCACCCGTGGCGACCGTGCCCGTGGTGGCAAGGGTACCGGGTTGGGGTTGGCGATTGTGCGGCGGATTGCTTCGATGCATGGCGGCAATGTCGAACTGCGCAACCGTGCCGATGGCGGGTTGGAGGCGCGGGTGCGCTTGCCGTTGGGGCTGATGTTGCCCCGAGATGCGGTCTAAACCCTTACGAATATCAAATGTGGGAGCTGGCTTGCCTGCGCGAAGATGTAACAGTCGACATTGATGTTGAATGTTAGTCAGTCATCGCTGGCAAGCCAGATCCTACAAGGGTTCTCAGCCCTTGCCTTTGGTACGAGTCATGTTCGGCCCGCTGTTCTTCTCCAGATGCTGAATGATGATCCCCGCCACATCCTTGTTGGTGGTGGTTTCGATCCCTTCCAGGCCCGGTGAAGAGTTCACTTCCATCACCAGTGGCCCGTGGTTGGAGCGCAGGATATCCACTCCCGCCACACTCAAGCCCATGACCTTGGCCGCACGCAGGGCGGTCATGCGTTCTTCCGGGGTGATCTTGATCAGGCTGGCGCTGCCGCCCCGGTGCAGGTTGGAGCGAAACTCCCCTGGTTTGGCCTGGCGTTTCATCGCCGCAATCACCTTGTCCCCCACCACGAAGCAACGGATATCCGCGCCGCCGGCTTCCTTGATGTATTCCTGGACCATGATGTTCTGCTTGAGGCCCATGAACGCTTCGATCACCGACTCAGCCGCCGTGGCGGTTTCACACATCACTACGCCAATGCCTTGGGTGCCTTCCAGCACCTTGATCACCAGGGGAGCGCCGTTGACCATCTCGATCAGGTCGGGAATGTCATCGGGGGAGTGGGCAAAGCCGGTCACTGGCAAGCCGATACCGCGGCGCGACAGCAACTGCAGGGAGCGCAGCTTGTCCCGGGAGCGAGCAATGGCCACCGATTCGTTGAGCGGAAACACCCCCATCATTTCAAACTGGCGCAGTACCGCGCAGCCGTAGAAGGTCACCGAGGCGCCGATGCGCGGGATCACCGCGTCGAAGCCTTCCAGTGGTTTGCCCCGATAGTGGATCTGCGGCTTATGACTGGCAATGTTCATATAGGCGCGCAACGTATCGATCACCACCATCTCATGGCCCCGTTCGGTGCCGGCCTCGACCAGACGACGGGTGGAATACAGACGCGGGTTACGCGACAGCACAGCGATCTTCATGCAACACCTGTGGCAGCAATAGTAGAGACCGGGAACACCGGCTTGTCTTGAACGTACTTGAGCCCCGGGTTGACCACCAACTGGCCGTCGATCAGGGCTTTGGAACCTAGCAACAGGCGGTAACGCATGGTTTTGCGGCAAGCCAGGGTGAACTCCACCCGCCATACCCGATCACCCAGGGCCAGGGTGGTGCTGATGACGTAGCGCACCTGCGCCTGGCCGTTGGAGCTTTTAATGGTTTTCATCGCCACCAGCGGCGCTTCGCAACGCCGGTGACGCAGTTGCACCACGCTGCCCAGGTGCGCCGTGAAACGCACCCACTTTTCACCGTCACGCTCAAAAGGCTCGATCTCGGTGGCATGCAGGCTGGAGGTACTGGCCCCGGTGTCGATCTTCGCGCGCAGGCCCGCCACTCCCAGATCGGGAAGCGCCACCCATTCACGCAGACCGACAACGGTCAAATGGTCAAATGTCTTCAATATGAACAACCGGCAATCAGAAATATTTCGACGTCAAACGACACTAGCGTCCAACTGCTCACAGATTATGACAACCCTGGAACGTTGACGGGCGCTTGGAGCCGAATTCGCGGTATTCACGCAGAATATTCACCAAATGGCGACAGATATCTTCACGCCATAAAAAACCATGGCTGAAGGGAAACCGCCTGACACCTGGCGTATCTTAGGTGAGCCTTGGCGTTTGTGCGTCGAAGGGGTTCGACGGTTAAGTTGCGACATTTTTCAGAGCGAGGAATTCAAGTGGCTCAAAAGCAGGAAGATGACGAAAAAGTCCGTTTGGACAAGTGGTTGTGGGCTGCGCGTTTCTACAAGACCCGGGCCTTGGCCAAGGCCGCCATCGAGAGCGGCAAGGTGCATTGCCGTGGCGAACGCTGCAAGCCGGGCAAGGAACCGCACATTGGCGACGAGTTGCAGATTCGTGTTGGCTTTGAAGAGAAGACCGTGGTGGTGCAGGCGCTTTCCATCGTCCGCCGGGGCGCTCCCGAAGCGCAGGCGCTGTATACCGAGACGCCGGCAAGTATCGCCAAGCGCGAGAATGCGGCGGCCATGCGCAAGGCCGGAGCGTTGGGTATGAGCACCGACGGCAAGCCAAGCAAGAAACAGCGCCGCGACCTGTTCAAGTTTCGCGGCAGCGGCAATGATGAGTGAGGCTTTACGTGCAGGAGCCGGCCAGGCTCCTGCACCTGGGCTCAGGCGTTGCGGATCACGCTCAAGCGATTGATCACAGGTACTCGTTGCAACAACCCGAATACCGGTTCGGTCACGCGCAGCAGCCAACCGGAGACCTTCGCAGTAAACGGCGTGTAATAACCCCAGCCCAGTGCCAACAGCGCCAGCAGCACGCCACCGATATAGTCGTCTTGCCCCCAGTGTGCACCGGCCACCAGGCGCGGCATCATGAACAGCAGCGCCAGCCCCCAGACCAGCACGACTTGCCCGATCCGCTTGGCAAATACACTCATGAACATCCCCCAGATCAGCAGCACCGAAGCGTGGTCCCCAGGGAAGCTCTGGCTGGAGCGGTCCTTCAACTCCCAGGTTTTTTCCAGGTCAGGGAAGTAGTCGCTCATGTGGATCGCCCCGCTGATCACCATAGAGGGGCTGTTGTGCTGCCAGCCCATCTGCGCCGCGAGCTTGGAAAACAGCATGCGGATAAACAGCAGTAACAGCAGGATCGCGAGGAAACCAAAAAACGCCTGGCGCACCTCAATCGCCTTGAACACCCATTCGCCGCGAATCAGCAGCATCAGCAGGATTACCCCGACCACCGCATCAAATGGTCGCAGGCTCGCTACCGCCCAGACATGCAGCCAGGTCGGGTTGCTGGCCAGAGGGTCGTTGAGTAGATGAAACAGCCATTCGTCGAATATCACGCAAAGCATCTGGCCTGCGGGCCATAGCCAAAAACACAGCAGCCCCAGAGCGAGTAAATTGCACAGGGCCAATCGCCCGAGGTTCCACTTGGCTTGGAACAAACCCGGATTGTTCATAAACTGTTTCCTCTTCGCTCTAAAACTCTTCATCTATCGGAAGAAAAGCGCACCAAATTGGTGCTAAAGCGCATAATTTTAGAAACATTGTCATCACTTTGTCATCAATTCAGATACCCAGACCTATGACTGATCTACCGGATACCGACTTCACCCAACGTTTCCTCTTTGACGACAACGACGCTCGTGGCGAACTGGTTGCCCTGGAGCGCAGCTATGCCGAAGTCCTTGCCAAGCACCCCTATCCGGAGCCGGTCGCACAGTTGCTCGGCGAACTGATGGCCGCCGCGTCGCTGCTGGTCGGCACCATGAAGTTCGATGGCTTGCTGATTCTGCAGGCCCGTTCCGAAGGCCCGGTTCCCATGCTGATGATCGAGTGCTCCAGCGAGCGCGAAATCCGTGGCCTGGCCCGTTATGAAGAGGACCAGATCCCGGCGGACGCGACCCTCGCCGACCTGATGCCCAACGGCGTACTGGCGTTGACCATCGACCCGACCGTTGGCCAGCGCTACCAGGGCATTGTCGACCTGGACGGTGAAACCCTGTCCGACTGCTTCACCAACTATTTCGTCATGTCCCAGCAAGTGGGCACCCGCTTCTGGCTCAATGCGGATGGCAAGCGCGCCCGTGGCCTGCTGTTGCAACAGCTGCCGGCCGACCGCATCAAGGATGAGGATGAGCGCGAAGAAAGCTGGCGCGGCCTCACTGCCCTGGCCGGTACGCTGACTGCCGAAGAGCTGCTGGGCCTGGACAACGAAACCATCCTGCACCGCCTGTACCACGAAGAAGAGGTGCGTCTGTTCGATGCGCAATCGCTGCGTTTCCATTGCAGCTGTTCCCGCGAGCGTTCGGGCAATGCCCTGGTGAGCCTGGGCCTGGAAGATGCGCAAAACCTGGCTGTGGAGCATGGTGGCCGAATCGAAATCGACTGCCAGTTCTGCAATCAACGCTACCTGTTCGACGCTGCCGATATCGCCCAATTGTTCGCTGGCGCTGGCGTTGACACCCCTTCGGGCACCCACCACTAAAACGTTTAAGCACAGGTAAATCACCTGACAAACGCCGGATTAGAGGTGTTCTGACGGGAGGGCCCTACTTTTTTTGGGCTTTTCTGGCATAATCCGGCCCACTTTTTTCGCGGTAGTAGTGCGCAACTTTCTACTACAAAACGTTTGGAGCACTCGGCCATAGGCCGACGGGGAACCTCATGACGCAAGCCAATAACGCCGTATACACCGATCTGAGTGTTGACGATCTGGTCAAAGAAGCCCTGCAGCGCGGTGAAGGCGTGCTTGCCGATACCGGCGCGCTGGTCGTAGAAACCGGTCACCGTACCGGGCGTTCGCCAGTCGACCGTTTCATCGTTGAAGAGCCGTCCACCCAGGCCGCCATTGCCTGGGGCCCGATCAACCGCAAGTTCCCGGCCGACAAGTTCGATGCCCTGTGGGCTCGCGTCGAGGCTTTCAACAACGCGCAAGAGCATTTCGTTTCCCACGTTCACGTTGGTGCTGCCGAAGACCACTACCTGGCCGTGAAAATGACCACCCAGACTGCCTGGCAGAACCTGTTCGGTCGTTGCCTGTTCATCAACCCGGCCCAGTACAACCCGGCCGGTCGTGAAGAATGGCAAGTGCTCAACGTTGCCAACTTCGAATGCGTACCTGAGCGTGACGGCACCAACTCCGATGGTTGCGTGATCCTCAACTTCGCCCAGAAGAAAGTTCTGATCGCAGGCATGCGTTACGCCGGCGAGATGAAGAAAGCCATGTTCTCGGTGCAGAACTTCCTGCTGCCGGCGGCTGACGTGCTGCCAATGCACTGCGCTGCCAACATCGGTGAAGACGGCGACGTGACCCTGTTCTTCGGCCTGTCCGGCACCGGCAAGACCACCCTGTCTGCCGACGAAAGCCGTTACCTGATTGGTGACGACGAACACGGTTGGGGCGAAGGCGTGGTGTTCAACATCGAAGGCGGTTGCTATGCCAAGTGCATCGACCTGTCCGAGAAGAACGAGCCGGTAATCTGGAAAGCCATCAAGCACGGCGCAGTCCTGGAAAACGTCGTGATCAACGATGCCAAGCACGCCGACTACACCGATGTCAGCCTGACCCAGAACAGCCGCGCCGCGTACCCACTGGAGCACGTTGCCAAGCGTTCCGAGAAGAACCTGGGTGGCGAGCCGAACGCAGTGATCTTCCTGACCTGCGACCTGACTGGCGTGCTGCCACCGGTGTCGATCCTCAACGAAGAACAAGCGGCCTACCACTTCCTGTCCGGCTACACCGCACTGGTGGGCTCGACTGAAATGGGCTCGGGCAGCGGCATCAAGTCGACGTTCTCTACCTGCTTCGGCGCGCCGTTCTTCCCGCGTCCGGCTGGCGAATACGCAGAGCTGCTGATCAAGCGCATCCGCGGCTTCGGCTCCAAGGTCTACCTGGTCAACACCGGCTGGACCGGCGGCGGCTACGGTGTTGGCAAGCGCTTCAACATCCCGACCACCCGTGCAGTGATCGCAGCGATCCAGAGCGGCGCGTTGATCGGTGCGCAAACCGAGCACCTGGACACCATCAACCTCGACGTGCCATTGGCCGTACCGGGCGTTGAGACTGGCCTGTTGAACCCACGCAACACCTGGGCTGACAAAGCAGCCTACGACGAAGCCGCGAAGGCTCTGGCCGGCCTGTTCGTCGAGAACTTCAAGAAGTTTGAAGTGAGCGACGCGATCAAGGCAGCGGGTCCTAAGTTGTAAGATTCGCCAGCTGTTAAAAAGCCGCCCCTAGTGGGCGGCTTTTTTGTGCGCGCGCAAATCTCTATGAACGTAGAGCAGGACGGCAAAAAGGCGCAGATCCGAATGTGGGAGCGGGCTTGCTCGCGATTGCGGTGTATCAACCGCTGGATGCATTGACTGACCCACCGCTATCACGAGCCCACAGACATTAATGACGCAGTGTTCTTTAGCTCAGATTTTCCAGCGTCTGCGTATCCCAGCTATGAGTCTTGATGGCCAGGTAAAGCATGCCGATGGTGAGCGGCATCTTCTCGCCCCGGCCCTTGGCGCGATGTTTGAGGAACACGTCAAACACCGGTGGGTTGAAGTAACGGTAGGCATCATAGTCGCCCAGGTCCAGATCAAATGCCTGCTCCAGCGCTTCCATAAACTGCCTGGCCTCCGCGCCGTCGCACCCGAGGTCGAAGTTGAGCGAAGTTTTAAGGCGGATGGTCTTGTGCTTGGGCAGGCCGATTTCTTCATGCAGCAATTGCAGGAGCTGCTGCATGACGGGGTCTTCTGGGAAGTGCGGGGCCAGGTTCATGGTGGGGGCACGCCGGAGTGGGTGAGGGGGTTGGTCATGGCGATAGCGGTACTTGTTGCGGGTGAAGAACAGTGCCAAGCCTATCAAGAACAGAGCGAGGGGGAGCAGTTGAATACTAAGAATGATCGCTACGTAAGGTAGCCAGAATGTCAGGATCAAACCGCTTGCTATAAACGTGACAGCAAAACGTTTTCTGAGTGTGCAGTCGGTGATTTTGTAATACAGCAACAGATAAAAGGCGAAGAAGATCGCCGCCTGTAGATAGAGCATTTGACTATGGCTCATTTGAGTACACGTGTAGTGAGAGGCTGGAGCGCTGCGGGCCAATTCCCCCGCTGACCTGAGCCTCTAGGCCGATGATGATGTCTGCATGCTGGAAGTTGCGTAGCTGGCGCGATATCAAATCGCTGGTAGCTTTTTCGACCATTGATTCTGCCTTGCTGGACATGAGCCCAATTGGGGCTGCCACCGCTCCCGATATAGTTTCTTTGATGACGTTGTTCCGGTTGTTCAAGCTATCTGCCTGTTTTCTAGTCAGCGGTTTTGAAATGACCACTGTCATGAGGCAAGGGAGGTCTTGGGCGAGCATTCGCTCATACAGATTTTGTAGTTGCAGGCGAACTTCCTGCGCTGAGGTCTTTGCTTCTAGTAAGCAAAGACTGGCAAGTGCTTGCTTGTTGTTGGGTCGTACGGTGAAACGAATCACGCTGAACGTGACCCCGTAATGGCCAATGTATTGAGTCCTTTCAAGGTCCACGGATTTCTTGCCGAGAGGGTTGAGAGGGCGCTAGTTTCGATCAGGCTTGGTTGATTCTGTAGGGGGTTGAGTTTGCACTGGAGGTAGTTTGGGAAGCGTATGGTGCCTTGCTTGGCGATTTCCTACAGAGGCTTCCGATACTTGAAGTTGGGCTAAGAGGCGCCCACCCATAGTTGGGATAAAAACCACGTCACATTTTGTATAAAATCCCGGCAAGCCGCCTGAATTCAGCGTATGTTTCACCGCAAAATCTTGTAGGGCGATTCCGCCCACTACTTAAAGGGAGTTAAGCATGGGTTTGCTTCGTGTCGCTTCGGCGATGTCTTTGTGTGCGCTGGCGTTTGCCGTCCAGGCCGAGCAGTTGCCGATTGAAGTGCTCAGTGCGGTGGTCAAGGACCAGAAAATCGCCGACGCCGAAGTCTTGCTGCAACGCAACGGCGCGCAGAACGTGGTGGGGCGCACCAACGCCCAGGGTCAAGTCACCCTCACCAGCGAAGTGGCCGATGGCGCCGACAACCTGCTGATCATCAAGAAGCCTGGCTACTCCAACCTGGTGGTCAAATGCCCGTGCAAAGGCATGACCTACGCCATCAGCCCGGTGATGGAAAACCTCGACGGCCTGCGTGTGGTGCTGACCTGGGGGCAATCGCCTTCGGACCTTGATTCCCACATGATCTTCCCTGGCAACAATATCTACTTCAACAGCAAGACCGGCACCGACGCCGAGCTGGATGTGGATGACACCGACAGCTACGGCCCGGAAACCATCACCCTGCAGAAAAAACACTACGGCGAAAGCTATGTGTACGCCGTGCATGACTTCTCCAACCGCACCAACACCGGCTCTACGGCGCTGTCCGAGAGCCAGGCCAAGGTGTTTGTGTACATGGGCCAGTCCCTGGTGCGCACCTACTACGTGCCGACCAATCGTACCGGCAACTTGTGGACGGTGTTCCGCATGACCGGCAGCGGCGACTTCCAGGACATCAATACCTTCACCGGCGTGCTGGTCGAAGCCAAGGACGTGCTCAACGAAGTCAAACCGCTGCTCAACGACAGCGTTGCGGTTGATGCCGTGGTGGTCAGTTCTGCAGTCCAGGGTGATGCGAAAAAACTGAACCTCAAAGGCGAAGCTGCCTACCAGGCCGGTAACCTGGACCAGGCAATTGACTACTTCCGCCAGGCGATCGAACTGGATAACTCGTTCGGCAAAGCCTACGGCAACCTCGGCCTGGCTTATCAGAAAGCCGGCAACACCGCAGAATCGATCTGGGCCAACCGCAAGGCCATCGCTTTGGCCAGCGGCCCGACCGCCGCTACCGTGCGTGCCGGGTCCTACTACAACATCGCGCGGATCTACGAAGCAGCCGGGCAGTTTGCCGATGCGCTGCGCCACTACCAGTTGGCCAAGGAGCAGAAGGCCAACCCGGTGTATGACAAAGCCATTGAGCGTGTGCAAAACCGCTGATCGAGCTGTAGCGATGCTGTAAAAAATGTGGGAGCGGGCTTGCCCGCGAATGCGTAGTGTCAGTCACTGACTGTGTATCTGATACACCGCATTCGCGAGCAAGCCCGTTCCCACATTGGTTTTTGAGTGTTTGCCGGATTGCCGACTGGGCCTCCTGGCCTGTGTATCATCCTGTCTCTCTTTTCCTCGCGACCTTTCTCGAACCGCTGAAAATACCGGGCTATGTTTTAGGTCTGTTCAGCGGTCAATGGAGTGACAGCTTATGCACGACACCCTCCAGCAGGTCTTTGGTTATCCCCAGTTTCGCCCAGGCCAGGAGGCCGCTGTCAGCGCCGTGCTGGCCGGTCGGTCGGCGGCGGCGATCTTTCCCACCGGTTCCGGCAAATCCCTCTGTTATCAGCTCTCAGCCGTATTGCTGCCGCACCTGACGCTGGTGGTGTCGCCGCTGTTGGCGTTGATGCAGGACCAGTTGGGCTTTTTACAGCGTCATGGTATTTCGGCCGGCAGTATCGATTCGGCGCAAAGTCGCGAGGAGGCCAATGACGTCATGGCCCGGGCCCGCTCCGGCGAGCTGAAAATCCTGATGATTTCCGTGGAGCGCTTGAAGAACGAGCGCTTTCGCAACTTTTTGCACAGCGTTTCGATTTCGTTACTCGTGGTAGACGAGGCGCACTGTATTTCCGAGTGGGGCCACAAATTCCGCCCGGACTACCTGAAGCTCCCCGACTACCAGCGCCAGTTCAAGATTCCCCAGGCGCTGCTGTTGACGGCCACCGCGACGCCCAAGGTGATTGCGGATATGCAGGCCAAGTTCGCCATCGCCCCCGCGGATGTGATTACCACGGGCTTCTACCGGCCCAACCTCAACCTGTGGGTAGAGCCGGTCAGCGGCGTGGACAAGCGCCGGCGCCTGGTGGAGTGGATGGGTGAGCGGGCCAACCAGCCGAGCATCGTCTATGTCACTTTGCAGAAAACCGCCGAGCAGATCGCCGAGCACCTGAACCGCCACGGCATCCAGGCCGAGGCCTATCACGCAGGTCTGCCCCATGATCAACGCGAGGGCATTCAGCGCCGGTTTATGGGGGGGCAGTCCAATTGCATCGTCGCCACCATTGCCTTCGGCATGGGCATCGACAAGAGCGATATCCGCAACGTGGTGCACTTCGACCTGCCCAAGTCCATCGAGAACTACAGCCAGGAAATCGGGCGCGCCGGTCGTGATGGCCAGCCTTCCGAGTGCCTGGTGCTGGCCAATCGCGACAGCCTCACAGTGCTGGAGAACTTCGTGTACGGCGATACGCCCGAGCAGGAAGGCATCCGGCTGGTGCTGGAGGAGTTGCTGGCAGCCCGGGATGACGGGCAATGGGAGTTTCTGCTGCGCTCGTTGGCAGAGCTGAGCAATATCCGTGAGCTACCGCTCAAGACCTTGCTGGTGCAACTGGAGCTCAAGGGCGTGATTGCACCGCGCTATGCGTTTTATGCCGAGTATCGCTTCAAGTACCTGGTGGAGCCGGATGTGTTGCTGGCGCGTTTTTCCGGCGAGCGACAGCAGTTTGTCGCCGCGATCATCCAGGTATGCAAACGGGCCCGTAGCTGGGCCACTGTGGATTTCGACGCGCTTTATCAACTGCACCAGGCCGAGCGTGGGCGGGTGGTCAAGGCGCTGGACTATTTCCAGGAGCAGGGGCTGATCGAGCTGGAGAGCAAGCAGATGACCGAGGTCTACAGCCTGCTCGATAGCGGGTTCGATCCCCAGGCCATGAGCGCCGAGTTATACACAGGCTTCAAGCAGCACGAAGTCACGGAAGTGGCGCGGATCCATGGGATGCTGGCGCTGTTCGCCAGCGAGCGTTGCCTGGGCTTTCGGCTGGCCGAGTATTTTGGTGATGCGGATGCGCCCCGCCAGTGCGGGCATTGTTCGGTTTGCCGTGGCCAGATAGCCCATCTCCCAGCGCCCCCTGGCTTGGCGCCGCTTGTGGATAAAAGCTTCCAGGCATTGTGCGCGGATTTTATCCACAGGCATCATCAGCACACCGGCAGCTTGCCGGGGGCTGAACGGTTGACGCGGTTTTTATGCGGGATCAGCGTGCCATTGTTTACCAAACTCAAGGCCCGCGGGATTCCAGGGTTTGCCGCGCTGGAAGAGTATCCGTATGCCCAGGTGCGGGATTGGGCCGGGGCCCATCTGAACGACCTGTAAATTCACTTTCACGAGACTTGCCCATGCCTGACTCAATGCCGCAGCGTGCCGATTACCGCCACTTCCAGCCGATCATTACGCGCTGGCACGACAATGACGTGTATGGCCATGTGAATAACGTCACCTATTACAGCTTCTTCGATACGGCAGTGAACACCTACCTGATCGAGCAGGGTGGGTTGGATATCCATGACGGCAAGGTGGTGGGGTTTGTGGTGAGTTCGGCGTGCGATTATTTCGCGTCGATAGCCTTTCCCGACCGTATCGATATCGGCCTGCGGGTGGGCAAGTTGGGCAACAGTTCAGTGCAGTACGAGTTGGCGGTGTTCAAGGCTGGCGAAGACGAAGCCTGCGCGGCGGGGCGGTTTGTGCATGTGTTTGTCGACCGGGCGACAAACCAGCCGGTGGCGATTGCGGGGGTGTTGCGCGAGGCTTTGCAGCGGTTGGTGATCTGACCCCGAACGCATAAACGCCACCGAAGCAAATGTGGGGGGGCTTGCCCGCGATGGCGGTCGATCAGTCAAGTATCCAATAACTGACCCACCGCAATCGCGGGCAAGCCCGCTCCCACACGGGGTATGCAGTGTTCTTTGGATTTACCGGTGACGGTAGTGATGCTTGTTCTTGCGATGCCCATAGGCATGCCCACGGCCACGATGATCATCGCGGTCGTAGCGACGGTTATCGCGCCCGCGATAGCGACGGTCGTCGTCGTCGCTCTTGTTGCCCATGTAGTTGCCCAGCGCGCCGCCGGCACCACCGCCCGCTGCCGCACCGATCAGGCTACCGGTGCTGCCGCCGACACTACGACCGACCACGTTGCCGCCGGCTGCGCCCAGTGCGCCGCCAATGGCTGCTTCGCCTCGGCTGCGTTTGTCTGCGCCCACTGCGCTACCGCCGGCGCCGCCCAGGGCCGCACCAATGGCCGAACCGGTATTGCCGCCGATCTGCTGGCCGACGACTGAACCTAGAACCCCGCCCAATGCGCCGCCTACACCGGCTTCGGTGGTGCCACCGGCCATGGCTGCGCCACTGACCAGGCCAAGGGACAACAAGAGAATCGAGGAGAACTTCATAGGTGAACCTCAAGGGGATGACGGCGCGATCCTGAGGTTGTCGGAATATTCTTACAATCGAATTCCGACCAGTGGTGCAGGTTGTATACAATTAGCTAAGTTACTGTTTTAACTCGGGAACTTAAGTCGTTTTTGCCGGTCTTTAGCTACTTCGGAACGGCCGCTTTTATGCAAAAGCGGCCTTTTTTGTGCCCGTAAGATCGTTCCCAGGCGTGGAGTCGATCAGGCGATTCTAGCCATTATCAAACCAGTCTCGCTGGCCGCTTCCAGGCGGATCGCCACGAACTTGGAAGTAGGCGTATGGCTACCGTCCCCAGTGCTTTCCAGTGGCACCAGCGGGTTGACCTCAGGGTAGTAGGCTGCCGCTTGCCCCGCCGGAATATCGAACGCCAGCAAGGTAAAGCCCTTGACCCGACGCTCGCGGCCGTCATCCCAGATCGACACGATATCGGCCTTCTGCCCTGGCTTGAAGCCCAGGCGGATGATGTCGGCTTCGTTGACGAACAGCACGTCGCGCTGGCCCTTGACCCCGCGATAGCGGTCATCCAGGCCGTAGATGGTGGTGTTGTACTGATCGTGGGAACGCATGGACTGCATGATCAGGTCGGGCAATTGGCCAGTGGCGCGGGTGCGTTCATGCACCAGGTCCTTGGGCAGGATATTGGCGCGGAAATTGGCGCGCCCTGACGGCGTGTTCCAGCGGCGTGCGCCGGCGCTGTTGCCCAGGTAGAAACCGCCTGGGTGTTGCACGCGCTCATTGAAGTCCTTGAAGCCGGGAATGGTATCGGCGATCAAGTCGCGGATGCGGCGGTAGTCGGCTACCAACCAGTTCCAGTCCACCGGCTTGCTGCCCAGGGTGGCAGCGGCGATGCCGGCGAGAATCGCCGGCTCCGATTTCATCAGCTTCGACAGTGGCTGCAGCTGGCCGTTGGAGGCGTGCACCATGCTGAACGAGTCTTCTACCGTCACCGCTTGCGGGCCATCGGCCTGAATATCGATGTCGGTACGGCCCAGGCACGGCAGGATCAAGGCCTGTTTGCCGTGGGCCAGGTGGCTGCGATTGAGCTTGGTGCTGATCTGTACCGTCAGGTCGCAGTTGCTCAAGGCCTGGAAGGTGCGCGGGCTGTCGGGCGTGGCTTGGGCGAAGTTGCCGCCCAGGCCGATAAACACCTTGGCGCGGCCTTCGAGCATGGCGTGGATTGCCTCGACCACGTTATGCCCGTTGTCGCGGGGTACTTTGAACTGGAAGCGGCGCTCCAGGGCATCGAGGAAGGCCACGGGCGGCCGTTCGTTGATCCCCATGGTGCGATCGCCCTGCACGTTGCTGTGGCCGCGTACCGGGCACAGGCCGGCGCCGGGGCGGCCGATGTTGCCGCGCAGCAGCATCAGGTTGGCGATTTCCTGGATGGTCGGCACCGAGTGCCGATGCTGGGTGATGCCCATCGCCCAGCACATGATCACGTTCTTGCCTTTGGCGTACATGCGCGCCGCCTGCTCGATCTCCACCAGGCTCAGGCCGGACTGCTCGACGATTTCATCCCAAGAGGTGTCGTCGATCTTCGCCAGGTAATCCAGCACGTTGACCGTGTGCTCATTGAGGAAGTCGTGGTCGAACACCGCCTCCTTGCCTTCGGCCTGGGCCTGGCGCTCCCACAACAGCAGGAACTTGGCCATGCCGCGCAGGATGGCCATGTCGCCACCCAGTGCTGGGCGGAAGTACGCAGTGTTGGTTGGCTTGTCGCCGTTGGTGAGCATTTCCAGCGGGTGTTGCGGGTGCTGGAAACGTTCCAGGCCACGCTCTTTGAGCGGGTTGATACAGACCACCTGGGCGCCGCGCTTCACCGCTTCGCGCAGCGGTTCGAGCATGCGCGGGTGGTTGGTGCCGGGGTTCTGGCCCCAGACGAAAATCGCGTCGGCGTGTTCAAAGTCGTCAAACGTCACCGTGCCTTTGCCCACACCCACGCTCTGCGCCAGGGCCACACCGCTGGCTTCGTGGCACATGTTCGAGCAATCCGGGAAGTTGTTGGTGCCGTAGGCGCGCACGAACAATTGATAGAGGTATGCGGCCTCATTGCTGGCGCGGCCCGAGGTATAGAACTCGGCCATATCCGGGCTTGGCAGGGCGCGCAAGTGCTGGCCGATCAAGTCGAAGGCTGACTCCCAGCTGATGGGCTTGTAACGGTCGGTCTCGGCGTCGTAGCTCATCGGCTCGGTCAGGCGGCCCTGGTATTCCAGCCAATAGTCGCTTTGTTCCAGCAGCGCGCTGACGCTGTGTTTGGCGAAGAACGCCGCGTCCACCCGGCGCTTGGTGGCTTCCCAGTTGACTGCCTTGGCGCCGTTCTCGCAGAACTTGACCATGCCGCTTTCCGGCGAGTCACCCCAGGCGCAGCCGGGGCAGTCGAAGCCGCCGTTCTGGTTGGTCTTGAGCATCATGCGGATATTCTTCAGCGCGTTGTCGCTGGTCAGCCACGCCTGCGCCACGCTGATCAGCGCACCCCAGCCGCCAGCCGGGCCTTTGTAGGGCTTGTAGCGCGGGGTTGGGGTTTGGTCGGCTTGGTGATGATTGCTCATGGCTGATACTCCATCGCAGGGCTATAGACCCGCGGCGCGCTTTTTTGCGGCAGGTGGATAAGGTTGAGGTTGTGCCGGCGTGCCCACTGCAGGGCCAGGCCGGTGGGCGACGACAGGCTGACCAGGGTCTGGATGCCCGCGCGCAGGACTTTCTGGATTAATTCGAGGCTGCAACGGCTGGTGACAATTGCCACGCCGCCTGCCGTCGGGATGTGCTGACGGACCAAGGCGCCGATCAGTTTGTCGAGGGCGTTATGCCGGCCGATATCTTCGCGGCCCAGCAGCAGTTCACCCTGGTTATTCATGAATACCGCCGCATGCACCGCGCCGCTGTATTGGCCCAATGGCTGAAAGGCGCTGATGCGCTGGCGCAAGCCCTCCAGCCACGCGGCAGGCGGCAATGGTGCGCCCGGCAACACCTTGAGGTCCGGCAGCGCTTGCTCCAGCGCTTCCACTCCGCACAGGCCGCAGCCGCTGGTGCCAGCCAGTTGCCGGCGCTGTTGCTTGAGGTTCCAGAAGGCACGGCTGGAGATCTGTACCTGAGCGTACTGGGCCGAGCCTGTGCCGCTCAGTTGCAGGTCGTAGATATCGCTGATGTCGCTGATGATGCCGCTGCCCAGGCTGAAACCGACGATAAAGTCTTCAAGGTCGGTGGGCGTCACCAGCATCACGGCCTGGCTGATGTCGTTATAGGCAATCGCCAACGCGACTTCCTCGGCCAGCGCGGTGCTGTCCGATTGCGTGCGGTCGAGGTTGCAATACTGATAACTCTGGCTGGCGGCGGGCGCGGGCGTTGTCAGGGCGGGCGCCGCGCGTGCTGGGCGCTGGGCGTTCATGAAGTCTAGTCACCGGCGAAGTGTTCAGAGTGAAGACTAGGCGCGACAAAGGGTCGCGTCTAATCGTCAGTACTGATCTGCCGATAGATGACGTCGATCAAGGTTCCAGCGGCGATTACTGATAAAGCGCAAAACACGCCTCGGCCAGCGCCGAACGCGGCGCACTGCGGCGCATGATCAGCCCCAGCTTGGCCAGGGTTTGCGCGTTTTCGATGGGTTGCAGCCGCAGGTGCTCGGTCAGGGCATCAAGGCCGCCGTCCAGGGGCATCACCGCACAACATAGCCCACCGTTCACGGCCTGCAGCAACTGATGGACGGCATCGGTTTGCAGCAAGGGTTGGGGGGTCAGGCCGCGGCTGTGGAAGTTGTGGTCGATGGACTGGCGAAAGTGCATGCCGCTGGTCAGCATGCCCAGGGGCAGTTCGATCAGCGCCTCCCAGCTCAAGGGCTTTTCGCCAAAACTGAAAAACCGTTGGTCGTACAGCAGGCCCATGCGGGTTTCGTCCAGGGCCAGGGAGTCAAAGCGCTCAGCGTCCAGGCGCTCGAGGTAGGACACGCCCAAATCCAGGCGATTGCTCGCCAGTTGTTCGAGGATCTGCTCGGAACTCAGGGCCGATAGCTCAAAGCGCAGGCTGGGGTGCTGCCTGTGCAGTTGTTGCATCAAGGCCAGCGGATCGAAGCTCGACAGCGGCACCACCCCCAGGCGCAATGTCCCCACCAGGTTGCCGCGGCAGGCTGCCGCCTCGGCCTGCAGGCCGTCATAGGCTGCCAGTACCGTACGCGCCCAGGCCAGCACCCGCTCGCCAGGGGCGGTGAAGCCCTCGAAACGCTGGCCGCGATTGACCAGCGGTAGCTCCAGTTCTTCTTCCAGGCTGCGCAGGCGCATCGACAGGGTCGGCTGGGTAATGTGGCAGCGCGCGGCCGCCTGGCCGAAGTGACGGGTTTCGTCGAGGGCGATGAGGAATTTCAGCTGTTTGATGTCCATCTTCGCTCCGGGCTCTTATTCCAATGGCGGGGGGATTCTAGCGCGTTTGCGTCATTGGTCGGACTGGAACCAAGGTCTGTAAGACTGGTCTAGTCTTTGGCATCTGGAAACCCAATCCCAAGGAGAGCGCACTATGAGTCTTTTTAGCTTTATCAAAGAAGCCGGCGAGAAAATCGTTGATCTGTTGACGCCGGGTAATGCGAACGCGAGTGAGCAGTTGAAGGATCACGTCGCCAAGGTCGGCCTGGGTAATCCGAATGTGCAGACCACGGTGGACGGTGACAAGGTAACGGTCACCGGTGAAGTCGCCAGCCAGGAAGAGAAAGAGAAGATTCTGTTGGCGCTGGGCAACATTGCCGGCGTGGCTACTGTGGATGACCAAATCACCGTAGCCGGGCCCGTCGTTGTGGCTTCGCGCTTTGTTGTGGTGAAAAGCGGCGATACCCTCAGCGCGATCTCCAAGACCGTTTATGGCGATGCCAACAAGTACAACAAAATCTTCGAGGCCAACAAGCCGCTGCTGTCGCACCCGGACAAAATCTACCCAGGGCAGACACTGCGTATTCCTGAGTAAGCTTGTCCCCTTGTAGGAGCGAGCTTGCTCGCGAAGGTCGTTAACGATAACGCGGACATCCTGAATGAAAGCGCTGTCCAGACGTTTTTCGCGAGCAAGCTCGCTCCTACAACGATAATTCTGAAATCAATTCCCGGTAATGCTCGACCGCATCGAACTCCGCCGTATCCTTCGGCCCCTTGCGGCTGTCCGGCTGTTTGACCGCCAGCAAATGCCCCACGCCAAAATCCCGCGCACTGCGCAGAATCGGCAAGGTGTCGTCGATAAACAGGCTACGTGCCGGGTCGAAGTCGATATCCGCCTGCAATGCGTCCCAGAACTGCGGGTTTTCCTTGGCAAACCCATAGTCGTGGGAACTGATCAGCCGTTCGAAATACGGTGCCAGTTCAATGCGTTCCAGCTTCAACGACAGCGAATCGCGGTGGGCATTGGTGATCAGGATCACGCGTTTGCCGGCCTGTTTGATCGCCGCCAGGAAGGTATCGGCATCCGGGCGCAGGGCGATCAAGTGGGCGGTTTCCAGCTTGAGTTCGCGCACCGGGATCTTCAGTTCGGCGCTCCAGAAATCCAGGCAATACCATTGCAACTGGCCGGCGTTACGCTCGAACAGCGGCTGCAACTCCATCTCGGCCATGGCCTGGCTCACCCCGTGCAGTTCGGCATAGCGCCGGGGCAGGTGTTCCATCCAGAAGTGGTTGTCGAAATGCAGGTCGAGCAAGGTGCCGTCCATGTCCAGCAGGACGGTGTCGATATCGGACCAGGGCAATGGAGGCATGGTGGGGTCTCAAGCAGGTAAGTAAATATATCCGACACAGACAATCGGAAAAGCCACGGTATAGTAACCCGATCACGCCAAGGAGCCCTTTATGCGCCAGAAACCCACCGTCCTCGCCCGCGAAATTGTCGCCAGTAGTCGTTTGTTCCGCGTGGAGCAAGTGCAGTTGCGCTTCTCCAATGGCGTTGAGCGGACCTACGAGCGCCTGGTGGGCCGTGGCGCAGGGTATGGCGCGGTGATGATCGTGGCGATGATCGACGCTGACCACGCGCTGCTGGTGGAAGAATACTGCGGCGGCACGGATGAGTATGAACTGTCCTTGCCCAAGGGCCTGATCGAACCGGGCGAAGACGTGCTGGCGGCGGCAGACCGTGAACTCAAGGAAGAGGCGGGCTATGGCGCACGGCAGTTGGAACACTTGACCGAACTGTCTCTGTCCCCAGGCTATATGAGCCAGAAAATCCAGGTGGTGCTGGCCACCGAGCTTTACGAAGAGCGCCTGGAGGGTGACGAACCCGAGCCGATGCGCGTGGACCGGGTCAACCTGCGCGAGCTTGCACAGCTGGCGCAGCACGCGCAGTTCAGCGAAGGCCGCGCCCTGGCCGCGTTGTATCTGGTGCGTGACCTGCTGGCCCAGCGCGGAGCCTACCAGCCATGAGTGAATTGTTCCTCGGCCACCCTTACATTGCCCCGGTGATCGAACTGGCCCGCCAGGCCGGTGAGGTGATCCTGCCGTATTGGCGTGCCGATGTGGCCGTGACGGCCAAGGCGGATGATTCGCCGGTCACCGCCGCCGACCTGGCCGCCCATCATCTGATTCTTGACGGTCTCACCGCGCTGGATCCGAGCATCCCGGTGCTGTCGGAAGAAGACGCCGATATCGACCAGAGCGTGCGTGCCGGTTGGCAGCGCTGGTGGCTGGTAGACCCACTGGATGGCACCAAGGAATTTATCAGTGGCAGTGAAGAATTTACCGTCAACATCGCCTTGATCGAACACGGGCGTGTGGTGTTTGGTGTGGTTTCCATGCCCACCAGTGGCCGTTGCTACTTCGGTGGTGCCGGGCTTGGGGCGTGGCGCTCCGACGTGAATGCCGCGCCCCGGCAGATCCAGGTGCGGCAGAAACCCGCCGCCGGCGAGGCGTTCACCGTAGTCGCCAGCCGTCGCCATACCAGCCCCGAACAGGAGCGCTTGCTCGACGGCTTGAGCGAAGGGCTCGGGGAGTTGAAGCTGGCCAATATCGGCAGCTCCTTGAAATTCTGCCTGTTGGCCGAAGGCAGCGCCGATTGCTATCCGCGCCTGGCACCAACCTCGCAGTGGGACACCGCCGCTGCCCAGGGCGTGCTGGAGGGCGCTGGCGGCGAAGTGCTGGAATTGAATGGCCAGCGGTTCAGCTACCCGGCGCGGGCGTCGCTGTTGAACCCGTTCTTCCTGGCCTTGCCGGCCAAGGCCGCCTGGCGCGAGCGCTTGCTGGCGCTGGCAAGGTCATAAACCGCCGCGATCAAAAATGTGGGAGCGGGCTTGCTCGCGAAAGCGGTGTATCAGCCAATACAAGTGCTGACTGATACACCGCTTTCGCGAGCAAGCCCGCTCCCACATAAGCCCTGTGCCCACATTGGTTATGTGTTGCAGGGTTTAGCGGTGCAGGACGTACTGCCCGGTAAACACCACCGCCGGCGCTTCACTGCCCTCATTCACAATCCATGTCTGCAACGCCAGCCGCGCCCGGCCATGGCGTTGGTAGGTCGCCAAAAAGCGCTTCCATACCTTGTCCTCCGGGGCCGGGCAAATCGCCGTGGCGTCCTGGGTGACAGGCAACGGGTAGCTGATCTGCCCTTCCTGGATCACGATATGCCCGTCTTCAACCCCTTCCTCACGCAATTGCAGGTGCAGCCAGCCCCAACCCGCGAGTACGGCGCCGCAGTACAGGCTGCCGCCAAACATGGTGCTCTTGTGGTTGATATTGGCTTGCAGCGGTAAGTGCAGGCGCAGTTGCCGGTCCTGCCAGTCGAGCACCTTGAGGCCCATCTCCCGGGTCAGGGGGATGTCATGGTGCAGAATCGATTCCAGGTAACGGCTATCGCGGCTCATGGCGGCCTCTTGGCGGGTGGGAAAGGTCATTCGTCATCGGCGTGGGCGTTGCCGCTGTCGGCAAAGCTCAACCCATGTTTGCGCAGCTTGTCATGCAAGGTCTTGCGTGGCACCCCCAGGGCTTCGGCCAGGCTGCGCACGGAGCTGTGGGGGCGGCCGAGTTCGGCGGCGATCAAGGCTTTTTCAAAGTGCTCGACTTGCTCGCTCAAGCCCCCGGTAGACATCGGTACGCCGGGCGCCGGGCCGTCGGGTGTGCTGTCCAGGGCCAGTTCCAGGCCGAGGGCGAAGCGTTCGGCGACGTTTTGCAACTCCCGCACGTTGCCCGGCCAGTTATGGCGCAACAGCATTGCCCGTTGGCCGGGTTGCAATTCATGCAACGGCAGGCCATGGCGGCTACTGGCCTCGTCGGCAAAGTGCTGGAACAGCATCAAGGCATCTTCGCCACGCTCACGCAGGGGCGGAATGCGCAACGGCGCGACGTTCAGGCGGTAGTACAAGTCTGCACGGAAACGCCCCTGGTCGGCGGACTGGCGCAGGTCTTCCTTGGTGGCGGCGATGATGCGGATATCCAGCGGGATCTGCTGATTACCCCCCAGGCGCTCGACCACACGCTCCTGCAACAGGCGCAGCAACTTGACCTGCACATCCAGGCTCATGCTCTCGATTTCATCAAGGAACAACGTGCCGCCGTTGGCAAACTCGAACTTGCCGATCCGCCGCTTCTGCGCCCCGGTAAACGCCCCCGGCTCATGGCCGAACAGTTCGCTTTCCACCACGGATTCGGCCAGTGCCCCGGCGTTGATGGCAACGAAGGGCCCGGTGCGGCGGTTCGACAGGTCGTGCAGGGCGCGTGCCACCACTTCCTTGCCGGCGCCGGTTTCACCGAGGATCAGCACATCGGCGCGGGTCGCCGCCAGCGCGCCAATCTGCTCGCGCAGGCGCAGCATCGGCGCCGACTGGCCCACCAAACGGGTGCTCAGTTGCTGGCGATCACTCAGGGCCAGGCGCAGGCTGCGGTTGTCCAGCACCAGCCGGCGCAGGGCCAGGGCGCGGCGTACGCTGTCGAGCAGGGCGTCGCTGGCAAAGGGTTTCTCGAGGAAGTCATAGGCGCCGGCGCGCATCGCCTGCACCGCCAGTGGCACATCGCCGTGGCCGGTGATCAGCAGCACCGGCAGCTCCGGGTCCTGGCCGTGAAGTTCGGCGAGTAGCTCCAGGCCATCCATGCCGGGCATGCGAATGTCGCTGACCACCACTCCCGGCCAGTCGCGCGACAGCTGCGCCGTAAGGCCAGTGGCTTCGCCAAGGGGCAGGACTTTCAGCCCGGCCAGGTCCAGGGTCTGGCACAGGGCCTGACGCAGGTGTGGATCATCGTCGATCAACACCACCTGAATCTGGTTATCGATACTCATACACTGCGGTCCTCGGACGGTTGCAGACTGACGCCAGGTGCTCCGGCGCGCAGTTTCAAGGTTATCAGTGCGCCGCCTTCCTTGTGGTTGGCAAACAACAGTTCGCCACCAAAGGCACGCATCAGGGTGTCACAGATGGCCAGGCCCAACCCCAGGCCCTGGGTGCGGGTCTTGGTGGTGTAGAAGGGCTCGCCGGCGCGCCCCAGGGCTTCCATGCAGAACCCCGGCCCGTTGTCGCGGATGTACAGGTTGACGCCTTGATCGGTGGATTCGGCACTCAGCCACAGTTTGCGCGGCGGGCCCTTTTCGGTCAGGGCGTCCAGGGCGTTGGCCAGCAGATTGCCCAGTACCTGGCGCAGGCGGGTTTCCCCGGCTTCTACCCACAGGGATGCCTCTGGCAAGTCGCGGATCAGTTCCACTTCCATGGCCCGCCGGCGCTTGGCCAGCAACGCCAGCGCGTCGTCCAGGGCTGGTTGCAGGGCTACGCTTTCCGGGGCATGCCGGTCGCGGCGGGCAAAGGCGCGCAAGTGGGCGATGATCGAGGCCATGCGCCCGGTCAGTTCGCTGATCAACTTGAGGTTGCCCCGGGCGTCATCGGTGCGCTGGTGGTCGAGGAGAATCCCGGCGTTTTCCGCGTAACTGCGGATGGCCGCCAGGGGTTGGTTGAGCTCATGGCTGATGCTCGCCGACATGGTACCCAGCGCCGACAGTTTGCCGGCTTGCACCAGGTCATCCTGGGCGCGTACCAGCTCCTGCTGGGCATTTTCGCGCTCCAGTACTTCCTGGCGCAGGCGGCGGTTGAGGCCTTCGAGGTCGCTGGTCCGTTCGGCCACGCGCATTTCCAGCTCGCGCCGGGCCTTGGCTTCAAAGGCGATGCGTTCCAGGTAATGGCGCCGGCGCTGCATCATCAGGCCGAGCAGCAGCATCAGCACCAGCAAGGTCGCGCCGCCGACCGCGACTACCGTGCGCACGGGGCGGTCGATCAGGGTGCGGGGGGCAAGGATTTCCACATTCCAGCCGGTTTCGGCGATTTCGGTGGATTGACGCAGCCAGGCACTGGAGCTGAAATTCAGGGGCTGCGGATCGCGGGTCGGGTAGGGCTGGATCGCGATGATGGCCTGGCGCTCGGCCTCGGTCAGTGGCCGGGTGGTGCGAAAACGCCATTGTGGGCGTGAGGTCAGGATCACCACGCCATTGTGGTCGGTGACCAGCAATTGTTCGGGGGTCTGGCCCCACAGGCTTTCGGTGTGGTCCAGGTCAACCTTGACCACCAGCACGCCGATCACATGTTCGTCTTCGCGCACCGCAGCGGCAAAGAAGTACCCGCGCTTGGCCGACGTGGTCCCCAGGCCGAAGAAGCGGCCCAGGCGCCCGGCCATGGCTTCGCTGAAATAAGGCCGAAAGGAAAAGTTGCGGCCGACGAAGCTGTCTTGTTTGTCCCAGTTCGAAGCGGCCAGGGTCTTGCCGCGGGTGTCCATCAGGTACATCACTTCCACGCCCGCCTGGGCCGCCACCTGCTTGAGCAATTGGTTGGCGGCCACCAGGTTGGTGCTGACCTGGGGCGCTGCCAGGGCGGTGCGCAGGGCCGGCAGGTCGCCGAGGATCTGCGGCAACACTTCGTAGCGGTGCAGGGTGCCCAGCAGGTTGGCGACGTACAGGTCGAGGGTCTGGCGGTTCTGCCCGGCCAGCTCACTGCGGTAGTAACGCTCGGCCAGATGCTCCAATGGCCACAGCAGTGGCGCCAGGCACAATGCCAGCAAGGCCAGGCTGCGCCAGCGGGGTCTGCGTGGAAGGGGTGGAGTCATGTAAGTCTGCGCCTGTGGGTACAGGCGCATTATGCCTAGTGCTGCTGTGCAAGACACTCGCGCAATGCTTCGCGCCACTGCGGTTGGCTAACTTGCCATTGTTGTTGCAGGCGGCTGCAATCGAGGCGCGAGTTCAACGGGCGCTTGGCGGGCGTTGGGTACTCGCTGGCAGGAATCCCTGCAAGCGCGGCGCAGGCCTTGCCTTCGGCCAGCAATTGCTCGCCGATGGCCTGGGCAAAGCCGAACCACGAGGTCTCGCCCTGGGCCGTCAGGTGATACACGCCCCACTCGCCGGCCTGGCCAGCCTGCCAGCGCTCGATCAGTGCGCGGGTGCTGTCGGCGATGGTCCCGGCCCAGGTCGGTGCGCCGATCTGGTCGGCGACGATGCGCATGTGGGTTTTTTCCTGGAGCAGGCGCTGCATGGTCAGCAGGAAATTCTTGCCATGGCTCGAATACACCCAACTGGTGCGCAGGATCAGGTACTGACCACCCACTGCCGCGATGGCCTGTTCGCCCGCCAGCTTGCTCATACCGTAGACGCCCAACGGGTTGGGTGCATCGTCCTCGGTGAAGGGCGCAGGCTTGCTGCCGTCGAACACGTAGTCGGTGGAGTAGTGGATCAGCGGGATGCCCAGGGCCTTGGCTTCTTCGGCCAGGACACCGGGCGCCGTGGCATTGATCGCGAAGGCGATGTCGGGCTCGTTCTCGGCCTGGTCGACAGCGGTATGCGCCGCCGCGTTGATGATCAGCCCGGGGCGATGGCTGCGGACCTGTTGGCGGATCTGTTCGGGGTTGGCCAGGTCGAGCTGGTCGCGACCGAGCACCACCAGTTCGCCCAGGCCCTGCAGCCGCTGTTGCAGCTCGCGGGAAACCTGGCCGTGTTGGCCGGTGATGAGGATTTTCAAGGGTGTACCGCTCACATTCATTTGGCTTCCCCAGCGAGGGTGAACAGGTACTGGCCATAACCAGTTTTGCCGAAGTATTTGGCCCGTTCGAGCAGATGGTCGCGGTCGATCCAGCCGTTCTCGTAGGCGATTTCTTCCAGGCAAGCCACTTTCAGGCCCTGGCGGTGCTCGATGGTCTGAACATAGATCGAGGCTTCCAGGAGGCTGTCATGTGTACCGGTATCGAGCCAGGCGAAGCCACGGCCGAAGCGTTCGACATGCAGGTCGCCACGCTTGAGGTAGGCATTGTTGACGTCGGTGATCTCCAATTCGCCCCGTGGCGATGGCTGGACGGCCTTGGCGATCTTGACCACATCGTTGTCATAGAAGTACAGGCCGGTCACGGCATAGCTGGACTTTGGCTTGGCGGGTTTTTCTTCGATGGACAGCGCGCGTCCTTCAGCGTCGAAATCAATTACGCCGAAGCGCTCCGGATCCTTGACCCAGTAGCCAAACACCGTCGCGCCGGATGGACGCTTGGCGGCGGCGCGCAGTTGCTCGCTGAAATGCTGGCCGTGGAAGATGTTGTCACCCAGGATCAGACAAACCGGGTCATTACCGATGAATGTTTCGCCGATCAGGAAGGCCTGTGCCAAGCCATCGGGCGAGGGTTGTTCGGCATAGCTGATTTGCACGCCGAACTGGCTACCGTCACCTAGCAGGTTGCGGTACTGCGGCAAGTCCACCGGTGTGGAGATCACAAGGATCTCCTTGATTCCGGCGAGCATCAGCACGGAAATCGGGTAGTAGATCATCGGTTTGTCGTACACCGGCAGCAGTTGCTTGGAAACCCCCAGGGTAATGGGGTGCAGGCGCGTCCCGGAGCCACCGGCAAGTACGATTCCCTTCATCATGCAATCAGGTCCTTCGCTTCGGTGTTACCGAGTCGTTCGCCCTGGTAACTGCCGTCCTGGACCCGACGGCACCATTCCAGGTTATCGAGGTACCACTGAACGGTCTTGCGCAGGCCGGTTTCGAAGGTTTCTTCAGGAACCCAGCCCAATTCGCGCTCGATCTTGCTGGCGTCGATGGCGTAGCGCTGGTCGTGGCCTGGGCGATCCTTGACGAAGGTGATCAGGTCGCTGAATTGGGCAACGCCGGCCGGGCGCTGTGGCGCCAGCTCTTCGAGCAGTGCACAGATGCCACGGACCACGTCGATGTTTTTCTGCTCGTTGTGCCCGCCGATATTGTAGGTCTCGCCCACCACACCTTCGGTGACCACTTTGAGCAACGCACGGGCGTGGTCTTCGACAAACAACCAGTCGCGCACTTGCAGGCCGTCGCCGTACACCGGCAGGGCTTTACCTGCCAGGGCATTGAGGATCACCAGCGGGATGAGCTTCTCTGGGAAGTGGAACGGCCCGTAGTTGTTCGAGCAGTTGGTCAGCAGCACCGGCAAGCCGTAAGTGCGCTGCCAGGCGCGGACCAGGTGGTCGGATGCCGCCTTGCTCGCGGAGTAGGGCGAGCTTGGCGCGTAAGGCGTGGTTTCGGTGAACAGATCATCCACGCCATGCAGGTCGCCATACACTTCGTCGGTGGAGATGTGATGGAAGCGGAAGGCACTCTTGGCCGGCTCTGCCAACTGTTGCCAGTAAGCGCGAGTGGCTTCCAGCAGGCTGTAGGTGCCGACGATGTTGGTCTGGATAAAGTCCGACGGGCCGTCGATGGAGCGGTCGACATGGGACTCGGCTGCCAGGTGCATGATGGCCTGGGGCTGAAAGCGTGCCAGCACTGCGCTGACGGTGGCCTGGTCGATGATATCGGCCTGGACGAATTCATAGCGGGCATTGGTCGCAATGCTGGTCAGCGACTCAAGATTGCCGGCGTAGGTCAGTTTGTCGAGGTTGAGAACTTCATGTTCAGTGTTTTGAATCAAATGGCGGATCAGTGCGGAACCGATAAAACCGGCACCACCGGTAACAAGAATACGCATGTCGGGAGGCCTTTTCCTTAGACGGACATTGAGCGAATGGGGCATAGCTTGCGGGCTTGCGATGGGCGGTGCAAGGGGCGGTGGTCAGATTGGCCCGGCTTGCGTGCTCAAAGAAGACAATCACAATGGGTTAGGGTTGCATCAAACCTATCAACAATGGCGATATAAGCGCCGGACAAAAAACCAGGGGCCGTCACATGTTGCTCGATACATTGATCCACCGCGCCAGTTTGTCGTGCCCGCAGGTCGGGCCGCAGCAGGCTTTGCAGTTGTTGGAGCAGCATTACGGCCTCAGTGGCACGCTGCAGTCCCTGGGCAGCCAGCAAGACCTCAATTACCGCGTCGACAGTGACCGTGGCCGCTTCGTCCTGAAAATCTGCCGTGGCGAGTATGCCGCCATGGAGCTGCACGCCCAGCATGCGGCCCTGGCGCACTTGCAATCCGAGGTGCGGGTGCCAGAGGTCATCAGGGCCCTCGACGGCGAGCAACTGCTGACCGTGACGGTCGCCGGGCAAACCCTGCATGTACGTTTGCTGGACTATATCGAAGGCCAGCCGCTGACCCACCTGCCGCACCTGGGCCGTGAGGTGATCGAAGGTTTTGGCCGGCTGTGCGGGCAGATGAGCCAGGCGTTGGCCGGCTTCACCCATGCGGGCCTTGCGCGCACGCTGCAGTGGGACCCGCGCCATGCCGGGGAGTTGATCAGCCATTTGTTGTCGACACTCGACAACCTGCCGCACCGCGCGGCCCTGGAACGGGTCGCCGCACAGGTCGAGCAGCGCATCCGGCCCCTGGCCGATCAATTGCCCTGGCAAGCCGTGCATATGGATATCACCGACGACAATGTGG
The DNA here is from genome assembly GCF_007858275.1 of Pseudomonas proteolytica. Classification (GTDB taxonomy): domain Bacteria; phylum Pseudomonadota; class Gammaproteobacteria; order Pseudomonadales; family Pseudomonadaceae; genus Aquipseudomonas; species Aquipseudomonas proteolytica. The sequence continues at coordinate 183,277 of NZ_VFEV01000006.1, forward strand.
TCTGGCAGCGCGATGCCCAGCGGCATTGGCGGGTGCAGGGGGTCATCGATTTCGGCGACCTGGTGCACACCTGGCGGATTGCCGACCTGTCGGTGACCTGCGCCGCGTTACTGCACCACGCCGAGGGCGACCCGTTCGCGATCCTGCCGGCGATCCAGGCCTGTCACGCCCTGACGCCCCTGCAGCCGCAAGAATTGCAGGCGCTGTGGCCGCTGATCGTGGCCCGCGCGGCGGTGTTGGTGTTGAGCAGTGAACAGCAGCAGCGCCTGGACCCGGATAACACCTACCTGTTGAAGAATGCCGAGCACGAGTGGGAAATCTTCCAGGTAGCCACCTCGGTGCCGTTTGAGTTGATGGAGTCGGCGATCCTGGCTTGCGTCGGTGCTACCCCGTCGTTCACCGCTAGCGAAGACTTTGCCCCGCTGCTGCCGGGCCTGGTGGGACGCGAGTTCGCTCTGGTCGACCTGGGCGTGCTCAGCCCGCATTTTGAAGCAGGTAATTGGGAAGCCCCTGGCATCGATCAGCAACTATTGCAGCAAGCGGCGGCGGCCCATGGCTTGGCGGCCAGCCGTTATGGCCAATATCGCCTGTCCCGCACGCGCCCCGATTGCGCGGTCGAACCCGATACCTTCGCGCTGCATGTGGAACTGCATGCGCCTGCGGGTACGGTCGTACAAGCGCCGTTTGCCGGCACCCTGCGGCGCACGGCCGATGGCGGCCTGTGTCTGCACAGTGCGCAACTGAATATATGGCTGTGGGGGGTTGAACCGACGTTGCAAGCCGGTGCCGCGGTGCTCAAGGGCCAGGTCCTGGGTGAGGCTGGCGGGCTATTGGCGGTGCAACTGTGCCGCGTCGACCTTGAGCCACCTTTGTTCTGCACGCCATCGCGCGCTGCGGCCTGGCAGGCGTTGTGCCCCTCGCCGGCGACGCTGCTGGGTCTTGCCTGCGACGCCGAGCCGGAGCTGGATCCACACGCCTTGCTGGCCCGGCGCGATGCCAGCTTTGCGCGCTCGCAGAAGCACTATTACGTTGACCCGCCGCGCATCGAGCGCGGCTGGCGCAACCATCTGATCGATATGCAGGGCCGTTCCTATCTGGACATGCTCAACAACGTCGCGGTGCTGGGCCACGGCCATCCGCGCATGGCACAGGTGGCGGCGCGGCAGTGGTCGTTGCTCAACACCAACTCACGCTTTCACTACGCCGCGATTGCCGAGTTCTCCGAGCGCTTGCTGGCCCTGGCCCCGGATTCCATGGACCGGGTGTTCCTGGTCAACAGTGGCACCGAAGCCAACGACCTGGCGATCCGCCTGGCCTGGGCCTACAGCGGCGGGCGCGACATGCTCAGCGTGCTGGAGGCTTACCACGGGTGGTCGGTGGCGGCCGATGCGGTGTCCACTTCGATTGCCGACAACCCCCAGGCCTTGAGCAGCCGGCCAGACTGGGTGCATCCGGTGACCGCGCCCAATACCTATCGTGGCCAATTCCGTGGCCCGCACAGTGCGCCGGATTATGTGCGCAGCGTCGAGCACAACCTGGCGAAGATCGCGGCCAGCCAGCGCCAACTGGCGGGTTTTATCTGCGAGCCGGTGTATGGCAATGCCGGCGGTATTTCCTTGCCGCCGGGCTACCTGCAGCAGGTGTACGCCCTGGTCCGCGCCCAGGGCGGGGTATGTATTGCCGATGAAGTGCAGGTCGGTTACGGACGCATGGGCCATTTCTTCTGGGGCTTTGAAGAGCAGGGCGTGGTGCCGGACATCATCACCATGGCCAAGGGCATGGGCAACGGCCAGCCCCTGGGCGCGGTGATTACCCGCCGGGAAATCGCCGAAGCGCTGGAGGCCGAAGGGTATTTCTTCTCGTCCTCAGGCGGCAGCCCGGTCAGTTGCCGGATTGGCCTGGCGGTGCTGGATGTGATGGAGCAAGAAAAACTCTGGGAAAACGCCCAGGTGGTCGGCGCGCATTTCAAGGCGCGGCTGCAAGCGTTGATCGAGCGCCATCCTCTGGTGGGAGCGGTGCATGGCTCGGGCTTCTATCTGGGGTTGGAGTTGGTGCGGGATCGGCAGACGCTGGAGCCGGCCACCGAAGAGACCGCGCGGTTGTGCGATCGTCTACGTGAACTGGGGATTTTCATGCAACCGACCGGGGACTATCTGAACATCCTCAAGATCAAGCCGCCGATGGTCACGTCTAAACGCAGTGTGGATTTCTTTGTCGACATGTTGTCGAAGGTGTTGGATGAAGGGTTGTAGACACCGTTCTATGAGTTGAAATGAGATCACCACTGTGGGAGATTCTATGTTGCAGGTAAACCCTGCAACCTTAAGTTCGGTTGGTATTCGCTCTGGTTTTTCATCAGCGCGAATGCCACCCGGCAGAGCTTGCGGGCGAGGATTACCAGGGCTTGGGTCTT
>NZ_VFEV01000070.1 GCF_007858275.1 Pseudomonas proteolytica
AGTGAAACGATGCATCGCCGATGGTAGTGTGGGGTTTCCCCATGTGAGAGTAGGTCATCGTCAAGATTAAATTCCGAAACCCCAATTGCGAAAGCAGTTGGGGTTTTGTTTTGGGCGGTAGAAAAGCGCTGATGGGATTTTGCGCTTAGTCCAACACCGCCCATAACGCCCTTCAATGCTAAAGTCGCTGCCTCGATTTTGCTTTTCCCAAGGAAGCCGTTATGCCGGATGCAACGTCCCTCAGTGCTGGATTCATGGTCGTCCACGGCAATCGCCTGGATGAGCTGCGCAGCCTGGTCGTCAGTTGGATGCGTCGCTATCCACTGGCTCCCCTGGAAAACGAAATCGCCCTGGTGCAAAGCAACGGCATCGCACAATGGCTCAAACTGGCGCTTGCTGAAGATCCAGAAGATGACGACACGGGCGGCTGTGGAATCGCCGCTGCAATCGACGTGCAGTTGCCCGGCAGTTTCATGTGGCAGCTTTATCGCATGGTCCTGGGCCGCGACGAAATCCCGGTCAAGTCCCTTCTGGACAAAGCCCCGCTGACCTGGCGTCTCATGCGCCTCTTGCCCGAGCTGATCGACCAGCCGCACTTCGAGCCCCTGCAACGCTTCCTTACCCATGACACCGACCTGCGTAAACGCTACCAACTGGCGGAACGCCTGGCCGACTTGTTCGACCAATACCAGGTCTATCGTGCGGACTGGCTGGAAGACTGGGCCGCCGGTCGACACCAACTGCGCAACGGCCGAGGCGAGGCCAAACCCCTGAGCCCGGCCAACTGCTGGCAGGCCGAGTTATGGCGAGCATTGCTGCTGGATGTCGGCGAGGAGGGTATGGCGCAGAGCCGTGCCGGGGTCCATCAACGCTTTATCGAGCGCATCAACAAGCTGGACACCGCCCCCCAAGGCCTGCCGTCTCGGGTCATTGTGTTTGGCATATCTTCCTTGCCCGCCCAGGCGCTTGAAGCGCTGGCCGGCCTGGCCCGTTTCAGCCAGGTCCTGCTTTGCGTGCATAACCCTTGCCGCCACCATTGGTCTGACATCGTTGCCGACAAAGACCTACTGCGAAACGAATACAAGCGCCAGGCGCGCAAGACCGGTATGCCCGTCACCATCGACCCGCAAACCCTGCACCAGCACGCCCATCCACTGTTGGCCGCCTGGGGCAAGCAAGGTCGCGACTACATCAACCTGCTGGACAGCTACGACGATCCCAACAGCTACCGATCAGCTTTCCGTGACGGGCGCATCGACCTGTTCAGCGATAGCGAACCGACCACAATCCTCAACCAACTGCAGGACGACATCCTCGAACTGCGCCCCCTCCCCGAAACGCGAGAGCGCTGGCCCGCCGTCGATCTGCAGCACGACACCTCGATCCGCTTCCACATTGCCCACAGCGCCCAGCGGGAAGTGGAAATCCTCCACGACCAACTGCTACAGCGCTTCAGCGAAAACCCCGCGCTACGGCCTCGCGACATTATCGTGATGGTCCCGGATGTGGACAGCTACGCGCCGCATATCCGTGCGGTATTCGGTCAACTGGACAAAAAAGACCCGCGCTTCATCCCCTTCACCCTCACTGACCAGGGCCAACGGGGCCGCGATCCACTGTTGATCGCCGTCGAGCACCTGCTGAAACTTCCCGACAGCCGTTTTCCGGTCAGCGAAATCCTCGACTTGCTGGACGTTCCCGCCCTGCGTGAACGCTTCGCCATCCAGGAGCGCGACCTGCCCACTCTGCACCGCTGGATAGAGGGGGCCGGCATCCGCTGGGGGCTGAACGCCGAGCAGCGTGCAGGTCTTGGCCTGCCCAGTGAGCTGGAGCAAAACAGCTGGCGGTTCGGCCTGCGCCGTATGCTGCTGGGCTACGCCGTTGGCAGTGGTGCCGCCTGCGCCGGCATTGAGCCCTACGATGAAATCGGCGGCCTTGATGCTGCGCTGATCGGCCCATTGGTAGCCTTGCTAGACGCATTGCACGATGCACACCAAGCCCTGTCACAACCGGCGACACCGCAAGCCTGGGGTGTACGCCTGCAAGACCTGATGCAGCGCTTTTTCCTGGCCAGCAATGAACACGATGACTATCTGCTGGGCCAGTTGGAGCAACTGCGGGAAGACTGGCTGGAAACCTGCGAATCCGTCGGCCTGTACGACGAATTACCGCTGACGGTGGTCCGTGAGGCTTGGCTGGCCGGTCTCGACCAGGGCCGTCTGTCCCAGCGCTTCCTCGCCGGCGCGGTGAACTTCTGCACCCTGATGCCGATGCGTGCGATCCCGTTCAAGCTGGTGTGCCTACTGGGCATGAACGATGGCGACTATCCACGCGCCCAACCGCCACTGGATTTCGACCTGATGGGCAGCGACTACCGCCCCGGAGACCGTTCTCGTCGCGAAGACGACCGCTACCTGTTGCTGGAAGCTTTGCTCTCGGCACGCGACCAACTCTACATAAGCTGGATCGGCCGTAGCATCCGTGACAACAGCGAGCGCCCGGCGTCCGTGCTGATCGGCCAACTGCGCGATCACCTCGCCAGCGGCTGGCAACATGCCCAAGAGCAACCGCTGCTGGAGGCAATGACCCAGGAACACCCTTTGCAACCCTTCAGCGCGCGCTATTTCCACGAAGGTGATCCGCTGTTCAGCTACGCCCGCGAATGGCAGTTGTTGCACGAAGCCCAAGACCTGGCCCTCGAAACAACCTGCCTGTCAGCCTACGTTCAGGAAGAACCCCTGAGCCTGGGCCAGTTGCAGGACTTCCTGCGTAACCCCGTCAGGCATTTCTTCAGCCAGCGCCTCAAAGTGTTTTTCGAAGCCGCCGAGGTACCCCTGGCCGATGAAGAGCCCTTTGTCCTCGACGCCCTGCAGCGCTACACCTTGAGTGACAGCCTGCTCGCCGCTGCACTGAGCGATCCGGATCATCTGGAGCAGGCCCTGGATGCCCAGGCCCAGCGTCTGCAAGGCAGCGGCCTGCTGCCCATGGTTGGCTTTGGCGAATGCCTGCGCAACGAACTGATCGAGCCTTTGCCTGACCTGTTGCAGCGCTACCAGCAACTCCTGGCACTTTGGCCCACGCCGCACAACACCGCAGAACCCGTCAGCTACGCACACCAGGGTATTGAACTCGAAGGCTGGGTCAGCGGCCTGCACCGACGCAGCGATGGCGGCTTGCTCAGCGTGACCACCATTCCCAACAGCATCGGCTCGATCAAGACCCGCAAGTGGCATCGCCTGATCCGCCCATGGGTCAATCACCTGGTGGCCTGCGCCTGTGGCCTTCCGTTGAGCACGGGCCTGGTGGCCAGCGATGACACACTCTTGCTGGCTCCCCTGGAGCAAAGCCTTGCCCAGGATATCCTCGGCAACCTGCTCCTGGCTTGGCAGGCCGGCATGAGTGAACCACTGCCGGTCGCGGTCAAGACTGCGTTTGCCTGGCTCGGCCAGACCGATCCGGACAAAGCCCAGGCTGCGGCCCTTAAAGCCTACGAAGGCGATGGCATCAACAGTGATGGCGAGCGCCGCGAAAGCCCGGCCCTTACCCGGCAGTTTCCCGATTATGCAACGCTGGTCGCCAGCGAGGATTTCGAAGGCTGGTGCGAAACCCTCTATCGACCCTTGATAACCGCCCCCTGGCGATCACTGACCAGCGAGGAGGCCCGCCCATGAGCGCCATCAAACCCCTGGCCCTGGCCTTTCCCCTGCGCGGCAGCCAACTGATCGAGGCCAGCGCCGGCACCGGCAAGACCTTCACCATCTCTGCGTTGTACCTGCGCCTGGTACTCGGCCACGGCGGCGAGCTGGAAGGCTTTGGCCGTGAATTGCTGCCGCCGCAGATCCTTGTGGTGACCTTCACCGATGCTGCCACCAAAGAGTTGCGTGAGCGTATCCGTACCCGCCTGGCACAAGCGGCGCGCTACTTTCGTGATGAAATCGAGCAGCCCGACACCTTGATTGCCGAGTTGCGCGAAGGATACAGCGCCGAGCAATGGCCAGGTTGCGCCAATCGCCTCGACATTGCCGCGCAATGGATGGACGAAGCCGCCGTCTCGACCATTCACAGTTGGTGCCAGCGCATGCTGCGCGAACACGCCTTCGACAGTGGCAGCCTGTTTACCCAGACCCTGGAAACGGACCACAGCGACCTGCTCGGCGAAGTGTTGCGCGACTACTGGCGGCTGTTCTGCTACCCGATGCACGGCGATGCCCTGAACTGGGTACGCAGCCACTGGGGTGGCCCTGCGGCGCTGATGCCGCGAGTGCGCGCCTTGTTCGGCAGCGAGCGCCCCAGTGACGAACCACGGGAGCCTGCCGAACTGATCGAGGCCTGCCTGCACGAGCGCCGCGAGGCCCTGGTGGCGCTCAAGGCTCCCTGGCAGCAGTGGGCCGCCGAGTTGCGGGAGATCTGCCTGCAAGCTGTCGCCGCCAAGGCTGTTGATGGCCGCAAGATGCAGGCCCGTTATTTCGAGCCCTGGTTCGAGAAAATCAGCGCCTGGGCCGCAGACGAAACCCTGGAGCAACTGGATATCGGCACCGGCTTCAGCCGCCTGACGCCAGAGGGTATGGCCGAAGCCTGGAAGGGCGCCGCGCCGCATCATCCGGGCCTGGACGCCATGGTGGGCCTCAAAGCCAGCCTGGACGCCTTGCCTACGCCCGACGCCGCGGTGCTGCAACACGCGGCGGCCTGGGTCGGTAAACGTTTTGAAGATGAGAAGCGCCGGCGTGCCGAGATGGGCTTCGACGACATGCTCATCCGCTTGGACGCGGCCCTGCAAGCCGAGGGCGGCGAGCGCCTGGCCAGTGTGATCCGCGAGCAATTCCCGGTGGCCCTGATCGATGAATTCCAGGACACCGACCCGGTGCAGTACCGGATCTTCGAAAGCATCTACCGCATTGAAGACAACAGCCCGCTCAGTGGCCTGTTCCTGATCGGCGACCCCAAGCAAGCGATCTACGCCTTTCGCGGTGCCGATATCTACACCTACCTGCGTGCTCGCCAGGCCACCGCCGGGCGCTTGCACACCCTGGGCACCAACTTCCGCTCCAGCCATGCGATGGTCGCGGCGGTCAACCACGTGTTCGAACGTGCAGAAACCGGGCGTGGGGCATTTCTGTTTCGCCAGCCGGACGGCGAGAACCCGGTGCCGTTCCAGCCGGTATCGTCCCAAGGCCGCAAGGAGCACTTGCAGGTCGATGGCCACACAGTGCCAGCCCTGAATATCTGGCACCTGCCCACCGACCAGCCGATCTCCAACGTGCTTTATCGCCAACAATTGGCCGGTGCCTGTGCCAGCCAGATCGTCGCGTTGCTCAATGGCGGCCAGCAAGGCAGTGCAGGGTTCGTCAAGGATGGCGACTTCTCCCCCGTGCAACCGTCGAACATCGCCATCCTTGTGCGTGACGGCAAGGAGGCCCAGGCCGTGCGCGGTGAGCTGGCCGCGCGCGGTGTGCGCAGCGTGTACCTGTCCGATAAGGATTCGGTGTTTGCCTCCCAGGAAGCCCACGACGTACTCGCCTGGCTCAAGGCCTGCGCCGAACCGGACGTGGAGCGCCCGCTGCGCGCGGCCCTGGCCTGCGTCACCCTCAACCTGTCGCTGGCGCAACTGGAGCAACTGAACCAGGACGAACTGGCCTGGGAACAGCGGGTCATGCAGTTTCGCGATTACCGCGTGATCTGGCGGACCCAGGGCGTGTTGCCGATGTTGCGACGCCTGTTGCATGACTTCAAGTTGCCGCAAACCCTGATTGCCCGCAGCGATGGCGAAAGGGTGCTGACCAACCTGCTGCACCTGTGCGAATTGCTGCAACAAGCCGCCGCTGAGCTAGATGGCGAACAGGCACTGATCCGCCATCTGGCGGAGCACCTGGCGCTGTCGGGCCAGGCCGGCGAAGAGCAGATCCTGCGCCTGGAAAGTGATGAGCAACTGGTCAAGGTGGTGACCATCCACAAATCCAAGGGCCTGGAATACGATCTGGTGTTCCTGCCGTTCATCTGCTCGGCCAAGCCCGTCGACGGCAGTCGCCTGCCGCTGCACTACCACGATGCCCACGGCAAGTCCCAGGTCAGCCTCAAACCCACCGCCGAACTGATCGCCCAGGCCGATGACGAACGCCTGGCCGAAGACCTGCGCCTGTTCTACGTGGCGCTGACGCGGGCCAAACATGCCTGTTGGCTCGGTGTGGCCGACCTCAAGCGGGGTAATACCAACAGCTCGGTGTTGCACCTGTCGGCGCTGGGTTATCTGTTGGGTGGTGGCGCGGCCCTGGGTGAATCCGCAGCCTTGGCCCGCTGGCTGATGGACTTGCAGGACGGCTGCGCGGCGATTGCCTACGGGCACATGCCAGAGGCCCAGAGCAGCACCTACCAGCCACCGCGCAATGACGCGACCTTGCTCGCGCCGCTGCTGCCCAAGCGCAAGGCTGCGGAAAACTGGTGGATTGCGTCCTACAGCGCCCTGCGTATTGGCGAAAGCATGAGCGCCGCCAGCCTGGAGGCTCCGGAAAGCCCGCAAGCGCAGAAGTTGTTCGACGACGAACGCCTGGACCCGGATGCCCCGCGCGAAGTTGCCGCGTCTGGCGGCGACATTCATCGATTCCCACGGGGGCCCAATGCCGGGACCTTTCTCCACGGCCTGCTGGAGTGGGCCGGCAACGATGGCTTCGACGTAACGCCCGAAGCCATCGAAGATGCTGTCGCACGGCGCTGCAACCGGCGCGGCTGGGAAGGCTGGATCGGCACCCTCAGCGGCTGGCTTGGGCACCTGTTGCAAGCGCCACTGAGCCTGGGCCAGGGGCCGGAATCGGTGACACTGGGTGACTTGCAGCACTATCAGATCGAAATGGAGTTCTGGTTCGCCAGCCATAAAGTCGATGTGCTCGCCCTCGACCAACTGGTCTGCCAATACACCCACGACGGTGTGTCGCGGGTGGCTGCCGAACCGGTAATGCTCAACGGGATGTTCAAAGGCTTTATCGACCTGACCTTTGAACATGACGGCCGCTATTACGTGGCCGACTATAAATCCAACTGGCTCGGCGCCGACGACGCGGCCTACACCCAACAGGCCATGGAACAGTCGATTCTCGACCATCGCTACGACCTGCAATACGTCCTCTACCTGCTGGCCCTGCATCGCCAGCTCAAGGCGCGCCTGCCCGATTACGATTACGACCGGCACGTGGGTGGCGCGCTCTACCTGTTCCTGCGCGGCAGCCAAGCCGTGAGCCAGGGGGCGTATTTCACCCGGCCACCACGTGAACTGATCGAGCGCCTGGACCTGTTGTTCCAAGGCAAGCCGCAACCGCCCAAGGTCGAACCCGCCTGGGAACAAGGAGTCCTGTTATGAGCCTCTCGACTGTGCCGCTGGAGGCACTGGCACCGCTGGAGCATGCCGACGACCTGGTGCACCTGCTGGAGCGCTGGGTCGAGCGCGGCTGGCTGCGCTCGCTGGACAAGGCGTTCGTCGGCTTTCTCCACGAACTCGACCCACAGGCCGATCCTCTGGTGCTGCTGGCTGCTGCCCTGACCAGTCACCAATTGGGCCACGGGCATGTGTGCCTGGATCTGTTCGAGACCCTGAATGCCCCGGATTTTGCTCTGTCGCTGCCCCCTGAAGGTGATCTTTCAAGTGGCGTGATGTTGTTGCCCTCGCAATTGCTCGACGGCCTGGACGGCGCCCATTGGTGCCATGCCCTGGCCGCAAGCCCGCTGGTGGCGCTGGCCGTGGATGGCAGTGCTGCAGCGCAGAGCCGGCCCTTGGTGTTGTCGGGCAAGCGCCTGTACCTGCGGCGCTACTGGACCTATGAGCGACGCATCGACAGCGCCTTGCGTCAGCGTCTGGCCGTGCAGGAAACGGTCTCGGCGGACCTGCCCCAGCGCTTGAACGGCCTGTTCGACCAGCCACCTCCCAATGGCGTGGTCGATTGGCAGAAGCTCGCCTGCGCCCTGGCCACGCGGGGGGCGTTCAGCATCGTCACCGGCGGCCCCGGCACCGGCAAGACCACCACCGTGGTGCGCCTGTTGGCATTGCTGCAAGCGCCAGCGGTGGAGCAGGGCACGGCCTTGCGCATCCGTCTGGCGGCGCCCACCGGCAAGGCGGCGGCGCGGTTGACCGAGTCCATCAGCCAGCAAGTGCGCTCGCTGCAAGTGGCCGAAGCCGTGCGCGAAAAAATCCCCACCGAGGTCACCACCGTGCACCGCCTGTTGGGCAGCCGTCCCGGCACCCGGCATTTTCGTCATCACGCGGGCAACTTGTTGCCGCTGGATGTGCTGGTGGTTGATGAAGCCTCGATGATCGACCTGGAAATGATGGCCAACCTGCTGGATGCCTTGCCAGCCCATGCGCGCCTGGTGCTGCTGGGGGACAAGGACCAGTTGGCTTCGGTGGAAGCCGGTGCGGTGCTTGGCGATTTGTGCCGCGATGCCGAGGCGGGCTGGTACAGCCCCGGCACCCGCCAATGGCTGGAAAGTGTCAGCGGCGAAACGCTGGCGGGCAGCGGCCTGGAGCAAGACCTCGACGCCAGCCATCCCCTGGCGCAACAAGTGGTGATGCTGCGTTATTCCCGGCGCTTCGGCGAAGGCAGTGGCATCGGCCAACTGGCGCGTTGGGTCAACCAGCAAAACCCCGATCAGGCTCGCCAACTGCTGGACGCCGGCAGCCACGACCTGTTTTGCCTGCGCCTCAAGGGCGAGCATGACCGCGCCCTCGAGCGCCTGGTGCTGGACGGGCAGGGCGCCGATGCCCAGGGCTATCGCTACTACCTGAACCTGCTGCGCACCTCGCGGCCGGCAGCCGAGACACCCCGGGACGATCCGCGCTGGACCGACTGGGCGCGCCAGTTGTTGCAAGCCTTTGATGCCTTCCAGTTGCTGTGCGCGGTGCGCAAGGGCCCCTGGGGCGTGGAAGGCCTCAACCAACGCATCACCGCCGCGCTGCTCAAGGCCCGGCTGATCGATAGCGACCAGCAATGGTACGAAGGCCGCCCGGTGCTGATGACCCGCAATGACTACGGCCTGGGCTTGATGAACGGGGACATCGGTATCGCCTTGAAGCTGCCCGAAACTGACGGCGGGCCGCAGGTGCTGCGCGTCGCTTTCCCGCGCAACGATGGCCAGGGCGGGGTGCGCTTTGTCTTGCCCAGCCGGCTCAACGATGTAGAAACCGTCTACGCCATGACCGTACACAAGTCCCAGGGCTCGGAGTTCGCCCACACGGCCTTGATCCTGCCGGATGCGCTGAACCCGGTACTGACCAAAGAGCTGATCTACACCGGCATCACCCGCGCGAAAGACCGCTTCAGCTTGATCGAAACCCGTGGTGGGGTTTTCGAGGAAGCGGTACGGCGCAAGGTGAAACGTTTAAGCGGGCTGATGTTGGAACTTGGGACATGATGGCGCAGGAAAAACCTGACTGATGTGTCGGTTTTTCGTGATAAATGGCGGAATCTACCTAGGCCCCGTCTCGATGGGGTTTCCGCCGATATGCTATCGTTGCGGCATCATCCCGAGAAGATCATAGAGAATCGCTGCATGAACGTGGCTGTCTCGCCCGCAGAGCGTAGTTGGAGCTGGAGACGATTGCTGCTATCGGCCGTTCTGTGCCTCGTCACGCCTCTGGCTTTTGCCCAGGCGTCTACCGCCAGTGCGGCCGACCAGCGGGCCCAGGCCGTCACCCAGGTGGTACTGGGGATTCTCAGCTACGCCCGATGGCCGGTTGAGCCCAGCCAACTGCGTTTGTGCATCGTTGGCCCGACCCAATACACCGATGACCTGGTCAAGGGCACCACCCAGGCTACGGGGCGGCCGGTGGTAGTTCAGCGTTTGCTGGCCGACAACCCCAATATCGTCAATGCCTGCGACGCGCTGTATATCGGCAAGCTCTCCCCTGACGAGCGCAGTCACTTGTTCACGGCCTTGATCGGGCGCCCGGTGCTGAGCATCAGCGAAGGCGGCGACCAGTGCACAGTGGGCAGCCTGTTCTGCCTGCGGGTCAGTGATGAGCAGGTGTCATTCGAGGTCAACCTCGACTCCGTGGCCCGCAGCGGAGTGCGTATTCATCCCAGCGTCTTGCAGTTGTCCCGTCGTCGAGCGCCGGAACCATGAGGCTGCGCAACGCCAAAACCCGCCCTACATTACGTTCGGTCCTTGGTCGCGGGCACCTGAGTGTGGCATTGGTGGCGGTCGCCATGGCCAGCGTATCCCTGACCCTGCTGGGCGTGCTGGCCCTGCGGGTCTATGCCGATCACAACCTGCACCTGATCGCCCGCTCGATCAACTACACCGTGGAAGCTGCGGTGGTGTTCAACGACCGCGTAGTGGCCACCGAAGCCCTGGCGTTGATTGCCTCCACTGAAGAAGTGGCCGAAGCCCGGGTGCTGGACCTCAATGGCAATACCCTGGCGCACTGGGTGCGCCCGGAAACGGGGGTGTTGTCCAAGGTGGAGCTGGAGCTGGCCCACACACTGCTGGAAGAACCCATCAGCCAACCGATCCTGCACCAAGGCAAGAAAATCGGCACCGTCGAGTTGAGCGGCCACGGTGGTAGCCTGTTGCGCTTTTTGCTCAGCGGCCTGGCGGGGATCATCATCTGTACAGCCATCAGTGGCTGGGTCGCGATTTACCTGGCGCGGCGCATGTTGCGCGGCATCACCGGCCCGCTGCACAGCCTGGCCGACGTCGCCCACGCCGCACGTAGCGAGCGGGCTTTCGACCGCCGTGTGCCGCCGGCACAGATCGCCGAACTCGACAGCCTGGGTAACGACTTCAATGCCCTGCTCGACGAACTCGAAGCCTGGCAAACCCATCTGCAAAGCGAAAACGAAACCCTCGCCCACCTGGCCAGCCATGACAGCCTCACCGGGCTGCCCAATCGCGCTTTCTTCGAGGGCCGGCTGATCCGTGCGCTGCGCAGTGCAGCCAAGCTCAACGAGCGGGTGGCGGTGCTGTTCTTCGACAGCGACCGCTTCAAAGATATCAACGATAACTTCGGGCATGCCGCCGGTGACGCCGTGCTGGTAGCCGTCGCCGCGCGTGTGCGGGCGCAACTGCGCGAGAGCGACCTGGTGGCGCGCCTGGGCGGCGATGAGTTCGCCATCCTGCTCTCGCCCCTGCACAAACTCGAAGATGCCCAGCGCATCGCCGACAAAATCATCGCCAGCATGGACCAACCCATTCCGCTGCCGGGCAACACCGAAGTGTTGACCTCACTCAGTATCGGTATCGCGGTTTATCCCGATCATGGCGCCACTCCCGGCGCCTTGCTCAATGCCGCCGATGCGGCGATGTACCAGGCCAAACGCCTTTCCCAGGGCGGCCAGCACACGGCGGAGTCGGAGCACCCCGCTGCCAACGTTCAACACAGGAGTTGATCCCTTGTTTGCTAACACACGTGTTCTCTTTATCACCTTGTTTATCGCGCTGCTGGCACTGAGCGGCTGCCAGACCGCTCCGCCCAAGGGCCTGACACCGGCACAAGTGGCGGTACTCAAACAACAAGGCTTCGAACTGACCGACGAAGGCTGGGCGTTTGGCCTGTCGGGCAAAGTGCTGTTTGGCAGCGACGTCGAAAAACTCAACAAGCCCAGCACTGAAATCGTCGAGCGCATCGGCAAGGCCCTCACCGGCGTAGGCATCGAACGCGTGCGCGTAGACGGCCATACCGACGCCTCGGGCAAGGAAGCGTACAACCAGCAACTGTCTTTGCGCCGGGCGAAAAGCGTGGGCAAGGTCCTGGTGGACGTGGGTATGAAGGAAGAAAATGTGCAACTGCGTGGCCTGGGCAGCAGCGAACCGGTGGCCTCCAACAGCACCTCTGCGGGCCGTACCGAAAACCGCCGGGTATCGATCGTGGTGATCGCCGACTGAGCCGACAGGTCGGCCTAACTGTGAAACCAAACTGTGGGAGCGGGCTTGCCCGCGAAGGCGGTGGTTCAGCCGGGTATGTATCGATTGACCCACCGCCATCGCCGGCAAGCCAGCTCCTACAGTTGCTCGTGTCGCCCCAAAATTCTCCGCCCACCGCCACTCCCCTGTGGGAGCGGGCTTGCTCGCGAAGGCGGCTCAGTCGGCAAACACCATCTCTCGCGTCTCGCCCATCAAAAGCCCCTGGTTCTGCTCCGTCACCTCACGGATGTAATCCCACAACAACGTAATGCGCTTCAACTTGCGCAAATCCTCCCGGCAATACATCCAGAACTGCCGCGTAATAGTGATCTCCTCCCCCAGCACCGGCAGCAACCGCGAGTCTTGTGCGGCCAGGAAGCACGGCAGGATTGCCAGTGAACGCCCCTGCTGCGCCGCCACGTACTGCGCAATCACGCTGGTGCTGCGCAGGCTGGCGCTGGCGCCCGGTACGACATTGGCCAGGTACAGCAGCTCCGAGCTGAACGCCAGGTCATCCACATAGCTGATAAACGGATGCTCGGCCAGGTCGGCCGGGCGGCGGATGGGTGGGTGTTGGTCGAGGTAGTCCTGGGTCGCGTACAGCTGCAGTTTGTAGTCGCACAGTTTGCAGCACACGTAGGGCCCGTGTTCAGGGCGTTCCAGGGCGATGACGATATCGGCCTCACGCTTGGACAGGCTGATGAAGTGGGGCAGGGGCAGGATATCCACTGAGATCGCCGGGTAGGTGTCGACGAAGTGGCTCAGTTGCGGGGTGACGAAAAAGCTACCGAAACCCTCGGTGCAGCCCATGCGCACATGCCCCGACAGCGCCACGCCGGAGCCGGACACTTGTTCGCAGGCCATGTGCAGGGTGCTTTCAATGGACTCGGCATAACCCAGCAAGCGCTGGCCTTCGTTGGTCAGGACGAAGCCGCTGGTCCGGGACTTTTCGAACAACAGGGTGCCCAACGAACCTTCCAACGAACTGATACGCCGCGACACCGTGGTGTAGTCCACCGCCAGGCGCTTGGCGGCGACGCTGGCCTTGCGGGTGCGCGCCACTTCGAGGAAAAACTTCAGGTCATCCCAGTTCAGCGACCCTAAAGACGTGATGTTTTTTTGCATGTTGGACCGGCTTTTATGTGGGTTCTTATTGGAAGTTTGCACATCTATACTCCAAAAATCGTCCGAACGCCTCATCCTCAAGGCGCTTCACGCCTTGGCTCTCTGCATAACTACAAGATCTGGAGACCACAATGAACGCATCGCTTACGTCTGCCGATACCACCGTGAAACAGGCCAAACTGTTGATCAACGGTGAATGGGTCGAGTCCAAGACCACCGAGTGGCAAGACATCGTCAACCCGGCGACCCAACAAGTCCTGGCCCGTGTGCCCTTTGCCACAGCCGATGAAGTCAACGCGGCCATCGACGCTGCCCAGCGCGCCTTCCAGACCTGGAAGCTGACGCCGATCGGCGCGCGC
The DNA here is from genome assembly GCF_007858275.1 of Pseudomonas proteolytica. Classification (GTDB taxonomy): domain Bacteria; phylum Pseudomonadota; class Gammaproteobacteria; order Pseudomonadales; family Pseudomonadaceae; genus Aquipseudomonas; species Aquipseudomonas proteolytica. The sequence continues at coordinate 13,368 of NZ_VFEV01000070.1, forward strand.
ATGCGCATCATGCTCAAGCTGCAAGCGCTGATCCGCGAGCACTCCAAGCGCATTGCCGCAGTACTCAGTGCCGAGCAGGGCAAGACCATTGCCGACGCGGAAGGCGATATTTTCCGTGGCCTGGAAGTGGTCGAGCACGCCTGTTCCATCGGCACCCTGCAAATGGGCGAATTTGCCGAGAACGTGGCCGGCGGTGTCGACACCTACACCCTGCGCCAACCGATCGGCGTGTGCGCCGGCATCACCCCGTTCAACTTCCCGGCAATGATCCCGCTGTGGATGTTCCCGATGGCCATCGCCTGCGGTAACACCTTCGTGCTCAAGCCTTCGGAACAGGATCCATTGTCGACCCTGATGCTGGTGGAACTGGCGCTGGAGGCTGGCGTGCCAGCGGGTGTGCTGAACGTGGTCCACGGTGGCAAGGATGTGGTGGATGCACTTTGCACTCACAAAGATATCAAGGCCGTGTCCTTCGTTGGCTCGACCGCCGTCGGCACCCACGTCTACGACCTGGCGGGCAAGCACGGCAAGCGCGTGCAGTCGATGATGGGCGCGAAAAACCATGCGGTAGTGCTGCCGGACGCCAACCGCGAACAAACCCTCAATGCCCTGGTCGGCGCCGGTTTCGGTGCCGCCGGCCAGCGCTGCATGGCCACCTCGGTGGTGGTCTTGGTTGGCGCGGCCAAGCAATGGCTGCCGGACCTCAAGGCCCTGGCGCAGAAGCTTAAAGTCAACGCCGGCAGCGAAGCGGGTACCGACGTGGGCCCAGTGATCTCCAAGCGTGCCAAGGCACGTATCCTCGACCTGATCGAGAGCGGCGTGAAAGAAGGCGCCAAGCTGGAACTGGACGGCCGTGGCATCCAGGTGCCGGGCTTCGAGCAAGGCAACTTCGTCGGCCCGACCCTGTTCTCGGGCGTGACCACCGACATGCAGATCTACACCCAGGAAATCTTCGGCCCGGTGCTGGTGGTGCTGGAAGTCGATACCCTCGATGAGGCGATCGCCCTGGTCAACGCCAACCCGTTCGGCAACGGCACCGGCCTGTTCACCCAAAGCGGTGCGGCGGCGCGCAAGTTCCAGAGCGAAATCGACGTTGGCCAGGTGGGCATCAACATCCCGATCCCCGTGCCAGTCCCGATCTTTAGCTTCACCGGTTCCCGTGGTTCGAAACTCGGCGACCTGGGGCCGTACGGCAAGCAAGTGGTGCAGTTCTACACCCAGACCAAAACCGTCACCAGCCGCTGGTTTGACGACGACAGCGTCAATGATGGCGTCAACACCACCATCAACCTGCGTTGATCAAGGAGACGACCATGAAGATTGCATTTATCGGCCTGGGCAACATGGGCGCGCCCATGGCCCGCAACCTGATCAAGGCTGGCCATGCGCTGAACCTGTTCGACCTGAACCAGACGGTGCTCAACGAACTGGCCGCATTGGGCGGCACCATCAGCGCTTCGCCGCGTGATGCGGCCCAGGGCGCGGAGCTGGTATTGACCATGCTGCCCGCCGCCGCCCATGTGCGTAGCGTATGGCTCAACGAAGACGGCGTGCTGGCAGGCATCGGCAAAGGCGTGCCTGCGGTGGATTGCAGCACCATCGACCCACAGACCGCGCGCGACGTAGCGGCGGCTGCAGCCAAACACGGCGTGGCGATGGCCGATGCCCCGGTTTCCGGTGGCACCGGTGGCGCCCAGGCCGGGACGTTGACCTTTATGGTCGGCGCCAACCCGGAACTGTTCGCCACCCTGCAGCCGGTGCTGGCGCAGATGGGCCGCAACATCGTGCATTGCGGTGATGTGGGCACCGGGCAAATCGCCAAGATCTGCAACAACCTGCTGCTGGGGATCAGTATGGTTGGCGTCAGCGAGGCCATGGCCCTGGGCGATGCCCTGGGTATCGACACGCAAGTGCTGGCCGGCATCATCAACAGCTCCACCGGGCGTTGCTGGAGTTCCGACACCTACAACCCTTGGCCGGGTGTGATTGAAACTGCGCCGTCATCCCGAGGCTATACCGGTGGGTTTGGCGCCGACCTGATGCTCAAGGACCTGGGCCTGGCGACCGAAGCAGCACGCCAGGCGCACCAGCCGGTGATCCTGGGGGCGGTGGCGCAGCAGTTGTATCAATCGATGAGCCAGCGTGGGGAAGGGGGCAAGGACTTCTCGGCGATCATCAACAGCTATCGCAAGCCTCAATAGGTCAGAGGGCTCGCGATCAAGAGGCGGCTTGTTGTGATGAGGCTTGTTGTGGCGAGGGGGCTTGTCCCGGTACAAACCGGGGACATCGTTTACATTTCTAACCGGGGACATGGTTTACAGGTTAATACGCATGGTCAGGAGGTATCTGATCATGCCCTGGAACCAAGAGTCCCC
>NZ_VFEV01000071.1 GCF_007858275.1 Pseudomonas proteolytica
GGCTGCGAAGCAGCCCCAATAAGCCGAATGCGTTGTACCAGATACACCGCAGCGGCTGGTTTTGGGGCTGCTTCGCAGCCCAGCGCGGGGCAAGCCCGCTCGCCACAACTGCGCTATCTGCCTGGATCTAGGCGTTGCGGCAAAGTTGTGTAGATACCTATGGCCATCGCAGGCAAGCCAGCTCCAAGGTTGGCTATCTAGAAGACTGACAGCAGCGTGCCGCCAAGAAACAACTGGTCGATCCAGAACACCTGGTGCAACAACACGATCAGCCAGAACACCACCTGGTACGACACCTTGCGTGTCTTGTGGCGAAACACCTGCTGCGCGACCAAGGCGCCCGGCCAGCCACCGGCCAGTTCCATGGCATGCAGGATCTTTTCCGGGGTACGCCAACTGTCGCTCTGGGCCTTGCGCTTATCGCTCCAGTACAGGCAAAACGTCACCATGCTGACCAGCCCGTAGGCCGCCAGAGGGATCAGCGACACCCCGCGGTACGCCAGCAGTGCCGAGCCAAACAGCGGCACGGCACACAGCAGCACAAACACCAGGGCCTTCAAGCGCAGATGCTGAATGCTCATCACGCCTTGGCCGCCGCCCAGTCAATCCAACCGAACTGCCAGGTGGCCAGGATCAGCAAACCGAATGCAATGCGGTACCAGGCAAACACTGCATAGCTGTGGCTGGCGATGAACTTGAGCAGACCGCGCACCGCAATCATCGCGAAGATGAACGAGACCACAAAACCGACGGCAAACACCGGCAGGTCCGCAGGCTGGAACAGGTCACGGTACTTGTAGCCCGAATACACCGCCGCACCGACCATGGTTGGCATCGCCAGGAAGAACGAAAACTCGGTCGCCGTCTTACGCGACAGGCCGAACAGCAGGCCACCGATAATGGTCGAGCCGGAACGCGAGGTGCCCGGGATCATTGCCAGGCACTGGGCAAAGCCCACTTTCAGGGCATCTTTCCAGGTGATGTCATCGACGGTTTCGGCATGGATCGCATGCTCGCGGCGCTCGGCCCACAACATGATCACCCCGCCGATCACCAGCGCGGTGGCCACAGTGATCGGGTTGAACAGGTATTCGTGGATCAGGTCGGCAAATATCACCCCCAACACCACCGCCGGCAGGAAAGCGATCAGCAGGTTGATCGTGAAGCGCTGGGCGTTGCGCTGGGTCGGCAGGCCGGTGACCACGTCGAGGATCTTGCGCCGGAACTCCCAGACTACGGCCAGGATGGCGCCCAATTGAATGATGATGTTGAACGCCATGGCGCGCTCGCCACCGAAGTCGAGCAAATCGGCGACGATGATCTGGTGCCCGGTACTGGAGATCGGCAAGAACTCCGTCAGCCCTTCGACAATGCCAAGTATCAATGCCTGAAAGGCGGTCCAAAGATCCATTATTCCCCCAAAAGGTCATGCGACTGCATGCCTCGTTGATATTTTCTAGGTGTTCACTAACGATGAGCACGCTGCAAGGCCGCGCGCAGGATCAAGGCTGAACTGCAAAAATTCTGTGAAAAATCAGGCAGGACTCAGGTTTTTTGATTCCGGGCCGAAAGCCTATCAGACAAGCCCGAATTTCGCTTCGCGTTATCACTGGCCGATCAACGCAGCACCGAAAATTATAAGAACGCGGAGTGACAAGACTATGAACAGTTTGCGCAATATGTCGATCAGCCGGCGCCTCTGGATGATCCTGATAGTCGCCGTGTTGATGCTGTTGACCTTGGGTTTGCTGATGCTCAAGCAGATCCATGACGATCTCTACCAGGCCAAGAGCCAGCAGACCCAGCATGTGGTGCAGACCGCCAGCGGGATTCTGAATTTTTATCACGGCCTCGAAACCACCGGCGTGCTGACCCGCGAAGCCGCGCAGAAGCAAGCCCTGAGCGTGGTGCGCGGCCTGCGCTATGACCAGGATGACTATTTCTGGATCAATGACCTGACGCCGGTGATGATCATGCACCCGGCCAACCCCAAGCTTGACGGCCAGAACCTCTCGGCCATCCGCGACCCGGACGGCTTTGCGATCTTCAATGAGTTTGTCACCCTGGCCAAGGCCAAGGGCGCCGGCATGGTCGATTACCGCTGGCCCAAACCCGGGGCGGATGCGCCGGTGGCCAAGACCTCCTATATCCAGTTGTTCGAACCGTGGGGCTGGATCATTGGCTCCGGCGTCTACGTGGATGATGTGCAGGCGCAGTTCCGTGGCCAGGTGTGGCAGGCGTCCCTCGTCGGCCTGGGCATTGCACTGATCATGACCCTGCTGGTGGTGCTCATCGCCCGCAGCATCGTGCGCCCGCTGCAGGAAGCGGTACACGCCATGGCCAATATCGCCAGCGGCGAAAGCGACCTGACCCGCAGCCTCGACACCCATGGCCAGGACGAAGTCACGCAGCTGTCCCGGCACTTCAATACATTCACCGCCAAACTGCGCCAGGTGGTCGGCCAGTTGCAGATCTGCGCCAATGCCCTGGGCCAGTCGTCCGCCGAACTGGGCAACAATGCCAGCCAGGCCCATGACCGCAGCCAGCAGCAGTCTCAGCAGATGGAGTTGGTGGCCACCGCCATCAATGAAGTGACCTACGGCGTGCAGGACGTGGCCAAGAATGCCGAACACGCCGCCAGTGAAATGCGCGACGCACAAACCCAGGCCGAACAGGGCCAGGTGAACATCGACGGCAGCCTGCAGCAGATCGATGCGCTGTCCGGGACTATCAGCCAGGCGGTGGAAGTGATCCGTACCCTGTCCTCGGAAAGCACGCAGATTGGCGGGGTGCTGGAGGTCATCCGTTCGATTGCCGACCAGACCAACCTGCTGGCCCTCAACGCTGCCATCGAGGCAGCCCGCGCCGGCGAACAGGGCCGTGGCTTTGCCGTGGTGGCCGACGAAGTGCGCCTGCTGGCCCAGCGCACGCAAAAATCCACCGCCGAGATCCAGAGCATGATCGAACGCCTGCAGGGGCATTCCGAAGCGGCGGTCAAGGTCATCAGCGACAGCCACCAGGCCTCGCAACTGACCATCGAACAAGCCGGCCAGGCGGGCGCCAGCCTCACCGCCATCGGCCAGGCCCTGCGCAACCTCAACGGCCTGAACGCCTCGATTGCCAGCGCAACCCTGCAACAGGCCCACGTAGTGGAAGACATCAACCAGAACGTGACGCAGGCGGCCGGCCTGTCCCACAGCACGGCACTGGCGGCCCAGCAATCGAGCGTAGCCAGCGTGCACCTGAAGGATTTGAGCGAAGAACTCAACGGCTTGTTGCGTCAGTTCAAGGTCTAGACAGCGGGACTGTGGGGTTCCTGTGGTGCGGCAAGGCCCCCGTTGGACTGCGCAGCGGCCCTAAAACCAGGCACCTCGATGTGCCTGCCGGAACCTGGTGAGGCTGTTGGGGCGGCTTCGCCACCCAGCGCGGGACAAGCCCGCTCGCCACGGAAGAGTCAGCGGCCTGTAGACTGCGGCAATCCCCCGTTGGGCTGCGCAGCGGCCCTAAAACCAGGCACCTCGGTGTGCCTGCCGGATCCTGGTGAGGCTGTTGGGGCGGCTTCGCCACCCAGCGCGGGCGATGCGGCGTTCCGACAAGCCCGCTCGCCACGGGAGAGTCAGCGGCCTGTAGACTGCTGCCCCCCCTGTGGCGAGGGGGCTTGCCGGAACGCCGTATCGCCCCCGTTGGGCTGCGCAGCGGCCCCAAACCGACCACCTCGGTGTGCGTCGTGAGGCTGCCACCATAAGCAGTGCAACCGGCAAGATTTTGCCCCGTCGGTTGGGTACAATCGCCCTCCTCTTCGACTCTCCCAAGGAATCCCATGTCCGGGCTTGAACTGTTTGCCGCCGTGCTGGGGGTGATTGCCGTCTGGCTGACGGTCAAGCAGAACCCGTGGTGCTGGCCGATCGGCCTGGTCATGGTGCTGCTGTACACCTGGGTGTTCTTTGAGGTGAAGCTGTATTCCGACATGCTGCTGCAAGTGGTCTACGCCGGCCTGCAAGTCTATGGTTGGTGGCAATGGACCCGCGCGGGCGAGGTCAAGCAAGGTCGGCAAGTCACCAGCCTGGGCATCCAGTCCATCCTCCTGAGCCTGGCCATTGGCGCAACGGGCAGCCTGCTGTTGGGCGCGGCCATGGCGCACTGGACCGATGCCGCGCAACCCTGGCTGGATGCCGCGCTGACCGGCTTCAGCCTGGTGGCGCAGATGTGGATGGCGCAAAAACGCGTGCAATGCTGGGCACTGTGGATCGTGGTCGATGTGATTTTTGTCGGCCTGTTTATCTACAAAGGGCTTTACCTGACAGCCGCGCTCTACGCCCTGTTCACCGTGATTGCCGTGCAGGGCTGGCGGGAATGGCGCGCCGACCCGGCGTTGCGCACATGAAGGTACTGGTGATGGCAGGCCCCGAGTCCAGCGGTAAAAGCTGGCTGGCCGAGCAGTTGCAGGCGCATTTCGGTGCAGTGCTGGTGGGGGAATACGTGCGCTATTTCATTGACCACTATCAGCGCGATACGACCTTGGCCGATATCCCGGATATCGCCCGCGGCCAACTGGCCTGGGAAGATGCCGGCCGCGCCCGCCAGCCCGAACTGTTGATTCTCGATACCCACCTGCTGACCAACAAGCTCTGGAGCCTGACCCTATTTGGTGATGCCCCGGCCTGGCTCGACGAGGCGCTGCTGGCTCGCCATTACGACCTGCACCTGCTGCTGTCGCCCGAAGGCATTGGCTGGACCGCCGATGGCCAGCGCTGCCAGCCAGACCTGGCTGACCGCCAAGCCTTCTTCCAGGCCAGCCGCGACTGGTTGGAGCAGCATCACCAGTCTTACCAGGTGCTGGGCGGGGATTGGCAAGCGCGGCATGACCAGGCGTTTGCCGCCGTTACCCAACTGCTCAACAACCACTAAACCCTGTAGGAGCCGGCTTGCCGGCGATAGCGCTCGACGTTATTACAACCCGGCTCCTGCAGGGCGTTAGCGCTTCTCGCTGATCAACTGCACCTGATACTGCGGATCCGCCTTGATCTGCTGTTCGGTAAACGGCAACGGGCTGAGCTTTTTCGCGGAGAATGCCTGGGTCTGGTCCTTGAAGTGAGGTGACGCCGGATCGCTGGACAACGAGAACGCCAACACCCCTTCCGCCTTCGGCCCCTGATCGTCAAAGGTCACGATCTGCAAGTAACTGCTACCGCTGACCACCTCACGCTTGCCATCTGCCCTCGGCACGCTCTGCATGGCGTTGTAGATACCCAGTGCCTGCGGCCCGCCATGCATCGGGGTATTGCCCGAGACCTGGATATCACCCCAGCGTGCGCCCTCCTTCAAGCCCAACTCGCTTACCTGCGCCACTGACGCCTGCATCGCCTCGCGTAGCGCCTTGACCACTGGCGGCTGCTCGATGGCCAGCCCACGCGGTGTGGTTTGCGGGTGGCTCGGGTCAAACGCCACGCGCCACACATCCGGCATTTGCTGCATGTGCTCCATTACGTGGATGAAATGCACCAGGCCCAGGCCGCTATCGAGGTTGGCTTTCTGGTCCCAGTCCTTGAGGCGGGTGCATAGGGTTTTCAGGGTTGCATCGGGCTGTTGCGCGCAGAACTTGAGCAGGTCCGGCATCACCTGGCCGGCCAGGTACACCCGGTTGCCCAGCACCATATGCTGCAGGTCGGTGCGGGTGATGGGCTGCTTGTCCAGGTCCTGCAAGCGCTGCAAGGCAAAGCGTGAACGTGCGCCCAAGGCAATGTGATCCTGGCTGACCACCGGCGAAAAACCGCTCAACGGCGCCTTGGGGTTGGCCATCCAGGCCGAGTCGTTGGAGTGCTGCACATAGTCCTTGCGCGCCAGTTGCGGCAGTTGGTCGGCCGCAAAAATCCCCGGCTGCGCCGCCCGCGGATCAATGTCCCAGGCGCAGGCACTATGGGCGCCGTCGAGCACAATCAACTCCAGGCCAACCCGTGGATCGCTGCATTGCTCGAGTTTTTTCGCACTGACGTTAGGAACCACCGACAGGTTCATGTACAGGCTTTGCCCCTGGTCATCGGCCGCCAACGTATTGACCCACGGAATGCCCTGCAGGGTGTGCACCGAGGCCTGCAAATCCTTGAGGCTGCGGGCTTGGTTCATTGCGTACCACTGGTGCAGCACCCGGTCGTTGCCCAGGTTGGCATCGCGCAGGCTGAAAGCGTATTGCCCATTCCAGTCGAGCTTGCCCGGCCATTGCACCACCGGCCCGAACTGCGAACTGTAGACCGTTTGGGATTGGTCCTTGAGGCTACCGTCGGCGCCCCTGACCTGCACCGTCACCTGGGTTTTCTGCATTGGGATCGATTTGCCGTCCAGCAGGTAACGGGTCGCGTCTTTCGGATCAAGCGTCAAGCGATACAGCGTGAAGTGCTTGGACGTATCGACCGTGTGAGTCCACGCCACATGCTGGTTGAAGCCAATATTGACCACCGGCAGGCCCGGCAAGGCGGCGCCCATCACATCCAACTGCCCAGGGATGGTCAGGTGCATCTGATAAAAGCGCATGCCGCCAACCCACGGGAAATGAGGGTTGGCCAACAGCATGCCGCGCCCGTTGAACGAGCGCTCGCCGCCCACCGCCACGGCGTTGCTGCCGCGATCCAGGGCAAAGCGCTGCTGATTCAAGGTGGCGAGTTCAAACGCCCGCGCACTGCGCCGCACCGCCACGCTTGGCTGGGGCGGTGTCGCCCCCACCAAGGCTTCGGCAAATTGGCCCACGCCACCTTCCACCAGCAGACGCCGGGTCAGCTTGACCAGGTCGGCGGTGTTGATCGGCCGCACCCACGCGCCCTGGCACTGCATCGGTCGGCCCTGTGCGCCGCGCTCCTGCAGATAACGGTTGTACCCCGCCACATACCCTTCAAGACGCTGCTGCACCTGCGGGGTCTGCGCCTTCCAGAAGGCCGCCACGTCCTGGGGTGTATTGAGCCAGGTAAAAAACACATCACTGGTGAGGTTGTTGCGTTCTTCGAGGGTTGCCTGCTCGGCGCCGAAATAGCGGGCACGCTGACCGTTGACGGTCACCACTTCGTTGGCCAGCAGGCACAGGTTGTCTTGCGCGTAGGCATAGCCAATGCCATAGCCCAGGCCGCGCTCATCGCTGGCGCGGATATGCGGGATACCAAAACCGGTGCGGCGGATATCGGCGCTCATCACGCCTGCCTGCACCTCACTCACCTGGCGGGCCGTGGCACACAAGCTTACCCCCAGCAACACACCTGCCACGCAAACCCTGGACAACCCGTTGGAAATAATCACGCAGACCCCATCGTCAAGCCAAATTGAACGCCCAAGGCGGGGCCGACTCGCCAACGCCAGCCCATGGATTAAGACGTAGAAACGCGTAGAAATTTAGGCTGCGCGCGGCTTATTTACCGGCGCCAGGAATGTGACAGACGTGTTACTGACAAAATTTATACAGGTTGGACTTCATGATTTACGCGACTCATACGTCTTACTAACTATGAGCACCATCATTTTCCTGATCAGGCTCTGATAAGGAGTTTTTGCATGTACAACCCGCAACTGCCCACGGACGGACATTCTATGGCCCACGACGCCGCTTTTGGCTCGGTCAACCAGGCCTTCGCCAAGGCGCCCGAGCAACAAGGCAACCAACGCATCCGGCACCTGCTCAAATGTTTTGGACTACGCACCAGCCTGATCCGGCTGAAAGTCATCGACGCCCTGCTCACCGCCGCCGACAACGGCCGTACGCTGGGGGTTCGGGGTGTGCACAGCCATTTGCTGGAACTGGGCATCCCGCTCTCGTTTCTGAGTGTGCGCGAGGTGCTCAAGCGCCTGTGCAGCGAAGGTGTGATCACGCTCAACAGCGATAAAAGCTACAGCCTCCATGAAGAGGCTGCCAAAGTCCTCGCCGCCGGCGCAGGTCTCAACGGTTAGGCTTGACCTTGCGGCGCATGATGCCGTTGATCACTACCACGATCACCGCCACAGCAATGGCGATGTACTGGAACGTCTTCTCACTGATGGCGCCGGTGTTCTGCAGATAGGACAGGCCAAACATCGTGCCGAGGACGACCAGGGAAATCAGAATCGAGTAAATCAAGCGTTGCTTCTGGGTCATGACGGGTTCCTGAAACCTGAAAAATTGTATCCGCGTTGTAACGCCAGCCGGGCTGACTGCGATGGGTCGGCTGAAACGGGACCTCATATTACAGACGATGAGTCGCTTTGGCTTGTCTTCTGCCCGATTCAGCAGGCACCCGTTACCTCTAGCCAAACCCTGGATTTGGCAGAGGTAAAAGAGCGCCTGGCACGATTGAACTATTACGCGGCACAAACCATCAAGGCCACCCGCGGTGGCGAGAAGTGGATTGCTTTGGTCGGCCAGGCCCATGAGCGGGCCTGTTGCTTTACTTGTCCTTGAATTCGGGAGCGCGCTTGGCCACGAACGCCGCCATGCCTTCCTTCTGGTCCTGAGTGGCAAAGGCTGCGTGGAATACCCGGCGTTCAAAGCGCACGCCTTCCGACAGGCTGACTTCAAAGGCGCGGTTGACGCTTTCCTTGACCATCATGCTGATGGGCACCGATTTGCTGGCGATCAGCGCCGCCACCTTGAGCGCCTCTGCCAGCAGTTCGTCCGACGGCACGATGCGCGCAACGATGCCGCAACGTTCTGCTTCCACCGCATCGATAAAACGCCCGGTCAGGCACATTTCCATGGCCTTGGCCTTGCCTACCGCACGGGTCAGGCGCTGGGTGCCGCCCATGCCCGGCAGCACGCCAAGGTTGACTTCCGGCTGGCCAAACTTGGCGTTGTCGCCGGCCAGGATGAAGTCGCACATCAACGCCAGCTCGCAACCGCCGCCCAGGGCAAAACCGTTGACCGCGGCAATGATCGGCTTACGGCGGTTGGCTACACGGTCGCTGTCGCTGAACAGGTCGTCGAGGTAGATCTGCGGGTAGGTCAGCTCGGCCATTTCCTTGATATCGGCACCGGCGGCAAAGGCTTTTTTCGAGCCGGTCAACACAATGCAGCCGATCTCGGGATTGGCTTCCAGGCTGTCGAGGGCCTGATTCACTTCGCTGACCAGTTGCGCGTTCAAGGCGTTCAGCGCCTCGGGGCGATTGAGGGTAATCAGCCCGACGCGGCCTTGGACTTCAAGCAAAATGGTTTGGTAACTCATCGATCCGTTCCTCTTCAAAGATTGCGCGAAATGACCATGCGCTGAATATCACTGGTGCCTTCATAAATCTGGCAGACCCGCACATCACGGTAGATCCGCTCCAGCGGGAAGTCGCTCAGGTAACCGTATCCACCCAGGGTTTGCAAGGCGGCAGAACAGACTTTCTCGGCCATTTCCGAAGCGAACAGCTTGGCCATGGACGCCTCCACCAGCGCAGGTTTGCCACTGTCGCGCAGGGCGGCGGCGTAATGCACCATCTGCCGGGCCACGGCGATCTGGGTGGCCATGTCGGCCAGGCGAAACGCCACGGCCTGATGTTCGATCAGGGCCTTGCCAAAACTCTCGCGCTCGCGTGCGTAGTCCCGCGCGGCTTCAAACGCAGCCCGGGCCATCCCCACCGATTGCGAGGCAATTCCCACGCGGCCACCTTCCAGGTTGGCCAGGGCAATCCGATAACCTTCACCCTCCTCGCCCAGGCGGTTAGCCACAGGTACCCGCACATCCTCAAACAGAATCTGGCAGGTATCGGACGCATGCTGGCCGAGTTTGTCCTCGACCCGCGCCACCTTATAGCCGGGCGAATCCGTGGGCACAATAAACGCGCTGATCCCACGCTTGCCGGCCGCCGGGTCAGTCACGGCAAAGACAATCACCACCCCGGCGTTCTGCCCTGAGGTGATGAACTGCTTGCAGCCATTGAGTACATAGTGATCGCCTTCAAGGCGGGCACGGGTTTTGAGGCTGCTGGCATCGGAACCGGCCTGGGGCTCGGTCAGGGCAAACGCGCCGAGCATCGCGCCGCTGGCCAGGGGCTTGAGGAACTGTTCTTTCTGCTGATCATTGCCGAACTTGAGGATGGGCACGCAACCCACCGAGTTGTGCACGCTCATGATGGTCGAGCAGGCCCCATCCCCGGCCGCGACTTCTTCCAGGGCCATGGCGTAGGCCAGGTAACCGGTGTCGCAACCGCCCCATTGCTCGGGCACCAGCATGCCGAAAAAGCCCAGCTCGGCCATTTCGCCGATGGCTTCCTTGGGGAAGCGATGCTCGCGGTCCCACTCGGCAGCAAACGGCTTGAGCCGCTCCTGGGCAAATTGCCGGGCTGCTTCGCTGATTTGCAGTTGTTCGTCGTTGGGCAACATATAGATTCCTTAATCCAGGCACTCGACGGCCATGGCCGTGGCTTCACCGCCACCGATGCAGATGGCCGCGACACCACGCTTGAGCCCTTTCTGGCGCAGGGCCGAAAGCAGGGTCACAAGGATGCGCGCACCAGATGCGCCAATCGGGTGCCCCAGAGCGCACGCGCCGCCATGGACGTTGACCTTGTCGTGGGGAATTTCCAGCTTGCTCATGGTCACCAGGCTGACCACCGCAAAGGCTTCGTTGATCTCGAACAGATCCACATCCCCCAGGCTCCAGCCGGTCTTGCTCAGCAGCTTGCGGATCGCCCCCACCGGCGCCACCGGGAACAGGCCCGGCTCATCGGCAAACGCGGCATGACCATGGATCACTGCCAGGGGCTTGAGCCCGCGTTTTTGCGCTTCGCTCTGGCGCATCATCAGCAAGGCCGCCGCACCGTCGGAAATTGAACTGGAGTTGGCCGCGGTCACCGTGCCGCCTTCGCGAAACGCCGGCTTCAAGGTGGCGATCTTGTCCAGGCGCGCCTTGGGCGGCTGCTCGTCGTCAGTGATGGTCTTTTGTTCCTTGCCCACGGTGACCTGCACCGGGACGATCTCGGCACTGAAGCTGCCGGCACTGATCGCCTGCTGGGCACGGGTCAGCGAGGCGATGGCAAAGGCATCCTGGGCCTCACGAGTAAAACCGTTGGCTTCGGCGCAGTCCTCGGCAAAAGTGCCCATGAGGCGGCCCTTGTCATAGGCGTCTTCCAGGCCATCGAGGAACATATGGTCAAGCACTCGGCCATGGCCCATGCGGTAGCCGCTACGCGCCCGATCCAGCAGGTACGGGGCGTTGGACATGCTCTCCATGCCCCCGGCGATCACCACCTGCGCGCTACCGGCCAGCAGCGAGTCATGGGCCAGAATGGCCGCTTCCATGCCCGAGCCACACATCTTGTTGAGCGTGGTGCAACGCGTCGACTTGTCCAGGCCAGCGCCCAGGGCGGCCTGGCGTGCCGGGGCCTGGCCGAGACCTGCGGGCAGTACGCAACCGAACAACACTTCGTCTACTGCGTCGTGGGCGATACCTGCTCGCTCGACGGCGGCACGAATCGCGGCGGCGCCCAATTGCGGCGCGGTCAAACCCTTGAGGTCGCCCTGGAACCCGCCCATGGGCGTGCGTACGGCGCTGACAATAACAATCGGATCGTGGAGCTGAGTCATGCAAAAACCTCCTTACTTGGCCGCCATGCGCAAGGCGCCGTCAAGACGGATCACCTCGCCATTGAGCATGCTGTTTTCAATGATATGCCGCGCCAGCGCAGCGTACTCGACCGGCTTGCCCAGGCGTGGCGGGAACGGCACGCCGGCCGCCAGGGAGTCGCGTACTTGCGGGGTCATGCCGGCCATCATCGGTGTTTCAAAGATGCCTGGGGCGATGGTCATCACGCGGATACCGAAGCGCGCCAGCTCGCGCGCAGCCGGCAGGGTCAGGCTGGCAATCGCGCCCTTGGATGCCGCGTAGGCGGCCTGGCCGACCTGGCCGTCAAAAGCGGCCACTGACGCGGTGTTGATGATCACGCCACGCTCACCGTCGGCATCGGCCTCGGATTCCGCGATAGCGGCCGCCGCCAGGCGCAGCAGGTTGAAGCTGCCGATCAGGTTGACGTTGATCACCTGGGCAAAGCTTGCCAAGGCATGGGGCCCGTTCTTGCCGAGGATTTTCTCGCCACGCACCACGCCTGCGCAGTTGACCAGCCCATGCAGGGCGCCAAATGCCGCGACGGTCGCCTGTACTGCCGCTTCGGCAGCCGCTTCCTGGCTGATATCCGCCACCACACTGCGCGCCTGTGCGCCCAACTTAACCGCCTGGGCCGCCACGGCATCGGCATTCAGGTCCACCAGCATCACCTTGGCACCCGCCGCCACCAACATTTCGGCGGTGGCCGCGCCGAGCCCCGAAGCGCCGCCGCTGACCATAAATACCTTGTTCTCGATCTGCATCATTGTTTCCTTGAAGAGGGATCAAGCCGTGGTCGCTGCCTGGACCTTGGCGATTTCCTGGTTACGCAAAATAAACCGTTGCAGCTTGCCGCTCGGGGTCTTGGGCAAGTCGCTGACAAATTCGATTTCCCGCGGGTAGGCGTGGGCCGCCAGGCGCTTGCGCACGTGCTGGCGCAACTCCTCGGCCAGCGCAGCGTCGGCGCGGTACTGGCTGTTGATCACCACAAAGGCCTTGACCAGCTCGGTGCGCTCCGCGTCCGGTTTGCCGACCACGGCGGCTTCGATCACCGCCGGATGCTCAACCAAGGCGCTTTCCACGTCGAATGGCCCCACGCGGTAGCCGGATGTGGTGATCACATCATCACTGCGCCCGACAAAACTGATGCTGCCATCGGGATTGAGCTCCACGGTGTCGCCGCTCAAGTAATACTTGCCGACGAAAGCCTTGGTCTTGACCCCGTCGTAGCCGGCGAACCAGCACATCGGCGACTGCTCGCGGTCGATGGCGAGGATCCCGGGCTGGCCGGCGGGCAATTCCTGGTGGTTGTCATCCAGCACCACGATGCGGTGCCCCGGCGAGGCAAAACCAGCAGACCCGACATGCACCGGGTGCTCCAGGCCATGGTGATTGCACAGCACCATGCCTAGCTCGGTCTGGCCGTAGTGGTCGTGGATAGTCACACCCAGGTTGTCGGCGAACCAACGGATCACTTCCGGGTTGAGCGGCTCGCCGGCGCTGCTGACGATGCGCAGCCGGCCCTTGATCGAGCGCGCGAACTGCTCGCCACCGGCAATCAGCAGGCGGTAGGCCGTAGGCGAACCCGTGAGGTTGGTGATCCCGTACTTATTGATGACCCGGCAGGTGCTTTCCAGGGTGAACGGGCCATCGTAGAAGGTGATCGGATGGCCCATGGACAACGGTCCGGTCACGCCAAAGTAGATACCGTAGGCCCAGCCCGGATCGGCGACGTTCCAGAACGCATCTTCAGGGCGCAGGTCCACGGCATCGCGGGTGTAGCTCTGGAACGCGACCAGGGCCTTGAGCGGTACGGCCAAGGCCTTTGACGGGCCGGTGGTGCCAGAGGTGAACATCAGCAGGAACGGATCATCGGCGCCCAGCAATACCGGTTCGCAGACATTGGAATAGTTGGGCAGCTCGGCCCAGAAGCTGAAATCACCGCGCACAATGCCTTCGCCCTTGGCGCCGGCCACCGTGACGATGGTCGGGCAATCGGCAACTTCCGCCAGTTTGCTGCGGTTGACCGCGTCGGTCACCACCAGCGCCGCGCCGGAGCTGTTCAGGCGGTGTTCGATGGCCTTGGGGCCGAACGCGGTGAACAGGGGTTGATAGACCGCCCCGATGCGCCAGGTGGCCAGCACCGTCACCAGCAGTTCGGCGGTGCGCGGCAGCAGGCCAGCGACCTTGTCGCCACGCTTGACGCCCTGGGCCAGGAGGAAATTGGCGAAACGCGCCGCCTGATCCTGCAATTCAATGAAGGTCGAGGTGGCGCTGCGGCCATCCTTGCCCTCCCAGAACAAGGCAATACGCCCCGGCAGTGCATGCCGGTCGCAGCATTCAACGCAGGCATTGAGCCCTTGCAAGTGGCCGGCCAGTGCGGCCTCGACGGTTTGCTGGTAGTTGAACTCGGTAGTCGCAGCCAAATAATCGCGCATCGTGGCAAATCCCTGTGTCTTTTGTTGTTTTTGGGGGGCGTGCTTTTGCGGGGTGACGCTGCGCAAATAGTGGCGCCAGAGCGGCGCACGGACAATGGTCAAAGCTTTCAATGTGGCTGACTGGTTTGGCCAATGATGCGACGTGTAGAGCTGCCGTCTGTGGCGAGCGGGCTTGCCCCGCGCTGGGCTGCGGAGCAGCCCCAGAACCAGCCGCTACGGAGAATCTGATACACCGCATTCGGCTTATTGGGGCTGCTTC
>NZ_VFEV01000072.1 GCF_007858275.1 Pseudomonas proteolytica
TGGGCTGCGTAGCAGCCCCAGTCCCTCAAGCTCGCCGAGTTTTTTCAGACAAATAGAGTTGGCTGGTTTTGGGGCTGCTGCGCAGCCCAACGGGGGACAAGCCCCCTCGCCACGAAAGCCCACTGCGCCCATTTGCTCCAGTCCTGCTTTTGGCACATGCGCTGCCTTACCGCCCCTGATGCACCCTTGCTATAGTTCGGCCCTTATCAGCCGTCAGCCAAGGATCACTGCCATGTCCGAATACCAAGCCTTTGTCGTCGAACTCCACGGCAACGTCGCCCATGTGCAGATCAATCGCCCAGAAAAAATCAATGCCATGAATGCGGCGTTCTGGAGCGAGATCATCGAGATTTTCCAATGGATCGACGACACCGATGCGGTGCGTGCCGTGGTGTTGAGTGGTGCCGGCAAACATTTTTCCTCGGGCATCGACCTGATGATGCTGGCCTCGGTGGCCAATGAGTTTGGCAAGGATGTTGGGCGCAATGCGCGCTTGCTGCGGCGCAAGATCCTGCAACTGCAGGCCTCGTTCAATGCCGTCGACAACTGCCGCAAACCGGTGCTGGCGGCGATCCAGGGCTACTGCATCGGCGGCGCAATCGACCTGATCAGCGCCTGTGACATGCGCTACGCCGCTGACGACGCGCAGTTCTCGATCAAGGAAATCGACATCGGCATGGCCGCCGACGTCGGCACCCTGCAACGTCTGCCGCGCATCATCGGCGACGGCATGTTGCGGGAGTTGGCCTACACCGGTCGCACCTTTGGCGCCGAAGAGGCGCGCAGCATCGGCCTGGTCAACCGCACCTTTGCCGATCACCAAAGCCTGCTGGTCGGAGTGATGGAGCTGGCTGCGCAAATCGCCGCCAAATCACCGATTGCCGTGACCGGCACCAAAGCCATGATCAGCTACATGCGTGACCACAGCATCAACGATGGCCTGGAATACGTTGCCACCTGGAACGCTGCTATGTTGCAATCCAACGACCTGCGCGTGGCCATTGCGGCCCATATGAGTAAGCAGAAACCCGAATTCGTGGATTGACTGAACATGACCCCAGGCTGGATTACCACAACGCTGCTGGACAACGACGCCCCTGGCGGCTGGGCTGTGGCCCGTAGTCGCGAAGGTTTTTTACTCGATGACAACGGGCCGCTGTTCCCCAGGGAGTGGCTCAAGCGCCAGGACCTGTCGGTGTTGTCCGAGCATGGTATTGGCCACCTGGACGCTGAGCCTGTGTATCTGCTGGAGCTGAACAGCCCTGGTGATGTGCCGGGTTGCCGCTGGCAAGGTTTGCGGGCCTTTATGCTGCAGGGCGACCACCGTTTGTACAAAGTCCTGGGCTATGCCGCGCAAATCGGTACCTGGGCCCGCGAGCACCGGTTCTGCGGCAGTTGTGGCCAGGGGATGGTGCAGGTGCCCCGGGAGCGCGCGATGTTCTGCCAGGCCTGCGACCTGCGCAGTTACCCGCGCATCTCACCGAGCATGATTGTGCTGATCACCCGTGGCGATGAGATTTTGCTGGCCCGTTCACCGCGTTTCGTCACCGGGGTCTACAGCACCCTGGCCGGGTTTGCCGAGCCGGGGGAGTCTGCCGAAGACTGCCTGATCCGCGAAGTGCGCGAGGAAGTGCAGGTCGAGGTGCAGAACATTCAGTACGTGGGCAGCCAGTGCTGGCCGTTTCCCCATTCCATGATGCTTGGCTTCCACGCCGAGTATGCCGGGGGCGAGATCGTGCCCCAGGCCGACGAGATCGAGGATGCGCAGTGGTTCAACATCCACCAGTTGCCACCGCTGCCGGCGTCGCGCTCGATTGCCCGCTACCTGATCGACCTGTATGTGGCGCGCCGCTTAGGCCACGCTGAACCAGTGCTGCCAGGCTAGGCGCACAGTCAGGCCGAGGACCACGGTGATAAACACCGGGCGAATGAATTTGGCGCCACCGCTGATGGCACTGCGGGCGCCAAAGAACGCGCCCACCATCACCGACAGGCCCATGCTCAGGCCGACAATCCAGTCTACCGAGCCATTGAAGATAAACACCGACAGCGCTGCAGCGTTACTGACGAAGTTCATGCTGCGCGCCACGCCGCTGGCCTTGACCAGGTCGACGGGGTACATCAGCAGGGTGCTGACGGTCCAGAACGCGCCGGTGCCCGGGCCGGCCACGCCATCATAGAACCCCAGGCCAAAACCCTGGGTCGACTGCCATTTCTTCTTGATCGGCGCATCTGCGTCCAGCGGCGCCTTGGGTGTGCCGCCAAACAGCAGATAGATGCCACAGGCGAAGACAATCACCGGCAGCATCTTGTTCAGCCATTCGGCGGGCAGGTAATGGGCGACGACGGCCCCGACCAGCGCGCCCACCAGCGTGCCGACGATGGCATGCACCCACTGGCGCGGGTGGAACAGCTTGCGCCGGTAGAAGGTAAAACTGGCCGTGGCCGAACCGAAGGTCGAACTCAGTTTGTTGGTGCCCAACACCAGATGGGGCGGCATGCCGGCAGTGAGCAAGGCCGGGGTGGTGAGCAAACCGCCGCCGCCGGCAATGGCATCGATAAAACCGGCGATAAAGGCAACCACGGCGAGAATGGCCAGGGTGGTGAGGTCAACGCTGAGTTCAAAAGGCATGGAGGCGACTTATTTTCGGCGAGGCGCAGAAAGAGCTGCGCGAAAGTCCGCTAGCTTACCTACAACCGATTGTTACGGCGACTGTTGTGTCAGCAACAGTGATTCAACAAACCATCCGCCCGGGCAACATTCGCAGGTCCAGGTTCGGAGCGGTCGCAGGCGCCTGCCACGGGGCTTTGCCCACGCTGGCACGGTTGCTGCTCCAGACCCTGCACCATCCCTGTATGCGAGGTAACGAACGATGACTCAGCAAGCCGTGAAATTCGCCTATTGGGTGCCCAATGTCAGTGGTGGCCTGGTGGTGAGCAAGGTCGAACAACGCACCGACTGGGGCATCGACTACAACCGCAAATTGGCCCAACTGGCGGAGGAGGCGGGGTTTGAGTACGCCTTGACGCAAATCCGCTTCACCGCAGGCTACGGTGCCGAGTACCAGCACGAGTCCGTAGCGTTCAGCCACGCGTTGCTCGCTGCCACCAGCAAACTCAAGGTCATCGCGGCGATCCTGCCGGGGCCCTGGCAGCCGGCACTGGCGGCCAAGCAACTGGCGACCATCGACCAACTGACCCATGGCCGGGTGGCGGTGAATATCGTCAGCGGCTGGTTCAAGGGCGAGTTCCAAGCCATTGGCGAGCACTGGCTGGAGCACGACGAGCGCTATCGCCGCTCTGAAGAGTTCATCCGCGCCTTGAAAGGCATCTGGACCCAGGACGATTTCACCTTCAAGGGCGATTTCTACCGTTTCAACAATTACAGCCTCAAGCCCAAGCCACTGGGCCAACCGCACCCGGAGATTTTCCAGGGCGGCAGCTCCCGCGCGGCCCGGGATATGGCGGCGCGGGTGTCGGATTGGTATTTCACCAATGGCAACACACCAGAGGGGATCAAGGCCCAGGTCGATGATATCCGCGCCAAGGCGGCGGCCAATAACCATTCGGTTAAAGTCGGGGTCAATGCGTTTGTGATCGCCCGCGACACCGAGCAAGAAGCCCAGGCAGTATTGGCCGAGATCATCGACAAGGCCGACCCGGAAGCGGTCAACGCCTTTGGTGACGCCGCCAAACAAGCAGGCAAGGCATCGCCCGAAGGCGAGGGCAACTGGGCCAAGTCCAGCTTCGCCGATCTGGTGCAGTACAACGACGGCTTCAAGACCAACCTGATCGGCACGCCCCGCCAGATTGCCGAGCGTATCGTTGCGCTCAAGGCCGTGGGCGTGGACCTGGTGCTGGCGGGCTTCCTGCACTTCCAGGAGGAGGTGGAGTATTTCGGCCAGCGCGTATTGCCCCTGGTGCGCGAGTTGGAAGCCAAGGCCGCCGCGACCGGCAGCGCCAGGCCGGAGGCGTTACCGGTATAACACCACCGCCGCCCGTAGCTGGTTGTTACCAAAGCGGCACATCCGCTCGAACTCCCCGTGGCTGACCGGCAAATGCTGGCAGTCCATGGGCTGGCGATGCTGGCTATGATCCACGTCGGGATCATGCAGGTAGACAAACTCCTTATCGCAGTCGGTCACGATCACCCAGTGCGGTGACTTGGATCGTGTCAGCCGGTAGCTGCTGATCAGCACCAGCGGCTGGCCACCGTCGTCCAGGACCTGGGCCAGGTCCAGCGCGCCGCCAAACACCTGTTGTACATCACTGTTGATCAACTCCTCTTCGAACCCCTCATGCACCAGGCGCATGACCTCTTTTTTATGCGGGTCGCGCACCCCATCGAGAAACAGTGGCCCACGGATGTTGACCTGCATGCGCACGCGAAAACCCCGGCGCCAGGCGGCCAGGGCCAGGCCCTGGGGGCTGCAGCCGCCGTGGCCGGCGGTCATGAACACGGTGGTTGCCTCACGCCAGATCTGCAATTCCTCCCGGCGCAGAAACTCTCGCCCAGGTAACAGCGCGCCCATGGCCATTAGCAGGCAGGCGGCGCCGCAGGTGAAATCGGTGGTCTGCTGGTAGTAAGGAACGCTCAAGGCACGGGCGTCCGCGTGCTGGAGGATGCGTTTCTCCAGGCGCAGGGCGTCGGTATGGTCGGCGTAATAGTCATTGATCAAGGCAAAGCGTCGGTAGCCACTGCGTTCATACAGCGCGATGGCACCTGGGTTGTCAGTGCGCACCTCAAGGCGCAGGTACGCACAATCGTGCGCCACCGCGCAGGCTTCGATGCGCGCCAGCAATTGCTTGCCCAGGCCCATGCCCCGGGCAGGCGCGGCAATGGCCAGGGAATACAGACGCGCCAACGAGGTGCCGCGATGGAACAGCACCAGCGCATAGCCCAGCAATTGTCCGGCGTTTTCGGCCACCAGTAACTGCGCATGGGCACGACTGATCATCCACTGGAAACTGCGCGAAGACAGCCGGTCTGTGGTGAAGCAGTGCTGTTCCAAGGCTACCAATGCTGGCAAGTCATCGAGGGTTGCAACGCGAAAAGAAAGAGTCATATAACCGCCGTAAAAGTTGCGTAACTAAACGAGACTTCTCTGAAAGATCGTGCTTAATAGAAAAGGTCAAGTTCTCTAGCGGATCAATCAATATGTCAGCGGTACACAGTCATTGGCGAGAAGTATCCGAGCAAATTGTCGCGGCGACAATCACCTCCGGCGGATATTTTTCCACTCCGCCCAAGAGTGCAAGCCAAGTGGTAATTATTGTTGAACGCAAGGAAGACTGGGCCTCGTACTTCCCCAGTGAAGATATTGTCACAGCCCAGGAATACCTCGAGCACCCCCGGCAGAACGAGGCCGGCAAACGGGTGCAGGTGATCAATCTGTGCCGCAGTTACAAGTACCTGGGGCATGGTTACTACTGCTCGCTGTTGGCCGAGGCGCGGGGGCACAAGGTAATTCCATCGGTGCGCACCATCAGCGAACTGACGAAAAAATCCTTGTATGGCCTGGCCCTGGATGACCTGGATAAAACCCTCGATAAAGCATTGAGTCATCACCTCTACAGTAATACCGAAGGTTTTACCCTGACACTTTATTTTGGTCGAACCAATATTGAGCCGTTGCAGGATCTGGCCCGCCAGTTGTTTGAAGCTTTTCCGTGTCCGATTTTATTAGTTGAGTTTCGCAAGAATAACGGCTGGCATATCGAAGGTATCAAGTCCGGGGTGTTACATAAGTTGCGTGATGACCAGGAAGATCAATTCGCCCATGCCTTGGATAACTTCAGCCGCAGGGTCTGGCGTCAACCGCGCTCCCGGCGCCTGGCCCGTTATGACCTGGCGATCCTGCATGATCCCCAGGAGCAGTTGCCACCGTCCAATGCCAAGGCCCTGGAAAATTTCGTGCGGGTGGGCAAGGGCCTGGGCATCGATGTGGAGCTGATCGAACGCAAGGACTACGCGCGGCTGGCTGAATACGATGCGTTGTTGATCCGCGAGACCACCAGTGTCGACAACCACACCTATCGTTTCGCCAAGAAAGCCGAGAGTGAAGGGCTGGTGGTGATGGACGATCCGGCATCGATCCTGCGCTGCACCAATAAGGTCTACCTCACGGATATGCTCAAGAGCCATCAGTTGGGCATGCCCGCCACCGAGATTCTGTACAAGGAGCGACCGGAAGACTTCGAACGGGTTGGCGAGCGACTGGGCTTCCCCCTGGTGCTGAAAATCCCCGACGGCTGTTTTTCCCGGGGAGTGATCAAGGTGGAAAGCCAGGAGGCGTTGCTGGCCGCCACGGCCGAGCTGTTCGAACATTCGGTGTTGCTGCTGGCCCAGGAATTTTTCTATACCGAGTACGACTGGCGCATTGGCGTACTCAACCGCAAGCCGATCTTTGCCTGCCAGTACTTCATGTCCAAGGGTCATTGGCAGATCTACAACCACAAGGCCATCGGTCAGGACGTCAACGGCGAGTGCCGGACCCTGGCGGTGCACGAGGCCCCCAAGGCCGTGGTGGAACTGGCCGTCAAGACCGCCAACCTGATTGGCGATGGGTTGTACGGCGTGGACTTGAAGCAGTCCGGCGACAAGGTGGTGGTGATCGAAGTCAACGACAACCCGAACATGGATGCCGGGATCGAAGACGCCTACCTGCAGGACGATCTGTACTCCCTGGTGCTGGAAGAGTTCGTGCGCCGCCTGGAGCTCAAGCGCCAGGGCCAGGTCTGGTGACCTGCTTCGAACTCAGGGAGGCGCGTTGCGCCGCACCGAGCGCGAAAATCCCGAGATCCTGCTGTTCAACAATCGCTGACAGCGATGAGCGGAGTGACTTCGCGAACGCAACACCGTTGATGAGCACGCGCTGGGGATGCTGCTGGGGCTGCGGCGGATTGCCAGGGGCGGCGGCAAAGCGGGGTGACAGGGCCCCGCATTGGCGCCAGTGCTGGGGGTTTAGGCGTTCGCCTGCAGGGTCAGCACTTCAAAACCATCAGCGGTGACGGCCACCGTGTGTTCCCACTGGGCTGAAAGGCTGTTGTCGCGAGTCACCACGGTCCAGCCATCCTTGAGGCTGCGCACCTTGGCGCTGCCCTGGTTGAGCATCGGTTCGATGGTGAACACCATGCCTTCGCGCAGGGTCAAGCCGGTGCCCGGTCGGCCGAAGTGCAGGATTTGCGGTTCTTCGTGCATCTCCCGGCCGATTCCGTGGCCGCAATACTCGCGCACCACGCTGTAGCCATTGGCTTGGGCGTGGCTCTGGATCGCATGACCAATATCCCCCAGGCGGGCGCCGGGCCTGACTTGGCGGATACCGGCCCACATCGCCTCGAAGGTCTGTTCCACCAGGCGCCGGGCCTTGGGTGCGACGGTGCCGATCATGTACATCTTGCTGGAGTCGGCAATAAACCCGCCTTTTTCCAGGGTGATGTCGATATTGACGATATCGCCGTCCTTCAACACATCCTTGGCATTGGGCATGCCATGGCACACCACTTCGTTGATCGAGGTGTTGATGCTGAACGGATAGTCGTACTGCCCAAGGCTGGCGGGGCGTGCTTGCAGGTCATTGCGGATAAACGCCTCGACCGCCGCATCCAGTTCCAGGGTGCTCTGGCCGGCGCCGACTCGGCTGTCGAGCATGCTGAATACCTGGCCCAGCAGGCGCCCGGCTTCGCGCATCACGGCAATCTGTGCAGGGGTTTTGATCATCAGCTGCGCCCCCGGATCAGGTCGGGTTTGTCGAGCAACAGCTTGTTGATCAGGTCGTTGTAGGCCAGGTGCGGGTTGAGCTCGGCCAACAGGCCGATCTTGATCCAGAACTCTGCCTGGGCGTTGATGGAGCGGTCCATGGTGGCGCTGGCCAGGCGGACTTGTTCGTGCAAATGATCGGTAATCTTGACGATGCCCATGAGCTTCACTGTGTAGGGTGGATATACAAAGCGTATATGTTTCGTATATCGCAAGTAAACCCCGCAGTTGACTTGTAATAGGCTGCCGGTTAGTTTCGTTGCATGACATTTCAAACCTATCGTTCCCAGCCAAGCATTATTACCGCCATTCCTCATATGGCGGGATAGCGTTCGGCTGTACCCAAACCCGCCCTAGAGGCGGGTTTTGTTTTTCCGTCTCCAGGGCTCTGTCAAACGCCAGGAGACACCCATGAGTAGCCCACTGCCGCAGTCCACGCTCGACGATGGTTTGCTTGAGCATTACGTGAAGAAAATCCTCGCCGCGCCGGTCTACGACCTGGCGGTGCGCACGCCGTTGCAGCCGGCCCCGGCGCTATCGGCGTTGCTCGGCAATCAGATCCTGCTCAAGCGCGAAGACCTGCAGCCGACGTTTTCCTTCAAGATCCGCGGCGCCTACAACAAACTGGTGCAGCTTACCGATGGGCAAAAAAACTGCGGGGTAGTCACCGCCTCTGCCGGCAACCATGCCCAGGGCGTGGCCCTGGCGGCGCGTGAACTGGGGATCAAGGCGACGATTGTAATGCCCAGTACCACGCCGGAATTGAAAGTGCTGGGCGTGCGCTCACGGGGCGCCGATGCGGTGCTGCACGGCGCCAGTTTTCCGTTCGCCCTGGCCCATGCGTTGCAGTTGGCCGAACAGTCGGGGGGCACTTTTGTGTCGCCCTTTGATGACCCTGACGTCATCGCCGGACAGGGCACCGTCGCCATGGAAATCCTGCGCCAGCAACAAGGCGCACTGGACGCGATCTTCGTACCGGTGGGCGGTGGCGGGTTGATCGCTGGCATCGCGGCATACATCAAGTATCTGCGCCCCGAGGTGCGGGTCATTGGCGTGGAGCCCGAAGGCTCCAGTTGCCTGCTGGCGGCCTTG
Organism: Pseudomonas proteolytica; assembly: GCF_007858275.1. GTDB lineage: Bacteria > Pseudomonadota > Gammaproteobacteria > Pseudomonadales > Pseudomonadaceae > Aquipseudomonas > Aquipseudomonas proteolytica. The sequence continues at coordinate 8,852 of NZ_VFEV01000072.1, forward strand.
CGTGCCGGCGAGCGGGTGATATTGCCCAGCGTGGACAGCTTTGCCGACGGCACCGCCGTGGCCCAGATCGGCGCCTACGGCTTTGAAATCTGCCGCCAGCATGTCGATGAAGTCATCACCGTCAGCAACGATGAACTGTGCAGCGCGATCAAGCTGATCTACGACGATACCCGCTCCATCACCGAGCCTTCAGGCGCCCTGGCAGTTGCCGGAATCCGCCGCTATGTGCAACGCACCGGGGCCCAGGGGCAGACGCTGGTGGCGATCAACTCCGGGGCCAATATCAACTTCGATAGTTTGCGCCACGTGGCAGAGCGGGTGGCGGCACAAGCCTGACGCCCCCCTTGTGGCGAGCGGGCTTGCCGGAACGCCGCATCGCCCGCGCTGGGCGGCAAAGCCGCCCCAATAGCCTCACCACGTTCCGTCAGATACACCAAGGTGGCTGTATTTGGGGCTGCTTCGCCGCCCAGCGCGGGCGATGCGGCGTTCCGACAAGCCCGCTCGCCACAGAAGGCTGATCTGCGCGTTACTGCTCGCTAGCCTTCTCGACCGTGGTCGATGCCGACCAGATGCGGTAACGCACTTCGACATCTTTTGGAACATATACAACGATGGGCAACTTGCTGTTGTAACGCAGCACAAAACCGTCGCCGACCACCGGCACAAAGTCCTCGCGGGTCTTGCCATCGGGGCAGGCCATCATCGTGCTCATGGGGCCACTGACCTTCTCCAGGCGGTAAAACGGATAGCCCCAGCCTTCGAGGTTTTTCTCTTCCAGCACACCGCCCAGGCGCTGCTGGTTGCAGTCCACCAGCAAGGTTTTGCCAGCGAGGATTTCGACCTTGAAGTCCTGTTCCTGGGGCTTTGCCGGCAAGTGGATGACCTGGCGAACATGCCCGGCGTCGGCCTTGGGGTAGGGCGCGATATCTTCAAGTTTGGCGGCATTGGCCTGGGCAGCCAGCACGCTCATGGCCAGTACCGAAAGGAGGGTGAGAGCAGAAGAGGTCATGGGACTTCCTTATCTTAGGGGGCAATAAAACAGCGGCTGCCACGATGCACGCCAACGTCCGGCCGTGCAAACCAGCAGCAACTTATATAAGGGGTGCTGGTGCTTATGAGGAAAGGATCCTACACCTACAGACACAAGGAGTAGGCTTTGCAGTTAAAGCGCCTGCCAGGGTTGGCAAGCGTGAAGTCAACCGTCCTGACGCGGCGGTCAGACTGTCGGTATCGATAAAAATTCATTGGCGGTCTCAAAAAAGGAGAGGTTCAGCCATGCTTTCTGAATTGGAATTACGCGGCCTTATTGAAGGCAGCTTCCTGCCCAGGCGTTGTGAATGCATCAAGGCTCAGGATGCGTCGTTGACCATCAAAATCTACGATGACGACGGTACGGATGTCACCTTCACTGGCATCCAGGCCCACGAACTCAACAGCAGCCGAGCGATCTGTAACTTGATCACCGAGTTGCGTGAAGACCTCAAGCATGCCCATGCCCCGGCTCCGCGCAGAGCGGGGGCGAGGTTGTACTGATCAGCGTACGGCAGGGTTGCGGGTCTGGATAAACCCCAGGCCCAACGCCAACTCTGTGCCCACGGCCAGCAAAATTCCTGGGCCGGCATGGCCATTGAGCTATTCGCCGATCCCCAGCCCCGCCAACCCCAGGCAACCGACGATAAACCCTGAAACCAATGCGCTGTGCGTGGGGGATGGGGGCGTGTGGCAAGCCTCAGACAAATCCGATACGGCGCCGCCCGCTTGCGCTGCTACTGTCCGGCCACATCTGTCGCCAGTGGCTGAGGTAGGGCGTGCAACAAAAAATCGCAGCAGAGTTTCTCGGCACTTTCTGGTTGACCTTCGGCGGCTGTGGCAGCGCCATTCTGTCGGCCGCATTTCCCGGCATGGGCATTGGCTTTGCCGGGGTAGCCCTGGCGTTTGGCTTGAGTGTGCTGACCATGTCCTACGCGGTGGGCAGCATCAGTGGCGCGCATTTCAACCCGGCCATTACAGTCGGCCTGTGGGTGGGAGGACGAATGCCGGGGCTGGATGTGTTGCCCTATATCATCGCCCAGGTCGCCGGGGCGACCGTCGCGGCGGCGATTCTCGCGCTGATCGCCAGCGGCCGGCCAGGCTTTGAGCTCGGTGAGTTCGCTGCCAATGGCTACGGCGCGTTGAGTCCGGGCCAGTACAGCCTGTTGGCCGCCCTGGTGGTAGAGACCGTGGGAACGTTCTTCCTGGTGTTTATCGTCATGCGGGTCACCACACCCGGCGCCGCGCCAGGGTTTGCGCCAATTGCCGTGGGCCTGACGCTGACCCTGATCCACCTGGTATCGATTCCCGTCACCAACACCTCGGTCAACCCGGCGCGCAGTACCGGGACGGCGCTGTTTGCCGGCACCGATTACCTGATGCAGCTCTGGTTGTTCTGGCTGGCCCCGCTGGCTGGCGGCATCGTCGGCGCCTGGGTGGCCCGTGGCGTGCGAGTGACGGCGAAGTGAAACCGCATGGGGTTTATTCGTTTAATTGGTGGCGATAGGGCAGGTCTGGCCCGGTCTTGCCACAGGTCAGCGCGGCGGCACGGATGGCGAACTTGAGCATGCCGTCAATCTGCTCCCGGCCCAGGCCCTGCACACCTTCCACCGAATCCAGCTGCTGTTCGGTGAGCCAGGCGATCAAGGCCGCCTGGAAGGTGTCGCCAGCGCCCACCGTATCGGCCATCACCACCTTGACCGCCGGGGCCGACCAGTTGCCGTGCTGGCGGCTGAACACGCTCGCGCCATCGCCGCCACGGGTCAGGAAAATCAACTGGCAGCGGTGCTGTAGCCAACCTTGTAAGACGCTTTCCGGCGCCTGGCCGGGGTAGAGCAGGTGCAAGTCTTCATCGCTGACCTTGATCAGGTCGGCATAGTGCACCAGTTCAGCCACGCGCCGGCGCCACAGTTCGATATCCGGCTCGGGGTTCAGGCGCACATTCGGATCGAGGCTGATCAGGCGCTTGCCGCTTTCCCGGCGGATCAGGGCCAACAGGCTGTCAGCGACCGGCTGCACCACCAGGGAAAACGAACCGAAATGCAGACCGCGTACGCGCCCATCGAGCACCGGCAGATGTTCGATCTGCAACTGCCGATCGGCACAGCCTGCGCCGCGAAAGCTGTACTGCGGTGAACCGTTGGCCCCCAGGGCTACCATCGCCAGGGTGGTCGGCGCGGCAAACTCCACCAGGTAATCGGCGTGCACGCCTTCATCTTTGAGGACCTGGCGCAGGCGCTGGCCCAGGTAATCGCTGGACAGCCCGGCGAACAACCCGGCTTCGATCCCCAGGCGGCGCAGGCCCACGGCGACGTTAAACGGCGAACCGCCGGCAATTGCCTTGAAATTGACTTGGGACGCCTGTGCGCTGGCATCCTCCTGGCTGAAAAAATCAAACAGCGCTTCGCCACACACCAGATACATAGTTATTCGCTCTTAAAGGGTTGCCACATGCTGTTGATAACGTTCATAGGCCTGCTGATAAGCCCTGACGCTGGCGGCGACAGGCTGGGTGCGGCTGGCCGGGTCGACGCTGACGCAGCGTGCACACAGCGCCTGCAGGCTTTCGCCAGACTGGCACCATGCGGCCTGGATCGCCGCGCCCAGGGCCGCCGCTTCGCTTTGTTCGGTACACACCACTTCGGTGTCCATGATATCGGCGACCATCTGCCGCCACACCGGGCTTTTCGAGCCGCCGCCGGTCAGGCGGATACTGTGGCTTTGCAGGCCGGTCTGGCGCAACAGGTCCAAGCCTTGGCGCAAGCCGAAGGTGGTGCCTTCGACCACTGCGCGGCACAGGTTGCCACGGGTCAGGTTGGTCATGGTCAGGCCATGCAGGCTACCGGTGGCGTGGGGTAGGGCGGGCACGCGCTCGCCATTGAGGAACGGCAGCATGCTGACGCCCTCGGCGCCAATCGGGGCCTGGGCCACCAGGGCGTTGAACGCTACCAGGTCCAGCTCGAACAATTCGCGGATGACCCCGGTGGCATTGGTCAGGTTCATGGTGCAGATCAGCGGCAGCCAGCCACCGCTGGAAGAACAGAACGTCGCCACCGCAGCTTCGGCGCTCACCGTCGGTTGATCGGCAAACGCATACACGGTGCCCGACGAACCAAGGCTCATGGTAAACACCCCCGGCACGATATTGCCGGTGCCAATCGCCCCCATCATATTGTCGCCGCCACCACTGGACACCATGGCCCCGGGGTTGATCCCCAGGCGTTCGGCGATGGCCGGCAGAATGTTGCCCACGGGCTGGTTGGCCTCGATCAACGCGGGCAAAGCCGCCTCCAGGCGCCCGCTGGCATCGATGTGCCGCAGCAACGCAAGGTCCCATTGGCGGGTGCGCACATTGAAATAGCCGGTGCCCGAGGCGTCGCCATACTCGGCGCAGGCGCGGCCAGTGAGCCAATAGTTGAGGTAATCGTGGGGCAGCAGCACATGGGCGATGCGTGCGAAAACATCCGGGTGTTGTTCAAGGGTCCATAGCAGCTTGGACACGGTATAGCCCGGGGCAATCGCGACGCCCAGCCGCTCCAGAGAGCCGCTTTCACCGCCCAGGTGCTCGAGTAAACGGGCGTTTTCGGCGCTGGTTTCGGTGTCACACCACAGCTTGGCCGGGCGCAGTACCTGGCCGTGCTCATCGAGCAGCACCAGGCCGTGTTGCTGGCCGGAAACCCCGATGCCGAGGATGTCCTGGCCATCCACTCCGGCTTGTTGCAGGGCGCGGTGGGTGGCTTCGGTAAAGGCGTCCAGCCACTCCTGAGTGTGCTGCTCGCGCCGTCCATTGGCGCCGCTGATCAGAGAGTGGGCAGCCGCGCCCAGGCCCAGCACCTTGCCGCTGGCGGCGTCGAGGACGATGGCCTTGGTGCCTTGGGTACCGCAGTCGATGCCGAGGAACAGAGATTGCCGGGTCATAGTTATCGCTCAATGGAACGCGGTCAAAATGTGGGAGCGGGCTTGCTCGCGAAAGCGGGTATCAGCCAAACATTTATCAACTGACCCACTGCTTTCGCGAGCAAGCCCGCTTGTATGTTTAGACTTGAAGGGGTGGGCGGCGACTAAAAGCCCGATTCCGACTCTAGCCAGTACGGACCGTGGGAGACTTCTCGTCCCGCCCTTTCTACCCTAAGCG
>NZ_VFEV01000073.1 GCF_007858275.1 Pseudomonas proteolytica
GATTCGTTGATTCATGGGGGACTCTTGGTTCCAGGGCATGATCAGATACCTCCTGACCATGCGTATTAACCTGTAAACCATGTCCCCGGTTAGAAATGTAAACGATGTCCCCGGTTTGTACCGGGACAAGCCCCCTCGCCACTGGGCAGTGTCCGGTCGAAACGGGCGCCTTACTCTTCTTTGTGTGGGGATTAACCATGTATCCACGTCTTTTCCTGGCCGCCACCCTGGCGGCCGGCACCCAGGCTTATGCGCAAGAAAACGCCCAGGCCAGCGCTCCAGGCTTTATCGAAGGCAGCAGCCTGGACCTGAACCTGCGTCACTACTATTCCAACCAGCACACCCAACGCAGTACTTACCTGAGCATCAAGAAACCCGGCGGCATCCAACCCACCCGCGTGCGCGAAACCTGGGTGCAGACCGCCATGCTCAAGTACAGCTCTGGCTACACCCAGGGTGTGATTGGCGTGGGGGTGGATGTAGGGGTGTTCAGTGCGGTCAACCTGCAGCGCGGGCATGGCAAGGTGGCCAATGGCGGCGACCGCGTGCTGGTGGACAGCGACGGCGATGCGATCCCGACCTGGAGCCGGCTGGGGGTGGGTGATGTGCGGTTTCGCCTGTCCAACACCGAGCTCAAGGCCGGACGCCTGATGACCGAAAACCCGATCCTGCGCTACAAGGACAACCGCGCCCTGCCCTCAAGCTTCCAGGGCGTGGGCCTGTACAGCAACGAACTGGACTGGCTGTCGGTCCAGGGCGGCAGCTTCGATCGGGCCATCCCGCGCACCGGTACCGGCGCCGAGCGCCTGACCACCACCTTCGGCAACCGCGCCTACAGCGGCGCACGCATCAGTTACCTGGGGGCCACGCTCAAGCCGGGCTACGGCCTGGAAGCCAGCCTCTACGGCTCACGCTTCGAGGACATGTGGGACCAGTACTACCTGGGGTTGACCCATCGCGTCGGCGACAAAAACGCAGTCGCCCTCAAGACCGCCCTGCACTACTACCGCACCCAGGATTCCGGCCAGCAACGCCTGGGCTATATCGACAACGACGCCGCCAGCCTGGCCGTGACCGCCAACCACCAGGCCCACAGCCTGACCCTGGCCTGGCAACAGGTGTTCGGCAACGAGTACTTCGACTATGTGTGGGAGTCCACCGGCAACTACATGGCCAACTCGCTGTACTCGGACTACAACGGCCCCAACGAAAAATCCTGGCAACTGCGCTACGACCTCGACCTCGCGGCCTACGGCGTGCCCGGCCTGACTGCGAGCCTGTGGCACGCCAAGGGCTGGGGCATCGACGGCACGCACTACGAGGGGGATCGCAACGGCCACAACACCGGCTACAACGTGCGCGGCCTGGACAACGCCAAGCACAATGAAAACGGCTTGATGCTGGCCTATGTGGTGCAATCCGGGAAGCTGAAAAACTCGGTCCTGCGCACCATCGTCTACAACCACCGCGCCAGCGGCGGGCAGATCGATGGCAGCTACGACGAATTCAGGATCGTCGGTAACTTCCCCATCAACCTGTTCTGATCCCGCCCGTCGGCACAAGGCAATGCCGACGGGCAATATTCAGAATTCTTACACCTTGTATGCGACTGCTCCGGCATTGGCTCGCCGCCGCCCTTGGTAAAAAGCCTGTCCCTACGGACGGTTACCCAGGAACGCGGATGAAACCTTTGAAAGCAGCAGCGCTTTGCGTCATCAGTGGATGGATGATGCTCTTGAGTTCACCCGGCCATGCAGCACCGCCGGGTATCGAATGGCTGGTCGATTGCCCACGCCTGCCCGGGCAGGCCCTTGATCATGAGGTGGTGGCCCGCACCCAATGCGGCATCGTCACCGTGCCACAGGACCATCAGGCAGCGGACGCACGTACATTGCGCCTGACCATCACCCGGGTCGGGGCACTGCAGCCACTGGAGCGCCGGGGGGTGATCTTCGCCCGCCCGGCCGCTGCCCAGGCGAATTTGCGCGGGGTGTTCGCCGTGCATCTGGCGACAGTCTGGAAGTACGAAAACACCGAGACATACCGCACGCTGACCCGGTTCTACGATGTCATCGAGTTGAGCCCGCGCAACAGCCGTAATGCGCTGGCCAGCGAGCAAGCGGCCTGGGACATGGAGTTCGTGCGCCAGCAATTGGGTGAGCAACGCATCAACTTCGTGGGCATCGCCCAGGGCAACCTGCTCGGTGCGGGATACGCCCAATTGTTTGCCGATCGAGTCGAGCGCATGGTGCTGATCGAGCCCGCCGGGAGCGCCGCCCAGGCCTTCGCGGCACAGCCCGCCACCCTGCGGCTCAAGGGGCCGTATCTACAGAGCCCAACCACCGATGCCAGCCAGTGCGTAAGCCGCTGGGTCGGCACCTACCTGGCCCACGGCAGGCAGCCACCCGCGTCGAGCAGTTGCCTGGTCGACTGAAACCTCAGTCCACCAGCGCGCAACGCTGCATCGCGCTGGCCAGCATCTCCTGGCACTTGAGCACCGCCACTGAGCGCGGTCGATTGCGGTAGCCGCACAGGTCGATGCGAATCCGCCCCAGATGTTCATCGGCAATCGGCACGGCTACCAGGCCATCGCCCAGGTCGCGGGCGTCGGCATCCACCTGGGGCAGGATCAACACCGCCGCCCGTTGTCGGGCCAGGCTTTTTTGTACCTCCAGAGAGCTGGTGGTGAACACCGGCTGGATCGTCACCCCTCGCTTTTTCGCCGCAGCTTCCAGGGCCTGGCGCACGCCGTAGGCCGAGTCGGGGATGGCCAGGGGCTGGCCTTCAAGCTCGCGCAGTTCAATGCTGTCGCGCTGGGCAAAAGGGTGTTCGGCACTGACCAGCACCCGGTGCCACAGCTCGCATTGCGCGGTGACTTCAACATCGGCCCGCTCCTGCAGATAGAACGCCAGGCCCAGGTCGGCCTCGCCGCTGCACAGTGCATCGAGGGTGGCCGAAGCGCTGGCGATCACAATATTGAACGTGACCTTGGGATGGGCGCGGTAGAACGCCGCGAGCACCGGCGCCAACACCGTGGAAACGATACTTTCTGACACATGGATACTGATGTTACCCGCCACCTGGCTTTGCCGGCTGGCGATCACATCGCGCACCTGATCGAGGCCGCGCAGGGTGCTGGTGACCTGCTCGGCCAGGCATTCGCCCTCTACCGTCAGGCGGATGCCACGCGGGCCGCGCTCAATCAGGGCGGCGCCAAAGAAGTGTTCCAGGTGCTCGATCTGCCGGCTGACGGCAGTGGGCGTGACGTACAAACGCTCGGCCGCCTTACGCAACGAGGCGCAACGCGCCACCTCGTGAAAATACCGCAAGGCTCGTAATTGCATGGTCGGTGGCTCCTGCACAAAGACTGGAGCGCTAAGGCACGCAATTACTGCGCCAGGCTCGATCTGCCTAACTCCACAACTCAACTGTGGGAGCTGGCTTGCCTGCGATAACGCTGGGTCAGGCAATATTTTCTCAGTTGATAAACCGCTATCGCAGGCAAGCCAGCTCCCACAGTTGATTTGAGTTGGCCTGCTAGTCCAAAGGTGGTTTACGACCTGTTTTACCTGAAAACGACCCCTGCCGTTGACGCCCCTGCTCAACCCCTATTAAGTGCTATTTATCCGCATTAATACGATAAATAGAAAATCATGCTCAGCCGACCCCTGCGACGCAAACGCCAGAAGCTTTCCGATGTGATTGTCGAGTCGGTCAAGCGCTCGATCGTCACCGATGCGCTGAAGCCCGGCGACCGCTTGCCCACCGAGCGCGAGCTGATGGAGAGCTTCCAGTGCTCCAAGGGCTCGGCCCGCGAAGCGCTCAAGGCCCTGGAAGTCGAAGGCCTGGTCAGCACCCGCACCGGCCCCACTGGCGGGGCCTACCTGAACCAGGCCGGCACCGAACCGGCCAGCCGCGCCTTGCGCAACTACCTGCACTTCCAGCACCTGGATGGCGAGCAGGTGTACCAACTGCGCAAGGTGATCGAGGTGGAACTGGCGGTGTCGGTGCTGGGGCGCTTGAGCGAGGACGACTATCGCGCCCTGCAAGACAACGTGGATTTTTGCAGCGCCCCGGAAGACAGCGAGGCCGGCCAGCGTGAGCAACGCCTGGCGGAGCTGGAATTCCATAACCTGCTGGCCAGAGCCTGCCCCAACCCGCTGCTGAGTTTCATGGCGCAGTTCCTCAACGACCTGCTGCGCGACCTGGTGGTGCTGAAAAAAGCCTACAAGCCCAAGCGCAAGCAGTTCGACGCGGCCAACCTGGACTATCACAAGCAACTGCTGAGCGCCTTTCGCGCCGGCGATGAAGCGGCCGTGCGCAGCCTGATGCATGAGCACATGTGCGACGCCGAACACCACATGACCGCGCTGGAAGGCCAGGTCAGCCCACACTTTCTACTGGAGTTCGATCACTCCTGAACACACCAAAAATCCAATGTGGGAGCGGGCTTGCTCGCGAATGCAGTGGGTCAGCGATGGATGTGTCAACTGATACGCCGCATTCGCGAGCAAGCCCGCTCCCACATTCGGACCGTGTTTCACTTCAATAAAAAAGGCCTGCCCACAGGCCGTGCTCCACCGTATCGCCATTGCCACTCCTGCCAATAACTAAACCAGGGAGTCACCCCATGCAGCGTCGTACGTTGTTGAAAGCCAGCCTCACCGCCGCCGCCGCGCTCAGCCTTCCGCTGGGCGTACGCAGTGCATTCGCCGCCGAACCGTTTACCTTTTACGGCCTCAAGTCCATGTCTGGTGCGTTTGCCAGTTATGGCAAATTTGCCGACATGGGTTCACGCCTGGCCGTGGCGCAGTACCCGGACTTGTTGGGGCGCCCGTTGAACTACAAGGTGATCGACACCGAAGGCAACGCCGGCAAGGCGGTGCGCAAGGTCCAGGAGGCGATTGGCCAGGATGGCGCGCGGTTCTTCCAGGGCTGCACCCTGTCGTCCTCGGCGCTGGCGGTGGCCAAGGAAGTGTCCAAGGTCGGCGGTGTATTCATGACCCCGGTGGGCGCCGATGAAGTCACCGGCAAGGACTGCAACAGTGCGACTTTCCGCTGGTCGGTGCCCACCTATGGCGCGATCCGCGAAACCGTGGTGCCGCTGATCAAGCTGCTGCCGGACGCCAAGCGCTGGTACACCATCACCCCGCAATACGTGTTCGGTGAAGCCCTGCTTGAAGGCGCCAAGGCGGTGCTGGCCGAGAACGGCCTGGAACATGTGGGCAACAGCTATCACTCGTTGCAGGAGCAAGAGTTCTCCGGCTACCTGACCAACGCCATCGCCGCCAAGCCTGACGTGCTGGTATTGCTCAACTTCGGCAGCCAGTCGTCCAACACCCTGCGCCAGGCGGTGAACTTCGGTATCAAGGAGCGCATGAAAGTGCTGCTGGTGTGGTCCGCCGGCCTCGACCAGTTCCAGGAACTGGGCAGCGATGTGCTCGAAGGTGTGTACCTCGGCGCGCAGTATTGGCACCAGGTCGACACCCCGCTCAACCGCGAGCTGGTCAAGCTGACCCAGGCCAAGTACGGGATCAACCCCACCTACCCGCTGGCCGCCGATTACATCAGCACCAAGGTCATGCTCGACACCATCAAGGCCACCGGCAGCTTCGACGGCCCCACGGTGGCCAAGGCCATGCAGGGCCTGAGCTACGACGGCCCGACCGGCAAGGAAACGATCCGCGCCGGCGACCACCAGGTGATCAAGGATTACTACCTGCTGGTGGGCAAGACCGCAGGCGACATGGCCGACAAGGACGACCTGGCCAAGGTGCTCAGCGCCGGCCAGTCGTTCCCACCGGTAGAAGCCACGGGCTGCACGCTCGGCTGATCCGCCCACTTTCACCGGTAATACACGACAGGGCCGTTGACCACGGCCGCCTGTTGGAGGGTTCCTGCATGCTCAATCTTTATCTGTTCCAGATTCTCAACGGCCTGGGCCTGGGGATGATCTACTTCCTGATCGCGGTCGGGTTGACCATCATTTTCGGCCTGCTGAACTTCGTCAACTTCGCCCACGGCGCGTTTTTTTTGCTGGGGGCGTACATCTGCTACACCGCCGTCAGCCTCACCGGCAGCTTCTGGCTGGCCCTGCTGATCGCGCCCCTGGTGGTGGCCGCACTGGCGTGGCTGATCGAGCGATTATTGATCCAGCGGATCTACCACCTGCCGCATATGTTCCAGATCCTCGTGACCCTGGGTATCGCGCTGATCATCCAGGAAGCCAGCGTGATGATCTGGGGCCCGGTGGGCAAAAGCGTCGCCGTCCCGGAATTGCTGCGCGGGGTGTTGGTGGTCGGCGACTTTGTGTACCCCTACTACCGCCTGTTTTTGATTGTGTTCTCGGGGCTGGTGGGCCTGGGCCTGTGGCTGCTGCTGGAGCGCACACGCTTTGGCGCCCTGGTACGGGCCGGCAGTGAGAGCACCGAGACCGTATCGCTGCTGGGCACCAATATTTTCCGCCTGTTCTCCATGACCTTCGCCCTCGGCGTGGCCCTGGCCGGCATCGCCGGCGTGTTGTTTGCGCCCTTGCGCGGCGCCCAGCCTTTTGTCGGTCCGGAAATCCTCGGCATCGCCTTCGTCGTCGTGGTGATCGGCGGCATGGGCTCGTTCGGCGGCGCCCTGGTGGGCGGCCTGCTGGTGGGCGTGGTGCAGAGCCTGATGACCACACTCTGGCCCCAAGGCGCGAGCCTGATGATCTACGGCGCCATGGCCGTGGTGATTCTGGTGCGCCCTTACGGCCTGTTCGGGAGAGTCTGACATGAGCGAGAAAAATCCCCTGCCGTTTGCCAAGACCCAATCCAAGGCCATGTTGCTGTGGGTGTTGGCGGTGCTGATCGGCCTGCCATTGATATTGCCCTCGGCGACCCTGGCCACCGAGATCCTGATCTTTGCCCTCGCCGCCCTGGCCTGCAACCTGTTGCTGGGCTACACCGGGCTGCTGTCGTTCGGTCAGGGCATCTTCTTCGGCGCCGGTGCCTATTGCGCGGCACTGTTGATGATCCACCTGCAACTGGGCCTGTTCAGCGCGCTGCTCGGCGCAGCGCTGGCCGGTGGGTTCCTGGCGTTCCTGGTGGGCGCCCTGGCGATCCGCCGCACCGGTATCTACTTCGTGATGCTGACCCTGGCCTTCAGCCAGATGGCCTACTTCCTCGCCTACACCCTGAGCGACTGGACCGGTGGCGACAACGGCCTGCTCAGCGTGCCACGCCCGGAAATCCGCATCGGCGACACGGTACTGCTGTCCCTGGCCGACGCCCGGGTGTTCTACGGTTTTGTCGCGGTGCTGTTCCTGCTGATCTTTATCGGCGCACGCCGGGTGATCGCCTCGCCGTTCGGCAGCACGCTGATGGCGATCCGCGAAAACGAAACCCGCGCCTCGGCCATCGGCTACGACACGCGCCACTTCAAGATCCTGGTGTTTGTGCTGTCGGGCGCTGTCACCGGGATTGCCGGGGCGCTGTACGCCATGCTCCTGCACTTTGTGCCGCTGTCCAATATCGACCTGGTGATGTCGGAGAACATCCTGATCATGACCATCGTCGGCGGTACCGGCTCGCTGTTCGGCTCGTTGCTGGGTGCCGGTTCCATCGTGCTGCTGGGGGATTTCCTGTCCGACCTGTGGCCGCGCTGGCTGATGCTGCTGGGCGTGATCCTGATCCTGGTGGTGATCTTTATGCGCGGTGGTTTGTGGGGCGGCCTGTCGTCGCTGTTTGACCGTGTGCGGGGTAGCCGCAAGGCCGCCGTCGTGACCAAGGAGGAGCTGCTATGAGCATCCTGTTGGAAACCAAAGACCTGGAACTGGCCTACGGCGCCTTCCATGCCGTCAACGGCGTCAACCTCAAGGTCGAAGCCGGCACCATCCACACCATTATCGGCCCCAACGGCGCCGGCAAGACCAGCCTGTTTCACTGCCTGACCGGCGAGCGCCAGGCTACGGCCGGCGCGATTCATTTCGACGGCCAGAACCTGATGCGCAAACCGGCCCACGGCCGCGTGGGCCTGGGCATGGCCCGTTCGTTCCAGCTCACCAGCCTGTTCCAGAACCTCAGCGTGCGCGAGAACCTGCGCCTGGCCGCCCAGGGCCGCGACGGCGTGCGCGCCCTGAACTTCTGGCGCCGCGTCGACAGCCAGCGCGAGCACCTGGAAATGGCCGACCAGGTCCTGGAACGCCTGCAACTGACCGCCCGCGCCGAAACCCTGGCCGGTGAGTTGTCCCACGGCCAGCAACGGGTGCTGGAAGTCGGGATGTCGATCTGCTCGCGACCCAAGCTGTTGATGCTCGACGAACCCACCTCGGGTATGGGCATCGACGATATTCCGATCATGACCCAACTGATCAGCGACCTGGGCCGCGACCACACCGTGCTGTTGATCGAGCACAACATGAGCATCGTCATGTCCATCAGCCAGCGCATCACCGTGATGAGCCACGGGCAGATCCTGGTGGAAGGCACGCCGCAATTCGTACGCGCCGACGAGCGCGTGCGCACTGCTTACCTGGGAGAGGCCGCCTGATGCTGACCGTCGACAATATTCATTCCTACTACGACAAGAGCCACGTCCTCGAGGGCGTGTCCCTGACCGTCAACCCCGGCGAACTGGTGACCCTGCTCGGCCGTAACGGCGCGGGCAAGACCACCACCCTGCGCAGCATCCTGGGGATTATCTGCCCGCGCCAGGGGCAGATTCATTTCAACGGCAAACCGCTGGTGGGGCAGAAGATCTTTGAAATCGCCCGCCAGGGGTTGGCGCTGGTCCCCGAAAACCGCGGGATTTTCCGTTTGCTCACCGTGGAAGAAAACCTGCGCATCGCCGTGCGCAAGACCAGCCGCTGGCAGATGGAAGACGTGTACGCGATGTTCCCGCGCCTCAAGGAGCGGCGCAAAAACGCCGGCCATGCATTGTCCGGTGGTGAGCAGCAGATGCTCGCCATCGCCCGCGCCCTGCTCAACGACCCCAAGCTGCTGATCCTCGACGAACCCACCGAAGGCCTGGCCCCGGTGATCGTCGATGAACTGGTGAAGATTCTGCGCAAGATCAAGGACGACGGCCTGCCGGTGCTGCTGGTGGAGCAGAACCTGTTGGTCTGCGACAAGCTTGCCGACCGCCACTACGTGCTCGAACAGGGCCGCGTGGTCTACGAAGGCAGCGCCGAGGCCTTTCGCGCCGACCCGACGATCAAGAACCGCTACCTGGCCCTGAGTGCCTGACCGGAGACTGCTGATGAATAGTTTTGCGCAACCGCTCAAGAGCAACGCCCCGCTGATCAACCGCGACCGCCTGTGGCAATCCTTGATGGACCTGGCCCAGCTCGGCGCCACGGCCAAGGGCGGCGTGTGCCGCCTGGCCCTGACCGACCTGGATCGCCAGGCCCGCGACCTGTTTGTGCAGTGGTGCGAGGCCGCCGGCTGCAGTGTCAGCGTGGATGCCATCGGCAATATCTTTGCCCGTCGCGCCGGACGTAACCCTGACCTGCCACCCGTGATGACGGGCAGCCATATCGACACCCAGCCCACCGGCGGCAAGTTCGATGGCTGCTATGGGGTGATGGCCGGCCTGGAAGTGATCCGCACCTTGAATGACTTGGGCCTGCAAACCCAGGCGCCGATTGAAGTGGTGGTGTGGACCAACGAGGAAGGCTCGCGCTTCCCGCCGTGCATGATGGGTTCCGGGGTGTTTGCCGGCAAATTCGACTTGCAGGAGACCCTCGACAAACAGGACGAGCAAGGCCTGTCGGTGGGCGCCGAGTTGCAGCGCATTGGCTACGCCGGCCCGCGTGCGGTACTTGGGCACCCGGTGGGCGCCTATTTCGAGGCGCATATCGAACAGGGTCCGGTGCTTGAAGATCAGGCCATCACCCTTGGCGTGGTCATGGGCTGCCTGGGCCAGAAGTGGTTCGACCTGACGTTCACCGGCGTCGAGGCCCACGCCGGCCCGACGCCGATGCGCCTGCGCAAGGACGCCCTGGTGGGCGCCGCGCAGGTGGTCAGCGCGGTCAACCGGATTGCCCATGAACAACAACCCCACGCCTGCGGTACCGTCGGCTGCCTGAGCCTGCATCCGGGCTCGCGCAACGTGATTCCCGGCCAGGTGCAGATGACCATCGACCTGCGCCATCTGCATGCCGACAAGCTGCAAGCGATGGTGGATGAAGTGCGTGAGGTGATCGAGGCCACGGCCAAGCAGCATGGCCTGAGCTATGAACTGACGCCCACCGCGGACTTCCCGCCGCTGGACTTTCATCCTTCTTGCGTCAACGCCGTGCGCGATGCGGCCAGTGTGCTGGGCTTGAGCCATATGGATATCGTCAGCGGCGCCGGGCACGACGCGATTTTTGTCGCCGAACTGGGCCCGGCCGGGATGATTTTTGTACCGTGCGAAGGCGGCATCAGCCACAACGAAATCGAAAACGCCGCGCCGGATGACCTGGCCGCCGGCTGCGCGGTGTTGCTGCGGGCCATGGTCAATGCAGCCCAGGGAGGTGATGCGGCATGACTGATATCGCCAACCTGACGGCCGTGGATCTGCTGGCGCGCTACCGGGATAAAAGCCTGTCGCCGGTGGAAGTGACCGAGGATACGTTGCTGCGCATCGAACGCTACAACCCGGTGGTCAACGCCTACTGCCATGTCGACCCCGAAGGCGCCTTGAACGCCGCGCGGGCCTCGGAACAACGCTGGTTCAAGGGCCAACCTTGCGGCGCATTGGACGGCGTGCCGGCGTCGATCAAGGACTTGACCCTGACGGCGGGCATGCCCACGCGCAAGGGCTCACGCACCTCATCCGCCAGCGGGCCGTGGGACGTCGACGCACCATTCTCGGGGTTTATGCGCAAGGCCGGCGCGGTGCTGCTGGGCAAGACCACCACCCCGGAATTCGGCTGGAAAGGCGTCACCGACAACCCGCTGTACGGCATCACCCGCAACCCCTGGGACACCCGCACCACGGCGGGCGGTTCATCCGGCGGCGCGGGCGCGGCGGCAGCACTGAACCTCGGCGTGCTGCACCAGGGCAGCGATGCCGGGGGCTCGATCCGCATTCCCTGTGCCTTTACCGGCACCTTCGGCATCAAGCCGACCTTTGGCTACGTGCCGCAATGGCCGGCCAGTTCGATGACGATCCTCTCGCACCTGGGACCGATGACCCGCACCGTGGAAGATGCCGTGCTGATGCTGCAAACCGTGGCGCAACCGGACGCCCGGGACGGCCTGATTGGCGCCCCGCGCAGCACGCCGTGGCTCACACCCGGGACGGACCTGAAGGGACTGCGCATCGCCTACAGCCCTGATTTTGGCTACGTGAACGTCGATCCGCAGGTGGCCAAGGTGGTCGCGCAGGCAGTCGCGGGCCTGGTGCAACTCGGGGCGCATGTGGAACAGATCGACCCGGGGTTCAGCGACCCGCTGGAGGTGTTCAACACCCTGTGGTTCGCCGGCGCGGCGCGCCTGACCGGGCAACTGACCGGCGCCCAGTGCGACCTGCTCGACCCCGGCCTGCTGCGCATTGCGCAACAGGGCGAACGCCTCAGCCTGGACGACTACACCGCCGCCCTGGAAGCACGGGCGGCATTGGTGGCGCGCATGGCGGCGTTCCATGAGCACTACGACATACTGGTCTCGCCGATGCTACCGATCACTGCCTTTGACGCGGGGCACAACGTACCACCGGGCTCGGGGCTGGGCGAATGGATGGAGTGGACGCCGTTCAGCTACCCCTTCAACCTCACCCAACAACCGGCGGCCTCGGTACCGTGCGGGTTGGCGGCCAATGGCTTGCCGGTGGGCTTGCATGTGGTGGGGGCGCGGTTTGCCGATGAGCAGGTGCTGCGGGTGTGCCAGGTATACGCTCGGGCATTTCCGACCCAGCACTTGCAGGTGCCGAAAGACTTGGGGTGAGACCCGGTCTGATGTGGGGGGTTGGATTGCCTGCGATGGGCATGGTGGTGTACATATCCGTTGCTGCGGTCACGGCGGCTTAGGGTTCCGCCCTGACGGCGGGTCACTTTCGAAGAGCGCGAAAGTAACCAAAGCGCTCTTGCCCCACCACTCGGTGCCTCGCCTAGGCTCGGCATGCCCGCAGTCAGGCATTGCTCCGTGGGCCCGCCGCGATCGGCCATCCATGGCCGTGTCGCGGCTACCCCGGCATCCTGCCGGGGTGCCCACT
>NZ_VFEV01000074.1 GCF_007858275.1 Pseudomonas proteolytica
TCCGTATGCCTACTTGAAGGACGTCCTCACGCGTCTGCCGACGCAGCGGGCGAGTGAAATTGAGGAGTTGCTGCCGCATAGGTGGCAGCCGGTTTAGTTACGCAAGGGGTGATGCCCGGACGCATACAGCCGGTCCACCAAGTTAAGTAATTGAGAGATGTCGTAGCTCGCGCGCAGAGAATCGAGTGCCTTGGCATCGACGTCCCCATAGGGTGTCACTCGAAACGAAGCCGGCGGGATGTGCATTAGTTCGCCTCCTCAACTTTGCTATTGGGCATTTGTTTCGCACGCATTGAGCCCGCCGCCTGCTGGAAAATGGAATCCTTGATCCAGGGTTCCGGTGGGCGCTTGAGGCTGAGATTGAATTCTCCAAAGCGTTTGACGTTGCTGGTCAGGTAGGGGCTAAGAAACGATACATCGTCATCGGTAAACTGCCAGCCGTCACGGGCGAGCTTCTGCAGGATGCGCATCATGTCGACGGTGTTCTGCAAGATCACGGAGGAAGCAATCATATCGTTGTAACGCAAGCGTTTCTGTTGTTCATCTGGATCGTTCTCGGCGATCACATCGCCGCCAAAGGATAGCCACTTAGAGAAACCGTTGTAGGACTCGATTTTGTTGATATTGGCGGTTACTTCTTGGCGCAACTCACGGCTGCCAATCCATTTGAGCAGGAAAATTGTCCGGATTACACATCCCAGCTCCTGCGCTGCATGGTAGAGCTTGTTGCGACGACTGTAAGAGCCGAGTTTGCGCAGCAGCATTGGCGAGGATATTTTGCCGGCCTGAATCGACAGCGCCACCTGCATCAGATCCTGCCAATGTGTCTCTATCTGGCTCCAGTTGACCGTATCAGTGAAGAAGCTGTTGATGTGCATGTACTTGGCCGAACGATCAGGCCGATACATGACCAGGTTGCGCCAGTTGCGGATGCGAGGCATTAGATTGATGCCCAGCAAATGGGTGAATGCAAACACTGTTGCGGACTGGCCTTGAGTGTCAGAATAAACCGTATCAACTTCAACGCTATGATCCGCTTTCAGCCAATGTCATCAACTTTGGAAATTATCCATAAATATCATATAATTAGCGCTCAAATCAGTGCATGGGAGAAGCCCTTTTGACTACCTATACCGCATCGCTTGACACCGCCAGCCAAGCCCTGGTTTGAAAATTGTACAAAAAATAACCAGTCCGCTCGATTGTCCCGCCTTCATCGCCGCCCACCGCCAGAATCCTCAAGACTTTACCCGCCGACGCCAGCTCACCTTCAAGAACCTCGTCCTGTTCCTGCTCAATCAGCCGCGCACGGCCCTGCAAACCGAACTCGATCAGTTCTATCGCGTACTCAATCAGGCGTCGACTGAGACGCAAATGGTCACTGCGCAGGCCTTCTGCAAAGCGCGCAAAAAGCTCAACCCCGAGGTATTTGAAAGTCTCAATCACCTCCTGCAGCAACAAATTGACTGCTTCGGGCTGCGTCAGAAGTGGCGTGGGCTGAGGGTGCTCGCGGTGGATGGCTCGACCGTGCATTTACCCCTGGAGTCGACCATGGCGACCTTCTTTGGCAGTCACTCTGGCTTTCCCATGGCTCGCTTGTCCACACTCTACGAAGTCGCTGACGGTCAAACCCTGCATAGCCTGATCGTGCCCCTGACCGTCGGCGAGCGCGACTGTGCCCATCTGCACCTTGAGCACCTGCCGGCTGACAGCCTGACGCTGTTTGACCGTGGTTACCCTGGGCACTGGTTATTCGCGCTGTTCGCGCAGCAACAGCGGCACTTTCTGATGCGCCTGCCCTGTGGCTATAACGCCCAGGTCAAAGCGTTTCTATACTCTGGCCAAGTTGAAGACACACAGCTTTTCGTGGCCAACCATCCTGAAGCACGTCTGTTCTGCTCCGAGGCTGGCGTTGATCCTGCCAGCCAGATCGAGCTGAGACTGATCCGGGTCGAGTTGGCCAACGGCGAAAGCGAGGTATTGCTGACCTCGTTGCTGGATCGAGAAGCCTTTCCCGCTGAGGTGTTTGCCGAGCTTTACCACCGCCGCAGGGGCATCGAAACCGACTTCCGTCGCCTCAAACAAACCCTGACGCTGGACAACTTCAGCGGCCGCAGCGTGACTGCTGTAAAGCAGGACTTTCATGCCGCTCAACTGTTGAAGAACCTGGCGCTGTTGATGCAGCACCTGCTACAGCCGGTCATCGAACAGCGCCACAAAGGTCGCAAGCTGCGATGGAAAGTCAACTTCACCCAAGGCGTGTCACGGCTCAAAAATACCCTGGTCGAGCTGCTGGTGCGGCACTGTGCTCAGGGGCTGAGCAATGTGCTGGCCTTGATGGCTAAAAGCCTCAGTGCCGTACGCTCAGGCCGTAGCTTTGCGCGCCAACGCAAACGCGCAGCCAGCCGAGGTTGTGAGGGCTACAAACCGACGCGCTGAAGAAACACCACCGCCCAACCTCCGTGCAAAAAAAAGCTGGCCACAAGCGGTCGGCATAGGCTCGTCCGGAGAACGAGAAATCTCGCCTAGACAGCCGGAACAGACGATGATCACATCACCGCCAGCCCAGTTAGACCGCCTGATTGAGCGGCAGAGGCCTGGTCATCGCCCGACGGCCATGGCGGCTGGCTGCTTCGGGGGGCTTGCCTTGGGCAGGGCTGCAGCTTAGGTTGATGACATTGCCCTAACAACTACCCAACACCAAAATTACACTTTGGTAATATCGACGCTCTTAAACATTTTTTTCACACGCCGGCTCCCATGAGTAGTTAAAGTCAACACCATACAGCCTCTTGAACACATGCAGTTCTCTCAATGATATCGCCACCCTCTACAACCTTGCCTTACTATCTGATCGTTGGAATATTTGCCACTGGCGCTCATTACATAACACTTTTGTTATTGTCTCTGGTTCTGCCCGCACTCATTGCGACGTTACTGGGAGCAATAGTCGGGACTGTTGTTAGTTATCAGGGCAACAAGCGCTGGACGTTTACAAAGGCTCGCCCATCCGACACTTATCAATGGCTGCGCTTCAGCATCACGGCCTTGGTCTACAACGGTACAAACCTGGCCCTGATGGCGTTCCTGCTGGAGCACTGGCCCCAGCGCCTATGGCTGATGCAGGTGATCACCACCTGTGCCCTGACGTTGATCACTTACCAAATCAACCAGTACTGGAGCTTTCGCCATGAATCGATCAAGAGCTGAGCGCTCCCCACGTCCGATGCTCAGTGTGATTGTCTGTTGTTATAACGAAGCCAAGGTACTGCCTTTTTTTCATAAGCGGCTAATGGCTGTACTTAAGACACTCAGCATTCGCTACGAAGTAGTGTATGTCAACGACGGCAGCCGCGATGAAACACTGGCGCTACTGGATGGTTATTGCCAGACGCCTGGCGTTCGTTGTTTGAACCTGAGCCGTAACTTTGGCAAGGAAGCCGCCATGGTCGCCGGTATTGATTATGCGGTCGGGGATGCGTTGTTATTTATTGATGCCGACTTGCAAGACCCGCCCGAACTTATTCCACTCATGGTTCATCATTGGTTGACCGGTAGCGATATCGTCAATATGCAGCGCCGCAGTCGCCTGTCTGATACCTCAAGCAAACGTATCAGTGCCCACCTCTATTACAAACTGATGAACTTTTTGGCCGACAAGTTTGATGTTCCCGCAGACGTCAGCGACTTCCGCCTGATTGGCCCGGCGCCCCTGGCAGCGCTGCGCGGTATGCCGGAACGGACGCGTTTCATGAAGGGCCTGATCAGTTGGCTGGGGTTCAATACCATCGAGTTGCCCTATGACCGTGAGCCGCGTAGCGCCGGTCTCAGCAAATGGGGGCCGCTGGCGCTGATCGACCTCGGTATCGAAGGCGTATTGGCGCTGTCGCGCAAGCCGTTGCGCTGGTTCAGCCTGCTCAGCCTGATGATTTTCATCGCCACCATGGTGCTCATCATCCAGCAGATGAGCGTAAACACCGCCAATGCCCATCACGTGATCATGGGCATTGCTGCGTTCATTACCGTGGGCATAGCAATGATCGGCGAATACCTCGGGGCAACGTTGAGCGAAGTCAGGCAGCGTCCCATCTATCTACTCGACAACCTGCTCGGCGAAGCCCCTGAACGGCCGGAGCACCCCTGCCCGATACACCCTCGCGAACAAGAAAACCACTGATGATAACGACCCGTACGCTATGGCTGGTATTGATCGCCATTTTGGCCCTGCGCCTGGCAAGCCTGGGGCTGTACCCGCTGATGGACACCTCGGAAGCCCGCTACGCGGAAATGGCCCGCAAGATGCTGGTACTCGGCAACTGGGTAACCCCGCTGTTCGAGCTGGACGTACCTTTTTGGGGCAAGCCGCCACTGTCGTTCTGGACCCAGGCGCTGGGCATGAAGTTGCTGGGTATCAATGAATTCGCCATTCGCTTTCCGGCGTGGCTGCTGCATGTCGCCAGTTGCCTGATCATCATCCGGTTTGCCCGTGAGCAGGCCGATGAAAAAACGGCGGTATTGGCGGCAATTATCTTTTCCAGCTCAACCCTCGGCCTGTTGTCAGCAGGTGTGGTGTTGACCGACCCGGCATTGAGTTTCTCGGTACTGCTGGCCAGCTATGGCTTCTGGTGCGGCATGACACGGGGCGACCGCCGTTGGGCACTGGCAGGATTTGCCGGCCTGGGCCTCGGGTTGCTGGCAAAGGGGCCGTTGGTGCTGGTGCTGGTGGGGGCTCCAGCTGTGATCTGGACGCTTTACTACCGACAATGGCGTGCCTTTTTGCACTTGCCCTGGCTGCTGGGCCTTGCGTTGATGCTGGTGATTGCCGTGCCTTGGTACGTGATTGCTGAACAGCGCACGCCGGGGTTTCTCGATTACTTCCTGATCGGCGAGCACTGGAAGCGTTATGTGGTCAGCAAATGGGCCGGAGACTTGTACGGCAGCGCCCATGCCCGGCCCACGGGCGCCATCTGGATGGACCTGATGCTCGCGCTTTTTCCCTGGACGCTGCTGTTGCCAGCGGTGTACTTCGCCCTGCGCCGCTCGGCCCTGTCGGGTCGCTACTATGGTTTTATCGCCCTGTGGGCCCTGGCTACGCCGGTATTTTTCACGTTCTCCGGCAATATCCTGTGGACTTACCTGCTGCCATCGCTGCCGGCCTGGAGCCTGCTGCTGGCTGGCGCACTCAAGGCTGTGCCCTGGCAAACCGGCAAAACCATCATTGGGTTGATCCTCGCGCTGCTGCTGCCGGTATGGCTGCTGATCGCTGCCATCGACGGCCGCGCCTTTGACCGGCCGAATAACCAACGTGAGCTCGCCAGGGCCTGGCAGCAGTTGCAGGCAGAGCGTCCCGGAACCCTCTTTTACTGGGGCCGGCGCTCGTACTCGGGGGAGTTCTATACGCAGGGGCAGGCACGCCGGGTCGAGGACTTGGCTACCTTGCCCGTTGACCGCAGCTTTTACATCGCCCGTCGGGTACGTGACCTCAAGCGAGGCATCCAGGGCTTGCAGCCGTTCAATTGTGTCGAGCAACTGCGTGCCAGCCAAAGCGTGTTATTCAGGTGCGAACCACTGAAAGCACCCACTGACCTGTAGGAGCCGGCTTGCCGGCAACGCCCTGGCGACCAGCATCAACAGCGTTGCGTTACGGCTACCAGACCATCTCCTGGCTGCCCCTTTGCCCCGATACATCATCAAGCTGGGGGCGCTTTCCGGGCTGGGAATCGACCATGCACTGATGCTGGGCCTGCAAGTGAAGACCGCGTTCTAAAGCGCTAGCGCATAGGCATCTGGATTAATCTTGATCTTGGACCTCCAGTTGGAACACGATGGCTGCCTTGAACCGTTGACGAAAGGAATCTCGTTATGTTCCCTCTGGACATCTGGCTGACCTATACCGCCGCCTGCCTGTTGCTGGTGCTTTCCCCCGGGCCGGACAACCTGCTGGCCATCGCCAGGGGCCTGAGCCAGGGGCGCATGGCGGCGGCCATTTCGGGGGTTGCGTCGGGCACCGGGATTCTGTTTCACGTAGCCACCGCCTCGTTGGGCCTGACCCTATTGATGCAGACATCCGCCGTGGCCTTCTGGGTCGTAAAAGTGATCGGCGCCAGCTACCTGGTGTGGCTGGGTATCAAGGTCTTGCGTTCGCGCAGCCTGATCAACTTCAAACCGGCGGCACGGCAATCGCTCAAAAGCATCTTCCTCACCGGCTTCCTGTCTGCGGCGCTTAACCCTAAGCCGGGACTGTTTGTGCTTGCGTTCATTCCACAGTTCGTCAACCCATCATTGGGCTCGGTCACTGTGCAGATGCTGGTCTACGGCACCTGGTTCGCCGCGTTGACCGCCCTGGGCTTTGCGCTCATGGGAATTTTTGCAACGCGCCTGTCGACCTGGCTGCAGCGCAAGCCAAAAGTTGTCAACGGCCTGAATGTCGGCGCCGGACTGACCTTCGTCGCGTCCGGGCTTTCGGTAGCAGCACTCAGCCAAAAATAACCCATGATTGCTCATGGGTTATTAGTTGCAGGCCTTACGCTCGGATCAGGTGATCAAAAGCACTCAGGGAAGCCTTGTCATGCCACGCCGTTCTATCCTGTCCATTGCCGAGCGTGACAGCCTGCTGGCATTGCCAGATACCAAGGAAGAACTGATTCGTCAGTACACGTTTAGCGACACCGACCTGTCCATCATTCGGCAGCGGCGCGGCCCGGCCAACCGCCTGGGCTTCGCCGTGCAGCTCTGCTACCTGCGCTTTCCCGGTGTCATCCTTGGCGTCGATGAGCCGCCGTTTCCGCCTTTGCTGAAACTGGTCGCTGACCAGCTCAAGGTTGGCGTCGAACGCTGGGGCGAGTATGGCCAGCGGGAACAGACCCGGCGCGAGCACCTGGTCGAACTGCAAACGGTGTTCGGCTTCCAGCCCTTCACGATGAGCCACTACCGGCAGGCCGTCCAGTGGCTGACCGAGCTGGCCATGCAAACCGACAAGGGCGTCGTGCTGGCCAGCGCCTTGGTCGATCATCTGCGGCGGCAGTCGGTCATTCTGCCTGCCATCAACGCCGTCGAACGAGCGACCGCCGAAGCGATTACCCGCGCCAACCGGCGCATCTACGATGCCCTGGCCGAACCGCTATCGGACGCGCATCGCCGCCGCCTCGACGATCTGCTCAAGCGCCGGGACAACGGCAAAACGACCTGGCTGGCCTGGCTGCGCCAGTCGCCCGTCAAACCGAACTCGCGGCACATGCTGGAACACATCGAACGCCTCAAGGCGTGGCAGGCGCTCGACCTGCCTTCCGGCATCGAGCGGTCGGTTCACCAGAACCGGCTGCTCAAGATTGCCCGCGAGGGCGGCCAGATGACGCCCGCCGACCTGGCCAAGTTCGAGGCGCCGCGCCGCTACGCGACCCTGGTCGCGCTTGCCATCGAGGGTATGGCCACCGTCACCGACGAAATCATTGACCTGCACGACCGCATCCTGGGCAAGCTGTTCAACGCCGCCAAGAACAAGCATCAGCAGCAGTTCCAGGCGTCCGGCAAGGCGATCAACGCCAAGGTGCGGCTGTTCGGCCGCATCGGCCAGGCGCTGATCGAGGCCAAGCAAGCTGGCCGCGATCCGTTCGCTGCCATCGAGGCCGTCATGTCCTGGGATGCCTTTGCCGAGAGCGTCACCGAGGCGCAGAAACTCGCACAGCCCGAGGATTTCGATTTCCTGCACCGCATCGGCGAGAGCTACGCCACGCTGCGCCGCTACGCGCCGGAATTCCTCGACGTGCTCAAGCTGCGGGCCGCGCCCGCCGCCAAGGACGTGCTCGACGCCATCGAGGTACTGCGCGGCATGAACAGCGACAATGCCCGCAAGGTGCCTGCGGACGCGCCGACCGACTTCATCAAGCCGCGCTGGCAGAAACTGGTCATGACCGACACCGGCATTGACCGGCGTTACTACGAACTGTGTGCCCTGTCGGAGATGAAGAACGCGCTGCGTTCCGGCGACATTTGGGTACAAGGCTCGCGCCAGTTCAAGGACTTCGAGGACTATTTGGTGCCGCCCGCGAAATTCGCCAGCCTCAAGCAGGCCAGCGAATTGCCGCTGGCCGTGGCCACCGATTGCGACCAGTACCTGCATGACCGGCTGACGCTGCTGGAAACGCAGCTCGCCACCGTCAACCGCATGGCGCTGGCCAACGAGCTGCCGGACGCCATCATCACGGAGTCGGGCCTGAAGATCACGCCGCTCGATGCGGCGGTGCCCGACACCGCGCAGGCGCTGATCGACCAGACAGCAATGATCCTGCCGCACGTCAAGATCACCGAACTGCTGCTGGAGGTAGACGAATGGACAGGCTTCACCCGGCACTTCGCGCACCTGAAATCGGGCGACCTGGCCAAGGACAAGAACCTGCTGCTGACCACGATCCTGGCCGACGCGATCAACCTGGGCCTGACCAAGATGGCGGAGTCCTGCCCCGGAACGACCTACGCCAAGCTCGCCTGGGTCCAAGCCTGGCATACCCGCGACGAAACCTATTCGACGGCGCTGGCCGAACTGGTCAACGCGCAGTTCCGGCATCCCTTCGCCGAGCACTGGGGCGACGGCACCACGTCATCGTCGGACGGCCAGAATTTCCGAACCGGCAGCAAGGCCGAGAGCACTGGCCACATCAACCCGAAATACGGCAGCAGTCCTGGGCGGACTTTCTACACCCACATCTCCGACCAGTACGCGCCATTCCACACCAAAGTGGTCAATGTCGGCGTGCGCGACTCGACCTATGTGCTCGACGGCTTGCTGTACCACGAGTCCGACCTGCGCATCGAGGAGCACTACACCGATACGGCAGGATTCACCGATCATGTATTTGGCCTGATGCACCTGCTGGGCTTCCGCTTTGCGCCGCGCATCCGCGACCTGGGCGACACCAAGCTGTTCATCCCCAAGGGCGACACTGTCTACGACGCGCTCAAGCCGATGATTAGCAGCGACAGACTGAACATCAAGGCTATTCGCGCCCATTGGGATGAAATTCTACGGCTGGCCACGTCGATCAAGCAGGGCACCGTGACGGCTTCGCTGATGCTGCGCAAGCTCGGCAGCTATCCGCGCCAGAACGGCCTGGCCGTGGCCCTGCGCGAGCTGGGGCGTATCGAGCGCACGCTGTTCATCCTGGATTGGTTGCAAAGCGTGGAGCTGCGCCGTCGCGTGCACGCTGGGCTGAACAAGGGCGAAGCCCGCAACGCGCTGGCCCGCGCCGTGTTCTTCAACCGGCTGGGCGAAATCCGCGACCGCAGCTTCGAGCAGCAGCGCTACCGGGCCAGTGGCCTCAACCTGGTGACGGCAGCCATCGTGCTGTGGAACACGGTTTATCTGGAACGGGCCGCGAATGCCCTGCGTGGACACGGCAAGCCCGTTGATGACTCTCTATTGCAGTATCTGTCGCCGCTGGGTTGGGAGCACATCAACCTGACTGGCGATTACCTCTGGCGCAGCAACGCCAAGATCGGCGCGGGCAAGTTCAGGCCGCTACGGCCGCTGCAGCCAGCTTAACGTGCTTTATTTTCCGTTTTCTAAGACGACCCCAATCTGTTCCGTGAACGTGCGAACGCGGCGTTTGATGATGCCCTGGATAATCCGCGTCAATATTTGACCTTGTAGGTCGGCGAATCCTCCGGCCGTTGGCCACGCCGATCGTATAGCCGCGTCGTGCTGATATTGGAATGTCCCAGCCAGGTCTGGACCTTCGCGATATCAGCCTCGTGCTCCAAGGCATTGGTTGCTGCAGTAGCTCGCAGCCCATGCACACCAAGGCCAACCACCGCAATGCCGGCCGTTTTGGCCCAAAACCCGATGATCGAATAGATACCGTTGGCCAGCAAACGCGCCCCTGGCGTCCGCCCGCGAACGGAGCGAAACAATGGGCCCGTGGTCCGCTCCCCATCCGCTTCCAGGTACTGGTGGATCCGCTCTGCAGCCACTGGATGGAGTGGCAGGTAGCGTACCTTGCGACCTTTGCCATGCACCTTCAAATGACGAACGCCGCGGCGTTCCTGCAGGTCATCGACATCCAACATAGCTGCCTCCTCACGACGCAAGCCGTGGTACAGGAGAACCGCCAGCAGGGCTCGATCGCGAAGCCCCTTCACGGTGTCCAGATCTGGAGCATCAAGCAGTGCCTTGGCCTGGTCGTCGCCCAGCGCCGGCGTCTTCCCTTCATTGCTCTCATTTGGAGGCCGCTTGACGCCATGGACGGGATTACCACCCGCCACAGCGTTACTGTCCAGCAGGTGATCAAATAGGCTGGTCAACGCCGCAAGCTTTCGCCGGATGGTTGCGGCAGACAACACTCTGCGCTCGAGGTCAGCTCGCCAAGCTAAAACATGGGCGCGTTGAACCTCTCTGAACTGGTCCGGATGGACAATGCCGACGAAAGCGGTGAAATCGCCGATATCGATGCTGTAGGCACGGCGGGTCTGCGGATTATCAATGTTGGCCAACCACTCGGTAGCAGCTGGCACCTCAGATAGAGCCAGGTACTGCGCTTCAGTGAGTTTGCCAGGCTGCTTGGTTACCAGAATGTCTTTCATCAACGCATCCGCCGTCGTCTATTAGGCGTGCTGGTATCTACAGGATCGACAGGCTTCGCGTTCAGTAATCGCTCCCACCGTTGAGTTTCCGCATCCATCTCATCTTCACCACGGATTTCAGCGGCAATGGAGCCACCCGACTTTGCCAAGGCGGATTTTGCCTTCGACCAAAAGCCTAGTGCAGATCCCCAGATATGAACCGGCACGATCGGAACCCGGTGCTGTTCATGAAGCACTTTTAAAGTGGCCAGGCCATGACCATTTGCGCGGTGCTGATCGTCCACATCAATCTTGTGAACGTACACGCGGTCGAGGATCGGGTTCAAACCGTATTCGATGCTACCCACGCGCGTAGCGCCGGCGTAAATGCCGGCGTAAATGGTCGGAGACGGATAGCCAAATTGGAGCGGGTGCGAACTTTCCCGTTCAGTCACTAACTGAACGGGTTGTTCGAGCTTGGTCGATTTTGGGGATTTACGGCGCGTGTGTTCGAAAAAATCACGCAGAGGGTCAAACCAGTCCACAGAATGTTGGCGCTGATTTAAAACTGACCCACCCTGCCGATTGAAAATTGACCCAGGACGGATTGCTGATTTTTGCCCCAGCAATTGTGGATAAGCTTAGCAGCAGTGTTCCGATTCAAGACCATCAAGCC
>NZ_VFEV01000075.1 GCF_007858275.1 Pseudomonas proteolytica
GCTTGGTGGCGCTGTTTCCGGGGGATGACGAGCCTACCGCCTACGAGTATGAGCATGGTTTCGTACGGGTCATGCGCCGGGGTGCGGCGGTCTGGAAGTACCAGCGTAATGATCAGGGCGATATCACCCGCCAGACTGATCCTGATGGCAACGTTACTGAGTACAGCTATGACAAGCGTGGGCAGCTTTTAGCGGTTTGGTATCCGGACCACAGCTGTCAGCGCCTGAAGTGGAACGATCTTGGGCAGTTGACTCAGGAACAGTTACCCAACGGCGGCGTGCGGCGTTATCGCTACGACGCTTTGGGCCGGCAGATCGCCCGTGAAGATGAACACGGCGCGCTGACCCACTATCACTGGGACGCGGTAGGCCGACTGCTCAAGGTGGTATTGCCGGGCGGCGCCACCCGCGAATTGAGCTACACCCCCTACGGAAAAGTCACCGCCGAGCGCGATGAACTGGGGCGTGTGACCCGGTATGAATATGCCGACGGACTGCACCTGATCAGTCGTCGGATCAACCCCGACGGTTCTCAACTCAAATACCGCTACGACAACACCCGCCTGCTGCTGACCGAAATCGAAAACGAGTCAGGCGAACGCTATCAACTGGCGTACCACCCCAACGGCCTGATCCAGCAGGAAACCGGTTTCGACGGCAAGCGCACCGCCTACGTCTACGACCTCAACGGCCACCTGCAGGAAAAAACCGAGTTCGGCGACGATGATCGTCAGCTGATTACCGCCTACCAGCGCGATCACGCCGGCCGCCTCATCCGAAAAACCCTGCCCGATGGCAGCACGGTGGATTACACCTACGACCGCCTCGGCAATCTCCTAAGCGTCGACGACGGCCACTGGCCGCTGCACTACGAATACGACAGCCAGAATCGCCTGACCGCTGAACACCAGGGCTGGGGCACCTTGCGTTACGGCTACGACAGCTGCGGCCAACTCGACCACCTGCGCCTGCCCGACAACAACCACCTGGCCTTCAACCACGACAAGGGCGGCCACCTCGCCACCGTTGAGCTCAATGGCCGCACACTCACCTCGCACCTGTTCAAGGCCGGCCGCGAGCAGCAGCGCCAGCAGGGCCAACTGCTGAGCCACTACCACTACGACGACCAGGGCCGCCTGGCCCAACACGAACACCGCCACGGCCTTCGCCGCTACACCTACGACCCAGCCGGCAACCTCACCCGCCTGCTCGACACCCGCAAGGGCCAGCACGACTACCACTACGACCCCCTCGACCGCCTGACCCGCGCCGACCACTCGCAAGACGTGCAAGAACGCTTCGCCCACGACCCGGCGGGCAACCTGCTGATGCAAGACCGCCCAGGCCCCGGCATCGTCGTCGGCAACCGCCTGTTACTACAAGGCGACCGGCATTACGACTACGACGCCTTCGGAAACCTCATACGCGAACGCCGCGGCCGCGCGCAGCAACTGGTCACCGAATACCGCTACGACTGCCAGCACCGCCTGATCGGCATCACCCAGCCGGACGGCAGCCAGGCCAGCTATCGCTACGACCCGTTTGGCCGGCGCATCAGCAAAACCGTGGCGGGCAAGACCACCGAGTTTTTCTGGCAAGGCGACAAGCTCATCGCCGAACACACCCATGGCCAGCACCGCAGCTACCTCTACGAGCCTGACAGCTTCAGGCCGTTGGCCTTGCTCGACGGTTTCGGGCCGGCCAATACACAAGCGTTCCACTACCAACTCGACCACCTGGGCACGCCGCAGGAACTGACCAGCGCAGACGGCAAAATCGTCTGGTCTGCCCATTACCAGGCCTACGGGAAAATCACCCGGCTGGATGTAGGCACGGTCGACAACCCACTGCGCTTTCAGGGGCAGTATTACGACCGGGAAAGCGGGCTGCATTACAACCGGCATCGCTACTACAATCCGGACAACGGACGCTACCTGACCCCCGACCCGGTGAAGTTGGCGGGTGGGGTGAACGGATATTTGTATGTGCCCAACCCTACGGGGTGGGTGGATCCGTTGGGGTTGGCATGTAAGGCTGGTAACTGTCCAGACTCTAAAGGCAAAGCAAATAGCGGTGTATTAACCGCACATGAAAAGGGAGGAGGACACTTGATTAAAAAACATGTTGCGCGGACTGACGAAGAGCTAGCTGAACGCTTCGACTCAGAACCCAATATTCCGGCCTCCTCTACCTTTCAAACACTAGAGGAGGCTGAGACTATAGTTTCTAAAAGCTTGGCGACCCACCACCAAGAAATAAGAAAATTTCTAAATGGAAACAAGAGCAAACTTCTGATTAGAGACAGTTCAACCCAGCCCGTAGGACGAAGTTTGTTAAAGGGAGCTAAAAACTCTGTAGCTGCGTATAAATTTTTGTTAGTTTTAAAACGATCACCTAAGATGCCAGACGGCTATCTATTGCTAACAGGATATCCAGAAAAATGAATCTGCCACTGACAGAACTCCAACAATTCTTTGGAGCCTACTTCAACCAAGACTGGATGGAAGACTACTCTTCGGCCGACGACGTCATTGATGGCTTTCTAAAAGACTCATCTAAAGACATAATTATAACTGTAAAGCAGGAAATCCTGGAGATGATCAATTCATACACAAATGAATTAGACTTCCAAGAAAACCTATTCCAGGAACAATACTGCTATTACTATTATCCACACCAGTGGAAATCAGGATTATTGTGGCTAACCCATATAGTTAGCAAATTCAATGAGTATCTACTCGCAGAACAGAACACCATAACGAAATAAACGTAGCGAATCTATTTTAAACAATTCCAAAAGGCCAGCCTTGAAGACCAGAACACTTGGTAAACTCCAAAAGCGACTTTGAAGCCAAATATGAAAAGCCTAGAAATAAAGATAATTAAAAAAAACACCCTCGAAACAGCGATTATCGAATACGAAAAAAATACAGGCACCTTAAATATAACATTCGCCGACCAAACCAAGAAAAAATATTCCAGCCCTAGTATCTTTCACAGTTTTGGATTACTGCGCAAAGACTTTAATGACATTAAATTTTTATGCAAAGGTTCAAAGGTCAACGTATTCCACTCCTCCTACACAGGACTAAGCGGAATCGCGCTCCATGAGTCAACACTAGGCGACCCGAACGAAAGACTGGTACGAATATTCGATTATGAAGAAGACAATCTGACCAACGACATTCAAGAACAGTTTGATTTCCATGCCAAGTGGAATAACTCGCTTCAACCTGACCAACCAACCTCCAACCCCTTTCATCCCCTAGGAAATGTGCGTACAAAAACCATTAAAGCAATCATTTTTGGCCAAGAAACAGACGTAGAAGTAAAATACGACTCTACACGCATGATGTTAGGCTTTTCAGAAGCCGACCATTTCAAAAAAATCTATCGGGACGAAGACATATATAGATGTTTCGCAAAAATGAGAGCCGACTTTCCCCACATAATATTCTGTTGTAAAGGTGCAAAAATAAATGTCAGGCCTTCCAGCATGGCCTCGCAGATGGCCGCCGGCTTGGTTGCATATGAATTGACCTTAGGTAAACGTGCCACCCGCGAAGATATAGTTCATATATTCGACTACGAAGAGCACAACCTGACAAATGATCCACAAGAACAAACAAACTTTTATAAGGAATGGCTCACTTCAATTGGTGCCTGAAACTATAAAAACTCAACAAATCCCAACCCCAATGGTGATTATCAAATCGCCATCGCCGGCAAGCCGGCTCCTACAGGTCGCGAGTCGTCTGTAAGGGTCTTTCAGAGCGACCGCACCCACCCCGCCTCCACCGACCTCACCCGATTGCGCCCGCCGCTCTTGGCCTCGTACAACGCCTGGTCGGCGTCGTTCAGCCAGCTGGTTGCGTCGCCGTGGGAGGCTTGGTATGGCGCCAGGCCGATGCTCAGGCTGGCGCGCAGTGTCGGGTCTTGGGCGTAGCCCAGGGCGCTGAAGCGGTCGCGCAGGGCGTCCATCACTTCGGTGGCGTGGCCCAGGGGCATGTCCGGCAGGATCACGCAGAATTCGTCGCCGCCGTAACGCCCGGCCAGGTCGGTGGCGCGCAGGTTCTGACGCAGGATCTTGCTCAGTTGGCGCAGCACGATGTCGCCGGTGACGTGGCCGTAGGTGTCGTTGATGATCTTGAAATGGTCGATATCGATCAGTGCAATCGCAGCGCCTTGCTGGCCGCCTCGGCAGCGGGCGAATTCGATTTCCAGGTGGTCTTTCCAGGCGCCGTGGTTGAGCAGCCCGGACAGGCTGTCGGTTCGGCTTAAAGCAAGCAGCTCGCGCTTATGTCGGGCCAGGGTGATGGCCTGGCGATAACAGATCCAGCCCAGCGCCAGCGGATAGAGCATCAGGATCGGCAAGCAGGCGTAGAGTTGGGCAGGCGTGGTCACAGCGATATAGGCCGGGGCGAATAGCAGCACTGCCGCGCCGATCCCCAGCGCTTGGGCCACCCAGCCCATCAGCATGAAGCGGAACCCGCCGATGGCGACGTTGTTCATGGTCATCATCGACAACGTGGTGACGCTGGGCAGCGGGTTGAAGTGCATGGCACCGACCCAGAAGCCACCGCAGAACGAGTCCACCAGGAGATGGCGACGTTCGGCACGCAGGGAGTTTTCGGCGCGGCGCGAGAGTTGGTAAGCCAGGTGCGGCCAGGCGAAGGCGTTGATCAGCATCCAGGCCCAGACCCAGCCTGGTGGGTCCAGTGGGTACATGCCGGCCAATACACAGACGAAGCCGAGCGTCAGCCCCAGGGTCCGCGATTTGTACAGGCGTTTGGCGAGCGGAAGTCCGTTTCCTCCTGCGGCTGGCATGATCTGGCTGATCCTGGATGAATGCTGGAAGTCTATCAGGGCAACGGCAAATAGCCACTACCGCTCAGAGGCTTATCCCCCGCGCCAATCCCCTGCCACCAGGGGCTTAGCTGGAAAATCCACGGGCCAGTAACATCGCCACCGCCAGTAGCAAGACGGCCGTGACCTTCTGCAACAGCACGCGCTTGCGCGGCGACTCGAGCACATGCTTGATCCGCTGGCCGAAGTAGCAATAAAGGCAGCCGCTGGCGAACTGCAAAACCAGGAAAGTCAGGCCAAGAATCGCGATGTCACCGGCGGCGCTGTCCTGCCCAACAGCGGCGAACTGCGGGAACACCGCACTGAACAGGATGATCGCCTTGGGGTTGGACAGGCCGGTCAGCAACCCCTTGCCGAACAAGCCACGGGGCGTCTCCGGCCCTTGCCCGGTGGTGTTGATCTGCACGCCGCTGCTGGTCCACTGTTTGTAGGCCAGGTACAGGATATAAGCCACGCCCACCAGTTGGATGCCTTGGGTAATCAGCGGGTAGCCCTTGATCAGCTCGGAAAAGCCCACGGCAAAGATCAGGATCGAAATCAGGTACGACACGCTGGCGCCAAACTGCGCCGGCAAGGAGTGGCGCAAACCGTCCTTCAAGCCCAGGCTCAGCAGCAGCAGGGTCATGGGGCCGGGGCTGAAAGCCAGGGTGCTGCACAGCACCAGGAAATACAGGAAGGACGACAGCGTAAGGGCAGTGACCATGGTGGGTAATTTCACGGCAGCGAGGAATGTTGCGCAGTCTAGGACGCGGATTGCGTGTCGGGCAGGTAAACTCGGCGGATATTCACGCAGGCTTTACCGGTAAAGTGACCGGCAAACTTCAGGACATCGCGATGGCCATTCCGCAGATCCACTTTGATGACCACACCCCCAAGGTCCAACAGATCGTCGAGGCCTTCGCCCGCGCCATCGAGCAAGGCCAATTGGCCGCAGGCAGCAAACTGCCCTCGGTGCGTGAGCTGGGGGCGCAGTTGGGCGTCGGAAAGTTCACCGTCAATGAAGCCCTGGACCGCCTGCGCGGCCAGCATCTGCTGACCTCGCGCCAGGGCCGTGGGCACTTTGTCGCCCAACGCCAGACGCAGTCGTCGTCGAGCAACTGGGTCGACCTGCTGCCCCAGGATTTGCTCAGTGTGCTGCGCCGACCGATGCTCACCGGCCAGGGCGAGTTGCGCCCCGGTGGCGGCCATCTGCCCGAAGACTGGCTGGACTCCGAAGCCTTGCGCCAGGCCATGCGCAGTGTGGTGCGGGCCCCTTCCCTGCGCGTTGCTGGCATGGGCACGCCGGCGGGTTTCCTGCCACTGCGCCAGGCCCTGCAACAAAAACTGCAGGGCGATGGCCTGGCGGTCTCGGTGGAACAGATCATCACCACGCCCAGTACCCTGCAAGGCCTGGACATGTTGATGCGCCTGCTGGCCCGCCCCGGTGACACGGTGTTGCTGGATGCACCGTGCTATTTCAACTTCCACGCCAACCTGGCGTTGCACGGGGTCAGGGTGCTGACACTGCCGCGGGGCCCGGACGGTCTCGACTTCGCGGCTCTGGAGCGCTTGCTCGCCGAGGAGCGGCCCAGCCTGTATGTGACCACCAGCATCCTGCACAACCCCACCGGCCATTCCTTCAGCGCAGCCCAGGCCTTCGGGCTGCTGCAACTGATGCGTCAATACCACTGCCATATCATCGAGGACGACCTCTACGGCGACCTGCACCCCAACCCACCGCCCCGCCTGGCGGCACTCGCCGGCCTGGAGCAAGTGACCTACCTGTCGGGCTTCTCGAAAACCCTCAGCGCCAATACCCGGGTCAGTTATGTGGTGGCCGCGCCGCAACTGGCGGCCAACCTGACCAATATGAAGCTGATGAGCGGCGGCGTGACGTCGGAATTGTTCGAGCAACTGGTCTACCGCCTGCTCAGCGAAGGCAGCTATGCGCGGCACCGCAAGCGCATGGTCCAGCGCTTGCTGGAAGCCGGCGCCCGAGTTGAACAGTGGCTGCGCCGCTGCGGCTGTGAGCTGCCCATGGGGTATGAGGCCGGGATGTTTATCTGGGCGCGCCTGCCGGCTGGGGTCAACGGCGAACAGCTGGCCGAAGCCGGGCTCAAGCGCGGCATGGTGTTGGCGCCGGGAGCGCTGTTTGGGTATGAGCCGGGGATGGGCGAATTTATGCGCTTCAATGTGGCCCATTGTGATGACCCACGGGTGTGGGCCGCGATCGAGCCATTGTTGCGCTGAGTCATTGTGAGAGCGGGCTTGTCTGCGATAGCCATCGGCCCGCAACACCTAAATCCAGGCAGTTAGCGCAGTTGTGGCGAGCGGGCTTGCCCCGCGTTGGGCTGCGAAGCAGACCCAAAAAGCCCGCCGCATTTCTTCAGATAAACTGCGATGGCCGGGTTTAGGGCTGCTTCGCAGCCCAACGCGGGGCAAGCCCGCTCGCCACGGGAAAGTTCGTCAGTTTCTGAAAGTTGTGTAGATACCTATGCTGCGATAGCAGTAGACCTGCCACCACAGGCAGTGACTGAGCCACCACTATCGCGGCGATCCGACAAGCCCGCTCCCACAGTCGCGACCATTGAGTGCACACAAAAACGCAACACTGTAGCGCTTCGAATGTGATGGTCGCTGCTGCCCAGGGTTTATATAGTCCAGAGCAACAGCCACCCGCCATGAGCCCCAAGGCCCATCACCAGGAAGCGCTCAATGACCGATCTTCATGACCTCACGGCCGCCCAGTTGCTGGAGCAATTCTCCAGCCGCCAGCTCTCCCCCCTCGACTACTACGACCACCTGCTGGCCCACATCGACCGCTGGGAGCCGAAGATCCGCGCCCTGTACGCCTTCGATCCTGAGCAGGTGCGCCAACAAGCCCAGGCCTCCACCGAGCGCTGGAACAAAGGCCAGCCCAATGGCGTGCTCGATGGCGTGCCCGTGACCATCAAGGAACTGGTGGCCACCGAAGGGACGCCGATTCCCCTCGGCAGCGCCGCCACCCGCCTGACCCCGGCCCTCAAGGACGCCCCGCCCGCCGCGCGGATGCGTGAAGCCGGGGCAATTGTGCTGGCCAAGACCACTGTCCCGGATTTCGGCATGCTCTCCTCTGGCCTGTCGAGCTTCCATGGCATTACCCGCAACCCGTGGAACACCGCCAATAACACCGGCGGCTCCAGTTCGGGTGCTGCTGCGGCGGCGGCTGCCGGTTACGGGCCGCTGCATATCGGCACCGATATCGGCGGCTCGGTGCGCTTGCCCGCCGCCTGGTGCGGCCTGGTGGGTTTCAAGCCGACCCTGGGGCGCATCCCGATCGACCCGTATTACACCGGTCGCACCGCCGGGCCCATGACCCGCACGGTCGACGACTGCGTGCTGATGATGCAACACCTGGCCCGCCCAGACGCCCGCGACGCCACCAGCCTGCCGCCGCTCACCCGCGAGTGGAGCAACCAGCCGCTGTCGGTCAAGGGCCTGCGCATCGGCCTGATGCTGGAGCCCGGCGCCGGCCTGCAACCGGAAGGTTTCGTGTGTGAGGCGGTGGAACAGGCTGCACGCCTGTTCGAAGCCCATGGCGCCAAAGTCACGCTGATCCCGCCGATCATGGACCGCGCCCAGCTCGACGGCCTCGACCAGTTCTGGCGCGCCCGGCAATGGGGCGACTTGTCGGCCTTGAGCAGCGAGCAGTTCGATAAAGTCTTGCCGTACATCCGCGACTGGGCCGCGCCCGGCGCCGATATCAGCGGCGTGCAGGCGGTGCAGGGGTTCAACCAGACCTTCGAGATGCGCCGCCGCGCCGCCCAGGCCTTCAGCGACCTTGACCTGATCCTCTCGCCCACCAACCAGGTCAACGCGTTCCCCGCCCAGTGGCCGTCACCGAGCAATGATCCGCAGCTGCCGTTCGAACACATCGTGTTCACCGTGCCGTGGAACATGGGCGAACAACCGGCGCTGTCGATCAACTGTGGTTTCGCCGCCGATGGCATGCCCATCGGCCTGCAGATGATCGCGCCACGTTTTGCCGATATCTGGCTGCTGCAAATCGCAAAAACCTATGAGAGCTGGCGTGGCGCAATCCACCAATGGCCGAACCCGAACTGACCTTGACGCTGTAACTGAACTGCCCACCCACACGCCCGCTCCCCGGCCCCAAGGCCGGGGCCTGGACGACCTATAACTAAAACCGAGGGGCTGGTATGCACACTGAACAATTGACTCGCGAGGGTCCCGAGCACACACCTGAAACGCCATCGCCGGACGCCGGCAGGAAGAGCATCTTCGCCGTGGTGCTGGGCAATGCCGTGGAGTTTTTCGACTTTGGGGTCTATGCGACCTTTGCGGTGATGATCGGCCATACGTTTTTCCCGTCCGACAGCGCCTTCGTCAGCCTGATGCTGTCGGTCACGGCCTTCGGCATCGGCTTTATCGTGCGGCCCCTGGGCGCGGTGCTGATTGGCGCCTACGCCGACCGCGTCGGGCGCAAGCCGGCGATGTTGCTGACCCTGGTGATGATGGCGGTGGGCACCGGCAGTATTGCGATATTGCCCGGCTACGAAACCATCGGGATCGCCGCGCCGATCCTGCTGGTGGTGACGCGCATGATCCAGGGCCTGGCCTGGGGCGGTGAAGCCGGCCCCGCCACCACTTACATCCTCGAAGCCGCGCCGCCGCACAAACGCGGCACCTATGCTTGCTGGCAAGTGGTGGCCCAGGGCGTCGCCGCCATGGCCGCGGGGCTGGTGGGTTATACCCTGACCAAAGTGATGTCCCCCGAAGACCTCAACAGCTGGGGCTGGCGCGTGCCGTTCGTGTTCGGCCTGCTGGTATTGCCGATTGGCATCTATATCCGCCGCAACCTGGCCGAGACCTTCCACGGCCAGGGCGAAACCACCAGCACCGGCGATCTGGTGCGCGAAGTCTGCGGCAAGCATCGGCGTGCCCTGGTCCTGGGTTTGCTGATTCTCTCGGGCAGCACCATCACCCAGTACTTCCTCAACTACATGACCACCTTTGCCCTGACCGAGCTGAAACTGCCCACCAGTATCTCCATGCTCTCGACCCTGGTGGCCGGTGCGGCCATGGCGGTGTGCGCGGTGGCCGGCGGCATGTTGTGCGACCGCTTCGGCCGCCGGGTGATCCTGATGACGCCACGGGTAGTGCTGTTGCTGATCCTGTTCCCGGCGCTGCAGTTGATGACCGAACACCCCAGCCCCTCGACGTTCCTCCTGACCCTGGCGGTACTGTCCGGCCTGCATGGCATGAGCGGCGCGGCGTTGATCGTGTTGCTGGTGGAGAGCTTCCCCAAATCGGTGCGCTCCACCGGGTTCTCCATCGTCTACGCCTTTGGCGTGGCGGCGTTTGGCGGCACCGCGCAGATCATCATCACCTGGCTGATCGGTACCACAGGCGACCCGATGTCACCGGTGTGGTACCTGCTGATCGCCAACCTGGTGTGCCTCACCGCCGCCTGGTTCGCCAAGGAAACCCGGCCCGTGCTCCCCGGCACGCCGGCCCGCGAAACCCGGCTCAGAGAAGCCTCGGTTCGCTGATTGACTTTTCCCGACCGTGGCGAGGGGGCTTGTCCCCCGCTGGGCTGCGCAGCGGCCCCAATAATCGCGCTGCGGTTATCAGGTAAACCACGGTGTCTTGGCTAAGGGGCTGCTGCGCAGCCCAACGGGGGTGTAGAACCGTAGACATCCTTTACATCTGAAACCGGGGACATCGTTTACACATTTGAAGCTTGGATGCGGCTCTTGCCGCGTCCAAGTCTGCCCAAGGGATAGTCACATAGG
>NZ_VFEV01000076.1 GCF_007858275.1 Pseudomonas proteolytica
AGGGTAGAAAGGGCGGGACGAGAAGTCTCCCACGGTCCGTACTGGCTAGAGTCGGAATCGGGCTTTTAGTCGCCGCCCACCCCTTCAAGTCTAAACATACAAGCGGGCTTGCTCGCGAAAGCGGTGTATCAGTGACAGATTTGTAGACAGGCACACCGCTTTCGCGAGCAAGCCCGCTCCCACAAGGGCGATGGTGTTTCAGACTTTAAGCCGATTGTTATCGGGAATATTTTGCTTTTTTTCGATGGGTGGAGATCTGCAAGCTTTAAAAGCCGATTTTTATCCGCTATAAAGTCGCCCAGCATTCCCCTTTCTGTCATCGGCCCCGGTTATCCTGGCCGCTGACCACCGCCCAGGAGATGATTCATGAGCCGTATCGTTACCGTCGCCGCTACCCAGATGGCTTGTTCCTGGGACCTCGAAGCCAATATCGAGACCGCTGAGAAGCTGGTCCGTGAGGCCGCCGCCAAAGGCGCGCAGATCATCCTGATCCAGGAACTGTTCGAAAGCCCTTACTTCTGCCAGAAGCCAAACCCGGACTATCTGCAACTGGCAATCCCGGTTGCAGAAAACGTGGCTATCAAGCACTTCCAGAAAATCGCCAAGGAACTGCAAGTCGTCCTGCCGATCAGCTTTTTCGAGCTGGCCGGCCGTGCGCGTTTCAACAGCATCGCGATCATCGATGCCGACGGCTCCAACCTCGGGATTTATCGTAAAAGCCACATCCCGGATGGCCCTGGCTACCACGAAAAGTACTACTTCAACCCGGGCGATACCGGCTTCAAAGTGTGGAACACCCGCTACGCAAAAATCGGCGTGGGCATCTGCTGGGACCAGTGGTTCCCGGAATGCGCCCGCAGCATGGCATTGCAAGGCGCGGAAATCCTGTTCTACCCGACCGCCATCGGCAGCGAGCCGCACGACAAGACCATCTCGTCCCGCGACCACTGGCAGCGTGTGCAACAAGGCCATGCCGGCGCCAACCTGATGCCGCTGATCGCCAGCAACCGCATCGGCAACGAAGAGCAGGACGGCTACGACATTACCTTCTACGGCTCGTCGTTCATTGCCAACCAGTTCGGTGAGAAGGTCGAAGAACTCAACGAAACCGAAGAAGGCATCCTGGTGCACAGCTTCGACCTCGATGAACTGGAGCACATCCGCAGCGCGTGGGGCTCGTTCCGTGATCGCCGGCCGAACCTGTACGGCGCGCTCAAGACCCTCGACGGTTCCCTGGAGTCCTGATCGCCATGACCACTTTGCACAGCACGCCTCGCGCTGACGGCTTCTATATGCCAGCCGAGTGGGCA
This sequence comes from Pseudomonas proteolytica, assembly GCF_007858275.1. Taxonomy (GTDB): domain Bacteria; phylum Pseudomonadota; class Gammaproteobacteria; order Pseudomonadales; family Pseudomonadaceae; genus Aquipseudomonas; species Aquipseudomonas proteolytica. Next base: position 1,311 of record NZ_VFEV01000076.1, read on the forward strand.
CCCCAGACCCAGGCCTGGATGATCTGGCCCGAGCGCCCGGACAACTGGCGCCTGGGCGGCAAACCGGCACAGGCGGCCCATGTGGCGGTGGCCAAGGCCATTGCGCGCTTTGAGCCGGTGACGGTCGCGGTTTCGGCCGGCCAGTACGAAAACGCCCGGGCGCGCCTGGATGTGCCGAATATTCGCGTGGTGGAGATGTCCAGCGACGACGCGTGGGTACGCGACAGCGGGCCGACCTTCGTGATCAATGACCAGGGTGAAGTCCGTGGCGTGAATTGGGACTTCAATGCCTGGGGCGGGTTTGACGGTGGTTTGTATGCGCCGTGGAACCGCGATTCCCAGGTGGGCGGCAAGATCCTGGAGATCGAGCGCAGCCCGCGTTATCGCACTGAGGGGTTTGTGCTCGAAGGCGGGTCGATTCACGTCGATGGCGAAGGCACGCTGATCACCACCGAGGAATGCCTGCTCAACCGCAATCGCAACCCGCATCTGGGCCGTGAAGAAATCGAAGCGGTCCTCAGCGCCAACCTGGCGGTGGATAAAATCATCTGGTTGCCCGACGGTCTGTTCAACGACGAAACCGACGGCCATGTGGATAACTTCTGCTGCTACGTGCGCCCGGGTGAAGTGCTGCTGGCTTGGACTGACGACCCGCAAGACCCGAACTATGCGCGCTGCCATGCTGCCATGGACGTGCTGCAAAACAGCACTGACGCCAAGGGCCGCGCATTTATTGTGCATAAAATGCCGATCCCGGGGCCGCTGTACGCCACTGAGGAAGAATGCGCCGGGGTCGACCCGGTGGATGGTTCCCAGGAGCGTAATCCGACCGTGCGTTTGGCCGGTTCCTACGTCAACTTCCTGATCGTCAACGGCGGCATTATTGCGCCGAGTTTTGATGATCCGCTGGACAGCCGTGCCCAGGAAATCCTTCAGGGTCTGTTCCCGCAACATGAAGTGGTGATGGTGCCCGGCCGTGAACTGTTACTGGGTGGCGGCAATATCCACTGCCTGACCCAACAACAGCCCGCACCGCACAAAAACTGAGTGCAGTTGTAACAGGCAATTTCGCCGTACGGCGACTGATCGCCGCTAGTTGCACCGAGCAGTAACAGCAAGCCCATGGCCCGTGAGGGTCGTGGGTTTTTTTGTGCCTGGTGCCAGATAAACCGGGCTTATTGGCACAGCTCTTGTATCGACGCTGTGACAGTGATCGGGGTTTGTGACTGCACAGTTCTGTCATAAACCTTGAGTAAGTTAGCCGCTCAAGCAGTAGGAGAGAGCGCTGAAATGAACGCCGATATCAACCTGGTCTATAAACGCGCGTCCCATCCCCTGGCAGTGCGGGGCGACGCGATTCACGCGCTGGCACTCTGGTTGAAGGCAAACGGCTCGCGCCGGATCAGGCAGGCTGATTCGCGCAGGGTGATGAGTGAGCGTTACCCGGTGGGGTTGTTCAGCGAGGATGAAGTGCAGGTGCTGTGCGACTTGATCCAGGACTGACGGACGCTGATATCCAAATGTGGGAGCTGGCCCGCTTTTATCAAAAATAAAATAAGTCATTGATTCAAAAAATGACCGTATTTTTGTGGCGAGCGGGCTTGCCCCGCGTCGGGCGCATAGCGCCCCCAACGAAAGACGAATGCGTGCGCAGAGGCTGGTTTTGGGGCTGCTGCGCAGCCCAACGCGGGGCAAGCCCGCTCGCCACTAAGGGGCCAGTTTGCTGCGCGACAGCGCCATGTCGAATCTCACATGAATCGTGTGTACCAGTGGCGTTGGGCGAGGGTTAGAAGTTGTACGTCCCCGTCACCACCAGGCTGCGCGGGTCGCCAAACTGGATCTGGTTGGCGCTGGTCGCCGACGCGTAGTACGTCTTGTCGCTGATGTTGTTCAGCGCCGCCTTCACATCCCATTCCTTGTGCCGGAAGCCCGCCAGGGCGTCCCAGCGGCCATAGCCGGGCAGCATCACGGTATTGGCGTTATCGGCATAACGATCGCCCACCAGGGTCAGGCCGGTTTCGGCGTACCAGCCCATTTCCGGTTTCCAGGTCACGAACAGGCTGGCGTTGCGCTTGGCCACGTCGCTGATGCGCTTGCCTTCAAAGCCGTTGTTGTCTTTCACCACCTTGGCATCCTGTACGCCGACGCCGCCGCGCACATACCAGTTGCCGACGATTTTGCCGGTGGTGGTCAGCTCGATACCACGGGAGCGTTGTATGCCGCTGAGCAGGGTGATCAGCGGGTTCTCCGGGTCACGGGTGCGGCGGTTGTACAGTTCCAGTTCATACACGGCGAGGGTGGTGCTCAGGCGGTCGTCGAGCCAGTCGCTCTTGACCCCGATTTCTTTTTGCTTGGTCAGCTCGGGGCTTAGGTCGTTGGCATTGCCCGGCGCATTCGGGGTGATGCCGATCAGGCCGCCGCCGGTGGGGGAAAACGTCTTGCTCCACGACGCGTAGAACGAATGGTTCTCCACCGGCGTCCACACCACGCCCAGCCGTGGGCTGGTGTTGTGGCTGTCGACGGGTTGCCGGATATGGGTGATCTTATTGGTGGTTTCTACTTCAAAACGGTCGTAGCGCAGACCGGCGAGGACTTGCCACTGATCGTTCAGGCGCAGTTGGTCCTGCACATACAGCCCCTGGCTTTCGACTTCGGTGTGGTTGTTGCTGGAGATCCTCATCGGCCCGGCATGGCTCAGGTGCCGGTTGGGGTGGTTCAGATCAAGGCCGGGCACTGTTGCCGTTACCGCGCTGTACAGCTTCGGATCACGGCGCTGGCTGCCCAATTCCACACCGCTCAGCAGGCGATGCTCCAGGCCAAAGGTGTTGAAGCCGCCTTCGAGCTCGACGTTATTGAATACGTTGCGCGTCCTCAGGTCCTGCTGCCAGCGCTGACGCCCGACGGTGTTGGTCTTGGGGTCGTAGCCGGTCAGGTAGGTGTTGTCAAAGTCACTGTCGAGCTTGAACACGCCCAGGGTGTGGCGCAGTTGCCAACTGTCGTTGAGTTCATAGGCGAGCTTGGAGCGCAGGGATTGGGTGGTGTCGTCGATGTAGTCGCGCGGGTCGCCGTAGGTGGTGTCGCGGCTCACATCGGCCGGGCGTCCACGCACGCCAGGGATGCCACGGTCCGGGGTGCGGTCGTAGCGGCTGTATTCGTATTGCACCAGCCAGTTCAGTTGCGGGGTCAGTTGCCAGCTTATCGACGGCGCGAACAGTTTGCGGTTGCCGCTGATATCGTCGCGGAAACTGTCGGTGTCCTCGTTACCCATGTTCAGGCGCAGGCTGATGTTCTCGCTAGGGTCGGCGCTCAAGTCGGTGTACAGGCTGCGCAACCCGTTGGTGCCGCCCTGGGCCTCGATACTGGAAGCACGCCCGGCCTGGGGCAGCTTGCTGACGCGGTTGACGATCCCACCCTGGCCGCCACGCCCGTACAGCACTGCGGCGGGGCCCTTGAGCACGTCGATGCGCTCGATATTGTGCAGGTCGCGCACGTACTGGCTGTCGTCACGGATGCCATCGAGGTAGAAGTCGCTGCTGGCCTCGAAGCCGCGGATGCGCAAACTGTCGAAGCGCGTATCGGCGCCGCTGCTGACGTTGGGGATACCGCTCAAGGCCTGGCCCAGGTCGTTGGTGCCGTAGGCGCGCAGGTTCTCGGTCTTTACCGAATCAATCGCCTGGGGCACGTAGCGTACCGGCGTATTGGTACGCGTGGCGGTGTTGGAGTCTTTGACGCGAGGGTCGTCCTCGTCCGCTTCGGCGCTGATCGAGGTGGCGGGCAGTGTGGTCGCGGCGCAGGCAAATCCGGCGCACAGCAGTGCAGAAAGCCCAAGGGTCATGGGCGTCAGGCGTGGGGCAGGCATCTAGGGGCGCATCCGTAAGAGGGAGGGAAAATAACGCGCGAATGATAATGCTTGCTGTTGGCGCTGATTTAAAACTGACCCACCCTGCCGACTGAAAATTGACCCAGGACGGATTGCTGATTTTTGCCCCAGCAATTGTGGATAAGCTTAGCAGCAGTGTTCCGATTCAAGACCATCAAG
>NZ_VFEV01000077.1 GCF_007858275.1 Pseudomonas proteolytica
CACGGTTAGTGTCCACATACTGTCCACATTGGGTGGTAATACTTTCGGAATAACGCTGAAAATATTCCTAAAACCTTGAGTTTTCGGTGTTTTTATCGGTGGGTATTGGGGCGTCTAGTTGATAGGCAATCAACTCACTCATGACGCGATTCCTTGTAATACGTTTAATAGAAGGGCAGGCCGCAGACGTTACCCAGCATGACCGCCCCGGTAAAGCGCCGTGACTGACTGGCCAGTCAGTCTTTTCCCCACCCGCCGGCCTGGAGCAGGCCACGACAGCGCTCGCCAGCCACTCTGCACGCCTGTCGACAGGCCTTGAGAATGGCACAATCGTCACCCTTCACCCCCTACCAGAGGCGCGTGGGCCGAGATAACTGTCTAAGCGCATGAAAATTCTGAAAAAAACCTTTGCCATCGGAAAAGCTTTCGACTACATTAGCGCGCCTCGACAGACTGAATCAGTTTGACGAGATACGGTGAAGTGTCCGAGTGGCTTAAGGAGCACGCCTGGAAAGTGTGTATACAGGAAACTGTATCGAGAGTTCGAATCTCTCCTTCACCGCCACATTCTGAAAACGCAAGCCCCTGATTTTCCTAGAGAAAGTCAGGGGTTTGTGGTTTTTGGCGTCCAAAAAATAGCCCCATGGGACCACCATGGGACTGGTGCGCTATATTGGTGCGAAAATGAGCTGCCTTATAAAGAGCCCGAATGGCTCTCTGTATTGGCCTCACTTGCTAAAAAATGGCCAATGTTGGCATCCCGACTACGCTTCGGCTTGATATCAATTAGATATCGTCCTAGCTAACGGAGGCCACGATGGCATCAGTTTTGATCACGTATGATCTGATTACCCCCGGTAAAAAGTACGCTGAGCTTCATGAGGCGATAAAAGCCCTTGGCTCATGGTGGCATTGCGTCGAATCAACTTGGATTATTAAGTCGGATCTTTCTCTCGTGCAGATACGCGACGCATTGAAGAAGCATGTCGACTCGAATGACAAGCTGCTGGTCTTGGGGCTATCGGGTGCAGGAGCATGGGTTGGCTTCGATAAAAATTGCTCTGATTGGCTTACCAGCAATCTCTAAGGACGTCGTGTTACGAATACCGCGCCCTATGTTCAATGGCCCCCTACATCAAGGCCCGCTCCGGCGGGCTTTTTTGCGTTTGGCGGAAACCAGACCCCGGGAGCCTGGTCTACCATTATCCTTGATAACGGCTGAGCATGATCGCTAAGGACGAGAGACGTGTCGCTACCCATCACTGCACGGCAGATGAATGCCCTACGGGCGCTGCAACGGACGGATCCGGACCTGGGTGAGCTGGCCACTGCCATTGCGCTGGCCTTCGATGCGACAAAGGTCGAGAACCCGCAGATGGCGCGATTGATCCTGGAAAAGACCTGCCGTCGCATGATCGCCCGGCAACCCGGCAGTCATGAAGCAATGATTCAGCATCTAGCGACCTTCGGGAAGTTGAATTGCCTGACACCGGCGCAGGTCAGTGACTTTATCGTTCGAGTCAGGAGGCACGCTTAATCATGCCCCAAGGCATTCATGAAGAAGCCCTGCGCGCCCTGGTGGAGGGCGGCGCGGTGCGCGATACGCTGGTCAGCCGCCAGGAGGACAAGTGGACACTGGCCATCCGCTTGGGCGGCGCTGGCAGCCGCTGGTTGGCGGTACGCTCGCGCCGCGAAACGCTGCGCACCTGGGCCAGCTTGACGGCGGTAGGACGATTTGCCGAGGCGGTCGGGTTGCGCGGATTCAGTGTGGAGCTGTAACCGGCGATAGCTTCAATGCCAGCTGTAGCATCCCTACCACGTCCGGCCCGTCCTCGTTGATCCAGGTCCCATAGTGCTGACGGATCATATTGCCGTTGGTATGCCCCATCTGTTCGGCAATCCAATCAATTGAGGCGATCCCCGTCGTCAGCAACTGACTGGCGTAGGTGTGCCGGCACTGACCTGGCCCACGGTATCGAACCCCCGCTGCAAGTAAATGCGCCTTAAAAAACCGGTCACGCACCACGAAGTCGTTGGCGTGGGGCAGACCGCTTTTGGTGTTCAAGAACACGAAGTGCAAGGTGTGCTTGCGTACCGTCTTGTTGTCACGTTCAACAATCTCCACGGTTTCCGCTTTGCGCTGTCGAGTCAGGGCATCGATCTTGCGCAACGCGTCCCAAGCGGGAGCGAGCAAACGCACCTTGCGCATTGAGCGGCGGGTTTTGGTGACGCGATAGGCACCGCGTACCTTTGATCGGCGAAAGGTTACGGTGCCTTGTTCCAGGTCGACATCCTCCCAGGCCAAGGCGATGGTTTCAGACACACGAGGGCCAGCCCACAACATGAACTGCACCATCAGCAGCTCATAGGTGCGGTTGGTCGGCGTTTCCAGGATCTGTTTGATTTCCGCCCGGGTGAACGGGTCCGGTGCTTCGGGATCGGGGAGACGCACCATCAAGCCTTCGGTGGGATCGTGGGCGACTTTCATCCGGGTGCGATAGAGCCGAAACACCTGGCGCACGTTGCTGATGATGTCGCGGATGGTCTTGTTTTTGAGGGTTTTGGACAGCGTGCCCTGAATCCACTCTTGCAGATCCAGGTGATCGATTGCGTTGATCTGCACCTTGCCCCAGCGTGGCCGCACATGCACCTCGGCCTTGTTGGCGTAGCCGCGATAGCTTGAAGCCGCCACACTGTTGGCCTTGATGCGCAACCACAGGTCCAGGTAATGACCAAAGGTGTTTTCCACTAGCCTGGCCGAGTTGGGAAAGTGGCGGGCGTAGTCAAAGATGCCGGAATCAATCTCGTATTCGATGATGGCGAGCAAGCGCTTTGCCTGGGCCACCGTGGCCGGTTTGTTGCCTCCTGGTATGGACTCACGGCACTTTTCGCCGTCGTACTGAAAATAGATTCTCACGGAATTGCCGCGAGCTTCGACCCCACTCATGTAAACCCCTAACGCTGTACTCGTGTAACGACAGTCTGACGATCGGAAACAAAAAGGCCCGTTTCCGGGCCAAGTATCTGGTAGCGCTTCTTCTGGTGGACGCGGCTTACCGTTTCGGCTTCTGGTTGCGTAAATGGGCGTTCTGCAGCTGGCGCCGCCGGCTGCATTTCAGATGACTGCCTTGTACACGCCAATAGCCGCATTGGTCGCATAGGCTGGTGTAGTCAATGTTCCAGGGAAAGCGGCGTTCGGTGGCTGCGGTAGGACGGTCAGACATGGCGTGATACACCCCGTGTTGCTGGCTTGGCGAGCAGTTTGGCGACCACGGCCGCATCCGTTTCACTCAGTTCACCCAGGGTGCTGGCCATCTGGCTCAGACTTTCCAGACGGGTTCGTGATTCGGGCGTTTTACGTACCAGGTAGCCTATGACGGCCGCGCCAATAATCGCGGTGGCCACCAGCTGCCGTGCCGGTGTGGTAGCCTTTGTGCCGCTGCTGCTTTGGGTCTGCGCTTGCATGGTTTAGTCCTCGGTGGTGGTTGGGTGTCGGGGAGCTGCAACTCCTCGGCACTGCTTTTTAAAACCGTCAGTCCTTGCGGGCCAGGTGGATCACCAGGCCGTCAAAATCGGGCTCATGCTCAACGCATGATTGCCACGCCAGTACCCTCAGAATTTGTTGCCGGCTGCAGTCGTCCACCAGGATTTCGCGCTGGCCACCGGCTGCCCTGACTTCCAGAATCTCTAACAAGCCATCCTCGCCATATGCACCGGCCTGGATGACCGGCGCGCTCTCGCCGGTGAATTCCAAGCGGTCCTGCACGGCTTGCAGCTTGCTTGTTTTGCCGTCGCCGGCAGTGCCCATAAACACTTGAATCTGCATCGTTGTTGCTCTCCTTTATGCCTTGAATGTCCAGCACTTCACTGTGGTCGGCCGGGGTTGTGAACACGGGTTGCGGTTGTTGAAAGCTGCACGTACCGCGCTGTGGACGGCCTTATTGCTGTCCAGAAACTTGCGGGAGCGGGACTCCTTGAGCAGATCGCGCAACGTGGCCACGTCGGCCACCTTCTGTTTGTGCTCGACGGCGCGCTCGCAGAACTCGTTGAGGTTGATAGCGATCACGGTCGGGTCGGTGCTGTGGTCCACCACTGGGTCTTCACTCAAGGATTCGAGGTAGTCGTAAACCTCCCAAAACTCGGCCACGGCGGCATGGTCGGAGCTGATCGACGCCTGGCGTTCGATGGCCATCCGCACGATCTGACGTTGGGTGGCAGCGACCTGGGGGTCGCTCAATTTCAGGACCAGGCGTAGGCCGTCCAGCAGCGATAGCATTTGCGCGTGGTTTTTGCTGATGCGCTCCACGCGGATGTAGCCGCGCAGGTCATAGCCGCAGCTGGTGCAATTGCCCTGGTCACTGGTATAGGCCGTGCTGCAGGCGAAGCAATGAGTGTGCAAACGGCGCAGCTTGGATTCGTGCTCGGGAACACGCTGGGCGAATAGCTCAAGCACCGCCGACTCTTTCCCTACCGCTCGCAATAGGAAGTGGCTGAGGGTGCCACCGTCCAGAGCATTGAGTTGATCCGCTGCCGCACGGCTTTGCGGTGTAACGATCGGGCGTACAAAATGCAGCTTCACAATGCGCGTCATGATCGCTTCGTGCGCCACCACGGCCGCGTTCTGGCTGATAGCAATCGTGCCCCGGAATGGCGGCTCGTAGGTTTCGTTGCCTGCCGTCTTGACGCCTTTCGTAGCCAGCGTGCCGCCGCCGTAGAAGTCCTTCAGCTCGTCCCATTCAAAGGTTTTCGCGTGTGCCCGATCATCGCCGTGACGATCGGCCTCCAGGAACACAACGGGCATACCGGAGACTTGACCCATCAAACGGGAGCGTCCTGCCTTCGTTGATTTCATTGGGTCGAAGCCTTCATAGCCTTCGCGGCCGAGCAGCTTCCACAGCAGGTTCAGCAGGGTGGTCTTGCCCGCGCCAGCCTCGCCCGTGGCTTCCAGGAAAGGGAAGGACTGATAGCGAGCGCGGATCTGTTCGCAAAACAACGAACCGAAAAAGAACACCAGTGCGACAAAGCCCTGGGCGCCGAAGCAGGTCCATAGCAATTGCACCCACTTTTCGTCAAAGCCTGTTGCCGCTGACCGAAAACTGACCCAGTAGAGGCTGTTCTGCCGACTGAAAACTGACCCAGGTGTTCAACTGCTTCTGCTCACTTTTTGAGCAGGAGAACACAGGGTGATCAGCATGGAAATGT
>NZ_VFEV01000078.1 GCF_007858275.1 Pseudomonas proteolytica
CGGCAATACGCAGCTCGAACAGGCGATCGATCTCGTCAACCATCGGGCCTTGGGTGATTCGGAAGTAGCGCTGATATACGCTCATGGCATAGCTCCGCCCGCCGCTCACCGGCAGGCATGTAGGGGGGGGTGGGGTTAGACGCCCTTGAACGGGACGACGTTTTCGAGTTCGCGCTTCACGCCACCGGCATCACGGAAGGCTTTCCATTCGGCATGGTGTGCTTGGCAGTAGTCGACGTTCGGCGCGACCTCGGTGGCGTGGAACTCACAGACCGGTCTGTCGCAGGTCTTTCCGTCGCCAACCGGGTAATCACAAAGCTGTGTTCCAACGTCACCGCATTCAGCGCAGTGCGGGCCAAGGTCTCCGCATAGGTGCCCGGTAGGCTTTCGGTTCTTGTCGTAGATCCGGTAGCACGCCATTATCCAGGCATCCGGTAGATGAAGACGTAGGCGAACCAGAGGGTGGCGATCATGGCGTCACCCCTTGCTTTCCGTCTTCCGCCCGCATGAATGCCGCCATGTCGCCCATCTGCTCGACAATGGCGCGCTCTTCGGTCGAGGCCGTATCAATGATTTTTTCTTTGAGGGACTGGCAACGGCGGCAATCCACTCGCTCCCACATTCCAGAAAGCCCCGATCCCTCGCCTAGCCAGGTTCCGCAAGGTGCCCGCTCGATGTCGCCCGACCCAGGCCCTGCAAAGAAGTGCGTCTTCATGGCGTCACCCCATCAGGTTTGTATTTGGTGAGCCGCCACTTAGTGTTGTTGCTCTGGCTGTGGTCCGAATCAACCAGGCCTTCGCGCTTCATCAGCTCCAGTTCCCGACGAACCTGCTTGGTAGTGAACGGCTCGATGTGGAAGCGGAACCACCAAGTGCAGAACCAGTTGTCGCGGGAGCCGCCGGCGCCGCTCATGTAGGTGGTGATCTGCTGGCGTAGGGTCATGGCGTCACCCGCTGTTGTTCCAGGCGGAGTGCCTGTTGCACTGCATGAATGATTCGTTCGAGATAATCCCAGTCCGGATTTGGCTCTGTCGCATCCGCGCTTAGATGCCACCACTCATCACCAAGAACCTGCTGCATCAGCTGATAGTGTGAGCCGCCAAGGGAGTCCATGGAGTTCACGTATCGGATGTCCTCCGCCTCGTCATACAGATCTCGGGCATCGGATTCGTCGAGATCACGAGACCTTCGCATCTGCAGGATTTCTCGACGAACTTTGTCGGCCAGCGCCTCAGCGCTGAACTGCCGAGAGCTCATCGCCTGATCGAAGTAGCCGATGATGTAGCCGGTGTTCAACTCGCAGAAAAACTGCCCGATGCTCAGGCCATCCCACATGCCACCCCAGTAGGCGGTCCAGCTCTTTCCCCAGCAGCTAACGGTGATCTTGCCCTTGCACGGTGCCAGGTCTTCAAGGAAGACGGTGATCGGGTCGAGACTCGGTGCGCCGGTGATCACCAGCTTCGTTACTGTCGACCGCTCCACCTGTAGAGGCGTAGCGACTTGGCTTTCTTCAGGCATGCCGGGTTCCTTGCCGCTATAGCGGCTGACTTTGAAGGGGGAGGGGTTACAGGTTTTGCGGGTGGAGTACGGATGTACTCCTGTCAGGTTTTGGCTGACTCAGCCTTCATGGCCAGGCCCGATACGGCCTTGCTGTAGATGAATTTGATCTGATCCCACGGGATGGTGTGTTTCTGCCCGTACTCGCCTTCACCGTCGCATATTGAGCAGCCTTCGACTGGCTCTTCAAGCTCGCAGCACTCAGGGCATTCTTTGGTGACCAGCAGCTTGAACTCGCCGAGCAGCAAGGCTTTGGCGCCATTCTCAGCGGTAAGTTGGCGGGGCATGATGCAGTAGCCATCGGGAACCACCGCTACCGGCGCGGGCTGCTCGGCGCCGAACTCCAGATAAGCAACCCACAGGCCCTGCACATACTCGTCGGCGTAACCGGTGCGGTCGTCTCCACGGGCCAGGGAGCGACCATCGAGGAAGCCGTAGACCGGGTGTTTGGTTGCCATAACCCACTTCTGGAAACGCTCGCGCTTGCCTTCAGCTTGCGATTTTGCGCAAGGTGCCGGCTCCGCATCCAGTAGGGCGCGCAGTATCCAGATAACGCCGCGAGCGCTTTCCGCGTCCGCCCCATCGCCGCCATCATCGAACACTGCGGCCAGCTTCAGCGCCTGCTCAAGAGACTTTCGCGAGACGCCGTCAATCGTTTGGTTGGTGGTCATGGTTTAATCTCGCGCAACAGGCGGTTAATTTCAGGAAGTGTTTTAATAACCATGTTCGTCGCAAAATAGACCTCGCGATCATGATCTTCCAAGATCTGTTTTTTTATCGATTCCAGCAGGGCTATTGCTTTCTTTAGTTCTTCGCTCATACATCCCAACCAGGCACGTACATGCAGTTGTTCACGCGAAGATCAGGGTTAAAAGAAATGTGCTGGACAGGGAAGTTCACGCGGTAGAACGTCACGTTGAATAAGGCCATCCCGGACGTATCCACCTTGCGCAAGTCCACGTTGTGCAGGGTTACGCCCTCGAAATAGCAGTTTTTGAAGTTCGCCCGTTTACCTCCGTACCGACCCGCGCACCACCGACGATGGCTGCGGAGAACCTTGTCCAGCTCCCGCTGGTTCTCATACGCCTTGGTCATGATCTATCCCCTCTCCCTGAAAAACCGTTCGTTAATTTTGGCGGCGCGTTGGGGCGTCATCGGGTTGCACGTCTTGCAGTCGGGTTGTCCGCAGGGAAATGGACCGGCGATCACCCATTCACCGCGCACGAAATTCTGGATAGTCATTCCGCAGAATTTGGTGACCTCCAGCCCTGATTGCTCAATACCTGTCTGCGCCGGAGCTGTAGACTCAGCTAAAAACAGGCGCTTAAACCAGTTCATCGCCACCACCCTCTGCTGGTTTGATCGACACGCTCAAGTTCACTGGCTTGAGCGGCAACTTGCGCCACGCCTTGATTTCGTCCGCCATCTGCTGGCTAAGGCCCCAGCCAACGCACTGCTGGGCGGTCCTATCCAGAACGCGAAGGCGTGAAGGCGTGGCATCGCTCATGTTGTCGCAGTTGAAGAACCACCAGGTGTCAGTCATGGATTGGGGAACTGCGAGCTGGTAGGTGATGCCCAGGGCTTTCATAAAATCGCTGGCGGGGATCGGAATTCCGCACATATCGAGGATAAGGTGTGGCCCTTCTAAAGAGGCCTCCAATGGCTCTAGCACTGCCTGAATGCGGAACCTGTAGCGATAGAATGGCAGCTCAATTAGCACCTCTCGCAACAACCCCTCCAGCACATCCGCCCGCTCATCCGCTGCGGTCAGCAGGGCTTGCAGTTCCTTCTCCCGGCGCTCCGATGCAATGCAGCGTTCGGCAGCATCCAGAAACAAGCGGTTTGCTTTATCGAAGTCGGCGGCCAGCACAACACTGAGCCGCCCCAGGGCCTGGCCCTCGACCAGCCCATATTTCCCAACGTAGTACCGTTGAACTTCACTCATGACCCACCTCCAAATAATCAGAAATCACAACCGACGGCCTCTGTAGGCAACCGGCATAAACACAAAATTGCCTCGTTTGTCTTTGATGACGGTCACCTTGTCACTGGTCAGACGCTTCA
>NZ_VFEV01000079.1 GCF_007858275.1 Pseudomonas proteolytica
CGGAGGGCGGCGCTTACCCGAGGAACACCGATGAAAGCCAAGACAATTTCTATCGAGGCTGACGGCCTCAAAATCAAAGGCACTGCCGAACGTATGATTCAGCTGCTCGCGGCTAGCTTGTTTGTGCATGCTCTGCCACCGGCCGCGAATGTTCAGCCGGCAGTGGCGTCAGCCGCTCCTGAGATCGGCCAGACTTGGCCAGGCCAGGGCGGTATCAATGGCGGATTCGTTCAAGCTCGCGGTGACGTCCCAGCGCATTACCTGATCTTCGCCGAAAAAGATGTGGGCAGCCTTGAATGGGGTGGCCGTGGAGTTGAGGTAAAGGGGCTCAGCAAAACCGACGGCTACACCAACACCCAGGTGCTGATTGGTAACGACGACGAGCGCAAGTATCCCGCCGCCGATGCGTGCGCCGAGTACCAGGCCGATGGTCATCATGACTTCTACCTGCCGGCCGCTGCCGAGCTGTACCAGGGGTGGCTGAACTGCCCCGAGGTATTCGCCCAAGACTGCTACTACTGGTCATCCTCGCAGCGCTCAGCCAACTTCGCATTCTACGTGGACTTCGTTGATGGCCATCAGGGCTACGACGTCAAGCTCGACGAGCTCCGTGTCCGCCCCGTCCGCAGATTCTTTATTTAATCCTTCATCCATTCGTTCTTGATCCGGCACACCAGGGCGCACAGCGCCTTTTTTGTTGCCTTCGAAAAGAGGAAGCACCATGTCCGCAGTTGAGAAAGCAGCGCCAGCAGCAACCATCCCGGCAATCGGCCAGGCCTACGGCGGCGGCTTCGTCACCGGCATTACCCGCGACCCATCCACCGGCAAGCGCTCCCTGCACATCAGCTCCGGGGCGGCGCATGAACTGGTCGGCAAGTGGGGCGAGTACGGCGTCAAGATCGAAGGTGCCGACAGCTTCACCGACAGCTTGGCCAACACCCAGGCCATGGCGGCGGCGGGCAGCGAGATTGCAGCGAAGGTGCTGGCCCTGAGCATTGGCGGTTACAACGACTGGGCGATCCCGGCGCGCGATGTGCAGGAGCTGCAGTACCGCCACTTCAAGCCGACCACCGAAGAGAACTGGGCGAGCTCGCGCAATGGCGACAACCCAAACAGCGAGCCTGTAGGCCTGCTGTACAGCGAAGAAGACCCGGCGCAGACCCTCCACGCCGTGTTCCAGGAAGGCGGTGCTGAAGCGTTCCGCGACACCTGGTACTGGTCGAGTTCGCAGCGCTCAGCCTACGGCGCATTCGGCCTGGACTTCGATGCTGGCAGTCAGGACACCACCGGCAAGGGCGGCGAGCTCCGTGTCCGCCCCGTCCGCAGCGAGCTTATTGATTAATTCGCTTATTTAATCCGGCCGCTTGCGGCCGGTTGCTCTTGGAGAGCGAGCCACATGGCAATGCATACGGAACTTGCGATCTACAAGGCTTCGATGGGCCTGCTGCATATGGCCACAACGATGACCCGGAACATCCCCCGCGACCTGAAGCAGTCACTCGGCAAGCGAGTGATCGACGAATGCATCGAAGTGCTGATGCTAATTGCCCGGGCCAACGCAACCCAGGACAAGCGGCCACACCTCACCTTGCTGGTCGAGAAGGTGCAAGTGGTCGAGTTCCTGATGCGACTCTTCAAAGACAACCGCTTCATCAGCATTCCGCAACACGCCCAGGCAATTGAGGTAACGGCCTCAATAGGCAAGCAAGCAAACGCCTGGAAACGCTCCACCCCAACCGCGCCCGCTACCTGAAGGTTACGGCTTTCTGGTCTGTGCGAATTGAATCTGGTCGTGCCGCTGACCCTTGGGTCACCGCCATGCGCACAAGAGATACCGCCGGTCTAAAGCGACCGGGCAGGTCTTGCGCAGTTTCCTTGCTGATCGGCTTTGCCTTCGGCCTGGCGACGTAGATAGCACGATAGGTCGCAGCGCTCAGCCAACAACGCATTCAACATGAACTTCGATGATGGCAATCAGAACAACAACGACAAGAACAACGAGCTCCGTGTCCGCCCCGTCCGCAGATTCGACTTTGGGCCCCTACCCGTTTCAGGATCTGGTGCAGGCCTATTACGACTGCCGGCGCACCAAGCGCAACAGCGACAGCGCGCTGGCTTTCGAGATCGACCTGGAGCGGAACCTGATCCAACTGCACGACGACCTGATTGCCGGCACATACCGGCCAGGCCGATCTATCTGTTTCGTGGTCACCCGACCGAAAGCCCGGGAAGTCTGGGCAGCAGCCTTTCGGGACCGCGTCGTCCACCACCTCATGTACAACCATGTGGCACCGCGCTTCTACGCCAGATTCATAGCGGACAGTTGCGCATGCATTCCAGGGCGCGGCACGCTGTACGCCGCCACACGGCTTGAGTCGAAGATCCGCAGCGCCTCGCAGAACTGGTCGAAACCGATCTTCTACCTGAAGTGCGACCTGGCAAACTTCTTCGTCGCCATCGACAAGGCCGTGCTGCGCAAGCAACTGGAGGCCAAGATCACCGAACCCTGGTGGCTGGCCCTAGCCACGCAGATCCTCATGCACGACCCGCGTGAGGATTACGAGATCCGCAGCCCGGCGCACCTGTTCAACCGGGTGCCGCAGCACAAGCGCCTGGTTGCGCAGCCCGCTCACCTCGGCCTGCCGATCGGCAACCTGTCGTCGCAGTTCTTCGCGAACGTCTACCTCGACGCCCTGGACCAGTTCGCCAAGCACACGCTGCGCGCCAAGCACTACATCCGGTACGTCGATGACTTCGTGTTTCTGCATGAGTCCCCGCAGCAACTCAACCAGTGGTTGGCCGAGGTCGAAGCGTTCCTGCCAAGGCTCGGCGCTAAGCTGAACCCCACTAAGACGATTCTGCAACCCGTGGATCGGGGCGTCGACTTCGTTGGTCACGTCATCAAGCCCTGGCGGCGAACCACCCGCAAACGATCCCTGGCCCAGGCGCTGAAGCGAACAGCCGCGGCGCCCGCCGAGGATCTGCGCGAGACCGCAAACAGCTACTTCGGCCTGCTCAGCCAGGCCAGCCACAGCGAGAAAGACAGGGCAGCACTGGCTCGCGTCGTGTTGAAGCGCGGCAACAGCGTCAATGCGGCGCTGACCAAGACATTCCTGAAGAAGTAACCCACCAACTCCACCGCCAGGGCATGGCCCGGCAAGGCTACTCCTATGGTCCGCCAATACAGTTTCGAAGATCTGATGAAGCGTCTGACCAGTGACAAGGTGACCGTCATCAAAGACAAACGAGGCAATTTTGTGTTTATGCCGGTTGCCTACAGAGGCCGTCGGTTGTGATTTCTGATTATTTGGAGGTGGGTCATGAGTGA
>NZ_VFEV01000007.1 GCF_007858275.1 Pseudomonas proteolytica
CTGGGCTGCGAAGCAGCCCCGAAAAGCCCGCCGCGTTTCTTCAGGTAAACCGCGATGGCAGGGTTTAGGGCTGCTTCGCAGCCCAGCGCGGGGCAAGCCCGCTCGCCACAACTGCGCTATCTGCCTGGATTTAGGCGTTGCGGCAAAGTTGTGTAGATACCTATAGCTATCGCAGGCAAGCCAGCTCCCACATTTTGACAGTGCTCCAACCGTGAGGTCAGTGCCGCTCGAGGGCATTGACCAGGTCGTGGAAGGCTTCGCGGTTGGATTCGTTCAGGCCCATGAGGATCTTATGCGCCTCCAGCACCTTGAGCCGCACCACTTCCTCGGATTGATCCTGGGACGGCAAGTCGGTCAGGCACTCCGGGCATGGGATCGGGCGGTCGACGATGTTGAACACCTGGTCGAAACCCATCGACTGCAACAGCCGGGTGATGTCTTCGTGGGTGGTGACGACGGTCGGCAGCAGTCCAACCTTCTGCCGAGACAGAATGGACAACTTGGCCAACAGCCCAAGGGTGGTGCTATCGATGCTGCGGGTTTCGGTCAGATCGATCACGATCGCCGAGAAATTCAAGGCAGTGAAAATCCGCTCAATCGTTGCATCCAGCGCCGAACACAATGTCAGGCGCACTTCACCGACAAACTTCAGGACGAAGGTCCCATCTTGCTCGGCGAATTGGATTCTTCCGGTACTCATCAAAGATTCCTGCTCAACACCAATAGGGCGATATCATCCGGCATCTCCCCTAGCGTGGCCAATCCAAAAACCTGCCGCAGGCCATCCAGGCTGCCGCCCGCCGACCTGACCCGTTGGGGCAAGGCAGCTTCTTTCTCCTTGAGTGTAGGCTCTGGAAGAAGGTCCAGGATGCCATCGGACATCAGCGTCAGGCTGAAGGCCGGTGGCAATTCCAGGATGTGGTCTTCATAGGTGGCTTCATTGAACAAGCCAACCGGCAGACCACGCCCTTCCAGATAACGCACACTGTCCGGAGTGTATAAAACCGGCAATGGCAGGTGACCGCCAATGCTATAGGTCAAAAGACCGGTTTCTTCGTCAATCACGCCGCCGACCATCGTCACGTGCTTGCCCAGCTTGCAGCTGATCAGGCCTCGGTTGATGTGGCCCAGCACTTGCGAGGGAGTGAACTCCGGCAAGGTGCCGTTGCGCTTGGATTCGAACAACAGCCGTGTGGTCATGAACTTCAACAACACGGTCACGAATGCAGAGGATGCGCCGTGTCCGGAGACATCGGCCAGATAGAACGCGACACGGCGCTCATCCACGCGGAAATAGTCGACAAAATCGCCCGACAGGTACAACGACGGGATGATCTGGTGGGCGAACTGGAACTCGTCGATAGTCCAGGGACTGACCGGCAGCATGTTCATCTGTACCTGGCGACCGGCGTTCTGGTCTTCCTGGAGCAGGTTGAGGCTGGCTTCGAGTTCACGGTTGGCGGTTTCGAGCTTCTCGCGATAACGCTGGTTTTCCAGCAGCAGGCGGGCACGATCCAGCGCTCGGCGCACTGAGTGCTCCAATACGGCCAGGTCTTCCAGGGGTTTGATCAGGTAATCGGCGGCGCCCAGGCGCAAGGCTTCCACGGCGTCGTTCATCACCCCGGCACCGGACACGACAATCACCGGCGTCTGCGGGGCAAGCTCGGTCACCTGGCGGATCAGCTCAAGGCCGCCCATCTGGGGCATGCGCAGGTCGCAGATCACCAGGTCGGGCTGGTCGCGCTCAAACACCTGGAGACCCTGAAGACCATTGCCGGCCTGCAGGACGCTGAAGCCACTGTCTTCCAAATAGGCCGCGAGACTCGCGCGCACTACTTCGTCGTCATCGATTATCAGCAGCGTGGCACTGGTTTTTTGCATGTGGGCAAACGGCGCCAGAATTAGGTTGGCGTAGGCAGCTTGGCAATGGCCGGGCTCGCACTACTGGATTCGCTTTCTAGCCTCTCTGTCCTACAAAACACGAGCTTTTGGCTCACGCACAAAGGTAAAGCAGAGGTGCCCTTCTAAGGCGCAGACGGTACTCCCATCCGCCAGGGGTTTCAAGCTCATGCCGATGGTCGCTGGGCGTCTTTACATCGCAAATCACCGGGAGTTATAAGAACAGGCAAAACCACAACGCAATGGAAGGATGAAACCTATGAGCGCAAATGAACGTGACTACGCGGAAAAGCGCGATTTCATCCGCATGCGGGTGGAGGCCGACGTGTCGCTGATCCACGCCGGCCAGGAGATTGCCGGGGTCTGCCTGGACCTCTCCAGCTCTGGAATGCAGGTTCAGGCGCAGCACCCATTCAACGTGGGCGACCAACTGAAGGTGCGTATCGACTCAGAACATGCCGCACTCAAAGGTCTGGAAGCGGACACCGAAGTGGTATGGGCAAGGAAAGAAGACGACGACCAACACCTGGGCCTGAAAATTCTCAAGATGTACTGAAATCAATGCACACAAAAAAGGCGGCCTCGAGGGCCGCCTTTTTCATTCAAGGTTTAACCTTAAAAATCATCCACTACATTGCCGTCCTTGACCTTGAACTCACGGTTCTGCAGGTAGGCATTGCGGATAAAGGTGTATTTGTCGCCGTTGATCAGCTTTTCAGCCGACAGCAGGCTGGCGCGGGTATCGATGATATCCAGGCCCATGGCGCTGTTACGCGTAGGAATGTCGTTCATGTAGCGGTACGGTTCGGTGTAGCTGTCGACATACTTGGACGGAGCATCACGCAGGGTGCTTGGGCCCAGCAATGGCAGCATCACGTAAGGACCGCTGCCCACGCCCCAGTAACCGAGGGTCTGGCCGAAGTCTTCATCACTGCGTTGCAGCCCCATTTTGGTGCCGACATCAACCAAGCCCAACACGCCAAACGTGGTGTTGACCAGCAAGCGCGCGGTATCGACACCCGCCTGATGAGGTTTGAGCTGCAGCACGTTGTTGGCCAGGTTGCCCACGTCACCGATATTGCGGAAGAAGTTATGGATACCGTCTTCGACAAATTGCGGAGTAATGAACTGATAGCCCTGGGCCAATGGCTTGAGTGCGTAGGTATCAACGGTGTCGTTGAAGGTGAAGATCGGGCGGTTGATGCTTTCCCATGGGTCGTCTTCCGCAGCCTGGGCGGCGAAAGGTACCAGCAGGACACTGGCACACACGGATAGTTGAGCAAGACACTGGCTCCAGCGCATAGCTTGAACTCCTTGAATAATCTGTCATGGGCGCTATGCCCTGAATAAGGCGGCAGTATATGACGGAAGTGTAAGATTAGGCAGCTTGACGGAAATGTCATTCAGAAAATGTACAATTTTCCCACAATCTAATCAGGTGTCATCTACCTGTCACGGACCTTCGATAGCGTCACAGCTATTTTCAGGGACGTCCCAATGCCCCACCCCCAGATCGTTGCAGAGAACGCCCCCGCCCTCACCGCCGTATTGTTTGGGCTCAGTGGCTGCCTGGTGGACTTCGGTTCCATGGCCCACGCCGACACCATCCCCGCTGGCGAAACCCTGGCCACCCCTGGCGCCCTGAATATCCTGCAATCGCTCAGTCGACAAGGCACCCCCTGCGCCTGGCTGGATGAGTTGCCCTCCACCGTCACCACGGCACTGGCCGCAGCCCTGCCCGGCTGGGTCCAGGGCACCCGTCCCACGGCCACCCCTTGGCCTGCGCCCCATGCCTGCTGGCAAGCCTTGATGGACCTGAACATTGAGCGCCTGGACGGCTGCGTGCTGGTCAGTGGAGAACCCCGACTGCTGCAATCCGGGCTCAATGCCGGGCTCTGGACAATTGGCCTGGCGTCCTGCGGATCGCTGTGCGGGCTCTCCCCGACCCAATGGCAAGCGTTGGACGAACAGGCGCGCGAACACAAGCGTGCCAAGGCTACCGTCGCACTGTACGGGCTTGGCGTGCACTCGGTGATCGACCACCTGGGTGAATTGGACACGTGCCTGGCAGACATCAGCCTGCGCCGGCTCAAAGGCGAAAAGCCCTGATCAAGATCATGCACAGTCGGCGCCAGTGGATTAATCTACAGGTCATCCCGTAGACCTTTCTCGGCGTGCCGTGGTCTATGCCAGTGCCTATCGATAAAAGGAAGAACGCCATGCCTGCCCGCGAAAAACTGCAAGAACAGGTTTCCATCCTGCGCGAGCAATTGAATCAGGACCCGCCTCTGCCACTGGAAAAACGCGAAGCGCTGGAAGCCTTGATTGCCAAGTTTGAAGTGCAACTGGAACTGGAACCTGCCACTCAACCGCCCAGCATTGCCGATGATGTAAACCTGGCAGTCGAACGTTTCGAATTGGACCATCCAGGCATTGCCGGGACATTGCGCAATATTGTGGTGGCCTTGGGCAATATGGGCATCTGATCCAAACCCCAAACCAAGCCCAAAACCCAATGTGGGAGCAGGCAAGCCAGCTCCCACATTTGTTTGGTGTAAAGCTTACTGCCGGGCCAGGCGCAGGTTCTGGAACGGCACGTCCTCGGTACTGCGGTAAGGATTGATATCCAACCCGCCCCGACGCACATACCGCGCATACACCGTCAACTTCTCAGGCTTGAGCAAGCGCTGCAGGTCGAGAAAGATCCGCTCCACGCACTGCTCATGAAAGTCCGAGTGCTGGCGGAAACTCACCAGGTACTCCAACAGGCTGGCGTGATCCAGCGCCGCGCCGCGGTACTCCACCGCCACGCTGCCCCAATCCGGTTGGCTGGTCACCGGGCAGTTGGACTTGAGCAGATGGCTGTGCACGCTCTCCTCGACCACACGGGAATCGTCGCAACGCAGCAGTTCCGGGCGCGGGTGCTCGTAGTTGCTGACACTGATATCCAGGTCATCAATGCACACCCCCGGCAGGCGTACCAGGCCTTCGTCTTCCACCTCGGCCAGGCTGCGGATGCGCACGCCCACCGGCTTGCCGGCCGCCGCGCTCAAGTCGGCACGCAGGGTCGCCTCAAGGTTGGACACCTGGGCAAACGGCGTCTGGTTCAACGAATTGAGGTAGAGCTTGAAGGACTTCGACTCGATGATGTTCGGCGAGTCAGCCGGGATGCTGAACTCACCGATCGCCACCACCGGCTTGCCGGACGGCAACAGCCAGGACAGTTCAAAGCAGTTCCAGAAATCCACGCCGTTGTAGGGCAGCGTTTCGGCGGTGAGGCCCAACTCGGCCCATTTGGCGGCACGAGGGATAGGGAATAGCAATGAGGGTGTGTAAGTGGAAATGTATTCACTGGACTTGCCCAGCGGCGAATGTTCGGCTGCGGGATGCATGGCGGAAACCTGGCTAAATAAACCCCGCCAGTCTACCAGCCTTTGCGCCCGCCTTTGAGCATCGCCTTTATGGACTGACGTGCAGCTTGCCAACCATTCCCGCCTGATAGTGCCCTGGGAGGTTGCAGGCAAACTCCAGCGCACCGGCCTTGCTGAAGGTCCAAGTCAGTTCACCGGTCTTGCCCGGCTCCACCAGCACGCTGTTGGGATCATCATGTTTCATCCCGCCCATGTCGCCATGGCCCATCGCCGCGTGGTCCATCTGGCCCATACCGGTGGCGGTCAGCATGCCGCTGGCCTGCATCTTGAGCATTTCTTTCTGGTGATCGGCATGCATGCTCGCATCCCCCAGGTTGAATTCGTGCAGTAACTGGCCCTTGTTGACCAGCACAAAGCGCACCGTCTCACCGGCTTTTACGTCAAGTGAGGTGGGGGCAAAGGAAATATCCTGCAGCACCACCTCCACCGTACGAGTGGCCTTGGTCGCCGGCGCCGCCTGGCCAAAGGCAAAAGTGTGGGCGCCATCGGCCAGCGCCGGAACACTCAACACCATCAGGCAACCTGCCAGCCACCAAGATTTACGCAAAAACATGTTTATCCTCCAAAGGTATAAAGCCAGCCTGTGGGACACTCTAATAATGCGCCGCTGCCAGCTACCTGACTGCTAGATTACAACTTTGTCAGGTTGCGCCAACCCCCTGGCGCACACGGTATAAAGCCCGCTGCTACCCGTTGCCATGAGTTGCCTATGAAACTGCTGATCGTCGAAGACCAACCCAAAACCGGCCAATACCTGCGCCAGGGCCTGACTGAAGCCGGGTTCAATACCGAACTGGTGGCCGACGGCACCACCGGCCAGCATCTGGCGCTGACCGGAGACTACGACTTGCTGATTCTGGATGTGATGCTTCCCGGGCGCACCGGCTGGCAAATCCTCCAGGCCGTGCGCAGCGCCGGCCTGGAGATCCCGGTGCTGTTCCTCACCGCGCGGGATGCGGTCGAGGATCGGGTCCATGGCCTGGAGTTGGGGGCCGACGACTACCTGGTCAAGCCTTTCGCCTTTTCCGAACTGCTGGCCCGGGTGCGCAGCCTGTTGCGCCGGGGCAGCAGCACGCCCCAAGAGACCAGCCTGCACCTGGCCGACCTGCGCCTGGACCTGATCCGCCGTCGGGTGGAACGCAGCAACCAGCGCATCGACCTCACCGCCAAGGAGTTCGCCCTGCTGGAAATGCTCCTGCGCCGCCAGGGTGAAGTGCTGCCCAAGTCGCTGATTGCCTCCCAGGTCTGGGACATGAATTTCGACAGTGACACCAATATCATCGAAGTCGCCATCCGCCGCCTGCGCTTGAAAATCGATGACGGGTTTCCCAATAAACTGATCCACACCGTGCGCGGCATGGGCTATGTGCTGGAAGAGCGGTTCAGTTGATGAAGCGTATCTCCCTGGCCAGCCGTCTGGCGTTGTTGTTTGCCGGCTGCACTGCCGTGGTCTCGCTGTTGGCGGGCGTACTGTTCAGCCAGGCCAGCGAAAAGCACTTCATCGAGTTGGACCAACAACTGCTCGACAGCAAACTGATGGCCCTGCGCAGCGCCCTGCAAGATGCCGATACCCCGGCGCTGTTTGCCCAACGCGTGGCCGCACTGACAGACGAACTGAGCCATCAACCCGACCTGTCGGTGCGCATCAACGCCGCCGATGGCCAGCGCTGGTTTGACAGCTCCCCGTCCATTCCCGCCCAATTGCCCGCCACCCCTGGCCTGCACAGCCTGCAAAACGCCGGCACCCATTACCGGGTGTACAACGCCCCCTTGAATCCCGGCAAGCCAGGTTCGGCGCAGCTTGTGCTAATGCTGGACATCACCCACCACCAACACTTCCTGCAACGCATGCAGCACCTGATCTGGCTGACGGTCGGCCTGTCCGCCGTGGCGACCGCACTCCTCGGCGCCTGGGCCGCACGTAGCGGCCTGCGGCCCCTGCGACGGATGACCGAAGTGGCCAGCCGCGTGCGTGCCCACTCCCTGACCCAGCGCCTGCCCCAGGAACAGATGCCGGCCGAACTGGCGGAACTGGCCCAGGCCTTCAACGCCATGTTCAGCCGCCTGGACGACGCGTTCCAGCGACTTTCGGCGTTCTCTGCCGATATCGCCCACGAACTGCGCACGCCGTTATCGAACCTGCTGACCCAGACCCAGGTGATCCTCACCCATCCCCGCCCTCTGGAGGACTACCGCGAAGCGCTGCACAGCAATCTGGAAGAGCTGCAATGGATGGCCCAACTGGTCAATGACATGCTTTACCTGGCCAAGGCCGACCACGGGTTGCTGAACCCCAGACGCGAACCGCTGGCCCTGGCCAACGAGGTGGACGCACTGTTGGAGTTTTTCGCGCCATTGGCCGAAGACGCCCAGGTCAACCTGCTGCGCGACGGCAGCGCCAGTACCGCCGGTGACCGCAGCATGCTGCGCCGGGCGTTTTCCAATCTGCTGGACAATGCCGTGCGCTTTACGCCGCCGGGGGGTGAAGTACGGGTGCGGATCAGCGAAAACACCCAGGGCGTAACGCTGAGTGTGGAAAACACCGGGACCGGGATTCCCCAAGGGTTGCTGCCCAAGCTGTTTGACCGGTTCTACCGCGTAGATCCGGCGCGGCACGAGGGTAGCAGTGAGCATGCGGGGCTTGGGTTGGCGATCACCCAGTCGATTGTGCGGGCGCACGGGGGGAGGATTTTCTGTGAGTCACAGCCGGGGTGGACGCGGTTTGTGATTGAGTTGCCCAAGGGGGGTTGATGCAAGCCGGGCGGGCCTCATCGCGGCATGAGTATCGACACAACTCTCTGATACTTCTGGGCTCTGGGTTTTGGGCTGATGTAGGGGGCATATCCATTGCTGCGGCAACGGATATATACACATACCCAGAAGAGCGAGTTGTGTAGATACTCATGCTCATCGCGGGCAAGCCCACACATTTTGATTTGTGAATACAGTCAAATGTGGGAGCTGGCTTGCCTGCGATAGCGATCTCAAGACCTACGAGTATCTCAGGGCATGCGCCGGCTCAATCTTCGCCGCGCGATACGCCGGGTAGATCGTCGCCAAAAAGCTCAATACAAACCCGGCGCTGCAAATCAACAACACATCGCCGCCTTGCAGTTCCGAAGGCAGGTTGCTGACAAAATATACGTCCGAACTGAAGATATGCTGCCCGGTCACGCGCTCCATCCAGCCCACCAGTTCGCTGACGTTGAGCGCGGCAATCACCCCCAGCACACCACCGATCAACGTGCCGACAATACCGATTACCGTGCCCTGGACCATGAAGATCGCCATGATCTGCCGCGGCGTGGCGCCAATGGTGCGTAGGATCGCGATGTCCGCGCCTTTGTCGTTCACCACCATGATCAGCGTGGCAATGATATTGAAGGCCGCGACGGCGACGATCATCAGCAACAGCAGGCCGATCATGGTCTTTTCCATCTTCATCGCGCTGAACAGGCTGCCCTGGGTATGGGTCCAGTCGTCAGCCTTATAGGCTGCGCCGAGGCCAGTGGCGATATCCGCCGAAACCTTGGGCGCCGCATACAAATCCTTGACCGCCAGGCGCACGCTTTGCACCTGGTTGGGCTGCCAACGCAGCATTTGTGCGGCATCGGCGACGTGGATCAGGGCCATCGAACCATCCAACTCGGCACCGACCTTGAACACGCCCACCACGTTCAAACGCTGCATGCGCGGGGTGATGCCGCCGGGTGCAGTGCTGATTTCGGGGACGATCAGCGTCAGCTTGTCGCCCACGTTCAGGCGGAAACGGCGCGCGGTGATTTCCCCGATCACCACGCCGAACTCACCCGGTTGCAGGTTCTCCAGATTGCCCTGGACGATATGCTGGGTGACGATGGACACCTTGCCTTCCTGAGCCGGGTCGATCCCGCTGATCTGGATCGGCTGCATCGAGCCTTTGTACGACAGCATGCCCTCCATCTCGGTAAACGGCACGGCCGCCGTGACTTCCGGGTTCTTCAGGGCCGCAGCAGCCACCGGCTGCCAGTCGCTGATCGGGTTGACGCCAACAATCGTCGCGTGCGGCACCATGCCGAGAATGCGTGAACTCATTTCCCGCTGGAACCCGTTCATCACCGACAACACCACGATCATCGCCAGCACGCCCAGGGCGAGGCCGATCATCGAGGTCATCGAGATAAACGAAACAAAACGGTTGCGGCGCTTGGCGCGGGTATAGCGCGTGCCGATGAAAATCGATAACGGTCTGAACATTCGCTTGCACCGCCTGAAAAAATAGAAAATCCGGCGTC
This sequence comes from Pseudomonas proteolytica, assembly GCF_007858275.1. Lineage (GTDB taxonomy): Bacteria > Pseudomonadota > Gammaproteobacteria > Pseudomonadales > Pseudomonadaceae > Aquipseudomonas > Aquipseudomonas proteolytica. The sequence continues at coordinate 9,605 of NZ_VFEV01000007.1, forward strand.
AGGCACCGGGCTTGAAACAGGTCAGATGGCGACCAGATGACCTTCCTGCAGGTGCAGCACACGGTCCATCTGCCGGGCCATGCTCATGTCATGGGTCACCACCAGGAACGCGGTGCGCATCTGGGTGCTCAGCTCCAGCATCAAGTCCTTGATGCCCTGGGCGGTGTGGGAGTCGAGGTTGCCGGTCGGCTCGTCGAGCATCACCAGGCCCGGGTTGTTCACCAGGGCACGGGCAATCGCCACACGCTGGCGCTCGCCACCGGACAATTCTGCCGGCTTGTGCTCCAGGCGATGGCCGAGGCCGACGCGCTCGAGCAACGCCGTGGCACGCTGGCGAGCCTCCGGGATCGCGGTCTTGCCGATCAGGAGCGGCATGCACACGTTTTCCAGGGCGGTGAACTCTGGCAGCAAGTGGTGGAACTGGTACACAAAGCCCAGGGAGCGATTGCGCAACTGGCCACGGGCCTTCTCGTTCAGCGCCGAGAGCTCTTCACCGGCCAGCCACACACTGCCTTGGGACGGCGTATCAAGGCCGCCCAACAGGTTGAGCAAAGTACTTTTGCCGGAGCCGGAACTGCCGACGATCGCCACGCGCTCGCCGGGATGCAGTTCCAGTTGCAGGTTGGACAAGACCACCACCGATTCCGGGCCTTCCTCGTAGGATTTGCCCAGGTCGCGGCAGCTCAGGATTGCTTTTTCACTCATGCCCGATTCACTCATAACGTAAAGCCTGCGCCGGCTGGGTACGTGCCGCGCGCCAGGCTGGATACAGGGTGGCAAGGAAACTCAGGACCAACGCGGCGCCGCCCACCATCAACACATCCTGGCTCTGCACCTGGGATGGCAAGTAGTCGATGAAATAGACGTCGGCGTTGAGAAACTTGTGGCCGATCAGGGTTTCGACACCGGCGATGGCGGCGCTGACGTTCAGCGCGGCGAAAATGCCCACCACCGTGCCGATCAAGGTGCCGACCACGCCAATCACCGTGCCCTGGACCATGAAGATCGCCATGATCTGCCCCGGCGTGGCGCCGAGGGTACGCAGAATGGCGATATCGCCCTTCTTGTCGTTCACCACCATCACCAGGGTGGAGATGATGTTGAAGGCGGCCACGGCGACAATCAGCAGCAGCAGCAGGCCGATCATGGCCTTTTCCATGCGGATCGCCTGGTACAGGTTGCCGTGGGTACGGGTCCAGTCGCGGGCGTAGTACTGGCTTTCACCCAGGTGCTGGGCGATTTCCCAGGCACCGCGCGGGGCCTCGAACAAGTCGTTGAATTTCAGGCGCAGGCCCTGCACTTGGTCCGGCTTCCAGCGATGCAGGCGGGCCAGGTCAGTGAGGTTGGTCAAGCCGAGGAAGCCGTCGATCTCGCCGGCACCCACATGAAAGATGCCGACCACGGTAAAGCGCTTCATGCGCGGGAACATACCCGCCGGAGTCACCGTGACTTCTGGGGCGACGAAGGTCAGTTTGTCACCGATGGCCACGCCCAGCTTGGCTGCTGCGCGGTCGCCAATGACGATGCCGAAGCTGCCAGGCGCCAGATCGTCAAGTTTGCCCTGCTGCATGAACTGGTCAATGATCGAGACCTTGCGCTCCTGCGCCGGGTCGATGGCATTGAGCAGGACTTTCTGCACCTTGCCATCGTTGGTCAGCAGCCCCTGCATCTGGGTAAATGGCGCGACGGCCAGCACCTTGGGGTTCTGCTTGACCTTGTCGGCCAGGCTTTGCCAGTCGCCCAGGGGCTCACCGGACTCGATGGTCGCGTGGGGCACCATGCCCAGCACGCGGGTGCGCATCTCATGATCGAAGCCATTCATCACCGATAGCACCACGATCATCACGACCACGCCCAGGGCGAGTCCGATCATGGAAGTCAGGGAAATGAACGACACAAAATGATTGCGACGCTTTGCACGGGTATAACGCGTGCCGATAAATACGAAGAGAGGTCTGAACATGTCGGGGCTTGTTCGGAGGAAAAGAAGACGTCCCGGTGGCGGGGTCTGGTAAGCAGCTTTACACTCAGACCATTACCGTTACCTGGGGTTCGCCATGACGACATTAGATGAAGAAGATCGCCGCGAATACTACCGTATCGACGACATGATCGCACTCCAAATCAAAAGCCTGTCTGCCCCCCAAGCGGCGAGCAAGGAAGTGTTGCTGGATGATTCCCCGCTGTTCAACCTGCTCAGTGAACTGCACCTGAGCGAATTCGAGTCCCAGCACCTGCTGCGCCAGCTCGGCGAGCGCGACCGCACCCTCGCTGCCTTCCTCAAGGTGCAGAACAAACGCATGGATTTGCTCAGCCAGGTCATGGCGCAAAGCCTGCTGGGCGAGATCGGCGCACCGCAGCCGGTGGTCATCTCCGAAGGCGGCATCGACTTCCAGCACCCCACGGTACTCGCGCCGGGCAGCCACCTGGCGGTCAAGCTCGTGCTGATGCCCCAGGCCCTTGGCCTGCTGCTAAGAGCCAAAGTCACCCATTGCGACCCAAAAGGCAGCGGCTTCGATGTGGGCACCGAGTTCGAATCCATGACCGACGCCCAGCGTCAGTTGCTGGCCCGCTACATACTGCAAAAGCAGGCCCAGGAACGGCGCCTGGCCCGGGAACAAAGCGACGGCCAAGACACCTGATCTCGTATCTATCCAGCCAGCACCTGGCGAAAAGGAGCAACTGTGACCCTGATTTATGGCCATCGCGGCGCCAAAGGCGAAGCACCGGAAAACACCCTGACCAGCTTCCAGCAATGCCTCAAGCACGGCGTGCGCCGTTGCGAACTGGACTTGCACCTGTCCATGGACGGCGAGTTGATGGTGATCCACGACCCGACCCTCAAGCGCACTGCCGACCGCCGCGGCAAGGTGGTGGAATACTCCGCCGCCGACCTGGTGAAGATGGACGCGCGCAAAGGCGGCCCGGGCTGGGTCACCCCCTGCCCGATCCCGCGCCTGGAAGAGCTGTTCGAAAAGTGCGATTTCGACCACTGGCAACTGGAAGTCAAAAGCGCCTCACGCACCCGCGCCGCGACCACCGTGCTGGCGATTCGGGAAATGGCCCAGCAGTTTGGCCTGCTGGATAAGGTCACTGTGACCTCAAGCTCGCGGGAAGTGTTGAAGGCCGCATTGGACCTGACGCCGGACCTGTCCCGTGGACTGGTGGCCGAATATGCCTGGCTCGACCCGCTGAAGGTCGCGCAGAACTATGGCTGTGAGATTCTGGCGTTGAACTGGACGCTGTGCACCCCCGAGCGACTGGAAAAAGCCCAGCGCCAGGGCTTGCACGTGTCCGTGTGGACAGTCAACGAACCCGCGCTGATGCGCAGGCTCGCCGACTTCGGCGTAGATAGCCTGATTACAGACTTTCCCGGTTTGGCCACTGCCACTCTCGGGAATTACTGAAATCGGTCTCCCCGGCCGGCTCAGGCCACCGGCCGGAGCCGCTCAAAAAAGCCGGTTGAGGCCGTCGTATGCGGCGACCCGATAGGCTTCGGCCATGGTCGGGTAGTTGAACGTGGTGTTCACAAAATACTTCAAGGTATTTTGCTCACCCGGCTGGTTCATGATGGCCTGGCCGATGTGCACGATCTCCGAGGCCTGGTAGCCGAAGCAATGCACGCCGAGCACTTCCAGGGTCTCGCGGTGGAACAGGATCTTCAGCATGCCTTGCGGCTCGCCGGCGATCTGCGCACGCGCCATGCTCTTGAAGAACGCCTTGCCCACTTCGTAAGGCACCTTGGCCTTGGTCAGTTCGTGTTCATTCTTGCCGATGGAGCTGATCTCGGGAATCGTGTAGATCCCGGTCGGCACATCATTCACGTAGCGCCAGCTGCCATTGTCGACAATGCTGCCAGCGGCCGAACGGCCCTGGTCGTGGGCGGCACTGGCCAGGCTCGGCCAGCCGATCACGTCACCCGCACCGTAGATGTTGGTGACGCAGGTGCGATAGTTCTCATCCACCTCGATCTGGCCACGGCTGTTGACCTTGACCCCGATGTTTTCCATGCCCAGCTTGTCGGTGTTGCCGGTCCGGCCGTTGCACCAGAGCAAGGCGTCGGCCTTGATCTTCTTGCCGGACTTGAGGTGCAGGATCACCCCGTTGTCCAGGCCTTCAACGCGGTCGTATTCCTCGTTGTGGCGCACGGTGATGTTGTTGTTGCTGAAGTGGTAGCTCAACGCCTGGGAAATTTCCGAGTCGAGGAAGCTCAGCAACTGGTCACGGTTATCCACCAGCTCCACCAGTACACCCAGGCCGCTGAAGATCGAGGCGTATTCACAGCCAATCACGCCGGCGCCATAGATGATCAGTTTGCGCGGGGTGTGGCCCAGGCTGAGGATGGTGTCGCTATCGTAGATACGCGGGTGGTGGAAATCGATATCCGCCGGGCGATACGGGCGCGAGCCGGTGGCGATGATGATGTGCTTGGCCACCAGCTTCTCGACCACGCCGTTGGCGCAGACCACTTCGACGGTTTGCTCGTCGGCGAAGCTACCGGTGCCGAAGAACAGGTCGACACGGTTACGGGCGTAGTAGCCGGTACGCGAGGCGACTTGCTTGGAAATGACTTTCTCGGCGCTTTTCAGTACGTCCGGGAACGAGAACCAGCGCGGCTCACCAATGGCCCGGAACATCGGGTTGGTGTTGAACTGCATGATCTGGCGCACCGAGTGACGCAAGGCCTTGGACGGGATGGTGCCCAGGTGGGTGCAGTTACCGCCGACCTGACGACGGCTATCGACCATCGCCACCTTGCGTCCTGCTTTGGCGGCATTCATCGCCGCACCTTCTCCAGCTGGGCCGGAACCCAGTACCACCACGTCGTAGTTGTAGACAGCCATGCGTACTCCTCAGAACAGGCCAGGGCGCACGGTTGGGCGCCTGGCTAAATCATGCCGCGGCCAGCGGTCATGAAGGATCAAATAGGCTCAGGTGTGTGAGCCGGGGCACAGTCTATACAAGGCTCAACGCCGCGCACATTAACCCTTGGTCGCGTCGTAGGCCAGTTTTGCCTTTACTACACAGTATTGATTACGGCTTGACCGCCGTCAGTTGTTCGAACGCTTTGTTGCTGCGTGTGACGAAAGCATCCCCCTCACGCATCACAAAAAAAGCCGCGATTTGCTGTTTTTCTGCATAGTCCCAACCCTCTTCCGGCCCCAGCACCAACAGCAAGGTCGACAAACCATCGGCCATCAACGCCGAAGGCTCCAGTACCGTGACCGACGCCAGGTGGTGGGTGATCGGTGCGCCGGTCCTGGCATCCAGGGTGTGGGAATAGCGGCGACCATCCTGCTGGAAATAATTGCGATAGTCACCTGAAGTAGACACGCCGAAACCGTCCACCGCGATAATCCGCTGCGCGACTTGCTGGTCATCACGGGGCTCCTCCAGGGCCACGCGCCAGGGCGTACCGTCGGGCTTGCGCCCGGCAGCCTTGAGCTCGCCGGTCACTTCAACCAGGTAGCGCTCAATACCCAACTGCCCCAGCCGCTCGGCAATCCGGTCCACCGTGTAGCCGGCGGCGATGCTGTTGAAGTCCACCTGCACTGCCGCGTCCTTGCACAACTGGCCAGCGTCGACACGCAGGTGCTGATGGCCGACATGCTGGCGTGCCTGGGCCAATGCCATGGGGTCCGGGATCTTGACTTGCCGCGCCTGGGGACCGAAGCCCCACAGGTTCAGCAGTGGCTCGACCGTCAGGTCAAACGCCCCGCCACTGGCCTGGGACAACTGCTCGCCAGTGCGCACCAAGTGCAGGATCGGCTCGGGCATCGGTTGGCACGTGTTGGCCGGCAGGTCATTGAAGCGCTCGATGTCGGAGTCGCTGCGATAGGTCGACATCTGCCGATCGACCTCGGCAAGGATGCTCTCGACCTGCGGCTGGACCACCCCGGCCGCCGGCGTCCCAGAGGTGCGCACGTATTTGATCGAATACGTGCTGCCCATGGTCGGGCCGCCAAACGCCTCCAGCACCTCACCGTTGCCACAGCCCGCCAAGATCGCCAGCAAAGCCCCCACCACTACGTATCGCAAACCGCCCATAGGCCACACACCCTTATCGCTACTGAAACTGAATGAAGCCGCACTCAAGCATATTTCCGGGGCGCGCCATTATGCGGCATGTAGTCGCCTGATGAGGCCTGGCCCGAGGCAAATAGCCAGCTTGCTAACGGTTTTTGTTGCTCGGCAACACGGATACACATATGGTTACAAAACTCTTTGGCGCCACCGCGCGCCCGGATCCAGCAGCACGGACAAACAACGACCAGGGATTTCCAACAAAATAGCCAGTTGAGTAAATGACATGTCCAGCACCACGGGCAAAGGCAAGGCGATCTTTCGCGTTGTCAGCGGTAACTTCCTTGAAATGTTCGACTTCATGGTCTACGGCTTCTACGCCACGGCCATCGCCAAAACCTTCTTCCCTGCCGACAGCGCCTTTGCGTCCCTGATGTTATCCCTGGCGACCTTCGGTGCCGGGTTCTTGATGCGCCCGCTGGGGGCGATCTTCCTTGGCGCCTACATCGACCGCCACGGCCGTAAAAAGGGCCTGGTGATCACCCTGGCCATGATGGCCGCCGGTACCGTGCTGATCGCCTGCGTACCCGGCTACGCCACCCTCGGGGTGGCTGCCCCGCTGATCGTGCTGTTTGGCCGGTTGCTGCAGGGATTCTCCGCCGGCGTGGAACTGGGCGGGGTCTCGGTGTACCTGGCGGAAATCGCCACGCCGGGGCGCAAGGGCTTCTTCGTCAGCTGGCAGTCCGCCAGCCAACAAGCTGCGGTGGTATTCGCCGGCCTGTTGGGCGTGGGCCTGAATCACTGGCTGAGCCCAGAGGAAATGGGGGAATGGGGCTGGCGCGTGCCGTTCCTGATCGGCTGTCTGATCGTGCCGGTGATCTTCGTGATTCGCCGCTCCCTGGAAGAAACCCCGGAATTCCAGGCACGTAAACACCGCCCTACCCTGCAGGAAATCATCCGCTCGATTGGCCAGAACTTCGGCATCGTTGTGGCAGGCATGGCGCTGGTGGTGATGACCACCGTGTCGTTCTACCTGATCACCGCCTATACACCGACCTTCGGCAAGGCCGAGTTGCACCTCTCAGACCTGGATGCGTTGCTGGTCACCGTGTGCGTGGGTATTTCCAACTTTATCTGGCTGCCGGTGATGGGCGCGGTGTCCGACAAGATCGGCCGTAAGCCGTTGCTGCTCGGTGCGACGATCCTGGCGATTCTTACGGCCTACCCGGCGCTGTCGTGGCTGGTGGTCAACCCGAGTTTCAGTCACCTGCTGATCGTGCTGTTGTGGCTGTCGTTCCTGTATGGCTCGTACAACGGCGCCATGGTGGTGGCGCTGACCGAGATCATGCCGGTGCAGGTCCGCACCACCGGTTTCTCCCTGGCCTACAGCCTGGCGACCGCGACCTTTGGCGGCTTTACTCCTGCGGCCTGTACCTACCTGATCCACGTGCTGGATAACAAGGCCGCGCCGGGGATCTGGCTCAGCGGGGCAGCGGTGCTGGGGTTGATTGCGACCTTGGTGCTGTTCAAGGGTAACCGGCATGAACTGCGTACGGCGCAGGCTTCGGTGGTCGGTGGGGCCTGATAGATCGCTATCGCGGGCAAGCCCGCATTTGAATGTATTCGCAAATCAAACTGTGGGAGCGGGCAAGCCCGCGATGAGGCCTTAAGCCCCAACACGAAACCCCCAGGCATAAAAAAGCCCCGAACCAGTCGGGGCTTTTTCATTTAGCGCTGATGCTTAGCGTGGGAACGCAGGCGGGTTGACCCCGGCCATGTCTTCCATCACACGCACCACCTGGCAGCTGTAACCGAACTCGTTGTCGTACCAAACGTACAGTACAACGCGGTTATCCTGGGTGATGGTCGCTTCAGCATCCACCACACCGGCGTGGCGCGAGCCAACGAAGTCGGTGGACACCACTTCCTGGGAATTGACGAAGTCGATTTGCTTATGCAGATCGGAGTGCAGCGCCATGTAGCGCAGGTACTCGTTCATCTCTTCACGGGTGGCGGCTTTCTCAAGGTTGAGGTTGAGAATGGCCATCGACACGTTCGGCGTGGGTACGCGGATCGCGTTACCGGTCAGCTTGCCGGCCAGCTCAGGCAGGGCCTTGGCAGCAGCGGTGGCAGCACCGGTCTCGGTGATGACCATGTTCAGCGCGGCGCTACGGCCACGGCGATCGCCCTTGTGGAAGTTGTCGATCAGGTTCTGGTCGTTGGTGTACGAGTGAACGGTTTCGACGTGACCGTTGATGATGCCGAACTTGTCATTCACAGCCTTGAGCACCGGCACGATGGCGTTGGTGGTGCAGGAAGCGGCGGACACGATCTTGTCGTCAGCGGTGATTTCGTTGTGGTTGATACCGTGAACGATGTTCTTCAGCTTGCCCTTGCCAGGCGCGGTCAACACAACGCGATCGACACCCGGGCAGGCCAGGTGCTGGCCCAGGCCGTCGGCATCACGCCATACACCAGTGTTGTCCACCAGCAATGCGTTCTGGATGCCGTACTGGGTGTAATCCACCTCGGTCGGGTTCTTCGCGTAGATCACCTGGATCAGGTTACCGTTGGCGGTGATGGTGTTGTTTTCTTCGTCGATGGTGATGGTGCCATTGAACGAACCGTGTACCGAGTCGCGGCGCAAGAGGCTGGCGCGCTTGGTCAGGTCATTCTCGGCGCCTTTGCGCACAACAATGGCCCGCAGGCGCAGGCCGTCGCCACCGCCGGTTTTTTCGATGAGGATGCGTGCCAACAGGCGGCCGATACGACCGAAGCCGTAGAGCACAACGTCAGTGCCTTTACGGGCGGCGGCGTTCTGCTGGCCAACGACTTCGGCCAGCTCTTCACGCACGAACTGCTCGGCGCTGCGGCCATTGCCTTGGGCGCGGAATTTGAACGCCAACTTGCCCAGGTCTACGGAGGCCGCGCCGAGCTTGAGCTCGCTCATGGCTTTAAGCAGAGGGAATGTTTCGTGGACGGAGAGTTCGCTATCGTCGGCAGAACGATGGCGAGCAAAGCGATGAGCCTTGAGAATCGCGATGACTGATTGGTTGATCAGGCTGCGGCCATAGATCGAGCTCACCACATTGTTATTGCGGTACAGCTGACCGATAAGCGGGATCATCGCTTCTGCGAGTGCTTCACGGTCGATCCATTCACCAAGACACTGGTCGGGCTTCTGAGTCACGGGAACCTTCCACATGTAGGGGCTGAAAAAAGGGGCTACATTATGCCGCCCGACCGCCCCTGGAGCAATGCGCGCCACGCAACAAAAGCCCTTGCAAATAATTTTCACCGCGCTACAAGCCAGTAAATACGCGGCTTCCAGCGCCCCCCTCGGAGAAAGACCTGGGCGTCTTGTCCGTAACCCTCCGAAACATACGTGCATTTTGGCACTACATATTGAGTCAAAACCGCACATTGTTTGTCTTAGCCACTACATTTCCTACAAACCGTAATAGGCACAGTCAGCAACTGACAGGCGGCACTCCAGGCCGTTACAATTACCGACTTTGTCGCAACGCTGGAGCTCAACCTTCCGTGCCCGTCCTGCGTCTACCGCTACTCCCTGCCGAGGCAGGTAAACAGCATTGGGGCAATTTGCCCGGTGCCGCCCTGAGCCTGGCCATTGCCGAGGCTGCCAGTGCAGCCAAACGCTTTACCCTGCTGCTGACCGCCGACAGCCAAAGTGCCGAACGGCTGGAGCAGGAGCTGAGCTTCTTCGCCCCCGATTTGCCGGTGCTGCATTTCCCGGACTGGGAGACCCTGCCCTACGACTTGTTCTCCCCGCACCAGGACATCATTTCCCAGCGCATCGCCAGCCTGTACCGCTTGCCGGAACTGGCCCACGGTGTGCTGGTGGTGCCGATCACCACGGCCCTGCACCGCCTGGCGCCGACCAAGTTTCTGCTGGGCAGCAGCCTGGTGTTGGATATCGGCCAGAAGCTCGATGTAGAGCAGATGCGCACCCGTCTTGAAGCCAGCGGCTATCGCTGCGTCGATACGGTGTACGAGCATGGTGAGTTCGCCGTGCGCGGCGCGCTGATCGACCTCTTCCCGATGGGCAGCAAACTGCCCTACCGCATCGACCTGTTCGACGACGAAATCGAGACCCTGCGCACCTTCGACCCGGAAAATCAGCGGTCCATCGACAAGGTGCAATCGATCAAGCTGCTGCCGGCCCGGGAATTCCCCCTGCAAAAAGACGCGGTCACACGCTTCAAGGCGCGCTTTCGCGAACGCTTCGACGTGGACTTCCGCCGCTGCCCGATCTTCCAGGACCTGAGCAGCGGGATTACCCCCGCCGGTATCGAGTACTACCTGCCGCTGTTCTTCGATGAAACCTCGACCCTGTTCGATTACCTGCCCCAGGACACCCAGGTGTTCTCGCTGCCCGGCATCGAACAGGCCGCGGAAAATTTCTGGAACGACGTACGCAACCGTTACGAAGAGCGCCGCGTCGATCCCTCCCGGCCTTTATTGCCGCCTGCCGAGCTGTTCCTGCCGGTGGAAGACTGCTTTGCCCGCCTGAAGAACTGGCCGCGCGTGGTCGCCAGCCAGCAGGATGTAGAAGCCGGTGTCGGTCGCGAACGCTTCCCGGCCCAAACCCTGCCGAACCTGGCCATCGAAGCCAAGGCCACCCAGCCGCTGCAAGCACTGTCCGACTTCCTTGGCGATTTCCCGGGCCGCGTGCTGTTTACCGCCGAATCCGCCGGGCGCCGCGAAGTGCTGCTGGAGTTGCTGGAACGCCTGAAGCTGCGGCCAAAAACCGTCGACAGCTGGCCGGACTTCGTGGCCGGCAAGGACCGCCTGGCGATCACCATTGCCCCGCTCAACGAAGGCTTGCAACTGGATGATCCGGCCCTGGCGCTGATTGCCGAAAGCCCGCTGTTCGGCCAACGCGTGATGCAGCGCCGGCGCCGGGAAAAACGCGCCGACGCCAACAACGATGCGGTCATCAAGAACCTCACCGAACTGCGCGAAGGCGCTCCGGTGGTGCATATCGACCACGGTGTGGGGCGCTACCTGGGCCTGCAGACCCTGGAGATCGACAACCAGGCCGCCGAATTCCTCACCATGGAATACGCCGAGGGCGCCAAGCTCTACGTCCCGGTGGCCAACCTGCACCTGATCGCGCGCTACACCGGCAGCGACGACGCCCTCGCGCCGTTGCACCGCCTGGGCTCCGAGACCTGGCAGAAAGCCAAGCGCAAGGCCGCCGAGCAGGTGAGAGACGTGGCCGCCGAACTGCTGGACATCTATGCCCGCCGCGCGGCCCGCGAAGGTTATGCGTTCGCCGACCCGAAGGCCGACTACGCCACCTTCAGCGCCGGCTTCGCCTTCGAAGAAACCCCGGACCAGCAAACCACCATCGACGCCGTGCGCGCCGACATGCTCGCGCCCAAGCCCATGGACCGCCTGGTCTGCGGCGATGTGGGCTTCGGCAAGACTGAAGTGGCGATGCGTGCCGCGTTTATCGCAGTGCATGGTGGCCGCCAGGTGGCGATCCTGGTGCCCACCACCCTGCTCGCCCAGCAGCACTACAACAGTTTCCGCGACCGCTTCGCCGATTGGCCGGTGACCGTGGAAGTAATGAGCCGCTTCAAGTCGGCCAAGGAAGTGAGTGCCGCTGTCGCCGATCTGGCCGAAGGCAAGATCGATATCGTCATCGGCACCCACAAACTGCTGTCGGACGACGTGAAGATCAAGAACCTGGGCCTGGTGATCATCGACGAAGAGCACCGCTTTGGCGTGCGCCAGAAGGAGCAGCTCAAGGCCCTGCGCAGCGAGGTCGATATCCTCACCCTGACTGCTACACCGATCCCGCGCACGCTGAACATGGCGGTGTCGGGCATGCGCGACCTGTCGATCATCGCCACGCCGCCAGCGCGGCGCTTGTCGGTGCGCACGTTCGTCATGGAGCAGAACAACAGCACGATCAAGGAAGCCCTGCTGCGCGAGTTGCTGCGCGGCGGCCAGGTCTACTACCTGCACAACGACGTAAAAACCATCGAGAAATGCGCCGCCGACCTCGCCGAACTGGTACCAGAAGCACGGATCGGCATCGGCCACGGGCAGATGCGCGAGCGCGAACTCGAACAGGTGATGAGCGACTTCTACCACAAGCGCTTCAACGTGCTGATCGCCTCGACCATTATCGAGACCGGTATCGATGTGCCAAGCGCCAACACCATCATTATCGAGCGTGCGGATAAGTTCGGCCTGGCACAACTGCACCAGTTGCGTGGTCGGGTCGGCCGCAGTCACCACCAAGCCTATGCCTACCTGCTGACGCCACCGCGCCAGCAAATCACTGGCGACGCGGAAAAACGCCTGGAGGCCATCGCCAACACCCAGGACCTGGGCGCGGGCTTTGTGCTGGCCACCAACGACCTGGAAATCCGTGGTGCCGGCGAACTGCTGGGCGACGGCCAGAGCGGGCAGATCCAGGCGGTGGGCTTCACCCTCTATATGGAGATGCTCGAGCGCGCGGTGAAGGCCATCCGCAAAGGCGAACAACCGAACCTCGACCAGCCACTGGGCGGCGGCCCGGAAATCAACCTGCGCCTGCCGGCGTTGATTCCCGAGGACTACCTGCCGGATGTGCATGCGCGGCTGATCCTGTACAAGCGCATCGCCTCGGCCACCGACGAAGAAGGCCTCAAGGACCTGCAAGTGGAGATGATCGACCGCTTCGGCCTGCTGCCGGAACCGACCAAGAACCTGGTGCGCCTGACCCTGCTCAAATTGCAGGCCGAGCAACTGGGGATCAAGAAGGTCGATGCGGGTCCTCAGGGTGGGCGTATCGAATTCGAAGCGCAGACGCCGGTGGACCCGTTGGTGTTGATCAAGTTGATCCAGGGCCAGCCCAACCGCTACAAATTTGAAGGCGCCACGTTATTCAAGTTCATGGTACCGATGGAACGTGCGGAAGAGCGCTTTAATACATTGGAGGCGCTGTTTGAGCGCCTCATCCCCAAATCTGCTTGAAGGACGCCCCATGCGCCTGCTTCGTATCCTGAGCCTGTTGTTGGTGGTAGTCGCACCTTCGGCGTTTGCCGACAGCCTCTACCAGGTGGAAATGATCCTGATCCGCCAGAATGCGGAACCGGTCATCAACAGCCGGCCGGCCCCGGAAAACTGGGATGCCGGCGTTCCACGCCAGGGGATCGAGAAAATCAGCCCGCCGCGCCTGACCAACATCGTCGAAAAACTCCAGGCCAATGGCGATTACACCGTGCTGCTGCACAAGGCCTGGGAGCAGAACCTGGGCGAACAGCCCGTGAAGGTGAAAATCACCGACGGCCAGGAACAGTTCGGCCAGTTCCCCATCCAGGGCACCCTGGACCTGCAGTTGGGGCGCTTTACCCGGATTGATGCGAGCTTCTGGCTCAACCAGTTCGACAACCACGGCAGCGTGATTGCCAGTGAGCACCTGAGCCAGCCGGACGTGCGCACCAAGAACAACCAGCTCAACTACCTGGACGGCGGCCACCTGGCCCTGCTGATCAAGATCACCTCCCTCACGGCCAAGCCACCGAGCGCACCACCGCCCGGCCTGGCGGACTGATCCAGCGCCATGCCCCTGCCGTCGTCGCTGACCAAACCCCTGGCGCCTTCCTGGGCTAACCGCTTCAAGGAGCAAAGCCTGGAGCGCGGCCGGCGCTACGCCCTGGAAAACCGCGTGCGCATCGTCGAGTCGGGCGACAGCACCATCATCGCCAGTTGCGAAGGCTCAGGCGGTAATGTCTACCGCCAGACCATCGCCCTGCGCGAGTCGGCCAAGGGCACCTTGATCCTGGTGGACAGCCGCTGCACCTGCCCCGTGCATACCAACTGCAAACACATTGCCGCGGTGCTGCTGCAGGTCCAGGAAACCCTGGCCTATCCGGCAGCGGCCAAGGATGCCGAGCTGCTGGAAAAGCTCCAGGCCGTGCTCGACAACCGCGTGGTGCTGCCTCAAGTGGTGCTCGAGGATGTGCAGCCGGTTCCCCGGCTGTGGCTGGCCAGCATCGAGTTCAGCGCCTTTGAGCCGCGCAACGGCAAGATGCAGCGCTACATCCAGCACCGGGCGGCGCTGTCGTTCAATTATCAGGGCAACTACGTCAGCGGCCAGAAAAACGCCGATATCATTGTGCGCCAGGAAACCCAGAGCCTGCGGATCAAGCGCCACCCCGAGGTCGAGCAAGGTTTTCGCGAACACCTGCGCTTGCTGGGTTTCAAGATCGCCACGCGCCAGAGCAAGGCCTTGCCGGAAAGCGCCGGCGAGCTGTTTGAGATGGTCAACGACAGTGCCTGGCTGAACTTCACCCTCAACGCCTCGCCGAGCCTGCGTGCGGAGGGCTGGGAGCTGCAGATCGATGAAGATTTCGGCTTCGACCTGAGCCCCGTCGATGACTGGTACGCCAGCGTCGATGAAGTACCGGAGCGCGACTGGTTCGACCTGGAGCTGGGGATTATCGTCAATGGCGAACGCCTGAGCCTGTTGCCGATCCTGTTGAACCTGATGCGCTCCCACACCGAAATCCTCAACCCGGAAAAACTCGCGCGCCGCCGCGACGACGAACTGATCCTGGTGAACATCCCCGGCCTGCCCAATGGCGGCCACGGCCCGCTGCAAGTGGCGCTGCCCTATGGCCGGCTCAAACCGGTGCTGGCCACCCTCGGCGAGTTCTACCTGCAAGAGCCCGGCAGCACCGCCTTACGCCTGGCCAAGGCCGACGCCATTCGCCTCAACCCGCTGGAAGACCTGCCCCTGCAATGGGAAGGCGGCGAACAGATCCGCAACTTTGCCCAGCGCCTGCGCGATATCAAGGACTTCACCTGCACAGCACCCGAGGGCCTGAATGCGACCTTGCGCCCCTACCAGCTCGAAGGCCTGAGCTGGATGCAGTCCCTGCGCCAACTGGAAGTGGGCGGGATTCTTGCGGACGACATGGGCCTGGGCAAAACCCTGCAGACCCTGGCGCATATTCTCAGCGAAAAAATCGCCGGGCGCCTGGACCGGCCGTGCATGGTCGTGATGCCCACCAGCCTGATCCCCAACTGGCTCGACGAAGCGGCGCACTTCTCCCCGCAGCTCAAGGTACTGGCGCTGTATGGAGCCGCACGCAAGAAGCACTTCGCACAACTGCAGGATTATGACCTGCTGCTGACCACCTATGCCCTGCTGCCCAAGGACATCGAGCAACTGGCCGCGCAGCCGCTGCATGTGCTGATCCTCGATGAAGCCCAATACATCAAGAACCCCACCAGCAAGGCCGCCCAGGCCGCCCGCGAGCTGAATGCCCGGCAGCGCCTGTGCCTGAGCGGCACACCGCTGGAAAATCACCTGGGCGAGCTGTGGTCGCTATTCCACTTCCTGCTGCCGGGTTGGCTGGGGGATGTTAAGAGCTTCAACCGTGATTACCGCGTGCCCATCGAAAAACGCGGCAGCGACGTGCGATTGCAGCACCTCAACGGTCGGATCAAACCGTTCTTGCTGCGCCGCACCAAGGAACAGGTGGCCACTGAGTTGCCGCCCAAGACCGAGATCATCCATTGGGTCGATCTCAATGAAGCGCAGCGCGACGTGTACGAAACCATGCGCCTGGCCATGGACAAGAAGGTGCGCGACGAGATCACCCGCAAGGGCGTGGCTCGCAGCCAGATCATCATCCTTGAAGCGCTGCTCAAGCTGCGCCAGGTCTGTTGCGACCTGCGCCTGGTCAACGATGCAACCCTGCCAGCGCGCGGCAGCAGCTCCGGCAAGCTCGACAGCCTGATGGAGATGCTCGACGAGCTATTTGCCGAAGGGCGCAGGATTCTGCTGTTTTCCCAGTTCACCTCAATGCTCAGCCTGATTGAGATCGAGCTGAAAAAACGCGGTGTCGCCTATGCCTTGCTGACCGGCCAGACCCGCGATCGGCGCACGCCGGTGAAGGATTTCCAGAGCGGCAAGTTGCAGATCTTCCTCATCAGCCTCAAGGCTGGTGGCGTCGGGCTTAACCTGACCGAAGCCGACACCGTGATCCACTACGACCCGTGGTGGAACCCGGCTACGGAAAACCAGGCCACCGACCGTGCGTATCGCATCGGCCAGGAGAAGCCGGTGTTTGTGTACAAGATGATTGCGCGCGGCACTGTGGAAGAGAAGATCCAGGCGTTGCAGCAAGAGAAGTCAGACCTGGCGGCGGGCGTGCTGGATGGTCGCACCACTGGCGACTGGAAGTTGGGCAACGAAGATATCGAGGCGCTGTTTGCGCCGTTACCCAATAAGCAAGAGAAGCGTTGACTGCCAGGTCGCTATCGCAGGCAAGCCACACATTTTGATCTGTGAATACATTCAAGTGTGGGAGCTGGCTTGCCTGCGATAGGCGCACCTCAATCTCATTCGATCAACTGAGCATCCCGAAGCGCACCGAGCGCCGCCAACCAACGCGGGTCCTGCTTATAGTCAGTCGAGGCAATCGCCTGCCCACGCATCCGGGCAATCCGCGCCGACGGCGTGACCTTCATGCGCTGGGCGGCACTCAGGGCCAACTCGGCGGCCGCACGGTCATTGCACACCAGCCCCATATCGCAACCCGCGCTCAAGGCCGCCTCGATACGGCTCGCCGCATCCCCCACCACATGGGCACCGGCCATGGACAGGTCATCACTGAAAATCACCCCATCGAACTGCAACTCACCGCGCAGGATGTCTTGCAACCACCGGCGCGAAAAGCCGGCCGGCTGGTTATCCACCTGGGGGTAAATGACATGGGCTGGCATGACGGCGGCCAATTGCTTGCTCAAGCGCGCGAACGGCACCAGGTCATGGCTGCGAAGCTGCTCCAGGCTGCGTTCATCCACGGGAATGGCGACGTGGGAATCAGCCTCGGCCCAACCATGACCCGGAAAGTGCTTGCCGGTGGCGGCCATACCGGCGCTGTTCATGCCCCGGATAAAGGCGCCGGCCAACAACGCGGCACGCTCGGGATCACCTTCGAACGCACGTGTACCTACGACGGCGCTGCGCTGGTAATCGAGGTCCAGCACCGGGGCGAAGCTCAGGTCCAGGCCAACGGCCAACACTTCTGTGGCCATAACCCAGCCACACTGCTCGGCCAGGTATTCGGCATTGGGATTATCTGCCAGGGCACGCATGGCCGGCAGGCGGACAAACCCCTGGCGCAGGCGCTGGACACGGCCGCCTTCCTGGTCGACAGCCAGCAACAGGTCCGGGCGCACCGCGCGAATGGCAGCGCTCAATTCCCGCACTTGGCGCGGATGTTCGATGTTGCGCGCAAAAATGATCAGGCCGCCCACTTCAGGCTGGCGCAACAAGTGGCGATCCTCAGCCGTCAGCCAGGTGCCGGCGACGTCCACCATCAAAGAGCCTTGCAGGGCAGCAGTCATAAATTTTCCTTGAATGACGCGCGCACTCCACCGCCTCGCCAGGTCAAGCCTGGCAAGGCGGTGGAGTGCGGGTAAATATTTGAAATCGGCATGGGCGGCTAGCTTAGCGGATGCAAGCGGTGGCGCCCAGACGCCAGTGGTTAAACCTTGGCAGCCACCGGGGCGGACTTGCTGCGCGGGCGCAACTGGGCGGCCGCCATGGCCGGGTCGGTGACACCGCTTTCGGCGCGCATGCCGGCGGCCAGGAATGGCACCATCAAGCGCATGACCTGTTCGATGGAGGTGTTGACCCCGAAATCCGTCTCGGCGATGGCGCGCAAGGCCTTGATCCCGGACATGCTGAACGCTGCGGCGCCGAGCATGAAGTGCACGCGCCAGAACAATTCGATAGGAGGAATGCGCGGGGCCGCCTCATTCACCAACAACATGTAGCGACGGAATACCTTGCCATACATGTCTTCGAGATAACGCCGCAAGTGGCCTTGGCTCTGACTGAAAGCCAGGCCCAGCAGACGCATGAAGATCGACAGGTCGTTGCCACTGCGTGGCTGTACCACCAGCGCCTGCTCGACGAGGATTTCCAGCAGCTCTTCCAGGCTCGGCTTGTTGTCGGGCTTGGTCTGGCGCCGCTCCAGCTCACGGTCGAGACTGACGCAGAACGGTCCCAGGAAACGTGAGAATACTGCCTGGATCAGGGCTTTCTTCGAGCCGAAATGATAGTTCACTGCCGCCAGGTTGACCCCAGCCTTGCTGGTGATCAGCCGCAATGAAGTTTCAGCAAATCCTTTTTCCGCGAACAACTGCTCGGCAGCATCGAGAATGCGTTCAACGGTTTCCGACTGGGCCATGGCTACTCCGCCTGACAAACACTTGTTTGAAACATACGTTTCACCTTGTGCAATGTCAAGCCTGCAGGTCCGTTTTCCGGCCGGGCAGTCACCCGATTCGCACCTATTTAATCACATCTTCAACAGCCTGTAGGCAGCGCTATCTCCAGGCTTGGCAAGGACCGACGGATGACCGTCCGGCGGAGTCGGCAAAAACGATGATTGCCAAGCGCAGTTCACTGTATATAATCCCAGTCACTGTATAAAAAGACAGAGCGATCAACATGCTAAAACTGACGCCACGCCAAGCTGAGATTCTCGCTTTTATCAAGCGCTGCCTCGACGACAACGGCTATCCGCCGACCCGGGCGGAAATCGCCCTGGAGCTGGGGTTCAAATCCCCCAACGCTGCTGAAGAACACCTGAAGGCCCTTGCCCGCAAGGGTGCGATCGAAATGACCCCAGGTGCATCCCGTGGCATTCGTATCCCTGGCTTCGAAGCCAAGGCTGACGAATCGACGCTGCCGATCATCGGCCGGGTCGCTGCCGGTGCGCCGATTCTTGCACAGCAGCACGTCGAAGAGTCTTGCAATATCAACCCGACTTTCTTCCATCCTCGCGCCGACTACCTGCTGCGGGTCCATGGCATGAGCATGAAGGACGTGGGCATCTTCGACGGCGACCTGCTTGCCGTCCATACCACCCGTGAAGCACGCAACGGTCAGATCGTCGTGGCGCGTATTGGCGACGAAGTGACGGTCAAGCGCTTCAAACGCGAGGGCAGCAAAGTCTGGCTGCTGGCGGAAAACCCTGAGTTTTCACCGATTGAAGTCAACCTGAAGGATCAGGACCTGGTGATCGAAGGCTTGAGTGTCGGCGTTATTCGCCGCTAACGGAGGCATCATGCAGTTCCCACACGCGCAACAACATACACAACTGCCGCTGTTTGAGGCCTTCTTGGCCCAGCCACTTGCACCGATCCTCAACGAGGTGGTGGAGTCCCCATGGACCGCCCCCGCCGAACCAGAGGTATTCAGTGAATTGTCGTTGCGCGGCGCTGCCGGGAACTGCCTGAGCCTGCTGGCCCCCATTCTTCGCAACCTGAGCGAAGAACAGGATGCCCGCTGGCTGACCCTGATCGCCCCGCCCTCCAGCCTGACCCAGGCCTGGTTGCGGGATGCGGGCCTGAACCGCGAGCGTATCCTGCTGCTGCAACCACGCGGCACCCAGAGTGCCCAGCAACTGACCTGCGAAGCGTTGCGCCTGGGGCGTAGCCATACGGTCGTCAGTTGGCTGAATCCGCTGGGCGCTTCGGCCAAGCAGCAGTTGATCAGCGCGGCGCGCACAGGCGATGCACAAAGCTTGAATATTCGTTTGGGATAAGCCCGAGCCTGACGCGCAACGCGTTATCGGGAATGCTACAGGTCGTCCGATTGCAGCCTGACGTCAAGTCAGTGCCTGCGATGGACGCAAGGCTTCTACAGAACTGAGAAGCCGATTGTTAGTTTGAATCTTAAGATCGACAAACGGACTCAGTGAAGAATTCGCGGACCGTCGTCTTTCTCTGGTTCGCCTTCAGCCAAGCGCCCCGCCATCTGCACGCCCACGCTCAACATGGCTTTTGCCACTTCCACGTGCTGGCCTTGCAGGAATGCCTTGGCATCCTCGGAAAAGTCCAAAGTCACCAGAGAACCCTCGTCCTCGGCCCTACGCAGCTCAATTCGGCCGTCGGGCAATTCAACAATTTCCAGAAAGGACGTTGGCATAAAAATCTGTTCTCCACGAAAGGCCGGCATTATATCAGTCATCAACGCGGCCTCGCTCAGGATCTGAACAGCTTTCGTTGCGGCTTGATGAATGGTCTGTAGGAGCGGGCTTGCCAGCGATAGCCATAGGTATCTACATAACTTCGCCGCACCGCCTAAATCCAGGCAAATAGCGCAGCGCGGGCGATGCGGCGTTCCGACAAGCCCGCTCGCCACGGGGGAGTTCGTCAGTTTCTGAAAGTTGTGTAGATACCTATGCAGCGATAGCGGTCTGCCGGCCAACTTTGCATTGTTTGATCAATTGTTATCGCCGGCAAGCCGGCTCCTACATTGCCCCGCCACTCAGCACTCGTTCAAGCCATCCCGAAAGCGGATAGCCAGCTTCTTCAGCTCCTGACGCCAGCTCTCCAACTCCGCCCGGCTCAGCGGCTCGGGACCTTCGTCTTCCAGACTGACCGCAACAATCAGCGGCTGGGTCACATCGCCCTTGGGCTTGTGCGGCACACGCGGCGGCTGGAACATCGCCGAATGCGCAGCCAGCAAACGTGCCAGCCAGCTGTCAGGGCTGCGGGCCATTTCCACCAACTCGGCCAACTCAGGGATGGCCAAGGACTCCAGCACCTCGCGGGTCAGGATATCCTCGGCCCGTGGCGCATGTGCCTGGGGCAAGCGATAGAAGCCGGCAATTTCATGACACAGCCCCAGCAAGGCGCCGTACAGATGAAACAACGCCGACTCCCGCCCCGCCTGCACCAGCGCGATAGCGTTCATCTCCTTCCCTTCCTCGGCACGGCCAAGGGCTTCAAGGGACAAACCCGCGAAGTAAATTTTCTGGTTGGTACGGGTATAGAGTTCGTTAGCCATGACGGCAGTCTCCACAACGACATAAACGTGATGCTGGCTTTGCAGGAGCAAGTTTACTCGCGAAAAACCCGAGAACAACGCAGTGCATCGGGTTTATCGCGTTATCGTTAACGACCTTCGCGAGCAAGCTCGCTCCTACAGATCAAGCGCCCTGGCGCTTGTCCTCGACCTTCCACTTGCCGCCGTCGTAGAACGCCTTCCAGCCCGTAGGCTTGCCGTCCACTTCGGTCTGCACGTACTGCTCCTTGGTCTTGCGGCTGTAGCGAATCACGGCCGGACGACCGTCAGGATCCTTCTTCGGCGCTTCACACAGGAAGTGGTACTTTGGATCGATCTCATCCTTGTGCGGCACGATCTCCATCACCAATGGCGCACGGGTCTCGCGGTTTTTCGGGAACTGGCTGGCGGCCAGGAACAGGCCCGAAGCGCCGTCACGCAGGATGTAGGTGTCGTTGACCTTCTCGCACTTGAGCTCAGGCATCTTCACCGGGTCCATCTTCGGCGGCGCCGCATCACCGCTTTTCAGCAGTTTGCGGGTGTTCTTGCAGGTCGGGTTGGTGCAACCGAAGAACTTGCCGAAGCGTCCGGTCTTGAGCTGCATCTCACTGCCGCACTTGTCGCACTCCAGGCTCGGGCCTTCATAGCCCTTGATGCGGTAGGTGCCTTCTTCGATTTCGTAGCCATTGCAATCCGGGTTGTTACCGCAGATGTGCAGCTTGTGCTTTTCGTCGAGCAGATACGCATCCATCGCCGTGCTGCAGATCGGGCAACGGTGCTTGCCACGCAGCACCAGCGACTCGGATTCACCCTCGTCGTCGGCCGCAATTTCATCACCCGGTACCAGGTTGACGGTGGCCTTGCAGCGCTCTTTGGGCGGCAGGCTGTAGCCCGAGCAACCCAGGAACACACCGGTAGACGCGGTGCGGATCTGCATCGGCCGCCCGCAGGTGGTGCACGGAATATCCGTCATCACCGGCTGGTTGGCGCGCATACCGTTTTCCGGGCTTTCGGCTACTTCGAGTTTTTTCTTGAAGTCGCCATAGAACTCGTCGAGTACGTTTTTCCAGTCCCGCTCGCCCTGGGCCACGTCATCGAGGTTCTCTTCCATGCCGGCGGTAAAGCCGTAGTCCATCAGGTTGGAGAAACTCTCGGACAGACGCTCTGTGACGATATCACCCATCTTTTCCGAATAGAAACGACGGTTATGCAGCGCCACATAGCCGCGGTCCTGGATGGTGGAAATGATCGCCGCGTAGGTCGAAGGACGACCAATGCCACGCTTTTCCATCTCTTTTACCAGGCTCGCTTCCGAATAACGCGCAGGCGGCTTGGTGAAGTGCTGGGACGGATCAAGCTTGACCAGCTTCATCACATCGCCCTGGGCCATGTCTGGCAGCACGTCGTCATCGCCGGGCTTGGCGATTTGCGGCATCACACGGGTGTAACCGTCGAACTTGAGGATACGGCCCTTGGCACGCAGCTCGAAGTCCCCGGCACCCACGGTGACGGTGGTGGACAAGTATTGCGCCGGCAGCATCTGGCAGGCCAGGAACTGGCGCCAGATCAGCTCGTAGAGGCGCTCAGCGTCGCGCTCCATGCCTGTGAGCTTGCTTGGCTCGGTATTGGCGTCAGACGGCCGAATCGCTTCGTGAGCCTCTTGTGCGCCTTCCTTGCTGCTGTAGACGTTCGGGTTCTCCGGCAGGTACTTCTTACCGAATTCGCTTTCAATATAAGTGCGCGCCATCGCCACCGCGTCTTGCGACAGGTTGGTGGAGTCGGTACGCATATACGTGATGTAGCCCGCTTCGTACAAACGCTGGGCCATCATCATCGTCTTCTTCACCCCAAAGCCCAGGCGGTTGCTCGCGGCCTGTTGCAGGGTGGAGGTGATGAACGGCGCCGACGGCTTGCTGCTGGTGGGCTTGTCTTCGCGCTTGACGATGCTGTAGCTGGAAGCCTTGAGCTTCTCCAGCGCGGCCATGGCCTGGGCTTCGTTGAGCGGCTTGAAAGCCTCGCCTTTCTCACGGGCCACGTCAAAGCGTACGGTCGCGCCCTTGGCGGTGCCGAGGTCGGCGTGGACTTCCCAGTATTCTTCAGGGATGAACGCGCGGATCTCGCGCTCACGCTCCACCACCAGCTTCACCGCTACCGATTGCACACGGCCAGCGGACAGGCCACGGGCAATCTTGGCCCACAGCAATGGCGAGACCATGTAGCCGACGACGCGGTCAAGGAAGCGTCGAGCCTGCTGGGCATTGACGCGGTCAATGTCCAGCTCGCCCGGCTTGGAGAAGGCTTCCTGGATCGCCTTCTTGGTAATTTCGTTGAACACCACGCGTTTATAGCGGCTGTCATCCCCACCGATGGCTTCGCGCAGGTGCCAGGCAATGGCTTCCCCTTCGCGGTCCAAGTCCGTCGCGAGATAGATGGTGTCAGCATCCTTGGCGAGCCGGCGCAGCTCCTCGATCACCTTTTCCTTGCCCGGAAGGATTTCGTACTTGGCCTTCCAGCCATGATCAGGGTCCACCCCCATGCGCGAAACCAGCTGCTTGCGCGCTTTTTCTTTGGGCGAGAGCACCGGACCTTCGCCCGCAGCCGCCTTGCCGCGCTTGGCAGCAGGCTCCTTGCTGGCGCTAGCCGAACCGCTGGTGGGCAGGTCTCGGATATGGCCGATACTCGACTTCACCACGTACTCGTTACCCAAGTACTTGTTGATGGTCTTGGCCTTAGCCGGGGATTCCACAATGACCAGCGATTTGCCCATGGATCGGAAAATTCCTGAATTCGAGAAGAGAAAGGCGGTTGGCGCCTGACGCGGCAACGCTATATATAGTGGCAACACAGTGAGGTCAAGCGCAGCATTGTGCGCTACCAGCCGTTATTGCCCTGAAAAAAGACTGGGTTCGACCTGCACCAAAGCAAAGCGCGGGACCTGCTTGCCGTCAACTTCGACAGTCTCCAGGAACATGCTCAAGGGGCGCACCCAAAAGCCGTAATCGCCATACAGTGCTTGGTAGAACACCACTTCTTCTTCGGTCTCGGAGTGCCGCGCCACATTAAAAACGCGGTACTTGGGACCTTTATAATGCTGGTAGAGCCCTGGTTCGACTTTCATGCTCTGGCCCTCTTACAAAATTTATTAAAAAAAAATTAAAAATTCCAAAAAACAAAAACCGGGGCACTGGGCCCCGGCTTCCGTCAACTCAACGCTTAGACGCGTTCGAAGACGGTAGAAATGCCTTGGCCGAGACCAATGCACATGGTTGCAACCCCAAGGTTGCCGCCATTTTGCTTCATCACGTTAAGCAAAGTGCCGGAAATACGTGCACCGGAGCAACCGAATGGGTGGCCCAAGGCAATCGCACCGCCATGCAGGTTAACCTTCTCGTTCATCTTGTCGAGTACTTTCAGATCTTTCAACACGGGCAGGGCCTGTGCGGCGAAAGCTTCGTTGAGCTCGAAGAAGTCGATGTCGGAGATGCTCAGACCTGCGCGCTTCAAGGCTTTTTGTGTGGCCGGTACTGGACCATAGCCCATGATCGCCGGGTCCACACCCGCCACGGCCATGGAACGGATCACTGCCAGAGGCTGGATCCCCAGGTCCTGGGCGCGCTGGGCCGACATCACGATCATGCACGAGGCACCATCGGTGATCTGCGACGAAGTACCGGCAGTCACGGTGCCGCCCTTGGGATTGAATGCCGGCTTCAAGGCCGCCAGGCTTTCCAGGGTGGTATCCGGACGAATGGTTTCGTCGTAGTCGAACAGCTTCAGGAAACCGTTCTCGTCGTAGCCGTTCATCGGGATGATTTCATCCTTGAACTTGCCTTCCAGGGTTGCCTTGTGGGCGAGCTGGTGCGAGCGCAGGCCAAAAGCGTCCTGGGCCTCACGGGTGATGCCGTGCATCTTGCCGAGCATTTCTGCGGTCAGGCCCATCATGCCCGAGGCTTTTGCCGCGTACAGCGACATATGCGGGTTTGGATCGACGCCGTGCATCATGCTGACGTGGCCCATGTGCTCCACGCCGCCGACCACGAACACATCACCGTTACCGGTCATGATCGCCTGGGCGGCAGTGTGCAGCGCGCTCATGGAAGAACCACACAGGCGGCTGACGGTCTGGCCGGCAGCAGTATGCGGGATCTGCGTCATCAGGGACGCCATGCGGGCGATGTTCCAGCCCTGCTCCAGGGTCTGGTTGACGCAGCCCCAGATCACGTCCTCGACTTCGTTCGGGTCGACCTTGACGTTGCGCTCCAGCAGTTTGCTGATCAGGTGCGCCGACATGTCTTCGGCACGGGTGTTGCGGTGCATGCCGCCCTTGGAGCGGCCCATCGGAGTACGACCGAAGTCGACAATCACGACGTCTCTTGGATTCAAGCTCATAAATATTCTCGCTCTAGTCGTCTGGGCACTTAACCGAAGAAGCTCTGGCCGTTCTTGGCCATCTCGCGCAGCTTCGCAGTCGGGTGGTACAGCGGGCCCAGATCAGCGTATTGATCAGCCAGGGCAACGAATTCGGCTACACCGATCGAGTCGATGTAACGCAGCGCACCACCACGGAATGGAGGGAAACCAATACCGTACACCAGGCCCATATCGGCTTCGGCGGCGGTTTCAACGATGCCGTCTTCCAGGCAACGCACGGTTTCCAGGCACAGGGCGATCATCATCCAGTTGATGATGTCCTCGTCGGACACTTCACGCTGCTCGTAGACGATAGGCGCCAGCACTTCGTGAACCGATGGATCGGCAACTTTCTTCTGCTTGCCTTTCTTGTCGGTCTCGTAGGCGTAGAAGCCCTTGCCATTCTTCTGGCCAAGGCGCTTGGCCTCGTAAAGCGCATCGACAGCCGAGCGACGGTCGTCTTTCATGCGGTCCGGGAAGCCTTCAGCCATAACGTCGCGACCGTGGTGGCCGGTGTCGATACCGACCACGTCCATCAGGTACGCCGGGCCCATTGGCCAGCCGAATTTTTCCATGACCTTGTCGATACGCACAAAGTCCACGCCAGCGCTGACCAGCTTGGCGAAACCGCCAAAGTACGGGAACAGCACGCGGTTGACCAAAAAGCCCGGGCAGTCGTTGACCACGATCGGGTTCTTGCCCATTTTCTTGGCGTAGGCAACGGTGGTGGCAACGGCCAGCTCGCTGGACTTCTCGCCACGGATCACTTCCACCAGCGGCATCATGTGCACCGGGTTGAAGAAGTGCATGCCGACGAAGTTTTCCGGACGCTTGAGGGCCTTGGCCAGCAAGGTGATGGAAATGGTCGAGGTGTTGGACGCCAGGATCGTGTCTTCTTTGACCTGGGCTTCAACTTCAGCCAGTACCGCTTGCTTGACCTTCGGGTTCTCGACAACCGCTTCGACCACCAGGTCGACGTGGCCGAAATCGCCGTAGGACAGCGTAGGACGAATGCCGTTGAGCACTTCAGCCATCTTCGCAGCCGTCATGCGACCTTTATCAACGCGGCCCACCAGCAGCTTGGCGGCTTCTGCCAGGCCTTGCTCGATACCGTGCTCGTTGATGTCTTTCATCAGGATCGGCGTGCCTTTGGACGCCGACTGATAAGCGATACCGCCACCCATGATACCGGCGCCGAGGACGGCAGCCTGTTTCACGTCTTTGGCGATTTCGTCGTAGGCCTTGGCCTTTTTCTTCAGTTCCTGATCGTTCAGGAACAGGCCGATCAGGCTCTGGGCAGCAGACGTCTTGGCCAGTTTGACGAAGCCGGCGGCTTCGATTTCCAGGGCCTTGTCGCGACCGAAGTTCGCGGCTTTCTGGATGGTCTTGATCGCTTCGACCGGAGCCGGGTAGTTAGGACCCGCTTGACCGGCGACGAAACCCTTGGCGGTTTCGAACGACATCATTTGTTCGATGGCGTTGAGCTTGAGTTTTTCCAGCTTCGGCTGACGCTTGGCCTTATAGTCAAATTCGCCGCTGATGGCGCCCTTGATCAGGTTCAGGGCAGCTTCTGCGAGCTTGTCCGGCGCAACCACGGCATCGACTGCGCCCACTTTCAGCGCGTCTTCAGCACGGTTTTCCTTGCCGGCGGCAATCCACTCGATGGCGTTGTCGGCACCGATGATGCGCGGCAGGCGCACGGTACCGCCGAAGCCTGGGTAGATGCCCAGCTTGACTTCCGGCAGGCCGATTTTCGCGCTGGAGGCCATGACGCGGAAGTCCGCGGCCAGGCACATTTCCAGACCGCCACCCAGAGCGATGCCATTGATCGCGGCAACGGTCGGCACGTTGAGGTCTTCGAAATCGCTGAAAATCTTGTTGGCTTCGAGGTTGCCAGCCACAAGCTCGGCATCGGGCAGCTTGAAGTTGTCGACGAATTCGGTGATGTCAGCGCCGACGATGAACACGTCCTTGCCGCTGGAGACGATCACACCTTTGATCGATGCATCAGCCTTGATGGTGTCTACGGCCTGACGCAGTTCGTTCAGGGTTAGACGGTTGAACTTGTTGACGGACTCACCCTTGAGGTCGAATTTCAATTCGACGATGCCACTTTCAAGAGCCTTAACCGTGATGGCTTTACCTTCGTAAATCATCAACTGATCTCCACGATATGGAAGCTGAACAGTACACGTCGGACGCTGGCCGAAGCGTAAACACAAACGTTACCGTCGATGCTAACGCCTATTTGCCAGGCACACCCGCCAACGCGATAGTCGGGATTCTGTACGAACGGTCTGAAAGACAAACGCTCAATTCATACGCCCGTTTGATTTGGGTACGCCACCTTCAGCCAATTTCCGACAATTGTCAATCGCTCGAAAGGGCCGCTAAAACGCGACTTTTCAGTCATTTCAGAACCGCCAAGGCGAATCAATGCGCAGGTATTCACCCGATCAATAATGAAAAAGGGCCAGCAAAGGCCTGTACAGCGACGGATATCCGGCTAGGCTAGCCGCAGGTGTGAACGCCTGTGCGAATGCGCGGCGTGTTGAATCGACGAATTACCGGCCTGCCTGGCCAACTCCAGCCCGATGATGATGTCGGGCTTTTTATTGCCTGCGATTCCATCACTGTAGGAGCGAGCTTGCTCGCGAAAAACCTGAGCGCACCGCGTTAAACCAGGTTTGCCACGTTATCGTTGACGCTCTCGGGCGCAGACGATGTCAGGCCAGGGCCTTGAGCAAGGCATTGATGTTCTGCAAGACGCTCAATTCGCCCTTCTCACCCCAATACAAAGCGATCATCTGCCCATCGGCTTCGATTTTGTAGACGTTATCCGGCAGCGTTGCAAAATGCGGCAACAACTTCTCGTCGACACAGGTTTCCCGCCATTGATTGACCCATACCCCCGGCTCCAACTGCCAGTAACACCAGAGGGCCGGCTTACTGCCCCGCCGCGGCCGACAGTACTGCGCACACGGGCTGGGCGGCTCTTGCTTGAGCCAGTGCGGCCACTCCTGGGGCGACAACTGCATCGCCAGGCCAATGCGGCGGGCCTCCATGCGCAGGGCCATGCGCCCGCTCTGGTGGCGCGAAGGTCGCAGCCATGCCAGGGGGCTCAACACCACTAGAAGGATTGACACCACTATCCAGACCGTCATATGTGTACTCCCGAATTTCTAGATGAGCGGATCCAACCCCATCCGCTTGAAAGCAGCCATACTGAACTTATTGCAGTCCCCTGGAGGAACGCCTCATGACTTACGAACATATTCTGGTCGCCGTGGACCTGACCGAAGAGTGCGATCCGGTGATCAAGCGCGCCGTGGCCATTGCCGGCGATACCGTGAAGCTGTCCCTGGTGCATATCGTCGAACCCATGGCCATGGCCTTTGGCGGCGACGTACCGATGGACCTTTCGCAACTGCAACAGCAGCAGTTCGACCAGGCCAAGGAGCGCCTGGACCGCCTGATTGCCAAGTATCCTGCGCTGAAAAAGGACCAAAGCCACCTGACCTATGGTCAGCCACGCCAGGAAATCCACCACCTGGCCAAAGAGCAGAACTGCGACCTGATCGTGGTCGGCAGCCATGGTCGTCATGGCCTGGCGTTGCTGCTGGGCTCCACGGCCAACGACGTCCTGCACGGCGCGCCGTGCGACGTACTGGCGGTAAAACTGGTAAAAAGTTCGTAAGAACACCAGAGATCAAATGTAGGAGCTGGCTTGCCAGCGCCTACCTTTGGATTGAATTTCATATAAAAAAACCGGTGCTCGTAAGAGCGCCGGTTTTTTATTGCCGCCGAATCAATCAGGCATCCAGCTCGGCCCAACGCTCAACCAGCACTTCCAGTTCCTGGTTCAGCTTCTCCAGGGACTCGATGACCTTGGCAGTTTCCGCCGCAGGACGCAGGTAGAAACCCGCGTCAGCCATTTCAGCTTCCACGGCTGCGATCTGCTGCTCCTTGGCGTCGATATCACCCGGCAAGGCTTCCAACTCACGCTGCAGCTTGTAGCTGAGCTTTTTCTTGGCCGCCGGCGCAGCGTCCTGAACAGGTTCAGCAGCGGCAGGTGCAACCACCGCAGAGTTCAAGTCGGCCTTACCAGACTTGCTCTCGGTCACGCCCAGCAGGCGCGGCGAACCGCCCTGGCGCAGCCAGTCCTGGTAACCACCGACGTATTCGCGCACCTTGCCTTCACCTTCGAAGACCAGGGTACTGGTGACCACATTGTCGAGGAATGCCCGGTCGTGGCTGACCATCAGTACAGTGCCGTTGAAGGTCAGCAGGACCTCTTCCAGCAGCTCGAGGGTTTCCACGTCGAGGTCGTTGGTCGGTTCGTCGAGCACCAGCAGGTTGGCCGGTTTGCTGAACAGCTTGGCCAGCAGCAGGCGCGCACGCTCACCGCCAGACAGGGCCTTGACCGGCGTGCGGGCACGTTGTGGACTGAACAGGAAGTCGCCCAGGTAGCTCAGGACGTGGCGGCTCTGACCATCGATATCGATAAAATCGCGGCCTTCGGCGACGTTGTCGATCACGGTCTTTTCCAGGTCCAACTGGTGGCGCAACTGGTCGAAGTAGGCCACGTCGATGCGCGTGCCCTCTTCCACGGTGCCGCTGGTCGGTTGCAGGCCGTTGAGCATCAGCTTGAGCAAAGTGGTCTTGCCGGTACCGTTGGCGCCCAGCAGACCAATACGGTCGCCGCGCTGCAGGACCATGGAGAAGTCCTTGATCAGGAACGGGCCATCCGGGTGATGGAAGCTGACGTTCTCCAGGACCATGACCTGCTTGCCCGACTTGTCGGCGGTATCCAGCTGGATATTGGCCTTGCCGGTGCGCTCGCGACGTTCGCTACGCTCGACACGCAAGGCTTTCAGGGCGCGTACACGACCTTCGTTACGGGTGCGGCGTGCCTTGATCCCCTGGCGGATCCAGACTTCTTCCTGGGCCAGCTTTTTATCGAACAGCGCGTTGGCGGTCTCTTCAGCGGCCAGGGTGGCTTCCTTGTGCACCAGGAAGCTGGCGTAGTCGCCGTTCCAGTCGATCAGGCCGCCGCGATCCAGTTCGAGGATGCGCGTGGCGAGGTTCTGCAGGAAAGAACGGTCGTGCGTGATAAACAGCACGGCGCCCTGGAAGTCCTTGAGGGCTTCTTCCAGCCAGGCAATCGCGCCGATATCCAGGTGGTTGGTCGGTTCGTCGAGCAGCAGCAGGTCCGGCTCGGAAACCAGGGCCTGGGCCAGCAGCACGCGGCGACGCCAGCCGCCGGACAGTTCGGCAAGGGTCTTGTCGGCCGGCAATTGCAGGCGGCTCAAGGTGCTGTCGACCAGTTGCTGCAAGCGCCAGCCATCACGGGCTTCGAGGTCTTGCTGGACGTGCATCAGCTTGTCCAGGTCAGCGTCGGTGACGCAGTTCTGCGCTAGGTGATGGTACTGGGCAAGCAATTCGCCGACGCCATCGAGGCCTTCGGCAACCACGTCGAACACGGTCCGTTCGTCGGCCACCGGCAATTCTTGCGGCAATTCGCCAATCTTCAGGCCCGGCGCGCGCCATACGGAGCCGTCATCGGGCTTCTGGTCGCCCTTGACCAACTTCATCATGCTGGACTTGCCGGTGCCGTTGCGGCCGATGATGCACACCCGCTCACCACGGGCGATCTGCCAGGACACCTTGTCCAACAACGGCATAGCGCCGAAAGCAAGGGACACATCGCTGAATTTGAGCAGGGTCATACGCTTCTCCAAAAACTGGGCGCGCATTCTACCTGAGTTGGGGGGTGAAGCGGCCGGCATTTTCATGCCCGACACGTTCTGTAGGACATTTCTTGAGAACTTCAGCGAAGCGGCCTGCAAAGCTTTCACCGGCTGCGGGCAAAAGGCTAAGCTAGGGGCAATCAGTGTCGACAGCGTCGGCACTAGTCCTGATTTCTTTGCACGGACGTCTCATGCGCAGTCGCCTTTTCAGCTTTTTATCTTGCCTGCTTCTTTCCTCCACAGCCGTCCAAACCGCCCAGGCAGTGGACCTGACCACCCAACGCCAATATTACGACCAAGCCAAGCGTGCCCTGGCCAAAGGCGACACCGGCCCCTACATGCAATACAGCCAGGCCCTGGCCGATTACCCGCTCACGCCGTACCTGGCCTACGACGAACTGACGGCACGCCTCAAGTCCGCCAGCAACCAGGAAATCGAACAGTTCCTGGCCAAGCATGGCGACCTGCCCCAGGCCAACTGGATGAAGCTGCGCTGGTTGCGCTGGCTCGCCGAGCGTGGCGACTGGAAGACCTTTGAAAAGTACTACGACGCCAAGCTCAATTTCACCGAACTGGACTGCCTGCACGGCCAATACCAGTTGAGCAACAACCTCAAAGCCGAAGGCTACAAGACCGCCGAAGCCCTGTGGATGACCGGCAAATCCCAACCGGCTGCCTGTGATGCGACCTTCGGCCAGTGGGCTGCCGCCGGGCAATTGACCGAGCAGAAGATCTGGGACCGCGCCAAGCTCGCCGCCGAAGCCCGCAACTATCCGCTGGCCAACAGCCTGGTGAAAACCCTGCCCACCCTGGGTGCCCAGGGCCGCCTGATGGTGGACGTGGCGCAAAAGCCCGCCATGCTCAGTGACCCCTCGCGCTTCCTGCCTGCCACTGAAGCCATGTCCGACGCCGTCGGCCTGGGCCTGCGCCGCCTGGCGCGCCAGGACCCGGAACAAGCCATGGCCCTGTTGGATGGATATGCCAGCAGCATGCACTTCTCCCGCGATGAAAAAGTGTCCATCGCCCGGGAAATCGGCCTGACCCTGGCGCGACGCTACGACCCGCGCGCCCTGGACGTGATGACCAAATACGACCCGGAGCTGCGTGACAACACCGTCTCCGAATGGCGCCTGCGCCTGCTGCTACGCCTGGCCCGTTGGGAAGATGCCTACCAGTTGACCCGCAAACTGCCCCAGGACCTGGCCACCACCAACCGCTGGCGCTATTGGCAGGCCCGCGCGCTGGAACTGGCCGAGCCGAAGAACCCACAAGCACTGGTGCTGTACAAAGGCTTGGCCAAGGAGCGGGATTTTTATGGCTTCCTTGCCGCAGATCGCTCCCAGGCCCCGTATCAACTGAACAACCAGCCGCTGGTCATGAGCCAGGCGCTGATCAACAAGGTGCGCAACACCCCGGGTGTGCGCCGCGCCCTGGAATTTTATGCCCGTGGCCAGATCGTCGACGGTCGCCGCGAGTGGTATCACGTCAGCCGCCACTTCAACCGTGACGAAATGGTCGCCCAGGCCAAGCTCGCCTACGACATGAAATGGTACTTCCCGGCGATCCGCACCATCAGCCAGGCCAAGTACTGGGACGACCTGGATATCCGCTTCCCGATGGCCCACCGCGACACCCTGGTGCGTGAAGCCAAGGTCCGTGGCCTGCATTCGAGCTGGGTGTTTGCTATCACCCGCCAGGAAAGCGCCTTTATGGATGACGCCCGTTCCGGCGTCGGCGCCAGCGGCCTGATGCAACTGATGCCCGCCACCGCCAAGGAAACCGCGCGCAAATTCAGCATCCCACTGGCGTCACCGCAGCAGGTGCTGGACCCGGACAAGAACATCCAGCTCGGCGCCGCTTACCTGAGCCAGGTGCACAGCCAGTTCAACGGCAATCGCGTACTCGCCTCCGCCGCCTACAACGCCGGCCCAGGGCGCGTACGCCAATGGCTGCGCGGCGCCGATCACCTGAGTTTCGATGTGTGGGTGGAAAGCATTCCGTTCGACGAAACCCGTCAGTATGTGCAGAACGTGCTGTCTTATTCGGTGATCTACGGGCAGAAGCTCAACTCGCCACAGCCATTGGTGGATTGGCACGAGCGTTATTTTGATGACCAGTAAAAGCAGGTAAAAGCTGCCCGTTTGAAGCTGCAAGTGCCCGCGTTGTGAGACGCGGGCATTTTTTTTAGGGTTCGTCGTGACCATCGCTAAATTGCAGGGCCGCCAGCCGCGCATACAGCGGGTTGGTGGCGATCAGTTGCTGATGGGTGCCCACCGCGACCAATTTGCCTTGATCCATCACCGCAATCCGATCGGCGTTTTTCACCGTGGCGAGGCGGTGGGCGATCACCAGGGTGGTACGTCCCTGCATCAGTTGCGGCAATGCCTGTTGGATCAGATGCTCGCTCTGGGCGTCGAGGGCGCTGGTGGCTTCGTCCAGCAGCAGGATCGGTGCATCCACCAACAAGGCCCGGGCGATAGCCAGGCGCTGGCGCTGCCCACCAGAAAGGCCCATGCCGCCATCCCCCAGGTGGGTCTGGTAGCCGTCGGGCATTTGCAGGATGAAATCATGGGCATGGGCAATGCGCGCCGCTTCTTCGACCTGGGCTAGTGTGGCCTTGGGGTTGCCGTAGCGGATGTTTTCTTCAACGCTGCCAAAAAACAGCGCCGGGCTCTGGGATACCAGGGCAAAACAGCGGCGCAGGTCCAACGGGTCCAATGCGCTCAGAGGCTGGCCTTCCAGCAGCACTTGCCCCTGTTGCGGGTCGTAGAAGCGCAGCAACAGATCAAAAATCGTTGATTTACCCGCACCGGACGGCCCCACCAAGGCCAGGGTTTCACCGGCATTGATGCTCAGGCTCAGCCCATCGATAGCGTAGCGATCGGGACGCGATGGGTAGGAAAAATGCAGGTCTTGTAGCTCCAGGCGACCACTGACCCGTTCTGGCAGTTTGACCACACCATAGGACGGAGCCTGGATTTCATTAGGCGACTGCAACAACTCGGCAATCCGCTCCGCAGCCCCGGCAGCGCGCTGCAACTCGCCAATCACTTCGCTCAAGGTACCAAACGCGCTGCCCACGATCAGGCTGTAGAACACAAAGGCCGCCAGTTCGCCACCGGAGATGCGCCCGGCGATCACATCCATGCCGCCCACCCACAGCATCACGCCCACGGCGCCCAGCACCAGCACAATCACCAAAGTGATCAGCCAGGCGCGCTGGACGATACGCTTGCGCGCCGTGGTGAATGCGTCCTCGACCGTCACGGCGAAGCGCTGCTCATCCTGCATCTGATGGTTATAGGCCTGTACGGTCTTGATCTGGCCCAGGGTCTCGGAGACGTAGCTGCCGACGTCGGCAATCCGGTCCTGGCTCTGGCGCGAGAGGCTGCGCACGCGCCGGCCGAAGATCAGGATCGGGGCCAACACCAGCGGCAACGCCACCACCACGATGCTGGTGAGTTTTGGGTTGGTGATAAACAGCAACACAATCCCGCCGATCACCATCAAAGCGTTGCGCAGGAACAGCGACAGGGATGAACCGATCACCGATTGCAGCAAAGTGGTATCGGCGGTCAAGCGTGACTGGATTTCCGAGCTGCGATTGTTTTCATAAAAACCCGGATGCAGGTAGATCAGATGGTTGAACACCAGCCGGCGAATGTCCGCGACCACCCGCTCACCGATCCACGACACCAAATAAAACCGCGCAAACGTGCCCACCGCCAGGCCCAGCACGAGGATCATGAACAGGCCGATGGACTGGTTGAGCAAGTGTGGCGATTGGGTCATGAAGCCCTGGTCCACCAACAGGCGGATGCCCTGGCCCATGGACAAGGTGATGCCTGCCGTGACGATCAGTGCGAGCAACGCACCGACGGCCTGCCAGCGATATGGAGCGATAAAGCGCAGGGCCAGGCGGATGGCGCGGCGTTGACGGGCTGAAAGCATGGAGAGCATCACCTGAGGAAGACAATGCCAAGCCTACACCGCAATCGGATTGAACTTGGGTAAATCACAATGAGTCAGGTTAATTATGCCCGGCAAGACTAGGCCCTAGAGGCTATCGGTCTAAAGTCCGGCTGGAAATCCGCCGCGATTTCTGCTGGACTGGGCATTCGATCCGCCTACGGGCTAAGGAGTTGTAACAGCTCGGTCACGCGGGGGAATTAGAGTAGGTACACAACCTGATGAGGAGACAGGCCATGTCCTTGCAAAACAGCAGCACTGACAAAGTTGAAGTAATCCGCCAGCCACAGCAGTTGCCTTGCTCGTACATCGATGCCCAGGGCCGCGAAGTGCAGATTACCGAAGAGATGATCCAGGGCGCCTGCGCCGAACTGGAGCAGAAACTGGTCAAGCCTG
Organism: Pseudomonas proteolytica; assembly: GCF_007858275.1. Taxonomy (GTDB): domain Bacteria; phylum Pseudomonadota; class Gammaproteobacteria; order Pseudomonadales; family Pseudomonadaceae; genus Aquipseudomonas; species Aquipseudomonas proteolytica. Next base: position 44,990 of record NZ_VFEV01000007.1, read on the forward strand.
CCCAGCAAGGCTGATACGCCCCAGCTCTTTCAGAACCGGCCCCAGTGGCCGGTTTTTTTATGCGTTTTTTATGCTCCCAGTGCGGCGACGATGCTCGACAAAGCTGGCGACTCACCATTGATCCGCACCTTCAAGCCGTCAATCTCGCGGCGATCCGGGTAGTGCTTGCGCAGCAGGTCGAATGCCTTGCGCTGTTCTTCGACTGTTCCTACCAGGCTACGGCGAAAGTCCGCATCGTCACGGCGCGGGTCGTAGACGCTGCGGCACAACGTCGCCAGGGCCCAGGCCGGGTCGGTGTTGGCATTGAGAGTGACCTCTGCCAGCCATGGCTCGGGCAGCAGGTCACTCAACTGAATGCTCGCCGGTTGCCCAAGGTGCGCGCACAACACCTGGTAGATCTGCGCCGTGCCGCGCTGCTTGCCGTCGAGGCTGTAGCCGGCGATGTGCGGAGTCGCCAGCACGCACAACTCGGCCAGCTCCACATCCACTTCAGGCTCGCCTTCCCACACATCCAGCACTGCCTGTAAATCCTCGCGCTCCAGCAACACCTCGCGCAGCGCCGTGTTATCCACCACCGGGCCACGGCTGGCGTTGATCAGCCAGGTGCCCGGCTTGAGCTGCTCCAGACGCTGGCGATCCAGCAGGTGCCAGGTCGAGCCATTGCCGGATTTTTTCAGCGGGGTGTGCAGGCTGATCACATCGCACTGCTCGATGATCTGTTCCAGGCTCACGTAATCGCCCTCTTCGGCGACCTGGCGTGGCGGATCGCAGACCAGCACTTTCCAGCCCAGGCCCTTGAGCACCTTGACCAGGCGCCCGCCCACCTCACCGGCACCGACGATGCCATAGGTACGCTGGGTCAGGTCAGCACCTTCGATTTCAGCCAGGGTCAGCAGGCTGCCCAGCACATAATCCACCACACCACGAGCGTTGCAGCCCGGCGCGCTGGACCATTGGATCCCGGCCCTTTGAAAGTAATCGAGGTCCAGGTGATCGGTGCCGATGGTGCAGGTGCCGACAAACCGTACCGCCGTGCCTTCCAGCAACGCACGGTTGACGTTGGTCACCGAACGCACCAGCAGCACATCGGCCTGTTCAATGGCGGCGCGGTCGATGGCGCGGCCCGGCACCCGGCGGATCTCGCCGAAACCTTCAAAGAACGCATCGAGCAGCGGGATATTTTCGTCGGCAACAATCAGCATGGCAGGCTCCTTTGGCGGACCAGCAGTGTACAGGCACCGGCCCCTGGAACGTTTACAAATCCGCTACACAGGTAATTTCCTGACCTATCCGTCAAGGCGTAGAATGCGCCGTCCTGCGCTCCCCCTTATCGGACATCTGCACGTGAACACTGCCACTTTGCCCCTCTCCCGCCCTGCCCGCGTTCGCCGGGAAGTCTATAGCCTGCTGGCGCTGGCCTTGCCCATCATGATCGGGCAACTGGCAACCACCGCCATGGGCTTTGTCGATGCGGTGATGGCCGGGCGTGTCAGTTCGCGGGACCTGGCGGCGGTGGCCCTGGGCAACTCCATCTGGATCCCCGTGTATCTATTGATGACCGGAACCTTGCTGGCCACCACCCCCAAAGTCGCCCAGCGCTTCGGCGCCGGCAGCCACACCGAAATCGGCCCGCTGGTACGCCAGGCGTTGTGGCTGGCGTTGGTGGTGGGGTGCACCGCCTCATTGCTGTTGATCAGTGCCGAGCCGATCTTGCACGCGATGAACGTCGACCCCGAACTGATCGCCCCCTGCATGGGCTACCTGCACGGCATTGCCTTCGGCATGCCGGCGGTGGCGCTGTACTACGTGCTGCGCTGTTTCAGCGACGGGCTGGGCCGCACGCGCCCGAGCATGCTCCTCGGGCTGGGCGGGCTGGCATTGAACATCCCGCTGAACTACGTGTTCATCTACGGCCATTTCGGTGTGCCGGCCATGGGCGGCGTAGGCTGCGGCTGGGCCACCGGGATTGTGATGTGGGCGATGATGCTGGGCTTCGCCGCCTGGACCCGCTGGGCACCGGCCTATCAGGCCAGCGAGTTGTTCAAGCGCTTCGACTGGCCAAAGTGGTCGGTGATCAAGCGCATCCTGGGCATCGGCCTGCCGATTGGCATCGCGGTGTTTGCCGAGTCGAGCATCTTTGCGGTGATCGCCCTGCTGATCGGCAGCCTGGGCGCAACCGTGGTGGCCGGGCACCAGATCGCCCTGAACTTCAGCTCCCTGGTGTTCATGATCCCCTACTCCCTGAGCATGGCCGTGACCGTGCGGGTGGGCCAGGCCCTGGGCCGTGGCGAACCCCGTGAAGCACGTTTCGCCGCAGGCGTGGGGATGGGCACCGCCCTGGCCTATGCCTGCCTGTCATGCAGCCTGATGCTGTTGTTCCGCGAGCAGATCGCCACGATCTACACCGCCGACCCGCTGGTGGTCCAGGTGGCGGCGATGCTGATTGTGTTCGCGGCGCTGTTCCAGTTTTCCGATGCGATCCAGGTCACGGCGGCTGGCGCCCTGCGCGGTTATCAGGACACCCGGGTGACCATGATCCTGACCCTGTTCGCCTACTGGGGCGTGGGCTTGCCGGTAGGTTACTTGCTGGGGCTGACCGACTGGCTGGGCCAGGCCAACGGCCCGAGCGGCTTGTGGCAGGGGCTGATCGTCGGCCTCAGTTGCGCAGCGGCAATGCTGGTGGTGCGCCTGGCACGCAGTGCGCGCAAGCGCATTCGCCAGGTTTAAGCGCGACTGCCCACTGTAGGTATCAGTCTCAGGTGGCCTTCTTGCGGATCCAGTACAAGTAAGTACCGGCCTCTTCGCGCTGTTCCACCAGTTCATGGTCCAGGAACACGCAGAACTTGGGGATGTCGCGGCGGGTCGAGGGATCGGTCGCGATGACCTTGAGCAGGCCACCCGGCGCCAGGTCGCGGATGTGCTGGTGCAGCATCATCACCGGTTCCGGGCAGTTGAGGCCGGTGGCGTCGAGGGTGCCGTCAACGGCAGGGTCAAAAATGTCACTCATCGTTCACTCCTAAACAGCCGGCTCCTAGGTGTATTTACCGGGCCTTGGGTTTCTTTACGTCCAGGCGGCGCAGGTGGCAGGTGACTTCCTCGCGGTCGTGGTACAGCTGCTTGCAGCCGATTTCCACGCGAATGCCCCGCGCCTTGAAGCCTTCTTCGATGCGTTCCAGCAGGCGCTTCACCTCGGCGTAGCGCTGTTTCATCGGCAACTTGAGGTTGACCACCGCTTCGCGGCAATGCCCTTCGCCGATCCAGGTTTCCAGCAGAGCCGCGTTGCGCGCCGGTTTCTCGACGATATCGCAGACCATCCAGTCCACCGGCTGCTTGGGGGTGAAGGTAAAACCATCCGCCATCAAGTGTTGCACCAGGCCGGTGTCCATCAGGCTTTCGGCCATCGGCCCGTTATCAATCGCCGTCACCAGCATGCCCCGGTTGACCAGTTGCCAGGTCCAGCCGCCCGGCGCTGCGCCGAGGTCGACGCCGGTCATGTCGCCGTGCAGGCGCTCGTCCCACTGGTCCCGGGGGATAAAGTGGTGCCAGGCCTCTTCCAGCTTCAAGGTCGAGCGGCTTGGCGCGTCGCGGGGGAATTTCAGGCGCGGGATGCCCATCGGCCACATGGCCGAGTTATTTGACTCGGCCAGGCCCATAAACACTTCGCGCCCGCTCTTGAAGGTCAGCAGCAGGCGCGGCTTGCTCGGGTCTTCGACCAGCTTGCCGGCGGCCAGCAGGGCCTTGCGCAGGTGCACTTCGAATTTCTTGCAGAAGTTCGACAGTTCCTTGCCATCGTTGGTATCGACCATTTCCAGCCACAGGCTGCCGCATACCGGAAAATCCCGCAGGTGCGCAAGGATCACGCTGATACGGTCGGTTTCCGGCAGATCGATGAAAACCCCACGCGCCCACTGCCTCGGGAAGATCAGTTCGGCAAAGCGTTGGCCGCGCATCAGGCGCTGGGCGCCGTCTTCTTCAGTGCAGACAAATTCGGCGCAGGCGCTGCCGGTCTTGGCCTTGGCATAGCCGGAAACGTTCAGGCGCGCGGCGTGTTCCGCGATCTCGGAACAGACTTCGCCTTCAAAACCCGGGCGGCAATGCATAAAAAGGGTGTTCATCAACTCTCCTGGTAACACGCTTGCTGTAGCGCAAGGCCTGTCATGAAAACGCGCGCATGATAGCTGAGTTCGGAACCTTGGACTTGTCCATAGAGTCCAGTTATTAGCCTGCTACTGAAAACAGGGCTAGCTTGTAAGCTCTGTTCGTCCCGTCAGGTCCGTAGCCGTGCGGACCATAAGGAGTCATGTAATGTCATCCGTTGATAGCCTGAGAACCCTTAAGACCCTGCAAGTCGACAGCAAGACTTACCACTACTTCAGCTTGCCCGAAGCCGCCAAGAGCCTGGGTGACCTGGACAAGTTGCCGATGTCCCTCAAGGTGCTGCTGGAAAACCTGCTGCGCTGGGAGGACGAAAAAACCGTGACCGGCGCCGACCTCAAGGCGCTTGCCGCCTGGCTCAAGGAGCGGCGCTCCGACCGCGAGATCCAGTACCGCCCGGCCCGGGTGCTGATGCAGGACTTTACCGGCGTGCCCGCCGTGGTCGACCTGGCCGCCATGCGCGCCGCCGTGGCCAAGGCCGGTGGCGATCCGCAGCGCATCAACCCGCTGTCGCCGGTGGACCTGGTAATTGACCACTCGGTGATGGTCGACAAGTTCGGCAACGCCGACGCCTTCGAGCAAAACGTCGATATCGAAATGCAGCGCAACGGCGAACGTTATGCGTTCCTGCGCTGGGGCCAGAGCGCCTTTGATAATTTCAGCGTGGTACCACCGGGTACCGGCATCTGCCACCAGGTCAACCTGGAATACCTGGGTCGCACGGTGTGGACCAAGGACGAAGACGGCCGTACCTATGCCTTCCCCGATACCCTGGTGGGCACCGACTCCCACACCACCATGATCAACGGCCTCGGCGTTTTGGGCTGGGGCGTGGGCGGTATCGAGGCGGAAGCGGCGATGCTTGGCCAGCCGGTCTCGATGCTGATCCCCGAAGTGATCGGCTTCAAGCTCACCGGCAAACTCAAAGAAGGCATTACCGCCACCGACCTGGTGCTGACAGTCACGCAAATGCTGCGTAAAAAAGGCGTGGTGGGCAAATTCGTCGAGTTCTATGGCGACGGCCTGGCTGACCTGCCCCTGGCCGACCGCGCCACCATTGCCAACATGGCACCGGAGTACGGCGCCACCTGCGGCTTTTTCCCCGTGGACGAAGTGACCCTGGACTACTTGCGCCTCTCCGGCCGGCCTGACGCCACGGTCAAGCTGGTCGAGGCCTATACCAAGGCCCAAGGCCTGTGGCGCAATGCCGGTGAAGAACCGGTATTCACTGACAGCCTGGCGCTGGACATGGCCAGCGTCGAAGCCAGCCTGGCCGGGCCAAAACGCCCGCAGGACCGAGTCTCGCTGCCAGATGTGGGTCAAGCGTTCAGTGACTTCCTGGACTTGCAGTTCAAACCCGCGAGCAAGGAAGAAGGCCGCCTGGAAAGCGAAGGCGGCGGCGGTGTCGCCGTGGGCAATGCCGACCTGGTGGGCGAAGCCGACTACGACTTCGAAGGCCAGACCTATCGCCTGAAAAACGGCGCGGTGGTGATCGCCGCGATTACCTCCTGCACCAACACCTCCAACCCCAGCGTGATGATGGCCGCCGGCCTGGTCGCGAAAAAAGCCGTGGAAAAGGGCCTGACCCGCAAGCCGTGGGTAAAAAGCTCCCTGGCGCCTGGCTCCAAGGTGGTTACCGACTACTACAACGCCGCCGGCCTGACGCCGTACCTCGACCAACTGGGCTTCGACCTGGTGGGTTACGGCTGCACCACCTGTATCGGCAACTCCGGGCCATTGCCGGAGCCTATCGAGAAAGCCATCCAGAAAGCCGACCTGACCGTGGCGTCGGTGCTGTCCGGCAACCGTAACTTCGAAGGCCGCGTGCACCCCCTGGTGAAAACCAACTGGCTGGCCTCGCCGCCCCTGGTGGTGGCCTACGCCCTCGCCGGGACCGTGCGCATTGATATCAGCAGCGAGCCCTTGGGCACCGGCAAGGATGGTGCGCCGGTATACCTGCGCGATATCTGGCCCAGCAGCCAGGAGATCGCCGACGCGGTGGCCCAGGTCAGCACCAGCATGTTCCATAAGGAATACGCCGAGGTGTTTGCCGGTGACGAACAGTGGCAAGCCATTGAAGTGCCGCAGGCCGCGACTTATGTGTGGCAAAAAGACTCCACCTATATCCAGCACCCGCCCTTCTTCGACGACATCGCCGGCCCCTTGCCGGTGATCAAGGATGTGCAAGGCGCCAACATCCTGGCCCTGCTTGGTGATTCGGTGACCACCGACCACATCTCCCCGGCCGGCAACATCAAGGCTGACAGCCCGGCCGGCCGCTACCTGCGCGAACAGGGCGTGGAACCACGGGACTTCAACTCCTATGGCTCGCGCCGCGGCAACCATGAAGTGATGATGCGCGGCACCTTCGCCAACATCCGGATCCGCAACGAAATGCTCGGCGGCGAAGAAGGCGGCAACACCCTCTATATCCCCACCGGCGAGAAGATGCCGATCTACGACGCCGCCATGAAATACCAGGCGTCCGGCACGCCGCTGGTGGTGATCGCCGGCCAGGAGTACGGCACCGGTTCCAGCCGCGACTGGGCCGCCAAGGGCACCAACCTGCTGGGCGTCAAGGCGGTGATTGCCGAGAGCTTCGAGCGTATCCACCGTTCCAACCTGGTGGGCATGGGCGTGCTGCCATTGCAGTTCAAACTGGACCAGAACCGCAAGGCGCTGCAACTGACCGGCAAGGAGAAGATCGATATTCTCGGCCTGACCGATGCCGATATCGAACCACGCATGAACCTGACGCTGGTGATTACCCGCGAAGACGGCCGCAGCGAAAAAGTCGAGGTCCTGTGCCGGATCGATACCCTCAATGAAGTTGAATACTTCAAGGCGGGGGGGATTCTGCATTACGTACTGCGCCAGTTGATTGCTTCATAACGCAGCAAGCCAGACCCAACACCGCCTTCGGGCGGTGTTTTCATTTTTACCGCCTGCAACTGTCGCTATAATCCGCGCCCTCATTTGTAGGCGCCGGCTTACCGGCTGCTACATCAAGCAATTGCGTCACGTTGACCGTCACAAGGATTTTTTATGCCCGCTTTGCCCTGGCTGTACCTGGCCCTTCTTTCCATTGGCTATGGATTGGCCCTGACCTACGGGCAACTGGGTTTGCTGGCAGGGGCCTCCATCGGGCTACTGCTGGTCGCAGGTTACGCCATACGCCAACAGCACGTCCCATGGGCGCGCTACCTTGGCCATGGCCTGTTCATCGCATTGGCCCTGGGCCTGGCGATGCACTGGCTACCCGGCTTCCAAAACGGTCGCGCCATCGACCCCCAGCGTTTCACCGCCGACGCCGTGCCCTTTTCGTTGTACCTGAACCAGGACAAACCACTGATTGGCTTCTGGCTGCTACTCGCCTGCCCGTGGATCGTCGCCCGCCGCCCGTTGCGCCTGTCGATCTACGCCACCGCGCTGGCCTTGACCCTGACCACCATCGCCGCCCTGGGTGGCGCGGTACTGCTGGGCATCATCAGTTGGGCCCCCAAATGGCCAGACCAGGCCTGGCTCTGGGTGTTGAATAACCTGTTGCTGGTGACCCTGGTTGAGGAAGCGTTGTTTCGCGGCTATATCCAGGGCGGCCTGAGCCGGCGCTTCAAGCAAATGCCCTACGGCGAAAACCTCGCCTTGCTATTGGCTTCGCTGCTGTTTGGCCTGGTGCATGTGGGCGCGGGCTGGCAATGGGTGCTGCTGGCCAGTATTGCCGGCGCGGGTTATGGCCTGGCCTACCGTTTCGGCGGCCTGGGCGCGGCGATTGCTACGCACTTTGGTTTGAATCTGCTGCATTTCGGGCTCTTCACCTACCCGATGCTGGCCTGATCGCCAGCGCTGAGACTGCGCCGGCAGGAGCTTTCGCTGGCGCGGATTATTGCAAAAATAAGTTAAATAAACCCCCGCATTGGCCGACAACCTGTCAAAGCCTTGCGGATTGATCAATCATGCGTAATAACCAACCCGTTACCCAGCGCGAACGTACCTTCCCCGCTCAACAACGGTTGATCTCCACGACCGATGCCAAAGGCGTGATCACTTACTGCAACGATGCGTTTGTCGAGATCAGTGGGTTTTCCCGGGATGAACTGATGCGCGCCCCGCACAACCTGGTTCGTCACCCGGATGTGCCGGCGGCCGTGTTCGCGCATATGTGGACCACGCTCAAACAAGGCTTGCCATGGATGGGCATCGTCAAGAACCGCTGCAAGACCGGCGATCACTACTGGGTCAACGCCTATGTGACCCCGGTATTCGACGGCGAGCAGGTGATCGGCTACGAATCGGTACGGGTCAAGCCGACCGCCGAACAGATCCGCCGTGCCGAAGCGCTGTACCAGCGTATCAACCAAGGCAAGTCGGCCATCCCGCGCAGTGATAAATGGCTGCCGGTGTTGCAGGACTGGCTGCCGTTTATCATGGTCAGCCAACTGAGTTTCCTGATTGGCATCTGGCTCAATTCCCATTGGGGCTTTGCCTTGGCCGCTGCCTTGTCAGTGCCACTGGGCCTGCTCGGCCTGAGCTGGCAACAGCGGGGCCTCAAGCGCCTGCTGCGCCTGGCCGAACAGACCACTTCCGACCCGCTGATCGCACAGATGTACACCGACAGCCGTGGCGCGCAAGCACGCCTGGAGATGTCGATCCTCAGCCAGGAAGCCCGCCTGAAGACCTGCCTGACCCGTCTGCAGGACACCGCCGAGCACCTCAACGAGCAGGCGCGTCAATCCAACACCCTGGCCCACAACAGTTCTACCGGCCTGGAACGCCAGCGCGTGGAGACCGAGCAGGTCGCCACTGCCGTCAACCAGATGGCCGCGACCACCCAGGAAGTCGCCAGCCATGTTCAGCGCACGGCCGATGCGACCCAGGAAGCCAATCGCCTGACCGGGCGCGGGCGTGATATCGCCGGCGAAACCCGTGAAGCCATCCAGCGCCTGTCGGTGGTGGTCGGGGAAACCGGCGTGACCGTGACCCAACTGGCCAAGGACAGCGACGAGATCGGCGGCGTGGTGGATGTGATCAAGGGTATTGCCGACCAGACCAACCTGCTGGCCCTGAACGCAGCCATCGAAGCGGCCCGTGCCGGCGAAATGGGTCGCGGGTTTGCGGTGGTGGCCGATGAAGTGCGGCAACTGGCGCAACGTACCAGCGAGTCCACCGGGCAGATCCATGCCCTGATCGCCAAGCTACAACAGACCGCCAGCACCGCCGTGCAGACCATGGACGCCGGGCATCGCCAGGCTGAAGAAGGTGTGGCGCGGGTAATGGAAGCGGACGCAGCGCTGGTGGGAATCAGCGAGGCGGTGGCGCATATCACTGACATGACCACCCAGATCGCCGCCGCGACCGAGGAGCAAAGCTCGGTGGCCGAGGAGATCAGCCGCAATATCAGCACCATTGCGCTGTTGGCGGACCAGACGTCGGAGCAGGCGTTGAATTCGGCGCAGTTGAGTGAAGAGCTGACCCATACGGCCAATACCCAGTATTCGCTGGTGGAGCGGTTTAACCGTTAGCACGCTATCGCAGGCAAGCCAGCTCCCACATTTTGAATGTATTCACACATCAAAATGTGGGAGCTGGCTTGCCTGCGATGGGCATCGGTATCTACACAACTTTCAGAAACTGACGATCTCTCCTGTGGCGAGCGGGCTTGCCCCGCGCTGGGGTGCGAAGCAGCCCCAAAACCAGCCACTACGGAGTATCTGATACACCGCATACAGCTTACTGGGGCTGCTTCGCACCCCGGCGCGGGGCAAGCCCGCTCGCCACAACAGCCCTATCTGCTTGGCTTTATGCGATGCAGCAAAATTGTGTAGATACCTATGCTGCGATGAGGCCCTAACAGGCGCCGAGAAACCCAGCCACCTTCACCGCCGCAGCTTCCAGATGCTGCTCATGGGTAAACCCAGAAGCCTTCAACGGCTTCAAATCATGATCCCCTGCCACCAGCCACATCACCTCGATGCTCGGCGACAGCACATAACCCTCCACCGCCGCCCGATTGCCCAGCGCATCACGCTCGCCCTGCACAATCAACGCCGGCGTCTTCAGCCCGGCCAGGTGCTCGACCCGGGGTTTGTCCGGCTTGCCCACCGCATAGAACGGATAACCCAGGCATACCAGAGCATCAGCGGCCAATTCATCGGCCAATAGGCTGGCCATGCGCCCGCCCATGGACTTGCCGCCCACCGCCAGGGGCCCAGCGACATGACGTCGCACCTGGGCATATACCTCGCGCCAGCATTGCAGCAGTTTCGGCGCCGGATTCGGCGGGCGTTTGCCGCCGTCCACACGGCGCTGGGCCATGTACGGGAACTCGAAGCGCAACACGTTCACGCCATGCCCGGCAAGGCGTGCAGCCATGTCGTCCATAAAGCCCGAGTCCATCGGCGCACCGGCTCCGTGGGCGAGGATCAGCGTCGGTGAGGGGCCTGCGCCAACGCGCGTGGCCGCATTCCATAACCAACCCTGTTCACGCACACACTGCGCCCATTGATCCCCGTCAATACTGGCCTTGTGCTCTTTGCCCATGCTTGCCTCGCTTTTTAGTCTGCCTATAACTCCAGCCCAAGTGCCGCATCTGCTTGGGTTGAACCGTGGATGGGGAACCATGAACACTACTTTAAGTACCGCCTATAACTACAAGGTGGTCCGCCAATTCGCCATTATGACGGTGGTGTGGGGCATCGTCGGCATGGGGCTCGGGGTTTTTCTCGCTGCCCAGTTGGTATGGCCCGAACTCAACTTCAACCTGCCTTGGACCAGTTTCGGTCGATTGCGCCCACTGCACACCAACGCGGTGATTTTCGCGTTTGGTGGCTGTGCGCTGTTTGCCAGCTCCTTCTACGCGGTGCAACGCACCTGCCAGACCCAGCTGTTCGCGCCGAAAGTCGCCGCGTTCTGCTTCTGGGGCTGGCAATTGGTGATCCTGCTGGCGGCAATCAGCTTGCCATTGGGCTACACCAGTTCCAAGGAATACGCCGAGCTGGAATGGCCGATCGACATCCTGATCACCATCGTCTGGGTCGCCTACGCCATCGTGTTCTTCGGCACCGTGGCCAAGCGCAACACCAAGCACATCTACGTCGGTAACTGGTTCTTCGGTGCGTTCATCATCACCGTGGCGATCCTGCATATCGTCAACAACCTGGAAATCCCGGTCAGCCTGACCAAGTCCTACTCCCTCTACGGTGGTGCGACGGATGCCATGGTGCAGTGGTGGTACGGCCATAACGCCGTAGGTTTCTTCCTCACCGCGGGCTTCCTGGGGATGATGTACTACTTCGTGCCGAAACAAGCCGAGCGTCCGGTCTACTCCTATCGCTTGTCCATCGTGCACTTCTGGGCATTGATCACCCTGTACATCTGGGCCGGTCCTCACCACTTGCACTACACCGCGCTGCCGGACTGGGCACAGTCCCTGGGCATGGTGATGTCGCTGGTTCTGCTGGCGCCAAGCTGGGGCGGCATGATCAACGGCATGATGACCCTCTCGGGTGCCTGGCATAAGCTGCGCAGCGACCCGATCCTGCGCTTTCTGGTGGTATCGCTGGCGTTCTACGGCATGTCGACCTTTGAAGGTCCGATGATGGCGATCAAGACGGTCAACGCCCTGTCCCACTACACCGACTGGACCATCGGCCACGTACACGCCGGCGCTCTGGGTTGGGTGGCGATGATTTCCATCGGCGCGCTGTACCACATGATCCCGAAAGTCTTCGGTCGCGAGCAGATGTATAGCCTCGGCCTGATCAACGCGCACTTCTGGCTGGCTACCATCGGCACCGTGCTCTACATCGCTTCGATGTGGGTCAACGGCATTGCCCAGGGCCTGATGTGGCGTGCGGTCAACGAAGACGGCACCTTGACCTACTCCTTCGTCGAAACCCTGGTGGCCAGCCACCCAGGCTTCATCGTGCGGTTGGTGGGCGGTGCGATCTTCCTCAGCGGCATGTTCCTGATGGCTTACAACACTTGGCGCACCGTGCGTTCGGCACAACCTGCCGAAGTAGCCGCTGCGGCGCAGATGGCCTGAGGAGTCGATGATGAAACACGAAACGATTGAAAAGAACGTCGGCCTGCTGATGCTGCTGATGGTGCTGGCCGTGAGTATCGGCGGCCTGACACAGATCGTCCCGCTGTTCTTCCAGGACGTGACCAACAAGCCGGTGGAAGGCATGAAGCCCTATACCGCGCTGCAACTGGAAGGCCGTGACATCTACATCCGCGAAGGCTGCGTACAGTGCCACTCGCAAATGATCCGGCCGTTCCGCGCCGAGACCGAACGCTATGGCCACTACTCGGTCGCCGGCGAAAGCGTTTGGGACCACCCGTTCCTGTGGGGCTCCAAGCGTACCGGTCCGGACCTGGCCCGGGTTGGCGCCCGCTACTCCGACGACTGGCACCGCGCGCACTTGTACAACCCGCGCAACGTAGTGCCTGAGTCGAAGATGCCGGCCTACCCTTGGCTGGTCACCGCGCAGGTCGACAGCAGCCACACCGAAACCAAGCTCAAGGTCATGCGTACCCTCGGCGTGCCGTACACCGACGCGGACATCACCGCGGCCGTGGACAGCCTCAAGGGCAAGACCGAAATGGACGCCCTGGTCTCCTATCTGCAAGTGCTCGGCACTGCAATCAAGAGCAAGAGGTGAACCATGGGTTTTGAACTGGATACCGGAATGATCCGCGGCCTCGGCACGCTGGTGGTGGCAATTGCCTTCATCGGCCTGTCGCTGTGGGTGTTCAACTCCAAGCGCAACCCGGAGTTCGCCGAGGCCTGCCTGCTGCCATTTGCCGATGAGCCTAAGCCTGACGCCATTGGCACCCCATCCGACGCTCAAGAAGAGCCTGTAACAAGGAGCATTCGGCCATGACTACCTTTTGGAGTACATGGATCTGTGTACTGACCCTGGGCAGCCTGATCGGCCTGACCTGGCTGTTGTTCGGCACCCGCAAGGGCGAGACCAAGGGCAGCGTCGACCAGACCATGGGCCACGCGTTCGACGGGATTGAGGAGTACGACAACCCCCTGCCCCAATGGTGGTTCATGTTGTTCGCCGGCACCCTCGTGTTTGCCGTCGGCTACCTGATCCTCTATCCGGGCCTGGGCAACTGGAAAGGCGTATTGCCGGGCTATGAAGACGGCTGGACCCAGACCAAGGAATGGGACAAGGAAATGGCCAAGGCCGACGCCAAGTTTGGGCCGATCTTCGCCAAATTCGCCGCCATGCCCGTGGAAGAAGTGGCCAAGGACCCGCAAGCGTTGAAAATGGGCGGCCGCCTGTTTGCCTCCAACTGCGCGGTGTGCCACGGCTCCGACGCCAAGGGCGCCTACGGCTTCCCGAACCTGGCGGACGACAACTGGCGCTGGGGTGGTTCGGCTGATGCAATCAAGCTGACCATCATGAACGGTCGCCATGCCGCGATGCCGGCCTGGGGTGAAGTGCTGGGTGAAGACGGGGTGAAAAACGTCGCCGCTTACGTGCGTCACGACCTGGCCAAGTTGCCGCTGCCGGCTGACAGCAAAGTCGACCTGGCTGCTGGCAAACAAGCGTTCGATACCACCTGCGTGGCGTGCCACGGCCCAGAAGGCCACGGTGTTGAAGCCATGGGCGCGCCGAACCTGACGCAGCCTGCCGGTTTCATCTACGGCACCAGCCTTGCGCAGTTGCAACAGACTATCCGCCATGGCCGCCAAGGCCAGATGCCGGCGCAGGAAGCGCTGCAAGGCAACGACAAGGTCCACCTGCTGGCGGCCTACGTCTACAGCCTGTCGCAGAAAGATCAGAAGTAAGCTTCACGCAATAAGCTGCAAGAGAAGAGTTCTCAACTCGGCTCTTGCAGCCTTTTCAACCCTCTCCCTCCCCGCTTCAAACTTGCCGCTTGCAGCTCGCTATTAACCGCTGCGCCCTGCGCCAGATTGTCACACCCTTCTAAAGCACACCTTTCCCCTCTCGCCAATCGGGTCTACGCTTGTTTCGACAGTGGGCCGGCGTTGATCGGCCGCAGCTCGACTTGCACTCGATGAGTCAGACATTCCAGCAGGGTGACAGGCGCAAGGGCTGACAGTTACCGGCTGTCGCGCCACCGACCATTCGTCACCTTGGCAACGTGTCCCTACGCATCGCGTTGCAAGTACCTGCGCCCCCTCAAAATTCCTGTCCAACCCGTCAGCTTTTCATTTTTGATTTTGTCCTTACGCTAAATAGGGAAAGGGCGCAGAATCTGGCTTGAAACGCATTGACGCAGGTCAGCGTTACGTTGCAATGGCACTTCGCATTGTCCATACTTGCGGCCGATTTTTATCCTAATAAAACACCTAAACCGTGGAACCTTAGAATGAGCACAGCAATCAGTCCGACTGCTTATAACTATAAGGTAGTCCGCCAGTTCGCCATCATGACGGTGGTCTGGGGGATCCTTGGCATGGGGCTCGGTGTCTTCATCGCCTCGCAACTGGTCTGGCCGGAGTTGAACTTCGACTTGCCATGGACGACGTTTGGACGCCTACGCCCACTGCACACCAACCTGGTGATCTTCGCCTTCGGCGGATGTGCACTGTTTGCCACTTCCTACTATGTCGTGCAGCGAACCTGCCAGACGCGACTGATTTCCGACGGCCTCGCCGCCTTCACCTTCTGGGGCTGGCAAGCAGTAATCGTCGGCGCCATCATCACCCTGCCAATGGGCTTCACCACCACCAAGGAATACGCGGAATTGGAATGGCCCCTTGCCATCCTTCTGGCGATCGTCTGGGTGACCTACGGCATCGTGTTCTTTGGCACCATCGTCAAGCGCAAGACCAAGCACATCTACGTCGGCAACTGGTTCTACGGTGCCTTCATCGTGGTGACGGCGATGCTGCACATCGTCAACCACGCGTCCCTGCCGGTGAGTTTCTTCAAGTCCTACTCGGCCTACGCCGGTGCGACCGATGCGATGATCCAGTGGTGGTACGGCCACAACGCCGTAGGGTTCTTCCTGACCACCGGCTTCCTGGGGATGATGTACTACTTCGTGCCGAAACAGGCCGAGCGTCCGATCTACTCCTATCGCCTGTCCATCGTGCACTTCTGGGCGCTGATCACCCTGTATATCTGGGCCGGTCCCCACCACTTGCACTACACCGCACTGCCGGATTGGGCACAGTCCCTGGGCATGGCCATGTCGATCATCCTGCTGGCTCCGAGCTGGGGCGGCATGATCAACGGCATGATGACCCTCTCGGGCGCCTGGCATAAGCTGCGCACCGACCCGATCCTGCGCTTTTTGGTGGTATCGCTGGCGTTCTACGGCATGTCGACCTTTGAAGGGCCGATGATGGCGATCAAGACCGTCAACTCGCTGTCCCACTACACCGACTGGACCATCGGCCACGTACACGCCGGCGCTCTGGGCTGGGTCGCGATGATCTCCATCGGCGCGCTGTACCACATGATTCCCAAGCTCTATGGCCGGGCGCAGATGCACAGCACCAGCCTGATCAACACCCACTTCTGGCTGGCCACTATCGGCACCGTGCTCTACATCGCTTCGATGTGGGTCAACGGCATCACCCAGGGCCTGATGTGGCGTGCAATCAACGATGACGGCACCCTCACCTACTCCTTCGTTGAAGCGCTGCAAGCCAGCCATCCTGGCTTCATCGTACGTGCCCTCGGTGGTGCGTTCTTCGCCAGCGGCATGCTGTTCATGGCCTACAACGTGTGGCGCACCGTGCGTGCCTCCAACCCTGTAGAGGCTGAAGCCGCCACCAAGATCGCCGTCGTGGGAGCTCACTGATGAAGCATGAAGTAGTCGAGAAGAATATCGGCCTGCTGGCCTTCTTCATGGTCATCGCCGTGAGTATCGGCGGCCTGACCCAGATCGTTCCGCTGTTTTTCCAGGACGTGACCAACAAGCCGGTCGAAGGCATGAAGCCGCGCACCGCCCTTGAACTGGAAGGCCGCGACGTGTACATCGCCAACGGCTGTGTCGGCTGCCACTCGCAGATGATCCGCCCGTTCCGTGCTGAAACCGAACGCTATGGCCACTACTCGGTTGCCGGTGAAAGCGTGTGGGACCACCCGTTCCTGTGGGGTTCCAAGCGTACCGGTCCGGACCTGGCCCGCGTGGGTGGTCGTTACTCCGATGACTGGCAGCGTGCGCACTTGTACAACCCGCGCAACGTGGTGCCCGAGTCGAAAATGCCGGCGTACCCGTTCCTCGTGGAAAACAAGCTCGACGGCAAAGACACTGCCAAGAAAATGGAAGTCTTGCGCACCTTAGGCGTGCCTTACACCGACGAAGACATCGCCGGTGCCCAGGCAGCCGTCAAGGGCAAGACCGAAATGGACGCGCTGGTGGCCTATCTGCAAGGCCTGGGCACCATCATCAAAAGCAAACGGTGATCTGAATGGATATCGGGATGATTCGAGGCCTGGGCACCGTTGTCGTGATGGTGGCCTTTATCGGCCTGGCGTTGTGGGTGTTCAGCCCCAAGCGCAAGTCAGAGTTTGAAGACGCGACCTTGCTGCCTTTTGCGGATGATCCCGAAGCCATCAAGCACGTCGAGCAAGCTTCTAGGAGTAACAAAGAATGACTACGTTCTGGAGTCTGTACGTCACAGTCCTCAGTCTGGGTACCATTTTTGCCCTGACCTGGCTGTTGCTGTCGACCCGCAAGGGCCAGCGCGCCGAGCAAACGGACGAGACGGTTGGCCACTCGTTCGATGGCATCGAGGAATACGACAACCCACTGCCTAAGTGGTGGTTCATGCTGTTCGTCGGCACCATCATCTTCGCCCTGGGCTACCTGGTGCTGTACCCGGGCCTGGGTAACTGGAAGGGCCTGCTGCCGGGTTATGCCTACCTCGACAACGAGAAGCAAACCCCGTTCGCCAATGGCCAGAGCGGCTGGACCGGTGTGCACGAGTGGGAAAAGGAAATGGCCCGCTCCGACGCTAAGTTCGGACCGATCTTCGCCAAGTTTGCCGCCATGCCCATTGAGGAAGTGGCCAAGGATCCGCAAGCCCTGAAGATGGGTGGCCGCCTGTTCGCCTCCAACTGTTCGGTATGCCACGGTTCCGACGCCAAGGGTGCCTATGGCTTCCCCAACCTGACCGACGCCGACTGGCGCTGGGGCGGCGAGCCGGAAACCATCAAGGCCACCATCATGGCGGGCCGTCACGCGGTGATGCCGGGCTGGGCTGAAGTGATCGGTGAACAAGGCGTAGCTGACGTCGCCGGTTTCGTGCTGACCAACCTCGATGGCCGCAAGCTGCCGGAAGGCGCCAAGGCCGACGTAGCCAACGGCGAGAAGCTGTTCGCCGCCAACTGCGTGGCCTGCCACGGCCCGGCCGGCAAAGGTACGCCAGCGATGGGCGCACCTGACCTGACCCACCCGGGCGCGTTCATCTACGGCTCCAGCTTCGCCCAACTGCAGCAGACCATCCGTTACGGCCGCCAGGGCCAGATGCCTGCGCAGGAGCAATTGCAGGGTAATGACAAGGTGCACTTGCTGGCGGCGTATGTTTACAGCCTGTCGCACAAAGAGCAGCAAGAGCAGAAGTAAGCGGCAAGCCGCAATAAAAAGCCCCTGTCACCCTAGCGGTGACAGGGGCTTTTTATTGCCGGTGAAACACATCGACCGCTTGTAGCTTGAAGCTTGTAGCGCTTCACTGCGACGTAGTAACGTAACTACATTCACCCACCCTACTGGGAGGCGCCCCATGCCAATTACGACCATCTCCAGCCGCGAATTCAACCAAGACACAAGCGGTGCCAAAAAAGCCGCGCGCCAAGGACCGGTTTTTATCACCGACCGAGGCAAGCCTGCCCATGTACTGCTAAGTATTGAGGACTACCAAAAATTGACAGGCATCAACGCCGATATCGTTGACCTGTTGGTGATGCCCGAAGCGGCGGACATCGAGTTTGAAACCGAGCGTGCCGTGATTATCCATCGACCCGTGGACCTCTCTTGATGTATCTGCTCGATACCAATGTCATTTCCGAGTTACGCAAACCCCAGGCCGACAAAAATGTGGTGGCCTGGGCCAAAACCGTCGCCGCACCGCGTATGTATATTTCGGCGATTACCTTGAAAGAACTGGAGACTGGGGTGCTGCAAATGGAGCGCCGTGACCCCGCGCAGGGCAAGGTCTTGCGCACCTGGCTCAAACGCCATGTCATGCCGGCCTTCGATGCCAGAATCCTGCCAATTGACGCTGCCGTGGCATTACGCTGCGCCAGCCTGCATGTGCCGGATCGTGCTAACGAAGGTGACGCGCTGATCGCCGCAACCGCTCTGGTTCACGGCCTGACCGTGGTCACCCGCAATGTCACCGACTTCCAAAGCAGCGGTGTGACATTGATCAACCCATGGGACGAATGACCTACGGGCCCTGAAAAACTGTCCATACTCACGCTGTCAATTGATTCAAGTCACGTACACCATCAATTGATTTCCCCCAACGCGACCAAAGGTCGCACCCGTTCACCGGTGCTACAGGCGTATCATTACGCCACTGCAAGACCCCTATTTTGACCCCGGCTGGCACGTACTGGCCGAGGCAAATCTCCACTGCCGTGGGATGCAATGATGAGCAACCAGATTCCGGTACATGACGTTACCCCGCCTGCCAAAAAAACCAGCGACACCGTCGATCTCTACGCCTCGCGGGAGAAAATCTACACCCGCGCCTTCACCGGGATGTTCCGCAACCTGCGGATGCTCGGCGGTGCCGGCTTGTTCCTGCTGTACTTCGGTACGGTGTGGCTGAACTGGGGCGGGCACCAGGCCGTTTGGTGGAACCTGCCAGAGCGCAAATTCTTCATTTTCGGTGCGACATTCTGGCCCCAGGATTTCATCCTGCTGTCGGGGATCCTGATCATTTCGGCCTTTGGCCTGTTCTTTATCACGGTGTACGCCGGGCGTATCTGGTGCGGTTACACCTGCCCGCAAAGCGTGTGGACCTGGATCTACATGTGGTGCGAGAAGGTCACCGAAGGCGACCGCAACCAGCGGATCAAGCTGGACAAGGCGCCGATGAGCGCCAACAAGTTCCTGCGTAAACTCAGCAAGCACACGCTGTGGCTGCTGATCGGCTTTGTCACCGGCATGACCTTTGTCGGCTACTTCTCGCCGATCCGCGAACTGGTGTTCGAGTTCTTCACCGGCCAGGCCGATGGCTGGTCGTACTTCTGGGTCGGCTTCTTCACCCTCGCCACCTATGGCAACGCCGGCTGGCTGCGTGAGCAGGTGTGCATCTACATGTGTCCGTATGCGCGCTTCCAGAGCGTGATGTTCGACAAGGACACCCTGATCGTGTCCTACGACCCGCGCCGCGGCGAAGTGCGTGGCCCGCGCAAGAAAGGTGTCGACTACAAGGCCCAGGGCCTGGGGGATTGCATCGACTGCACGATGTGCGTGCAGGTCTGCCCTACCGGCATCGATATCCGCGACGGCCTGCAAATCGAGTGCATTGGCTGCGCCGCCTGCATCGACGCCTGCGACACCATCATGGACAAGATGGATTACCCTCGCGGGTTGATCAGCTACACCACCGAACATAACCTGTCGGGGCAAAAGACCCACAAGCTGCGCCCGCGCCTGATCGGCTACGCGCTGGTGCTGCTGGCGATGATCAGCCTGCTGGCCGCGGCGTTCTTCATGCGCTCGCTGGTGGGTTTCGACGTCAGCAAGGACCGCGTGCTGTACCGCGAAAACGCCGAAGGGCGGATCGAGAACGTCTACAGCCTGAAGATCATGAACAAGGACCAGCACGACCACACCTACGTGCTGGACGCCACGGGCCTGCCGGACCTCAAGCTGCAAGGCAAGCGCGAGATCAAGGTCGCCGCCGGGGAAATCTTCACCATGCCGGTGGAACTGTCGAGCGCGCCGGAACAAATGCCGTCGTCCACCAACGAGGTGAAATTCATCCTCAAGGATGCTGATGATGACAGCGTCCACGTTGAAGCCAAGAGCCGGTTCATCGGCCCACAAATTCGTTAAAAGAGAGCAGAACAATGCCCGTAGCAACTGCCGCAAGCCCCTGGTACAAGCACCTCTGGCCCTGGATCATCATTGCCATCCTGGCCTGCTCGGTGACGCTGACCTTGTCCATGGTGACCATCGCGGTCAACAACCCGGACAACCTGGTCAACGACAACTACTACGAGGCGGGCAAGGGCATCAACCGCTCCCTGGACCGCGAACTGCTGGCCCAGACCCTGCAAATGCGCGCCACGATGCACCTGGATGAGTTGACCGGCGAAGTCGAGTTGCACCTCACCGGCAACAGCGGGCCGACCACACTGGAATTGAACCTGATTTCGCCGACCCAGCCGGAGAAAGACCGCAAGGTCATGCTCACCCGCAGCGAGAGCGAGCCGGGTCGCTATATCGGCCAGGTCACTGACAAGGTCGAAGGCCGGCGCTTCGTCGAGCTGTTGGGGGTGGAAGGCGACAGGACCTGGCGCATGTTTGAAGAGGAAGAAGTCAGCCATGGCACCGACCTGAAGTTGGGTGACGAGCCGTTGCAGGGTGCTGAAGACCTGAAGAACTGACAGCCGCGCTTCGCGCATCGCCGGCAAGCCGGCTCCTACAGGGAGTGTGCGATAACCTTGTAGGAGCCGGCTTGCCCGCGATGAGGCCCTCCCCGCCCACACAGATCCAAAACCATGACCACCCCAATCCCCTGCTACCACTGCGCCCTCCCCGTCCCGCCCGGCAGCCGCTTCACTGCGGTGATCCTCGGCGAGCCCCGCGAGCTCTGCTGCCCGGGCTGTCAGGCGGTGGCCGAAGCAATTGTCGCAGGTGGGCTGGAAAGCTATTACCAACACCGCAGCGAGGCCTCAGCCAACCCAGAGGCGTTGCCCGTGCAGTTGGTCGACGAGCTGGCGCTGTACGACCGCGCCGATGTGCAAAAGCCTTTCGTGCGCCACGACGGCGACCTGGCCGAAGCCACGCTGTTGATGGAAGGCATCAGTTGCGCCGCCTGTGGCTGGCTGATCGAGAAACACCTGCGCAGCCTGCCGGCCGTGGCCGAGGCGCGGCTGAACCTGTCCAACCACCGCCTGCATGTGCGCTGGGCCGATGGGCAATTGCCGTTGAGCCAGGTGCTCAGCGAGCTACGCCATATCGGCTACGCTGCCCACCCTTATCAAGCCGACCGTGCCGCTGAACAGTTGGCCAGTGAAAACCGCTTGGCCTTGCGCCAACTGGGCGTGGCCGGCCTGCTATGGTTCCAGGCGATGATGGCGACGATGGCCACCTGGCCGGAGTTCAATATCGACCTGAGCCCAGAGCTACACGAGATCCTGCGCTGGGTGGCGCTGTTTCTGACCACCCCCATCGTGTTCTACAGTTGTGCACCGTTTTTCAAGGGCGCCATGCGTGACCTGCGCACCCGCCACCTGACCATGGATGTGTCGGTCTCGCTGGCCATTGGCGGCGCCTACCTGGCGGGGATCTGGACCGCGATCACCGGGGTGGGCGAGCTGTATTTCGATGCCGTGGGCATGTTCGCGCTGTTCCTGCTGGCCGGGCGCTACCTGGAGCGTCGCGCCCGGGAACGCACGGCTGCCGCCACCGCCCAACTGGTCAACCTGCTGCCAGCCTCGTGCCTGCGCCTCAAAGCCGATGGCCAGAGCGATCGTATCCTGCTCACCGAACTGGCCCTGGGCGACCGAGTGCTGGTGCACCCGGGCGCGATTCTGCCCGCAGACGGGGTGATCCTCGATGGCCAATCGAGTATCGATGAGTCGCTGCTTACCGGCGAATACCTGCCACAACCACGACAGGCCGGCGACACCGTCACCGCGGGCACCCTCAACGTCGAAGGCGCGTTGACCGTTGAAGTACGCGCCCTGGGCCATGACACCCGCTTGTCGGCCATCGTGCGCCTGCTGGAGCGGGCCCAGGCAGAAAAACCGCGCCTGGCGCAAATCGCCGACCGCGCCGCCCAATGGTTCCTGCTCTGCTCGCTGATCGCCGCCGCGCTGATTGGCCTGCTGTGGTGGGAGCTGGATTCTTCTCGGGCGTTCTGGATTGTCCTGGCGATGCTGGTTGCCACCTGCCCCTGCGCCTTGTCGCTGGCAACTCCCACCGCCTTGACTGCCGCCACCGGCACCCTGCACAAACTCGGCCTGCTGCTGACCCGCGGCCATGTGCTCGAAGGCCTCAATCAGATCGACACGGTGATTTTCGACAAGACCGGCACCCTCACCGAAGGCCGCCTGGCCCTGCGTGCCATCCGGCCGTTGGGCAGCATGAGCAGCGATCTGGCCCTGGCCCTGGCCGCCGCCCTCGAAAACCGCTCCGAACACCCGATTGCCCGGGCCTTTGGCCGCGCCCCACTGGCGGCTGACGAAGTGCTCAGCACCCCGGGCCTGGGGCTCGAGGGCCGGGTCGGCGAACGCCTGCTGCGCATCGGCCAGCCCGGCTTTGTCTGTGAATTGAGTGGCTGCGCGATTCCTCAATCGCCGCAAGACGCTGGCCAATGGTTGCTGCTGGGCGATACCAGCGGCGCCCTGGCCTGGTTTGTCCTGGATGATCGCCTGCGCAGCGATGCACCGGCGCTGCTGGCCGCGTGCAAGGCGCGGGGTTGGCGCACCTTGCTGCTATCGGGTGATAGCTCGCCGATGGTCGCCAGCGTCGCCGCCGAACTGGGCATCGACGAAGCCCATGGCGGCCTGCGCCCCGATGACAAGCTGCTGGTGCTGCAACAGTTGCACAAGGAAGGCCGCAAGGTGTTGATGCTCGGTGATGGCGTGAATGACGTGCCGGTACTGGCCGCCGCTGATATCAGCGTGGCCATGGGTTCGGCCACTGACCTGGCGAAAACCAGCGCCGATGCGGTGCTGTTGTCCAACCGCCTCGACGCCCTGGTACAAGCTTTCAGCCTGGCGCGGCGCACGCGCCGCGTAATCATTGAAAACCTGCTGTGGGCCGGGCTATACAATGGCCTGATGTTGCCGTTCGCCGCCCTCGGTTGGATCACGCCGATCTGGGCCGCGATCGGCATGTCCCTCAGCTCGTTGACCGTGGTGCTCAATGCCCTGCGCCTGACTCGCCTGCCGCGCACCAGCGCTGCGAGCGCCACCCCACAGTCCCGTCCGCTGCCGGCTTGAGCCGCACGGGCATGGAGTAGCGATGCCAGCTCTTTATGTAATGATTCCAGCGGCGCTGCTGATCGTCGCCATCGCCATCTACATCTTCTTCTGGGCGGTGGACAGCGGCCAGTATGACGACCTCGACGGGCCAGCCCACAGCGTGCTGTTCGACGACCAGGACCCCAAGCACCTGGCCGCTGTCGACGAGGCCAGCAGCCATGCCCAGCCACCGAGCAAGCCTGACGAGCCGGCACCGCCCCATGCTTGACCTCGCGCCGCTGCTGGTTTCCGCGCTGATCCTCGGCCTGTTGGGCGGCGGCCACTGCCTGGGCATGTGTGGTGGCTTGATGGGCGCGCTGACCCTGGCGATCCCCCCGGAGCAGCGCAGCCGGCGTTTTCGCCTGCTGCTGGCCTACAACCTGGGACGCATCCTTAGCTATGCCTGCGCCGGCGTATTGATCGGCCTGGCCGGCTGGGCGGTGGCCAACAGCCCGGCGGCGATGTTCATGCGCATCCTTGCCGGCCTGCTGTTGATCAGCATGGGCCTGTACCTGGCCGGCTGGTGGAGCGGCCTGACCCGTATCGAAAGCCTCGGGCGCGGCCTGTGGCGCCATATCCAGCCGTTTGCCAACCGTTTGCTGCCGGTGTCCAGCCTGCCCCGCGCCTTGCTGCTGGGCGCGCTGTGGGGCTGGCTGCCGTGCGGCCTGGTCTACAGCACATTGCTGTGGGCTGCCAGCCAGGGCAACGCCTTGGATAGCGGGCTGTTGATGCTGGCCTTCGGGCTCGGCACCTGGCCGGTATTGCTCGCCACCGGGCTGGCGGCAGAACGCGTCACCGCGCTGTTGCGCAAGCGCAGTGTGCGCATGGCCGGTGGCCTGTTGGTGATTGTGTTCGGTATCTGGACCCTACCCGGCCCCCATCAGCACTGGCTTATGGGCCACTAAAAGGCCATGTGGCATAGCGCCGCTCCCCGTTGATACAAATCAAGATGACCGCCCAGCCATGCCCCTAGACTCGGCCCACTAGCCAATCCGGGGAATGCCCGCATGCTCGACGCCATTCGTTGGGACACAGATCTGATTCATCGCTACGACCTCGCGGGGCCGCGCTACACCTCCTACCCCACCGCCGTACAATTCACCAGCCAGGTCGGCACCTTCGACCTGCTGCACGCCCTGCGCGACAGCCGCAAGGCCGTGCGCCCGCTGTCGTTGTATGTGCACGTGCCGTTCTGCGCGAACATTTGCTACTACTGCGCCTGCAACAAAGTCATCACCAAGGACCGCGGTCGCGCCCAGGCCTACCTGCAGCGCCTGGAGCAAGAAATTCAACTGGTCGCCTGCCACCTGGACCCCAACCAGCGAGTACAGCAGCTGCATTTTGGCGGCGGCACGCCGACCTTTCTCAGCCACGACGAGTTGCGCCAGTTGATGGCGCAACTGCGCCAGCACTTCAACTTGCTGGATGACGACTCCGGCGACTACGGCATCGAGATAGACCCACGGGAAGCCGACTGGGCCACCATGGGCCTGCTGCGTGAACTGGGCTTCAACCGCGTGAGCATCGGCGTGCAAGACCTGGACCCCGAGGTGCAACGGGCGGTCAATCGCCTGCAAAGCCTGGAAGAAACCCGCGCGGTGATCGATGCCGCGCGCACCCTGCAGTTTCGCTCGATCAATATCGACTTGATCTACGGCCTGCCCAAGCAGACACCGGAGCATTTCGCCAGCACCGTGGCCGAGGTCATCAGCCTGCAACCCGACCGGCTCTCCGTGTTCAACTACGCCCACCTGCCGGAACGTTTCCTGCCCCAGCGGCGGATCAACAGCGACGACCTGCCGGCCCCCGCCGTCAAGTTGCAGATGCTGCAGGAAACCATCGAACAGTTGACGGCGGCCGGCTACAACTACATCGGCATGGACCACTTCGCCCTGCCCGATGACGAACTGGCTATTGCCCAGGAAGAGGCCACCCTACAGCGCAATTTCCAGGGCTACACCACCCATGGGCACTGTGATTTGATCGGGCTTGGGGTATCGGCCATCAGTCAGATTGGTGACTTGTACTGCCAGAACAGCAGCGACCTGAGTCATTACCAGAACGCCCTGGCTGGGGCGCAATTGGCCACCAGTCGCGGCCTGCTCTGCACGGCCGACGATCGTTTGCGGCGCGCGGTGATCCAGCAGTTGATCTGTCACTTCAGCCTGGACTTCGAAAGCATCGAGCAGGCATTTACCGTGGATTTTCGCGGCTATTTCGCCGAACTCTGGCCGCAACTGGAAGCGATGGCCAATGACGGCCTGATCGAACTGGACGCCGAGGGCATTCGCGTACTGCCGGCCGGACGCCTGCTGGTGCGCTCGGTGTGCATGGTGTTCGATGCCTATCTGGAGCAACAGAATAGGCAACGATTTTCCCGGGTGATCTGAGCCGGGTTACTTGGCCATCAACGAGGCGGCCTTCATCGCATCCTCGGCACTCAGGTTCTTCATCGCTTCGCTCAAGGACGCATAGGCGGAGGTCAGCGCGGCTTGCAGGCCGCCCAATGCCGCTTGCACGCCACCCAGTTTCGCCTGGGCCTGATCCGGGCTCAGGCGCTTGTCGGCCATGATCGACGACATCTCTGCCATCTTTTCTGCGATCTGCTGCTTCAACTGGCGAATCATCTTCAGCAGCTTCTGCACGTTCTCGTCCAGCCCGCTTTCTTCGATATCGTTGTTGGCCGCTTTCTCGGCGTTGGCGGCTTTGAGCGACGCACCGGAAAAGGTCACGCTTACGCCTTCGGCAGGCTTGGTTTCACCGAGCGCTGGCGTTTGGGCCTCAGTGCCAACAGCGCTGGCTTTTTTCGGCTCAAGCAAAGTCGGCACCATGGTGCGGGACGGGAGATTGCCGTCGATGGAAAGCATATCGTGAGCCTCCAAGCTCTTGGTCGTTAGCAGTCCATCGGCCGCTGTGCAAAATTCTTTATACCCCTGCCGGTTTTTTGTACAGGCTGGCCTGATAGTCCCTCAGTGCGGTACCCTTACGTCTTATGTGTGTTTTCCCACAAGGATTTAAGAAATGTCCGAGCCAGTTAAACTGCGCGCTCACAGCCAGGCTCACTGCAAGGATTGCAGCCTGGCGCCCCTCTGCTTGCCACTTTCACTGAATCTGGAAGACATGGATGCGCTGGACGAAATCGTTAAACGTGGTCGCCCACTGAAGAAAGGCGAGTTTTTGTTTCGCCAGGGTGACCAGTTCGATTCCGTCTATGCAGTACGCTCGGGCGCCTTGAAAACGTTCAGCTTGAGCGATAGCGGCGAAGAGCAGATCACCGGCTTCCACTTGCCCAGCGAACTGGTCGGGCTGTCGGGCATGGACACCGAGATCCACCCGGTGTCGGCCCAGGCCCTGGAAACCACGTCGGTGTGCGAGATTCCGTTCGAACGCCTGGATGAACTGGCCCTGCAACTGCCACAGTTGCGCCGCCAGTTGATGCGCGTGATGAGCCGGGAAATCCGGGATGACCAGCAAATGATGCTGCTGCTGTCGAAAAAAACCGCCGACGAACGGATTGCCACCTTCCTGGTCAACCTGTCGGCACGTTTCCGCGCCCGTGGTTTCTCGGCCAACCAGTTCCGCCTGAGCATGTCGCGCAACGAAATCGGCAATTACCTGGGCCTGGCGGTGGAAACCGTCTCCCGGGTGTTCACCCGCTTCCAGCAAAACGAACTGATTGCCGCCGAGGGCAAGGAAGTTCATATCCTCGACCCGATCCAGCTCTGCGCACTGGCCGGCGGCTCCCTCGACGGCTGACCGCCGCACGCGGGATGCGACACTTGCGGCCAAGCCAACCGGCCAGGCCGCAGGTATACTGGTGAGTCTTTGCCCCCAGGACTCCCGACGATGGCTTTCGACTCCTTCGACATCAAATCCCTGATCCGCCCCGTCATCGACTTCCCCAAGCCTGGGGTGATCTTTCGCGATATCACGCCGCTGTTCCAGTCGCCCAAGGCCATGCGCCTGGTGGCCGACACCTTTATCCACCGTTATGTAGAAGCCGAGTTCAGCCATATCGGCGCGATGGATGCCCGGGGCTTTTTGATCGGTTCGGTGATTGCCTATCAACTGAACAAACCACTGATCCTGTTCCGCAAGCAGGGCAAGCTGCCAGCGGACGTGCTGTCCGAGGGCTATCAGACCGAATACGGTGAAGCCTTCCTCGAAGTGCACGCCGACAGCCTGTGTGAAGGGGATTCGGTGCTGATGTTCGATGACCTGATCGCCACAGGTGGCACTTTGATTGCTGCGGCTAATCTGGCGCGACGCATGGGGGCGCGGATTTTCGAGGCGGCGGCGATTATTGATCTGCCGGAGTTGGGGGGTTCGCAGCGGTTGGAGGATATGGGAATTCCAACGTTCTGCTTGACCCAGTTTGGGCTGACTGAGCGCTGATTTGCTGTGTCTGGGCGGGCCTCATCGCGGGCAAGCCCGCTCCCACATTGGACCGAGTTCCAACTTTGGAATGCCCGCGATGAGGCCCCTGAGAACCCTATCAATCACAACCCCATCTGCTTACTGATGATCTCGTTCATCACCTCCCGAGTGCCGCCACCAATCGACAAAATCCGATTGTCCCGGTACAGCCGCTCCACCAGGCTGCCGCGCATATAACCCAGCCCGCCAAGAATCTGCACCGCGTCATACGTCACCCGGTCAGCCGTGTCGGTGGCAAGATTCTTGGCCATGGAAATCTCCTTGATCACACTCTTGCCCGCGGCCATCTTCGCCGCCTGGCGGTAAGTGAACTCCCGGGAAACCTCGACCGCCGTGGCCATCTCCGCCAGGCGGTGCTTGAGCACCTGGAACTTGCCGATCGGTTTGCCAAAGGCCTCCCGCTGCCCAGCCCACTTCAAGCTCTCTTCCAGCGCCATCTGCGCCGTCATGTTGGCCATCAACGCCAGGGCCAGGCGTTCGCTCTGGAAATTGCCCATGATGCAGGCAAAGCCCATGTTCTCGCTGCCGATCAGGTTGCCTACCGGCACTTGGCAATCGTCGAAGAACAATTCGGCAGTATCCGACGCCCACCAGCCCATTTTCTTCAACGGTTGGCCGACGGTGAAGCCTGGCGTGCCCTTCTCGATCAGCAACAGGCTGATGCCGCCAAAGCCCGGCCCGCCAGTACGTACAGCCACGGTGTAGTAGTCGGCGCGCACGCCGCTGGTAATAAAGGTTTTGCTGCCACTGACCCGATAACAGTCGCCCTCACGCACGGCTCGGGTTTGCAGGCCGGCCACGTCAGAACCCCCCCCCGGCTCAGTGACGGCCAAGGCCATGATCTTCTCGCCAGACAAGACCTGGGGAGCCACGCGCGCGCGGATCTCGGGACGGGCCCATTTGACGATGGGCGGCAGGCCGATATCCAGCGAGCCCAGCCCCGCCACCACGCCTGCAGAACCACAACGCATCAACTCTTCGCTGGCGGCGACCTTGGCGAACAGGTCGCCCTCGTGGCTACCGCCCAGGGCTTCGGCGTAACCGATGCCCAGAATCCCCGCCGCACCGGCCTTGAGGTACAAGTCGCGCGGGAAGTGCTCGGCCTCCTCCCATTGCTCGATGCCCGGCAGAATCTCGCGCTCGACAAAACGGCGCACGCTGTCGCGGACCAATTGGTGGCTGGGATCGAAGTATTCCTGATAGGCAGGCATCGGCAAGCTCCACGGAGAGGTGGAGCGAACTTACCAAGCGCTTGCTTGGTTATCAAGCCAAACGGAAATTTCGACCACAGCAAAAATCCCCTGTGGGAGCGGGCTTGCTCGCGAAAGCGGGGCATCAGTCGCTAAATGTATTGACTGATCGACCGCTTTCGCGAGCAAGCCCGCTCCCACAGGGGATTTGTGGTGGGTGTTAGAGGGCGATAGGTTTGCGACCGGCAAACGAGTGCGCCAGGGTGCCGCCGTCCACCAACTCCAGCTCGCCACCCAGCGGAACGCCGTGGGCGATGCGCGAAGTGATCAAGCCTTTGTTGGTCAGCAGTTGCGCGATGTAATGCGCAGTGGCTTCGCCTTCCACCGTTGGGTTGGTAGCCAGGATCACTTCGGTGAAGGTGCCCTGCTCTTCAATGCGCGCCACCAGTTGCGGGATGCCAATCGCCTCCGGCCCCAGGCCGTCGAGGGGCGAAAGGTGGCCCTTGAGCACAAAGTAGCGCCCGCGATAGCCGGTCTGTTCCACGGCGTACACGTCCATCGGGCCTTCGACCACACACAGCAGCGTGTCATCACGACGAGGATCGGCGCATTGCGGGCACAGTTCTTCTTCGGTCAGGGTGCGGCACTGGCGGCAATGGCCCACGCCTTCCATGGCCTGGCTCAAGGCCTGGGCCAGCCGCGAGCCACCGCTGCGGTCACGCTCCAGCAGTTGCAGCGCCATGCGCTGGGCGGTTTTCTGGCCCACGCCCGGCAAGGTGCGCAGGGCGTCGATCAGTTGACGAATCAGGGGGCTGAAGCTCATGGGGCAAAAGTCCGACAAAACAACGAGACGCGGTTTATACCCGCGCCTCGGATAAGCGTCAAATACGCACGACCAACTTGCCGAAGTTACGTCCTTCCAACAGCCCGATAAATGCCTCGGGTGCCTGCTCCAGGCCATCGACCACGTCTTCGCGGAACTTGACCTTGCCGTCACGCACCCAGGGCGCCATGGCGCTGATAAATTCCGGATGGCGGTCGCCATAGTCGTCGAACACGATAAAGCCCTGGATGCGCACGCGCTTGGTCAGCAAGGTCCGTTGCAACGCCGGCAGCCGATCGGGCCCGGTGGGGGCTTCGTGGGCGTTGTAACCGGCAATCAGGCCGCACAGCGGGATCCGCGCCTTGGGGTTGAGCAAAGGCAGTACGGCGTCGAATACCTTGCCGCCGACGTTCTCGTAATAGATGTCCACCCCGTTGAAACAGGCCTGGCCCAGCTCATCGGCGAAATCTGCGCTCTTGTGATCGATGCAAGCGTCAAAACCCAGCTCCTCCACCACATAGCGGCACTTGTCGGCGCCGCCCGCGATGCCCACCACGCGCAGCCCCTTGAGCTTGGCCACCTGGCCGACCACAGAACCCACCGCGCCCGAGGCTGCCGCCACCACCAGGGTTTCCCCGGCCTTCGGTTGGCCGATATCCATCAGGCCCATATAGGCCGTCATACCAGGCATGCCCAGTACGCCAAGGGCCATGGACGGGCTTGGCAGCCCCTTGGGCACGGGGATCAGGTTGCGGCCGTCACTGATGCTGTGACTTTGCCAACCCGTGGCGCCGACCACCAGGTCGCCCACCTCGAACTTGGGGTTGCGCGACTGTTCGATGCGACTGACAGCACCGCCGGTCATTACCTCGCCGATTTCTACCGGTGCGGCGTAGGACGGTGCGTCGCTCATACGCCCACGCATGTAGGGGTCAAGGGACAGGAACAGGGTCTTGAGCAGGACCTGGCCGTCTGCCAGGTCAGGCAGCGCCACGCGCTCCAGGCGGAAGTTCTCTGGCACGGGTGCACCCTGCGGGCGGGATACCAGGACGATGCGCTGGTTAAGGGTCATGGCTTGAGTCATCAGCAAGGCTCCTTTTATCGGTGATTGAATTCAGCGGTATAGGGTGCAGACAGCTGTTGCAATACTGACGTTCGATTTTGACCGACACAAACAAAAATGCCAGGCACGAGGCCTGGCATTTTTTGTTGCATGTCACCGATCAGAACGGCAGCTTCATGCCCGGCGGCAGTTGCATGCCCGCGGTCACACCGGACATTTTGTCCTGGCTGTTGGCTTCGATCTTACGCACGGCGTCGTTGACGGCCGCGGCGAACAGGGCCTCGAGCATTTCCAGGTCGTCTTCGCCAACGCCCGGCAATACGCTTGGGTCGATGCTCACGCGCTTGATGTCGTGACGACCGGTCATCACCACGCTGACCATATCGCCACCGGCTTTACCGGTGACTTCGGCGTTGGCCAGTTCTTCCTGCATCTTGGCCATTTTTTCCTGCATTTGCTGCGCCTGCTTCATCAGGCCGGCCATGCCACCTTTCATCATGGGAATCACCTCAAAAGTACGTGGATCAATACGGCGCCGTGCCTCGGGGCACGACGCCTTCAATTATCAGCCCGCTGCGGCCTGGGCTTCGACGGGCTCAATAGTATCGTGTCGCACCACCGCGCCAAACTGCTCCATCATCTGTTGGATGAGCGGATCGGCCTGGATCGACTCCTCGGCCTCGAGCTGGCGGTTGAGCCGGCGACGGGTGGCGGCCTGGGCCGGGGTTTCCTGCTCGGGCTTGATCAGCTCGATGGTCACCGTCAGGGTGCGTTCGTGGAACTGGTTCAGGGCATCGTTGAGCCGGCGCTGCTGGGTCGCGTTGAACAGGGCACTGTGGGCCGGGTCCAGGTGCAACAGCCAGTGATCGCCATCGACGGCGATCAGCGTGCAGTTGGCGGCGATGCTCCCGGTCATCCCGGAGATCGGCAATTTCGGGAACAGCTCCAACCATTGCAGGGCCAGGCCGGTGGCCGGCATGGCGGCAGGTTCCGCCTCGGGCTCGGGCGCAGGCTCGGCGGTGTGCTCGCTGGCCAGGTCGTCCAGGTAGCTGTAGGCCGAATCCACGTCCGGCTCGATGTAGTCTTCATCCAGCGGCGGTTCGTCATCCAGGTCGATGCCCGGGGTGGCGGCGTCCACGTCGGCAATGGTTGGCTCGGGTACCGGTGCCGAGACCCACTCCGGCGCGTCCGGCACCACGCTGTCGGGGGTTGGCGTGGGCATCGGCGTCAGTTCGGGCTGCTCGGCGATGGTTTCCAGGACAGGCTCTTCGGCAGGTGCCTGCTCGAGCACGGTCTCTACCGGCTCATTCCAGGGCAGGTCGACCACCGGCGCGGGCGCAGGCTCGGCAGCCGGCGCCGGCGCCACTACAGGCACCACAGGCTCGACCGCGACCGGGGCTGGGGCGACTGCCACAGGTTCTGGCGCGACGACCGCCGCGCCAGCCACTGATTTGGCGGAATCAACTGTGGCCTGGCTGATCCCCACTGGCTTTAGCGGCTGTCTCGGCGCGTCGGCGGTGTCTGCGGGGCGAAACGCCAACATGCGCAGCATGACCATTTCAAACCCGCCGCGCGGATCGGGTGCCAACGGCAGGTCACGGCGCCCGATCAGGCCCATCTGGTAGTAGAACTGCACATCTTCGGCTGGCAATGCCTGAGCCAGGGCCAGCACGCGGTCGCGGTCACCGTGGCCGTTATCGACCCCTTCAGGCAGCGCCTGGGCAATCGCGACGCGGTGCAGCACATTGAGAATTTCCGAAAGCACGCCATTCCAGTCCGGGCCCTGCTCCGACAGATGGCGCACCGCTTCAAGCAACGCCTTGGCGTCGCCTTCGATCAGCGCATGCAGCACGTCAAACACTTGCCCGTGATCAAGGGTGCCGAGCATGGCGCGCACGTCGGCGGCCATTACCTTGCCTTCACCGAAGGCAATGGCCTGGTCGGTCAGGCTCATGGCGTCACGCATCGAGCCATCGGCGGCGCGGCCCAGCAGCCACAGCGCGTCGTCTTCGAACGGCACGTTCTCCACACCGAGCACGTGGGTCAAATGCTCGACCACACGCTCGGGGGTCATGTTCTTGAGAGAGAACTGCAGGCACCGCGACAAGATCGTTGCAGGAAGTTTCTGCGGGTCGGTGGTGGCCAGGATGAACTTAACGTAGGGCGGCGGCTCCTCCAGGGTCTTCAACAGGGCGTTGAAGGAATGGCTGGAGAGCATGTGCACTTCGTCGATCAGGTAGACCTTGAAGCGCCCGCGGCTGGGGGCGTACTGCACGTTGTCCAGCAGTTCGCGGGTGTCCTCGACCTTGGTGCGGCTTGCGGCGTCGATCTCGATCAGGTCGACAAAGCGCCCTTCGTCAATCTCCCGGCATACCGAGCAGGTACCGCAGGGGGTCGAAGTGATGCCCGTTTCACAGTTCAGGCATTTGGCAATGATCCGCGCAATGGTGGTCTTGCCCACCCCGCGCGTGCCGGTGAACAGGTAGGCGTGGTGCAGCCGTTGGCTGTCCAAGGCATTGATCAGAGCCTTGAGCACATGGGTCTGGCCGACCATTTCGCGGAACGAGCGCGGACGCCATTTACGTGCAAGAACCTGATAACTCATCGAAAACCGTCGCAACTGGGAAGCGGGAGCCGGTAATGCTAGCGGAGCAGGGGGGAAATTGCATCCGGCACGCTCGCCTAATCTGACTAAGCTGGTAGTGGCATGCCCTGCAAAGGGCTGATCCCGGAGAGTTTATGCGCGTAGTCCTGGGCGCTTTATGGATGATCACCTCACTGAGCCTGGCGGCGCCCGCCCCGTTGCGCTTTGCCATTTCCGACAGTTGGGCCATGCCCATGGTGCAGATCGACGGGGGCCAGCCGACCCAAGGCATTTTGCATGACCTGATGTTGAGCCTGGCAAACCAGGTGGGCCACCCGGCCCAATTCCAGGTATTGGCCCGGGCCCGCATCGCCCCGGCCATGGAACGCGGCGAGGTCGATGTGCGCTGCTACGTCGCACAGGCGTGGCTCAACAACCTGTCTGGCGATTATGTCTGGAGCATTCCGTTATGGGTCCAGCGCAATGTGATGGTCAGCGCCCATGTCCCGCCGCTTTCGGTGAATGTGACGAAGCTGGCAACACAGAATATCGGCACAGTGCTCAACTACACCTACCCAACCCTTGAACCGCTGTTCGCCAAGGGCCAACTCAAGCGCGACGACGCCCGCAGCGAGGAGCAAGTGCTGCACAAGCTGGTGGCGGGCCGCTTCAAGTACGCGGTGACCAACGAATGGACCCTGGAGCGCTTTAATCAGCAGTTGCCGCCAGGCCGGGGGCTGCACGTGGTGGCGGTGGTCGAGGAGCAAAGCCTGGGTTGCTACGTGCGTAACGACCCGGCCCTGCCCGTGCAACGGATTTTGCGCACGCTGCTGCGCATGAAGATGTCAGGGGAAATTGACGAAATCATCAAGCTCTATACCGGCGACGGTGGACGTCAGCTTTCACCTGCGCCGGCGCCATAGTTGAGCAGATCAAACCCCGCCGCCCAAGCCGGCACCTCGGCAGCCGGCATCGGCTGGGCGAAGTAGTAACCCTGGGCCACTTCACAGCCCATGCGCAGCAGCAGTTGGCCGTGCTCCAGGGTTTCCAGGCCCTCGGCGATCACCTCACGACCAAATGCCCGGGCCAGGCCGATCACAGCCTGGGTCAGGGCCAAATCGTCCTTGTCATGGAGGATATCGCGTACAAACGACTTGTCGATCTTGATGGTCTGCGTCGGTAGGCGCTTGAGGTAGCTGAGGGACGAATAGCCGGTGCCGAAATCATCCAGGGAAAAACGCACCCCCAGCGCCTGGCAGGCCGCAAGGTGCTCGGTGACCCGCTGGATGTGATCGATGGCCACCGATTCGGCAATCTCCAGGTCCAGCATGTGTGGCGCCACGTCGGGGTGCTGGGCCAGCAGTTGTTGCAGGCGCTCGACAAAATCCGCGCGCTGGAAATGCCGCGCCGAGAT
This sequence comes from Pseudomonas proteolytica, assembly GCF_007858275.1. GTDB lineage: Bacteria > Pseudomonadota > Gammaproteobacteria > Pseudomonadales > Pseudomonadaceae > Aquipseudomonas > Aquipseudomonas proteolytica. Next base: position 79,801 of record NZ_VFEV01000007.1, read on the forward strand.
ATTCACGCTGACCGGCCAGCGATGTCCGGCTTCCTGCCACTGGCGCATTTGGGCAAGCACCTGGTCCATGACCCATTCGCCGACATCGACGATCAGGTCGGTCTGCTCGATCAACGACAGGAAATCCTTGGGCGATACCAGCCCGCGTATCGGGTGCTGCCAGCGCAGCAATGCTTCGAACCCCACGACCTGGCCGTGGCGCAAATTGATCTTGGGATGGAAGTGCAGGCACAACTCCCCCGCCGCCAGGGCCTGACGAATCTGCTGCACGGTCTGGTGGGTGGCCTTGACCTCCTGCTCCAGGGACACGTCAAACAACTGGTAGCGGTTACGGCCACTTTGCTTGGCCACATACATGGCCTGGTCGGCGTGGCGCAGCAGCGTATCGGCATCCTCGTCATCCAACGGGAACAGCGTGACGCCGATGCTGGCAAACACGTTGATCTGCGCGCCCAGGATCGAGTACGGCTCGGAAATGGCCGTGAGGATGCGCCGCAATGCGCGGTTCAACTCTTCGGCGTCGCGCACGTAGCGCAGGATCAATACGAATTCGTCACCGGCGAGCCTGGCGACCACATCTTCACCACGAATGATGTCACGCAGGCGGCTGGCGACCTCCACCAGCAACAGGTCGCCAGAGGCATGGCCATAGCCATCGTTGACCGCCTTGAAGCCGTCCAGGTCGAGCATGCACACCGCCAGGGGAATGTGCTCGCTGCGGGAGAACTCCAAAGACTGCACGAGTAATTCGGAAAGATAGGCGCGGTTGGGCAGGCCGGTCAGCACATCGTGACCGACCCGCCATTGCAGAGTCTGCAACAGCTGGCGCTTTTCGCTGACATCAAAACGAATCGACACGAACTTCTGCACCTTGCCGGTACGCTCATCGACCAACGGCACCATGGTGCTGTCGACCCAATACAGCGAACCATCCTTGGCGCGGTTGCAGATCTCCCCGCGCCAGACCTTGCCCTCGGTGATGGTGCGCCACATACCCTGGAAAAACCCGGCAGGGTGCAACCCGGAACTGAGGATCCGGTGGTTGCGCCCCAGCAACTCGTCGCGGCTGTAGCCGGACATGCCGCAGAATTGGTCGTTGACGTAGGTGATGCGGCCGGTGAGGTCTGTCTCGGAGAAAATGGCGGCGGCATCCACGGCCCTGCGGTATTTCTCATCCATGAATGAGGCTCTAGGTGGCTAGCGGTTGAACCGCTCGACCAGGGCACGCAACCCGGAAGAGATGCTTTCAAGTTCGCGGCCACGGGTGACTGCAGCGTTGGCATTGCCCGCTGTCTTTTGTACCGTGGCCGCGACGTTATTGATCTGTTGTGAAACATCCTCTGCGACGTGGGATTGTTCCTGTGAGGCTGCAGCCATTTGCTGGCTCATGCCGCTAATGCGCTCCACTGCCTGGCGAATACCCAGCAGTGCCTGTTGCGCTTGCAACACTTGTTGCACGCCCTGCTCGGCTTCGTGAATGCCGGTGCTGGCAATTTCCACTGCTTCTTCGGCGCCAGCGCGCAGATTCTGGATGATGCCCTGAATCTGCTCGGTCGACTCCCGCGTCTTGCCCGCCAGTGCCCGCACTTCATCGGCCACCACGGCAAAGCCACGCCCCTGCTCACCGGCCCGCGCCGCTTCGATGGCGGCATTCAGCGCCAGCAGGTTGGTCTGGTCGGCAATGGCCTGGATCATGCTCGCCGCCACGCGGATTTCCTGGGTCTGGCCGGCCAGATGGCCCACCGCCTGGTTGATCTGGGTGACGGTGGCCGCCAACAGCTGGATCGCCTCGCGTGTGGTACCGACGACATGGCTGCCCTGCCCGGCCAGGTCATTGGCGGTGCGGGCTTCGCTGGCAGTCTGCTGTACATGCGTCGCCACTTCGGCGATGGACGCGGCCATTTCAGTCATGGCGGCGGCAGTCATATCGGTCTCGGCGCGCTGTTCCAGGAGCGCCGACTCGGTATTGCCCGACAACACACTGGAATCGGTCGCCGCCTCGGCCATCTGGGTGGCTAGGTCACTGAGGCGCGTGAGGGCGGTTTTCAAACGCGCCTCTTCGCTGATCAGGATCATCTCCAATTGCGCGGCCGGACCCAGCGCATCGCTGTAGGTCATGGCGCTGATGGGGTCGGAAAAGGTGTTGGGGGTATGCTCGACGATCTGGCTGAGCTGCCGCCCCAGACGCAGGTGAGCCCAAGCGCCCAGGCCGAGAAACAGCAGTGCGGTGGATGCCTGCGCCCAACCAGCGGGCAGCCATTGCACCGCACCGCCAGCGAGCACCGCTGCCAGGGCGGGGATGGCCAGGGCATTGCAGACCTGGCCCAGGCGTTGCTGCAGCGAAACCGCCGAACGCCCGGCACGCAAGCGGGCGTAGAGCGCTTCGGCCCGCTTGACCTGCTCACGCGTTGGCTTGACCCGTACCGACTCGTAGCCCACCAACCGGCCATCTTCGAGGATCGGCGTCACATAGGCGCTGACCCAATAGAAGTTGCCATTCTTGCAGCGATTCTTGACCACGCCCATCCAGCTCTGGCCGGCCTTGAGGTAGCGCCACATCAGTTCGAAGACCGCAGGCGGCATGTCTGGGTGGCGTACCAGGTTGTGGGTGCTGCCGATCAGTTCAGCCTGGGTGAAGCCGCTCATGGCAGCAAACTCGGCGTTGCAGTAGGTAATGTGGCTATTGATATCAGTAGCGGAAATGAGCCGTTGCTGCTCCCCGAAAGTCTGTTCAACTGTGGTGACCGGCAAATTGACGCGCACTTTAAAGCTCCATGGACAGCATTCGATCTACCGGCCCGGGATCGGGTAGATCCGGCAGGTAGAGGGGTATTTCCAGACGGGTAAACCGTCAATCGGCTGGCTGGCCCCATTCGGCGGCCAAACCAGGTTTTGCCCAGCTCCTGACCTTCGACTTGACGAAGATCAACTAGGCTTTAATTCGAGCGTCTGGTGTGAGAGGCGGGGGCTGCATGGGCGCGCAAAAGGGAGCTTGGCGCTGGGGCCAAGCCACTGTTTTGCAACTACCTTTATGAAAGTGAGGAGAAAGCAATGATTTCCTGTTTCATAAAGATGCCCTGTGAAACGACACCGCCAAATACTTGTCCTAAACGCCGATTCTACGAATTACATCACATTTTGCAAGAAAAGGTGATGGTGCGTGCCGTTGTCTAATGCCAATATTTATCGTTAAGTTCTTGATTCTAAATGGGAATTGAGCGATGCAAATTTCAAGTTTGGGTCCAGCCATCAGACGCTATCGAAAGGTAGCGGGGCTTACTCAGGCTGAACTAGGTGAGAAAACCGGTTTTGACCCTAAAACCATTAGCCGCTTCGAAACCGGCACCTATACACCCAGCGTTGACGCTCTCTTCTTGTTTGCAGAGGCTCTGGGAGTGAAGCTGAAAGTCTTTTTTGCCGATCTGGGCGATGAGGAAGAACAGCGCGCTTATCTGTTCGGTGTCATTCATAAGGCCACCCCGAAGGATCTGGGAAAGCTGATAGCGGCGGTAGACCAGGCCTTGTCCAAGCCTTAGAGCTCGTACGACATAAAAGAGAGCAGGTCGCTGATGCAACCTGTTCTTTGCTCTTTGCCTACTGACATGATCCGACCGGACAGCCCCTCTCCTGGCAGGCGCTGGGCCACGCCTTTTGCCAGCCTGCTCGCGCGGCACAGGCGGATTCGGTATCCTTCCGCGCAATTATTTCAAAATGTAAGGGACTACCATGAACTACCTCCGCCTACTGGTGGTGGCTGCCGCCTTGAGCCTGCCTGGCGCGCCGATCTATGCCACCACAGCGCCAGCGCCGGTCGAAGCCAGCGCACCTGCCGAAACCGCCGAACACTTCCTCGCCTCCCTCAAGCAGCAGACCGGCACCGTCACCCTGCCCGGCGGCATCGCCACGCTCAAGCTCAACGACGAGTTCTACTACCTCGACCCCAAGGACACCGAACGCCTGCTCACCGATGGCTGGGGCAACCCTCCAGGTTTCAACACCTTGGGCATGATCATACCCAAGGCCGTCAGCCCGCTGTCCGCACGCGGCTGGGGCGTCATCGTCAGCTACAAGGACGACGGGCATATTTCCGACGAAGACGCGGCAAAAATCGACTACGCCGAACTGCTCAAGCAAATGCAGGAAGACGATGCCCAAGACAATCAGGAACGCCAGAAACAGGGCTACGCCGGCCTGCACCTGCTGGGCTGGGCCGAACCGCCGCACTACGACCAACAGTCCCACAAAATGTACTGGGCCCGCGAACTGAAAGCCGACGACGCCGACCAGAACACCCTCAACTACAGCATCCGCGTGCTGGGCCGCGAGGGCGTGCTGGAACTCAACGCCGTCGCCGCCATGGCCGACCTGCCTACCATCAAACAGGAACTGCCCAAAGTCCTGGCTTTCACCAACTTCACCGACGGCAATCTTTACACCGACTACAACCCCAGCACTGACAAACTGGCCTCTTACGGCCTGGCAGCGCTGGTCGCAGGCGGTATAGCCGGCAAAGCCGGGCTGTTTGCCAAGATCGGCATCTTCCTGCTGGCGGCGAAGAAATTTCTGGTGATTGGTGTGGTGGCGTTGCTGGCTGGCGCGCGCAAGTTCTTCAATCGCAACAAGGGCTGATTGCCAGATACGAAAACGCCGCGAGAAATCGCGGCGTACGGCTACCTTGCCCCTGGCAGAACAGGCTGGGACAGGCGAAAAATTCTATCGGATTGAAAATGGATGCAAACAGGAGAGCGTTATGGAGGCAACCCCACCAGCCACACCCCGGCACACAATGTTCCCGCTGTGGCTGCTTCCTTCCGGATCTGACCAGGTTCACGGGTAATCGTTGCGGGGGGACCGATGGGGTCACCATAACGACGCTGGCCTCTCGGCAAGCGGGGCCATTGTACCGATCTCATCGGAAGTTACAACCGTCAGTTCAGGATTAAAAATCTTATGAGGTTCAAGTACTTGCCCACTGGTTTCGCAGAAGCCCTGTAGCAGCGAGCTTGCTCGCGAAGAATCCGGGTGCTCCACATTCATCCAGAATGCCCGCGTTATCGTTAACGATCTTCGCGAGCATGCTCGCGCCTACAGATGAACGGCTTCGTCGGCCCGGCCGCCCTCTTCCTGGATCACCAGGTGAATGAAGTGCAGCTTGGCGATCACCGCCGGCGGCAGCACGAACGGGTAGAAATCCGGCTGCCCCATGCTGCGGGACAGTTCGTTTAGCATGCCAGCCAGCTCGATCCAGGCGTTGACGAATGACAGAAACGCCGCCCCGCCAGGATGCTCAGGGTCATAGAGGGTCGTGAGGGGAAACGGCTGATAGTCCAGGTCCATTTCCCGCGCACTCATGCCAAACCCCAGGGCCGTGTCGACCGCGTCCATCATGTGCAGGTAGTGGGCCCAGGTTTCCGCCCAGTCCTCCCATGGGTGCATGGTGGCATAGGCGCTGACGCAGGTTTGCTGCCAGTCTGGGCGCGGGCCGTTCTGGTAGTGCTGGTCGAGGGCGTCGGCATAGCTGGCGCGCTCATCGCCGAACAGGTTGCGAAAGGGTTCAAGCCAATGGCTGCCGGCGATCAGGCGATCCCAGTAATAATGGCCCACCTCATGCCGGAAATGGCCGAGCAAGGTGCGGTACGGCTCCCGCATCTGCACCCGGATTTTCTCACGATGCTCGTCGTCGGCTTCCTTGATATCCAGGGTGATCAGGCCATTGGCATGCCCTGTTGTGGGAGCCTTGCCTTCCAGGTCGATGCCCACGAAGTCAAATGCCAGGCCGCTGTCTTCATCAACCGTTTTGGGGATGACTTGCAACCCCAGGCTGATCAGTTGCGCCACCAGTCGGCGCTTGGCGGTTTCGACTTTGCGCCAACGCTCGTGGTTTTCCGGGATCGACAGGTCGGGGATGGTGCGATTGAGGCTGCACGCCACACACAGCGGCGCGGTGCTGTACGCCGGGATCAGCCAGTTGCAGGCGGCCGGGGTGTCGAGGTTGGCGCAGCGGCGAAAGGCACCGGCGTCGAGGTTGTCGTCCTGGAGCCAAGTATCGACGACGGGCCCTGGCTGCAGGGACGACAGCCGGCTTTGCTGGGGCAAGTAGCCCAGCAGCGCCGAGCAGGCCAGGCACTGGCTGTTGCGAAAGAACAGCGACTGCCCGCAACGGCACTGCCACACCTTGCTGTTGCGCGACGGGCCCGCCGTGAACGGCGCAGCAATGCGCGAACTGAGTTGCTCGAAGTAGCGGAACATGGCGATCTCTCCAGGGGCGTGCCCAAGACTAGATCATTCCCCACGCAAGATCGTTCAAAGTGGATGCAATCAGCCCCTTGCAGGAGCGAACTGGCTCGCGAAGAACCTGAGACCGCCACGGGGAACCAAATACCCCGCGTTATCGTTGAGGTTTTTCGCGAGCAAGCTCGCTCCTACAAGATCGGGCCGGTATCAGACAGTGATGTGGTGCTTGGCCAGGAAGGCGACGAAAGCCTCCTCGTCCAAGATCTTCAACCCCAGCTCACTGGCCTTGGCCAGCTTCGACCCGGCGCCCGGCCCTGCGACCACGCAATGGGTTTTCGCCGAGACCGAACCCGCCACTTTGGCGCCCAGGCTTTCGAGCTTTTCCTTGGCCACGTCGCGGCTCATCAACTCCAGCGAGCCCGTCAGCACCCAGGTATGACCCGCCTCAGGCAAGCCCTCGACCACCCTCTTCTCGCTCTGCCAGTGCATGCCGAAGTCCTTGAGCTGCTGCTCGATAGCCAACGCACGGCGGGCATTCTCCGGATTATCAAAGAACTCCCGCACCGCCTTGGCCTGCTTCTCCGGCAGCGCCTGGCGCATGTCCAGCCAGTCGGCCTGGATAACGCCCTCCAGGGAGCCGAACTTGTCCGCCAGTTTCTGCGCAGCCCCCGGCCCCACGGAAGGCACATGCAACTTGTCAAGAAAGCCGCCCAAGGTGGTGCTGGCGGCAAACTCGGCGCTCAGTTCGCCCTGATCCTGCAACACCAGCGCGCATTCGTCCGGCGACAGCAGCGCGCCAATCACCTGCTGGTTGTGACTGTCTTCAAAGAAGCTATGAATCTCGTGAGCCACTTCCAGGCCCACATCCGGCAAGTACGTCAGCACTTCCGGCAAAGCTTGCTGCACGCGCTCAAGGGACGCCAGGGAGCGCGCCAGTACCTTGGCGGTTTCCTCACCCACATCGGGAATGCCCAAGGCGTAGATAAACCGGGCCAGGGTCGGGGTCTTGCTGTTTTCAATGGCGGCGATCAGCTTCTTGCTGGAAACATCGGCAAAGCCTTCCAGGTCGATGATCTGTTCGTACTTGAGCTTGTACAGGTCAGCCGGCGAGCCAATAAGCTTTTCATCGACCAACTGCTCGATGGTCTTGTCGCCCAAGCCATCGATATCCATCGCCCGTCGCGAAACGAAATGGATAATCGCCTGCTTGAGCTGCGCACCACAGGCCAGGCGCCCGACACAGCGATACACCGCGCCTTCGCTGACGGTTTCCTTGCCCTTGCTGCGCTTGACCAGTTGGGTGCGCTCCACGTGGGATCCACACACCGGACAGTTCTCAGGAATCTGTACCGCGCGGGCATTTTCCGGGCGACGCTCGGCAACCACCGACACGACCTGTGGGATCACATCCCCCGCACGGCGGATGATCACCGTGTCACCGATCATCAGGCCCAGGCGCGCCACTTCGTCCATGTTGTGCAACGTCGCATTGGACACGGTGACGCCAGCCACCTTGACCGGCTTCAAACGCGCTACCGGCGTCACGGCGCCGGTGCGGCCGACCTGGAATTCAACGTCCAGCAACTCGGTCAGTTCTTCCATTGCCGGAAACTTATGGGCGATGGCCCAGCGCGGCTCGCGGGCGCGGAAGCCCAGTTCACGCTGATAGGCAATGCTGTTGACCTTGAACACCACCCCGTCGATTTCATAGGGCAGGCTGTTACGCCGCTCACCGATATCGCGGTAGTACTCCAGGCAATCCTCGATGCCCTTGGCCAGCTTCAGCTCATGGCTGATAGGCATGCCCCACTTCTGCAACTGCTGCAGGTTGCCGATATGGGTGTCACTGATATCCGTGGTCACGCCGTAGCAGCAGAACTCCAAGGGCCGGCTGGCGGTAATCTTCGAATCGAGTTGGCGCAGGCTGCCCGCCGCCGCGTTACGCGGGTTGGCGAAGGTCTTGCCGCCGACTTCCAGCTGCGTGGCATTCAAGCGCTCGAAACCGGCCTTGGACATGAATACTTCGCCGCGCACTTCCAGGGTCGCCGGCCAACCTGTGCCGTGTAGCTTCAACGGGATATTGCGCACGGTGCGCACATTCACGCTGATGTCTTCGCCGGTGGTGCCATCGCCGCGGGTCGCGCCGCGCACCAGTTCGCCGTCCTGATACAGCAGGCTGACCGCCAGGCCATCAAGCTTGGGCTCACAACTGTATTCCACCGCCGCCCCACCGCCAAACAGATCGCCCACCGGCAGGTCGAGGCCCTCGGTGACCCGGCGATCAAACTCCAGCATGGTGGTTTCATCAAAGGCGTTGCCCAGGCTGAGCATCGGGATCTCGTGGCGCACCTGGGTAAACGCAGACAACGCCGCGCTACCGACCCGCTGCGTGGGCGAGTCGCGGGTCACCAGGTCCGGATGCTCGGCTTCCAGCGCCTTGAGTTCGTGGAACAACCGATCGTACTCGGCGTCCGGGATGCTCGGTTCGTCGAGTACGTGGTAACGGTAGTTGTGCTGATCCAGTTCAGCGCGCAGTTCGAGGATGCGGGTATGGGCGGCGGTCATGGGTGTTCTCTCAGAAAGCAAAAGAGCAGCCGAAGCTGCTCAATATGTTAGTGCGCTTAATTCTACTGACAACGCTGAAGACCAATCCTCAGCGTTTCTGTGTCAGGGCACGACGCTCGAACTCGACGATGCGCTGACGGTAGTGCTCGATGGTCTGGGCGGTCAGCACGCTGCGCTGGTCGTCCTTGAGCTCGCCGTTGAGCTCCTGGGACAGCTTGCGGGCTGCGGCCACCATGACGTCGAACGCCTGTTTCGGATGACGCGGGCCTGGCAGGCCAAGGAAGAAGCTCACCGCCGGAGTGCTGAACAGGTCGATATCGTCCAGGTCGAAGGTGCCCGGCTTGACCGCATTGGCCATGGAGAACAGCACTTCGCCATTGCCCGCCATGCTTTCATGACGGTGGAAAATATCCATCTCGCCAAAACGCAGGCCGCTTTCCAGGATGTTCTGCAACAACGCCGGGCCCTTGAAGCCGGCCGAGTCGCGGCAGATCACGCTGATTACCAGCACTTCTTCAGCTGCCGGCTGATCCTTGGTGGACTCACGCGGCGCGCTCTTGGCCGGGCTTTCATCCGGGAAGTCGCCGTCACGGCTGCTGAAGCTCGGGCCTTCGTCGACGTCGAGGTTCAGGTCACCCTGATGGGGCTCGGCCACGGCAGCGCTGCCACGCTTGCCGCGCTTGGACGACGGCTCGCGGGCTTCACGCACCGGCGCGCTCATCGACGGCAAGTCATGCTCGTCAAGCTGTGGCTCTTTATGGGTATCCAGGACACGGGGCGGCCCTAGCAGCTCGGCAGCGCCGTCGTCGTCGGGCAAATTCGACAGGTTACGGTCCAGGCGAAATTTCAGCTTGCCCTTGCCGCCGCGCATACGGCGCCAGCCATCAAAAAGAATACCGGCTATTACAACAATGCCGATGACGATCAGCCACTCGCGCAGACCGATTTCCATGTAATCCCTTGCCTCTATAAAAAATGCTGAAAAATAAGGGGTTTAGCACCGTGCAAACCGCTTTAAAACGTGGCGCCAACTCTATGTTCTGACTGACGTTTTGCCCACGCATACGAAAAATTGACATTAAACTAGCACGACCAAAGATAACTTTACACAGTTGGCGCAAAATGTGTCGGCTGACGCAGGAATTAAGCTACAAACCATAAGCTTCAAGCCGACGCTATTGCCGCTTGAAGCTAGCAACTTGCGGCTAACTTTCCACCATCGCCATCGCCTCTTCGACATCCACTGCCACCAGTCTCGAACAGCCCGGCTCATGCATGGTCACCCCCATCAATTGATCGGCCATTTCCATGGCGATCTTGTTGTGGGTGATATAGATGAACTGCACCGTCTGGGACATCTCTTTAACCAGGCGGGCATACCGTCCAACGTTAGCGTCATCCAGCGGCGCGTCAACTTCATCGAGCATGCAGAACGGCGCCGGGTTCAACTTGAAGATGGCAAATACCAACGCCAATGCAGTCAGGGCCTTCTCGCCGCCGGACAACAAATGGATGGTGCTGTTCTTCTTGCCCGGAGGCCGCGCCATGATCGTTACCCCTGTATCGAGTAGATCTTCGCCCGTCAGTTCCAAGTAAGCGCTGCCACCACCGAAAACTTTTGGGAATAAGGCCTGTAAACCGCTATTAATCTGATCAAAGGTATCTTTGAAGCGGTTACGGGTTTCCTTGTCGATCTTGCGAATGACGTTTTCCAAAGTGTCCAGGGCTTCCACCAGATCGGCGTCCTGGGCATCCAGATAACGTTTACGCTCGGACTGCTGCTGGTATTCATCGATGGCCGCGAGGTTGATCGCGCCGAGTCGTTGGATACGTGCAGCAATGCGCTCAAGTTCTTCTTCGGCTTCTTTCTCGTTGGCCTGGGCGGTCAAGGTATTGAGTACGCCGTGCAGGTCATAGCCATCTTCCAGCAATTGGTCCTGCAAGGTTTTGCGGCGCACCGTGAGGGCTTGCCATTCCATGCGCTGCTGCTCGAGTTGGCCGCGGATCAATTGCGATTGCTGCTCGGCCTGGGTCCGGCGCTTTTCTGCATCGCGCAGTTCGCGGTCGGCGTCTTCCATGGCGATTTGTGCAGTCTTGAGTTCTTCGTCGACGCTCATGCGTTTGTCGAGCAACTCTTCGAGCTTCAAGCGCAGCTCTTCCAGCGGCGCTTCGCCCTCCTCCAGGTTGAGGCTCAGTTGCTCGCGTTTTTCCGTCAGCCGTTCGGATTGCATCTCCAGGCGTTCCAGAGCCTGGCGCGTGGAGTCGTGCTGGGCGCGCAACGAGCCGAGGCGCACGGCCAACTGATGGGCGTGGTCCTTGTGCTGGCGCGCTTCCTGGCGTACCCGGTCGAGGCGCTCGCGCAGGCTGTCACGCTGGGCCAGCAACAGCTCGCGCTGCTCGGTGTCGAGGGCCATGCTGTCGAGGGCCTCCTGCAACTGCAGGCGCGCTTCACCGACTTGCTCGTGTTCAAGGGCGCGCTGCTCGCCCATCTCGGCCACTTCTTCATCGAGCCGGGTACGACGCAGGGTCAATTGTTCGGCCTTGGCCTTGCTGGCGGAAAGCTGGGCTTTCAATTCGCCCTGCTGGCGCGCTTCGTCCTGCAACAGGCGACGCAAATGTTCGCGGCCGGTCTCTTGTTGGCGCTGGGTGGCGCGCATGGTTTGCAGTTGGGTTTCCAAGGCCTCAAGAGTGGCCTCGCGCTCTTCGCGCTCGGCACTCAGGTTGACGATTTCCTGGCCACGGGCCAATACGCCACTTTCGGCTTCACTGGCGCGACGCACCCGCAAAAAGTGCCGGCCAACCCAGTAGCCGTCGCGGCTGATCAGGCTCTCGCCAGAGGCCAACTGGCCTCGCAACGCCAAGGCCTGCTCCAGGGAATCCACGGGTTTTACCAGGCCCAGCCATGGCGACAGATCAATCTGCGCCTCGACTTTATCCAACAGGCTGCCCGGCACACGAGTGCCATCGGCTGCGGGGCTGAGCAGGCGCAAATCGCCTTGAGCAAAGCCCGCCAGATCAAAACCGCCGAAATCGTCCACCAACACGGCCTGCAAGTCCGCACCCAGCACGGTTTCCACGGCCAGTTCCCAACCGGCTTCAACCTTCAAGCCTTCAGCCAGGCGCGGGCGCTCGGCCAAGTGCTGGTCGCGCAGCCATTCGGCGGTGCCGGTGCCTGGGTCCAATGCGGCTTGCTGCAAGGCCTCGAGTGAGGCCAGGCGCCCATTGAGGCGCTGCAAATCCCCTTGGGCCTGTTGCTGCGCCTGGGTCGCCTGTTGCAGCTCCTGGCGCAATTGTTCCAGCCGCTCAACTTGCTGTTCTTCGCTGGCCTCCAGCTCTTCCAGGGTCATTTCGCTTTCGGCCAACTGCTCGCTCAGCGCCATGATCGCCGCGTCTTCCGGAGCAGAGGCGAGCAACGCGCGCTCCTCCAGGACCCGGCGCTGGCGCTCGGCCAAGCGTTCCATGCTGGTTTCCAGTTGCTGGATGCGTGATTGCTGCACCTCAGCCTGGCGACGCGGTTCGGCGGAGCGCAGGTTGAAAGCGTCCCACTGCTCCTGCCAGCCGTGCATGGTAGTTTCGGATTCTTCCAGGGCGGCGGCGGCTTCTTCGGCGGCGGCGCTGGTGATTTCCTGCTCGGGGGTAAGCATGTCCAGCTCCTCCCCGAGGGTCAGCAGCAAGGTGCGGTCATGGCCCAGGTGGGATTCGGTTTCCAGCCGCGCCCGCTCCGCTTCCTTGAGGTCATCCTGCAACTGGCGCAAGCGCTGCTGGCCGTGCTGGATGCTCTGCTCGACCCGCGCAATGTCGCCGCCCACCGAATAGAAGCGGCCCTGCACCAGGTTGAAGCGCTCGGACAGGTCATGGTGACCGTCGCGCAGGCGTTCGATGCTCGCATCGGCGTTGCGTTGTTCGGCCACCAGGGCTTCGAAGCTGATTTCCTGGGTGCCGATGATCGCTTCGCGCTGGCCCACCTGGTCATTCAAGGCCTGCCAGCGCAGCGCCGAGAGTTGCGCCTTGAGCTGGCGTTCTTCGCCTTTGTATTCCTGGTATTTCTCGGCGGCCTGGGCCTGGCGGTGCAGGCGCTCCAACTGGCGCTCCAGCTCTTCGCGCAGGTCAGTCAGGCGTGCCAGGTTTTCGTGGGTGCGGCGGATACGGTTTTCGGTCTCGCGACGGCGCTCCTTGTACTTGGAGATGCCGGCCGCTTCCTCGATAAAGTTGCGCAGGTCCTCGGGCTTGGCTTCGATCAGCTTGGAGATCATGCCCTGCTCGATGATCGAGTAGCTGCGCGGGCCCAGGCCGGTGCCGAGGAAAATATCGGTAATGTCCCGGCGCCGGCACTTGGTGCCATTGAGGAAGTAACTGTTCTGGCTGTCGCGCGTGACTTTGCGGCGGATGGAAATTTCCGCATACGCAGCGTACTCGCCAATCAGCGTGCCGTCAGAGTTGTCGAACACCAGTTCGATGCTGGCCTGGCTCACCGGCTTGCGGCTGGTGGAACCGTTGAAGATGACATCGGTCATCGACTCGCCACGCAGGTTCTTTGCCGAGCTCTCGCCCATCACCCAACGGACGGCGTCGATGATGTTCGACTTGCCGCAACCATTGGGCCCGACCACTGCCGCCATATTACTGGGGAAGTTCACCGTGGTCGGGTCGACGAAGGATTTGAACCCCGCCAGTTTGATGCACTTGAGCCGCACGCTTAGGCGTCCGCCAGGGCTGCGATAACCAACGAGCTGCTGCGCTGGCAGTAGGCCGACAGCACCTGGCGAATCTGCGGCAGGTCACGGGCCAGTACGGCGGCGAGCAGTTGCTCGAACAGCGCCAGGTACTCGCTCATGGAGGCCTTGCGCTGATCCAGGGCCAGGTAATAGGCGCGGTTCATCGCCGGCTGCAGGTTCTCGACGGTTTCCTGCAGGTACGGGTTATTGGCGAAGGGGTACGCGGCGCGCATCACATTGAAGCATTCTTCGACGAAGGCGCGGATGTCCTCGCGCTCGAAATTGCTCACCAGCCGTTGCTGGATCTGCACGAAGGGCGCCATGTCGGCCTGGGTCTGCCAGCCTTCGGCGACCGCGTTGCCCAGCAGGATGTACAGCTCGCTCATCAGCGTGCACAGGCTCTGCACCTTGTGCGCGGTGAGCTCGGTGACGTGTGCCCCACGGCGCGGCAAGATGGCGATAAGGTGCCGGCGCTCGAGGATCAGCAAGGCTTCGCGCACTGAGCCACGGCTGACATTGAGTGCCAGCGTGACTTTCTGTTCCTGGATCCGCTCCCCAGGCTTGAGATCGCCGCGAATAATGCGCTCGGCAAGGTGGTGAGCGATTTGCTCGGCGAGACTGTCCGGCGCCTTGAACGTCATGTTTTCCCTTCAAAATCTTCTATCGGTACAAGGGCGGCAGTGTAGCGCAATCGCTGGGCCGACAACGCCGAATTTGGCATGAAATAAGCAGACGATAAAGCCCAGGCACCGCTTGAAACGGCGGTTACAAGGATCTGAACCATAATCAAAGGTGTTGCAATCGCACTTTCTTGACCTTTCGGTCAGAAAATCGTTGACCGAAAAGTCAGACATGACTAGATTCGGCGCAAAGCGGTTAACAACAATAATGAGTCTGCGAGGCCTTCCGTGATCCAGTTTTTACTAAACCAGGAGCTCCGTAGCGAGCATGCCCTGGACCCGAACCTGACTGTGCTCAACTATCTGCGTGAGCACCTGGGCAAATCCGGAACCAAGGAAGGCTGCGCCAGCGGCGACTGTGGCGCCTGCACTGTGGTGGTGGGTGAGCTGCAGACCGACGAGCAAGGCGCCGAACAGATTCGCTATCGCAGCCTCAATTCGTGCCTGACCTTTGTCTCGTCCCTGCACGGCAAGCAACTGATCACTGTCGAAGACCTCAAGCACCAGGGCCAACTGCACAGCGTGCAACAGGCCATGGTCGAATGCCATGGCTCGCAATGCGGCTTTTGCACCCCAGGTTTTGTGATGTCGCTGTTTGCCCTGCAAAAAAACAGCGACGCCCCGGACAGCGCCAAGGCCCACGAAGCCCTGGCCGGCAACCTGTGCCGCTGCACCGGCTACCGCCCGATCCTGGCCGCCGCCGAACAAGCCTGTTGCAACAAGCCCCAGGACCAGTTCGACAGCCGTGAGGCGCAAACCATTGCCCGCCTCAAGTCCATCGCACCGACGCAAACCGGTGAGCTGAACAGCGGCGACAAGCGCTGCCTGGTGCCCTTGACCGTCGCCGACCTGGCCGACCTCTACGACGCCTATCCCCAAGCCCGGCTGCTGGCCGGCGGCACCGACCTGGCGCTGGAAGTCACCCAGTTCCACCGCACGCTGCCGGTGATGATTTACGTCGGCAACATCGAAGCCATGAAACGCATCGAGACCTTTGACGACCGCCTGGAAATCGGCGCCGCCACCGCCCTCTCCGACTGCTACAGCGCGTTGCACCACGAATACCCCGATTTCGGCGACCTGCTGCACCGCTTCGCGTCTCTGCAAATCCGCAACCAGGGCACCCTCGGTGGCAATATCGGCAACGCCTCGCCCATCGGTGACTCGCCGCCGCTGCTGATCGCCCTTGGCGCGCAGATCGTGCTGTGCAAGGGCAACGTGCGCCGCACCCTGGCCCTGGAAGACTATTTCATCGACTACCGCGTCACCGCCCGCCAGGACAGCGAGTTCATCGAGAAAATCATCGTGCCCAAGGGCCATGCGCTGTTCCGCGCCTACAAGGTTTCCAAGCGCCTGGACGATGACATTTCTGCGGTATGCGCGGCCTTCAACCTGAAGCTCGACAACGGCGTGATCAGCGATGCCCGCGTGGCTTTCGGCGGTATGGCCGCCACGCCCAAACGTGCGCAACACTGCGAAGCGGTACTGATCGGCGCCACCTGGAACAGCGCCACGGTGGAGAAAGCCTGCGCCGCCCTGGCCGAAGATTTCACCCCGCTGTCGGACTTCCGTGCGAGCAAGGAATACCGCCTGCTCAGCGCGCAGAACCTGCTGCGTAAATACTTCATCGAGCTGCAAACACCGCACATCGAGACTCGGGTGACCGCTTATGTCTAATCATCACGCCGTGGTAAAAACCCAAGCCGAAATGGCCACCCTGTTTGCCCAGGACCTGACGTCCGGGGTCGGGCGCAGCGTCAAGCATGACAGCGCCGCCAAGCATGTGTCGGGCGAAGCGCAGTACATCGATGACCGCCTGGAATTCCCCAACCAGTTGCACCTGTATGCGCGCATGTCCGACCGCGCCCACGCCCGTATCCTCAGTATCGACACCGCGCCGTGCTACGCCTTCGAGGGTGTGCGGATCGTCATCACCCACGAAGACGTGCCGGGCCTGAAAGACATCGGCCCGCTGATGCCCGGCGACCCGTTGCTGGCCATCGATACCGTGCAGTTTGTCGGCCAGGTGGTGCTGGCCGTCGCCGCCCGCGACCTGGAGACCGCGCGCAAGGCCGCCATGGCGGCGGTGATCGAATACGAAGACCTGGAGCCGGTGCTGGATGTGGTCGAGGCCTTTCGCAAAAAACACTTCGTGCTGGACAGCCACACCCACCAGCGCGGTGATTCGGCAGGCGCCCTGGCGAGCGCGAAAAACCGTATCCAGGGCACCCTGCATATCGGTGGTCAGGAACACTTCTACCTGGAAACCCAGATCTCCTCGGTGATGCCCACCGAAGACGGCGGCATGATCGTCTACTGCTCCACCCAGAACCCCACCGAAGTGCAGAAGCTGGTGGCCGAAGTGCTGGACGTGTCGATGAACAAGATCGTCGTCGATATGCGCCGCATGGGCGGTGGTTTCGGCGGCAAGGAAACCCAGGCCGCCAGCCCGGCATGCCTGTGTGCGGTGGTTGCGCGCCTGACCGGCCAGCCGACAAAGATGCGCCTGCCGCGGGTCGAAGACATGCTGATGACCGGCAAGCGCCACCCCTTCTATATCGAATACGACGTGGGCTTCGACGACACCGGGCGCCTGCACGGGATCAACCTGGACCTGGCCGGTAACTGCGGTTGCTCACCGGACCTGTCCAACTCGATTGTCGACCGTGCGATGTTCCACTCCGACAACTCGTATTACCTGGGCGACGCCACGGTCAACGGCCATCGCTGCAAGACCAACACCGCGTCCAACACTGCGTATCGCGGCTTCGGCGGCCCGCAAGGCATGGTGGCGATCGAGGAAGTGATGGACGCCATCGCCCGCCATCTGGCGCTGGACCCGCTGGCCGTGCGCAAGGCCAACTACTATGGCAAGACCGAGCGCAACGTCACCCATTACTACCAGACCGTCGAGCACAACATGCTCGAAGAGATGACTGCCGAACTGGAAGCCAGCAGCCAATACGCCGAGCGCCGCGAGGCCATTCGCCGCTATAACGCCAACAGCCCGATCCTGAAAAAAGGCCTGGCGCTGACCCCGGTCAAGTTCGGCATTTCGTTCACCGCCAGCTTCCTCAACCAGGCCGGCGCGTTGATCCATATCTACACCGACGGCAGCATCCACCTGAACCACGGCGGCACCGAAATGGGCCAGGGCTTGAACATCAAGGTCGCGCAGGTGGTGGCCGAGATTTTCCAGGTGGAAATCGACCGGGTGCAGATCACCGCGACCAATACCGACAAGGTGCCCAACACCTCGCCGACCGCCGCCTCCAGCGGTGCCGACCTTAACGGCAAGGCCGCGCAGAACGCCGCCGAGACCATCAAGCAACGCCTGGTGGAATTTGCCGCGCGCAAATACGACGTCAGCGAAGCCGACGTTGAGTTCCACAACGGCCATGTGCGGGTGCGCGAGCAGATCCTGACCTTTGAGGAGCTGATCCAGCAGGCGTATTTCGCCCAGGTCTCGCTGTCGAGTACCGGGTTCTACAAGACCCCGAAAATCTTCTACGACCGCAGCCAGGCACGGGGCCGACCGTTCTACTACTTCGCCTTCGGCGCGGCTTGCTGCGAAGTGATCGTCGATACCCTGACCGGCGAATACAAGATGCTGCGCACCGACATCCTCCACGATGTGGGCGCCTCGCTGAACCCGGCCATCGATATCGGCCAGGTCGAGGGCGGTTTTATCCAGGGCATGGGCTGGCTGACCATGGAAGAGCTGGTGTGGAACAACAAGGGCAAGCTGATGACCAATGGCCCGGCCAGCTACAAGATCCCAGCGGTGGCGGACATGCCCCTGGATTTGCGGGTGAAGTTGGTGGAAAACCGCAAGAACCCGGAAGACACGGTGTTCCACTCCAAGGCCGTGGGTGAACCGCCGTTCATGCTCGGGATTGCCTCGTGGTGCGCGATCAAGGATGCCGTTGCGAGCCTGGGTGACTATCGCCATCAACCCAAGATCGATGCGCCGGCCACGCCGGAGCGGGTGTTGTGGGGCTGTGAGCAGATGCGCCAGTTGCAGGCGGCGAAGGCGGTTGAGGCACAGGCCGAGATGGCTTCGCTCTAGACCGAGGTGCTGCCATCGCAGGCAAGCCAGCTCCCACATTTGGCATGCATTCCCCTGTGGGAGCGGGCTTGCCCGCGATGACGGCCGAACTGACAACAGAAATGTTGAGGTAGACATGAACAACTGGATCAGTGCCCTCGCCAACCTGCAAACCCAGGGCGAGCCCTGCGTGCTGGTGACCATCATCGAAGAGCTGGGCTCCACGCCGCGCAACTCAGGCTCCAAGATGGTCGTCAGCGCCACCCACACCTTCGACACCATCGGCGGCGGCCACCTGGAATACAAGGCCATGCAGATCGCCCGCGACATGCTCGTGCGTGGCCAGCACAACACCCACCTGGAGCGCTTCAGTCTGGGCGCCAGCCTCGGCCAGTGCTGTGGCGGCGTAACCGTGCTGCTGTTCGAACCCATGGGCCAGGTGCAGGCGCAGATTGCCGTATTCGGCGCCGGCCATGTCGGCCGCGCGCTGGTGCCGCTGCTGGCCAGCCTGCCGTGCCGGGTGCGCTGGATCGATTCGCGGGAGCAGGAATTCCCGGAGCATATCCCCCAGGGCGTGCGTAAAATCGTCAGCGAAGAGCCGGTGGATGAAATTGCCGACCTGCCCGCCGGCAGTTATTGCATCGTCATGACCCACAATCATCAGCTAGACCTGGAACTGACCGCCGCCCTGCTCAAACGCAATGACTTTGCCTACTTTGGCCTGATCGGTTCGCAGACCAAGCGCGTCAAGTTCGAACACCGCCTGCGTGAGCGCGGCTTCGAGGCCGCGCAGTTGCAACGCATGCGCTGCCCCATGGGCCTCACCGAGGTGAAGGGCAAACTGCCGGTGGAAATCGCCATCTCCATCGCCGGCGAGATCATCGCCACCTATAACGCCAACTTCGGCCAGCACACCGCGAGTGCCGAACCCATTGCCAAACTGCTGCCGATTTCGCGCCGCAGCCAAGCTATCAATTGAGACGACCATGCCTTTGACTCGCAAAGCCTACCGTGCCGCCATCCTGCACAGCCTCGCCGACCCGGCCATCGTCGGGATCGAAGCCTCCTATGAGTATTTCGAAGACGGCCTGCTGGTGATCGACAACGGCCAGATCAGTGCCCTCGGGCACGCCAGCGACCTGCTGCCGACGCTGCCCGCCGACATCGAAATCACCCATTACCAGGATGCGCTGATCACTCCCGGCCTGATCGACACCCACATCCACCTGCCGCAAACCGGCATGGTCGGTGCCTACGGCGAACAACTGCTGGATTGGCTGAACACCTACACCTTCCCTTGCGAAAGCCAGTTCGCCGACAAGGCCCACGCCGAAGAAGTCGCGGATATCTTTATCAAGGAACTGCTGCGCAACGGCACCACCACTGCCCTGGTGTTCGGCAGCGTGCATCCGCAATCGGTGAACTCATTCTTTGAAGCCGCCGAGAAGCTCGACCTGCGCATGATCGCCGGCAAGGTGATGATGGACCGCAATGCACCGGACTACCTGACCGACACCGCCGAGTCCGGCTACCAGGAAAGCAAGGCGCTGATCGAGCGCTGGCACGGCAAGGGCCGCTTGCACTACGCCGTAACACCGCGCTTCGCCCCCACCAGCACACCGGAACAACTGACCCTCGCCGGCCAATTGCTGGGGGAATACCCGGACCTGTACATGCAGACTCACATCAGTGAAAACCTGCAGGAAGTGCAATGGGTCAAGGAGTTGTTCCCAGAGCGCAGTGGCTACCTGGATGTGTACGACCACTACAAGCTGCTGGGGGAGCGCTCGGTATTCGCCCACGGCGTGCACCTGTGCGACGACGAGTGCGCGCGGCTGGCCGAAGCCGGTTCAGCCGTGGCGTTCTGCCCGACGTCGAACTTCTTCCTGGGCAGCGGCTTGTTCAACCTGCCGATGGCCGAGAAGCACAAACTCAATGTGGGCCTGGGCACCGATGTGGGGGGCGGCACCAGCTTCTCGCTGCTGCAGACGCTGAACGAAGCCTACAAGGTCATGCAATTGCAGGGCGCACGGCTGAGCCCGTTCAAATCGCTGTACCTGGCGACCTTGGGCGGTGCAAAAGCGCTGCGCCTGGAAGACAAGATCGGCACCTTGCAGCCGGGCACCGATGCAGATTTCCTGGTACTGGACTACAACGCCACGCCCCTGCTCAGCTATCGCTTGAAGCAGGCCAATAACATTGCCGAGACGTTGTTTGTACTGATGACGCTGGGGGATGATCGGGCGGTGATGCAGACGTATGCAGCGGGCAATCTGGTGCACCAACGCTGATCCCCTGTAGGGGCTTCACCGCGGTGAACAGATACACCGCGGTGCCTGCATCGCTGGCAAGCCAGCCCCTACACAGCTTGATCGGGTTTACAGCTTGATTGAGGAGCGGCCCGGCTTCTTGGTTTGCAGCAGATGCGAGAACACCGCATGCAAATCATCCGACGCACTTTCCTCATCGAGGTTGAGCTTGCTGTCGATGTGATCCATGTGATGCATCATCAGGTTCACCGCCAACGCCGAATCCCGGGCCTCGATCGCGTCGATCAACTGGGTGTGTTCGTCATAGGAACAGTGCGAGCGGTTACCGCTTTCATACTGGGCGATGATCAGCGAGGTCTGGGACACCAGGCTGCGCTGGAAGCTGATCAGCGGGGCATTCTTTGCCGCCTCGGCCAGTTTCAGGTGGAACTCGCCGGATAACCGGATACCCGCGCCGCGATCCCCGCGGGAGAAGCTGTCGCGCTCGTCGTTGACCATCTGGCGCAGTTCGGCCAGCTCTTCGGTCGATGCATGCTGCACCGCCAGTTCGGTGATCGCCCGCTCCACCAAACGCCGGGCCAGGAACACCTGGCGGGCTTCCTCGACACTAGGGCTTGCCACGACCGCACCACGATTGGGGCGCAGCAACACCACGCCTTCATGGGCCAGGCGCGACAAGGCGCGGCGGATGATGGTGCGGCTGACGCCAAAGATCTCGCCCAGTGCTTCTTCACTCAATTTGGTACCGGGCGCCAGGCGTTGTTCGAGGATGGCCTCGAAGATATGCGCGTAAACGATATCGTCCTGGGTTCCACTGCGACCGGCCTTACCGGCTCGCGGCTGTTTCTTGAGGGGCTGCAACTGTTCGTTCATGGGCACTCGGGTCGGGAGAACGGCGGCGAATTGACGTTGACTGTAATAAAGGTACAGCGGGTCGCTGGCAAGTATCGCGTAAAAACAGCGCACATTGTACACAACCCGTTGCGCCAACACACTGTACGGCTGTTTGCGCGGCCGGCTGTATTGCAACAGTCAGTTACGTTTGAGTTTAGGCTTGATTCCACGATTTCCCCACCCATCAATGCTGCCCCGATGCCCCTGTAGGAGCGAGCTTGCTCGCGAAGAACCTGAGAGCGCCGCCTTCCACCAGAATGCCCGCGCCATCGTTGAAGATCTTCGCCCGCAAGCCGGCGCCTACAAGTTGCCGGGTACAAGGAAGACTTTTCCATGACCGACGCGACCCAGGCGCCCCTGCGCCCACTGGCCGACACTTCGCCCTCGGCCATCGTTGCCGGCTTTATCGCCATGATGACCGGCTACACCAGCTCGCTGGTGCTGATGTTCCAGGCCGGCCAGGCCGCCGGCCTGACCACCGGGCAAATCTCCTCATGGATCTGGGCAATTTCCATCGGCATGGCGGTGTGCAGCATCGGCTTGTCCCTGCGTTACCGCACGCCCATCACCATCGCCTGGTCGACCCCCGGCGCGGCACTGTTGATTACCAGCCTGGGCGGGGTCAGCTACGGCGAGGCGATCGGCGCCTACATCACCTGTGCGGTGCTGGTGACGATCTGCGGCCTCACCGGCAGCTTTGAAAAGCTGGTCAAGAAGATTCCCGCTTCACTGGCCGCCGCGCTGCTGGCCGGGATTCTGTTCAAGATCGGCAGCGAGATTTTCGTCGCCGCGCAGCACCGCACCGCCCTGGTGCTGGGCATGTTTTTTACCTACCTGATCATCAAGCGCCTGTCGCCCCGTTATGCCGTGCTGGCCGCGCTGCTGATCGGCACCGCCTTGTCCGGATTGATGGGGCTACTGGACTTCAGCGGGTTCAGCCTGGAAGTGGCGACGCCGGTATGGACCACACCGCACTTCTCCCTGGCGGCGACCATCAGCATTGGTATTCCGCTGTTCGTGGTGGCGATGACCTCGCAGAACATGCCGGGGGTCGCGGTCCTGCGTGCCGATGGCTACGACGTGCCGGCCTCACCGCTGATCACCACCACCGGCCTGGCCTCGCTGGTGCTGGCCCCGTTTGGCTCCCACGGTATCAACCTGGCCGCCATCAGTGCGGCCATCTGCACCGGGCCCCACGCCCATGAGGATCGCAACAAGCGCTACACCGCCGCCGTGTGGTGCGGGATTTTCTACGGGGTCGCCGGGGTATTTGGGGCCACATTGGCGGCCTTGTTCGCCGCACTGCCAAAGGAGCTGGTGCTGTCGATCGCGGCATTGGCGCTGTTTGGCTCGATCATCAATGGCCTGAGCGTTGCCATGAATGAGCCCAAGGAACGGGAAGCAGCGCTGATCACCTTTATGGTCACGGCGTCGGGGCTGACGCTGTTCTCCATCGGTTCGGCATTCTGGGGGATTGTGGCGGGGGTGTTGACGCTGGTGATTCTGAACTGGCGCAAGGCCTGATAAATACCCTGAAACGAAAAAGCGACCCGGGCGGGTCGCTTTTTCATGCCATCAGACAGCCGGGTTGATCGGCTTTTCTGGGTGCCAGGCGTCCAGCAGTGCGCTGACTTCAACGCGGGTCAGCTCTGGACGAGCCTTCAACCACGCTTCAACAGCGGCACGCTGCTCTTCGTTGACCGAACCACGGGTGGCTTTGCAGACCAGACCGAAGTCATCACCGCCAACGTAGTCCAGGCCATTGCCGTCCATCGCTTCAGTCAGGAATGCTTCGAGGAAAGCGTCAACCGCTTCATCGTCCAAACCTTCTTTGAAGTCCAGGTTCAGTTCGAAACCCAGCTCTTGAAATTCATCAACGCACAGTTTTTTGCGCAGACGCCGGGAACGGTTAGTCGCCATTGGAACAATCCTCTTAAGTATTAACGGCCGGCACTCTACCAGTTTAAGGCGCTGAATGCCCGGCAATCCAAGACGGGTGGCACGTCAGGGCTAAAAAAAACCGCCATTTGCAGCTATCGTTGAGGCACAAGTAGCCCCACCTTGGGGCATAATGCCGACACTTTCATGACCACTGGGGGATTTTCTTACATAGCCCCCGCTACATTCACCCTCCTATGCAGTAGGGTCTTACTTCTTATGGTCAAATCCTTGCGTCCATTGTTACTCGCCAGTTTCCTCTTGCCCCTGGCCCTCTCCGTCACCGCCGCACCGATCAATACCACCTTGCCACCTAAAGTCCAGGAAGCCCTGCAGAAAGCCAAGCTGCAGAACAATGCGCTGTCCCTGGTGATGATTCCGCTCAATGGCCCCGGCACCGCCACGGTGTTCAACGCTGACGTTTCGGTCAACCCGGCATCCACCATGAAGCTGGTCACCACCTACGCCGCCCTGGAAATGCTCGGCCCCAACCATCAGTGGAAGACCGAGTTCTACACCGACGGCACCCTGAGCGGCGGCGTCCTGCGGGGCAACCTGTACCTCAAGGGCGGTGGCGATCCCAAGTTGAACATGGAGAAACTCTGGTTGCTGATGCGCGACCTGCGCGCCAATGGCGTACAGCAAGTGACCGGCGACCTGGTACTGGATCGTGGTTTCTTCATCCAGCCGCAATTGCCGGAATTCAACGACGACGGCAACGATGCCAACAAACCGTTCCTGGTCAAGCCGGACGCCCTGCTGGTCAACCTCAAGGCCCTGCGTTTCGTCACCCGCAATGACTCGGGCCGGGTGCTGGTTTCGGTCGAACCGCCGATTGCCAGCATCCAGATCGACAATCAGGTCAAGGCCACCAACGCCAAGCAGTGCACCGGTGACGTGCGCTACAACCCGGTCACCGCCGCCGATGGCAGCGTCACCGTGACGGTCAGCGGCCAGTTGGGCGACGGCTGCAGCTCGCAGACGTATCTGTCGCTGCTCGACCATGCCACCTACACCGCCGGTGCCGTGCGGGCGATCTGGAAAGAGCTGGGCGGCACTATCCAGGGCCGCGACGTACTGGCCCCGGTGCCGAAAACCGCCAAGGTCCTGGCCCGTGCGTTCTCCCCGGACCTGGCAGAGATCATTCGCGACATCAATAAATACAGTAACAACACCATGGCCCAGCAACTGTTCCTCAGCCTCGGCGCGCAATACCGCAACGATGCCGACGGCGACGATGCCAAGGCGGCGCAACGCGTGGTCCGCCAGTGGCTGGCGAAAAAAGGCATAACGGCACCGCACCTGGTGATGGAAAACGGCTCCGGCCTGTCCCGTGCCGAACGCGTGAGCGCCCGGGAAATGGCGACCATGCTGCAAGCCGCCTGGAGAAGCCCGTACGCGGCAGAATTCATCAGCTCGATGCCGATTGCCGGCAGTGACGGCACCATGCGCAAGCGCCTGAAAACCACGGCCCTGCGCGGCGAAGCGCACGTCAAGACCGGCACCCTGAACACCGTGCGCGCCATTGCCGGCTTCAGCCGCGACAACAATGGCAATACCTGGGCAGTGGTGGCGATCCTCAACGATCCGAAGCCGTGGGGTGCATCATCGGTGCTGGACCAGGTATTGCTGGACCTGTATCGCCAGCCGAAGCTGGCGGCGGCTGCACCGGGCCTGTAAACAGCTTGTTGTGATTGTGGCTTTGCCAACGGGCTTACTGTGGCAAGCAGGCTTGTTGTGGCGAGCGGGCTTGCCACAACAACCTGCTTGTCACAACCAACCCGTCAAGCAGGCAACCGCTGCGACTCAACCCGATCCCGGCCCGCTTGCTTGGCGGCGTACACCGCCGAATCCGCGCGCAACAACAAGCCATCCACACCGTCATCGACCCGCCAACTGGCCACGCCAAAACTGGCCGTCACGGTGCCAACGCCTTCCATCGGTGTACTGCGCAGCACTTCCCATAATTCAACTGCCAGGCTGTAGGCCTGAACGCCATCGGTGTTCGGACACAGCACCATGAACTCCTCGCCGCCCAGGCGACAGAACACATCGCTGCGGCGCAAACGCTGGCTGATCCGCCGACACAGCTCCTGTAACACCCCATCCCCGGCAGCGTGCCCGTGCTGGTCATTGATGCGCTTGAAATGGTCGATATCCAGCATGATCACGGCCAGCGTACCCGCCGTGCGCCGCACCCGGCTCATCTCGGCCTTCAGCCGGTCCTGGAAGTAGCGGCGGTTATGGATACCCGTCAATGAGTCGGTGATCGACAGCGCCCGCAGCTCCTCCTCCACCCGCTTTAGATCGGAAATATCCGACACGTAGCCATGCCATAAGGTACCGCCGCCGGGTAACTCTTCCGGCGTCGCCTCGCCACGGATCCATCGCAGGCCGCGGCCTGGCAGTTGCACCCGATATTCTTCGCGCCAATGGCTCAATTGCAGCGCTGACAAGCGGATAGAAGCGCGGATGCGTTCAGCATCGAGGGGGTGAATACGTTCGAAAACTTGCTTGGCATCCTGTTGCAACAGCCCCGGATCGATTTCATAGATATCGCGCATACCGTCGCTGGCGTAGATAAACCGCCAATTGTCGTTGGGCTCCAGGGTGAACTGGAAAATCCCACCCGGCACATGGGCACTGAGTTTTTTCAGCAACCGATCCCGTGCTGCCAGGGCCTCGTAGGCGCGTTTCTGCTCGGTGACATCCAGGCAGATCGCCAGGTGTCCGATCCATAAGCCATGGTCATCAAGCAATGCCGTGGCCAGCATATTCACGGTCAACTGGCTGCCGTCCTGGCGGACCAGCGTCCATTCCCGGGCCTCATGCAGGCTGTCGGCCCCCTCCACCAGCATCGCCTGGCCCGGCATGATCCGTTTGCCCAGCGCTTGGCTCAGCTGCATGGCACGGGTTTCCAGTTCCGACGCCAGGTGCAGGCTTTCGAGGGTCATGTGACCGAGCACCTGCTGCGCCGGATAACCCAGCATCTGCTCGGCACCGGCATTGAAGGTGTTGATCACCCCCCGCAGATCCGTGGCAATGATTGCCACCTGGGTCGCGGCATTGAGCACACTGCGCAACTGGCCGTGGGCGCCGCGCAACTCATACTCACGCTGGTGCAATTGCCCGGTGCGCTGTTGTACCAGCCTCACCGCCCGCTGGCGCTGGCTGACCAGCACGTAGAGCAAGGCACTGAGCAACAGGCTAAGCAAGCCACCCATGACCAGGATACTGGTGACCGCAGAGTGATTGGCCTGGGCAAATACCTGACTGGGGCGCAGGCTCAGGGCATAGACATGATCACCCAGGGTAAGCCGGCGGATCGCCTCCAGGCCGCTATCGGCCACGGCGTTATCCGACTCGTACAACACTCGCTGCTGGGTGTCGGAAGTATCGACAATCTGCATGACCAGGTTGTCCCGCGCGGGCTTGGGCAAGCCGTCGGCCACCAACTGGCGCATGCTGATCACCGCCATGACGAAACCATAGGGTTCGTTGTAGGTCATTTGCGCGGTGTGCGGCCGGGTGACGGGCGCTACCAGCAACACCCCCATGGCATACGCCGGCTCCACACCCACCAGCAACATGGGTTGGGACACGGCGATGCTCCCGGACCGGTACGCCCGCTCGACGGTTGAGCGGCGCAGTGGTTGGGCCAGCAAGTCAAACCCCAGGGGCGAGCCGATCAGGCTTTGGGTCTGGCTATACAACACCGGCACATATTCGTCGCGCTCGCCTGCCGGCAGCAGGGTCCCGTTGTCGTTCAGTTCGCGAATGGAGAAAGGCGCGCCACGCTGGAGTGACACTTGTTGTTCGAAAGCCTGGCGCTGATCGCGAAATATCCGTGGCGCCCAGGCATAGGCCCGCGCGCGCATGAGCAACGGCTGGGCGAACCCATCGAACTCTTCACGGGAAACCGTATTGGAATTGACGAAAAAACGCCGCAGGCTGCCCAGACGCTGTTCCTGGTCTTCAAAACGCTCTTCCAGGCGGCTATAGCGTTCGTTGACCAACAACTGAAAACGCTGGCGGACTTCCTGCTGATGCAAATCGGCCGTGGCCAGCGCCAGCACGACGGTGAGCACCACACCCACCAGCAATACTACCGACGCTACCAGCCAAGCCGACGCCTGTTCGCTGATAAATCCCAGTATTTTCGGGCGGACGTCTTGCAACGGCATAGGCAAAACTCGAAACACCAGCGTGCAGGGGCGCCACTTTGGCTAAGAGATTAGTTATAGCCATCGAGCCCACTTTTGACCAGCGTAAAAAAGCCGCGAACCCGGAAAAATCCGGGCCCGCGGCTTCAAGGTCGATCAGCGTGCGGTGATTTTCCAGGCCCGGTGGATTTTCGGGTTACGGGCAAAATCCGGATCGATGGTTTTATCGCTGATTTCCTCGACCGCATAGCGCTCGCCCAGGTTGTCCTCCAACTGGAACTTGCGGAAGTTGTTGGAGAAATACAGCACCCCGCCCGGTGCCAGACGGGCCATGGCCAGGTCGAGCAACTGCACGTGGTCGCGCTGGACGTCGAACACGCCTTCCATGCGCTTGGAGTTGGAGAAGGTCGGCGGGTCGATGAAGATCATGTCGAATTCATCACGGCTGGCTTCCAGCCAGGCCATCACATCACCCTGCTCCAGGCGGTTCTTGTCGGAGAAGCCATTGAGGGACAGGTTGCGGCGCGCCCAGTCCAGGTAGGTTTTCGACAAGTCGACACTGGTGGTGCTGCGCGCACCGCCCTTGGCCGCATGCACACTGGCCGTGGCGGTGTAGCAATACAGGTTGAGGAAGCGTTTGCCGGCCGCTTCTTTCTGGATGCGCATGCGCATCGGGCGGTGGTCGAGGAACAGCCCGGTATCCAGGTAGTCGGTCAGGTTGACCAGCAGCTTCACCCCGCCTTCGCTGACTTCAGTGAACTTGCCCTGGGCGCTCTGGCGCTCGTACTGCTTGGTACCGCTCTGGCGCTCGCGGCGCTTGACCACTACGCGGCTCTTGTCGATGTTCAGCGCCTGGGGAATCGCAGCCAGGGCATCGAACATGCGCGCCGAAGCCTTTTCCGGATCGATGGACTTGGGCGCCACGTATTCCTGGACGTGCACCCAGTCGTGGTACAGGTCGATAGCCATGGAGTATTCCGGCATATCGGCGTCGTACACGCGGTAGCAATCGACACCCTCGCGCTTGGCCCACTTGCCCAGCAACTTGAGGTTCTTTTGCAGGCGGTTGGCAAACATCTGCCCGCCTTCGCTCAAGCGCGCCTGCTCGACCACCGGAGCCGGTGCCGGCGCGGGTTTGATCGGGTTACCGTTCTTGTTGTACTGGCGCTCTTGCGGCTCGGTCGGGGCCTGATCGTAAGCGGCTTGCTCACGTTCGGCCTGGCGCTGTTCCGGGGTGCGGCGCTCGCCGGTCACGAACTGGTCCGGGTTGACCTTGATCAGCAGCAGCTTGCACGGCAACGCGCCGTTCCAGAACGAATACTGCTTGTGGCTGCGGATCCCCATGCGCTTGCCCAGGTCAGGTGCGCCAGTGAATACCGCCGCCTCCCAGCCCATGCACGCCTGGCGCAGACGCTCACCGAGGTTCTGGTAGAGATACAACAGGCTGGCTTCGTCACCCAGGCGCTCGCCGTACGGCGGGTTGCAGATGACCAGGCCTTTCTGGTTCTGGTCCGGGCGCGGCTCGAAGGTACCGACTTCGCCCTGGTAGATCTTGATCCAGTGGCTCAGGCCGGCACGCTCGATGTTGTTGCGCGCGGGCTGGATCAAGCGCGGGTCAGCTTCGTAGCCACGGATCCACAGCGGCGGTTTGTTCATGCCGATGGCCGCACGTTCGCTGGCCTCGGTGTGGAGTTTTTTCCACAGCGCCGGCACGTGGCCGAGCCAGGCGGTGAAGCCCCACTGCTCGCGATTGAGGTTGGGCGCCATGTCCGCAGCAATCATCGCACCTTCCACCAGGAAGGTACCGACGCCGCACATCGGGTCCGTCAGCGCGCCGTTTTCTGCGGCAATGCGCGGCCAGCCGGCACGAATCAGAATCGCCGCCGCGAGGTTTTCCTTCAACGGTGCGGCGCCCTGCTGCAGGCGGTAACCGCGCTGGTGCAGGCTATGGCCGGACAGGTCGAGGGAGAGGATCGCTTCGCCACGGTCCAGGCGCAGGTGAATGCGCAGGTCGGGGTTGATCTTGTCGATGGACGGGCGTTCGCCGGTCGGGGTGCGCAGTTTGTCGACAATCGCATCCTTGACCTTCAGCGCGCCGAAGTGGGTGTTGTCGATGCCCGAGCCATGGCCGCTGAATTCCACCGCGAGGGTGCCATCGGGGACCATATGGTCTTGCCATTCGATATCCAGTACGCCGTGGTACAGGTCTTCGGCGTCCTTCATCGGGAAGCGCTTGAGCACCAGCAACACACGGTTGGCCAGGCGCGACCAGAGGCACAGGCGGTAGGCGGTTTCCATGTCGGCCATGCCGCGCACGGCCGAGGTGTGCTCGCGGGCGTCTTCAAGGCCAAGCCCGACGGCTTCCTCGATCAGCAGGCCTTCGAGGCCCTTGGGGCAAGTGAGGAAGAGTTCGTAACGGTCCGACATGGGCATTCCAGGCTTTTCAGCAATAAGTGAACGGGCGACGCATCGCGCGTTCGATTTTCAATCAAGCGCTTTTCTTGAAGAGCGCTCGCGTGGCACGAATGTGTGCCGTTCCACCCCGGCGTCCAGGCTTTGTGGGCCTTGATTGCCGGCGCAGAGAGATAATTTTTGCAACAAAAGGAAATATTCCGACCCTTCGTCGAATAATAACCGACTGCAGGCGGCGGGTATTCTCACTAAAGGATTAAACCCATCCTCTATACAGGGCACATCATAGCTGGCTTTGGCCAAAAAAAGGGGCGAAAAGCCATCCCAGCTTATGGCTATAGCATCGTTATCGTTACGTGCTTATGACAAAACGATCATTGAATCCATGTGACCTATTGGTTAGAACTCAACACAGGTTAGCGCCGCAACGACGCTGACACATTGGCTCGCCACGCCGGCAGCGAGCCGCACCAACGGCAGAAAAACTCTGCCCGGCCTCGCATGAGGTCGAAGGATATCAAGACAGTCAACAAGTGAGGGAAACACCCTATGAGAAGACTTAAGCGTGATCCGTTGGAAAGAGCATTTTTACGCGGATATCAGTATGGCGTTCATGGCAAATCCCGTGAGCTTTGCCCATTTACTCTACCGTCGGTACGCCAGGCCTGGATTAATGGGTGGCGCGAAGGACGCGGCGACAACTGGGACGGTATGACCGGCACTGCGGGGATCCACAGACTCAACGAACTTCACGCCGTCGGCTAATCAGGGCACTTAATTCCGACAACCACCTTGAAGAATGTAACGACTTAACCACGCACGCCCCATCCGGGCGGCGGGCTTCGGCCCAGGGGCTCCTTCGAGGAGCCCTTTTTTATGGCCGGACGTTCGCATCAGGGTTTTGGCAAGGCCGCGATGGCGTCCACCGACTGGCGAATCAACGCCGGCCCCTTGTAGATAAACCCGGAGTACAACTGCACCAGG
The DNA here is from genome assembly GCF_007858275.1 of Pseudomonas proteolytica. Taxonomy (GTDB): domain Bacteria; phylum Pseudomonadota; class Gammaproteobacteria; order Pseudomonadales; family Pseudomonadaceae; genus Aquipseudomonas; species Aquipseudomonas proteolytica. The sequence continues at coordinate 110,704 of NZ_VFEV01000007.1, forward strand.
CTGGCGCCCGCGGCGATTTTCTCGGCGGCGTGCTTGCCCTCGGTGATCCCGCCCACGGCGATGATCGGCAAACGCCCGGCCAGCTCGGCCGCGAGCACCTTGACGATATGGGTGCTCTGTTCGCGCACTGGCGCGCCGGAAAGCCCACCGGCCTCGTCACCGTAGGCCAGGCCTTCAACGCCAGCACGGCTGAGGGTGGTGTTGGTGGCAATCACCGCGTCCATCCCCGAATCCACCAGGGCCTGGGCCACCAGCACGGTCTCTTCGTCGCTCATGTCCGGGGCGATCTTGATCGCCAACGGCACACGCTTGCCATGGCGCACCGCCAAGTCTTCCTGGCGCTGGCGCAAGGCCTCGAGCAGTTGCTTGAGGGAGTCGCCAAACTGCAGGCTGCGCAGGCCCGGGGTATTGGGCGAGCTGACGTTGACCGTCACATAGCTGGCATGGGCGTAAACCTTGTCCAGGCAGGTCAGGTAGTCATCCACCGCACGTTCCACCGGGGTGTCGAAGTTCTTGCCGATATTGATCCCCAGGATGCCCTTGTACTTGGCGGCCTGCACCCGCGACAGCAGATGGTCAACGCCCAGGTTGTTGAAGCCCATGCGATTGATGATCGCCTCGGCTTCCGGCAGGCGGAAAATGCGCGGTTTGGGATTGCCCGGCTGCGGGCGCGGCGTGACCGTGCCAATCTCCACAAAGCCGAACCCCAGTTGCGCAAAGCCGTCGATGGCCGCGCCGTTCTTGTCCAGGCCAGCGGCCAGGCCAACCGGGTTGGGGAAGTCGAGCCCCATCACCGAGACCGGCATTTGCGCCGGCGCCTTGCACACCAGGCCATTGAGCCCCAGGCGGCCGCCCGCGCCGATCAGGTCCAGGGACAGATCGTGGGAAGTTTCCGGGGAGAGTTTGAACAACAGCTGGCGGGCCAGGGTATACATGGGCGGGCTTGACTCGGATGGCGGCGAAAGGTGGCGGCGATTATAGCCGGGGTGGCGGGTGCGCGCGAGGCATGGCACACCGTCGGTCGATCATCCGCTGCGGGAGGCCATCAACTCTTCGTAGCGCGCCCAGATCTTGCGCGCATAGCGCAGGCGCAATTCATCACGTTCGGCCCCGGCTCCCGGCCCGGCGTTATAGGCGCCCACGGCGGTCCAGTTGTAGCCAAACTGCTTGATAAAGTCGGCCAGGATCGATGCCCCCACCTCCACCGACAGGCACGGTTCATCCAATAACCGTTGTTCGGTAATCCCCTGTTTAAGCAGGCGTGGCAGATGAATGCTGTTGATTTGCATCAGGCCAATATCGCGGGTGCCATTGTTGTTGCTGTGGTTCATGGCTTCGGCGCGGTAGCCGGACTCTACTGCGGCAATCGCCTGCAACAGCTCTGGCTCGATATCGTACTGGCGGGCGGCCTCGGCCCAGCAATACGCCTGGGCCTGACCGACTCCACCCAGGCTCAATAACATCAGTCCCAGCCGGCAAGCACGCCTCATACCCGCTCACCACACCATCCACAGGCCGGGCACGCAGCGGTGTGTGCCCCCACCGCCTGCACCAGCCCAGGGCGCGCGACCACCCGCACCCGGCCATTGAAGCGATAACCGCGGCCATACACCGTTGCGATCAACCCACGATCGCCCTCCAGTTGTTTGCGCAATGAGTAGATGCAGCGGGTCAGGGATTCTTCGGCAACGTCGATATCCGGCCACACATGCTCCAGCAGGCAATCCTTGGTGACCAGCACCCCAGGCGTGGTCAACAACAGGCGCAACACGTGACTCTCTTTGGGCGGTAGCTGAATGTCGCGACCTTCGGTGGTCAGCCTGCCATCCTCCTGCAACGTCCACTGACCAAAGGCGAGGGACGCCGTCATCAAGCCCTCAACTGCAACAACCATTCAAACCTCTGTACCTGTCTGCGGGCATTCACAGCGCCTGAGGATTGCGTCACGCACCGTCTGGGAGAGGCGCGACTATAGAAACCCGTCATCAATTTCACGTTAGGAAAAAGCCCGATGCGTCGAAGTTTTGCAGGAGTTTTGCGTAGGAACTTTCGAAGCCTGGCGCTACTGCTCGCCGACCCGGGCAAACGCGCGCCGTACACGTTCGTACTGATCGGCGCTCAGGGATGTCGAAGCGCCCTGCCCCTGGGCAAAAGAACGCGGGGGCACATCCAGTTCCGCCACCCGTTCCCTGATCATCCTTAGTTGCTGCTCACTGCCACTGATCAACAGGCTGTTGACCTGCGGATAAGCAATCACCGTGATGCCGGTGCGCGCCTTGCCACCCAGTTCGGCGAGCTGCTTCTCGAGGAGCGTGGCGAGACCGGGTACGGTGATGGTCTGCGCGCCTCTGTCGTACTGGCGGTCTGCTACATCGGCGTTGAGCACCTGGATGACCCCAACTCTTTGCATGTCCTCACGCCGCGCCGGGCGCGGGCGGTCCATCAACTGGGCCAGGCGCATGACGTGATCGACATAGTTGGCGGGCCCCGACACGTAAAACAGACGGGGGCCGGCCTTGCGCAGGGGGTAGCGCGCCTCGTCGAGCCCCGTGCGCCCCATGACGTCGCGCAGGCGGTCGACCGTCATGTGTCGCAGGGCTACCCCGGAACTCTTGGCCTCGCCAGCGTCGTAGAGATGCAGCACCTGGCCGTCGCTGTACCAGATCAATTCATGCTGCAACGCCACGGCCTCGAGGACGGCTTGCGCGTTGGCAAAATCAAACTGCCCGCTGATACGTTTGCCCGCCGCCAACTTGCTGACCACGATGGGCTGGCCGAGGGGCACCGCAAGCCGACCGAAGAAGCCTTGCAGGCTTTCGTCCCACGCCAGATAGGACTCGCCCATCGCCGGCAAGGCATTGAGCATCAGCAGAGCGGCCAGCAGCCAGCGCTGCAAAAGGCCCTGGACGGTCGCTGTGGTAAATCGGGCAAGGAGCACGCTGGGTTTCCTGGACGGTGTTGCCTGAAGGGGCGCCATAGTGAAAGGCCCCCACGGCGCAATCTTGATGAAAGCCTGACGGCCTACCCCATGCCACACGCCGTGGCATGTGCCTTGCTTTACCTTGCCCAGGGCAGCCCGCGCCAATGACGGAACGGGCTCAAGGACAAAGGCGTCGTTACCGCAGGTGGCTTGTAAGACACCCTACGGAGCGACGCCTTTTTTCACACAGAAGGTAGGTGTTGATGAGTGATCAGGTCGGCTACAGCCAGGCAACCAATCCCCTGGCCTGGGTCAACGGCAGCGATGCCCCGGAAAAGAGCAGCCTCGACCTGGGCTTCATGGCCTTGAGCGATTGCGCCTCGCTGGTGGTCGCGGCGACGCAGGGGTTTGCCCAACCGTATGGCCTGACCTTGAACCTCAAGCGCCAATCGTCGTGGGCCGGGCTGCGGGACAAGCTGGTCAGCGGCGAACTGGACGCCGCCCACAGCCTGTACGGCCTGATCTATGCGGTCCACCTGGGCATCGGCGGCGTCGCTGCAAGCGACATGGCGGTGCTGATGGGCCTGAACCAGAACGGCCAAGGCATCAACCTGTCCCAGGGCCTGCAACAACAAGGTGTGACCAGTCCTGAGGCACTGGAGCGCAAGGTGCACCAAAGTCGGACAAAACTCACCTTCGCCCAGACCTTTCCTACCGGTACCCATGCCATGTGGTTGTATTACTGGCTGGCCAGCCAGGGCATTCACCCGCTGCGGGATGTCGAGAGTGTGGTGGTCCCGCCGCCGCAAATGGTCGCGCACCTGCAAGCCGGACGGATCGACGGCCTGTGCGTCGGCGAACCCTGGTGTGCCAGCGCGGTGCAGCAGAACCAGGGCTTCACCCTTGCCACCAGCCAGGCGATCTGGCCGGACCACCCGGAAAAAGTCCTGGGCTGCACCCAGGCGTTTGTCGAGCAATACCCCAACACCGCACGCGTGCTGGTGATGGCGGTTCTGGAAGCCAGCCGTTTTATCGACGACAGCCCCGAAAACCGGCGCTCCACCGCGCAACTTCTTAGCGCCAGGGATTACCTGGACGCGCCACTCGACTGCATCGAACCGCGGCTGCTGGGCATCTATGACGACGGCCTGGGTAACCACTGGCAAGACGTACACGCGCTGCGCTTTCATGGCGGGGGCGAGGTCAACTTGCCGTACCTGTCCGATGGCATGTGGTTCATGACCCAATTCCGCCGCTGGGGCCTGTTGCGTGAAGACCCCGATTACCACGCCGTTGCCCGTCAGGTGCAGCAACTGGATCTGTATCGCCAAGCCGCAAGCGCCGTGGGCGTGGCGACCAAGACAGAAGAAATGCGCAGCAGCCAGTTGATCGACGGCAAGGTCTGGGATGGCTCGGACCCGGCCGGCTACGCCCGCAGTTTCCGCCTGCACGCCCTGGCCGACGATGTCGTCCGCCACGCCTTGCGCTGACGGGAGGCCACCCATGTTGCGAATCCTGCTGATCAATGACACACCGCGCAAAGTCGGGCGCCTCAAGAGCGCGCTGACCGAGGCCGGTTTTGAAGTGATCGATGAGTCGGGCCTGACCATCGACCTGCCGGCGCGCGTCGAAACGGTGCGCCCGGATGTGATTCTGATCGATACCGAATCACCCGGCCGCGATGTGATGGAGCAGGTGGTGCTGGTCAGCCGCGACCAGCCCCGGCCCATCGTGATGTTTACCGACGAACATGACCCCGGCGTGATGCGCCAGGCAATCAAGTCCGGGGTCAGTGCTTATATCGTCGAAGGCATCCAGGCCCAGCGCCTGCAACCGATCCTCGATGTCGCCATGGCGCGCTTCGAGAGCGACCAGGCCTTGCGCGCGCAACTCATAGCCCGCGACCAGCAACTGGCAGAACGCAAGCGCATCGAGCTGGCCAAGGGCCTACTGATGAAAATGAAAGACTGCAACGAGGAACAGGCCTACACCCTGATGCGCCGCCAGGCCATGAGCCGCCAGCAAAAGCTGATCCAGGTAGCGGAGCAGATTATTGCCATGAGTGAGTTGTTGGGCTGAGATAGCGGCACCGACACACCTTTCAGACACTGACGCCCCCCTGTGGCGAGCGGGCTTGCCCGCGCTGGGCTGCGAAGCAGCCCCAACAAGATCACAATGTTTTATCAGATAGTCCGAGGTGACTGATTTTGGGGCTGCTGCGCAGCCCAGCGCGGGGCAAGCCCGCTCGCCACGACAGCCGTGTCTGCCTGGATTTAGGCGCTGCGGCAAAACTGCGTAGATGGCGGTCTCACGATTGGCGCAAGACTTGCTATGTAAACATCACAGGTAGCCAACGGCGGTTGCCCCTCCACGACAAAGACGTCGCACATCCGGTTTGCATACGCGAACCCGGTGGCGGCGTTTTTTCGTTTTGGTGGGGCGGCCTTCGCGGGTCGTTCCATCACCAGGCCTTCTACAAGACCCCCAATCGTGAGGTGCGTGATGAAATCAAGCTTCTGGAAATCCGGGCACACCCCGACCTTGTTTGCCGCGTTCTTGTATTTCGACCTGAGTTTCATGGTCTGGTACCTATTGGGCCCGCTGGCGGTGCAGATCGCTGCCGACCTGCAACTGACCACTCAGCAACGCGGGCTGATGGTCGCCACGCCGATCCTGGCGGGGGCGATCCTGCGCTTTTTGATGGGCATGCTGGCGGACAAATTGTCGCCCAAGACCGCCGGGCTGATTGGTCAGGTGATCGTGATTGTGGCGCTGTTCTTCGCCTGGAAACTGGGGATCCACAGTTATGAACAGGCGCTGCTCCTGGGGCTTTTCCTCGGTATGGCCGGGGCCTCGTTTGCCGTTGCCCTGCCGCTGGCGTCCCAGTGGTACCCCGCCGAACACCAGGGCAAGGCCATGGGCATCGCCGGCGCCGGCAACTCCGGCACCGTGTTTGCCGCGCTGCTGGCGCCGTTGATTGCCGCCGCATTTGGCTGGAGCAATGTGTTCGGCTTTGCCCTGATCCCGTTGATCCTGACCCTGATCGTCTTTGCCTGGCTGGCGCGCAACGCCCCCGAACGGCCAAAAGCCAAATCCATGGCCGACTATTTCAAGGCCTTGGGCGATCGCGACAGTTGGTGGTTCATGTTCTTCTACAGCGTGACCTTCGGTGGCTTTATCGGCCTGGCCAGCGCCCTGCCCGGCTACTTCAATGACCAATATGGCTTGAGCCCGGTCACCGCCGGCTACTACACCGCCGCCTGCGTGTTCGGCGGTAGCCTGATGCGCCCTCTAGGCGGCGCCCTGGCCGACCGATTCGGCGGGATCCGCACACTACTGGGCATGTACGCCGTGGCAGCCGTCTGTATCGCCGCTGTGGGTTTCAACCTGCCCAGTTCCTACGCGGCACTGGCCCTGTTCGTCTGCACCATGCTGGGCTTGGGCGCCGGTAACGGTGCGGTCTTTCAACTGGTACCGCAGCGCTTTCGCCGGGAGATCGGCGTGATGACCGGGTTGATCGGCATGGCCGGCGGCATCGGCGGCTTCGCCCTGGCAGCGGGCATGGGCGCGATCAAGCAAAGCACCGGCAGCTACCAGTTGGCGCTGTGGCTGTTCGCCAGCCTGGGCGTGCTGGCGTGGTTCGGCCTGTATGGTGTGAAACGGCGCTGGAGGACCACCTGGGGTTCGGCTGCCGTCACCGCAGCGCGGGTCTGATGAGCCTGCAACTGAGTGTTGCCCAGGCCAGCGCCATCGGGCCGCGTGAGGAAAACCAGGACGCCATGCGCCTGGTTACCCCAGCCCCGGACCTGGCCGCCAGCAAAGGCTACCTGTGTGCCATCGCCGACGGCGTCAGCCAGTGTGCCGATGGCGGCCTGGCCGCGCGTTCGACCTTGCAGGCCCTGGCCCTGGACTACTACGCCACGCCACAAACCTGGGGCGTGGCCCAGGCCCTGGACCGGCTGTTGCTGGCGCAGAATCGCTGGCTGCAGGCCAATGGCGGCGGCCAGCCGTTGTTGACCACCCTCAGCGCCGTGGTGTTTCGCGGCCAGCGCTTTACCCTGGCCCATGTCGGCGACTGCCGGGTGTATCGCTGGTTCGACGGCGAGTTGCAGCGCATCAGCCAAGAACATGTCTGGGAACAACCGGGCATGCAGCACGTGCTCAAGCGCGCCCTGGGCCTGGATCAGCATCTGGTGGTGGACTTTCTCGACGGTGAACTGCGCCAGGGTGAATGTTTCCTGCTGCTCAGCGATGGTGTGTGGTCGACCCTGGCGGATCACAGCATCCGTGCGATCCTGCGCGAACAGGCCGACCTGGACCTGGCCGTGAATACGCTGGTCAACGCCGCACACCTGGCGGGTAGCCAGGACAATGCCAGCGCCCTGCTGGTGCGCATCGACCAGCTCGGCGCAGCCACCCTGGGCGATGCACTGGTGCAGTTGCAGCAGTGGCCATTGCCGCCGCCGTTGAAGGCCGGGCAATCCTTTGAAGGCTGGCAGGTGGAGAGCGTGCTGGCACAAAGTCGGCAGTCGTTGCTGTACCGGGTACGCGATACCCAGCAGCAACCCTGGCTGCTGAAAACCCTGCCCCCTGGCCACGACGATGACCACGACGCCGCCCAGGCCCTGCTCTCAGAAGAATGGTTTCTGCGCCGGGTGGCCGGACGGGCATTTCCTGAAGTCCATCCGGCCGGCGGGCGTCAGCATTTGTACTATGTGATGCGTGAATACAGCGGGCAGACCCTGGCCGCCCTGTTCCAGCAGCAAGGCCCCTTGCCGCTGGCACAATGGCAATCCATCGCCGAGCGCTTGCTGCGCGCGGTGGGCATGTTGCATCGCCGGCAGATTCTGCACCGCGACATCAAGCCGGAAAACCTGCTGCTGGGGGACGACGGTGAATTGCGGGTACTGGACTTTGGCCTGGCCTATTGCCCGGGGTTATCCGAGGACCGCGCTCACCTGCTGCCGGGAACCCCCAGCTTTATCGCGCCTGAAGCCTTCAGTGGTGAACGTCCGACCCCTCGGCAGGATTTGTACAGCGTCGGCGTGAGCCTGTATTACCTGCTGACCGGGCACTATCCCTACGGTGAAATCGAAGCTTTCCAGCGCCCCCGCTTCAACACGCCGGTCAGCGCCAGCCGCTATCGACCGGATCTGCCCGACTGGTTGCAGCAAAGCCTGGAACGCGCGGTGGCGGCACAACCGGACCAACGCTACGAAACCGCCGAGGAATGGCTGCTGGTACTGGAACAGGCCGACCGCCGCGAGCTGAGCCTGCGCCCTCGGCCACTGCTGGAGCGCGAGCCTCTCAAGGTCTGGCAAACCCTGGCGCTGGTGTCGCTGCTGCTCAATCTGCTGTTGCTATATCTGTTATCCCTGTAGGAGGCAGGCGCGCCAGTTGTGGGCGTCACGCCTTTAAATGGTGCGAAAAAACCTTGTGGTATCCACCAGAACCTCAGTAAATCCGGCTTTTCAAGACTTGGCACAACCACTGCATTAGCTCCTGCAACACCCCACATACAGCCCACCCTTCAACGACGAAGGTGGGGCTTTCCCGAGAGAACGGGACCAGGACAAAGGCGTCCTCGCTAGGCAACTAGCGGGACGCCTTTTTTTGTTTGCGCGTGATTTGTCGAGCCATTGCGGAGAACGACATGAAAAAACTCAAACTGGTGATGATCGGCAACGGCATGGCCGGGGTTCGCACCCTTGAAGAACTGCTGAAACTGAGCACCGAGCTGTACGACATTACGGTCTTTGGCGCCGAGCCCCACACCAACTACAACCGCATCCTGCTATCACCGGTGCTGGCCGGTGAGCAGACGTTCGAAGAGATCGTGCTCAACGACCTCGACTGGTACCTGCAAAACAACATCAAGTTGCTGCTCAACCGCAAGGTGGTGCAGATCGACCGGGTCAAACGCAAAGTCATCGCCGAAGACGGCACCGAGGCCGAATACGATCGCCTGCTGATCGCCACCGGTTCGACTCCGTTCATCCTGCCGATCCCCGGCAATACCTTGCAGGGCGTGATCGGCTACCGCGACATTGCCGACACCCAAGCCATGATCGACACCGCCAAGACCCACAAGCATGCCGTGGTCATCGGTGGCGGCCTGCTCGGCCTGGAAGCGGCCAATGGCCTGATGCTGCGCGGCATGCACGTCACCGTGGTGCATATCGGCGAATGGCTGCTGGAGCGGCAACTGGACAAGACCAGCGGCCAGTTGCTGCAAACCGAACTGGAAAGCCGTGGCCTGGTGTTTCGCCTGTGCGAACAGACCCAGGCCCTGCATGACGCCGGCAATGGCCGCGTGGGTTCGGTGCAATTTAAAAACGGCGACGTGATTCCCGCCGACCTGGTGGTGATGGCCGCCGGGATCCGCCCCAATACCGAACTGGCGGAAAAGTCCGGCATCCCGTGCAACCGTGGGATCCTGGTCAACGACACGATGCAAACCTACGACCCGCGCATCTATGCCATCGGCGAATGCGCCAGCCATCGCGGGATTGCCTACGGCCTGGTGGCGCCGCTGTTCGAGCAGGCCAAGGTCTGCGCCAACCACCTGGCCCAGTTGGGGTTCGCCACCTACAAAGGCTCGGTGACCTCGACCAAACTGAAAGTCACCGGTATCGACCTGTTTTCCGCTGGCGACTTCATGGGCGGCGAAGGCACCGAAACCATCACCCTTTCCGACCCCATCGGCGGCGTCTACAAGAAGCTGGTGATCAAGGACGACATCTTGGTCGGCGCCTGCCTGTACGGCGACACCGCCGATGGCGGTTGGTATTTCCGGCAGATCCGTGAGAACCATGGCATTGGCGAAATCCGCGACCACCTGATGTTCGGCGAAAACGCCTTGGGCGACGTCGGCCACCAAGGCCAGGACAAAGCCATGAGCATGGCCGACAGCGCCGAAGTCTGCGGCTGCAACGGCGTGTGCAAGGGCACCATCGTCAAGGCGATCCAGGAGCAGGGCCTGTTCAGCGTCGATGAGGTGAAGAAACACACCAAGGCCGCCAGTTCCTGCGGCTCCTGCGCCGGGTTGGTGGAGCAGATCCTGATCAACACCGTGGGCGGTGCGGCTGACGTCAAGCCAAAGAGCGAAAAAGCCATCTGTGGTTGCAGCGACCTGAACCACGGGCAAATCCGCCAGGCGATCCGCGACCAGCACCTGCTGACCATCGCCGACACCATGAGCTACTTGAACTGGCGCACTCCCAACGGCTGCGCCACTTGCCGCCCGGCGTTGAACTACTACCTGATCTCCACCTGGCCGGGGGAAGCCAAGGACGATCCGCAATCGCGCCTGATCAACGAACGGGCCCACGCCAACATTCAGAAAGACGGCACTTACTCGGTAGTCCCGCGGATGTGGGGCGGTGTGACCAATCCTTCCGAACTGCGGCGGATTGCCGATGTGGCCGACAAGTACAACGTGCCGATGGTCAAGGTCACCGGCGGCCAGCGCATCGACTTGCTGGGCATCAAGAAACAGGACCTGCCCGGTGTCTGGAAAGACCTGGATATGCCGTCCGGGCACGCCTACGGCAAATCCATCCGTACCGTGAAGACCTGCGTAGGCAGCGAGTTCTGCCGCTTCGGCACGCAGAACTCCACACAACTGGGCATCGAGTTGGAGCATGACCTGTTCAACATGTGGTCGCCCCACAAGGTCAAGCTGGCGGTCTCCGGTTGCCCGCGCAACTGCTCGGAAGCCGGGATCAAGGACGTGGGAATTATCGGCGTCGACTCGGGCTGGGAGATGTATATCGGCGGCAACGGCGGGATCAAGACCGAGGTCGCAGAGTTCTTCGTCAAGCTCAAGACCGCCGAGGAGGTACGCGAATACAACGGCGCCTTCCTACAGCTGTACCGCGAAGAAGCCTTCTACCTGGAGCGCACCGTGCATTACATGCAGCGGGTCGGCATGGACCATATCAAGAAGGCCGTACTGGAAGACCCAGCGCGGCGCCAGGCCCTGAACGAGCGCCTGCAGTTCTCCCTGTCGTTTGAACAAGACCCATGGAAAGAACGCCTGGAGCAGCCGTTGCTGAAGAAGGAATTCGACACCATCGCCGTCAAACAGCTGGAGGTATTGGTATGAACTGGCTGGATATCTGTGCCCTCGACGAAATCAACGCACTGGGCTCGCGCATCGTCAGCGGCCCGAAAGGTGAAATTGCGATTTTTCGGACCAGTGACGACGAAGTCTTCGCCCTTGACGACCGCTGCCCGCACAAGGGTGGGCCATTGTCCCAGGGGTTGATTTACGGCAAACGCGTAGCGTGCCCATTGCACAACTGGCAGATCGACCTGGCGTCCGGCGAAGCCCAGGCCCCGGATATCGGTTGCGCCCACCACCACCACGCCCGGGTTGAAAACGGCCGGGTGATGCTGGCCCTGCGGGACGCTGGTTGATGAACCGCCAGGTCACCGCATCGACCTGCTGCTACTGCGGGGTCGGCTGCGGCGTGCTGATCGAGCATGATGGCGCGCAGATCCTCGGGGTCAGCGGCGACCCGTCGCACCCGGCCAATTTCGGCAAGTTGTGCAGCAAGGGTTCCAGCCTGCACCTGACTGGCGATCTGGCAGCGCGGGCGTTGTACCCCGAATTGCGCCTGGGCAAAGGCCTGGCCCGTGGCCGTACCGATTGGGACAGTGCCCTGGACCACGCGGCCCATGTGTTCGCCGACACCATCGCCGAGCACGGCCCCGACAGTGTGGCGTTCTATATCTCCGGGCAACTGCTGACCGAGGATTACTACAGTTTCAACAAACTCGCCCGGGCGCTGGTGGGCACCAACAATATCGACAGCAATTCCCGGCTGTGTATGTCCTCGGCGGTGGTCGGCTACAAGCGCAGCCTGGGGGCCGACGCGCCACCGTGCAGCTATGAGGACCTGGAGGCCAGCGATTGCGTGATGATCGTCGGCAGTAATATGGCCTACGCCCACCCGGTACTGTTTCGCCGGCTGGAAGAGGCCAAGGCGCGCCGTCCGGATATGAAAGTGCTGGTCGTTGATCCACGGCGCACCGATACCTGTGACTTGGCGGATATGCACCTGGCAATCCTGCCGGGTACCGATGTCGCGTTGTTCCATGGGATTTTGCATCTGCTGCTGTGGGAAGACTGGATCGATCGTGACTTTATCCAGGCTCATACCGATGGTTTGGTCGAACTCAAACGCCTGGTCCACGACTACACGCCGCAGATGGTCACGCAATTGTGCGGGATCAGTGTCGAGCAACTGCGCCAGTGTGCGCAGTGGGTCGGTACCTCCACGAGCTTTCTTTCGCTGTGGTGCATGGGGCTCAACCAGTCCACCGCCGGCAGTGCGAAAAACAGCGCCCTGATCAACCTGCACCTGGCCACCGGTACCATTGGCCGCCCAGGTTGCGGGCCGTTTTCCCTGACCGGCCAGCCCAACGCCATGGGCGGCCGGGAAACCGGTAGCCTGTCGAACCTGCTGCCGGGCCATCGTGATGCCAACAACCCCGAGCACCGCGCACAAGTGGCCGCCTACTGGGGGGTTGAGCAACTGCCATCCAGCACCGGCTTGACCGCCATCGAATTGTTCGAGCAGGTACAGGCCGGCAAGATCAAAGCGCTGTGGATCGCCTGCACCAACCCCGCGCAATCGTTGCCGGACCAGAGCAGCGTGCGTCAGGCCCTGGCCGCGTGCCCATTCGTGGTGTTGCAGGAAGCCTTCCGCACCACAGAAACCGCTGCCTTTGCCGACCTGTTGTTGCCAGCCGCCAGTTGGGGTGAGAAAGAAGGCACCGTGACCAATTCCGAGCGGCGCATTTCCCACGTACGCCAGGCCATTGCCCCACCGGGTGAGGCGCGGTCGGACTGGGCGATTACCGTGGATTTCGCACAGCGCCTGGAGCAACGTTTGCGACCGGGCCTACCGAGCCTGTTTGCGTTTGCGCAACCTTCGCAGATTTTTGATGAGTTCAAACTGCTGACACGCGATCGGGACTTGGACCTGTCAGGTATCAGCCATGCCCTGCTCGACCGGATCGGCCCGCAACAATGGCCGTTTCCCGCCGAGGCTCAGAGCGGCACGCCACGGCTGTACACCGACGGCATCTTCCCGACCGACAGTGGTCGTGCGCACTTTATCGCCGAGCCTTATCGCGCGGCCAAGGAACAACGTGATGCGCGCTTTCCCCTGACCCTGATCACCGGCCGCCTGCGTGACCAATGGCATGGCATGAGCCGCACCGGTACGGCTGCGCAACTGTTCGGCCACGTCAGCGAAGCATTGCTCAGCCTGCACCCGGACGAACTACGCCGGCACCGCTTCAAAGAGGGCGATCTGGTGAGCCTGAAAAGCCGCCGTGGCCAGGTGATTGTGGCGGTGACCAGTGATGACAGCGTGCGGCCCGGCCAGGCGTTCCTGCCCATGCATTGGGGCGATCGCTTCCTCAAGGGCGGCGTCAACATGCTGACTCAGCCGGCATTCGACCCCTTGTCGAAACAACCCGAGCTCAAGCACAGCGGTGTACGCCTGGAAGCCGTGCAATTGCCTTGGCAGCTGTTTGCGCTGATCGAAGGTGACGTGCAGCAACACTTCGAGGCCTTGCGTCCGCTTTGCGAGCGCTTTGCCTACGTCAGCCTCAGCTTGACCGGGCGTGAGCGGCCGGCGCTGCTGCTGCGTGCTGCCCATACCGAGGCGCCGGACCTGCAGTTGCTCAAGAACATCGACCAATTGCTGGGCCTCAATGACGGCCCGGTCATGGCCTATGACGACCCACGGCGCTCCATCGGCAAGCGGGTAAAAATCGAGAAAGGCCGGATCACCGCGATCCGTCTGGCCGGCGAAACCCTGGCCCGTCATTGGCTGCAAAGCCTTTGGCTGGAGGGCCGGACCGATGAACAACTGCGGCGCTGGTTGCTGGCCCCGCTAAGCGCGCCACCCGGCGCGGGTACGAGCAGCAACAAAATTCTCTGCAACTGCAAGAACGTCAGTGAAAACGCGATATGTGCAGGCATCAAGCGCGGCCTGGACCTCGCTGGGCTGAAGCAAGAACTGGGCTGCGGCACGCAATGTGGCTCCTGCGTCCCCGAAATCAAACGGCTTTTGGCGAGCACCTCGCAGCCAATCGCTATCAGTGTGTGAGGGCAATAAATATGAGTGCAAAAGTCTGGCTGGTAGGCGCAGGCCCGGGTGATCCGGAGTTGTTGACCCTCAAGGCGGTGCGGGCCCTGCACGAGGCCGATGTGGTGTTGATTGATGACTTGGTCAACCCGGCAGTGCTTGAACATTGCCCAGGTGCGCGGGTGATTACCGTCGGCAAACGCGGCGGCTGCCGTTCCACGCCCCAGGATTTCATTCACCGTTTGATGCTGCGTTACGCGCGTCAGGGTAAATGTGTGGTGCGCCTCAAAGGCGGTGATCCGTGCATTTTTGGCCGTGGCGGCGAAGAAGCGACCTGGCTCAGGGAGCGAGGCGTGAGTGTGGAGCTGGTCAATGGCATCACCGCCGGGCTGGCAGGTGCGACCAATTGCGATATACCGCTGACGCTACGCGGGATCAGTCGCGGCGTAACACTGGTCACTGCTCATACCCAGGACGACAGCAGCCTGAATTGGCGGGCACTGGCCGAAGGGGGCACAACACTGGTGATCTACATGGGCGTGGCGAAGCTTTCAGAGATTGCCCGGCAACTGCTGGAAGGTGGCATGGCCGCTGATATGCCAGTGGCGATGATCGAGAACGCCTCGCTGCCCCAACAGCGTGAGTGCCGCAGCTCCCTGGCACGCATGCACGATGATGCCCAGGCATTCGCCTTGAAGAGCCCGGCTATCCTGGTGATCGGTGCGGTGGCGGCAGCGGCGGTTGAAGCAGTATTGGCCGCCAGCGCCTGAGGCAAATCGCAGGCGAAAAAAAGCCCGGCTCAAGAGCCGGGCTTTTTTCTACCACTCAGTAATTACTGAGCTTGAGCTTCAACCGATGCTTCTACGCGACGGTTAACAGCACGACCAGCTTCAGTTGCGTTGTCAGCAACTGGGCGGGATTCGCCGTAACCTACGGAGGTGATACGGCCAGCGTCAACGCCGTCTTTAACCAGGACTTGCTTAACAGCGTCAGCACGACGCTGGGACAGCTTCTGGTTGTAAGCGTCTGGACCGACGGAGTCAGTGTGACCAGCAACTTCTACGTTGGTAGCTGGGTACTGAGCCATGAAGTCGGCCAGGTTTTTGACGTCGCCATAGCTGTTAGGCTTAACAACGGCCTTGTCGAAGTCGAACTTAACGTCCAGCTCAACACGAACAACCTGAGCAACCGGAGCTTCTGGCTCTGGAACTGGCTCTGGAGCTGGTGCTGGGGTAGGAGCTGGAGCGGCTGCGCCAGCGTTACCGCCGAAGTTTACGCCCAGGCCGACCAGTGCGGAGTAATCCCACTTGCCGTTGTCCAGACCGTAGTCAGCTTCAACACCGGCACGAGCGTACAGGTTGTTGGTGAAGTAGTACTTAACGCCAGTACCAACGGTAGCGAAGGTAGTCTGGTCGCGACCGGTGTGGCCATCAGCACGTACGTTGCCACGGCTCTGGTGACCGAAACCACCTTCTACGTATGGACGCAGGGAGTCGACGCCAGCTTGACCGAAGTGGTATTGGGCAACGAGGCTGCCGGTATCACCTTTGATCTTCTGGTTGCCAGTACCGTCAGTCGAACGGGTGTGGTTGGTCTTGTCGTAGGACAAGTTCAAGGACAGGTCGTCGGTCAGGAAGTAACCGATGCGAGCGCCAGGATTGAAGCCGTCTTCGATGTGCTTGACGCTATCGTTGTACTGCTTCTTGTAGAACAGCTCGCCTTCAACTGCGCCTTGGCCTTGTGCCAGAACGCCGAAAGAAGTAGCGGCAATAAGAGAACCAATGGCCAAGCCCAAGGTGTTTTTCAGTTTCATCCGTTAAATCCCCATCTGGTGATTGTAAAGCAGTCCCACATACCGGGGGACAACTCGGCGACAAGTCTAACAGAACTTGCCTACACGTAAGAGATATTTGCACCGAACTAAGTTTCAGTACTGTCCGCAAATTTCTCACGTAATTTATCAAGAGCACGTTTGTAACGCATTTTTGTAGCACTCAAACCCATATGCATAATGTCAGCGATTTCCTGAAATTCCAGTTCTGCGACAAATCGTAGCACCAGAATTTCCCGGTCAATCGGGTTCACATGCACCAGCCAGCGATCAAGTCCGCCCTTCTCCTCGGGTGCCGGCGCCTTTTCTTCAGACGCTTCCTCAAGGGGGTCCAGACTCAATGCGTCCATCAAGCGACGCTTTCGCCGTTCCTTACGATACTGCGTGATGCACTCGTTGTACGTGATGCTGTAGAGCCAGGTTTTGAACTTCGATTTACCCTCGAAGTTCTTCAGGCCATACAACACCTTGAGCATCACTTCCTGACAGACATCATCCGCATCACGATCGTTCCCTAAATATCTTGAACAAACGTTGAACAGAGTGCGTTGATACCTGCGCATCAATTCTTCGTACGCGCGTGTTACGTGAAACAGCTCCGTGTGCGAGCGCGCGACCAACTCCTCATCAGAGAGCTCACGGGGGTCATAGCGCGTGGACAGCGTTTGGGCTTTATTCAAAACAAGTCGTGCCGACAGTCAGGTCAATGTCCGCCACATCCTGGATAGCCAGGATCGCGGCGGCGTACATTAGCAGGGTTTGCCGGGTTAGCGGCTACTGACCTGCTGTTCCAGCAGAACCCGATTGGACAGCGACACTAATTCGCCATCATCGGTCAGCAGGGTGGTTTTCACCGTGCCGATCTCTTCAATCTGCCCTTCGACCTCGCCAACACGCACGCTTTGCCCCACCTGATACAACTCACGCACATAGATTCCCGCAAGAATCTGCCCGGCAATTCCCCGGCTTCCCAAACCCATGGCCAGCGCAACGGCCAGACCAACGGTAATCAAAACGATCACAATCACATGGTTGAGCAGGTCAGTCTTGACCTCCAACTGGCTGATCGCCACCGAAATACTGATGATGATCACCAGCCCTTGGGCAATTCGCCCCAGGCCACCTGCATAGTCCAGGCCTACGCCTTCAGCGGCGCCGCGCACCAGGCCATTGGCCAGTTGCGCCAGCAGAACGCCGACCAGCAACACCAGCGCGCCGCCGAATACTTTCGGCAAATACAGCGCCAGCATGTCGAGCGTAGCTGAAACTCGCTCAAGTCCAAGGGATTGCGCCGCAGAAACCAGAAAAATCAGCAAAACAAACCAGTAGACGATCTTGCCGATCAGTGTCGAGATCGGCACTTGCAGCCCGGCGCGCCCCAGCAACTTGGTCAATCCGGTGCCGGCCATCAAACGATCGAGGCCCAGCTTGGCGAGCAATTTGGAGAGCAGGGTGTCGAGCAGCTTGGCCACGACAAAACCCAGCAGCACCAGCACCAGCGCACCAAACAGGTTGGGAATGAAATTCGCCACCTTGGTCCACAACGCAGTCATTGCAGTGACCAGACTCTGCGTCCAGAGATCAAGTTCCATATTCAATCAGCCTTATCAGCAGTGCGAGCAATAGGTTTACGACGAGAAACAGGCGATACGTGGGCCGAACCATTGTTCAGCGCCATCATCAGTGCCGGCACCCAGCGGCCGAGCAGACCAAACAGGTCGCCCGCGCCCACCTGGCGGTTGGCGGTTTTCAGTACGCGCCCCAGGCAAGCATCGTCGTCACGGTTGGACGGCGAAGCGTTAAGCATGTCACGCAAAGACTGTTCAAACGGATCGTGCATAGGGACCTCTCGCAAGTGATTTAAAAGACGAGGGCAAAATTCGTCTGGTCACATGACCTCTCCTGCCGTTCAGGTCACGTTCAGGTCAAACCCAGCGTAAACGTCGAAACAGCCACCACTGCCCAAGGGCCACCGAGACCATCAACAAGCAGGCAATCGCGAAGCCATAGGGGCTCTCGGAAAACGGAATCCCCCCTACGTTGATCCCCAGCAAGCCGGTCAGGAAACTCATCGGCAAAAAGATCCCGGTGATGATCCCGAAGCGGTACATCGTGCGGTTCATGCGCACGCTCAAACGCCGATCCTCGGCCTCCAGCACCAGCCCCACGCGCTCCCGGCTCAATTCCAGCTCTTCCAGGTAACGGGTCAGGCTGTTATTCAATTCATTCCAATAGTCAGCATCGTCATCGACGAACCAGGGCAGTTTTATGCGTGTCAGTTGCGCGAAAATATCGCGCTGGGGTGCCAGGAAGCGCTTGAGCGCGGCGGCCCGCCGACGGATCTGCAGGACACTGCCATGCTCCGGGGTATACCGTTCGTCGGTATCCAGTTTTTCTTCTTCGATATCGACGATTTCAGACAAGTCGCTGACCAGATCCTGCACTTTATTGGTCAGGTACTGCGCCATGTACAGGATCAGCTCGGAAGCAGTCCTGGGGCCTTTTCCATCCGCCAACTGCACCAGCAACTCATCGGTAGCGCGCAAGGGCCGCAGACGCAGGGAAATGACCCGGTCAGCCGCAGCAAAGATACGCACCGATACCATGTCTTCCGGCTCCGCCCCCGGATTGAGGTTGATTCCACGCAGAAACAGCAGCAACTCGTCGTCCGGCAACGGCAGCAAACGTGGCCGGGTGTTCTCCTCCAGCAGCAGGTCACAGGCGAACTCGCTCAGGCCACTGGATTTGCGCAACCAGGTCTGGGTCTGGGGATGACTGCGATCCCAATGCAGCCACAGGCTTTCCTGGGGCTGCATTTGCAGGTCGTCAAGCTCAGTCCGGGCAATCGAACGCGCACCGCCTTTACCGTCCAGCACGAGGGCGTGTACCAGCCCCCACTGCGCGTTTTCTTCCTCGAACATCCTCACCCCTGTCGGCTATTGCAGTTATTCAGGCATTTTCAACGGGCTGGGCGAAACAATCACGCCATTGTTATCGGCATAGACATATTCACCGGGACGGAATGTCACGCCCGCAAATGTCACGGCCCCGCCCAGGTCGCCCACGCCTTGGCGATGGCTCTTTTTCGGGTGGCTGGCCAAGGCCTGCACGCCCAGGTCGGTCTGGGCGAGCACGTCCACATCACGCACACAGCCGTAGATCACCAAGCCTTCCCAGCCGTTCTTTGCGGCTCGATCGGCGATCATGTCGCCCAGCAAGGCGCAGCGCAATGAACCACCACCGTCGACCACCAGCACTTTGCCGGTGCCATCGAGTTCGGCCTGCTCCTTGACCCTGGAGTTGTCCTCAAAGCACTTGACGGTCACGATCTGGCCACCGAAGGAGTCCCGCCCCCCAAAGTTGGCGAACATCGGCTCCAGCACCTGTACCAGGTCCGGGTAGGCGTCACACAGGTCGGGGGTAACGTAATGGTTCATCGAAAAACTCCTGTCGGTGAAAGAAGGTGTCGAACATCCACAGCTACATCAAGAAAACGCATCGCAACCGGCATTCTTTAAGACTTGCCGCTGCAAGGGCGACAATGATCAGACCCGCCAGGCTGTAACGCAATAGCCACTGCGCGACTGAATATGACCAGAATAGCCCGGTGCGTCATATCTTAGCCGCAAGCCACCTCAAGCGAAACGCCCTCTTTAGAGCCTTTCTTCAGACAGCCGCCGGCACCTGCACCTGTGCACCCGCCAAAGGTGTCAGGGGATCTTTCAGCCAACGCTGCACCAACGGCCATACTTCGGCCTGCGCCGCTTTACTCACCAGCATCTCGACATGCCCGAAATCACCGCTGAACCCTTGCTTGCGCCCCAGGCACAGGTATTGGCGGTGCTCGCTGCCCACTTGGTCAAAAAGCTTGCGGCAGGCCCAGTCCGGGTCTTGATGATCGCCAGCGGCACTCACTGCCAGCAGCGGTACATCGACCTCGGCCAGGCCTTTCCACCAGTCGCGCTCGGCATCGCCAAAACGCCCGAACAAGCCGTGCCAGCGCATGCTTTCCAGGGCCAGGCCGATGGGCTCGTCTTCCGGGCCACGCTTGAGTCGCGAACCGGAAAGCTGGGCAAAGCGCTTCAAGATCAAGCGCCCACCCCACTCCACCGGCGGAATTTTCAACGGCCAGTAAGTGCGACTGACCTGGCAGCCAAACAGCGCCACCGACGCCACGGCCGGCGCCCCCAGATACTGGCCGCCCAGCGCTGCCGCCAGGGTCGTGCCGCCCAACGAGTGACCGATCCAGTGCGGGATCTGCGCACTTTGCTCACGCACAAAGGCGGCGATGGCCGGTAAATCGTAACGAGCATAGTCGGCGACACGATTCTTGGCGTAGTCCTGGTTACGTCGGGAAAGCCCGTGACCACGCATTTCCGGGATCCATACATCAAAGCCCTGGCGCGCCAGATACGCCCCCAGGCCAATCCCTTTGGGCGAATACCAGAAACGGCGATTGGAAAAGCTGCCATGTACCAACACCACCGGTACACCACGACTTTGCGCGACATCGGCCAGCCCCAGGCGTGTCACCGCCAGTTCTACGGTGCTGTCGGGGCTGTTGCCAGGCTTGAGGCGGTAGACATCTTCACTCAGATCGCCACGACGCTCAGCGCTGATCAAGGCGACGGGAAACAGGTTGCTGCTGCTTTGCATAATGTTCTTGCACAAAAAAGGGCGGCGTCCGGAAGGAGTTCCGCCCTGTACAGAATGAGAAATGCCGGCCAGCCATATAGGCCGACCGGCAGATGGCAATTACGCCGAGGCTTGGCCTTCAGCCAGGAAGAACCAGGTTTCCAGCACGGAATCGGGGTTCAGCGAGACACTTTCGATGCCCTGTTCCATCAGCCATTTGGCCAGGTCCGGGTGATCGGAAGGGCCTTGGCCACAGATACCGATGTACTTGCCAGCCTTGTTGCAGGCCTGGATGGCGTTGGCCAACAGTTTCTTGACCGCAGGGTTACGCTCGTCAAACAGGTGGGCGATGATCCCGGAGTCGCGATCCAGGCCCAGGGTCAGTTGGGTCAGGTCATTGGAACCGATGGAGAAGCCATCGAAGAACTCCAGGAACTCCTCGGCGAGGATGGCGTTGGACGGCAGCTCGCACATCATGATCACGCGCAGGCCGTTTTCGCCACGGGTCAGACCGTTCTCAGCCAGCAGGTCGACCACCTGGCTCGCTTCGCCCAAGGTGCGCACGAAGGGCACCATGATCTCGACGTTGGTCAGGCCCATCTCGTTGCGCACACGCTTGAGGGCGCGGCATTCGAGCTCGAAGCAGTCACGAAACGCTTCGCTGATGTAGCGCGAGGCGCCACGGAAACCCAGCATCGGGTTTTCTTCTTCCGGCTCGTAAAGCTTGCCGCCGATCAGGTTCGCGTATTCGTTGGACTTGAAGTCCGACAGGCGCACGATGACTTTCTTCGGCCAGAAGGCCGCCGCCAGGGTGCTGATGCCTTCCACCAGCTTCTCGACGTAGAAGCCAACCGGGTCGTTGTAGCCGGCGATGCGCTTGTCGACGCTGTCCTTGATTTCCACCGGCAGGCCGTCGTAGTTCAACAGGGCCTTGGGGTGCACGCCGATCATGCGGTTGATGATGAACTCCAGGCGGGCCAGGCCCACCCCGGCGTTCGGCAACTGCGCGAAGTCGAAGGCGCGGTCAGGGTTGCCGACGTTCATCATGATCTTGAACGGCAGGTCGGGCATGGCATCGATGGAGTTTTGCTTGATGTCGAAGCCCAGTTCACCTTCAAAGATGAAGCCGGTATCGCCTTCGGCGCAGGATACGGTGACGCCCTGGCCATCCTTGAGCAGTTGGGTCGCGTTGCCGCAACCGACTACTGCCGGGATCCCCAGTTCACGGGCAATGATCGCCGCGTGGCAGGTACGCCCGCCACGGTTGGTGACGATGGCGCTGGCGCGCTTCATCACGGGTTCCCAATCCGGGTCGGTCATGTCGGAGACCAGCACGTCACCCGGCTGGACCTTGTCCATCTCGGACACGTCCTTGATGATCCGCACCTTGCCAGCGCCGATGCGCTGGCCGATGGCACGGCCTTCCACCAGCACGGTACCGGTTTCTTTCAACAGGTAGCGTTCCATGACATTCGCCGAGGTGCGGCTTTTCACGGTTTCCGGACGTGCCTGGACGATGTACAGCTTGCCGTCATCGCCGTCCTTGGCCCACTCGATGTCCATCGGGCACTTGTAGTGCTTCTCGATGATCATCGCCTGCTTGGCCAATTCACTGACTTCGGCATCGCTGAGGCAGAAGCGCGCACGCTCGGCCTTGTCGACATCAACGGTTTTCACCGAGCGACCGGCCTTGGCCTCGTCGCCGTAGATCATCTTGATAGCCTTGCTGCCCAGGTTGCGGCGCAGGATCGCCGGGCGACCGGCCTCAAGGGTGTGCTTGTGCACGTAGAACTCGTCCGGGTTGACCGCGCCTTGTACGACGGTTTCGCCCAGGCCGTAGGCGCCGGTGATAAACACCACGTCACGGAAGCCCGATTCGGTATCCAGGGTGAACATCACGCCGGCGGTACCGGTTTCCGAACGCACCATGCGCTGCACACCGGCAGACAGGGCCACCAGCTTGTGGTCAAAACCCTGGTGCACGCGGTAGGAAATGGCGCGGTCGTTGAACAGCGAGGCGAACACTTCCTTCGCTGCGCGGATGACGTTTTCTACGCCACGGATGTTCAGGAAGGTTTCCTGCTGGCCGGCGAAGGAGGCGTCGGGCAAATCTTCGGCGGTGGCCGAGGAACGCACGGCGACAGCCATGTCCGGGTTGCCCGCCGACAGGGTGGCGAAGGCGGTGCGGATTTCTGCGTTGAGCTTCTCGGGGAACTCGGCTTCCATGATCCACTGGCGGATCTGCGCGCCGGTCTTGGCCAGAGCGTTGACATCATCGACGTCCAACGCGTCCAGGGCAGCGTGGATCTGGTCGTTGAGACCACTCAGTTCGAGGAAGTCGCGATATGCCTGGGCCGTGGTGGCGAAACCACCGGGCACTGAGACACCGGCGCCCGCAAGATTACTGATCATCTCGCCGAGGGATGCGTTCTTGCCCCCCACATGCTCTACATCATGGACGCCGAGCTTATCGAGGGAAACTACGTACTCTACCAAGGTGATCTCTCCACTAACTGTGTTGGAAAAGCTCAGGGCGCCGGGGGCTCAATAGGAGCATTTACCGGCGTTTGTGGCCTGGACCTGGAAAATAAGTGAGAATGCGGCCCACTGTGGGACGGCAAAATCGCGCCTATCATATCCAAGATTCGTCATCAGCTTAAGGCCCAAGGCTCAAATGAAACGATCTGCTTTCTTTATCTCCGATGGCACCGGCATTACCGCCGAAACCCTGGGTCAGAGCCTGCTGGCGCAGTTCGAAAGCATTACCTTCGCCAAATTCACCCGGCCTTATATCGATAACGTGGATAAAGCGCGGGCCATGGTACAACAAATCAATCTGGCCGCCGAAAAAGACGGTGTACGCCCGATCATTTTCGACACCATCGTCAACCAGGACATCCGTGAGATCCTCGCGACTTCCAATGGTTTCATGATCGACATCTTCTCGACCTTCCTTGCGCCCTTGGAACAGGAGCTCAGTGAGCATTCCTCATACTCCGTGGGCAAGTCCCATTCCATTGGCCACAATTCCAACTATATGGAGCGGATCGAGGCGGTGAACTTCGCCCTGGACAACGACGACGGCGCCCGCACCCACTACTACGACAAGGCCGACCTGATCCTGGTCGGCGTGTCGCGCTGCGGCAAGACCCCGACCTGCCTGTACATGGCCATGCAGTTTGGCATCCGCGCGGCCAACTACCCGCTGACCGAGGACGACATGGAACGCCTGCAACTGCCGGCGGTGCTGCGCAAACATCAGCACAAGCTCTTCGGCCTGACCATCGACCCGGACCGACTCACGGCCATCCGTAACGAACGCAAGCCCAACAGCCGCTATTCGAGCTATGCCCAGTGCGAATTCGAAGTGCGGGAAGTGGAAAACCTGTTCCGCCGGGAAAACATTGCGCACATCAACTCCACGCATTTTTCGGTGGAAGAGATTTCGGCGAAAATCCTTGTAGAAAAGGGTGTTGAGCGGCGCTTCAAATAACCCGTAGCCGCTTGTGTGGCGAGCGGGCTTGATTGTGGCGAGCGGGCTTGCCCGCGCTGGGCTGCGCAGCAGCCCCAACAAGGATGACTCGGCGTGTCAGGCACTGCTGCGATAGCTTGGTATTTTGGGGCGGCTTCGCCACCCAGCGCGGGCGATGCGGCGTTCCGACAAGCCCGCTCGCCACAAGGGTTTAGCCATACCCAGCCAGGAGGTTTTGGGGCGGCTGCAGCCCAGCAGGTTTTTTTGGACAGCATACTAATTGTGGCGAGCGGGCTTGCCCCGCGCTGGGCTGCGCAGCAGCCCCAACAAGGTTGACTCGGTGTGTCAGGCACTGCTGCGATAGCTTGGTATTTTGGGGCGGCTTCGCCACCCAGCGCGGGGCAAGCCCGCTCGCCACAATCAAGCCCGCTCGCCACAACAAGCCCATTTGCCACAACAAGCCCGTATGCCACAACTGGGTTCACAGGTGAAACCGGTCCCCACCCTGCCCCAGCGCCGTGGCCAGCGCGTCAAACCCCGCCTTCAGCAATTGATCATCCCCCGACGTATTGCAAATGCTCGCCCGGATAAACTGCGGTACCGCCGTCTGCCCCACGGCAAAGGCTTCGGCCGTGGCGATCAGGTAATTATTCTGCTTGAGTTCCGCCTCGATTTCCGACGCTCGCCAAGGCTCAGGGACTTCAATCCAGAAGTGCGGGCTGTTGGGGTGCGTCCGGTATTCCAGGCCGGCCAGCAGGCCTGCGACCAATGCCTTGCGCCGGCTGATTTCATTGATCTGCTGATGCAACAGGTACTCTGCCGTACCGTTTTCAATCCACTGCGTGGCCAGTTCCAGGGTCACTGGCGTGGCCATCCAGCAGGTTGAGCGCAGAGCCGCAGAGATACGGCTGACCAGCGCGGGCGGTGCATGCACATACCCCACCCGCAAGCCCGCCGACACGGCCTTGCTCAGGCTGCTGATCAGAATCGTGCGCTCCGGGGCAAAATGGCTCAGGGGCGGCGGGCGATCTGCCACCAACACCCCATGCGCCTCGTCCTCCAAGATCAGCAGATTGTGCTCACGACAGACCTTCACCAGCGCCTCACGGCGGGCCACCGACAACACCGCGGTCGTCGGATTCTGGATGGTCGGCGTGCAATACAAGGCCGATACCCGGTGATTGCGACAGACCTCCTCCAGAGCTCCCGGCAACACGCCTTCCTCATCCATTTCCAGACCGATCAGGCGGATGCCGAGCATCCGCGCGGCGGTAATCAGGCCCGGATAGGTCAATTGCTCGGTGACTACCGTGTCGCCCGCACGCACCAACGCCATCAACGCGCACAGCAGCCCGTGCTGGCCGCCGTTGACACAGATGACCTGCTCTGGAATCGGATGAAAGTCACGCTGCACCAACCATTGCGCACCGGCCGCGCGGTAGCGAGGCAGGCCGGCGTCCGGGGTGTAGGCGCTGATGTCCTGCAGGAACTTGGCATTCTTGGCCAGGGTTTCAAAGCCCTGGGCCAGGAACATGGTCTCCTGCCCAGGGATATGCATATTGCGGCTCATATCGAAGTACTGGCGCGGCTCCTCGCTGACATTGCGAAAGCCTTCGTCACGCTGGCGCTCCATCCCACGCTTGCGTACGAACGTTCCGTCACCCACTCGCGCCACCACCAGGCCCAGGCGTTCCAGTTCGCCGTAGGCGCGGCTGATAGTGCCGATGGTCACCCCAAGATTGTCAGAAAGCACCCGGTGAGGCGGCAGTTTGCGCCCAGGCTCAATCAGACCTTCGAGGATGCCCCGTTCCATGACGTCGGACAGGCGTTTGTACTTCACGCCCTGCCCGCTGGACAGCCCCTCTCGCATAATTGACACCATGTCAATATTTGTTTTGACAGCCATCATTCGCCCTAATAGTGTGCTTTTACGGGTTCAATCACCGGGTGAAACCTCTAATTACAAGTTCAATATAGAGTTCAATTCCGGCTCAGGGAAGCAATAAACGATGCCAATGTCCGCCGTTCTCGAAAATACCGAAAAAACCAAATCCCCCAAACAATGGCTGGCTGGCCTGATTACCAGTGTGATGTTCCTGATTGTCTGCCTGAGCTGGGGCACCACCTGGCTGGGGATCAAGATCGCGGTGGAAAGCGTGCCACCGCTGACGTCGGCGGGCTTGCGCTTTTTGATCGCCTTCCCACTGTTTCTGTGCTTTGCCTTTCTGCGGCGCGAACCGATCCTGTTCCCCCGGGAAAGCCGCTGGTTCTTTGTGTTCGTGACCCTTTGCTACTTCAGCGTGCCCTACTACCTGCTCAACTACGGCGAGATGCACGTCTCATCCGGGCTCACCGCGCTGCTGTTCAGCTGCATGCCGGTGTTCATCCTGATCTTCTCGGCACTGTTCCTGCGCGAGCGCATCTACTTTTCCCAGGTCGTCGGCATCGGCATCGGCTTCGGCAGCCTGTACATGATCATCCGCAGCCAGGGACTGCACCTTGACCACGCCGAATTCTTCGGCGTACTGGCAATTCTGACCGCCGCAATCCTGCATGCCTTGTGCTATGTCATTACCAAGCAAAAAGGCAGCGCCATCAGCGTGATCACCTACAACACTCTGCCCATCGGGATTGCCGGGCTGATGCTGTTTGTCGCCGGGCTGTGGTTTGAATCGCCGACCTTCGAGGCCATCACCCTGCGGTCCTGGAGCGCCCTGTTCTACCTGGGCCTGGTGGCCTCGGTCGGCGGGTTTATCGTGTATTTCATGCTACTCAAGCGCCTGAGCCCGATCATCCTGTCGTTCGTCTTCATTATTTTCCCGGTGTTCGCCGTAATCATCGGCGCCTGGTACGAAGGCCTGGAGTTGTCCCGGGACCTGATGCTGTACTCGGCGATCCTGCTGGCCGGCTTTGCCATCACCAAGTTGCCGATCGAAAAGTTGCTGGCAAAAGCCAATTGACCCTTTCCCCACCACGCGAGAGAAACATGGACGTCCTCCGCCAAACCGCCCTGGAACAGATCTACGCCCACGCCAGCAGCACCTACCCCGAAGAGTGCTGCGGCTTTGTCTTTGCAGACGGCAGCGTCTACCTGGGCAGCAATATCCAGAACGAGCTGCATCGCAAGAACCCCGAGGCCTACCCCCGCAGCGCGGCCAACGGCTACACCTTCTCGGTGACCGACACGCTGCTGATGAACAAGGCCTTTCGCACGGATAACCCGGTGGTGGTGATCTACCACTCCCACCCGGATGTCGGTGCGTACTTCAGTGACGAGGATCAGGACAAGGCCCTGTACATGGGCGAACCGATCTACCCCGTCAGCTATCTGGTGGTGGATGTCCGCCAGGGCAAGGCCCTTGGGTCGAAGCTGTTTGCCTGGGATGGCACGCACTTCGCCCTCAACCCCTTCAACGACCTGCAAACGGAGTTGTACATGAACGCTGTCTCTTTCCCCGACATCCTGGTCCGGGTGGCCAAGTTGCCAGAATCGACCCTCGAGGGTGCCGGATCGACATTGCGCGAAGTCATTGAAGACACCTGCACCCGCCACCCCCAACTGCGGGCGCACCTGTTCCACGAAAACAACGGCCAGCTCAAGGAGCATTTCCTGTTCACCGCAGGGGAAGAACTGATCGGCCCCGACGAGCCACTGCCCGCAAAGGCCAGAATCGAAGTGCTGCTGGCCACCTCCGGCGGCATGGACATCGAATCGTTGAGCAACGAGGAAGTGCAGCGCTATGTGCGCCATATCACCCTGCCCGGCGTTGGCCGCGAAGGGCAACTGAACCTGAAGAAGGCCAAGGTGCTGATCATCGGCACTGGTGGCCTGGGCTCGCCCATCAGCCTGTACCTGGCCGCCGCCGGCATTGGCACCCTGGGGCTGGTGGACTTCGACGTGGTGGAAAGCAGCAACCTGCAACGCCAGGTCGTGCACGGCAACAGCACCCTGGGCATGCCCAAGGTCGAGTCCGCCAAGCGCCGGCTGCAGGACCTCAACGCGCATATCCAAATCAACACCTACGACACCGCACTGAACGCCGACAATGCCCTGGAACTGGTCGGTGCCTACGATCTGGTGATCGACGGCACCGACAACTTCGAGACCCGCTACCTGGTCAATGACGCCTGCGTACAGCTGGGCAAGCCGCTGGTGTATGGCGCGATCTACCGTTTCGACGGCCAGATCAGCGTGTTCAATTATCAAGGCGGGCCGTGCTACCGCTGCCTGTACCCCCACGCGCCACCTGCGGAACTGGCGCCCAATTGCAGCGCCGGCGGGGTCATCGGCATACTGCCCGGCGTGGTCGGGATGATCCAGGCCACCGAAGCAATCAAGTTGTTGATCGGCCTGGGTGACTCCTTGTCCGGACGGTTGATGCGCTTTGATGCCCTGGCCATGAAGTTCAGCGAAATCCGTTTCAAGCGCCGCGCCGACTGCCCGTGCTGCTCCGAACTGCGTGAAGAACACCAACCCGCAGCAGCCGTGTGTGCCGATACCCTCCGCGCGCCCAGCCTGGCCGCAGAGCACTACATCAAGCCCCAGGTGCTCAAGCAGTTGCTGGAGCAGCGCAGCAGCGCCGATATCCTGCTGGATGTGCGCGACGCCAGCGAGCTGGAGGTATGCCAACTACCGGGCGTGCTGCACATCCCCCTGGCCCAGCTCGACGCGCAACTCGACAGCCTGAGCCGTGCAAACACCCACTACCTGATCTGCTATGCCGGCAGCCGCGCCGAACAAGCCGCCAGCACCCTGCTGGCTGCGGGCTTTGCCAACACCCGGGTGCTGCAAGGTGGTATGAAACACTGGGTGCGCGACGTCGAACCCGACATGCCTTTGTACTGATCACAGGCCTTGGGGGACTTATCTGATGCTGCATAACTCCATACTCGACGCCATTGGCCAAACGCCCATCGTGCGCCTGGAACAATTCTCCGAAGACCTCGGCATCGAGGTCTTCGCCAAACTTGAATCCCTGAATCCGGGCGGCAGCCACAAGGCGCGGATCGCCCTGGGGATGATCCTCGACGCCGAGCGCCGGGGCGTCCTGATTCGCGACTCGGGGCAGACCATCATCGAACCCAGCGGCGGAAACACCGGCATCGGCCTGGTCATGGCCGGCAATGTGCTGGGCTACAAGGTGGTGCTGGTGATTCCCGATAACTACAGCCCCGAAAAGCAAAAACTGCTGCGCCTGTATGGGGCCAAGGTGGTGCTCTCGGACAGCCGCCTGGGCAACAACTCCCATGGCGAAAAGTGCATGGAACTGCAGTTGGAAAACCCCAGCTTCGTCATGCTCAACCAGCAGCGCAACGGCGCCAACCCCCAGACCCATCGCGACACCACCGCCCCGGAAATCATCCGCGCCTTTGGCCAGCGCCAGGTCGACTACTTCGTCAGCGGCATCGGCACCGGGGGCCATATCACCGGTATCGGTGAAACCCTCAAGGCCACCTGGCCGCAGATCCGCGTGATGGGTGTCGAGCCCGAGGAGTGCGACCTGCTCAGCGACCGTCATGCGCCGCACCATATCCAGGGCCTGTCCATCGGCCTGATCCCGAGCATTCTCAACCTGAATGTACTGGACGGCATGCTCAAGGTTTCGCGCCTCGATTGCCTGGAAATGATGAAGCGCATCATGCGTACCGATGCCATCAGCCTGGGGCTGTCGTCCGCCGCCAACATGGTGGCCATCGCCAGGCTTGCCCCGGAACTGCCCACCGACACCGTCGTCCTGACCATGGTGTACGACAGCGCCGACAGCTATCTGCCCTGTTTCGAATAACGACAATTGCGGGGGTGCCTTCCATGGGAGGCTTTATCGACATGCAACAGTTGCACGATGAGCTGCTGACGCACCTCATCAAGACCCTCTCGCCGGCACAGATCTCACAACTGCAGCCACACTTGGCGGCATTGATCCAGCCAGCGGCGCAGGAAGTGGCCGAGGACCTGATCGCCTATGCCTGGCGCGACCCGGCGTCCAGGGGCCGGGGCGAATTGATCCTGGAGTCCTACGCCTCGTTCAAGGCCGTGCTGTACTACCGTTTGGCGCATCGGGTATGGAACCTTCCCGACCAGCCCCACGGCCAGTTCTGCGCCATTGCGCTGACTTTGAGCAACCAGGGCAAGATCCTGTCCGGGGCCGAAATCCACCCGGCAGCCCGCATTGGCCGGCGCTTTGTGCTGGATCATGGCTTTGGCACGGTGATCGGCGAAACCTGCGAGATCGGCAATGACTGCTACATCCTGTGCGGCGTGACCCTGGGCGCCCGGGGCATCGCCAACAACCCCGACGGCAAGCGCCACCCACGCCTGGGCAACAACGTCGAAGTCGGTTCGGGCGCGAGGGTGCTCGGGTATGTGCTGATCGGCGACGACGTGTTTATCAGCCCTTCCTGCGTCATCACCCAGGACGTGCCTGCAGGCACCAAGGTCAAGGTGGTCAACCAGATCCAACTGCAAAAGAACGACGAATCAGACGCCAGCAATTACCTCGGGGCGTTTGCCCTCGACGAGCGCCTGCACGTGGTGGGCGAAGTCAGCACCAGCCACCGGGTCACGGTGCTGGATGCCGACTTCCATCCGCTGTCCAGCCTGGTGCTGGAGCCAACGGTCAAGGAACGTCATCACCTGCAATTTCGCCTGCGCACGCTGCAGGCACCCACTTGCTCACCGCGCCTGCCCCTGAACCTGAAAGTGTGTGGGCCGAAGTTCGAGGTCACCCTGCTTTCCCCACCCGGGCTAAGCGCAATGGTGCGGCGCCTGCTGCAAACCAGCCCACTGATCGTTGGAGGTTGAACATGTCCGTACACACCATGGAAACCCTGGCGCTGTTCGACAGCGCGCCTTACCAGAATGCCTTCAGCGCCCGCGTGATCGCCGTCAGCGAACAGGGCGTCGCCCTGGAACACACCCTGTTCTATCCCACCGGAGGCGGCCAGCCAGGCGACACCGGCTACTTCACCCTGCCCGACGCAAGCCAGGTCAAAGTGACCGGGACGGTGCGCGACCCCGTGCTGCGCTCGATCATCTGGCATCAAGTGGAGCATTGCCCCGAATCATTGCGAGCAGGCGTGCAGGTAGACGCCGGCCTGGACTGGGAGCGGCGCTACCAGCACATGAAGATGCATACCTGCCTGCATCTGCTGTGCGCAATCATCGACGCACCGGTGA
Organism: Pseudomonas proteolytica; assembly: GCF_007858275.1. Taxonomy (GTDB): domain Bacteria; phylum Pseudomonadota; class Gammaproteobacteria; order Pseudomonadales; family Pseudomonadaceae; genus Aquipseudomonas; species Aquipseudomonas proteolytica. The sequence continues at coordinate 141,847 of NZ_VFEV01000007.1, forward strand.
CCGGTTGCAGCATCAGCGCCGACAAAGGCCGCCTGGACTTCGACCTGCCGGAAATGACCCTGGACAAGGAGCACATCACCCGCGACCTGAATGCCCTGATCGAACAGGCCCATGCGGTCAAGTCACTGTCGATGCCGGCCTCCGAGTATTCCACCCTGCTGCAGATCACCCGCACCCAGGCCGTCGCGCCACCGGTGATCCAGGGAGCGGTACGGGTCATCGAGATTGCCAGCATCGATATCCAGCCGTGTGGCGGCACCCATGTGGTCAACACCGAGGAAATCGGCCGGGTGTTCTGCGAGAAAATCGAGAAGAAGAGCAAGCACAACCGTCGGGTGATCCTGCGCTTTGAAACCTGAACCGGCCACCTGTAGGCGCTGGCTTGCCTGCGATATGCATAGGTATCTACACAACTTTCAGAAACTGACGATCTTCCCTGTGGCGAGCGGGCTTGCCCCGCGCTGGGGTGCGAAGCAGCCCAAAAAGCCCTCCACGTTTCTTCAGATAAACCGCGATGGCCGGGTTTAGGGCTGCTTCGCAGCCCAGCGCGGGGCAAGCCCGCTCGCCACAACTGCGCTATCTGCCTGGATTTAGGCGTTGCGGCAAAATTGTGTAGATACCTATGCTGCGATATGAGCACCTCGGTATCGCAATCGCATCGCGGTGATGCTATCGCAGGCAAGCCAGTTCCTACAGGGGTCGGGGGCCTCCTGTGTCAGATGACGAGCAGATCTACAAACCGGTTCACCGGCGTTGCTTCAAGCCGTGCCTGATCCTTGCACAGGGCAAAAATCTCGGCGCTACGCTGCGCGGTGAAGCGTGTCGCCAGGTTGGCCTTGAACTTGTCTTCCAGCAAAGGAATGCCATCCGCCCGGCGCCGACGATGGCCAATCGGGTATTCCACCGCAACCTGCTCGGTGCTTGAGCCATCCGTGAAGAACACCTGCACCGCGTTGGCAATGGAACGCTTGTCGGCCTCCAGGTATTCGCGGCTGTAGCGCGGGTCTTCGACGATGACCATCTTCTCGCGCAATTGATCGATGATCGGGTGCGCGGCATGGAACTCATCTTCGTACTGTTCGGCCACCAGGTTGCCAAACGCCAGGGGCACGGCCGTCATGTATTGCAGGCAATGGTCGCGGTCAGCCGCATTGGCCAGTTGGCCGACCTTGGAAATGATACGAATGGCCGACTCGTGGGTGGTGATCACGATCCGCTCGATTTCATGCAGGCGCTGCTTGACCTGCGGGTGCAAGGTGACGGCCGCTTCACACGCGGTCTGGGCGTGGAACTCCGCAGGGAAGCTGATCTTGAACAGCACGTTTTCCATCACATAAGTGCCATAGGGCTGGGGCAGGCTGAATGCGCGCTTGTCCTCAGGCTTGAGGGCCAGATCCTTGTTGGTATGGCTGAACAGTACATCGTAGAACCCCCACTGCGGCGCGCTCAGCACACCCGGGATGCCCATTTCGCCACGCATGGCGATATCCGCCAGGCGCACGCCACGGCTCGACGCATCACCCGCCGCCCACGACTTGCGTGAACCGGCATTCGGCGCGTGACGGTAAGTGCGCAGGGCCTGCCCATCGACAAATGCCTGGGACAGTGCCGCCAGCAGTTGCTCGCGATTGGCGCCCATCAACTTGGCACAGACCGCTGTGGACGCAATCTTGACCAACAGCACATGGTCAAGGCCGACGCGGTTGAAGGAGTTTTCCAGGGCAATCACCCCCTGGATTTCGTGGGCCATGATCATCGCTTCCAACACCGCCCGCACCGTCAACGGCGCCTCGCCCTGCGCCACGCGCTTTTGCGACAGGTGATCGGCAACGGCCAGGATGCCACCGAGGTTGTCCGAAGGGTGGCCCCACTCAGCGGCGAGCCAGGTGTCGTTGTAATCGAGCCAACGCACGATACAGCCGATGTCCCACGCCGCCTTGACCGGATCCAGGCGATAGGACGTGCCCGGCACGCGCGCACCGAACGGCACCACCGTGCCTTCGACAATCGGCCCCAGATGCTTGGTGCACTCTGGGAAACGCAGGGCCAGCAGTCCGCAGCCGAGGGTGTCCATCAGGCAGTTGCGGGCGGTGTCCAAGGCGTCCCGGGAATCAACGCGGTAGCTGAGGACGTAATCGGCGATGTCCTGCAAAACCTGGTCGTAGTCGGGGCGGTTGTTCTGGTCGACGTTGGCGCTCATGGCAGTACTCCAAAATAGGTTGGGTGTGTTCCTTCCTCAGGCTCAGGGTTGGTTGTTTGTGGCAGGTCTGAGTGCCTGCTCTCGTACATAAATTCAGAAGCTACCGATAATCCCCAGTGGAAGCGGGTTTGTGTGGGAGCGGGCTTGCTCGCGAAAGCGGTGGATCAGTCAATACAGGTGCTGACTGAAATACCGCTTTCGCGAGCAAGCCCGCTCCCACATTGGGGTCGGTGCAAGGTTTAGAACGCGTCGCCGGGAACGCGCACGAAGCCTTCCATCAATACGCGCGCACTGCGGCTCATGATGGCTTTTTTCACCACCCATTCGCCGTTGACCTGGCTGGCCTCGGCGCCCACGCGCAGGGTGCCGGACGGATGCCCGAACCGCACCGCATTACGCTCCACGCCGCCGGCCGCGAGGTTGACCAGGGTTCCGGAAATCGCCGCCGCCGTGCCAATCGCCACCGCCGCCGTGCCCATCATCGCGTGATGCAGCTTGCCCATGGACAACGCCCGCACCAGCAGGTCCACATCCCCTGCCTTGATCGCCTTGCCGCTGGAGGCCAGGTAATCCGCAGGCTTGGCCACGAACGCCACCTTCGGCGTGTGCTGGCGCTGGGCGGCTTCGTCCAGGTGTTTGATCAGGCCCATGCGCAACGCGCCATGGGCACGCACGGTCTCGAACATGGCCAGGGCTTTGGGATCGCCATTGATCGCGCCTTGCAGCTCGGTGCCGGTGTAGCCGAGGTCTTCGGCGTTGATAAAAATCGTCGGGATCCCCGCGTTGATCAGCGTCGCCTTGAACGTGCCGACGCCCGGCACTTCCAGGTCGTCGATCAGGTTGCCGGTGGGGAACATCGAACCACCGCCGCCCTCTTCTTCCGCTGCCGGGTCGAGGAATTCCAGTTGCACTTCGGCCGCCGGGAAGGTCACGCCATCCAGCTCGAAGTCGCCGGTTTCCTGCACCGCACCGTCGGTGATGGGCACATGGGCGATGATGGTCTTGCCGATATTCGCCTGCCAGACCCGCACCACGGCTACGCCGTTATGGGGCACGCGGCTGGGGTCAACCAGCCCGGCGCTGATGGCGAACGAACCGACCGCCGCCGACAGGTTGCCGCAGTTGCCGCTCCAATCAACAAAGGGCTTGTCGATAGACACCTGGCCAAACAAGTAGTCCACGTCATGATCGGCGCGGGTGCTTTTGGCGAGGATCACGGTCTTGCTAGTGCTCGACGTGGCACCGCCCATGCCGTCGATCTGCTTGTCATAGGGGTCGGGGCTGCCGATCACCCGCAACAGCAAGGCATCGCGGGCCGCGCCCGGGACCTGAGCCGATTCGGGCAGGTCCTTGAGGTTGAAAAACACGCCCTTGCTGGTGCCGCCACGCATGTAGGTGGCGGCGATCTTGATTTGCGCTACGTGTGTCATGGTCATCCTCTTCAGGCCGTCGCCGCCGATTCCAGGAAGTCCTGGGCAAAGCGTTGCAATACGCCGCCCGCCTCGTAGATCGACACTTCTTCGGCGGTGTCCAGGCGGCAGGTCACCGGCACTTCGACACGCTCGCCATTCTTGCGGTTGATCACCAGGGTCAACTGCGCGCGCGGGGTGCGCTCACCGATCACGTCATAGGTTTCGCTGCCATCGATCTGCAGGGTCTTGCGATCCGTGCCCGCCAGGAACTCCAGGGGCAACACGCCCATGCCCACCAGGTTGGTGCGGTGGATGCGCTCGAAGCCTTCGGCGGCAATCGCCTCCACTCCGGCCAGGCGTACGCCCTTGGCCGCCCAGTCGCGGGACGAACCCTGGCCGTAGTCGGCCCCGGCAATGATGATCAGCGGCTGCTTGCGTTCCATGTAGGTTTCGATGGCTTCCCACATGCGCGTGACCTTGCCTTCCGGCTCGATCCGCGCCAGGGAACCCTGCTTGACCTTGCCGTTTTCCACGACCATTTCATTGAACAGCTTGGGGTTGGCAAAGGTCGCGCGCTGGGCGGTCAAGTGGTCGCCGCGGTGCGTTGCATAGGAGTTGAAGTCGACTTCCGGCAGGCCCATTTTCGCCAGGTATTCGCCGGCGGCGCTGTCGAGCATGATCGCGTTGGATGGCGACAGGTGATCGGTGGTGATGTTGTCCGGCAGCACCGCCAGCGGGCGCATGCCCTTGAGCGGACGCGCGCCGGCCAGGGCACCTTCCCAATAGGGAGGGCGGCGGATGTAGGTACTCTGCGCACGCCAGTCGTACAGCGGCGTGACTTTCGGGCCGGTGTCCTCGTGGATCGCAAACATCGGGATATAAACCTGGCGGAACTGCTCCGGCTTGACCGAAGCCTTGACCACCGCGTCGATTTCTTCGTCGCTCGGCCAGATGTCCTTCAGGCGGATTTCCTTGCCGGTCGCATCCAAGCCCAGCACGTCTTTCTCGATATCGAAACGGATGGTGCCCGCAATCGCGTAGGCCACCACCAGCGGCGGCGACGCCAGGAACGCTTGCTTGGCGTACGGATGGATGCGCCCGTCGAAGTTGCGGTTGCCCGACAACACGGCGGTGGCATACAGGTCGCGGTCGATGATTTCTTGCTGGATCACCGGGTCGAGCGCACCGGACATGCCGTTGCAGGTCGTGCAGGCAAAGGCTACGACGCCAAAACCCAACTGCTCCAGCTCGCTGGTCAGCCCGGCTTCGTCGAGGTACATGGCCACGGTTTTCGAACCCGGCGCCAGGGACGACTTGACCCACGGTTTACGGGCCAGCCCTAGCTTGTTGGCATTGCGCGCCAGCAGGCCGGCGGCGATCACGTTGCGCGGGTTGCTGGTGTTGGTGCAACTGGTGATGGCAGCGATGATCACCGCGCCATCGGGCATTTGCCCCGGTACGTCGTCCCATTGCCCGGAAATGCCCTTGGCCGCCAGGTCGCTGGTGGCCACGCGAGCGTGCGGGTTGCTCGGGCCGGCCATGTTGCGCACGACGCTGGACAAATCGAAGCTCAAGCCACGCTCGTACTGCGCGCCCTTGAGGTCATCGGCCCACAGGCCTGTGTGCCGGGCGTACTGCTCGACCAGAGCAACTTGCTCGTCTTCACGCCCGGTGAGCTTGAGGTAGGCAATGGTTTGCGCGTCGATGTAGAACATCGCCGCCGTGGCGCCATATTCCGGGGCCATGTTGGAGATGGTCGCGCGGTCGCCCAGGGTCAGGGCCGAGGCGCCTTCGCCGAAGAACTCCAGCCAGGCACCGACGACTTTCTGCTGGCGCAGGAACTCGGTCAGCGCCAGCACCATATCGGTGGCGGTGATGCCCGGTTGCAGCTTGCCCGTCAGTTCGACGCCAACGCTTTCCGGCAAGCGCATCCACGACGCGCGGCCGAGCATCACGCTCTCGGCTTCCAGGCCGCCAACGCCGATGGCGATCACGCCCAGGGCGTCCACGTGGGGGGTATGGCTGTCGGTGCCGACGCAGGTATCCGGGAAGGCCACGCCGTCACGCACCTGGATCACCGGAGACATTTTCTCCAGGTTGATCTGGTGCATGATGCCGTTGCCGGGCGGGATCACGTCGACGTTTTTGAAGGCCTTCTTGGTCCACTCGATAAAGTGGAAACGGTCTTCGTTGCGGCGGTCTTCGATGGCGCGGTTTTTCTCGAAGGCGTCCGGGTCGAAACCACCGGCCTCGACGGCCAGGGAGTGGTCGACGATCAGTTGGGTCGGCACCACTGGGTTGACCTGGGCCGGGTCGCCGCCTTGCAGGGCAATGGCATCACGCAGGCCGGCGAGGTCCACCAGGGCGGTCTGGCCGAGGATGTCATGGCACACCACACGCGCCGGAAACCAAGGGAAGTCAAGGTCGCGCTTGCGCTCGATCAGTTGGCTCAAGGAAGCGTTGAGGGTCGCCGGGTCGCAACGGCGCACCAGGTTCTCGGCGAGCACGCGGGAGGTGTAGGGCAAGGTGGCGTAGGCACCAGGCGTGATTGCCTCGACTGCCGCACGGGCGTCGAAGTAATCCAGGCGGCTGCCGGGGAGCGATTTGCGAAATTCAGTGTTCATCGTCAGGACTCGGTCACGGTAGTTACAAAAGGAAGACCTGCGCCGCCCCAGAATTGGAATGCGGTCAAAATGTGGGAGCGGGCTTGCTCGCGAATGCGGTGTGTCATTCAACACATTCAGAGACTGTTACCCTGTATTCGCGAGCAAGCCCGCTCCCACATTTTTGACTCGGTTACCCATTCGGGACTGGCGGCCTCCTCACTCAGCGACGTTCGATTGGCACGAACTTGCGCTGCTCGACGCCGGTGTATTCGGCGCTTGGACGGATGATGCGGTTGTTGGCACGCTGCTCGAACACATGCGCGGCCCAGCCGGTAAGGCGCGAGCACACGAAGATCGGGGTGAACAGCTTGGTCGGGATGCCCATGAAGTGGTACGCCGAGGCATGGTAGAAGTCGGCGTTGGGGAACAGTTTCTTCTGTTCCCACATGGTCTTGTCGATGGCTTCGGAGACCGGGAACAGCACCTTGTCGCCCACTTCATCAGCGAGTTTTTTCGACCAGCCCTTGATCACTTCATTACGCGGGTCGTTGTCTTTATAGATCGCGTGGCCAAAGCCCATGATCTTGTCCTTGCGCTCCAGCATGCCGAGAGTGCCCTTCACAGCCTCTTCTGCCGAGGAGAAACGCTCGATCATTTCCATCGCCGCTTCGTTGGCGCCACCATGCAACGGGCCGCGCAGCGAGCCGATGGCGGCGGTGACGCAGGAATACAGGTCCGAGAGGGTCGAGGCGCAGACACGCGCGGTAAAGGTGGAAGCGTTGAATTCGTGCTCGGCGTAGAGGATCAGCGACACGTTCATGACCTTGACGTGCAACTCGCTCGGCTTTTTGCCGTGCAGCAGGTGCAGGAAGTGGCCGCCAATCGACGGCTCGTCGGTCACACAATCGATGCGCTTGCCGTCATGGCTGAAGCGGTACCAGTAGCACATGATCGCCGGGAAGGCCGCCAGCAGGCGGTCGGTGACATCGCGCTGCACGCTGAAGTCTTTTTCTGGCTCGATATTGCCCAGGAACGAGCAACCGGTGCGCATCACGTCCATCGGGTGGGCGTCGGCGGGAATGCGCTCCAGCACTTCTTTAAGCGCTTGGGGCAGGTCGCGCAGCTTGGCCAGCTTGGCGGTGTAGGCCGCGAGTTCGGCTTTGCTTGGCAACTCGCCGTACAGCAGCAGATAGGCAACTTCTTCGAACTGCGCATCGGCGGCCAGTTCGCGCACATCGTAGCCGCGATAGGTCAGGCCGGCACCGGCCTGGCCCACGGTGGACAGTGCGGTCTGCCCGGCCACCTGGCCACGCAGGCCGGCGCCACTCAGTACTTTTGCTTCAGCCATGGTTCTTCTCCAATTTTGTAGTTATCTGGGAGGCGCTGCGCTTATTTCTTGGCGGCGAACAGCGCGTCAAGCTTTTGCTCGAAGGTGTGGTAGTCGATGCGATCGTAAAGCTCCATGCGCGTTTGCATGGTGTCGATCACGTTCTGTTGGGTACCGTCGCGACGGATCGCGGTGTAGACGTTTTCGGCGGCTTTGTTCATGGCGCGGAATGCCGACAACGGGTACAGCACGATGGAAACATCGGCAGATTTCAACTGTTCGGTGGTGTACAGCGGCGTCGCGCCGAATTCCGTGATGTTGGCCAGGATCGGCGCCTTCACACGGGAGGCGAACAGCTTGTACATCTCCAGTTCTGTGATGGCTTCGGGGAAGACCATGTCGGCGCCGGCCTCGATGCACGCGGCGGCACGCTCCAGGGCAGACTCCAGGCCTTCCACGGCCAGGGCGTCGGTGCGCGCCATGATCACGAAGCTGTCATCGGTGCGGGCATCCACAGCCGCCTTGATGCGATCGACCATTTCCTGCTGGGACACGATTTCTTTGTTAGGGCGATGACCGCAGCGCTTGGCGCCCACCTGGTCCTCGATATGAATCGCAGCAGCGCCGAACTTGATCATCGACTTGACGGTGCGCGCCACGTTGAACGCGGAGGAACCGAAACCGGTGTCCACGTCCACCAGCAGCGGCAGGTCGCACACATCGGTGATACGGCGCACATCGGTCAGTACATCATCCAGGCCGGTGATGCCCAGGTCCGGCACGCCCAGGGAGCCCGCGGCCACACCGCCACCGGACAGGTAGATGGCCTTGAAACCGGCGCGCTTGGCCAGCAGGGCGTGGTTGGCGTTGATCGCGCCGACGACTTGCAGGGGGTGTTCGCTGGCGACTGCGTCACGGAAACGCTGGCCTGGGGTGCTGTTTTTATAGGAACTCATGACTCACCTCTGGAGGGGGCGCCGTCGGGGAAGTGACGGGCGATATTGCGTTTGGAAGCGCCGATATGGCGGCGCATCAACAACTCGGCCAGTTCACCGTCGCGATCGGCAATCGCGTCAAGAATGCGGTGATGCTCGGCAAATGCCTGGCGTGGACGATTGGGGGTGGCGGAGAACTGGATGCGGTACATGCGCACCAACTGATACAACTCGCCGCACAGCATTTGGGTCAAGGTGCGGTTACGCGCGCCCTGGATGATGCGGTAGTGAAAGTCGAAATCGCCTTCCTGCTGGTAGTAACCGACCCCGGCCTGGAACGCGGCATCGCGCTCGTGGGTGTGCAGGACCTGGCGCAGTTCCTCGATTTCTTCGTCGGTCATGCGCTCGGCGGCCAGGCGACAGGCCATGCCTTCGAGGGACTCGCGGATTTCATAGAGCTCCACCAGCTCGGCCTGGCTCAGGGACACCACCCGCGCGCCGACATGGGGCACGCGCACCAGCAGGCGCTGGCCTTCCAGGCGGTGGATCGCCTCGCGCAGCGGGCCACGGCTGATGCCGTAGGTGCGCGCCAGCTCCGGCTCCGAGATCTTGCTGCCGGGAGCTATCTCGCCCTTGACGATGGCGGCCTGGATGCGGCGGAAGACGTTCTCGGACATGGTCTGGGAATCGTCCTGCCCTGCTACCGGAATTCCCAGCTGATCCAGCATGATTGTCGACACCTTTAAAAGCAATGTCGCAAAAACTAGCCAATCAGCCCCTGATAGTCAAAGAATAAATACACATTGTCGACAATCGTCTAATAACCCCTGTTGCACTCTATAGGGGCATGGCCGCCTGCCAGCGCTGGCGTCAGAAAACCTTCATGTTAGAATGCCCGCCGCATTTGCCTGACATCTCCGGATGAAAAGGCGCACGAGGGAGCTTGCGCAGCAATGCCAGTCGCCTTGAATCAAACATCGCACTGCACCGCCTCAGGATCTATGAGACTCAAGCCCTTCCCCCTATTGTTCTGCCTAATGATGTTCCCGGGCCTTGGCATCGCTGCCGAGAAGACCGTTTATGGCCTCAATGAATACGCCAAGCTGGCGGGCATTGACCTGGAAGTCGCCGCCAAGCTCGACACCGGCGCCAAGACTGCGTCCCTGAGTGCCCGGGATATCAAGCGCTTCAAGCGCAACGGTGAATCCTGGGTACGCTTCTACCTGGCCATCGACACCGCCCATTCGCACCCCATCGAACGTCCACTGGCCCGCGTCAGCAAGATCAAGCGACGCGCCGGTGACTACGACCCCGATGAGGACAAGAACTACACCGCCCGTCCGGTGATTGCCCTGGACATCTGCATGGGCACCGCTTTACGCAGCATCGAAGTGAACTTGACTGACCGCAGCGCCTTCCAATACCCGCTGCTGATCGGCTCCGAAGCCTTGAAACGCTTTGATGCGCTGGTCGACCCCAGTCTTAAATACGCAGCGGGCAAACCTGCCTGCGCCACCGACGCTCATACCGCCGAGTAATTCCAATGCGCTCTCTTACTATGCACCTGAAGATTCTGATCGCCGTCCTGGTGGTACTGGGCATTTCGGTCACGGCCTATCAGATCTTCGTCCTCGGCATCCCGGTGACCGAAGACGCCACTGACGACCTGTGGAACATCGACGCCAAGGTCGAGTTCGTCGCCAACGCCAAGGACCCGGTAAAGGTCCAGATGTTCGTGCCGCCCCTGAGCCGCGACTTCGTCAGCCTCAATGAGAGCTTCATCTCCAATAACTACGGGGTGAGCGTCAACCGCATCGACGGCAACCGCAAGGTCACCTGGTCGGCACGGCGCGCGAAGGGCAACCAGACCCTCTACTACCGCCTGGTGCTGACCAAGCGCTACAGCGGTGAAAAGGTCAAGGTCAAGGGCCCGACCTTCCGCGACAGCATCGCCGTGGAAGGCCCAGAAAAAATCGCCGCCGAGGCCCTGCTGGCGCCGATCCGCCAACACTCGGCCGACGTCGAGACGTTTATCAGCGAAGCCATCAAGCGCACCAACAACCTCAACGACGACAACGTCAAGCTGCTGCTGGCGGGCGATCCATCGACGCCGCACAAGGCCAAGATCGTCGAGTTGCTGCTATCCATCGCCCACGTACCGGTGGAAAAGGTCCACACCCTCCGCCTGGTAGCCGACCAGCCGCAGACCCCGGAGTTGTGGCTGCGCAGCTTCAATGGCAACGACTGGCTGTACTTCAACCCGGAAACCGGCGAACAGGGCCTGCCCTCCGACCGCCTGCTGTGGTGGACCGGCGATGAAAACCTGATCACCGTCGATGGTGGCAAGAAAGCCGCCGTGACCTTCAGCCTGAACAACAGCGAGATGAACGCGATCCGCCTGGCCAAGCTGACCGACGAGAACACCGACGCCAACTTCCTCGAATACTCGCTGTATGGCTTGCCGCTGCAAACCCAGCAGACCTTCATGATCATGGTGATGATCCCGATTGGCGTGCTGGTGATCCTGATCCTGCGCAACTTGATCGGCTTGCAGACCCTGGGTACGTTCACACCGGTGCTGATCGCCCTGGCGTTCCGCGAGACGCAGTTGGGCTTCGGTATCGTGCTGTTTACCGTGATTACTGCGCTTGGGCTGTCGCTGCGTTCATACCTGGAGCACTTGAAATTGCAGATGCTGCCGCGCTTGTCGGTGGTGTTGACCTTCGTGGTAGTGCTGATCGCGGCCATCAGCCTGTTCAGCCATAAGCTGGGCCTGGAGCGCGGCCTGTCGGTGGCGCTGTTCCCGATGGTGATCCTGACCATGACCATCGAACGCCTGTCCATTACCTGGGAAGAACGCGGCGGTGGCCATGCGATGAAAGTCGCGATCGGCACCCTGTTCGCCGCGTCCCTGGCACACATCATCATGAGCGTGCCGGAGCTGATCTACTTCGTGTTCACCTTCCCGGCGATCCTGTTGATCCTCGTGGGCTTCATGCTGGCCATGGGTCGCTATCGTGGCTACCGCCTGACCGAGCTGGTGCGTTTCAAGGCCTTCCTCAAGGCTGATTCGTAATGTTCGGGTTCTGGAAGACCTGGAAGGCCCTGGAAGCGCGGGGCATCATGGGCATCAACCGGCGTAACGCCGACTACGTGCTCAAGTACAACAAGCGCAGCCTGTACCCGATTGTCGATGACAAGATCATCACCAAGGAACGGGCGATCCAGGCCGGCATCCACGTGCCGCAGATGTACGGGATCATTTCCACCGAGAAAGAAATCGACAAGCTCGACGAAATCATCGGTGGCCGTAGCGACTTCGTGATCAAGCCGGCCCAGGGCGCCGGCGGCGACGGCATCCTGGTGATCGCCGACCGCTTTGAAGGACGCTATCGCACGGTGTCCGGCAAGATCATCAGCCATGAGGAAATCGAGCACCAGATTTCCAGCATCCTTACCGGCCTGTATTCCCTGGGCGGTCACCGTGACCGCGCATTGATCGAATACCGCGTGGTGCCTGACCAGATCTTCAAGAGCATCAGCTACGAAGGCGTGCCGGATATCCGCATCATCGTGCTGATGGGCTACCCGGTGATGGCCATGCTGCGCTTGCCGACCCGTCAATCCGGCGGCAAGGCCAACCTGCACCAGGGCGCGATTGGCGTCGGTGTGGACCTGGCGACCGGCCTGACCCTGCGCGGTACCTGGCTGAACAACATCATCACCAAGCACCCCGACACCACCAACGCGGTGGACGGTGTGCAACTGCCCAACTGGGACGGTTTCATGAAACTCGCCGCCGGCTGCTATGAGCTGTGCGGGCTGGGTTACATCGGCGTGGACATGGTGCTGGACCAGGAAAAAGGCCCGCTGATCCTCGAGCTCAATGCCCGGCCTGGGCTGAATATCCAGATCGCCAACGACTGCGGCCTGACCTTGCGCACCCACGCCGTGGAAGCGCGCCTCGAAGAGCTGAAAGCGGCCGGAGTGACAGAGACGGCGGAAGAACGTGTGAAATTTGCCCAGCAAATGTTTGGGCATATTCCGCCCGTGGAAGGCTGAACCCAAACCCGGCTCCGCCCTCCACCCAACAATCCCCGACATCCCCTCTAGGAGCAAATCCTACAGGGGACTACAATGCCATCCCCACGCCCATGGCTGATCCACCCCCCGCATGTCGACTTGCTCCGTACACCCACTGCCCTACCACGCCAACCCCGCCGAGTATTTTGCGGCGATCCGCCATGCACCCGGCGCCGTGCTGCTGGACAGCGGCCGACCGGCCGCCGAGCGTGGTCGTTATGACCTGCTCAGCGCCTGGCCAGAAGTAACACTGGCGGTGTGGCCGGACGAAAGCGGTAGCGATTTTTTACAACGGCTGCGGGAAAATCTGACGCTGCTGGGCAAGGCCAGTCTGCCGGCCCCCTATGAACTGCCGTTTGCCGGCGGGTTGATCGGCTACCTGAGCTACGACTTTGGCCGCCACCTGGAACGACTGCCGCATCAGGCTATCGACGACATCGGCTTGCCCGATGCCCGTTTTGGCCTGTACGCCTGGGCGTTGGTCAGCGACCACCAGGCGCGCACCAGTCAACTGGTGTTCCACCCCAAACTGCTGGAAAGCGAACGGCAGCGGCTGCTGACCCTGTTCAGCCAGCCTGCCGTGCACACCCCTGCCAGTTTCAAGCTGCACACCCGGATGGCTCCGGACCTCAGCGCCGTAGCCTATGAACAGGCCCTGGCTCGTATCCAGGCCTATATCCAGGCCGGTGACTGCTATCAGGTCAACTTCGCCCAACGCTTTCGCGCAGCGTGCAACGGTGATCCGTGGGTCGCCTATTGCGCCCTGCGCGCAGCGTGCCCAACGCCGTTCTCCGGCTTCCAGAGCCTGCCGGACGACGGCGCGGTGGTGAGCCTTTCACCGGAGCGTTTCGTGCGGGTCAGCCAGCGCCAGGTGGAAACCCGCCCGATCAAGGGCACCCGCCCCCGGGGGCTGACGCCTCAAGAAGATGCCGCCAATGCGGCCGAACTCCTGGCCAGCCCCAAGGACCGCGCAGAGAACCTGATGATCGTCGATCTGCTGCGCAATGACCTGGGCCGCACCTGCCGCACCGGATCGGTCAAGGTGCCGGAGCTGTTCAGCCTGGAAAGCTACCCGAATGTGCATCACCTGGTCAGCAGCGTCACCGGTGAACTGGCCGACGACAAAGACGCCCTGGACCTGATCGCCGGCAGTTTCCCGGGCGGCTCGATCACCGGCGCACCGAAGATCCGCGCGATGCAGATCATCGACGAACTGGAACCGACCCGGCGCGGGCTGTACTGCGGCTCGTTGCTCTACCTGGATGTGCGCGGCGAGATGGACAGCTCCATCGCCATTCGTAGCCTGCTGGTCAAGGATGGCCAGGTCTGTTGCTGGGGCGGCGGCGGGATCGTCGCGGACTCCGAGTGGCAGGCGGAATATCAGGAATCGATGACCAAGGTGCGGGTGTTGCTGGAGACGCTGGAAGGACTGTAAGCGCACCTCCCAGGGAAAAAACCTGAATCAGAACGGCCGTGGACAGCATCGGGGCGCAGGGATAGCGTCTCGCTTCGATATTACTTGGCCGTCTGTGAGGGATCACATGGATCGACTGCTTGTTGCCTTTGTCGTTGTATCGCTTGCCGCGTTGAAACAAAGCCCATTTCCTACACATCGCGCTCCCTACCAGGACTTGAAAACCCCGGAAGTGACGCCTAACATCTCCCAAATTGGGAGGTTCGATAGATGCGAATAATCGCAAGAGCCGCCTTAAGGGAGTTCTGGGAAAGCAGCCCGGCTTATACCGACTCAAAAACACCACTGGTTGAATGGTATCGCCATCTAGAGAAATCCACTTATCACACGCCACAGGACCTGAAGAGGGTGCTTCGAACCGCAAGCACGCTCAAAGGAGCAAGGGTCGTGTTCAATATTGGTGGCAATAAGTATCGGGTGGTTGTGGCGATCGACTATTTGCGGCAGCTGGGTTTCATACGGTTTGTCGGCACCCATGCCCAGTACGACCAGATCAACGCGGAGACTGTGTGATGAACATCAAACCTATTCGTACCCCAGAAGACCTGGCCGCTGCGCTGGCGCGGGTGGATCAGCTGTGGGGGGCAGAGATCGGCTCGCCGGCAGGTGATGAGCTGGAAATTCTCGCGCTGCTGATCGAAAAATACGAAGACGAACACTTCCCCATGCCGCCTTCCGATCCGGTGGAGGCGATCAAGTTTCGCATGGACCAGATGGGCCTGACGGCGCGCGACCTGGAGCCCTTTATCGGCTCCAGCGGTCGCGTCTCCGAAGTGCTGAACCACAAGCGCAAGCTGAGCCTGGCCATGATCAAGCGCCTGCATGAAGGTTTGCGCATTCCTTATGAGCGGTTGTTTGAAGGGGCTTGAGGGCCTTATCGCGGCATAGGTATCTACACAACTTTCAGAAACTGGCGATCTTCCCTGTGGCGAGCGGGCTTGCCCGCGCTGGGCTGCGAAGCAGCCCCAATAAGCCGAATGCATTGTACCAGATACACCGCAGCGGCTGGTTTTGGGGCTGCTTCGCAGCCCAGCGCGGCGATGCGGCGTTCCGACAAGCCCGCTCGCCACAACTGCGCTATCTGCCTGGATCTAGGTGTTGCGGCAAAGTTGTGTAGATACCTATGCTTATCGCGGGCAAGCCCGCTCCCACATTTTTGCCCTGCAAACACAGTCGAAAATGTGGGAGCGAGCTTGCTCGCGATGAGGCAATGAGCCTCGCTAAATCACTTACAGGCTCAACGAACGATTCGACGCCTTGATGAACTCCCGCTTCAAGTCCTCAAAGGTATGCACCGCCGGGAATTGCGGGAACTCGCGAATCACATTCTCCGGCGCATGGAACAGAATCCCACGATCGGCCTCACCCAGCATGGTGGTGTCGTTGTACGAATCACCCGCAGCAATGACCCGGTAGTACAGGGTCTTGAAGGCCAGCACCGACTGGCGCTTGGGGTCTTTCTGGCGCAGTTGATAGCTCACCACCCGATCGTTTTCATCGGTAATCAAGCGATGGCAAAGCAGGGTCGGGAAGCCCAGTTGACGCATCAACGGCTGGGAGAACTCATAGAAGGTGTCCGACAGGATCACCACCTGGAAGCGCTCGCGCAGCCAATCGACGAACTCGATGGCACCTTCCAGCGGCTTGAGGGTGGCGATCACTTCCTGGATATCCGACAGTTTCAAGCCGTGCTCGTCGAGAATCCGCAGGCGCTGCTTCATCAATACGTCGTAGTCAGGAATGTCCCGGGTGGTAGCCCGCAAGGATTCAATACCGGTTTTTTCAGCGAAGGCGATCCAGATTTCCGGAACCAGCACCCCTTCCAGGTCGAGACAGGCAATTTCCACAAGACACTCCCATTTTGATTTTTTTTCAGTTGAGCGAGTAAAAGGACTGCCGAACTCTAGCGATTCGCGCTGGCCGCCGCAACGCAGAGCGGATTTTGTTAACATCCCACTCCTATAGAGCGCTCAGCGCCACTGACCTGTAGGAACCGTCCTGATGAACCAAGCCTTCGACGTCGCTGAACTCGCCGCGACCTATGCCAACAAGTCCGCCCAGGACATCCTCAAGCTGGCGTTCAGCCAGTTCGGCGATGACCTGTGGATTTCCTTCAGCGGTGCCGAGGACGTGGTGCTGGTGGATATGGCCTGGAAGCTGAATAAAAACGTCAAGGTCTTCAGCCTCGACACCGGCCGCCTGCATCCGGAGACCTACCGGTTTATCGAGCAGGTGCGCGACTTCTACAAAATCGATATCGAGTTGATCTCGCCGGACCAGAGCAAGCTGGAACCCTTCGTCAAGGAGAAGGGCCTGTTCAGCTTCTACAAGGACGGCCATGGCGAATGCTGCGGCGTGCGCAAGATCGAACCGCTGCGCCGCAAACTCTCCGGCGTCAGCGCCTGGGCCACCGGCCAGCGCCGCGACCAGAGCCCCGGCACCCGCAGCCAGGTGGCGGCCCTGGAAGTCGACACGGCGTTCTCCACGCCGGAACGCCCCCTCTACAAATTCAACCCGCTGGCACAAATGACCAGTGAAGAGATCTGGGGCTATATCCGCATGCTGGAGCTGCCCTACAACAGCCTGCACGAGCGCGGCTTTATCAGCATCGGCTGCGAGCCGTGCACTCGCCCGGTGTTGCCGAACCAGCATGAGCGCGAAGGCCGTTGGTGGTGGGAAGAAGCAACCCAGAAGGAATGCGGGCTGCATGCGGGGAATATCATCAGCAAGGCCTGAAACCGGCTCCCTCCGATATAGCGCTGTGTGGCGAGCCCGCTCGCCACAACAAGCCGCACATTTCATTCACCCCGCCGAAAAATCCCGTACACAATATTGTCACTAACAGTGCCATTTTTGTGTGCACTTCAATTATTTCGCACCGAAAAGTTACACCCCACTTCGGCCAACTTCCTACATCCTCCACACCTACATTCCCGCAATAAAATAAATACCTGTTCAAATGGTCAATTTATAGTTGTTTAAATTCAGCTATTTATTAATAGAACTTGCAAAAACGAAATTAGCCCAGCTTTTGATAGATAAAAACCTGGCACACAAGTGGCTAAGGGAGTTGAAGTCTTTGTATACAACTTCAACAACAACCTTCATACACTTTGTGTCCGCATGCCAGGCGCCCTGCAACCCAGCGCCTGCTGCAGATGCCAGGAGCCTGCCGGAATGCGCACCACTCTCTCCAATAATCTCGCACTGGATCTGCCCTCCTCCACAGCCAGCCCCACGGCCGCAAACCCCGGCCCGCTGGTGCTCAGCCCACGCCTGCACAACAAGGACCTGGCGCCCACCAAGGTCGAAGGCCGGCGCTGGGGTGGCTATAGCATCTTTGCCTTGTGGACCAACGATGTGCACAACATCGCCAACTATTCCTTCGCCATCGGCTTGTACGCCCTGGGCCTGGGTGGCTGGCAGATTCTGTTGTCACTGGGGATCGGCGCGGCGCTGGTGTATTTCTTCATGAACTTGTCGGGTTACATGGGCCAGAAAACCGGTGTGCCGTTTCCGGTGATCAGCCGTATCAGTTTCGGCATTCATGGCGCACAGATTCCCGCGCTGATCCGCGCAGTCATTGCCATCGCCTGGTTTGGTATCCAGACCTACCTGGCCTCGGTGGTATTCCGGGTACTGTTGGTGGCGATTCATCCAGGATTCGCCGACTACGACCACAACGCGATCCTCGGCCTCTCAACCCTGGGCTGGGCGTGTTTTGTGATCATCTGGTTCGTGCAACTGGTGATCCTGGCCTACGGCATGGAAATGGTCCGCCGCTACGAAGGCTTTGCCGGCCCGGTGATCCTGCTGACTGTTGCGGCGCTGGCCGGTTGGATGTACTTCCAGGCTGGCGGCAATATCGCCTGGTCAATCCGCGAGCCCCTGAGCGGTGGCGAGATGTGGCGCAATATCTTTGCCGGTGGCGCCTTGTGGTTGGCGATATACGGCACCCTGATCCTCAACTTCTGCGACTTCGCCCGTTCATCGCCCTGCCGCAAGACCATCCAGGTCGGCAACTTCTGGGGCCTGCCGGTGAACATCCTGGTGTTCGCGATCATCACCGTGCTGTTGTGCGGCGGGCAGTTCCAACTCAATGGCCAGGTGATCGAAAGCCCGACCCAGATCATCGCGGCCATTCCCAATACCTTCTTCCTGGTGCTGGGATGCCTGGCATTCCTGATCGTCACCGTGGCGGTGAACATCATGGCCAACTTCGTTGCCCCGGCCTTTGTATTGAGCAACCTGGCGCCCAAATACCTGAACTTCCGCCGCGCCGGGCTGATCAGCGCGTTTCTCGCCGTGCTCATCCTGCCGTGGAACCTCTACAACAGCCCGCTGGTGATTGTGTACTTCCTCTCCGGCCTGGGCGCCCTGCTGGGCCCGCTGTATGGGGTGATCATGGTGGATTACTGGTTGGTCCGTAAGGGCCGGATCGACGTGCCGCAGTTGCACAGCGAAGATCCCAACGGCGCGTATTACTACAGCCGCGGGGTCAACCTGCGGGCGGTGGCTGCGTTTGTCCCGGCCGCGGTGATTGCCATTGTGCTGGCCCTGCTACCGGGTTTTGCCAGCGTCTCACCGTTCTCGTGGCTGTTTGGCGCCGGCATTGCCGGGATGCTGTATTGGCTGATCGCCAAGCGCCAGCCGTTCTATGCCGATATCAGCGGCGAGAGCATCGCTGTCGACAACGTCAGCCATTGATCAAGGAGCATTCCATGCGCATTCTCGTCGTCAACGTCAACACCACCGAATCCATCACCGAAGCCATCGCCCAGCAGGCCCGCAGCGTGGCGGCGGCGGGCACCGAAATTGTCGGGCTGACGCCGTTTTTCGGCGCCGAATCGGTAGAAGGCAATTTCGAAAGCTACCTGGCGGCCATCGCGGTGATGGACCGGGTGATGGCCTACGATCAGCCATTCGATGCGGTCATCCAGGCCGGTTATGGCGAACATGGCCGCGAAGGCCTGCAAGAATTGTTGAACGTGCCGGTAGTAGATATCACCGATGCCGCCGCCAGCACCGCCATGTTTCTCGGCCATGCTTACTCAGTGGTTACCACCCTGGACCGCACGGTGCCGTTGATCGAAGACCGGCTCAAGCTTTCCGGGCTGTATGAGCGCTGCGCCTCGGTGCGGGCCAGCGGTATGGCGGTGCTGGAACTGGAGGAACACCCGTTGCGAGCCATGGAAGCCATCGTGCGCCAGGCCGAGCTGGCCATCAGCGAAGACAAGGCCGAAGTGATCTGCCTGGGTTGCGGCGGCATGGCCGGGCTGGATGAACAGATCCGCCAGCGCACCGGGGTGCCAGTGGTGGATGGCGTGACCGCCGCCGTAACCCTGGCCGAAGCACTGGTGAGGCTGGGGTTGTCGACTTCGAAGGTGCGCACCTATGCGCCCCCCCGGCCAAAGAGCATCATCGGTTGGCCGGGCAGGTTCGCACGCTGAATCGCCGATTTCGGTCAGTTCAAGACGTCATTGAGCACTTCATAAATGATCCCGGTGGCAATCGTCACCAGGATCAGGTCGGTGCCCGCCTGCTGCCATTCGTAGCCGTCGTAATGGGGCAACCGCCCCAACAGGCGTCCATCGAGCTTCTTGGCAATCCCCGGTGGCAGGGGTTTGCCCCGGGCGAGGTTTTTCTGGATGCCCGGCGGCAGGGACGAACCACCGCGCCAGTAGTCGCGGTTGTCACCGAGGATTACCCGCACGCCCCCGATGTCAATTTGCGGGCCATTGTAATGGGCTCCCGCGCCCTTCTTGCCTCCACCCTGGCCCTGATTACCCTGGCCGCCCTTATTGCCATGGGCACTGCCTTTGTCCTTGCCGTTGCCGTTGCCGTTGCCGGGATCGGGATCGGGATCGGGATCGGCCAACAGCGTCGGGGAGCCTGCAATCATCGCCAAGCTGGTAAATACGAGTAAAGCGCGTGATATGGACATGATCCGTCTCGACAGTCGCAAGCCCCATTGGCTCGTATCAGCTTAGAACAGTAGTGGGTAACACGTTCAGTGGCGAGCGCTAAACCGCACTGAAGCGCTGCGCTAACTGCTGCTGGGCAAACTGCTCGAGGATGAAATCAACAAACACTCGGGTCTTGCCCGGCAGCAGTTTGTGCTCGGCGTAATACAGGGAGATGTTGCCGTCATCCACGTACCAGTCGGGCAACACCCGCACCACGGCGCCACTGTCCAGAAACGGCACGGCCATCGGCATGCTGACCAGGGCAATGCCCAGGCCTTGGGTGCAGGCACAGCACGCGGCTTCGGAGTCGCCCATGGTCATGCGTGGCTTGAGCATCAACGGCCGCTGTTCGCGGGCGCGGTTGCTCAATTGCCAGGTCCGCACGCGGCCGGTTTGCGGCGAACGGATCAGGATGCCGTTGCACAGCGCCAGGTCTTCGGGAGCACGCACGGGCAGGCGTTGCGCCAGGTAATCGGGCGAGGCCACCAGAATCCGGTGAGCGGGGGTCAACTTGCGTGCGACCACGCCCTGGGGCAGCTCGAACCCGCCGCCGATGGCCGCGTCAAAACCCTGGCCGATCAGGTCGACCTGGCGATTATCAAAATGCCAGTCAGGGCTGATATCGGGAAACCGCCGCAGGAACTCTGCCAGCAGCGGTACCACATAGCGGTTGCCGAATACCGTACCCATACTGACTTTGAGCGTGCCCACGGGCCGGCCTTCAGCGCTGGCTAGGTTGGCCACGGCATTCTGGATAGTGGTGAGACTGGCGCTGACCTCTTGCAGGAACAACTTGCCGGCTTCGGTCAATGTCAGGCGCCGGGTGCTGCGCTGGAACAGCCGCACGCCCAGGCGTGCCTCCAGCTTGGCGACGCTCTTGCCGACAGCCGCCGGCGTCAGGCTCAGGTGCCGGGCCGCTTCGGCAAAGCTACCGCCTTCGGCGCTGCGCACGAAGCATTCGATACTGCCGAAGCTCTCCATACCACCTCACTCTAAACTTTTGGTTTACACAGACTATAGCAATCACGGCCTACCGGGACCGGCCAGTGCGGTCGATACTCGCCTGCAACAACGCGGCAACCCTGCCTCGAATGATCTGGAGATCGACATGACCACACAAAACCTCAGCGGCAAAGTTGCCTTGATCCAGGGCGGCTCCCGCGGCATCGGTGCCGCCATCGTCCAGCGCTTGGCGGCCCAGGGCGCAGCTGTTGCCTTTACCTATGTCAGCTCTGCCGCGAAGGCCGAAGACTTGCAAAACAGCGTCATCCGCGCTGGCGGCAAGGCCCTGGCGATTCACGCCGACAGTGCCGATGCGAGCGCCATCCGCAATGCAGTCAGTGCCACTGTCGAAGCGTTCGGGCGCCTGGATATCCTGGTGAACAACGCCGGTGTGCTGGCGGTCGGCCCACTGGAGGATTTCACACTGGAAGACTTTGACCAGACCCTGGCCATCAACGTGCGCAGCGTGTTTATCGCCACCCAGGAAGCGGCCCGGCACATGGGCGAAGGGGGTCGCATCATCAATATCGGCAGTACCAACGCTGAGCGCATGCCCTTCGCCGGTGGCGGGCCATATGCCATGAGCAAAGCCGCGCTGGTGGGCCTGACCAAAGGCCTGGCGCGCGACCTGGGGCCACGGGGGATTACCATTAACAACGTGCAGCCAGGCCCGGTGGACACCGACATGAACCCGGCCAACAGTGAGTTTGCCGAGAGCTTGATCGGGTTTATGGCGGTTGGCCGTTATGGCCAGGTGGAAGAGATCGCCAGCTTTGTGGCTTACCTGGCAGGGCCAGAGGCCGGATACATCACCGGTGCCAGCTTGACCATCGATGGTGGCTTCAGCGCCTGACCCTTGTAGGAGCCGGCAAGCCGGCTCCTACACTTCAGCGCAGCGGCGGCAGGCCGTAGGCAGCCAGATCGAAGTCCGCGAGTTTGCGGATGATCTGGTCGGCGTGAGCGTACTTGCTGTCGGCCATGGCTTCATCAGGCACCGCGATGGCAGTCATGTTCGCGGCCTTGGCAGCGGTCACGCCAAACGGTGAGTCTTCAAACACCAGGCAATCCTCGGGCGCAACGCCCAAGCGGCGGGCGGCGGTGAGGAAGATGTCCGGCGCAGGCTTGGCAGCGCCAACTTCCGGATCGTCAGCGGTGACGATGGTGCCGAACAGGCCAAACCACTCCCGGTGCAGCGTGGTCTTGTGGCCAAACGAATTGCGCGACGAACTGGTGCCCACGGCGATGGGGATGTTATGCGCCTTCAAATGCCGCACCAACGCCTCGGCGCCCGGCATGCCCAACGCCTTGGGAAAACGCTCGCTCATCAACGGCTCGCGGATGCGCAGGAATTCTGCAGGCGTGATCGGCAAGTCCAGGGCCTCGACCACATATTCGGCCAGGTCCTGGGCGCCACGGCCGATGATGTGCTGCTTGATACCCCAGTCGTAGGTGCGGCCATAGCGCTCGGCGATAATCTGCGTGACTTCGGTGTAGATGCCTTCGGTGTCCAGCAACAACCCGTCCATATCGAAAATCACGGCCTTGATCGGGCCGACAGCAGTACGCGATGCGCTCATCACAAAAGATCCGTGGCAAAGGACTAAAAGGATTCAGCACAATAACGGCCCTGCCAGCCTGCAAGCAACTCATTATCCCTTAGACTGGCGGCCTACCCGTTCAAGCGAACCCGATATGCTTTTGCGCATTGCTGCCGACAGCCTGGTGCTGTTTCACCTGTGTTTTATCTTGTTTGTGCTGTTCGGAGGCCTGCTCGCCCTGCGCTGGCGCCGGGTCATCTGGCTGCATTTGCCCGCCGCAGCCTGGGGCATGGCCGTCGAGTTCTTCCACCTGCCCTGCCCCCTGACCCGCTGGGAAAACCTGCTGCGCCACCTCGCCGGGCAGGAGGGGTATGGCGCAGGTTTTATCGAGCATTACATCATTGCCCTGATCTACCCCGCGGGGCTGACACCACAGATCCAACTGGGCCTGGGCGCGCTGGTGCTGGTGATTAACATTGCGGTGTATACGCGCCTGGTCAGGCGCTGGTAGCGATTCGTTGCAGGCATGGGTAGCCCGGTCACAACTCTTCGCCTGACCATCGCGCCAGAAATTCAACGATCAATGAGGTGGTCTGCTGCTGGATCACCTCACGCGGTCGGGCGCCCGCGCCATCCCGGCAGATCATGCCATCGCCCGGCGAACTCTCTTCGATCAACGCCTCCCCGCCCGGCTTGCACACCGCCATGAAGCTGAAGTGAGTGGCGTCGCTGATTTCGACATAACGGGTCGCTGCCGGTGGCAGGCGCTTGGCCAGATCAGCGGACTCCAGCTCGGCGGGAAGCTCGGTCGAGGGCACGCCCGCCGCAATCACCAACGTCGGCACCGACACCGCCGCCAGGCTTTGATCGGTAAACCCACGGGACAGGCCCAGGTCCAGCGACACGATGGCGCTGACCCGCTTGTCGCTCAAATCCGCCGCCAACTGCGCCTGGGCTGCCGGGGTACTGGCGGGGTTCATCTGCTGGTAGACCGCGCAAGGGGCTAGCTGCGAGTGAACCTTGCAGTCCTGGGCAAACCGCGCGGGGTCGAAACGTGCGCCGGCGACTTCCAGCGCCGTCCAACCGCCGAGTGAATGACCCACTACCGCTATGCGGCTCGGCTGCACGTTGCCGAATTGATCTGGCTGCGCCAGTACCGCGTCGATAGCGCGGCGGATATCCACCGGCCGCTGCCATAACTGCGCAGCGGCTTGAGCACTGCGGTCCTTGCTGGTCGTACCAGGGTGATTGACCGCCGCCACGATAAACCCCTGATGCGCCAGGGCACTGGCCAACCACGCCTGGTTGCCCCAATTGCCACCAAAGCCATGGGAAAGCACCACCAGTGGATGCTTGCCGATCGACGGCGGCGCATCGCGCACGGCTGGGGCGCCGATGAATACGGCGTTATCGGCGATCAACTCGGGCGTGGTGGTGGTGGCGCTGGGGTACCAGACGACCATCTCCAATGGGCGGTCGTTGCTTGGGTCTGCCAGCGTGGAGGCCTGGAAGCCGATGGAGTTATTGCTGGCAAGTGCGGGGGTGGTTGCACAGATCAGAAGCAGAGCGCCGAGGGATGCTTTCAATGGATCTTCCTTGATTGGGCCAACTGCGAGAGCGTTGGAATATAACGGAACAGATTCGCTGCGTATGCCCATATCACGCGCTTTCAGGCGCCGAAAAATCAAAAACCACCGACTTTATCTAGCCGAATCATGGGGTTGTGTTGTAGAAATCCCACGGTAATAACGTGCGCGAGCGCATTACCTATGCGCTGTGCCCTCGACTCAGATCCGGCTCAAACAACAAGACCCTATAAAAATGAAAATACTGCTCATCGCTTCGCTGGGATTGCTATCGCTCATTCAAACTTCACTATCCATTGCGGATAATGCCAATGGAAAAAACCTCTTTTTGCAACGATGTGCCATGTGCCACGGAACAGATATCAAGGGAACAGGGCCCTTGGCAAATAAGAGCAATCCCCCTACGCCGAACCTCACAACAACCGCCTTCAAGAAACGGCTGCATGATTATCCGGGCGTTATTGTCTCCTCGATAATACTTAGGCCAAATGGAGACTTGATTCCAAGAACCCTAAAAGAGAATGGTGTGAAGTTGTCGCCACACGCTTGGAGCATTCAGGACTTACGCGATTTAAACCAATACATGAGCCGGGTGATTTCAAAAAGCTGATAACGCTTAGAAAAGAGCAGCCTCAAAAAGGCTGCGCACCGGGCTTCAAGGTTTACCTAAGCGGCGATCAACACTGCACCTGCGTCCTGCACTTCAAGGCAAAGGCGCAGCATTGACGGTGTACCAACCCGACGGGGTCTTGGCACACACCCGCGGTCTTAGCGGCGTCTCCACTGTGGTATTGGCCTGAGTGGATAGTTGGCGAACGGCAATTACGCAGCCGGCCTTGAACGTGCTCAGCTTTATAACTTGAAGTTCCATCTCATAGTCTTTGCCAGGCTCGGGGATGAGCGTGACGGGCGCTGGAAAGCAGGAGATTTGCGATCCGCCCATGGCAAACCCCGCAATAAAGGGTTTACCGGCCGCAATAACATGCTCATCAAACACCTTGGGCGACTGATTGATGGCTTTGCTCGCCTTGCTGGCAGGCATGCCAATCACACTGTTCTGGCTGTCGGTCGCCCGAAAAGGGTACAGACCCGGCGAGTCGACATGCGCAGGTTGCCACCCAGCTTCTTCAGGTGTTTTGGTCAGCAGAGACTCGTTGTAAAACATCTCGCAGGTCTGACCACTGATAAAGCCCGCGTTGGTGGTATCACCCGTGATCAGGCGAATACGAGCAGTGTTGGCCGGGTCATATTGGCTGATCTGTACTTCGTTGCGAACATCGGTTTTAGTCGTGGCGCAGCCAATAAGAGCCAAGCTGATAGCCAGCGGGAAGAGTAAACGCATGGGTAACCTTCATATCCTGTGAGGGTTGGTGGCCGCGACGATACTATAAGGACACGCAGTTGCCCACTTGCCACCCGGCCACGCAGAAATGCTGCTTCGCTCAAAAAGACCGGCTGGCCAATGGGGTGGGGAACCGTTCGCAGACATGGAAAACCAGTCATCTGCCCCGTGTCACCTTTTTCCAGATGCCAGAAACCACAAACCCCCGGCTTTCTCTAGGAAAACCGGGGGTTCGTGTTTGTAGAATGTGGCGGTGAAGGAGAGATTCGAAAGTAACCGCACCCTCGATTGCTCAGCCGAGGCTCCAGAATACAAGGGCTCCAGCGGTGCCAGTTGCGCGAAAGCAGTCCCACGCCATTCCCACGCGCATCAGCATGCATCTCTGTACGCGTGCGCATCACATGTAGAGGGGCC
The DNA here is from genome assembly GCF_007858275.1 of Pseudomonas proteolytica. Taxonomy (GTDB): domain Bacteria; phylum Pseudomonadota; class Gammaproteobacteria; order Pseudomonadales; family Pseudomonadaceae; genus Aquipseudomonas; species Aquipseudomonas proteolytica. Next base: position 167,732 of record NZ_VFEV01000007.1, read on the forward strand.
TGAAATTCAAGATCTAGAGGGGGAAAGAAAAAAGAGTAACATAAGTAATCTTGACCGTTTTTTACGATCAACCGATTCAAATTAAGATCCAAAGCTATGCAGAAGCGATGGCAACATTTGAGAAGGTTAAGGCTACCCCCAACGTTTTTTAGTAGATAATTTTTTAACCCTCCGTCGCTTGCGGTGGAGGCTTTATATTTTATAGGGAGAGCTACATGATTCGACAAGGTGTTAAGTTCAAAAAAATGGTAACTCCGTATTATTTTATGCTCCTTACATGGACTCCACTATTTTTGATTATTTTTTTTGTGCCAGACGATATAGATGGAACTTATTATTCACTCATTGACAAATTCATCGACAGCTATATGATTTCCAATGCTGGCACATGGTCTTCCAATTTCCCTTTCACTTCAAAATTAATCATTAACTACATCTGTTTTTTTGCACCTGTTTTCGCTATCATTTTCTGCTATTTAACTTTGTATCGCTCGACGCTGGAAATCTTAAGCTTCGATAACATCTCCAGATCTAAGGCTTTCTTTTATGTTGCCGGCTTAACCACCATCATACTTTTCATTATTTACATTTTATATATAGACTCTACTGATCTTGCGAACTCTAGAAAGCTAGCAGCTTTTGGGAGATACAAGTTTTTATACGCCATCTATTCATCCGGCCTAATGTACATATACTACATAGTCTTCCTTTCAAGCTATTTTATTTATGGTTTTTTACCCAGGGCGATTATCAACCCCCAAAGATGATAAGAGGGTAAGGGGACAGATTTATTTTCTGTCTAACGCCCATCATTGACCCAGTGAATGGCAGACCGGCCGGCGCGGAGGGGTATGTTCGTAGTGAAGCCTCCCCATCTGTCCCAGACTTGTCCCATATGGTCATTTTTCGAACGCCAGAAACCACAAACCCCCGGCTTTCTTGAAGAAAACCGGGGGTTCGTGTTTGTAGAATGTGGCGGTGAAGGAGAGATTCGAAACTACCCGCAAAGTAACTTTCATTATGCAAGTGCCCGTATTACGCGGGCTGTAGAGGTGCGAGCGCTCTAAAAAATCGACTCGTTTAGTCCCATGGCGGTCCCATGAGTTTTGCACCACATTGGTGCGCTAGAGTTGAGATGGGGTGAAAAACGGCACGCGGGCCGTTTTATGTTGAGGCATGGGAAAAAGGTAATATTGGTAATAAGCTTGATAAAAATGAATAAAACCCTTTATTTTCAATGAATTGCTGGCTTTTCAGAAAGGTAATAATTAGGTAATTTATAGGTTAGGTCATTACCTTTTTATCGGGTAATTATCGACAGGCTCAATCCCCAGCAAAACCGGGCACTTCGGCGAATATTACCTTTGCCATTACCCAATATTACCCTTCCAGGTAATGCGTCAAACCCACGGATTACAAGGGCTTCAGCAGGTGTAATGCCTTTCCTAACCAAAATTACCTTTTTCCCAGCCCTGGTTCCAAAATAGCCATCTGTTAGGCGAATTCTGCTGCTTTGGGCTAGCCTGAGATTTCACGAGAGGAACGTTCGTATGACGCATGAATATCCGCTTTCGGATGTGCTTGGAAGGATGTATGAAAATCAGTTGGCCCTTGAAGCGGCCTTGATGGAGCTAACGCTTCGCCTAGAAGAACAAGGCTCAGTCGAAGCCGGTGGAAACGTGCGTGGCGCCTTAGAGACGATTGGTGAAAACGCCGGCCATATCAAGCAAGGTTTGGCCCGCCTCAAACGGCAAGAAACCAGTTAGGGTCAAGACAGGTTTTGAAATCCCCTTTCCTCGCTGCCCCCTTACACCTGGCGGCCTAGGGCAGCTTTTCGATGAAATCGAAGGTAATGGTTAGGGTAGGAAATAGATCTATCGCGTTTCGGAAAATACCCGTACTCCTACATTTTTCTCTTTCTTGAGCAATGAATCCAGGCCTACAGCCCTGCCCTGTTCGTAATCGCTTGCTACATCGCTGTGCAACCGCTCTGCATTTCTCTTCGAAACTTTGCAATCTGTGAAATTGCCGCTCGCCCGCAGAGCGGCCCGGCCCGCCTGGGCTGCCGGTTCGTTTGCACTACATCTGGGTTTGCACAAAAAAAGAACGCAGACCCCGTCGGCGGGAGGGGGATAAGTGCTTTTTTCACCGTTTTTTTCTTATGCCAGAAATTTTCCATGTATTGTTCGCTGAGCGCTCGTGGACGAGAATGGTTCACCCGCCACGAGCGCAACGTCCAATTCAGAACGCTGTCCTGCGATCCATTCCAGCGCTATATGAACTATAGCTATTGAAACAGCTTGAGAAAATCTTCTGACAGAGTGATATTGCAAGCTTTAGCTGAAAAAGAAAGAATAAAAAATTTAAATTAGGAAATTCAAATACGCCGCAAACTTAATTACGGATATAGTTGATTTTCAAAAAAACAAGCTTTAAATCAAGGAGCCAATATGAATATCGAGTCACTAACCAGGTTAATTGAAAGCGTAAACGTGACCGATTTAAGAACTTTATGCGCTCACTTTCTACCAGAGATCGGCCTTCCCTCCGCAGTATTTTCCGATGGACCTTACGACGGAGGAAAGGACTATGCTATCTATGACGACCCTATAAAAGGAGTTAAAATAGGAATTCAGTTGAGCGTTGAAACGAAATGGAAAAAGAAGGTTCATGCCGATGCATCCAAGACAAAAAACAATTACAACACGAACTTAATGTACTTTTTTTCAAGCAGACGAATTCCTGATGGCAGTTTCGAAAAAGAGCGCACTAACATATTGAGCAAGCTTGGAGTAACCGTTATCAAATATGATTGCCAAGCGATAGCGACCAAGTTTATTCAAGCGAACAAAGTATCAATTCTTTTAAAAGCCTTAAATATAGAAATACCTGCACCAACCGACACTATAAAGAAATACTTAGGCGCGAAAAATGAAGCTATTTCTTCATTACTTATGTTCGATACTGACGCGCAAGATTTTCGGGTAGGCCTTTATGATTCAATAGTGAAGTCAGTACTCGCACGACAAGACCCTGAAACCAGTCGAGCAGAACTTATAGCCGCTGTTCTTAGCACTTACGAAATGGATGACACACAAGGTGTGTTGATAAACTCCCATGTAGACAGGTTGTTGCAGCGAAGTGAAATCCTATCGGAGCAGGGGAAGCTAAAACTACATGAGACAGAGCACGATACTTATGCAGGGCTAAGGGCCGCTGCCGAAGTAGAATCAAACGTTTTGAAAGATAAAATTATCGAATACTTCACCAACAAAAAACACTTCACCAAACTTGAAAGTTTTGACTTGCTGATTGATAACTTTTTATTACTATCTGCTGCTTTACTTGACAAGAACTTTACGTTAAGTGAAGATTCAAAAAAAGAGAACGAAGCGTATTTTAATATTCGTAACCTGCTTGAGTCGACTGAGGGCGAAAAGGCAACAAATCAAGCTTTTTCAGACCTATCAACTTTAGTCGCCAACTCTGAATTTGCGAAGCTTGTAGCTTCAGCAAAACTTTATGATTGCATGATGAACGCTGACTCTTCACGACTCATAAGTGCGCTAGGCGGACATCAAAGCATCAATGTGTATCTTGACTCCTCGGTAGCGATCCCAATTATTTGTGGTCTTTTGTATGATACGGTCGAAGATAGATATAGCCGATCTGGCAAAACATTATATTCTTTGATGGCGTCTCACGAGTTCTCATCTGTAATTCCGGCCGACTATATTGAGGAGGTAGGTGCACACCTCATTGAGGCGTGCCGTGACTACACAAACATCCTACTTGATGAACAGATAGATTTGACACGTTCAGGAAATGCATTTGTCAGTCATTATTCGCACTACATCAAAAGCCCACAAGGTAATGGCCTGACATTTTCTGACTACGTCGATGCCTTAGGCGTGAAGCTTTCAAGCGTATCTCATCAGATGTCTGATGGTACTTTTTATAAACTAAGAGATAGAGCATGCCGTGCAATATCCAACATAGCTGAAAAATATGGTTTTATCGTTGAGAATATGAACCCTAGGTATGTCGACAAAAAAATAACTGAGATTGAGGAGGTCATGGCTAAACATGAAATAAATAAACCACCCGTTCTGATCAGGCACGACGCAACTGTAATCGAATATCTATCAGGAGCATATATTCCGTCTGGCCTCGCTAAAGTTCTTTGCACATGGGACAAACTTCACTTACTGATTAACCCTGCTGGATTGGACGGCTACTACGTTATGAACCCAATAGTTCTTATCGACTTCCTTTCTATCGCAAGAAAAACCGCCAAGAATTATTCTATGGCGCACTTACTAGACTTCGCGGCGATTCAAAACGAGAGAAACTTAGAACTTAGCGCAAAAATTTGGGACTCCATAGCTAAACTTGACAGTAAACACTTAGCAGATGCTATGTTCATGAGAAAGGCAAAGCAGTTCAAAGAGGATTATCTTGAGAAGCATCTGAATGAAAAAGATGACATCCCAGCGAACATTGAAAAAGCATGGCTGGCTTGGAAAAAAACGTCAGAAGCCAAATAATTTCAAATACGCTACGTACAACCATATGCAGAAAGGGCGCGACGCGCCCTCATCTTTTAATAAGTTAAAAACCAAACCACCAATCACTCTTTTAAATCACCAAATGTATCTGCGCAAATAGATTCAATACAATTAAAAGCAACCCTTCGACTCGGCCGCTGTAAACCATTCGAAATGAGACGACGTTGGTGCAATTTATCTCAGTCACCGAAGCAGATTTACATAGTGATTTTTCTCAAATTTTCCGCCAAGCGAGTAACGGAAACTGCTTTATTTAAAAACTTATCTGCATTTCCTGGTGGTGGAGTAACTCCGTGTGAATGAATGGCTAACTCACTGTTCATCCGGTGCACTACGTCAATCAAATCACCTAAGACCTGCAGAACGTTCACATCGTTGGATCCTAACCAGGTCTTAGGCGCCACCAGCCGCTGACTAATCACCGACACGCTTATGCGAAGTCCCTCAATCCTTTCCTCCATATCGCCACCAACCGTGGTGTTGTGCTTTTGTCCCACGACCAAGTTGAAGTCTCGCCCGGTCGCTTGGTGCAGATCATCCATCGCCGCCAGGCTCGCAGAGCCACCGGACAGCAGCTTGAGTGCCCCCAACGCCTCGATCGTCTTGATTCCCCCCACCGACTCAGTTGAATGTTCGTCCACCGTCCTGGTGTGATTCTGGAACGCCTCCTTATTTCCCATCGCCTCCACTTCCCGCTCGATCGCCTTATCGCGGATCTTGCCGTCAGTCTGGCGCAACCAGTTGCCGTCAGCGTCGACGCGCTGCTGACAGGCTTCGCTGTGCTGCCATACCTGATCACCCTTCGGCACGCTGGGCATACTCAGCCCATGGGGCAGGATGGTCTGGATATAAGGCTTGTGCGGCAGGCCATAGGCAAAGCACACCACCACCTGGGTGCCTTCCTCGGGAAAGGCATAGATACCCATTTCCTCGCCACCCGTGGGCAGCGGCAACGGCACCCCGGCCAGGATCGGCAGTTTGCTGTCTGGCTCGCCATCCGGCCCCAGGACCTCGATATCAACCGCATAGCGCGGCCGGAAGTCGTCACAGATCCCAGCACTGGCCGGGGCGTCGGCTACGGCGACAACGCGGGCAAAGCGTGGCAGGTGGTAACCGCCGGTGAGTTCGGGGAATTGTCGTTCTACGCTGCGGCGGATTGCGTCGTCCATCGGATGGCCATCTGGTTGTCGATGAGCGCCACACTGGTGATGCGCTCGCCGTGGTTGATTGTTGCACCTGGTCGCAACCCGGGAAGGGCTGCAATCATCGCGCTTTGGTTGCCCTGGTAGTCGTCGAACAGTTCCACCGGCAGCTGCAGCGGCGAACGAACGCCAAAGAAGCTGTCGGCCCAACTGCCCACGAACAGCTCCCCGTCGCCCTGCTGCTGCCAGATGAAGTCGTGGATATTGAAAACCCGGGCCAGGCTGTCCATGGCTTGGTAGCCAGCAGCCAGGCTGTAGAAGAACGGCGCCTTAACGCCGGCGTAGGGTCGATCCGGGACGCGAAAACGCAAACCAGTGTGCTGGCTGATCTCGACCAGGACGGCGCGCAGATCGACGTGACGCAGGTTCAGCGGCAGCGGGTTGGCCAGGATCGCGGCCAGCTCGCGGCAGAACAGCACCTGCTGGGTGCTGCTGGCCGTGGTGGAGCGTTCGACGTAGCCAATGAAGTGTCGCTGCAGTGTGTTGCCGTTGTAGCCAATATCGAGCGTTACCAGGCCCTTGACCGGCGCCGAGGCTTGAATGGTGAACGTCGCCCGGCCGGGGCTTTTCGCATCCAGCCGGACTTCGTTTTTGACCAGGACGTAGGGCACGCCGTTGATGGCCAACTCCTTGTGCAGCTTCATGTGTTAGCCCCGCCCAGCCATCCGTCCACCTTTTTCAGCGTGGCTTCAAAGCCGGTCAGTTCCTCCGGACCGCTGTTGGAATCGCCACCGGTGCCGCCGCTGCCACCCACTGCCCCGCCTGGGCCGGACTGCGCGGTGACCGCGTTGCCCGATCGCCGGCCCTCGACTTTCTCAGGGTTCGACAGCTTTTCAGTCAGGGTGAACTGGATCAGCCAGCCGCGCAGGTTGTCGTCTTCCCGGGCGCTCACGCCTTCGGTGAACGTCACCTGGCGCATACCAAACGCGGCGGCGGTGTCGTTGACGATGCGGTAGGTCTTGAGCTGGCCACCGCCTTCGGTCGCTTCCACCAGGCGCATCAGGTCGCGCAGTTGCACCTGGTCAACGAAGGGAATCATCAGGCTGACGGTCAGGGTCTTGGGCTTGAAGCCCTTGTGGCCCTTGTCGGTGTTGCTGGTCTGGCCTGACAAATCGTCGCTCTCGATGCGCAGATTGCCGGTGACCTTGAGGTTCTTCCCGCGCACCTCTTGTCCATCCAGTAGCAGTGTCATAGGCCCACCAACTCACGAACAAAGCTCAGACCTTTTTCCGATCCCACCAGGAGCGCGCCGGCACAGAGCACCCATTCATGCCCCGGGGCGTCACCGGCCAGCAACGCCTGGCGCAGCTCGGTGGCGTTGCCTGGCCCGATCAGGCGCGCGCGCATACTGCTGTCAGGGTTGCCGCCGGCGAGTGAGGCTTTAAGGTCGACCAACTGCTGATCCCGGCCCTGCTGTTGAGCGGCCTTGCGGTTGGCCAACGCGGCGAGGTCGGCCATGGGCGAGCTGTCGGCCGCGTAGCTCTCCATGACCGCGAGCTGGCCAGACATGGATTGTTGCGCGGCCTTGACCACGGTGCAGCGCTCCAGGGGCAACGCCTGCCAGCGCGGCAGAGTGCCGGCGGCGGGGATCTCCCACTTTTCCGTCTCCAGCTTCGACAGGTGCCGTGCGCGGCGCTCGGCTCGCACCAGGTCAGGTATGGGCAACAGCGCATTGAAGCGCGCCAGGCTCTCGGCCAACTGATCAAAGCGCGTGGCCAGGAACATCAGGCACAGGGCGAACTGGGGACCATCTGGCCGGCCGGTGTCGCTCACGTCCACCAGTTTGCCGGCCAGCTGCTGCAGCAGGTTCGGTGCCGACAGGAAACGCTGATATCCGCGACCCTGGCCAATACCACTTTGAAACGGCGTCACCACCAGGCACGCCGGGGCCTCGCCCATCTGATCAGCCAATGCCCCACGGCCGGCAACGATCGCGCCCTGGGCGGCGTCACCCACCGGCCCCGGGTTGGTGCTGGCCTTGCCGTCCAGATCGGCCAAGCGCTTGGCGGTACTGGCCTGCTCAGTGCTAGCCAGATCTTTGGCCGCTGACAGTTGGCCCATCCATTGGGTGGCCTGGTCTGGCCAGCGCATCGTCACCGGGGCCCAGGTCATGGCTGCAGGCTCTCCCAGGTCACCACCTCAAGCGCGTTTAAGTCGCCGTCTGCCAGCGCCTGGTCCAGCAACTGCTTCAACTGGTTGGCCCGCTGCAGCAGCTCCATCTTATAGGTGGTGAAGTCTTCGCTGACCTGGCGCAATTGCTTGGCGGTGTGCTGTCGCAGTTCTTTCACACCGTCCGCGTCTCTGCAGCCGTATGGGCTGTCAAAGCCCTGCAGGATCACGCCGGTCAGGTTCAACTGATCATCCAGCTTGCTGGGGTACTGGTGCGGCGAACCGAGTGCGGCCGACCAGAAGCCGCCAATTATTGCGGCCTCACAGGCGGCGTTGATCTCGCTGCTCTTCTGCAGATAAAGGGACTTCAACTGTTCGGGCTTACTGGTGCCGGGGGCCAGACGCGCCACGGGCTGTTTGGCCTCTGCGTCGAATACAATCTGAAAGCCCTGGGACTGCTTGGCCAGCAGATAGGAATAATCCTGATAGCTGACCACCACGCAATCACCTGGTCGTTTCGGGTGTATGCCCTCGACCAAGAAGGTGTGCAGCGACGGGCTGTAAAAGTATTTGCTCATGAAAATCTCCTTAATGCCCGATCGCAATGTAGGGATAGGTCGAGGTGGCGGTGGCTAAACCGATGAAACCGCTCTGGCTCAACGACCCGGATTTGATGTTCATCACCTCGGCCACACCGGTAGTGTCCTCGCCGGTGCCCAGGTTCAGCACAAAGCACGCGTTAGGGAATCCAATGGGGAACAAGAATTGGGTGTTGTTGGCAGAAATATAGGCATTGCCCCACTGGATGATCAGCCCGCCCATCCAGCGCGGGAACGCAAGGTAGCCATTGGCAGCGAGGTTGATGGAAAACCCCCAGCGCAAGGTGCGAGGCGTCACGATGCTGGTTTCGTCGGCTCCCGCAACTACCTGATCTAAGGTGGCAATCGGCGCAATACCCGCTGCACCAGGTGCGGCTTTTTTACTGGAGTCGATCACCTCGGACGAACCCGTGAAGACGATAGGATTAGGTCCTGGAGCAACTCGCTGAACGCGCAGGCCACCAGCGCCGGCGATCAAGGCCACGGCGGGTTTGCTCGTGTCGTGGCGAACCCAGCTTGAGCCGTTCCAGTAGCAGTTCTGCGCCAGGTGCGATTCCCTTTCAGCCGTTACAAAGGCATAGGATCCGCCGTGCAGATCCAGGCTCGCCTCGGGCAGCGGGTTGATGTTCTGAATAGCATCACCGATCCCATACTCAGCAAGGGTTCGCCCCTTGTTAGCCTTATTGCGGAGGTCAGAGTTGATCTGCGTAATGGCCTTATCCTGCTGCACCAGTGACTGATTCACCCCCACGAAAAAGCGGTCGATCGTCTTCGCGTCATAGGTATTGCCGCTGTCCATCAGTTGAGCGCTGTAGGACCACTGAATAGGGTTAGACCCTGGTTCCGCCTTACGCACATAAGCGCCGCCTGAATTGACAAACACCGTCGCTGACGGCATTGACTCGTCATGGCGCACCCACTGCGAACCGTTGAAATAGCAATTCTGACTGACGTTCGATTCACTGATTGAAGTCAGAAATGCGTAGGAGCCGCCGTGAATATCGAAGCTGCCATTAGGCAGTGGGTTCAGATTGGGAATGGCGTCATGAATGCCGTAGTCCTCCAGCGTCTTTCCTTTGTCTGCCTTCTTGCTGATGGCCGTATTGATCGTCTTGATCAGTTGGTCAACGTCCGACGAGCTGTAGGTGTCACCGCTATCCCTCACATAGTCGCCGCGCTCCCAAACGATTGGATTGGCGCCTGCGCGTACGCGCTGAATGCGCACACTACCGCCTCCGGCGATTAGAGCCACAGCGGGTTTAGTGATGTCATGACGCAACCAACTGGAGCCGTTCCAGTAGCAGTTCTGGCACACGTGGGTTTCATCCGTGGCGGAAAGAAAACCGTATTGGCCCGCATGAACATCGAGGTTGTAGCCCGGCAATATGTTCAGGTTCGGGATGGCGTCCTTGATGCCGTAGCTACCGAGGGTGGTGCCCTTGTTTGCCTTCTTCTTCAGCTCATCTTCAACCCACTTTTTCCCCGCGAAATGCTTCACCAGGGAATCACTGATTGGCTCAGCCTGGCGCAGATCGATCACGGCGTTGGAATCAGGCAGATCCGCCAGCGGCACGCAGAAATGGCGCACGCCAGCGCTGTCGGTGAAGTCAGCCAGGGCGGCGCCGAAACGCACCTCCCAGCGGGCCACCACATCACTTAACTGACGCTCCAGGCTCACATCCAGCCAGGCTTTGGCGGGGAACGCCGGCGGCGCGACAGCGACCGCTGCAGTCAACAACACGCGCACGCCTTCAACATAGGCGGTACCCGGCTGCAGCTGGTAACCGTTGCCGACTTTGGCCAGTTTCAGCCCTTCGCTGAAAAAGCAGGCCCGCCCGAAGGTATCCCGGTTGCTCAAGCGCTCGCGCTCGTCAATGCCGTGCAGGCGCACGGTAAAGTCATGCTGCCAGGTCTTTGCGTCAATGGTGATGCCGGTCAGCGCCTGGGCCCCGTCGAACACCACCAGGAAGTTGCGGGTGACGTTGTTGCCCAGCTGTTGCGGGGGAATGTTCTTGCGCTTCTGCTGCAGCGGCACGTAGGCCACGGCCAGCAGCACATTTTCGGCGCTCTCCAGGCCGATCCAGTTCCAGTCAAAGTCCCCGATATCGCTGCCCATCATCAGGCTGTAAACGATCTGGTTGGGGTTCACGAAACCTTTTTGGGTGACGTCATAGGTCGCCACCAGGTGCGCGGCCGGCTTCGGCGCCGCCCGGTCGATCGGGCCGTTAGGATCCAGCCCGGGCACGTTGGCCAGGACGAATCGGGAAACAATCAGGGGTTGTTGTGCGCCTTGTTTTTGCGCGATCAGGCTTTCACCTGCAAGGGTAATACTGGCTCCCACGGGAGGCTCCTACAGGCTGGCAACCAGCGTTTGCTGGTCGTCGTTGAAGTCCACCGCGACAATGCGCAGTGATACGGGGGTGATGGTCACGAAGTCATAACGCCGGCACGTGCGGCCGTACTGCTGGATCAAAACCCGCATCAGCTCGGGGTTTTGCGACAGCTGCGAGTCGGACAGACGCAGCAGCACCACGTCCCAGTCTCGGTCTGGCATACGTTCGTCAATCTCGACGTAGCCCACGCCCAGGCGCTGCAGAATGCGTTTAAGCCCGGCCGTGCTGCCGGCGTCGACCGCGTTGATAAAGGCGAACTTGACCCGCAAGCGGTACAGGCTTTCGGGTTCGTCCTTGAAGCGGCTGATATCGCGCTGCCAAGCGAGCAGATCGAGGACAGTCAGGTGGCAGGTGTCCGCATCCATCTGCAGCAAGGGCCACTGCAACCAGCCCTCGACCTTTTCCCACCAGGCTTGGCTGGCGGCTTTGAGCTTGGTCAGTTGAGGGCCATCCAACCAGAACGGCAAATTCAGCTTGATCATGCGAACACCACCTGCAGCGATTGAATCCGGGGGATGCTCAGTTCCGACACGATGTCAGCGTTATCAAAGTGCAGCGACTCAATGCCGGCGAACTGCTGGTGAAGCTCTTCGCCCAGGCGGCTGAACGAGAACCGCGACTGCGGATAGGTCAGCGTCGGCTGATAGTCACCGGTGCCACTCTCGCGGAAGGTTGCGCGAATGAACTGGTCGACGTCGGCCTGCAGCTTGGTGCGCTGTTCGGCGCCCAATAGAGCGTGTGGCCATAGAGTCAGGCGCAGCGCGTGCTGGGTTTCGGGCATGACCATCACCAGCAGATCGTCGCCGTGGCCATGGTTGCCCTGGTCGCGGATATGCGCGTTGATTTGCTCCAGGTAGGTCGCGGCCGGCACGTCCGCTTCAAACAGCACGTAGGCATTGGCACTGCCTGGGCCCCGGGGTGCGCCGTGCAGGAAGTACACGCCATCTGGCCGCACGCCGGGGAAGGCTGAAATCATCGCCCGGTAGACCGCGTCGGTGTGCCACTGGTTGACCGCCGAGAACTGGTTACGCACGCGCAAACGCAGCTGATCATCCGGCTCAGGATCTGCACCTGGTGCAATCAGCCAGCCATCGGCGTTCACCACCTGGACAATGCCGGCAATGGGTACCGGCAGAATCGCGTAATAACCCGGGGCCAGGTTGTACCCGCTGCCCACGTCCTGCGCTTCCACGGGGACTTCCAGCTGCACCAACCCGTCAGCGAAGGTCGCGGCCTGGGTGGTCACCAGTTGATAGATGTGGCCATTGATAGCCGCCGATTGCACCAGGATGCCGGCGGGCAGCTCCAACGCGCCGCCGGCGACGTCACGGGTAAACAGCAACACGCCCTTAGCCTTGGTCGCGCCCTTGCGCTCGACGTTGACTGCCCAGGCCAGCATGTCCAGCCACTTGGCGCGGGCGGTTTTGACAAAGAAGTTGGGCAGCACGGTGTCGCTGATAAAGCTGATCAGCCACATGACTGGCTTGGTTACCAGCGCCGTGATTACCCGCCAGAACGGGGAATAAGCACTGGTGTTGCTCATCTTGCTGCCCTGGGCGGCGACTTCCTTTTCCCAGGCTTGGCGTAGACCTTCCTCGGTGATCGGAATGCCAGCGTCTGCGAGCGCCTGTTTAAAATCGATGTCGCTCACAGGGTCACCTCGATGTCACCGAATTTCAGGGTTTTGGCCGTGACCAGGTACTGCCCGGGCTGCACCTGGTTAATCAAAGCGGTGCCCGGTACCAGGCGTGCGTCGGCCTCCACCAGCAGTTCCAGTTGCTGGATGCAGTCGCGCTGACGCAACTTGCTGCGCTCGGCCACCAGCGTTACCAGCAAGCCGCTCTCGCGGATCATGTGCGCGATGTCCTGGGCGATGCTGGCCCGGTCCTCAATCAGCAAAGGCTGACGGGATGGGTCCAGCGACAGGTCGTTGTCGATGATCAACAGGTCGATGTACTCGCTCATCCACCCACCGCCATGGCCAACATGCCTTCCAGCTCCAATGGGTTCATTTGCTTACCGGTGTGAATGTTCACGTTCTCCACGTGGGTGCCCTTGTTCTGGGTTTGGTTGTTGTTCTGGATGCTCGCCAGCAAGCCGCCCCGGGGCACGGCGTCGGGCCGTTTCGGTGACAGGCTGGCCACGGCGCCGTTGATGCGCTGCTGGCTCTGTTCGGCCTTCTCTGTAGGGGCCGAGGCCAACACCAGGGCGGGCGGTTGACGTGGTGGCTCCAGGGCGGCGAGTGGCTGCGCGATCGGCGCCGGGGTTTTCGGTACCGGGGCAAGGACCAGGGCCGGCGCTTGAGCCTGGGGCTGTAGCGCGTTAAGGGTCGGCATGGCTGACGCCGGCATTTTCGGTGTGTTGGCCATCATCAGCGGCGCCTGGATCGGCTGCTGGGGAGCGCTCACCAGTTGCGGCAGCAATGGCGCCTCAACGGTGGGTGCGCTGATACCTGGCAGCTCGGGCGCCGCCGGCATGTCACCAAACGCCGCCTCGATGTTCACGCCGGGGATCTTGTTCAACAACTCGATTAAGCCGTTAATGGCCTGTTTAAAGATGCTGACGATGCCATCCCAGGCGGCGCTGGCCATGCTCGACCAGCCGCCCATAGAGTCGAACCACTCCGACAAGGCGGTCAGTTGGCCGCTGACCCATTTGAACGCCTCGGTGTTGATCAGAGCGCTGGTCCACTGGTCCCAGTAGATGATCGCCGCCGCCACGGCCGCGACCAGGGCAACGATGCCGATCACGATCCAGGTCACCGGGTTAGCCAGCAACGCGGTGTTGACCAGCCAGATAGCGCCTTGCCATAGCAACATCGCGCCCTTAACCAGGCCCATCCAGGCGACCATCAGCACCAGGCCGGCCACGAAGCCGATCACCATCACGGTGTGGTACAGGAACATGGCAATGCTGCGGTAACCCGACCAGGTGAGAGCGTTCCACACTACAACGGTCCCCAGCCAAGCCATTTTCGACAGCCCCACCGTCAGGGTGAGTAAGGACATGGCGGCCGTGATCGCCAGGAACGACAGAGTGACAATCCCTATCAAACGGGTGATGTTGGGGAACAACTGGGTCCAGCGGGTCAGCGTGCTGGCAATGCCCACCAGGCGATCCATAAGCGGCGTCAAGATCGTGATCAATGACTGGCCGAATGCGATACGCAGGGCTTGAACGGCGGCGCTGAACTGTTGCCACGGATCCACCATGTTCTTGGCCATGCGCTCGGCGTTCTCCAGGCCGCGCACATTGCCCAACTGCTCCATGCCGTTTTTCAAGCGGCCGGTGTCGCCCATCAGGGTGGTAATCAGACGGGCCGCTTCACCACCAAAGGCGTCGCGTAGCTGCTTGCCGTTGGCCTCGATCGACAGATCCCCGAACTTGCCCTTGAGCTTGTCCAGGATGTTCATCATCGGCAGCAACTTGCCCTGCTGGTCGACAAAGGACATGCCGAGCTTTTCCGATGCACCGCTGACGTTCTCAAAGAATGACTTGTAGAGGCCACCGGCCTCCCCGCCGTCCATGGTGCCGCCCAAGGTGCCCAACACCGCCATTTGCTCTGCCAGGCTTGTTGGCGCTGATTTAAAACTGACCCACCCTGCCGATTGAAAATTGACCCAGGACGGATTGCTGATTTTTGCCCCAGCAATTGTGGATAAGCTTAGCAGCAGTGTTCCGATTCAAGACCATCAAGCC
>NZ_VFEV01000080.1 GCF_007858275.1 Pseudomonas proteolytica
TCGTTCTTTAAAAATTTGGGTATGTGATAGAAAGATAGACTGAACGTTACTTTCACTGGTAACGGATCAGGCTAAGGTAAAATTTGTGAGTTCTCTTAGTTGAGAAATTCGAATTTTCGGCGAATGTCGTCTTCACAGTATAACCAGATTGCTTGGGGTTATATGGTCAAGTGAAGAAGCGCATACGGTGGATGCCTTGGCAGTCAGAGGCGATGAAAGACGTGGTAGCCTGCGAAAAGCTTCGGGGAGTCGGCAAACAGACTTTGATCCGGAGATGTCTGAATGGGGGAACCCAGCCATCATAAGATGGTTATCTTACGCTGAATACATAGGCGTAAGAGGCGAACCAGGGGAACTGAAACATCTAAGTACCCTGAGGAAAAGAAATCAACCGAGATTCCCTTAGTAGTGGCGAGCGAACGGGGACTAGCCCTTAAGTGGCTTTGAGATTAGCGGAACGCTCTGGAAAGTGCGGCCATAGTGGGTGATAGCCCTGTACGCGAAAATCTCTTAGTCATGAAATCGAGTAGGACGGAGCACGAGAAACTTTGTCTGAATATGGGGGGACCATCCTCCAAGGCTAAATACTACTGACTGACCGATAGTGAACTAGTACCGTGAGGGAAAGGCGAAAAGAACCCCGGAGAGGGGAGTGAAATAGATCCTGAAACCGTATGCGTACAAGCAGTGGGAGCCCACTTTGTTGGGTGACTGCGTACCTTTTGTATAATGGGTCAGCGACTTATTTTCAGTGGCGAGCTTAACCGAATAGGGGAGGCGTAGCGAAAGCGAGTCTTAATAGGGCGTCTAGTCGCTGGGAATAGACCCGAAACCGGGCGATCTATCCATGGGCAGGTTGAAGGTTGGGTAACACTAACTGGAGGACCGAACCGACTACCGTTGAAAAGTTAGCGGATGACCTGTGGATCGGAGTGAAAGGCTAATCAAGCTCGGAGATAGCTGGTTCTCCTCGAAAGCTATTTAGGTAGCGCCTCATGTATCACTGTAGGGGGTAGAGCACTGTTTCGGCTAGGGGGTCATCCCGACTTACCAAACCGATGCAAACTCCGAATACCTACAAGTGCCGAGCATGGGAGACACACGGCGGGTGCTAACGTCCGTCGTGAAAAGGGAAACAACCCAGACCGTCAGCTAAGGTCCCAAAGTTATGGTTAAGTGGGAAACGATGTGGGAAGGCTTAGACAGCTAGGAGGTTGGCTTAGAAGCAGCCACCCTTTAAAGAAAGCGTAATAGCTCACTAGTCGAGTCGGCCTGCGCGGAAGATGTAACGGGGCTCAAACCATACACCGAAGCTACGGGTATCATCTTCGGATGATGCGGTAGAGGAGCGTTCTGTAAGCCTGTGAAGGTGAGTTGAGAAGCTTGCTGGAGGTATCAGAAGTGCGAATGCTGACATGAGTAACGACAATGGGTGTGAAAAACACCCACGCCGAAAGACCAAGGTTTCCTGCGCAACGTTAATCGACGCAGGGTTAGTCGGTCCCTAAGGCGAGGCTGAAAAGCGTAGTCGATGGAAAACAGGTTAATATTCCTGTACTTCTGGTTATTGCGATGGAGGGACGGAGAAGGCTAGGCCAGCTTGGCGTTGGTTGTCCAAGTTTAAGGTGGTAGGCTGGAATCTTAGGTAAATCCGGGATTCTAAGGCCGAGAGCTGATGACGAGTTACTCTTTGAGTGACGAAGTGGTTGATGCCATGCTTCCAAGAAAAGCTTCTAAGCTTCAGGTAACCAGGAACCGTACCCCAAACCGACACAGGTGGTTGGGTAGAGAATACCAAGGCGCTTGAGAGAACTCGGGTGAAGGAACTAGGCAAAATGGCACCGTAACTTCGGGAGAAGGTGCGCCGGTGAGGGTGAAGGACTTGCTCCGTAAGCTCATGCCGGTCGAAGATACCAGGCCGCTGCGACTGTTTATTAAAAACACAGCACTCTGCAAACACGAAAGTGGACGTATAGGGTGTGACGCCTGCCCGGTGCCGGAAGGTTAATTGATGGGGTTAGCTAACGCGAAGCTCTTGATCGAAGCCCCGGTAAACGGCGGCCGTAACTATAACGGTCCTAAGGTAGCGAAATTCCTTGTCGGGTAAGTTCCGACCTGCACGAATGGCGTAACGATGGCGGCGCTGTCTCCACCCGAGACTCAGTGAAATTGAAATCGCTGTGAAGATGCAGTGTATCCGCGGCTAGACGGAAAGACCCCGTGAACCTTTACTATAGCTTTGCACTGGACTTTGAATTTGCTTGTGTAGGATAGGTGGGAGGCTTTGAAGCGTGGACGCCAGTTCGCGTGGAGCCAACCTTGAAATACCACCCTGGCAACTTTGAGGTTCTAACTCAGGTCCGTTATCCGGATCGAGGACAGTGTATGGTGGGTAGTTTGACTGGGGCGGTCTCCTCCTAAAGAGTAACGGAGGAGTACGAAGGTGCGCTCAGACCGGTCGGAAATCGGTCGTAGAGTATAAAGGCAAAAGCGCGCTTGACTGCGAGACAGACACGTCGAGCAGGTACGAAAGTAGGTCTTAGTGATCCGGTGGTTCTGTATGGAAGGGCCATCGCTCAACGGATAAAAGGTACTCCGGGGATAACAGGCTGATACCGCCCAAGAGTTCATATCGACGGCGGTGTTTGGCACCTCGATGTCGGCTCATCACATCCTGGGGCTGAAGCCGGTCCCAAGGGTATGGCTGTTCGCCATTTAAAGTGGTACGCGAGCTGGGTTTAGAACGTCGTGAGACAGTTCGGTCCCTATCTGCCGTGGACGTTTGAGATTTGAGAGGGGCTGCTCCTAGTACGAGAGGACCGGAGTGGACGAACCTCTGGTGTTCCGGTTGTCACGCCAGTGGCATTGCCGGGTAGCTATGTTCGGAATAGATAACCGCTGAAAGCATCTAAGCGGGAAACTAGCCTCAAGATGAGATCTCACTGGAACCTTGAGTTCCCTGAAGGGCCGTCGAAGACTACGACGTTGATAGGTTGGGTGTGTAAGCGCTGTGAGGCGTTGAGCTAACCAATACTAATTGCCCGTGAGGCTTGACCATATAACACCCAAGCAATTTGCGTCGAAAGGCCAGATTGCGGTGTGTGAAGACGAAACGAACCGAAAGTTCGAT
>NZ_VFEV01000081.1 GCF_007858275.1 Pseudomonas proteolytica
GTATGCGTCCGGCCAACCCCCCTTCCTGTCCCCGGCGCCAAAGGCGATGGTGTCCACCTAATTTAAGTGGACACCCTTTCTAGCCTTTTAAGCGGGTCTTTTCATGCAGCCACAACGCCGCTCCTACTCCATATCCTTCAAGGCCCAGGTCATTCACGAATGTGCCCAGCCCGGAGCCTCGATTGCCAATGTCGCACTGAGCCACCGTCTCAACGCGAACCTCGTCCATAAATGGATTCGAGTGCAAGCGCAGAAAACCACCGCACTGCAACCTGCTTTCATTCCGCTGCCCGTGCCACCAGCCGGAGCAACTTCGCAAGCCGCGGCATCGGCTATCTGTCTGGAAATCCCACACCCGCGTGGCACCGTCAAAGTGAACTGGCCGACCGAGAACGCCGCTGCCTGTGCGACCTTTCTGCGAGACCTGCTGCGATGATTCGCATCGATGCTATCTGGCTCGCCACCGAGCCTATGGACATGCGTGCCGGCACCGAGACTGCATTGGCCCGGGTGATTGACGTGTTCGGTGCGGCGAAGCCGCACTGCGCTTATCTGTTCGCCAATCGCCGCGCCACTCGCATGAAAGTGCTGGTCCATGACGGTGTGGGTGTTTGGCTTGCAGCGCGTCGGCTGCATCAAGGCAAGTTTCATTGGCCGGGCATACGCCATGGCCCGCAAGCCGAACTCGATACTGAACAACTTCAGGCTCTGGTACTGGGTCTGCCGTGGCAGCGGGTCGGTTCAAACGCTGCAATCACGATGCTCTGATACCCGCCATTCACCTATAGGCTGATCGCCGCTGAGTGCCGGCTCTGGCACAATCAGCGGCATGACTTCGCTCCCCGATCTTGACCACCTGACACCCGAACAACTGCGCGCACTGGCCGCGCAGTTAATGCAGCGTGTCGGCACCCTCGATCAAGAGGTGGATACGCTGGGCAAGACAGTCGATACCCTCGGCAAAACGGTCGAGACGATGGGCAAGAAAATCCATCACGACAAAACCCTCATCGAGAAGCTGACCCACGAGATCGCGCAGCTCAAGCGGTTCAAGTACGCCAAGCGCAGCGAGCAGATGCACCCGGAGCAGGCCAGCTTGCTCGATGACTTGATCGACACCGATATCGCGGCGATCGAGGCTGAGCTTCAAACGTTACAACTCGCCCCGGCACCGACCGAGACCAAACAGAAGCCCAAGCGCACTGCATTACCAGCGGAGTTTCCGCGCACGCTGATCCATCACGAACCGGACAACACTCACTGCCCATGCGGCTGCGCACTTAAACGTATCGGCGAAGACGTCAGCGAAAAACTGGACTACACGCCTGGCGTGTTTACCGTCGAGCGCCATGTGCGTGGCAAGTGGGTCTGCGATGACTGCGAAACACTGATCCAGGCACCGGTACCGGCACAGATCATCGACAAAGGCATCCCGGCCGCTGGGTTGTTGGCTCATGTCATGATCGCCAAGTTTGCCGATCATTTGCCCCTTTACCGCCAGGAATCGATTTTTGGCCGTGCCGGCTTGGCGATCCCGCGCTCGACGCTGGCTCAATGGGTGGGGGCCTGCGGTGTGCAATTGCAGCCATTGGTTGATGCACTGCGCGATGTTGTACTCGCACACCCGGTCGTTCATGTCGATGAAACGCCGGTACAAATGCTCATGCCGGGTCTGAATAAAACCCATCGCTCATATGTCTGGGCCTATGCCACCAGCCAGTTCTGCGAAACGGCGGCGGTGGTCTACGACTTCAGCCTCAGCCGCGCCGGAGAGCATGCCCGAAACTTCCTGCAAGACTGGAAAGGCCAACTGGTCTGTGATGATTTCGGTGGCTACAAGGCCAGCTTCGAACTCGGTGTAACCGAGATCGGCTGCATGGCCCATGCCCGGAGAAAGTTCTTCGAGCTGCACGCGACCAACAAGAGCCATATCGCTGAACAAGGCTTGCGCTATATCCAGTTGTTGTACGAAATCGAAAATGAAGTCCGTGACCTGGAGCCGGACTTACGCCGCCGAATACGGCAAGAAAAAGCAGCTCCGGTGATGGCTACGTTACACACCTGGATGATCGCCCAGCGCGACCTTGTGCCCAACGGCTCGGCCATCAGCAAGGCGCTCGATTACAGCCTCAAACGCTGGACGGCGTTGTCGCGTTATCTTGATAACGGGGCTGTGCCCATAGACAACAATTGGTGTGAGAACCAGATCCGGCCATGGGCTCTTGGGCGCAAGAACTGGCTCTTTGCAGGCTCGTTGCGAAGTGGAAAACGGGCGGCAGCCATCATGAGCCTCATCCAGTCGGCGCGACTGAATGGGCATGATCCGTATGCCTACTTGAAGGACGTCCTCACGCGTCTGCCGACGCAGCGGGCGAGTGAAATTGAGGAGTTGCTGCCGCATAGGTGGCAGCCGGTTTAGTTACGCAAGGGGTGATGCCCGGACGCATAC
>NZ_VFEV01000082.1 GCF_007858275.1 Pseudomonas proteolytica
TGAAAATTGACCCAGGACGGATTGCTGATTTTTGCCCCAGCAATTGTGGATAAGCTTAGCAGCAGTGTTCCGATTCAAGACCATCAAGCCCCACCGCAAGCGGCAGGGCATTTATGGTGCGGATCAAAATGGCTCATCGTCCTCGACATCATCTCCGTCCTTGCGCTTTCGTTCCCGTGACTTGATCTTTGTCTGCGCGGCCAAGGTGCTGTGTTGTAGTCGGTAGGACTCGTTGCCCGTTTCGACGATGTGGCAGTGGTGTGTCAGCCGATCCAGCAACGCGGTGGTCATCTTGGCGTCGCCAAACACACTCGACCATTCCGAGAAGCTCAGGTTGGTGGTGATGACCACGCTGGTGTGTTCGTACAGTTTG
This sequence comes from Pseudomonas proteolytica, assembly GCF_007858275.1. Lineage (GTDB taxonomy): Bacteria > Pseudomonadota > Gammaproteobacteria > Pseudomonadales > Pseudomonadaceae > Aquipseudomonas > Aquipseudomonas proteolytica. Next base: position 374 of record NZ_VFEV01000082.1, read on the forward strand.
GACAGCAGGTGAAATAACAGGGCACCGCCGCTTTGACTGAAGGGCAAATACCCCAGCTCATCCAGTATCACCAGGTCTGTTCGTAGCAGTCCCTGGGCGATTCGCCCTGCCTTGCCATCGTACTTCTCACGCTCCAGCAGATTCACCAGATCCACCGTGGAAAAGAAGCGCACGCGTTTGTTGTGGGCCGTGATTCCGGATACAGCCAAGGCACTGGCCAGGTGTGTTTTCCCGGTTCCAGGGCCGCCGATGAACACGACATTCTGCGCGGTTTCAGTGAACGCTAAGCTGGATAGATCGCTGACCAGCCGGGCATCAGCGCTGGAAGCGCTGAAGTCAAAGCCAGCTAAGTCACGGTGCATGGGGAGTTTTGCCATGTTCATCTGATGATTCACCGAGCGTACCGCGCGATCCGCATGTTCCTGCTGAAGCAGATGTTCCAGCAGCCATTTCGATGAAGCCGTCGACGCTGTTCCTTGAGAGACCAGTTCTTCCCAAGCACTGGCCATGCCGTGCAGGCGAAGTTCTTTGAGTTCAGTCATTAGGTCACGCATTGCGATTCTCCTCATCGGTCGCACGGAGCCGGTCGTAGCGTGCCGTATTGGCAACAGGCGCGACCTTGAGTTGCAGGCTGGTTTCTACACAGGGAGGTGGTGTGGTGGAGGTCAGGCGGGCAACGACATTGAGGATGTGATCGGCGCTCAGACTTCCCGATTCAAGTACCAGCTCCACCGCCACCAGCACTGGTTCGAGACCCGCAATTGGCACAGCAGCCAGTACCTGCATCATGATTCGATCACCGTTGGTGTGACGCCTCAGTCCTCGTTTGAGAAGCCGTAACGGTTTTGGCAAATCAGCAAATGGCGCGCCGTTGCGCAATGCACCAGGCTTGCGTTCGATGAGTGGGATGTAGTGCTGCCAGTCAAAACTGACCTGATCTCGATCAAAGAGACGCTCGTGACTGGCGATCACCGTTTCGTCGGCAATGACCACGATCCGCGAAGGGTACAAACGGCTGCTGACCCACTGGCCGACTCTCTCACATGGCACTGAATAGCGATTTCGCGCCACGCTGATCAGACAGGTGCTGGAGACCCGCACGGTACGCTCGACGTAGCCATCAAATACCGTCGGCATTGGCATCATTTCGACCTGCTCCAGCTCCAAGACCTCGGCCACCGTCAGCCCGTTGTACTGCGGATGCACCAGTTCGCTCCAGAGCGACCGGCAACGTTGGCCGAGCCAGACATTCAGCTCCTCAAAGGTATGGAACATGCAATTTTGAGCATCGAGCCAGATTCGCCTCCGGCTGTCCTGCACGTTCTTTTCGACGATGCCTTTCTCCCAGCCAGAGGCCACGTTGCAGAAGTCCGGATCGAACAGATAGTGCGCGCACATCACGGAAAACCGGGCGTTGACCGTGCGGCCTTTACCTTTGTTGACCTTGTCGACAGCCGTTTTCATGTTGTCGTAGATGCCGCGACGTGGCACGCCACCCAACGCTCCAAACGAGCGCGTATGGGCATCAAATAGCATCTCGTGGCCTTGGCTGGGGTACGCAACCAACCAGAATGCGCGGCTGGCGCACAGCTTCATGTGGGAGACCTGGACACGTCGAAAAAGACCACCGATCAGCAGACCTTCTTCGCTCCAGTCAAATTGAAAGGCCTCACCGAGAGCAAACGTCAGCGGTACAAAAGCGCGTAAAGACTTGCCTTGCTCCCCTCGCCAAGAGCGGACAAACGCCGTGAGCTGGCTGTAGCCGCCGTCGTAACCCTCGGCCTTGATCTGCTCGAAAAGCGCTTTGGCGCTCCTGCGGTTGTGTCTTGGCCGGAACGAATCGGCCTTGAGCGCCTGCTCCAGGGTCTCGTGAAAAGGGCTGAGCTTATTGAAGGTTGCGCACCGTTGGTACGCTGGCTGAGTGGCTTCGGGCGCTCTGACCCATTTTCGGATGGTGTTTCTCGACAGCCCGGTACGCTTGGCTATCTGATGCAGCGAGAGCTTGTCGCGGAAGTACATCCGCCGGATTTTTCCCAACATTTCCATG
>NZ_VFEV01000083.1 GCF_007858275.1 Pseudomonas proteolytica
CGATGGGCGATGAATCAGGGGCAGGGGCTGGCATCCATGACGTCTCTGCAAAAGAAGGCGTCGGAGAATGCCGCAGGAAAAGGGCGGTTGGAGGTGTGGTCTGTTAAATCAGAATGGGCTTACGTGCTGGGAGAATTTACTGGGTGGAATCGCCGCTTGAGCTCACATCAACTAACGATCAGTCTTAAAGAAAGACGCAGGATTTACGGCTATGGCGCGTCGCGTAATCGCTTGTACAAGGTATTGCGGCTGACCCCCAACTCGCGCGCCAAGTGGGAGATATTGCCGCCGACCGCTGCCAGTCGCTGCTGAAGGTTTTGGCTATCGTCCAGATCGCCCATAACCGGCGGTGTGCTGGGCGAGGCTTGGCCCAGGTCGACAAAAAAATCATCGGGCAGATGCTCCGGGCGGATCGGTTGGTCTTCGGCCATGGCCAGCGCCACCTGCATCACGCTGCTGACCTGGCGCAAGTTGCCTGGCCAAGGGTGTCGCTCGAATAACGCCAGCACTTCAGTACTGAGCCCGGCCCACTGCGTGGGCTCGCGGTGCTGTTGCCACAGTTGCTTGAACAGCGCCTGCTTGTCACTGCGTTCGCGCAGGGGCGGCAGTTCCAAGGTCAGGCCGCCGATGCGGTAGTACAAATCCTCACGAAACCTGCCGATCTGCACCTGTTCGCGCAGTGAACGGTTGGTGGCCGAGATGATGCGCAGGTCCACCGGGAACAATTCGCTGCTGCCCACCGGTTGCACGCAGCGCTCCTGCAATACCCGCAGCAGCCGAGCCTGGGTCGGGAGGGGCATGTCACCGATCTCATCGAGAAACAGCGTACCTTTGTCAGCCTTGCGGATCAGGCCGATGCTGCCCTTCTGATTGGCGCCGGTGAACGCGCCTTTTTCGTAGCCAAACAGCTCCGATTCCACTAACTCGGCCGGAATTGCCGCACAGTTGACCGCGATAAAAGCCTGCTGGCTGCGGGAACTGGCCTGGTGCAGGGCTTTGACGAAGACTTCCTTGCCCACGCCTGTTTCGCCATGGATCAGCAACGGGATGTCTTTTTCCAGCAGGCGTTCGGCCTGGCGCACGGCTTTTTCCACGCGGCTGTCGCCAAAGTGCAGGGTCTTGAGACCGATGGGCACGGCGGCCGGCTCGCTGAAGACCCTGGCTTGCACCGGCACCTGCTTGGGGCGTTTGAGCAGGCACTGGAAACGGTTGCTTCCTGCCGCTTGTAGGGCGAAGGGCAGGCCTTCGGGTTGGTTGAGCAGCTCCAGCAGCGAGACCTTGAACAGGCTGTCGATCATCACCCGCGACAGGCTGATGCCCAGCAGGTTGTCGGCGCGGCGGTTGGCTGACAGCACCTGGCCGCTTTCATCAAAGATCAGCAGGCCGGCCCATTGGCTGTCGAGGTTGTTCAGACCGGTGTTGAAGGTCAGTTGGAAGTGCTCGCCGCCAAACAGGTTGAGGATCAGCCGGTTTTCCACGGTCTGGCTCATCATCTTGACCATGCCCAGGGTGTGGGAGGGCGGCAGGTAGCTGTCGCTGGACACATCCAGCACCGCGATGATTTCGCGGTTGGCGTCAAAGATCGGCGCAGCCGAACCGGTCATGAAACGGTTGGCCTTGAGGAAGTGTTCGTCATGCTCGATGTGCACCGCCTGGGCGCAGGCCAGTGCGGTACCGATGGCGTTGGTGCCGGTAGAGCGCTCCCGCCAACTGGCCCCTGCGCTGAAACCACGGGCCAGCTTGGGTTCGATAAAGCGCTGGGTGCCCCAGGAGGTCAGCACCTGGCCCTGGTTGTCGGCAAGCATGATCAGGCAGTTGGAATTGCTGAGGATGTTCTCGTAGTAGGGCAGCACTTCCTGATGGGTGGTCTGGACCAGTGCGTGCTGGCTCTCCAACAGCTGGCTGATGCCCTCGGCGGGCAATTGGTCGAAGCTGGGCGCGCTCTGGTGATCCAGGCCAAAGGCACGGCAGCGGCGCCAGGAGTCCTGGATGATGGTGTCGTGGGGCAAAAGCGGGGCAGGTGCGGCCATGGCGGTGACCTTCTTTTTATTGTTGTTATGAACCGTGCACCGCTCACCTTGTGGGAGCTGGCTTGCTTGCTATGGCGATTTCACAGACGCCATCGCAGCATAGGTATCTACACAACTTTGCCGCAACGCCTAGATCCAGGCAGATAGCGCAGTTGTGGCGAGCGGGCTTGCCCCGCGCTGGGCTGCGAAGCAGCCCCAATAAGCCGAATGCGTTGTACCTGCTTT
>NZ_VFEV01000085.1 GCF_007858275.1 Pseudomonas proteolytica
TGAAGCGTCTGACCAGTGACAAGGTGACCGTCATCAAAGACAAACGAGGCAATTTTGTGTTTATGCCGGTTGCCTACAGAGGCCGTCGGTTGTGATTTCTGATTATTTGGAGGTGGGTCATGAGTGAGATAACGATTAGCACTGGGCATCCAGACGCAGGACGCATTTACGCCGAAGCACTGACCCGGGTAACCGCCGAGCGTGACGCCCTGCAAGCCCTGCTGACCGCAGAGGATGAGCGAGCGGATTCAGCGATAACGTTTGTCACTCGGTTGATTGAATGCGCAGGAAGGCAGCCATCAATCGCAACCGGCTACCTGCGCGACATCCTGGATACGCTCAAGCCAGCAGAGCCAGCCAAGGATGAACACGTCTGCAATGGCTGCGGCTCCAGGGGTTGGACGGCGAACTGCAAAGAATGCGTGCCGTACTGAATCCAACTCCCCGCCTACTGCTGGTGCCTGCTGGCACTGGCACAACTGATTTGATGTAACCCCTCCCCCTTCAAAGTCAGCCGCTATAGCGGCAAGGACTAACTCGCCCATGAAACAACATCGCGTTTTGATCGGCGACTGCATTGAGTCGATGCGGACGCTGAAGGACCAGTCGGTGAACACCTGCGTCACGTCTCCGCCCTACTACGGGCTGCGTGACTACGGTATGGCCGACCAGATCGGCTTGGAGGAGACACCTGCTGAATTCGTCGGGCGCCTCGTTGAAGTGTTTCGCGAGGTACGTCGGGTGCTGCGCAATGACGGAACAATCTGGGTGAACATGGGCGATAGCTACGCCAACGGGGGCAGGACCACTCGCGGCGTAGATGAAAAGCTGGAGGCTCGCACAATGAGCGTCCGCCCTCGAGATCCGACTGGCATCAAGCCGAAAGACCTCATGGGCATCCCCTGGCGCCTCGCCTTCGCCCTTCAAGATGATGGTTGGTACCTGCGCCAGGACATCATTTGGCACAAGCCGAACCCCATGCCTGAATCCACCAGAGACCGGTGCACAAAGTCGCATGAATACCTGTTCCTGTTGAGCAAGTCACCGCGCTATTACTATGACCAGGATGCGATCAAGGAGCCTGTAGCGCACAGCTCGATCAAGCGACTGGCGCAGGATATCGAGCAACAGCAGGGCAGCGACCGAGTGCCCGGAAAGTCAAACGGGCCAATGAAAGCCGTTCGTAGCAAGCGCGATAGTTTCAAGCGCGATGATTCAAAGCGAGAGCAAGCTATCCCTGGGCAATCACTGGGAACACACCGGCCAGATCGAGAGGAAAGCGCCTATTCATTGGATACTCGTAACAAGCGCAGTGTGTGGACAGTGCCGACGCAAGGTTTCAAGGGTGCGCACTTCGCGACCTTCCCTCCGGACCTGATCCGACCCTGCATTCTGGCCGGCGCGCCACTCGGCGGCGTCGTGCTTGACCCTTTCGGCGGTGCCGGCACTACGGCGGTGGTCGCCATGCAGGAAGGTCGCAAATCGATCCTGTGCGAACTAAACCCGGAATACGCCGCAATGGCTGAACACCGGATCGCAGCGGCATGGCTCGACGGCGCGGCGCAGATGGATGTTTTCCGCGATACAGCGCAACACCCAGCAGCCTAACCCCAATCCCCCTACATGCCTGCCGGTGAGCGGCGGGCGGAGCTATGCCATGAGCGTATATCAGCGCTACTTCCGAATCACCCAAGGCCCGATGGTTGACGAGATCGATCGCCTGTTCGAGCTGCGTATTGCCG
>NZ_VFEV01000086.1 GCF_007858275.1 Pseudomonas proteolytica
CGGGGGTGTAGAACCGTAGACATCCTTTACATCTGAAACCGGGGACATCGTTTACACATTTGAAGCTTGGATGCGGCTCTTGCCGCGTCCAAGTCTGCCCAAGGGATAGTCACATAGGTACAGATCCCAAACATCCTCTTCAGCCTCTTTAAGCCCTATCCGTTCTCCAGATAAAGCCTCGCTGACAAATATCAGCTTGTTCTTCCACAAGATAGAACCGTCCTGCCTGACACTTCGAACCTGCATGTCTGCCGGATATTCCACTGCGGGTAAGCATCCGGGGTAAGGCCGAGTGGATGGCACATACAACTCTCCCGGACGTTTCATCCCGAGCGCTTCGTGTGGTCGTATGTAATTGAATTCATTCCTGAAATGCTCCAGCAACAGCTGTTGCTCAAGCAAATCGCGTCCTAAAGGCAACTCGAATTTCAAGCTGCGGTGCATTCGCTCGTGGCGACCGTTCTGCGCGGGTCTTCCAGGCATGATTCGCTCGGGGTAGATGCCCAGACGGATCCACCAAACCGCCAATGTAGACATTCTTGCCAGACCAGGAGAGGCGAATGGAACACCGTTGTCAGAACGAATGACTTGCGGCATGCCGTATTCCTGAAAAAGCCTCTCAAATGCCTGTTTTACAGGCTGTGTCATGATCTTGGGGTGGGCCCTGCACGCCAGAATCAGGCGCGATGCGTGGTCAGTCACGGTCAAAGGAAAGCACATCTGCCCGTTAAGCATCTTGAATTGCCCTTTGTAGTCAGCGCACCACGTCTTGTTGGGCTCGTTGGCTTCTCGCATTGGGGCGTGGGAAGTGCCGTGTCGACGCTTGAAGCGCCGTTTGCTGACCAATCCAAGCCGATCAAGCCATTGCCCTGCCGTGCTGGGGGCAGGCCAGGCGATGGTTGGATCCTCGATTCGCAATAGCTCGAGAAGCTTCTTAGGCCCCCATTTATCGTGGGCTTCCTTCATGGCCACCACGCGGGCCAAGATCTCATCGTCAGTTTTGTTTGGACTGTTATGAGGTCGTCGGGAGAGCTCGGACAACGACTTCAAATCGCCGTCATGCCGGGCAATCCATTTATCGACCGTAGGCCGACTCACATTGAATCGGTGTGCCAACTGGGTTTTCGTGTAGTTGCCAGAAAGCCAGTCAGCGACCAGTTTGATTCGTTGATTCATGGGGGACTCTTGGTTCCAGGGCATGATCAGATACCTCCTGACCATGCGTATTAACCTGTAAACCATGTCCCCGGTTAGAAATGTAAACGATGTCCCCGGTTTGTACCGGGAC
>NZ_VFEV01000087.1 GCF_007858275.1 Pseudomonas proteolytica
GGCGCCAACGCCGGCCACGCCACCGAAGCCAACATGGACCGCCTCGACGGTGCCGGCGCCGCCGCTGCCATCGAAGCCCGCGCCGTGACCGCCAATGACTCCGCCGCCATCGTGCGGGCCAAGGCTGCCCTGGACAAACTCGACGTTGCCGAAGGCCTGGCCGAGCTCGAAGGCGCTTCCGCCCGTGTCGCTGTCGACGAAAAGCGCATGATCAACTGCCGCGCCGACCTCAACCAACTCGTGCCGTTCAAGTACGACTGGGCCTGGCAGAAGTACCTCGACGGCTGCGCCAACCACTGGATGCCGCAAGAGGTCAACATGACCGCCGACATCGCCCTGTGGAAAAACCCCGAAGGCCTGACCGACGACGAACGTCGCATCGTCATGCGCAACCTGGGCTTCTTCTCCACCGCCGATTCGCTGGTGGCCAACAACCTGGTCCTGGCCGTGTACCGCCTGATCACCAACCCGGAGTGCCGCCAGTACATCCTGCGCCAGGCCTTCGAAGAGGCGATCCACACCCACGCCTACCAGTACTGCATCGAATCGCTGGCCATGGATGAAGGCGAGATCTTCAACATGTACCACGAGATCCCATCGGTCGCTAAAAAAGCCGCCTGGGGCCTGAAGTACACCCGCTCGATCTCCGATCCGAAGTTCGAAACCGGCACCGTTGACACCGACAAGGAACTGCTGCGCAACCTGGTCGCCTACTACTGCGTGCTGGAAGGCATCTTCTTCTATTGCGGCTTCACCCAGATCCTGTCCATGGGCCGTCGCAACAAAATGACCGGCGTGGCCGAGCAGTTCCAATACATCCTGCGCGATGAGTCGATGCACCTGAACTTCGGCATCGATGTGATCAACCAGATCAAAATCGAAAACCCACACCTGTGGGATACCGAGATGAAGGAAGAAGCGACCCAGATGATCCTGCAAGGGACCCAACTGGAGATCGAATACGCACGCGACACCATGCCGCGCGGCGTGCTGGGCATGAACGCAGCGATGATGGAGGACTACCTCAAGTTCATCGCCAACCGTCGTCTGTCGCAGATCGGCTTGAAGGAAGAATACCCAGGCACCACCAACCCGTTCCCGTGGATGAGCGAGATCATGGACTTGAAGAAAGAGAAGAACTTCTTCGAGACCCGCGTGATCGAGTATCAGACTGGCGGGGCGTTGAGCTGGGATTGATCG
>NZ_VFEV01000088.1 GCF_007858275.1 Pseudomonas proteolytica
GCAAGCCCGCTTGTATGTTTAGACTTGAAGGGGTGGGCGGCGACTAAAAGCCCGATTCCGACTCTAGCCAGTACGGACCGTGGGAGACTTCTCGTCCCGCCCTTTCTACCCTAAGCGCCGATAAGGAATTCATCGGGAAAACCGACAATAGAGGCAAGCCAGCGCTGGGATAGACCCCGACAAGCCCTTAAACCCTAGCTCCGAGGATTAGTTATGACAATCCTTACTTCACCAACGGTTGTGGGTATCGATGTGGCCAAGGCCGAAATCGTTGCCTACCGCGAAGACCTCAACGCCACTCAAGCCATTGCCAACGACCGCGATGCTCTTGGCCGCTGGCTCAACACATTACCTGCCAACAGCTCAATTGCCCTGGAAGCCACCAGCACTTACCACTTGGACACAGCTGAACTCGCCCATGAAATAGGACATCGGGTTTACGTTGTAGACGCTTATCGGTTGAGCCATTACCGCGAAAGCATTGGCCAGCGGGCGAAAACCGACCCTTGTGATGCACGTTTATTAGCGCGCTACCTGAGCAGTGAGCAGAAACGGCTACGGCTTTGGAGTCCACCTCCGCAGGCTTACAAGTTATTGAAAAGCTTGCTACACCGACGTGCAGAACTTATCAACTTGCGTGTAAGCCTCACACTGAGCTGGTCAGGCGAACCGCTTTTGAAAGACGAGTTGGCCCAGCAGCTAAAGTCCTTCAAACAAGCTGAGCAGGTCATTCAGAAGTTGCTGCACAAGGTCAGCAAAGAGGCGGGCATCACCGAAAATATCAAGCGCTGCAAAGCCATTGAGGGAGTGGGTGATCTTACGGCTACTGGTCTAGCGACAGCCTTCATGCGCGGTCAGTTCGCCAATGGCGATGCATTCATCGCTTTCTTGGGGATGGATCTGAGACCAAAAGACTCCGGAAAAAAGGCCGGGCCTCGGCACTTGAGTAAAAAGGGCGATTCAGAGTTGCGGCGCCTTGCTCACAACGCAGCGATGGCCGCTAGCCGATCTGCGACCTGGAAACCGTACTACGAGTCTTACCTGGCCCGAGGACTGGCAAAGACCCAAGCCCTGGTAATCCTCGCCCGCAAGCTCTGCCGGGTGGCATTCGCGCTGATGAAAAACCAGAGCGAATACCAACCGAACTTAAGGTTGCAGGGTTTACCTGCAACATAGAATCTCCCAC
>NZ_VFEV01000089.1 GCF_007858275.1 Pseudomonas proteolytica
CGTCCCTGCAGCAGGAATTCACGGCGCTGACCGGTGAATTGACCCGTATTTCCCAAACCACCAACTTCGGTGGCCGTAAGCTTCTGGATGGTTCGTTCGACAACGTAGGCTTCCAGATCGGCGCCAACGCCAACGAAACCATTTCGTTTGGTATGACTGATATCAGTGCTACCGGCCTGAAAGGTTCCTACGGCGAAGCCAAGGCTGCTGGTGCGGCGACTGACCTCGCTGCGACTGCGGTAGGCGGCGAAGCCGAGATCGGCCAGTTCTCTACCGTCAACGCTTTCACTCCGACCGACGGCACCTTGACGCTCAACGGCACTTCGATTGCGCTGCTGGCTGCCGATACCCTTGCGCAGTCGATTACTAAAATCAACGACCAAAGTGCTGTTACTGGCGTCAAGGCCCAAGCTGTTGGCGCGACGCTACAGTTGACCTCGGCTTCTAGCTTCACTGCAGCCGGTTCTGCTGCGGGCATTCTTCCCGCGGCGGCAGTTGTTGCCAAAACCACGACCACCAACAGCGCCGCGCAAATCAGCATCAATGGCACCGAAATCACCATTGCAGCGGGTCGTACACTGGCTCAGGTTGCTGCCGACATTAATGGCACTGCAGGTGCAAACACCACTCTGACCGGTGTTACCGCGACAGCTGCCGACGGTCGTCTGACCCTGACTTCGGCTGACGGTAAAGCTATCAAGCTGGATAACGGTTCTAATACCACCGACGGTCCAGGGGCTCTGGCCAAGCTGGGTCTGCAAGCAGGTACGTCCCAGGCCAAGCTGACTACCGACACTTCGGTGGTCCTGAACGGCGTAGAAGTGAAGTTCAAGAAGGGTGACACCGCTGACGCGATCGTTTCCTCGATCAACAGTGCAAGTACCGGCGTTACGGCCAGCAAAAATGCTGACAACACCCTGGCGCTGTTCTCCAACAAGACCTTCACCGTTGCCAACGGCAGCGCGGGCACTGGTCTGGCTCAACTGGGTCTGACAGCTGCCACGTCGACGGCAGTTACCGTGGAAACCACCGTTTCCAACCTGAGCATCCAGGATGCAGCTTCGTCGCAGCGATCGGTTCAGGCGTTGAACGATGCGATTCAGCAGATCGACAGCCAGCGTTCCCAGTTGGGTGCAGTGCAAA
>NZ_VFEV01000008.1 GCF_007858275.1 Pseudomonas proteolytica
GTAGGAGCGGCGTTGTGGCTGCATGAAAAGACCCGCTTAAAAGGCTAGAAAGGGTGTCCACTTAAATTAGGTGGACACCATCGCCTTTGGCGCCGGGGACAGGAAGGGGGGTTGGCCGGACGCATACCCATGTTCTTCCTCTCGTCTACGACCATTCCGCATCATTGCTCAGAGCGGGGATGGAAGTCACCTACAGGCTAAGCACAACGGATGTTAAGCGCATCAGCTGGCCATGCAGTCAGGGCTTGGCCAATAATGACCGAGCAAGGGGCAACAACCCCAGATCCACACGATACACCCACGAGGATGTACTCGGCGCGGTAGGGAAGATCGCAAAGAAGAAAGGAAAAGGGAATGCAACTGTTGACGACATTGTCGCGAAGGTCCCCTTTGGATTCTGGGAAACGATTATCAAAGGCTTGAAGCATAAATCGCACCCTGCTGGCATGCAGGCTAGCGTTTTATCAATAGCATTTCCAAACGCCCCTGACCTTGCTACGACGCCATACGATGATGCGGCGTTTGTCGATAGACTGGCCAACCTACTTAGCCAAGTACGAGATGTTCGAAATAGGATTGGCCATCACGATCAGATCTGGAGAACGCCGGAGTTTGACTCCTATGGCAATCTGGGCTTTATACCTCGCCGGCCACGCCAAACGGTAAACAGCCTCCGTTTGCTCGCAAACCAAATATCTTGGCTAGCAGGCTGGATAGATCCCGAAATTACTAATTACATTAAGGCGTCCGATCACTGGTGGTCCCTGCAAGCTCTGCTGACAAAAGAAGCATTGACAGTCTATCGGAAGAACGGTGGTAGGGTCGGTACCTACGAGGCGGTGATTCGGATGACACCACAGCATGAAGCCGTCACTTGGCCTAACAAGACTCCTCGTACACCTGAAAAAATCCATAGGATCAATCGTCGCAGAGTAACTAAAAATATTTTCTATTGAAGCCAGTTACTGTTGATGAGCCGTTCGTTAGTCTTGAAAAATTCATAACCTGAAGGCCTATGCTCATACTGCACTGGGTAGCGCAAGCCTCTCCCCAAAATACACCTGGGCCAGCCTAGGCTCACTGACAACCAGTTGATCGCTGGGTGGAGAAAGTCCTAAGCTTACTGGCAGGAGATTAAACAGTTTAGGATGACAACATCTGAAACTCGCCTCCATAAAGATAGCACTGATTGCAGCTAATTCAATAGTAAAAACCAAGATAATTACTCTAGAATAGTCTATTTGCCTTCTAAAAGCCGTAACGATAAATTAAATGCGTAAGCTACTTTAATCATCCACTCACGCGTAGATCGCGCTCAGCCAAAAAAATAATTTCAGTGACCTTGAGGTTATCTCGCTGAGTTGAGTGATGAATGCTGTAACAAGCCCCGCCTACTACCTTATAGATATAGCCCTCTTCTGTTCCTGACGCGTCTTCAGCAATGCTCACTTCCTGAAGCGGTTCCATCACCCAGTCGTTACCGCCTCTCATGTGACCAGGTGACATCAGATGTGCTTGCGCGAGCCATGAGCGGTCATCAAGCTCCGAAAGCATCTGCTGTAGGATCGGTACCGTGGGGATCATCAGCATGCTGCCCACGATGTCGTCACCGTAATCGCGCACAAGCTCCACGTAAAACCATGGGTGGTGCAGCTCCAGCTCAATAAATTTCCAGTGACGGCTGGCGGGCTCGCCGAAAATACCGGCTGGGCTGAGTTCGGCATGGCTATAGGTCTTGAACATCGAAAAACCCTCAAAATATTAACAATAGTTAATGGATGTATGGCGTTCAAGACGGCTTCATCATTCCTTTTGTAGGAATGAAAAAATGGAGCTGAAACAGGCATTTGGTAAGGCCATGAGGTTGCTGAGGAAATCTCGTAGCCTCAGCCAAGAAGAGTTCGGCGGCCACAGTAGCCAAACCTACCTTAGTCAACTGGAAGCCGGAGGAAAGGGCCCTACCCTCGAAATGGTGCATGGGCTCGCCTCTGTCATGAATGTTCATCCTTTGACGATCTTGACCCAGTGCTACCTTTTTATGGACAAGGATGCCACTCTGGATTCAATCATTGAGCGCGTTCGTGAGGAGCTAAGCGTGACGCCATCGGACCGATGAGGAGGGGCGCCTGTCCCCCTTCAGCATGGACTGAGATGTCCGATCGGATGCAACCAAAGTCTGCGCGATCTGACCCTGCGGCTGGTTTGATCTTGGGCGCTACCTACGTGGAAGAGGAGAGGCAATGAAGGGCCGACGGAAGGTAAAGACTGATAAGTGGCGTATAAAGTCGGAAAATGAAGACGACGCCCGAAGGCTTTTGCGAAGGCGGGTACAGACGCAAGGAAGGTTTCTCGACATAGCAGCACATGCCGGCAAAGGAATGGAACCTGTTGGCCGAATTGCCGGTTGAGAGATAGGCTTTCACCTTTGAGGTTTGCAAATGAAGGATCCTCAGATATTAGCGCTGTGCCCATGCTCGCCGCAGGGGTGCTGGAGCATCGACCACCGAAGCTTCAAGGGCAGGTGCGAAGAAATCGTGCATCTGGCAACGCTGGTGCTTGGCAGTCGAGTGCTTGCCGCGCAATGGCTGTACAAGCCAGCAATCGGGCTAAGGCATCAGTCACCTTGCAGCACCTTGGTGACTCGATCGGGCTACCAGCAAGTTGTGACACTCCTAGGACGAATTGAACACGGTGTCTACACTTAACGCCGTTGGGTTCCATGCCAGAGGACCTGTCTACATCTCGTCTGACATAGGATTAGCTGTGTCTATCGCAGGATCTAACTCGAACCGCATCAAGCGTATGCCTAAGGGGAAGCCCCTTTGTTAGGAAGGTATTCGAGCGAACGGGCTCACGCTCCGCGGTAAACAAAGCTCTGTCTCGGATGGTGCTCAGTGGTTCGATAGCGCGGTCATTAGCGACTGGCTGCTTGCGACCTCAAGCAGACACGGCCCTAAGCTGAGTTGTCAGCGCCATCGCCGCCAGCCGGAAGCAGGATTATCACTAAACTCCTTCATACTTGCGAAAGCAGAGCTTGCCGGTGCTGGCTCCAACATCCAGCCTTCGCAGTGGGTCGAATGCTGCCAGTAGGGGGCAAGTGGGCGTAGGATGGAGGCTTCCCCATCAGCTCATAAGGAGCCGCCCCTTATGAATGAATCCGTGCGGACAACCTTGAAATGCCAAGAACCAGGTGATGGTACTGGGGATGTCATCACTGACCTCCCGGACGATATCCTCGAACGCATGGGTCTCAAAATCGGTGATTCCCTGAGCATACAGCTGATAGGCGGGAGCATAGTGCTAAAGCCAATTAGTGATGCAGACGCCCAGCCCTAAGGCAGCTTTCGACCCACAGCGGTCGTTGTCGACCGGCCGCTTCATAGGTCGATTACGCTCAGTCGCCACCTGCTGCGACCCAGGTTACCCATGACTAGAACGGCAGCAACCGAGATGCCAGCCTAGGTCTCAACACTGGTCAATGCGCTTGATTGGCCCGAATTGCTTGAACGTACACTGCAGGCGCATCGCTCGCGGTACAAACGGATCGTGGAACACTGCGGTGGCAAGGTCGACATTCACAGCGAGCAAAACCTGGGCAACCAGATTCAACTGACTTTTCTGCTCTCCAATTGAATATTGCAGCTGATACGAGCGAGTATTTCAATCGCACTTCGAGCATTCAGAGGCCGGAGTACGTGCTTCCGGCCAAGGGCTTGCAAGGGGCAGTGAAGTCTAGGGCTGAGCGATACGAGGATGTCTGGACGCTCATCATCCCGAGCACCGTGTGGAACAGGTTGTCATGGCTCAATGGCGAGTTTGTCTGGGCTTTCAAGCAGCCCATATTCAGCCGTTCGCTCTTCGCGATAGAGTCAGACATCCAGAGCACCATTGGCACCTTGGTTTGCTCGTCCGGGGCCATCGCATAGGGCAGCCCATGTAGGTAGAGGCCACCCTCTCCCAGTGACTCCCCATGATCCGAGACGTACATGAGCGCAGTGTCGAATTTGGTGTTCGCAGCCAGGATGTCGATCAGCCCGGCCGTTACGTAGTCGGTGTAGAGGATCGAGTTGTCGTAGGCATTGATCACCTCCTGCTGCTTACATTTGTCGAGCTCATTGGTCTCGCAGACCGGCTCGAATTTCTTGAACTGCGAGGGATATCGCTTGTAGTAGGCTGGGCCGTGGCTGCCTTTGTAGTGGAGCACCAGGACAGCATCGCCTTCCTGACGGTTGATGAAGTCCTCCATTTCCGAGAGCAGCACCCCGTCCTTGCACTCGTCGCTGGTGCACAGCTGAGCATCCGCATGTTGGGTAGCCTTGTGGTTAGGCACCCGGTCACAGACCCCTTTACAGCCCGAATTGTTGTCAGTCCACATTACGCTGATGCCTGCGCGCTGAAGCACATCGAGTAGCCCTTCTCGGCTCTTGGCCAAGCCGTCCTTGTACTCATCCTTGCCGACGTCCAGGAACATGCACGGCAGTGATACCGCGGTGGCGGTGCCGCAGGAACTCACATTTGAGAAGCTTATGACATTGCGTTTTTTCAGTTCCGGATTCGTATCACGGGAGTAGCCATTGAGGGAGAAGTTGGCAGAGCGTGCTGTCTCCCCCACTGCCAGCACCAGCAGCTTGGGTTTGCGAGCTGCTCCCTGCCTTTTCACTACTGCATCGGTACCGATGGTGGTCAGTTCTTTCGGCGTGGCCAACTGACGTTTCAGGTAGCCATGACTGGCCGCAAACAGGTTGGTGGGAACCAGAATGAGCCGAATCTCCCGGTTGTTGCGCAGCAAGGACGCATAAGACTGGTATTGGCTCAGCACAATGCCGGCAAGGGTGACTAGGGCAAGCGAAAGGACAATGAGTCTACTGGCCAACGCTTTGATCCAGGGCTTACGTCGGAGCGGCACCTGACTGATCAGGTAAACGGGCAATCCCCCTACCATTGCCACCCAGAGGCCGAGCTTCCAGTTCAGTAGCTCGGAGACCTCACTGACGTCGGTCTCCACGACGTTGGTGAACATGGTGTAATCAATGACGATGCCGTAAGCATTCATGAAGTAGCTGGCGAAAGCCGCACTGATCAGGATCAGGCACAGTAGCGGTTTGGCGAGCCGTGCCCATGACAGCAGACTGAGTATGGTAAACACCCAAGCAAACACAACAACTGGCAGGCTACTCGCGAGCAGCCAATTAACTTCATCGGCATTGAAAATCAGCCGCGTAAGAACACGCCAAAGCTCAGCGTTCGTAAATAGCAACAACCAAAGAGTTACCAGCCCGATGAGCAGATTGGTGCTGATGCCTTTTTGTCGAGTACTGCGAATAGCAAAGATCAATCTACTGAACAGGGTGTGAACAATGGATTTCGAAGGTGTCATTATCAAACTCTAGGAGGCTGCTGATCCATGACGCATGGCTATGGAATCCTCGGTAGCTACCAGGCAAACCATCGACAGATACTGTGCGAAGGTGGGCGTGCGGAGCGCCAGAGACCCCGAGCCCTATGGCTTAAGGGCGCTTAGGATGTTTGAGGCAAAAGAATTGAATGAGAAGTAAACTCTCGCTAGGCGCATTATTTCCGGAACACGATAACGACACGATGACCTCGTGATTACAATGCTGTCAGAATCGCAGCAATGGCTTTTTTGATTGTGATCGACCAGGCTATGATAAAAAATCGGACACGTTCGACTGCTGTGTGGTTAGTGCCACCCAGCGAATTAAATTAAATTTCATAAACAAAATGGGCTTGTTTTGTCGTACGCTCATTTTGAACTTTTACTTCAATTTAGAAGTCTTTCTCGCGAGCAGAACACTTCCTTAACTTTTGCCCGTGCTTATGTCACTTATCAATGAGGGACGAACACCATGAGCTTTTTCAAGAACATCTTGGGCGGCCACCACGGCCGGGGAAACCACGGCGGTGGTAAGCACCACAGTGGTGGGCACGGGAGCGATCGGCATGACCGCTATGACCAGCAGCAGAGCTGCGACGGCAATGACCGGGTAATTGACAGTGGGCGGGCAATATCCCAAGCCCCAATCACTGATCTGCAGCCTTGCAGGCAGTGCCGGACCGCTAACGCCCCATCTGCGCGCTTTTGTCTAAACTGCGGAACACCACTATCGAGTGGCTGCAAGGCCTGCGGCTCCTCGCTGACGTCAGGAGCGAAATTCTGCAGCCAGTGCGGCCAAGCCACGCCTTAGCGCCTGGCCACCCTGGTAAGCCAACGCGACCACCCCCCTGCGCAAGGAGAAATACGTGGGATCGAATCATGATCATGGCAGTGCAGCAGTACGTGAGGGACATCAGAAGAAGCTAGTCATGGCATTGGCCCTGACTGGCAGCTTTATGATTGCTGAAGTAATCGGTGCATGGATAACCGGCAGCTTGGCGCTGCTGTCGGATGCATCTCACATGTTCACTGACACCGCCGCCTTGGCGATATCGCTGATTGCGCTCCAGATAGCCAAGCGGCCGGCGGATCAAAAACGAACCTTTGGCTATGCGCGGTTGGAGATCCTGGCCTCCACGCTCAACGCAGTCCTGCTCTTCCTGGTGGCAATGTACATCTTGTACGAAGCCTACCAACGCTTCTTCATGCCGACGGAGATCGCCACTGGCGCGATGATGTGGATCGCGATCGCTGGCCTGATCATCAACCTTATTTCGATGCGTCTTCTGGCATCTGCCAGCAACGAGAGCCTCAATGTCAAAGGGGCTTACCTCGAAGTTTGGAGCGACATGCTCGGATCGTTGGGCGTAATCATCGCGGCTCTCATTATCCGCTTCACTGGCTGGACCTGGGTCGACACGATTGTCGCTGTTGCAATCGGCCTCTGGGTACTGCCGCGGACATGGCAGCTGCTTCGCGAGAGCCTGGGCATCCTCATGGAGGGTGTCCCAAGGGGGCTTGACGTCGCGGCAATCGAGACCACCATCCGCAACGTTGATGGCGTCACTGATGTACACGATTTGCACGTTTGGGCCGTCAGTAGCGGCAGCAACGTGATGACTTCGCACGTAGTAGTGGGTGACACAGCAGATGGAGATGCCGTGCTGGCGGGCGTCGTGGAAGCGGTCAGCGATGCGTTCGAAATCCACCACTGCACCATTCAGATCGAGCGCGCAGCTTTCCACCAGAGCATGCCGTTACCGTCGCACTGATCGGTTGGTAACCACCTGGTCAACGCACCACTCTTCAAACAGAGAGAGTGGTGTCGTAAAGGAAAGATCGGGAATGATAGGCGTCAAAACGGCAGGAGCACTTCGTGAGCGCCTTGGGAAGATTCCGACAGACTCTCTCGAGTGCCCGTAGGAGGTTCAGCAATGGCTTGGATCATCACGAAGTACTTAGTCACTGCCGGAATAGTGATTCTAGTATCAGAGCTGGCAAAACGTAGCGACAAGCTGGGTGGCCTAGTTGCCGCTCTGCCTCTGGTCACGGTCATGACGCTGATCTGGCTGTACTTGGAAAACCAGAGTATGGAAAAGATAGCTAATCATGCCTGGTATACGTTCTGGTACGTCCTTCCAACCCTGCCAATGTTTATCACTTTTCCGGTGCTGCTGCCCAAACTGGACTTTTGGCCGACGCTTATCATCAGCATCATCATCACCATGGTAAGTTTTGGGGGCTTTGCTCTGCTGCTACGTCGTTTTGGCATCGAGTTGCTGTGAGCTAAGCGCCGGGGGCAGCAAGTGGGTGGCCGCTCACCGACTATTAACGCACTCGCCTTTCACCAGGTAGCGAACCATGTGCAATTCGCCCTTCGAGTCCTCGTAGGCCATCATGCTTTTCACGTTGCCGCAGTACCGCACGTTGGGCGACACGTACACCAACTTCCCAACGTCCAGATTCATGCCATAGGTGTAGTCTTCAAGCTCTGGCATGGGCTTCTTCACGCTCTGTGCATAGCGCTCTGTAGCCTGCCGAGCAGACTGCTCAAGATCCTCATTGATCTGCACGCTACTTAGAGCATCTGTCGACAGCACAGAGAAGAGCATGAATACGGCAATTGCAGATCTAGTGGTTTTCATGAGAAGTCCATTAATAAAAAAGCGCCCACGGCGGGCGCTAAAATTCACCTTACCAAAGGAGCGTATGGTTCCAAGGTGAATGCATTGGCGTGAGCAGGGTTTCGTTACTCCCGCCATGCTGCTCCGGATGAGACGACTCCAAAGCAGCGCTGCCTGTGTGCTGTACTAAAACTAGCAGAGGCGGCTAACGACAAGATGATTGTGAAATTACAATTTGGACATGTAATAGATTGTAAAGTAATTATCTGCACTTTCGACGGATCAAGAAATCATAGCCGCGCGCAGCGCAGCGCATCCTGCGATGCCACTGATCGGTGGTTGGCAACGAGCTCTTGGTAGCTCCCCAAGGAATTTTCCTGGCAAAACAGAACGGCTTGGCAGAAATGCCGCCTTTTACGACCGAATTCACATGCCAGCTACTGAGTGCTCAACCGGCTGAAGGCCGCTGAATCCGCTAAGCTCAAAGGGTATGCCGGTATGACTGTCAGCAATCTTACGGCTACATTACAAATTTGTAGGATTTCGCCACGGCCAGCTTCTTCGCGTTAAGATTCAAGCGTCCTCAGGTGACCACGGCGTATGGACAGAGGTAGCGACTACCGCATGCCATGCACTCAGCCGAACCTTTAAACAGCCTGCAAACCTCTTGGCGGATTGGCCAATTCCTTCTTCACACCTTGAGATAAGTCATGCGCGTTCTAGTTGTCGAAGACGAAATTAAAACTGCGGAATATCTTCAGCAGGGCCTATCCGAAAGCGGGTATGTCGTAGACATTGTGCACAACGGTGTTGATGCCCTTCACCTATTCAACGTCAATGTCTATTCGTTGGTTCTCCTCGATGTGAACCTCCCAGGTATCGACGGATGGGATCTGCTGGAAACCATCAGGAAATCCAGCCGGGTCCGCATCATCATGCTCACAGCCCGTGGTCGCATCAACGACAAGCTCAAGGGATTGGATGGCGGCGCGGATGACTACTTGGTGAAGCCCTTCGAGTTTCCCGAGCTGCTTGCTCGCATCCGTTCTCTCCAGAGACGTGGCGATGAACTCGTCGAGAAGAGCTCGCTGAAGATTGCCGATCTGGAACTCGACTCCGTGCGCCATCGAGTTTTCCGTGGTGGCACACGCATCGATCTCACCACAAAAGAATTTGCGCTCCTGCACCTGCTCATGAGCAGGACGGGTGAAGCGCTGACTCGTTCCCAGATCATCTCTCTGGTCTGGGACATGAATTTTGACTGCGACACCAACGTCATCGATGTTGCGATCCGGCGATTGCGCTCAAAGATCGATGACCCGTTTGAAACCAAGCTCATTCATACGCTTCGTGGCGTTGGGTACGTTTTCGAGGAACGCGCATGAGTCCGTTCAGCCTGGCTGCAAAGCTAGGGTTCAAAGTCGGGTTGATGAGCGCAGCATTACTGCTTCTGTTCGCGACCTTTGGCTACTTGATGGTGGGTCAAGCGCTGGAAAGAAATGCCAGAGCAGACCTAGAAGTGAAGATGGCAGGCATGGCTCACAACCTGTCCACTATCAACGATATCTCCGGCGTCAACGCGGATGCGCACCAGCTAGTTGATTTGGTCATGGGCCATAACAACCTGTACGTGAGCATATTCGATACATCAACAAAGCAGGTACCTTTGCTCTCGATAGGCTCAAAGCAGGTCAATCTGGAGGTGCACAAGTTCCAGCCGGCTGCGCAGCCTAAAGAGCATGAATGGCGTGATACCCAGGACCGCCCACTGTTGAGCGCTTCTCGTATCATGCGCTTAGCCGATGGAACCGAAGTCAGCGTCTACATGACCATGGACCAGTCATCCAGTGAGGCCCTGCTCGATGCATTGCTGACCTGGGCCCTGATGATGTCGCCCGTCATCCTCGCATTGATCTTGGCCATCGCTTGGTGGACCGTGCGCCGCGGACTGCTACCTCTGACCAAGTTCTTGAAAGTTGCCTCGAAAATCTCCACCGAGAGCCTGGACCATCGCCTGCCAACGGATGGAATGCCCTCAGAGCTTAAAGAGCTCGCTGACGGCATTAACATCATGCTGGCTCGCCTAGATGACGGTGTGCAGCAGCTTTCTCAATTCTCTGACGATCTTGCTCACGAGTTGCGTGCACCGCTTTCCAACCTGATGGGTAAGGCCCAGGTTGCCTTGACCAGAGAACGATCGCTTCAAGAGTACCGGGAAGTGCTGGAATCGTGCACAGAAGAGCTGGACCGCATGAGCCGGATGGTTTCCGACATGCTGTTCCTGGCTCAGGTCAGTCACCCAGCATCCATGGTGGAGTTTGAACCCGTGTCGCTGGTCGACGAGGTTGAGCGTGTATGCGATCTCTTCAGCATTTCGGCAGAAGAAGGCGAGATCCAGCTGCAAATCTCTGGCAATGAGGACGTAGTGCGCGGTAATCGTCTCATGATTCAACGGGCCGTCTCGAACCTGGTGTCAAATGCTATTCGCTACTGCCCACGCGGCCGCACGGTCTACGTGAAGGTGCAACACGGTACGAGCGGTACGACATTGAGTGTCGGCAACCCGGGCCGGGGGATCGCGAGGGAACACCATGCGCATTTGTTTGAACGTTTCTATCGAGTGGACAAGAGCCGAGCACGGAGTGAGGGCGGTACCGGTCTAGGCTTAGCCATCGTTCAGTCGATTATGAGCTTGCATCAGGGCTCGGCGAGCGTGGAAGTAACCGAAGAGAACTTCACGTGGTTCCACCTTCACTTTCCCGAAGCCCAGTTTAAAGAACCTGTAATGGCTGCTGCTTAACCAGCGCAGACATGCATAAGCCCGTCAATTGACGGGCTTTTTTGTGTGCAATAACGGCCGGCACAGGGCGAAACAATCTGTCGGCTGCTAGCACTTAACACACGAGAGGCAAGCAATGATCCGTTCTTCGAACATGCGGGAAAAGCTGTTGGTCGCTGCAATAGTAGGCACATTTTCCTCGCAAGCATTTTCCGGAACAGTCACTACCGACGGAGCTGACCTAGTTCTAAAAACCAAGGGCGGTCTTGAACTTTCTACCACCGACAAGGAATTCAGCTTCAAATTGGGCGGTCGCGTTCAGGCCGACTATGGCCGATTCGACGGTGTCTTCACCAAGAACGGCGATACCGCAGATGCGGCCTACTTCCGTCGCGCCTACATCGAGTTCGGCGGCACTCTGTACCGAGACTGGAAATACCAGGTCAACTATGACCTGTCCCGCAACACTGGTAACGACTCCGATGGCTACTTTGATGAGGCCAGCCTGACGTACACCGGCTTCGCCCCAGTCCAGCTGCGTTTCGGCCGCTTCTACACCGATTTCGGTCTTGAGAAGGCAACCAGCTCGAAGTGGACAACTGCCATGGAGCGAAACCTCTCCTACGACGTAGCCGACTGGATCAACGACAACGCCGGCATGGGTGTTCAGGCGACCAGCACCATCGCTGACATGGCCTACCTGTCGGGTAGCGTTTTCAGCGAAACCAACAACGACTCCGACGGTGACAGCACCAAGCGCTACAACGTGCGTGGTGTTTTCGCACCGCTGCACTCTGACGGTAATGTCCTGCATGTCGGTGCCCAGTATGCCTATCGCGACCTCAAGGACAGCGCCGTCGACACCCGTATACGCTCGCGCCTGGGCGTTCGCGGTGTAGACACCAACGGCGGCGGCGATGCGGGAACCAACGGCAATCGCATGCTGTTCGGTGGTGCTGCTGCGCAAGAAGGCCTTTGGGACAACGATTCGGTCTGGGGCGTTGAAGGCGCCTGGGCCACGGGTCCATTCTCCGTTCAAGCTGAGTACCTTCGCCGCAAGCTGAAGGCTGATCAGTCCGCCAATGACATGAAGGCTTCGGGTTACTACGCACAGATGGCGTACACGCTGACCGGCGAACCGCGAATTTATAAGCTCGACGGCGCGAAATTCGACACCATCAAGCCACAGAACAAAGATCTGGGCGCCTGGGAAGTTTTCTACCGCTTCGACGATATCAAGGTCGAGGATGGCAATCTGGTTGCCACCGCGGACCAATCCGATGAACGCAAGGCCAAGAGCCACACGGTCGGCGTGAACTGGTACGTCAACGAGGCGGTGAAAGTCAGTGCCAACTACATCAACGTGCGCACAGACAACAACGAAAACACTGTCGGCGACGACAAAGGCAACGCCTTCATCACTCGCCTACAATACGTGTTCTGATTCCCCAATCAGGTGACACAAAAAAGCCGGGAGCGCTCAGTGCACTCCCGGCTTTTTTGTGCGCTTCGTTCAATGATCAGGCGTCTTTACGATAAGCCAACAGGCGAAGGGCATTGAACACGACAAGGAGCGTGGAACCCTCATGAATGGCAACGGCAGCGCCGATGCTCAAGCCCATGATGGTGGAGGGAACCAGGATGGCCACGATTCCGAGGCTGACGAACAGGTTCTGGCGAATGATCGAGCGGGTGTGACGACTGAGGCCGACCGCAAAGGGAAGCTGCCGGATGTCGTCTGCCATCAGCGCGATATCGGCCGTTTCCAAGGCGACATCGGAGCCTGCCGCCCCCATTGCGATGCCTACGCTCGAATGGGCCATGGCAGGCGCATCATTCACGCCGTCGCCCACCATGGCGACTTGGGAGCTGAGGCGAAGGTTCTTGATCGCCTGTACCTTGTCGTCTGGCATCAGATCTCCCCACGCTTCGTCCAGGCCGACTTGCCTGCCCACTGCTTCGGCGACGCGGTTGTGGTCCCCGGAAATCATGATCATGCGGTCGATGCCCATTTCCCTGAGTTTCTGGAGTGCCTCTTTCGCTCCTTCTCGGGGGGTGTCCAACAAGCCGATCACCCCCAGATCCTTGTCAGCACGGCGCACCACCATGGTAGTGCGGCCCGACTGGCGCAGGCGCTCTGCTGCCTCTAGGGCGGCTTTGCTAAGGGCCGGAATGGCGTCGGCACCGAACATCTCGACTTTGCCAATCCAGACGAACTGATCATCCAGCTCAGCGCGTACGCCGCGGCCAACCAGGTTTTTCAGGTTCCTGGCCTGGTATTTGCCCCTGCTACCAATCATCTCCTCGCCGTCGCGCACGATAGCTGCGGCGAGTGGGTGGTCGCTCATAGACTCCACTGCGATAGCGACGGCCAGCAGGTCCGGAACCTGGGTACCGGCTAGCGGTATCACATCGGTGATGCGGGGACGCCCCTCGGTCAGGGTGCCGGTTTTGTCGAAGGCCATGGCATTCAAAGAACCGAGTTCTTCGAGCGGAGCACCGCCCTTGATCAGTACCCCGCCTCTGGCAGCCCTGGCGATGCCGGAAAGAATGGCGCTGGGTGTAGCAATCGCAAGCGCACACGGGCTGGCTGCGACCAAGACCGCCATGGCACGGTAGAACGAATCACGGAATGGCTCATCGATGAAAATGCCAGCACACATCAGCCCTACCACCAGAAGCAGGACCAAGGGGACGAACACCCTTTGGAAACGGTCTGTGAAGCGTTGAGTCGGCGACTTTCTGACCTCGGCTTCACTGACCATTTTGATGACCCGCGCCAGGGTGCTTTCCGTGGAGCGACGCGTTACTTCGACCTCAATCAGGGTTTCGCCATTGATGGTGCCGGCGAAGACTTTCGACACAGCATCCACGGCATCCGGCTTGCTGCGGGCAAGAGCGGCATCAGCGACTGGTTGCTTGTCCACCGGGACGCTCTCACCAGTCACGGGAGCCTGGTTGATGCTTGAAGAGCCTACGACCACAAAGCCATCGGCCGGCAAACGGTCATTGGGGCGTACGATGACAATGTCGCCAGGCACGAGGAGTTCTACAGGCAACTCCTTCGTGCCGTTTGTGCTCCGCACGATGGCGGTGGCAGGGGCGAGCTTGGAAAGTGCCTCGATGGCTTTCTTGGCTCTGCCCATCGCATAGCTTTCCAGTGAATGCCCCAGGCTGAACAGGAACAACAGCAGTGCACCTTCTGCCCAGGCGCCAATGCTCGCGGCCCCCGCTGCGGCGAGCAGCATCAGCGTGTCGATTTCGAAGCGCTTCTGGCGGATATTGCTGATCGCCTCCTTGGTGGTGAACCATCCACCGAACACGTAGGCAGATACGTACAGAACTAGCGGCAGCCTGTCGATCAGCCCGAGCTTTCCGGCCAGAACTCCGGCACCGAGCAGCGCACCACAGATCAGTGCGAAGACCAACTCGGTGTTCATGCCGAAGATGCCCCCATGCTCATGGCTGTGGCCTTCGTGCCCCGCTTGGTCGTCGGGGCGTTCAAGCAAACTTTTCATAACTCGTACCTTCTGGGGTATCGCTATTGATTAGCTGAAATCTATTTCACGGCTTGCCCGAGGGCTGATCATTAAGAGTGACGCTCTTAACAAGGCACGCAGGGGAAATAAAAAATGCCAGGCTCTGCCTGGCATTTATGAATTCATTAATTATTCTATTCAAAGCGCTCACTACTTATTGTTGATGCATTGCGAGTACATGGAGTAGCGAACCGTTTTGAGCGTACCCTGGGAGTCCTCGAAGCTCATCAACCGTGGGTAGACCTGGCAGGTGCGGGGGTCTTGAGATTGGCGCACGAATTTCGCCACATCGATTTTCATGCCGTATTTGTAATCTTGAATTTCCGGCATCGGCTTGCCATTTTTCTCGGCATACTTCGCCACAGCGGTCTGGTGGTCGTTGATATATTGCAGCTGCTTGCTTTCTGAGAAAGTGTTGGCCTGCGAAGCCATCGAGAAAACAACAAGTGCAGCAGCAATAATTAGCTTTTTCATAATAACCTCTCAAATTCAAATCTTCTCGGGCGTAACTTTAGCAACGCATAGGCATCACTGGCATGACGAGAAACTTACAATTTTGAAAGGTAAGTGCATCTGGCTCATATAAAACAAAAAAGCCCACAACGTGTGTTGTGGGCTTCTCTTTAGTGGCTATCAGCTAACCACTTCGGCCTCATCACCGTCTTCATCCTTGCGGTGTGCCCATTGATACAGGGCAGGGAGCACCAACAAAGTCAGCGCGGTGGAGGACAGGATCCCGCCAATCACCACTGTCGCCAGTGGCCGCTGAACCTCTGCACCGGTACCGGTTGCCAAGGCCATCGGGATGAAGCCCAGGGACGCCACCAGGGCTGTCATCAGCACAGGTCGCAGTCGGGTCAACGCGCCTTCGTCGACGGCCTGCCTAAGCGTTCGTCCCTCCTCTCGCAATCCGCGGATGAAGGCAATCATCACCAGGCCGTTCAGTACCGCGACGCCGGACAGTGCAATGAAGCCAACCCCAGCCGAGATCGACAGCGGGATGTCCCGCAGCCACAGCGCCACGACGCCACCGGTGAGTGCGAATGGAATACCGGTGAACACCAGCATGCCGTCTTTCAGGTTGTTGAACATCAGGAACAGCAGGGTCATGACCAGCAGCAAGGCCACCGGAACCACGATCTGCAGACGCTTGGCCGCCGATTGGAGCTGCTCGAACTGGCCACCCCAGGTGGTCCAGTAACCAGCAGGAATCTGCACCTTGGCATCCAGCGAAGCGGTTGCCTCTTGAACGAACGACCCCAGGTCGCGGCCCCGGACGTTGGCGCTGACGATCACCAGACGCTTGCCGTTCTCGCGGCTGATCTGGTTCGGACCCAGCTGCAGGTCCAGGTTAGCGACCTGCGACAGCGGGATGAAGCCGATCTGATTGGCACCTTGAGATGCATTGGCCGGTACAGGGATCAGAAGGCTGGACATACCTGCTACGTCGGTACGTACGGTCTCAGGCAGGCGCACCACCATGTCGAAGCGACGGTCGCCTTCATACAACGTGCCGGCCGTACGACCGCCGACAGCGATGGCGATCGAGTTCTGTACATCCGCGATGTTCAGGCCGTAGCGTGCGGCTTTCTCGCGGTCGATGTTGATGGTCAGCACCGGCAGGCCGGTGGTCTGTTCAACCTTGACCTCCGAAGAGCCCGGTACCGCTTTGAGCGCTGCAGCGATCTTGTTGGCCGTGTTGTTGAGCACGTCCATGTCATCGCCGAACACCTTCACTGCGACGTCACTCCGTACGCCCGAGATCAGCTCGTTGAAACGCAACTGGATGGGCTGGGACAGCTCATAGTTGCTGCCTGGGACACCGGCTGCGGCTTTCTGCACTTCAGCAATCAGCTCATCGCGAGGCTTCTTAGGGTCGGGCCACTGATCCTGAGGCTTGAGCATGATGTAGGCGTCGGAGGCGTTAGGCGGCATCGGGTCGGATGCGATTTCGGCTGTACCCGAGCGCGCAAACATCCGCTCTACTTCCGGGACCTGCTCAATCACAGCCTTTTCAAGGCGTTGCTGCATTTCTACGGATTGGGTCAGGCTCGTACCTGGCACGCGCATGGCCTGCATCGCAAAGTCACCTTCACTGAGGCTTGGAATGAACTCGCTACCCATACGACTTGCAAGCACACCACTGAGCACGACCAGGACTACAGCGGCCGAGAACGCGATGTTCCGATGCCCAAGGACCCACTTCAAAATCGGCTCATAACGCAGCCGCGCAGTGCGCATCACCACGCCTTCCTCTTCCTTGACCTTGCCAGTGACGAACATGGCGATGGCTGCCGGAACGAAGGTGACGGAGAGGATCATTGCACCCAGCAGCGCCATCACAACGGTGAAGGCCATGGGGTGGAACATTTTGCCCTCGACGCCGGTCAGGGCGAAGATCGGCAGGTACACCACCATGATGATCAACTGACCGAAGATCAGTGGCCGGCGAGCTTCACCCGCAGCAGCGAAGACCTCATGGAAGCGCTCAGCTTTGGTGAGCATACGGCCATGCTTGTGTTGCGCATGAGCCAGTCGACGGATCGCGTTTTCTACAATTACCACGGCACCGTCGACGATGATTCCGAAGTCGAGTGCGCCTAAGCTCATTAGGTTGGCGCTGACCTTGTTGTTGAACATACCGGTGAAGGTGAACAGCATGGACAACGGGATCACCATCGCGGTGATGAGTGCAGCACGGATGTTACCGAGGAACAGGAACAAAATGGCGATTACTAGAATCGCGCCTTCCACCAAGTTCTTCTTCACAGTTGCAATAGCTTTTTCAACCAGGTTGGTGCGGTCGTAGACCGTCACGGCAACCACACCTTCTGGAAGGGTACGGTTGATGTCAGCCAGTTTGGCGGCAACAGCCTGAGACACGGTACGGCTATTTTCACCGATCAGCATGAACACGGTGCCGAGTACGACTTCGCGACCGTTCTCGGTGGCAGCCCCCGTCCGGAGCTCTTTGCCAATGCTAACGTCAGCGACGTTGCTGATTCGAATCGGTGCGCCATCGACACTGGTGATCACAATGTTGGCGATGTCTTCGATGTTACCGACCTGCCCTGGCGCACGGATGAGGAGCTGCTCACCATTACGCTCGATGTAACCGGCGCCGACGTTGGCGTTGTTGCTTTCCAACGCTGCGACCAGATCATTGAGGGTCAGTTTGTATGTAGCTAGGCGCTTCGGATCCGGCGCGACCAGGAACTGCTTGGCGTAACCACCGATGGTGTTGATCTCGGCCACACCTGGGACGTTCCGCAGCTGCGGCTTGATGATCCAGTCCTGGATCACACGCAGGTCGGTTGGGGTGTACGGTGTACCGTCTTCCTTGACCGCACCATCCTCAGCTTCAACGGTCCACAAGAAAATTTCACCAAGCCCAGTGGATACCGGACCCATGACAGCCTCAACGCCCTCTGGCAACTGCTCCTTCGCAACTTGCAGCCGCTCGTTGATCAACTGGCGGGCAAAGAAGATGTCAGTGCCATCCTTGAAGATCACGGTGACCTGAGACAGGCCAGAGCGAGACAAGGAACGGGTCTGTTGAAGGCCCGGGAGACCGGCCATGGCCGTTTCAACTGGAAACGTGATCCGCTGTTCAGTTTCCAATGGCGAATAGCCAGGCGCAGCAGCGTTGATCTGCACCTGGACGTTAGTGATGTCGGGTACCGCATCGATGGGCAGCTTCTGATAGCTGTAGATACCGATGCCGGCCATGATCAGAACAGCGATCATTACAACGATGCGCTGCTCAATGGCGAATCTGATGATACGTTCAAACATGAGAAATCATCCTGTCAGTTCGCATCAGTGACCGTGTTCGGCAGACGCTTTGCCGAGCTCAGACTTGAGTGTAAAGCTGCCACTGGCTGCTACTTGGGCGCCGGCTTGGATGCCGTCGATGATTTCCACGTATCCATTGTCACGGCGGCCCGTTTTTACCGGCCGAGTGTCAAAGCCTTCCCTGGTGCGCACAAATACCGAGGGTTTGTCTTCAACGGTCTGCACGGCGCCTTCAGGAACGGCCACAGCCACTCGATCGGTCTGAGAAGTGACGGCGATGTTCACGAACAGACCTGGACGCCAGGCGCCGTCAGGGTTGGTCAAGGTAACGCGAACGGTCGCTGCACGGTTTTGCTCACCCAGCAGGCTGCCTACATAACCCACCTTGCCGTCGACCTCGACGTTCATGTCGGGCGATGAAACTTTTACCGCACGGCCCGTCACCACCTTGCCCAGTTCAGTGGGAGGGACAGCGAAGGTGGCCCACACCTGATTCAGGTCGGACAAGATGAAAGCGTTAGTCGCCTCGCTGACGACTTCACCCATGGTCAGGTGCTTCTCTACCACCACGGCGTCAAAGGGTGCCCGAAGCTCGTAACGATTGCCGCCTACGGAATTGACCGAAGCGCCGATGGCACCGACCTTCTGCTTGGCATTGGCCAGAGATATCTCTGCTTCTTGCAGCGCTTGGCGTGCCTGCAGGTAATCCTGCTCGGCGGAGATCTTGTCCTGCCACAGTTGCTTCTCACGGTCGAAGGTAACGCGGGCCAGCTCTACGCGTCGCTGTGCGGCTTGTTGTTCGCTGCGCAGGTCAGAAATCTGTTGGCTGGCAATCACTGCGAGGACTTGGCCTTTCTTAACGGCTTCGCCCAAGTCGGCCTGGACACTTTCAACAACGCCAGGGACCCGAGGGACAACATGTGCAGTCCGGTCTTCGTCGAAACGAATCTCCCCCGGGAAAGTCACAACGGTGCCGAGGTCACGGGGGGCCGCAGACTCCAGGACTACCCCAGCTGCCTTGATCTGTTCAGCGCTCAGGGTCAGCTTGCCCTCTTCCTCACCACCCTCTTCGCTATGGCCTTCTGCACCATGACCCTCATCACCCTCCTCTTTGGCGGCTGATGCGGTCGTCTTCTCATCGCCATGGCCATCGTTAGCGCCGTGCTCGACGGTACTGGCGGCCTGCTCTCCGGAACTGTTGTTCCAGGCAAGGCTGCCAAATCCAAGGGCTGCCACAGCGGCGACCGCGAGGGCGATCTTGCGTTTGTTATCCATTGCTACTCCTGCTGATCATAGGCACCGACGTGTTATGCCGAGCGCCGAAGAAAATTTCTGGCCCGTTCAACGAACGCCGGCAGTCGAACCGACATCGCCATAAACCCTTTCCACCTGCGCACGCGCATTGGTCGCTGTTGCCAACGAATCGAGGTATTGGCCACGAGCGACGATCAAGGTGCGCTGGGCATCCAGCACTTCGATGAAGCCGAATTTGCCCATCTCGAAACCGCGAGTTGCGGTCTCCACAGCCTGCTGTGCGGACGGCAGAATGGTCTTGTCGTAGGACTCGACCTCCTGCATGGCGGTCGCCCACTGGTTTACTGCGGTTTGGGTTTCGCTACGCAGCCTCAGCTCAACTGCGTTGCGCTGGTCTCGGGCTTGATCTGCGCGTCGAGAAGCGGAAAGAATGTTGCCCTGATTACGATCAAACAGCGGCAATGGCATGGACAGTCCTACAGTGTTGACCCGTTCACGTACGGAGCGGTCGTACTGGCTACCCACGCTTACAGTGAGGTCTGGGATTCGCTGAGCTTTCTCTGAGCCGAGGGACGCATCGCTTTTGTCGATCTGCACCACGGCCTGACGCATTTCCGCAGTTTGATCGAGCCTCGACAACAGCTCTTCAGCGTCCGGAGGCAAACCTGGGGAGAGGGTCGGCGAATCCAGGCGATCGAATACTGTGACCGAGCTCCCCGTAATTTGAGCTAGCTGCTGGTAAGCGGTCGCTTTCTCCGTTTCGGCGCGTCTGACCTGCAGCTTGGCTTCGGCCAACTGTACTTGAGCACGAGTAGCCTCTACTGGGGAGGATTTACCTGCGCGAACGCGGCCGTCGACAATGCGCAGACCACGCTCAGTCAGCTCCAGAGATTGCTTGGCTAGATCTAGGCCAGTCTGCGCTCGCAATGCTGCGTAGAAGGCTTGAACGACCTCGGCGCGCAGAGCGTTCACTCGACGGTCCAACTCCAGCTGTGCAGCAGTCTGGCCATAGGTGGCGACGTCAACACGTGCGCCCCGCTTTCCGCCCAGCTCCAGGGTCTGGCTGAGCGTCACAGTTGTCTGGCTAGTGCTGCGACGGGTGTCTTCTACGTCGTACGAGATTGTTGGGTTGGGGATAAGCCCTGCCTGCTTGCGTGCCCCATCTGCGATCCCAATCTCCTGACGGGCGGCGGCCATGTCAGGGTTGGCATCCATCGCCGTCGAAAGCGCTTGAGGCAAGCTGATGCTTTGGGCAAATGCAGCAGGTGCCATCAGCCCGGAGATGACCGCACAGAGTGCGGCTATCTTCCAGGGTGAGATTGAGGTCTTAGGAAAGACATTGCGGATATACCGGGGCACTTTAATGGTCCTCGTGCACAAACTTCGATAAAGCTTGGCGAGAACGCCGAAACAGCTGCCAAGCCCCACTGGATTAGGTGATGGCACTCTAAAGAGCGGTAGCTATCAGAGGGGTGGCTAGAAAATTACAATTTCGTAAGAAAAGTGGGTAATGCCCGTAAACACTGAGAAATTCAGTCGAACCCAGGATTTGATTACAACCGAGAGAGATGGCTAACACACGGTGCTAGGCACCCGGATAACCTGTAGATGACGAAATTGTAATTATCCTATCACCCTCCCGTTATCTTCGGCCTGCAAATATGAGCTCGGCGCTCTTCATAGGCGCGCCGCCGGGTCAGAACATATAAAGACACCCGCGTCGGTACACATAATAAAAACTGCCGTAAATCAAAGGAGCATCAGATGAAAATCAAAGTACCACTGTATTTGGCGGCAGTTTCTGCGCTGTCTGGAAGCTATGCAATTTCTGCTCAAGCTGAAGACAAACCAGAAGGTTTCATTGAGGGCAGCAGCCTTACAGTGCTCAACCGCAACTTCTACTTCAATCGTGATAATCGCGACAGTTCGGCTCCCACTTACAACAGTGGTAAGGGCAACACCAACGGCTACTCCGAAGCCTGGGCGCACGCGCTCATTTCCAAATTCAACTCTGGTTTTACCCAGGGTACCGTCGGTTTTGGTGTTGATGCCTTTGCAATGATCGGCCTCAAGCTTGATACCGGCGACGGTCGCAACGGCGGCCGTAGCTCCTTCGACGTGCTGCCCGTTGATAACAAGGGTGAGGCGCGTGATGAATACACCAAGGTTGGCGGAGCGGCCAAAATCCGCTTGTTCGATACCGTGGTGAAAGTGGGTGATGTATTCCCATCGACGCCGGTCGTCGCAGCGGGCGACTCGCGCCTCCTGCCAGAAAGCTTCCGCGGCGTGACCGTTGAGAACAGCAGCATCCAGGGCCTCACCCTGCAAGGTGGTCGACTGCATGCAATGAGCCAACCGGTTTCCAGTAACCTGAACGACAATTTCGTTACCTTCTATGGCGGCCCGGTCAACTCGCCTTGGATCGGCTACGGCGGCGGTGACTACTCGATCAACGACAATTGGACCGTGAGTGTCTACGGCAGCCAGTTGAAAGATGTCTGGAACCAGTACTACGCCGGTACCAGCTTCGCCTACCCACTGAGCGATGACCTCGCGCTGATTGGTGGGTTCAACTACTACAAAGCCGTGGATGAAGGTAAACGCCGACTGGGCGAGTTCGACAACAATATCTGGAGTGCCAAGGTCGGTGTTCGCTACGGCGCCCACACCTTGGCCCTGTCACACCAGCGCAACAATGGCGATGACGATTTTGATTACCTGCGTCAGTCGGACTCAATCTTCGTAGACAACTCGATCCAGTACAGCGACTTCAACTCGCCGAAAGAACGCTCCTGGATGATGCGTTATGACCTTAACTTCACCAGCTACGGTATTCCTGGTCTGACGTTCATGACCCGCTACGCAAGGGGTTCGGGCGCAGACTACTCGAACGCCAACCAGTTCTACATGCGTACCGACGACAACGGCAATCCGCTCACCGATCAAAAACGTTGGGAGCGTGACGTCGAGGTGAAATATGTCGTTCAAACCGGCCCGGCTAAAGACTTGTCCTTCCGGTTGCGCCAAGCTACCACGCGTGCCACTGCTTTCGAATCGGACCTTGATGAAACTCGCGTGATCATTGAATACCCGCTTTCTATTCTGTAATTCTCTGATCGGATCAGTTTTCCATGAACTGGCCCCTCAGAAAAACGTGCATTACGCATTCACCTTGAGTGGCTTAAGTGCTCCTTTGGTAAAAGGTGAATATTTGGCGCCCTTTGGGCGCCTTTTTTTATCTAAAATTCGAGCAGTTGTTCGAGTTCATGCATCGCATGTCGATGCAGCTCATGGCTACACCAATGTCCAGCCTCCTCAATGAGGGGAACTTCGCCGTCATCTGAACGGAATGAAACCAGAACAAAGAATAGAATAACCCAGCACTTCATAAGGTCAAATCACCTATTGGAGAGAGGGCTCGCATCTGTCAAACCCAAACCGCGACAAGATATAACGCCAGACTATCAAATATATTACCTAGAAATTACAAATCCGTAATTTAGCCCCCCAGACAACTCTTTTTGATTTACCATTCATTTCAATAACGTCGGCGCGCGTGCGCGGTTAATTGCTCAGTGATGTCGAGACAAAATCCCATGCGAATTCTGGTAATTGAGGATGAAGTAAAAACTGCGGAGTATGTGCGTCAAGGCCTTACTGAATGCGGTTATGTTGTAGATTGCGTCCATACCGGTTCAGATGGATTATTCCTGGCCAAGCAGCACGAATATGAGTTGATCATCCTTGATATCAATCTGCCGGAGATGGATGGGTGGCAGGTGCTTGAACTGTTGCGACGTAAAAACTGCCCTTCTCGTATCATGATGCTGACGGCTAGAAGTCGCCTAGCAGATAAGGTTCGGGGCCTGGAGAACGGTGCAGATGACTACCTAATCAAGCCATTTGAGTTCCCAGAACTGCTGGCCCGGGTCCGCGCCTTGATGCGCAGGTCTGACCACCCTGCATCCGTCGAGATAATTCGTGTAGCTGACCTCGAACTCGACCAGAGCCGTCACAGAGCCTTCAGGGATGGCCAGCGCATCGATTTGACTACAAAAGAGTTTGCACTGTTGCACTACCTGATGCGCAACACGGGGGTGGTACTGAGCCGTACGCAGATCATCTCACAGGTTTGGGACATGAACTTTGACTGCGATACAAACGTTGTAGAGGTGTCGATTCGAAGGCTCAGAGCCAAGATCGATGATCCTTTCGAGACGAAGCTTATCCACACGCTCCGAGGCGTGGGCTATGTTCTTGAGAAGCGGTAAGCGACCAACCGCCTAGCCTTGGAAACAGCTCGACTGATTATCCAGCGCCTACTACATTGACAGTTAAATTTTAATTCCAACAGCACTTATCTTCGCAATAAGCATGTCAAACCAACAAGCACCACCCATTGACCCGGAGTCAAGGAGACCAGACCACGAGAAATTTAGTGATACGCAATCCACTCAGAGTACTGATAGGACGGTCGTGGCGGAACGGGGCAACGAAAGCCAACAATCCAGCCATTAATCGCAAAAATCGCTCTGGGTTGCCGATTGGAAAACTACCAATCAGACAGTGGAATCTAGAGATCCACCACATAAAACGCAATTCCCACCAGTACGATCTAGCTCTCCGGGGCCAACAGGTTTTACCATCAAGATACTAATATCAATCGAGTGACTTAGCATTGCCTCGATAAGGTCAATGTATTGAACTCGAATCGCTTCATACATAGTCCGCACCATAACAACTTCACGCTGAAGCTTATGATTCTTTTCTTGAAGATTCCTGTATTTAGCATCGCCATCATGATTAATCTTTGAAACTAGACAAGACCGCAAGCAAGCGTCAATTTCAGATTGATATTTCCTGATTGTCTCTCTAGAAACTCCTGCGTATTTAGAAAATTCTTTTTGGCTATAAACATATCCTCCAATTTCTTTTTGGCGAACACTTATCAATTCCAAAATCTTAGAATTGAGATACCCCTTTAGACGCTCACCTCTGAGCTGCATAAGCCCCCCGATATATTAATTCTTTTTAAAAATCTCATTCAACAGAAAATCAGCCGACAGTTCAATATTTTTGAAATGTTGGTATTGCGGACTCAACTCCCCTCCAGCAGTTAAGATATGATTCTTTATTAAGTTAGCGTCTCGGCTCAATCTTTCAATTTCCAGACGCTGCGCATCATCTTGAACGTTCACTATTAAATCCTCGCAAGGCTTGCCATTTGTCCCCTTCGCCAAACATGACAGACTGTGCTGGCATGGTTTCAACGCAAGGTTGTGAGCGCACGCTCCATGTGGCATTGGATTAACCACACGAATGGCTGCTGAAAGATATTCCTCTGCGGCTTGACGATTTTCAATTCTAAGTTTATTGAAAGTTGTTTGAATAACCCCCACAGCTCTATCTTGCCTAACACTTTCAATCATATCCTGCAGAATCAATGATCTGCTTAAAGCTGGTGTATGATCATAAACCTGAGCCTGCGTGAGGTCTGAACGTCCTAGGATCAGGTTCACCTGAACATCAGATAAACCTCCCTGCTTATAGACAGTATTGAGCCAATGCCTAATATCATGCCAGTAAAACTCAGCCACTTCACCGGTACGAGGATCGAGGACATTAAATTTCTTAAATAATGACTCTTCAGTTCTTGATGTACCATCAAGCCACCCTTGAAACATACCAACCGAAACCTTCCTAAATTCCCTATCACTCTTAGCATTAGAAAATGTCAACAAATTCCGCGGGATAATGAATAATGAATTTTCCGGCTCTAGAATTGCCACACCATTCTTTTGGATCGTAGGCAGAATTTTTCGAGCAAAGTTTAATTCGAACTCAAAATCAGGCTGAAATGGAAAAGTTTTATTCTCAAGCTGACACAACAAAGCCTCATCAAGGATATCGTCAACAATCTCACGCATCCATGATGGATTGAAGGTAACTTCACAAAATGCCTCAAGACGCTGCAACGATATAGCATGAGGGTGGCGCCTCAACCTGCTTCGCCACTTATATACATTTGAAGTCAAAGGCAAATATTCATTCCAAGCTTTCTCATACATAAATATCTTAGAATTCATAGCTTTCTGACATTGAAGCAACTTGACAACTGTTCGTGTAGAGGCACCCAGAAATGCCGCGACCTCAGACACACGCCCGAGGCGTCCAACCAACTGAATTACATCTACAAATTGCCCTGTAGATTGATAATAAACCCCTCGCGGCGTATACAAATCGAATTCGCTCACCCATTTCGCGACAAACTTACGCGCATAATATTTCAAACTAATAGGCGTTTTTTTTACTTCCTTCCAATTCACCCCTGGATTCAATCTCATTTTCTTAACAATACGACGCCCTTCCGCAGTATGTTCAGTGATAAATTCTACCGCTGCGCGTACTGCTGGGTATAAATCTTGCGGAAATGGTCGGAAGTACAATCGCCCTCCCTTTTCGGGAAATATTTTTATAACCCATTTCCCCTCTTGCTGTATCAAGCAATCTACAGGAAGACATGCCAGCTCATTGATTCTACCGCCCACAGCTGCGTTAATCACTAGCGCACTAATATAAAATCTATCCCGAAAAGAAAGTTCTGGATGAGTGGCCAATCCGAATAAATCTCTAATCACCTCTGTAGGTAGGAACTTTCGCTCTCTTCCCTCTTCACTTCCATGCCGGCCATACTTACATCTGCCTTTTGGAGCATCATAGATTACCCTTAAACCAATTCGCTTCTGCATCCATTTAGCAAAGCCCTGAAGTGTTGTTAAAGTTGAAATCTTCCCGGTCACCCCGCGCTCTGCGTAGGTCCTTTCAACCGCTTTAAAATCCAATAGATTCAATCGTGAGATTTCTTTACTACCCATTTCCAAATCAAGCCTAACTAATGCCTCGATGGAGGCGAATGCACCATCAGCGGTTACACCCGCTTGGACTCGCTTTGCTGCTATATACACTTTAGCAACTAATCTAAGCTCGTCATTTCTAATACGGCAAAATCTCAAATTGTATTGCGACAGATTTCCAGGGCGTTCAACCCAGTCGAGAATATTCCATTCATCACAAAAAAAATCGACTGAAGGCTTTAACCCCTCAACAAGTGATGCTGCCAAATTTATCAAAGGCTCTGGGAGGCCATGACCACGCAACTTTGAGTGAATATCCATCTTCGTCATTCCCCACTATTGATCCTAGCCATAACATCGTTAACCGCTTGGTATACGCGCTCCAGCTCTTTCAGTATCTTACTCCTTTCCTTTCCACCCTCAGCTCTACCCCATCTTTCTAATTCAGACTCTAGGTAATCTAAAGATTTTTTATGGTCTGCGTTGCGCCAGGCAATGAAATACCTACAACCATTGTAACAATTAAAAAATGGATGATGCCCACAAGATCCGGACTTGCCACATTCCCCTACTATAGCTGGCTGATTTACGACCGGTATCAATATAGGCATCCCCGAACTCTTATGCCCAAGCTGACCGGCGAAAAATAAACCATTTAACTCTGAGAATATCCCACCTAATTTTCTGTTTGCTCGCTCCAACAACGGGCAAAACTCAGAAGCCAAACAGTCAATGTAAGCATCAGCTGCATGCACGGAGTCATGCTCAAGTACATATTGTATCTCGTCCCTAGACGCGCCTTGGGCGGCCATCTGTGTAGCTCCGCTATGTCGGATTCTATAGGGTGTCAAGATTAGAGGCCTATTCGTACGCGGACTGATCAGCTTTAATCTGCTACACCAGCCAGTTATCGCCCGTCCAAAATTTGATGATTCTCCCTCCCTTGAACTCACTAACAACCTCCCAGTCCTTTCCTGTAACGCCTTAACCTTAGGAGATGAGGAGTACTCGAGAATGGCATTAGCAAGTTGAGTAGTTATGGGCCAAAGCTCTGACGCCTGTCCTGTTTGATATTTTGCCTTAGGCATTCTAAGGAAATATTGGCCCCCTTCTGCCATCGAATCGGGTACCCACAATGCATCACGGAACATTTCATGCAACTGGATAGGTCTCTTTAATGTTTCGAACGAGATCCAAGTAAACAGCCTTGAGGTGAAATCCGCCGTGGATTCCCCCTCTGCAGAAATGATCATTGCTTTTCGAACCACTTCAATTTCGGAGCTTGTTAGCGCCCCGCGCGTCTCGTGCCATTCCAGTATCCTTAAAGTTGGGTGAGGCTTTTTAAGCCTTATAGCCTCTAACTCCAATGCATGAATCTCGTCCGCACCTGCCAACCCCTGAAAAGCAGCGTAAATGTAGAACCTTCGAAACTCGGTCGCCTCCGCATGGGATGATGTCATAACGCTCAACAATTTCCCGAGAGACATATCTGAAAAGTCCTTCCATGAAGGTTGCCAGTGCCTTTCCAAGCAAGAGATCCCCGCGTGCACTGAGCTCAGGATTCTAGGGCAAACCGACTCAAGCTTGTGCACTAGGTACTTTTTGACCACCTCAATAATTACTACTGGGAGCTGGTATCTGCTTAGATCAATAGAATATCTAGCCCTTCTCCACACCGCTTCAACATAATCTGTCGTCACATCAATGAAAAATGGACTACTCGGATCAGCATTACATCTTACATATAGCCGCCCGACTTCATCTTCAAATTCACCAGAATCATTGACTTCAATACCCATTGCTTACCCCTCAAAATTTAACCTCATCAACTCCCTTCTTGCCTTATCCCGAATCGCGCGCCGAGCATAACCTTTTAATGAGTCAGGACTACTCCATCCTCCCATGTAAACTACGTGATCTATTTCCGTAGAATTGTTCTCTAGCAAACTTGCAGCTTCGTAAAGCCTATTGAACACAGCGTGGCGTACGAGATGCCAATGAAAAGCTTTGACACACTCATTGCTAATCATGCAAGCGACTTTATTTGCCGCTGAACAGGATAGTGGATTACCCAGCGAGGCGTTACCGTGAGAGATCAACAGGAATTCGTGGTCTAGATAAGCTGTAAACCCTCCTTTTATTTTTCTTTTAACTCTATATGTATCTACATACTCCTCAATGGCTCTAATCATCCCCTCATCACCAGGACTAAAATAAAGCCGCCTACCAAAAGTTTTAACAAGTGGATTATTGGGAGCTCGCGGATCAGAATAATCTGCCCCTCTATCCTCTATGCGGATAATTTCCAAAAAAGGATATAAACCAGTCAGATCAATATCCACTAGGCGTAATGCTAACAACTCGCCTAGCCTTAATCCAAACCTTCTAACTAAGCGCCACATGATGTAGTTTCTTAGATTCAAGCCGCGAGTCACGTTCGCACTTGAAAGCTGCCCTACTAAAAACCCCTCTATTTTTTTCAATTCATCGTCCGTCAGGTCATGCGCGATTAGCTCTTTTCTGCCGCTCACCATTACACTAGACCAAACTTTCTTATGGCTTTCAATTAAACGAATATAGCTAACATTGACGTCAATACCGGTAGCAAACAAAGGTGTATAGTTCTCAACAAACCAAATTGAGAAAGTGCTGCAGCTTTGTAAGATCTTACAAACATATTTGTTTATCTGGGTCCCATCAACCGGCGGCGATATAATCTTCTCAAGCCAATTGGCAAATTTTCTTACACATCTAAAATCTAGTCCTTTCCCCTCAAGCAGCATGCGCTCGATATCGAGCCCAGTTATGTTTCCCCATGTGAATAAAAAGGCAACGTGGTAGAGCACTGTACGAATACTCGCCTTATAGCGACGATTACCCATTGAATACGCTACTTCGTACAGACTAGCGCTAAGACAAGGTACAAACGTTTCTACTGCCACCAACTGGTACCTAGCTACGTGTTGATGTGAAAACTTAAGAACCTTGTACTCTAACCCTACAGTCCTAACTGATTTAGTTCTTCTAGTTAGTCCAGGCATGAGACATCTCCTTCAGCATCAGTTGCAGAAGTTGTCTTCGAATGAATTTTATCAGCCTGCGACCAAAGCGACTTTAATAAGCCATCCCCAATCGAGTAGTTTGATCTTAACTTAAGACAGCTAGTTGACTTATAATCAACTAGCACGGACAGCAATTGATAACCGGTGAGAATTTCAAACAAAAAACGTATAAATATATTTTTGCCGCCCATATATCCGCACCTTGACATTAGTTTATGTCTTAAAGGTACAGATGCTGGGCCGCGGATAACTCCGTCGTCTGCCAACTATCTAACAACCTACGGTGCTACATTGGCACATTTTTAACGTAAACCAGTTGACTGGACTAATCAAGACCTTACGTCGCAGGTCTGACGGGACGCGGGGCTGCGGAGCTCTCATCCCCCCGCTATCTAGGCACTTTGAGGTCAGATAAATCATCGATAAAGCCGAAGCTGACCGTCATGACAAGATGCTTGAACTCGCTGAGTTGCTCGCAGAAGTGTTGCAAAAAGCCGTGCCGTCCCTGAGTGAGCAGCAGGTGGAGGAAGCCGGGATCTACATGGCGAAGAATCGCGATGTGTTTGCCAAGGCGTTCAAGAGCCAGCCGGATGCGCTGTCCGAGTTGCTGAACCCCGCGGCGGAATAAAGCCCGAATTGAACAGGCCCTGAATTGATGATTCAGGGCCTTTTTAATAAGTGCTAGGCGTACAGCAGGCGCTCGGCCAGTTCATCGGCGACCCGCGCGGGTGAGCGTTTTTCGGCTTGGGCGTGGGCGAAGATTTCGGTCAGGCGTGTACCGATGTTGGACAGGTGCGCGGTGATAGTCGCCAGGTCCGCGCCACCGTGCTTGAGGGCGACGTAGATCAGGCCGCCGGAGTTGATCACGTAATCCGGTGCGTAGAGGATGCCACGTGCCTCCAACTGGTCGGCCACTTGCAGGTGGGTCAGTTGCGCACTGGCCGAGCCGGCCACGGCGGCGCAGCGCAGTTGGGCGACGCTCTGGCGATTGAGCACCGCGCCCAGGCCGCAGGGCGCGAGGATGTCGCACGGGGTGCTGAGCAACGCATCGTTGGCAATCGGGTGGGCGCCCAGTTGCTCCATGGCCAATTGCACTTTGCCAGGGTCGATATCGCTCACCAGCAATTCGGCGCCGGCGGCGTGCAGTTGTTCGGCCAGGGCGTAGCCGACGTTGCCCAGGCCCTGGATTGCCACTCGCAAGCCTTCCAGGTTGTCGCTGCCCAGGCGGGCCATGGCGGCGGTGCGGATGCCGGCGAATACGCCCATGGCCGCATGGGGTGAAGGGTCGCCGGAAGCAGTGGTACTGGTGACGAAACGGGTGTGCTGGGCGATGCAGTCCATGTCGGCCACGGAGGTGCCACTGTCGATGGCAGTGATATAGCGGCCATCGAGTTGCTCGATGCATCGGCCAAAGGCTTCGAACAGCGCGGCACGGCTTTGCACATGGGCCGGGCGGACAATCACCGCGTTGCC
Source organism: Pseudomonas proteolytica (assembly GCF_007858275.1). Taxonomy (GTDB): domain Bacteria; phylum Pseudomonadota; class Gammaproteobacteria; order Pseudomonadales; family Pseudomonadaceae; genus Aquipseudomonas; species Aquipseudomonas proteolytica. The sequence goes on from NZ_VFEV01000008.1 coordinate 30,776, forward strand.
ACCGCCCACCGGCAGGCCCGCCAGCGCGGCCTTGTAGCTCATGCCTTGGGCCAGGCGCGCGGCATCGGCCACGGCGCTTTCGTCGTCGGGGTAGGCCAGGTAGCGACAACCGCCCAGGGCCGGCCCCAGGCGACTGCTATGGATGGCAATGACCGCCTTCAACCCGGTCACCGGGTCAACGCTCAGGTGCAGGGATTCAAGGCGGGTGCTGTGCATGAGAGCAAACATCGTCGAGCTCCCGAATGACTGCTTGTAGTCGCCAAGTATAGGCCGCCGGGAAAAGGTTGCAGGAGCGCGCAGGAATAAGCAGCCCGTAATTACAGGCTTTGCGACATAACCAGGTAGGCCAGGTCCTAAGGGACTGGACGAAAGTTCTCGGCAAGGCTAAAACGGGACATCCGACGGAGAATGCAATGAATCCCCGCCAAGCCTTTTTCGACTGCCTGCACCGCTCGCCTCCGGCGCTGTTTGAAGCCGCCTTATGGATCGCTGCCGAGCACGACCCTACCGTAGAGCCACGGGCGATCCTGGCTGACTTCACTGCGCTGCACCAGCAGGTCAGCCTGGGCATGCCGCTGCTGCCGGCCGATGAACTGGGCCAGCCGTTGCTGCGGATAATGAATGACCTGGGGTTCGCCCAGGACGACTTCACCCCCTTGCGCCCCGCCGCCGCGCTGTTGGACAAGGTGTTGCAGCGCCGACGCGGGCAACCCCTGGCCCTGGGTCTGATTGCCCTGGAGTTGGCGCGGCGCCTGGGGATTCCCATGGCCGGGGTCAACTTTCCGGGGCACTTCCTGCTACGGGTGAGCGGTGCCGATCATTTGCTCGATCCCTGTGGCGGGCGACGGCTGTACCCCAACGACTGCCGCGAATTGCTGCAACGCCAGTACGGCCCCAATCTCAAGCTGCAAGCCGAACACTTGCGCAGCGCCGAACCGCGGCTGATCCTGCAACGGCTGTCGCGCAACCTGCGGCAACTGCACGTGGCCAATGACAATCACCTCGCGGCGCTGATCGATGCCGAACGGGTGCTGGAACTGGGCGACGCCAATGCCGCCGACTATCTGGCGCGGGCCAGTCTGTACAAGCATCTGGATTGCCCAAATGCCGAGCGCTTCGACCTTGAGCATGCGCTGTTGCTCAGCGAGGATCCGGTGCAGCGACTCAGACTGACTGAACGCCTGGGCCACCTGCCACCTGGCGCGGTGGTGCATTGAAGGGGGGCGACCGTTAAACCGCGTCGCCCCCATCGCAGCCGCCCCGGGCTCGACAGTACCCACAGATAAGCATGGTGTTCTTCAGGTTTTGAGGATATCGCCACGCAATGAATCTTTTGGCGCCTTGGCCTCGGGCGAACGCACCTGAATGATCAGTAACGCGGCAATCACCGCCGGAATCGCACAGAAGAAGAAAATCTGCTGCACCGGTACATGCATCGCCAGCAGCATGCTGCCAAACAGTGGCCCCAGGATCGAACCAAAGCGCCCGACACCCAACGCCCATCCCGTGCCCGTGGCACGCACGTGGGCCGGGTAGAAGTTGCTGGCAAACGCATTGAGGGTCAACTGGCCGCCAATGATGCAAAAGCCCGCCGCAAATACAAATGCCACCAGGTAACGCGGGTTATCGTGATTAAGCCCCAGCAGAATCGTGCACACCGCCGCTGCCGCCAGCACACCCGAGAGCAAGCGCACTTTGCTTTTCAGGCGGTCGGCAAACCAGGCCATGCCAATCGCGCCCAAGGTGCCGGCGAACAGGAACATCGAGGTCACCAGGTTGGCTTTATTCAAGGCCATGCCACTTTCCAGCAACAGTGACGGCAACCAGCTGATCATGAAATACAGCAGGATCAGGCTGACGAAAAAGGTCGACCAGATCAGCAACGTTGGCCGTGCATAACCATTGCGAAACAACTCCACCACCGTCAGTTTGCTGCCCTGTTCCTGGCGATTCTGTTGTTCGCTGGCCGCCGGTGCCTGCCAGCCGGGCAGCATGCGCGCCGTGACTTTTTGCAGGCGCGCATAGGGCGGCGCATCGCGCAACAAACGCGGTAAGGACTCAGGCAGCAGCCATGCCAGAAACGGGAACAACAGCAATGGCGTCACGCCGCCGGCGAGGAACACCGCCTGCCAGCCGAAGCTGTCGATAAAGCCCGCCGCAACAAAACCACCCGCCGCCCCGCCGAACGAGAAGCCACAGGCCGCCAACGTCACCATCAAGGTGCGCATACGCGGTGGCGAGTATTCCGACATCAACGCCATGGCGCTGGGCATCGCGCCGCCCATGCCAATGCCGCAGATAAAACGCGCGACCATCAGCGTTTCGAGGGAATTGGCGAACACCATCAACACCGTGAGGCTGGCGTAGATCAGTACGCAAGCGAGCAAAATTCGGCGCACGCCGAAGCGATCAGCCAAGGGCGTCACGGCCAGCGAGCCGAGGGTCAGCCCCAGCAGGTTGGCACTGAACACAGGGCCGAAGGCGGCTTTTTCCAGGCCCCAGTCCTGGGCCAGGGCCGGGACCACGTAACCCAGCACCTGGGCATCGTAGCCATCGGTCACCAGCAACAACGCCAACAACAGAAGAATCAACCACTGATAGCGCGACACCGGACGGGCGTCGAGTGCCGCGCGAAAGCTGGCAATCTGATTGTGCATCGCAAGGTACCTGTTTTATTTTTATGGGGTATCACTTGTGGGAGCTGGCTTGCCTGCGATGGCAGTGTGTCAGTCAACACCGTCATCGCAGGCAAGCCAGCGCCTACATTGATCTAGGGGGTGTCAGGTTGGTTGGAGGGATGGGCCTGGATAAATGCAGGATGTTTGGCAGCCAAGGCTGCGACGCGCAGGATCCGTGGATAGCTGTCCAGCGCCACTTTGAAGCGCTCCGCCGCGTACAACTGAGGGATCAGAAAGGTATCCGCCAAGCCAGGCTGCTCGCCAAAGCAGTAACCCTGGTCGCCGATCAATTGCTCGACGGCGCCCAGGCCCTGGCTGATCCAGTGCCCGATCCATGCCAGCAACTGCGCTTCGTCATGCCCCCACTGGCGCAGGAGGTTCTGGGTGCTGGAGTTGTGCAGCGGGTGAATGTCACAGCCGATGATCGCGGCCACCGCGCGCTCATGGGCGCGGGTCGCCAGGTCCTCGGCCAGTAGCGCGGGCTGTGGATAACGTTCATCCAGGTACTCGATGATCGCCGGCGACTGGATCAGCAACTCGCCTTCATCGGTGCGCAAGGCCGGGACACGGCCCTGCGGGTTGATCGCCAGGTATTCGGGCTGGCGATTGGCGCCGCCCTTGGGTACCAGCAGGTTGACTGGCAGCGCGGTGAACGCCAGGCCCTTGAGGGCCAGGGCAATGCGCACCCGATAGGACGCCGTGGAACGGTAGTAGGTATAGAGTTCCATGCCCCTGCCCTCTTAGCGCGCCGCGACTACGGTGCCACGGCATTCGCCAAAGCCGATGGAGGCAAATCCATCACGCTGGCAGCGGGCACGCAGGATGATTTCGTCGCCGTCTTCAAGGAACTTGCGCACCTCGCCCGAGGCCAGTTCAATCGGCTTTTTCCCGCCTTCGGTGATTTCCAGCAAGCTGCCGAACTGGCCGGCCGCCGGGCCCGACAAAGTGCCCGAACCAAACAGGTCGCCCGCCTGCAATTGGCAGCCGTTGACACTGTGGTGCGCAACCATTTGCGCCACGGTCCAGTACATGTGCTGGGTGTTACTCAGGGTCAGGCGATGGGCCGGCAGGTTCTGCTCGCGCATCGCGGCGGTGGTGAGCAGTACTTCCAGTTCGATATCAAAGCCACCAGCGGCCTGGTCGCGGCTGTCCAGCAGGTACGGCAGCGGTTGTGGATCACCGGCCGGCCGCGCGGGCTGGGCCTTGCGGAACGGTTCCAGGGCTTCGGCCGTGACCACCCACGGCGAGATGCTGGTGATAAAGCTTTTGGACAGGAACGGCCCCAGCGGCTGGTATTCCCAGGCCTGGATATCCCGCGCCGACCAGTCGTTGAGCAGGCAGAAACCGGCGATATGCTCGGCGGCGTCGCCAATGGCAATCGAATCGCCCATGGCATTGCCCTGGCCGATCCAGATGCCCAGTTCCAGTTCATAGTCCAGGCGTGCGCACGGGCCGAAGGTCGGTTCGCTCTGACCGGCCGGCAGGGTCTGGCCCTTGGGCCGACGCACCTCGGTGCCGGAGGTGCGGATGGTCGACGCACGACCGTGATACCCGATCGGCACGTACTTGTAGTTGGGCAGCAAGGGGTTGTCGGGGCGAAACAGTTTGCCGACGTTCTGCGCGTGCTCGATGCCGACGTAGAAGTCGGTGTAGTCGTTGATTTTCGCCGGCAGGTGCATCTGGCAATCGCTGGCCAGGGGCAACACCTGGGCGCCCAGGGCTTGCAACTGGGCTTGCTGGTCGCTGCCCTCGGCCAGCAATTCCAGCAGGCGTTCGCGCAGGGCAACCCGCGGGCCGCGGCCCAGTTCGAAGAAGGCGTTCAATTGGCCGCCTGCCATGGCGTCGATGGCGCGGCGCGCTTCACCGTCAAACAGCTCACGGGCGGCCTGCAGATCAAAAATATGCTCGCCAATCGCCACGCCACTGCGCGGCGCCGAACCGTTGAGGCTGAAGATGCCCAGGGGCAGGTTCTGCAGGGGGAAATCCGTGTGACCGTTGGCCGAGGCCACCCAACTACGGGTGAGAGTGGACTGAGTCATGGTTTATCTCCGATTCGGGTTGAAGGTTGCCGGCAACGTGGCCCAGCAAGCGTCGTAAGTGTTTTGCAGTTGCGGGCAGTCCAGGGCGAACCGGGTCGGGCGCAGCACCTGGCTGGTCTCGAACATGAAGGCCATGGTGTTATCGATCTTGTGCGGCGCCAGGTCCACGGCGATGGCCTTGGTGCAGGTCTCGCCATCCGGGCCGTGGGCGCTCATGCAGCTGTGCAGCGACGCGCCGCCCGGCAGGAAGCCTTCGGCCTTGGCATCGTAGGCGCCCTGGATCAGGCCCATGTATTCGTTCATCAGGTTGCGGTGGAACCACGGTGGCCGGAAGGTGTTCTCGGCCACCATCCAGCGCGGCGGGAAAATCACGAAGTCGAGGTTGGCCAGGCCATGGACGCTGGTGGGCGAGGTCAACACGGTAAAGATCGACGGGTCCGGGTGATCGAAACTCACCGTGCCGATGGTGTTGAAGCGGCGCAGGTCGTATTTGTACGGCACGTTGTTGCCGTGCCAGGCCACCACGTTCAGCGGTGAGTGGTCCAGGGTGCAGCCCCACAGCTCGCCGAGGAACTTCTGCACCAGGGGCGTGGGTTGGGAAAGGTCTTCGTAGTGGGCGACCGGGGTCAGGAAGTCCCGCGGGTTGGCCAGGCCATTGCTGCCGATCGGCCCCAGGTCCGGCAGGCGCAGCGGTGCGCCGTGGTTTTCGGCAACGTAGCCGCGCGCCTGGGCATCCAGCAGTTCGATGCGAAATTTCAGGCCCCGAGGCAGCACGACGATTTCCAGCGGCTCGACCTCCAACACGCCCAACTCGGTGGCGATGCGCAGGCGGCCTTGCTCGGGAACGATCAACAGTTCGCCATCGGCGTTAAAGAACACGCGCTCCATGGAGCGGTTGGCGCGGTAATGATAGATGCTGATGCCTGAGGGCTTTTCGGCACCGGAGTTGGCAACCATGGCCACCAGCCCATCGATAAAGTCGGTGGGTTCTGCGGGAACATCCAACGGGTTCCAACGCAGGCGGTTAGGCGTGACCTCACCCAGCGGGCCACCGGCCAGTTGCCGTTCCAGTTTGACGAATGCCGGGTGATTGGCCGACGGCTGGATGCGATACATCCAGGTGCGCCGGGCTTCGCTGCGCACCATAGTGAAGGCGGTGCCGGAGAACAGCTCGGTGTACAGCCCGTAGGGCGCTTTTTGCGGGGAGTTCTGGCCGACCGGCAGTGCACCTGGCAAGGCTTCGCTGGCGAATTCATTGCCAAAGCCCGATTGATAATCGAGGGTCATGGATCGTCCTCAGTAAGGAAGTTGTTTTTATCGTAATCCAGTTACGCATAACGTAATTTGCTCCGTATCGACCGTCAAGCTATAAAGACCGCCATTCGTCTTTGGGACACACGTTCTCCATGGAAAAGCCGCCCGCCCCCCGCGACACCGGTAAACAGAAAGTCCGCTCGGCCGAAGTCGGCACCGACATCCTCAAGGCCCTGGCCGAACTGTCGCCGGCCACCTCCCTGTCGCGCCTGGCCGAACATGTGCAGATGCCCGCCAGCAAGGTCCACCGCTACTTGCAGGCCCTGATTGCCTCGGGCTTTGCCGAGCAGAACACCGCCACCAACCATTACGGCCTGGGTCGCGAGGCCCTGCGCGTGGGGCTGGCGGCGCTGGGCAGCATGGATGTACTGAAAGTCGCCACCCTGCCCCTGGCGCAGTTGCGCGATGAGTTGAATGAAACCTGCTTTCTCGCGGTGTGGGGCAACCACGGCGCGACCGTGGTGCATATCGAACCGGCCGTACGCGCGGTCACGGTGGTGACGCAACTGGGGTCGGTGCTGCCGCTGCTCAGTTCCTCAACCGGGCTGGTGTTCAGTGCCTTTTTGCCGGAGCGGGAAACCGTGGACCTGCGTGCGCAGGAGATCCAGGCCGGCATCGCCCATGCACTGGCGGACGACCAGGCGTATAGGCAGGCCTGTGAGCAGATTCGCCAGCGTGGCCTGCACTTTGTGCATGGCTTGCTGATGCCGGGGGTCGATGCGCTGTCGGCGCCGGTGTTCAACGCGATGGGGCAGGTGGTGGCGGTGATGACCGTGGTGGGGCCGACCTCGTTGTTCCATGCCGATGAAGATGGGCCGGCGGCCAGGCAATTGCTTGCGGCGAGCCAGGCGGTGAGTTGGCGGATGGGGTATCAGCCCTGACTGCACGCACGCAGGTAAATGTGGGAGACCCCACTACCTCTTCGACTTAGCGCTGTCGCGCATCAAACTGGATTCCCTGTGGCGAGCGGGCTTGCCCCGCGCTGGGCTGCGCAGCAGCCCCAAAACCAGTCTCTGCGCAGTATCTGGTACACCGCATTCGTCCTTTATTAGGGGCGCTACGCGCCCCAGCGCGGGCGATGCGGCGTTCCGACAAGCCCGCTCGCCACAAAAAACAGTCACTTAAGTAAAAAATTTAATCCTTTAAAATCAACAATTTATTTTATGTTTGATATGAGCTGGCTTGCCTGCTCCTGCATGCTGAGCTGCGTTGCTTGAAAATCAGGCCATCAGGCCCAGGGTCTTGGCCTTGGCCACCGCCTGGGTGCGGCGCTCCACCCCCAGCTTGCTGTGGATCCGCCGGGCATGGGTCTTTACGGTGTGCAGCGAGATAAACAACAGATCGGCAATTTCCAGGTTGGAGTTGCCCAGCGCAATCAGTTGCAGCACCTCCAATTCGCGCTGGCTCAGGGGGTTTTCTCCGGGTGCCGCCACCGCCTCTTGAGGTTCAAGCCCCAACTCACAGAGCAACCCCGGCTGGCGCAGGCGCAGTTCACGCACCGCCTGCTGCACCTGGCAGCGCGCCGCCAGGGCCAGCCCGGTTTGCAGCGAGCGCACCGCGTTCGCTCGCTCGCCCAGTTGCCAGGCCACCTCGCCCAACACCAAGTGCAGTTCCACCTCCAGGCATTGCATGCCGCGCTCGCGGGCAGTGTCGAGCAAGGCTGTGAGCCGCTGGATGGGCTGCTCGGCCTGGCGCAGTTTGACTTGGGCCAGCACCAACAGGTATTCCAGCCGGGGGATCAGTTCCAGGGTCGCCGGCGGTGCCTGTTTCGCCTGGGGCCCGTGATAGTGGCGCAGCACCCGGCTGACCGCTTCCTGGGTCAACTCGGCCCGCCCCTGCTGTAACCAGAAATGCCCGCTGAGCAAGAGCAACACCGCCCGGTACACCGTGTCGGGCACGTGCCGGCGTTGCATCAGGCGTTCGGCGTCACGTAGCTGGATAAACGCCTGGGCGTAATCACCACGATTGGCCGCCAGCATCGCCATCCCAAGGAAACCATAGAGCACACGCTTGTCCTGGCTGTGCAAGCACATGCCCAGGCCGGCTTCGAGGCACTCGGTGGCCAACGCATCATGCCCCTGGCGCAAGGCCAGGTGGCCACGGCGCAAGGCTATCCGGCCCATCAATGGCCCCGCCTTGAGGCGCTGCTGCACCAGCATCGCCTGCACACCTTCCAACAGGCTCTGGGCCCGGTACGGTGCGCCTCGCTGTTCCAGCAGCTGCGCATGGTCAAGTTCCAGCACCGCCTCCAACAGCAACGAACCGTTGGCCCGCGCCAGGCACAACGCCTCACGGTTGAGGGCTTGGGCCACGTCCAGTTCGCCGCGCAGCAACGCTTGCTGGGTCAGGCCCGACAAGCACATTAACCGCGACGTCCAGGCGCTGTCCGGCAAGTCATTCAACGCCTCCAGAAAATGCCCGCGCGCAGGTACCGCGTCCCCCCCAAGATGCAACAACCACCCCCACTGCGCCTGCCAGCGCGCCAGCAGATGCCGTTGCAGGGCGGCCGTAGGTTGCGGGGTGAAGCGCGCCAGTTGGTCGATACATTGCGCGGCCTGGTCGAAACGCCCGGCAAACAGCAAGGCGGCGGTGACCAGCCCCACCAGTTGCGCTGAGCCGAGCATCAACTCGTCGCCATGTTGCTCATGCAGGCGCAACAACAGCACGGCGTTTTGCTGGCGGAACAAGTCTTCAAAACTGAAGTGCTCCAACAGGCTGACCGCCACTTCGTATTCCTCAGCCAACAGCGCCTGCTCAAACGCCGCCTGCCAGTCCTGGGCCGCGGTGAACCATTGGCAGGCGCGCCGATGCCAGGAGCGCCGGGCAGGCCAGGGTTCGTCGCGCAGCAACTGGGCCAGGGGCGGGAAGACCTGCAGCCAGTCTGGCGAGTCGTCCCAGGGCTCGATGAACGCACCCAGGGCCTGAAGGTCGCGCAGGTAGCCGGCGCCATCGCCAAACCCGAACAAGTGCTCGCACAGTCCCGGGTTGAAACGCGGCAGATGTGCCAGGACGCGCCAGGCTTCCTCCAATTCTTCGGGCAACGTGCTGAACAGCTCGTGTTGCAGGTAATCGAGCAAGGTTTGCGAACGCCCATGCCAGGCGCCGCTGTCGGGATGGTTGTCGCCTTCGAGCAGGGCGATACGCACGCCCGCGCACCAGCCCGCAGAAAATTGCAGGACTTTGTCGGCAGACTGCCCGGCAGCGGCGTGGTGATCGAGCAGTTGCTGGACCTCGCGCTGATCGAACGCCAACTCGGTGCCGCCCCATTCCCACAGCTCATCATCGAGCAGCAGCCGCGGCCAATTGCACGCCGGCCGACGTCGCGCGCCCAGCCACCAGGTCAAGGCCGGGCTACTCGAGGCCAGCAGCCGATCGAGCAAAGCATCCAATGCGGGCGCCGCCACCCGGCAATAGTCATCGAGAAACAGCCAGGCCGGCGTTTGCCAGCGGCTCAGGTCCAGCAACAAGCTGGCCTCATCGACAAACGCCAGGCCCAGGCTTTGTGCCAGGCGCTGGCACAGAGCATGAGGGTCCAATGCCGTACCGTTGAGCGCCAACCAATACACCTGGCAGCTCGCCGGTGCCTGCTGGGCGCATTCAGCCAACAAGGCGCTCTTGCCGCTGCCGGCCGGCGCGCACAGCAACCTTACCCGCGCCTGCGTCCCTAGCAACGGCTCGGCCAGGCGGGGGCGCAGCAAATGGTGGGAAGACAAACGTGGCATGAATCCAGGACGATCCAGGCGACGGGTCATGGCGGTCATTACAGCGTCCCTTTTTTATTTTTATGCGGCGTGCGGCCTACCGTAGTCCCCTCGATGGGCGTTGTTGAAGAAGTATTCAGCGGGCTGATTGCCGGGCATAAAAAAGCCGGGCTTCAAAACAAGCCCGGCACGATCAAAGGTAAGCCAGCTCCCACAATGATTGGGTCTACAACCTTGGATCAGCGTACGCCCGAGGCGCGCAGGGCCGAAGGGGTGTAGTCCGCCGCCTTGGCATTGAAGCCGAACACGAAACTGCTCTTCTCCTCGTTCTTCATGCCCAGGGCGATGTAGCGCCCGGCGATGATGTCGTACAGGGTCTCGACAGTGTAGGCCGGGGTCTGGTGGTTGTAGTAGAACTGCGCGTGACCTTCGGCAACGCGCCACAGTTGGCCACGACCGTCGTAGTGATCCACCAGCGCCACCTGCCAGCTGTCTTCATCGATGTACATATGGCGCTTGGCGTAGATGTGCCGCTCGCTCGGCTTGACGGTGCCGACCACCTCCCAGACCCGGTGCAGTTCGTAGCGGGTCAGGTCCTGGTTGATATGCCCGGCCTTGATGATGTCGTCGTACTTGAGCGAAGGCGAGTCGAGCTTGTAGGCGTTGTAGGGAATGTACATTTCCTTCTTGCCCACCAGCTTCCAGTCGTAGCGATCTGGCGCACCGGAGAACATGTCGAAGTTATCCGAGGTGCGCAGGCCGTCGGACGCGGTGCCCGGCCCGTCGTAGGCCACTTGCGGTGCGCGGCGTACGCGGCGTTGGCCGGCGTTGTAGATCCACGCCAGGCGCGGTTCCTTCACCTGGTCGAGGGTTTCGTGTACCAGCAACACGTTGCCCGCCAGGCGCGCCGGGGCGGTGACCGACTGTTTGAAGAACGTCAGCACGTTGGCGCCCTTGGCCGGGTCCATGTCGGGGATCAACTGCGGCACCGCCACTTCTTCTTCAAAGCGGATCGGCGTGTAGCTGCCGTTGGTCTGCGGTGTGGCCTGGGTGATGATGCGCCGCAGGTTGCCACCGTGGTAACGGGTGATGTGGTTCCACAACACCTCGACGCCAGTCTTCGGGATCGGGAAGGCGTAGTAACGGTTGCCGGTGAAGTTCTCCAGGCCGTTGCCGTCGTTGATCGACTTGACGTTGAGTGCGCTGCGCTTGATCGACTCGTAGATATCGTCGGGCAGGTTGACCGTGCGGTGGGTGGTGTAGACCGGGATTTTGTAAGTCTCGGGGTAACGTTTGAACATCGCCACCTGGCCATCCGACAGCTTGTCCTTGTACTTGTCGACCGTGGCGGCGGTGATCACAAACAGCGGTTTTTCATTGGCGAACGGGTCGGCCAAAAAGCCCTTGCTGTCGACTGCACCGGCGTTTTTCGGGATGCCACCGGTCCAGGCCGGGATCGAGCCATCGGCATTACCGGCCATTTGCGCGCCGACCGGAGTCAAGGTGGTCCCAAGCTTGGCGGCTTCTTCCGCTGACACGGCAGCCATCACGTTGGCGGCCAACAGGCTGAGGGCCAGTACGCCGCACTGCAAAATCATCTTACGCATGGTTATTGTCCTTGTTCTTTTTTAGCCGAATCAGAAGTTCACGCCAAAGCTGAGGGCGAGGAAGTCACGGTCGGTCAGGGTGTTGTAGTCACCGCCAAAAAAGTCGGTGTAGCTCAGGCTCGCGGTGTAGGTGTTGCGGTAGTCCGCATCGACCCCGACGCTGAGCGCCTTGGCCCCCTCGTTGAACAGGCCGTTGGGGCCATAGCCCTTGACGTCATGGGACCAGGACAGGTTGGGCTTGAGGTTGATCCCGGCGATCACGTTGTTGTAATCAAGAATGGCCCTGGCGCGATAACCCCAGGACGTCGCCGTGACGAAGCCGTCGGTATCACCACCAAAGCCGTACTGGCCGTAGACCGAATCGCGGCCGTAGCGCAGCTTGGTTTTGTTCTCCAGCCCGCCCACTCGCACGATGGCCGCCTCGCCCACTACAGTCAGGCGTTCGGCGCCCAGCACCTGGTCGAAAAACTGGGTCATGGTGGTTTGGAACTGGGTGATTTCCTTGCGCCGGTAGCCGGTGTTGTCGGCACCGAATGAGCTGCGAATGGGTGACACGGTGTTACCGGCAATCGGGTTGACCAGGGCCAGGGTCAGGTCTGTGGTGTTGAGTTGCACGGGCGCGTTGGGACGGTAGCTGATTTCCCCGGTCCAGGCCGTGCCGGTGGGCAAGGTGGTGGAAAAGCTGGCGCCGTACAGGCGGATGTCTTCCGGGTAATCCAGGTAGTACTGGCCGCGTCCGAGCATCACGCTCTGCGCCAGGCCGGCGCCACTGCCGGGGGCAATGCCGTTGGCGGTATTGATGATATTGCCGATGGTCGCAAGGTTAGTGTTGGCCGTAAGCGTGCCCACGGTCGGCGTGCGGCTGTGGTAATTCATGAAGTACAGGCCGTACTCGGTGTCATCGCCGAGCCAGCGCAACGCCATGCCGAACTGCCCGGAATCCCGTGCATCACGGTCGGCGGCGCGGCGCACAATCACCCCTTCATCGGTCACGCCAAACCCCTGGCCGAATGCGGCGGCCACCGGTTGCAGCGGGCGGATCGCCGGGCTGCCGACGGTGTAGTTGTTGGTGCAGCCATCGGCCGCCACGTCGCCACCAAAGAAGGTGCCGCAGTTATCCAGCACCGTCTGGTCCCATTCCAGTTGGTAGAAGCCTTCCACGGTCAGTTGGTTGGTCAGGCCCTGGGAGGCGAACAGCATGTTCACCGGAATCAGGCCTTCCTTGATCTCGGCGCCGGGCCGGCGGAAGGCCGAGACGTCGATAGGGTTGATGCTGTTGATGGAGTTGCCGATGAAGGTACTTTCGCCCCAGCTGACCACCTGTTTACCGGCGCGCACGGTGCCCGGCAAATCCCACAGGGAGTAGTTGTGATAGACGAAGGCATCGAGGATCTGCGCCCCGCTGGATTTGGAGCCTTCCTTGCGGTTGTGGTCGCTGATGGGCTTGAACTCGCGGTCTTCGTCCTTGAGTTCGAAGTCGTACCAGTATTTGCCCCGCACAAACACACCGGTATCGCCGTACTTGAGCTCCAGGTCGTGCAGGCCCTTGAAGATTTTCGAGAAGGTCTCGCCTTTCTTGAAGTTCAAGCGCCCGTCATCCCCAGTGGAGGCCTGGCCACTGCCGCCATTGACCGTGCCCACCAGCTTGCGGTCGGCATCGCGCATGCCCCAGCTGGCACCTACCGACAGCGACGAATCGAATTGCCCCTCGATCTCGCCGATGTTGAATGAAACAGCCTGCGCCTGAACGCAGCAACCCAAAGCAACCGCAGCGGCCAGCGCCTGTGGCCTGAAGATGGCGCGCATTGTTGTTTTTGTCATGCGTCTTCCCCGGTGGTGTGACAGAAGGCCCCACCCTACTGCCCGCCATCAGGAGCGATAAGCGCACCAAGGAGGTATTCGTTTTGTCGCTCGAAAGGATTAGCGCAGGCTCTAGCGCGGGTATTGGCGAGGCTATCGACGTAGTGGATGAAGGGTTATCAAGAGAATGGATAACCCCCCGCCCCTGTAGGAGCGAGCTTGCTCGCGAAGAACGTGAGTACGCCGCGTTAAACCAGACAAAACGCGTCATCGTTCACGTTTTTCGCGAGCAAGCTCGCTCCTACAGGGGGTAGTCACTGTTGTTGTTTTGGTAATAGTCCTTGTCCTGAATCAGTATTTTTCATTCCGCTACAAGGGACTATTCTTACCGGGCTTTCAGAACAAACCATCCGTTTCCTGGAAGCCAGTCTTCAACAGATTGAAGCGAATTTTCAGTCTGTTACCCGTGTTCACTGACGTTGATTTGTAGCTCCTTGATCCAACGTCTTACTTCGGCCGCTGCGTATGCAGCGGCCTTTTTTATGCCTGAAACAAAGCGGGGCGCCATCAGCGCCCCGCAGGATTGAATATTTTTAGGTAACGATCAGAGGCTGTATTTCTGCAGGTTGTCCATCATCTCTTTCAGGGCTTCGATGTTGTCCTTGGGATGGGCCGCCCCTTCAAAGTCGCAGATCTGCTGCCAGTGCGCCGCCACATCCTCTGGCGAGAAGCCGGCCTCGGGATCAAAGCCCACGCCCAGGCTGCGCTCCCAACGGGTCTTGCCGATCCAGCCGCCCCCCACTTCGAACAGCCCGGAAGTTTCCTGGCACGCCTCGCTGCCCAGGTACACCACCAGCGGGCTGACCAGCTCGGGCTTGAGGCGCTCGAACACCTGTGGCGGGATCAGGCCTTCGGTCATGCGCGTACCGCCCGTGGGCGCGATGGCATTGACCAGGATGTTGTTCTTGCGCCCTTCCAACGCCAGGGTGCGGGTCAGGCCATACAGGCCGAGCTTGGCCATGCCGTAGTTGGACTGGCCGAAATTGCCGTAGATGCCCGACGTCGACGCCGTGAAAATCACCCGGCCATAACCTTGCTCGCGCATATGCGGCCAGGCAGCGCGGGTGACTTTGTAGGCACCTTCGACGTGTACGCGGTAAACCAGGTCCCAGTCGCCGTCCTCCATTTTATGAAAGGTCTTGTCGCGCAGGATCCCAGCGTTGTTCACCACCACGTCGATGCGGCCAAATACATCGAGGGCGTGTTGCACGATCTTTTCGCCGTCGGTCACCGAATCATGGTTGGCCTCGGCAATGCCCCCGGCCTCGCGGATCTCGGCCACTACGCGGTCGGCGGCCGAGGCGTTGGCGCCTTCGCCCTGAGTCGAGCCGCCAAGGTCGTTGACCAGCACCTTGGCCCCGTGCCTGGCGAACAGCAGCGCATGGGCACGACCCAAGCCACCACCGGCCCCGGTGACGATCACGACTTTATCTTGGAACTGCACAGACTCACTCATAGGGAACTCCAGCGAAGACAGTGGACGATGGGTTGAGTGTCAGGCACGGAGCTTGTGGTCACAATAAATACGGGCGGGGGTGAATGGTGCGCAATAAGGTACGGGGATGATCGGCTCGTGTAGAAGCTGGCTTGTGTGGGAGCTGGCTTGCCTGCGATTGCATCACCTCGGTGCAACTGACTTACCGAGGTACCCGCATCGCAGGCAAGCCTGCTCCTGCATAAGCCAGTTCCCACAGGCGATCCTGGTTGCTTTCAATGCCCTCGCGAAACGCCAGGTAATGCTTGAGCACCTGGACCGGCGCCTCCACCTGCGGGTAGTGGCCGATATTGGCCAGCAATACCGTGTCGGCATCCGCTATCAGCTCGCGGTAGCGCGCGACCATATGCCCGCCGGAAATCGGGTCTACCTCGCCATCGATCACCCGCAACGGTACTTCGCCGCGTTGCATGGCCGCCACCCAGCGCTCGCGTTGTTGACGGCGCTGGGGGATGTAGGCGATGAGTTTGTGCAGGATCCGTGGGCCGTCGTTGTTTTCGATCAGGCTCCAGAAGTCATCCAGAGCGCTTTCGCTGGGGCGGGTGCCGGGGCCGAAGATCTGCTTGAAACTGTCAGCCAGGGCGTTGCGCCCGAATGCACGGCCGATCATCCAACCCAAGGGGCTGAGCAATAGTTTTTGCACCAGCGCCGCGCGGTGGGTCTCGGGGAAGAGCCCGCCATTGAGAAAGACACAACTGGCCAGCTGGAAGCTGCCCTCGTAGTGCCGGGCGAGCAGTTCCTGGGCCACGCTGTCGCCGTAGTCATGGGCCATGATATGCACCGGCTGCTGCACGCGCAGATGGGCCAGCAGAGCCTGTTGCAGATCAGCCTGCTCCAGCAGGCAATAGGTGTGGTCCAGGGGCTTGGCCGAGTCGCCAAACCCGAGCATGTCGCAGGCAATCACCAGGTTGCGCTGGGCCAGGGGCTGCCAGAGGTAATGCCAGTCCCAACTGGCGCTGGGGAAGCCGTGGATCAGCAACAATGGCTCGCCCTGGCCGGCCACCCAGTAACGGATGGTCTGCCCGCGAAAAACAAAACTCTGCCCGCGTTTGCGCCAGGCACGCAGCGGAATCTCGGCCAGTGGCATTAGAGTCGGTATCCAGGGTCTTGTGTATCGAGTTTGCGCAACAGCGCCGGCCAGGCCAATGCACCACCCATGCCTTGGGCGCTCTTGGTCACGCCAGCGATCATCGCCTTGGCCCCCGCCAGAATCTGCGGCTCGATGGCGATCAATTCGGCCCCGCCGTTTTGCGCCAGTACCTGGATATCGCAGGCGCGCTGGAAGGTGAACATCATCAGGAAGGTATCGGCGATGGTCGCCCCGCAGGTCAGCAGGCCATGGTTGTGCAGCATCAGAAAATTGTTCGGCCCCAGGTCGGCTTGCAGGCGGGCCTTTTCCTCGTGGTTCAGCGCGACGCCTTCGTAGGCGTGATAGGCCAGGCTCGACAGCACGAACAGCGACTGCTGGCTGATGGGCAGCACGCCCTGCTTCTGCGCCGACACCGCCACGCCGGCTGCGGTATGGGTGTGCAGCACGCAGACCACATCGTGACGAACTTCGTGTACCGCGCTGTGAATGGTGTAGCCCGCCGGGTTGATCTCGTAGGGGCTGTCCATCAGCTTGTTGCCGGCCTGGTCGACCTTGACCAGACTGGAGGCGGTGATCTCGTGGAACATCAGCCCGAAGGGGTTGATCAGGAAGTCTTCAGTGCCGGGTACCTTGGCCGAGATGTGGGTGAAAATCAGATCATCCCAACCATGCATGGCCACCAGGCGATAGCACGCGGCCAAGTCTATGCGGGCCTGCCATTCGGCAGCGCTGACCTGGTCTTTAACACTCTGTGTCGATTGAACGGGGGCTAGGCTCACGGCAATGACCTCGACGCTGTGGTGTTTTTATTATTTTTAGACTGAAGGGCCAGTCTAGTCAGACCTCGGGCACGCCGTAGTTGCGTTGGCAGCCAGCTTGATGACCGAGCGAGTCAACCGTGAGAATAGTTCGGATTCGTACAACGTGGTGTCAGAGAAGCGACGCCAATAAAGGTGCGGCGAACAGGTTGAGCAAGCCCGTAAGCACCATCACCAAGCCCGCCACCGAGCCCTCTTCGCCGCCTACTTCATGGGCACGACTGACGCCAGCACCGTGGGCGCCCACGCCAAACAACGCGCCCCGCGCCAGGGCACTGCGCAGCGGCAGCCACTTGAGCAGCACCCCGCCAAGCAGGGCGCCGAACACGCCGGTGAACATCACGAATACCGCCGTGAGTTCCGGCACGCCGCCCAGGTCGTGGGCCAGGGGCATGGCAAAGGGCGTGGTGATCGAGCGTGGCACCAATGACAGGGTGACCGAACTGTCCAAGGCCAACGCCTTGGCCAAGCCGAAAGAAGTCCCGATGGACGCCGCGCTACCCGCCAGCATGCCCAGCAGCAATGCCGACCAGTGGCGCATCAATAACTGGCGCTGCTGCCAGATCGGGATGGCGAACGCCACCGTCACCGGTCCCAGCACCAGCATCAGCCAATGGGTGTCGGTGGCGTACTCGGCATAGGCGGTGTTCAGCGGCACGGCCACCGCCAGCAGCAGCGCGGGCACCAGGATCAGCGGCGATAGCAGGTAACGCCCGGTGCGCCGGTAGATCCAGCGGCTGAAACCGTAGGCCACAAGGGTCAGGGCCAGCCAGAACAGTGGCATCAGTTCAAGCTTCATGGCGCAGCTTCCAACGGCAGACGAGTTCAACGGTAAATGCCGTGACCAACATCACCGTCAGGGTGCTAAGGGCGATCACCAACATGATGCGCCAACCGTCGTGGCGCATCAGCCCACCGTAATCGAGCAGGCTCATCAACGCCGGGATAAAGAACAGCAGCATTTCCGCCATCAACATGCCAGCGCCCAATTGCAGGGCTGCGGGCTTGATCAGGCCACTGGCGAACACCAGCAACAGCAGGCCCAGGCCGATGACCCCGCCTGGAATCGGCCAGGCCAGCCACAGGGCTACTTGGCAACCCAGCAGGTAAATCGCCAGCAATACCAGCAACTCAACCAGCAACCGGCACACATATTTGAAGGTGAAACGTTTAGTAGACATGGGTTCCTCGCAGGCCCCCATGTTAATGAGCCCCCTGGCACCCCCAAAGCGAATTGTTAGACTGCAAGCCATTCCAATCTGGAATTACCGTAATGGAATTCAAACAGCTGCGCAGTTTTATCGAAGTGGTTCACCGTGGCGGTTTTACCCAGGCCGGGAGAACCCTGCATATCAGCCAGTCCGCGGTGAGCAAGCAAGTGGCGCAACTGGAGCAAAGCCTGGGTACACCGCTGCTCGACCGCATTGGCTCGCAGGTGCGCCTGACCGCCGCCGGGCACGTGGTGCTGCAACGGGCCGAGGCGATGCTGCGCCTGCAAACCGAATTGTTGAGCGAGTTGGACGACTTGAATCAGTTGACCCGTGGCGAGTTGCGCATGGGTCTGCCGCAACTGGGGGGCGACACACTGTTTGCCGAGTTGTTTGCCGAATATCGGCGACGCTATCCCAATGTCAGCATCCAATTGCTTGAGGGCGGCAGTCGCAATATCGAGCAGGCGATCCTCGCCGGGGAGCTGGACGTAGGCGGCAGCTTGTTGCCCACCGATCCGGCGTTTGCCTGGCAAGCCTTCTGTGATGAACCACTGGATGCGCTGCTGCCCGCGGACCACCCGCTGGCGCAGCGTGGGCAGATTGGCTTGGAGGAATTGGCCGACACGCCGTTTTTGATGTATCAGCGCAGCTTTGTGCTCAATGACCGGCTGCTCCAGGCTTGCCAGCAAGTGGGCTTCACACCCCGGGAAAGCGGGCGCAGCGGCCAGGCGGATTTTCTCGTGGCACTGGTGGCTGCCGGCCAGGGCGTGGTGCTGCTGCCCAGTGTGGTCGCGCGCGGCCTGGAGCGCCCTGGCGTGGTGCGCCTGACACTCAGGGCGCCCGAATTCCTACGCTGGGACATCGCTTTTATCTGGCGCCAGGGCGCCTACCTGTCGAAAGCCGCCCTGGCCTGGCTGGCGTTACTACGCGAGTACCCGATCAGCCGCGCAGTGCCGTGACCAGCTCTGCCAACCAGGGCTCGGCATCGGCTTCCGGGGTGACACTTTCGCTGGCGTCCAGGCGCAGCATCGGCAGCACTTCGCGTACGCCCAACTCGCTGAACAGCTCGCGCATCTGCTCCCCGCCGCCACAGAAGGTATCGCCATAGCTGGCGTCGCCCAGGCCGATCACCGCACCTGGCAAACCACGCCAGGCGGCGGGCAGTTGATCGCGGATTGTCGAATACAGCGATATCAGGTTGTCTGGCAATTCGCCCATGCCGGTGGTGGAGGTTACGGCCAGAAAGGCCTCCGGGGCGAACGCCTGCACATCGGCCAGGGTCGCCCGCGGGTTATGCCAGGCCTCGAACCCGGCTGCGTTGAGGAGACCCATGGCGTGGCGGGCAACTTCTTCGGCCGTGCCATAGACCGAGCCGGAAAGGATGGCGACTTTCATCAATCTGATCCTGTAGTTGAGTGAAAACCTGGGATATTAGCAGTTGGCAGCCGCGTGAGTTGTCTTACACTACGAAATCCACAAACACGCTATGGATCGCTCAATGATCAACGCCAAGCTGATGCAGATGGTGATCAATGCCTCTAACGACGGGATCACCGTGGCTGAGAGGGAGGGCAAGGACAAGCCCCTGATTTACGTGAACCCGGCCTTCGAACGCATGACCGGCTACAGCCTGGACGAAATCCTTTACCAGGATTGCCGCTTCCTGCAATCGGGTGACCGTGACCAGCCGGCCCTGATGGCCATCCGCGAAGCCCTGGACACTGGCGGCGCGTGCCGGGAAATCCTGCGCAACTTCCGCAAGGACGGCACGCACTTCTGGAATGAGCTGTCATTATCGACGGTTTACAACCCAGCCGATCAGCAGACTTACTTCGTCGGCGTGCAAAAAGATGTAACGGTTCAGGTCAAGGCCCAGCAGCGTGTAGCCCAGCTTGAAGCCCAGGTGGCGCAGCTTACAGCCGAGCTGGCAGCACTCCGAGCGACGAGCGGATCTAACAAACTTTAGAAAACACGGTCTTTAGGGTGATAATCAGTTTAATCACGCATTTCCTTGAGCCACATCAATGCAACGCGACACGCTCTTGACCCAGGACGAACTGGACTTCATCCAGAACATGCACCACAACCCGCAACTGAATGTGCGGGATGTGTCGTCGAGCCTGACGGTCAATGGCGGAGCGCAGATCCGCGACCTGCTCACGCGCCTGGCGGCCCATGAACAGGTAACGATCCAGGCGCAGTTCGATAACCAGCAGATGACCTTTCCCCTGCAATTGGTGGAGGACGAGTTTCATGCCCTGCACCTGCGACTGGGGGTACCGAGCATTTTTGAAGACGGGCCGATGATCCGGCCTTGGCGCCTGGTCCTCGAAGAGCCGGTCGCCCTGGAAAACGTCAAGGGCCAGCCCGGGGCGCTATGGGTACATGAAGTATCGTTCAAGGGCTTGCTGGTGCAATCCCGTGGCCGCAGCAAACCACCCAGGACTTTCTCGATGTGGTTCAGCCCGTCCGGCTACGAGAGGATTGCGGTGCGTGGCACGCTGGAGCGCGAGACCGCTCGCGGGCTGTTTGCCTACCGCTTGAGCCAGGGCGATGTGGATGAAACCGAGCGCCTGCGCCAGTTCATCCTGCAACAGCATCGCCTGGCGCACCCCGAAGTGCATGCCTGAATTCAGGTATCCAGGGTTCCCCTGAGGAACTGCTGCAAGCGCCGCTGCATCAATCTTCCCTCATTGCCCAGGCAGCCAATGGCAGTATCGGCCAGTAGCTGCTCGGCCATGTCGGAGGCATCACCGGCCAGCAGCAGCGGGCACTCCAGGGTCAGGGCCAATCGCGCCAACCGCTTGGGCAACTCATGGGTCGGTGAACGATTGGAGAACAGCACCAGCGCCTGCGGGCGGGTCTTCTCGCAGATCAGTGTCAACTCATCCAGGGGCTGGCCCACGTTCAGCACATGCACGGCCAGGTCCTCACCACTGAGCATGAGCCCCGCCACCAGCAATTCCAGTTCTCGGCATTCACCGGCAATGGCTGCCAGCAGTACTAGCGGCGTACGGCCGGCGCGGGCCAGTTGCAGGCGCTGGGAAATTCGCGCGCGCAAGAAGCTGTCGAAAAACAGCCATTCGCTGGCCTGGCCAAAACGGCCCTGATGCCGCAGCAATTGGCGCCAAAGGGGCATCAGGATGTCCTGAAACGCCACTGAAGCGGGGTAGGCCGCAAATACCTGCCCGTACAGGCGCTCCAGTTGCAGCTCATCAAACGCGCCGATGGCCAGTTGCAACTGCTGCTGCCACTGCGCCCACTCAAGCTCACCGCTGCCTTCCTGTTGGTCTTGTAGTGAAGACACTTGCGCATCGTCCCGGGCGAGGATCTTGCCGACTTTGCTGACTGCCACGCCCCGCTCGATCCAATCCAGAATGCGATGAACGGTCTCTATGTCCTTCTGCGTGTACAGGCGATGCCCACTTTCGGTGCGCACCGGCTGGATCAAACCATAACGGCGCTCCCACGCACGCAAGGTGATCGGGTTAATACCTGTCAATCTTGCGACTTCACGAATCGGGAACAACTCATCCGCGGCGGCTAGACCGCCATGCTCAAGACCGGGGGGCAGGGCTGTGATTACAGGCATCGAATGACCAGGAACTTATACGAAGTTGGATCCCATTTAACGCTTTTATACCTGTCTTTTTCAAGGGACCTGCCCAGCCGTCCAATGCCGCTGGTGTATTTCGTCAAATCAGGAATAATCCTTGCCTGTTTTTCTGCGTCGCCGCCCTACCCTGCGGTTTCGCCAGGGACGCCACCTACCCGGTGCCGCGCTCCCACGCATTCGGAGATACACAATGTCTACCCTACCCGTCACCTTGATGGTCGCGCGCCGCGCTGCCCAAGGTCGTTATCAGGACATGATGAGCTGGCTGCGCGAAGGCGAGCAACTGGCCACGGACTTCCCCGGCTACCTGGGTTCAGGCGTGCTTGCACCGCCTGCCGACGGTGGCGAATTCCAGATCATCTTCCGCTTCGCCGACGAGCAGACCCTGCACGCCTGGGAGTTCTCCGCGTCGCGCAGCGCCTGGCTGGGGCGCGGCAGTGAATTGTTCGCTGACCCCACGGAACATCGTGTCAGCGGCATGGAGGGCTGGTTTGGCGCCGTAGGCCAGCGCCCACCGCGCTGGAAACAGGCCGTGGCGATCTGGCTGGCGTTTTTCCCGGTGTCACTGCTGTTCAACGTCGGCCTGGAACCGTTGTTGGCCGAGTTGGGCTTGTTCAGCCGCGTGCTGGTCAGCACCCTGGCCCTGACGCCCTTGATGGTCTATCTGTTCATTCCCCTGTCGACCCATTTGCTGGCCGGCTGGCTCAATCCTGCTCCGCGACGGGTAAAACCTGCCGAAGCAACCGTTTGAGCCGATCCGCTACAGCCCGGTCGCTGGTATAGTTTTAGCTTGCCCGCGACCCGAGCTTCCCATGACCTGCACCCCCGCCCCGATCCTCATCACCGGCGCCGGCCAACGTGTCGGCCTGCACTGCGCCCAGCGCCTGCTGGATGAACAGCAACCGGTGATCTTCAGCTATCGCAGTGAACGTCCCGGTGTGCAGGCCTTGCGCGAGCGTGGCGCGGTGGGCGTATTTGCCGATTTCTCGTGCGAGGCCGGTATCCTGGCGTTCATCAGCGAACTCAAGACCCATACCGACAGCCTGCGGGCAATCATCCACAACGCCTCGACCTGGGCCGCAGAGACACCTGGTGACGAGGCCAGCGCCTTTATCGATATGTTCAGCGTGCACATGCTTGCGCCGTACCTGATCAACCTGCATTGTGCTGACTTGCTCAGACGCTCGACGCCGGCCGACATTGTGCATATCAGCGACGACGTCACCCGCAAGGGCAGCCGCCAGCATATCGCCTACTGCGCCACCAAGGCCGGGCTCGACAGCCTGACCCTCTCCTTCGCCGCCCAATACGCGCCTCGGATCAAGGTCAATGGCATCGCGCCAGCCATGGTGATGTTCAACGAAGGCGACGACGCGGCTTATCGCGCCAAGGTCCTGGCCAAGTCGGCACTGGGTATCGAACCCGGGCCTGAGGTGATTTACCAGAGCGTGCGTTACCTGCTGGACAACCCTTATGTGACCGGCACCACCCTGACCGTCAATGGCGGGCGCCATGTCAAGTAAACCCGAACACCACCCGCCTGGGGTTCCTGCAACTGATTGGACGGAGCAAGTAGCAATGCCACAACTTCAACCAGGTATGGCGCGCATCCGGGTCAAGGACCTGTGTCTGCGTACCTTTATTGGCATCAACGAGGATGAAATCCTCAACAAGCAGGATGTGTTGATCAACCTGACCATCCTGTATGCCGCACAAGACGCCGTGCGCGACAACGATATCGACCACGCCTTGAACTACCGCACCATCACCAAGGCCATCATCGCCCACGTCGAAAGCAACCGCTTTGCCCTGCTCGAACGCCTGACCCAGGAAGTGCTGGACCTGGTGATGAGCAATGAGTCGGTGCTGTATGCCGAAGTCGAAGTCGACAAGCCCCATGCGCTGCGCTTTGCCGAATCGGTATCGATTACGCTCGCGGCCAGCCGTTAACCCCCCTGAATCTGCGTGAACCCTATGACCGATCAACAACGCCTGGAACTCGAAGCTGCTGCCTTCCGCCGCCTGGTTGCGCACCTGGACAGCCGCAAGGATGTGCAGAACATCGACCTGATGAACCTTGCCGGGTTCTGCCGCAACTGCCTGTCCAAGTGGTACAAGGCCGAGGCCGACGAACGCCAGATCGAAGTCAGCCTCGATGACGCCCGCGAAGTGGTGTACGGCATGCCGTACGCCGAGTGGAAAGCCCAGTACCAGCAAGAAGCCAGCGCCGAACAACAAGCGGCGTTTGCCAAAGGAAAAACCCATGACTGACCTGAACACCCTGCACACCAGCCTCGACAGCGGCGAACACCAGTTTGCCGATACCCTGGCCTTCATCGCCGCTGGCTACGACTACCAGCCACAGGCCTTTACCAATGGCAGCGTAGAAAACGCCGCTGGGCAGAACGAAGGCTCGTGCAAGACCCTGGGCCTGGCGCTGCTCGAAGGCTTGAGCGACCAGCAGGCTTTGCTGGCGTTCGGCGAACATTACCGTTCGGTGCTGGCGACGCCTGAAGGCACAGATCACAGCAACATCCGCGCGTTGATCGAGCATGGGTTGGCGGGAGTGAAGTTTGTCCAGCCGCCTTTGACCCGCCGCTGATCCAGCTTGCAAACCCGGTCAATGTGGGAGCCGGGCTTGCCCGCGATGGCGGTAGGTATCTACACAACTTCCAGAAACTGACGAACTTCCCTGTGGCGAGCGGGCTTGCCCCGCGCTGGGCTGCGTAGCAGCCCCACTTCAGGCACCGCGGTTGTTTCAGGTGTACCGAGCCAGCAGGGTTTGGGGCGGCTTCGCCACCCAACGCGGGGCAAGCCCGCTCGCCACAAAAAAACCGGCCGCGCGGCCGGTTTTTTTATTGCAACGGTTTAGAAAGAAGCGTCTTTCAAACCATCGAGGTAACGCTCGGCATCCAGGGCCGCCATGCAACCGGCGCCGGCCGAGGTGATGGCCTGGCGGTAGACGTGGTCGGCCACGTCGCCAGCGGCAAAGATGCCTTCGATGTTGGTCGCGGTGGCATTGCCTTCACGACCGCCCTGCACCACCAGGTAACCGTCTTTGGCGGTCAGCTTGCCTTCGAACAACGATGTGTTCGGGGTGTGGCCGATAGCAATGAATACGCCGTCGACTTTCAGCTCGTCGAAGCTGCCATCGTTGTTCTTCAAACGCGCACCGGTCACGCCCATGTTATCGCCCAGGACTTCGTCCAGGTTGGCGTTGAGCTTGAGGATGATCTTGCCTTCGGCAACCCGCGCGTGCAGCTTGTCGATCAGGATCTTCTCGGCGCGGAAGGTTTCGCGACGGTGAACCAGGGTCACGGTGCTGGCGATATTGGCCAGGTACAGTGCTTCTTCCACGGCGGTGTTACCACCACCGACCACCGCCACCGGCTTGTTGCGGTAGAAGAAACCATCGCAGGTGGCGCAGGCGGAAACGCCCTTGCCCATGAAGGCCTCTTCCGATGGCAGGCCCAGGTAACGGGCGCTGGCGCCAGTGGCGATGATCAGCGCGTCACAGGTGTAGACGCCGCTGTCGCCAGTCAGGCTGTAGGGCTTTTTCGAGAAATCCACGGCATTGATATGGTCGAAGACGATTTCGGTCTCGAAGCGCTCGGCGTGTTCTTTCATGCGTTCCATCAGCACCGGACCGGTCAGGCCATGGACATCGCCCGGCCAGTTGTCGACTTCAGTGGTGGTGGTCAGCTGACCACCCGCCTGCATGCCGGTGATCAGCAACGGCTTGAGGTTGGCCCGGGCCGCGTAGACCGCAGCGCTGTAACCGGCAGGGCCGGAACCGAGAATAATCACTCGCGAATGACGGGTATCAGACATGACTCACTCCTATCGACCGCCCGGACTACAGAGCGGCTGGAATAAAAAAGGACCGCGAAGCACTTGGGGAAGGCTTGAACTCGCAGGCCCTGAAAATAATGGGTGCAGCGTATAGAGGGGGGCAAGATTAAGGAAATACGGAATAACAATCCAGCTCATAGGTGGTCTCTATCCTGTGCCCCCTATTAATCGACATGTTTGTTACCGTTAATGTCGACTCGCTGACCGTGCTTTCACCGCTTTCGCAAAGCCGGTAAGGTCGGCGCGTTTGCCCTTTTACCCGGAGTTACCCATGCCCGCCCCCGTTCTGTCAGGCCCACAATACCTGCGCGAAGGCCTGAAACTGGTCTTGAGCCCAGGCCTGCGCCTGTTCGTCCTGCTGCCCCTGGCGATCAACCTGATACTGTTCGTCGGATTGATCTATTTTGCTGGCCATCAGTTCAGCCTGTGGGTCGACACCTTGATGCCAACGCTGCCCAGTTGGCTGAGTTTCCTCAGCTACATCCTGTGGCCGCTGTTCGTGCTACTGGTGGCTTTTATGGTGTTTTTCAGCTTCACCATGCTCGCCAATATCATCGCTGCGCCGTTCAATGGTTTTCTCGCCGAGAAGGTCGAAGTGGTGGTGCGCGGTACCGATGACTTCCCGGCCTTCAGTTGGGCCGAACTGTTCGCCATGGTCCCGCGCACACTGGCGCGGGAAATGCGCAAGCTCGGCTACTTCCTGCCACGCGCCATCGGCCTGTTTATCCTGTCGTTCATTCCCGTGGTCAACCTGATCGCCGCCCCCCTGTGGCTGCTGTTCGGGGTATGGATGATGGCGATCCAGTACATCGACTACCCAGCCGATAACCACAAGCTGGGCTGGAACGAAATGCTCGCCTGGCTGCGGCAGAAGCGCTGGCAGAGCATGAGCTTCGGTGGGATTGTTTACCTGGTGTTGCTGGTGCCGGTGGTCAACCTGCTGATGATGCCCGCGGCGGTGGCCGGGGCGACGTTGTTCTGGGTGCGTGAGCGCGGCGCCGAAACCATGCTGGCGCAAAAGCCCTAATCTGTTCGATTGACCTGGATCATGACGATTTGCCCACATAAAGCACATGGTTATTAAAACTATAAGCCTGTGGGGAGCAAGCCATGTACAGACCGTTGATGCTGATGTTTGGGTTGATGTTGGGCGGCGAGGCCTGGGGGGCCGCTGCCGCCAACGAGCCGATCTTGCCGGTGCAGCCGGCGAAAATCACTGACGCCGCCAAGGTCGAGTTGGGCAAGCAATTGTTCTTCGACCCGCGCCTGTCCAAGTCCGGCTTCATTTCCTGCAACTCGTGCCACAACCTGAGCATGGGCGGCAGCGACAATCTGCCCACCTCCATCGGCCATAACTGGCACCAGGGGCCGATCAACTCACCGACGGTGCTCAACTCCAGCATGAGCGTTGCGCAGTTCTGGGATGGACGCGCGGCGACCCTGCAAGAGCAGGCCGGCGGCCCGATCTCCAACCCGGGCGAAATGGGCTTCACCCACGATCTGGCCGTGGACGTGCTGCGCTCGATCCCGCAATACCAGGCCTCGTTCAAGAAAGTGTATGGCGATGACGGCATCAAGTTCGACGATGTGACCAACGCCATCGCGGCCTTCGAAGAAACCCTGGTCACCCCCAACGCCCCGTTCGACCGCTGGCTGCTGGGCGATAAAAAAGCCATCAGCGCCACGGCAGCGCAGGGCTACCAGTTGTTCAAGAGCATCGGCTGCGTGGCCTGCCATAACGGCGAGGCGGTCGGTGGCAGCACCTTCCAGAAAATGGGCATGGTCGAACCCTATGCCACCAAGAACCCGGCCCAAGGCGTGGCAGGCCTGACCGGCAAGGATCAGGACCGGATGATGTTCAAGGTGCCGACCTTGCGCAACGTCGCCCTGACTTACCCCTACTTCCACGACGGTGCCTACTGGAACCTGAGCGAAGCGGTAGACGTCATGGCCCGCCTGCAATTGGGGCGCAAGTTGAGCACCGATGAGGTCAGCCAGATTGTCGCGTTCCTCGACACCCTGACCGGCGACCAGCCGGACTTCAAGCTGCCGATCCTCCCGCCGTCCTCGGCCAAGACCCCGCGTCCTGCGCCGTTCAACTAAGCCAGTAGCGGGCCGGTCGTCATAAATCCGTCATTGCGACGACACAATGGCGACATGGCCCGCGCCGACACTGGCTGCATGACGACAGCTTTCCTGAATATCACCCTGATTACCGAAACCTTCCCACCGGAAATCAACGGCGTGGCCAACACCCTTGGCCGCCTGTGTGACGGCCTGCGCGCACGTGGACATCAGGTGGAACTGGTGCGCCCGCGCCAGACTGGCGACTTGAGTCGCCAGAGCGACGACGGCCTGCTGCTGTGTCGCGGCTGGCCTCTACCGGGTTATCCCGGCCTGCAATGGGGCCAGTCCTCCATGCACAAACTGCTGCGGCGCTGGAAACGCCAGCGTCCAGACGTGCTGTACATCGCTACCGAAGGCCCGCTGGGCTTGTCGGCTTTGCGGGCGGCACGGCGCCTGGGGATCAGCGTGGTCAGCGGTTTCCACACCAACTTCCAGCAGTATTCCAGCCAATACGGCCTGGGCATGCTCAGCCGCATCCTGACCCACTACCTGCGCTGGTTCCATAACCGCTCCAGCCTGACCCTGGTGCCCAGCGTCAGCCAGCGCCTGGAACTGGAACGCCGCCACTTCGAACGCCTGGACCTGTTATCGCGCGGCGTCGACAGCCAGCTGTTCCACCCAGCCAGACGTGACAACGTCCTACGTGAACAGTGGGGGCTGGGCACTGAGGACATTGCCGTCATGCATGTAGGCCGCCTGGCACCGGAGAAAAACCTCGGTGTGCTCAAACGCTGCCTCGAGGCCTTGCAGGCGACTTATCCACAGCGCCGACTGACGCTGATCGTCGTCGGCGATGGGCCGCAACGCGAGGCACTGGCCAAGGCCCTCCCCGGCGCAATTTTCTGCGGCACACAACGCGGTGAGGAACTGGCGCGCCACTATGCCTCGGGGGACCTGTTTCTGTTCCCCAGCCTCACCGAGACCTTTGGCAATGTGGTGCTCGAAGCGATGGCATCGGGATTGGGCGTGGTGGCCTACGACCAGGCGGCCGCCACCCAGCACATCCGCCATGGCTACAGTGGTGCCGTGGCGATGCCGGGGGATGAGGATGCGTTTTGCGATGCCGCCTGTTGGTTGCTGGAAGAACCCGAGAGCTTGCGTCGGGTGCGCCTGAACGCGCGCCAGCACGCCAGTCGCCAGGGCTGGCCGGCGATTATCGAGCGGTTTGAACAGCAATTGCGCGGGGCGTGTGGTGAGGATGTGATGGAGACGGGCGGTTCGAAGCTGACCTGACGAGCCCGCTCCCACATTGGAATGCAATCAACCTGTGGGAGCGGGCTTGCCCGCGATGGCGCCCGCCAATTCCCCCCTAAACCAGAGTGGTCAGCGCCTCGCGACTGAAGGGCAAGATATCCCCCTCACGGCCTTCACGCACCTTCACTGCCCAGTCCGGGTCGACCAGCAGCGCACGGCCCACGGCCACCAGATCGAACTCATCGTTGTTCAAGCGCTCCAGCAGTTTTTCCAGGCTCGCTGGCTGAGCGATTTTGTCGGTATTGACCATGAACTGCAGGAACTCACCATCCAGGCCCACACTGCCAACGGTGATGGTCGGCTTGCCCGTGAGCTTACGGGTCCAACCGGCCAGGTTCAGCTCGGAACCTTCGAACTCCGGCTCCCAGAAACGACGGGTAGAGCAGTGAAAAATATCCACACCGGCGTCGGCCAACGGCTTGAGGAACTCCCCCAGGGCTTCGGGGGTTTGCACCAGACGTGCGGTGTAATCCTGCTGTTTCCACTGGGAGAAACGGAAAATAATCGGAAACTCGGGGCCTGTGGCAGCCCGCACGGCCTGGATCAATTCAATGGCAAAACGCGAACGGTTGGCCAGGCTGCCGCCGTATTCGTCTGTACGCTGGTTGCTGCCTTCCCAGAAGAACTGGTCGACCAGGTAGCCGTGGGCGCCATGGATTTCCACACCGTCCATGCCAATGTCCTGGGCATCCTTGGCCGCCTGGGCGAAGGCGGCAATCACCTCCTGGATATCCTGGACCGTCATGCCGTGGACCAGCACGGTGCCATCCTTGAGTTTTTCCATCGGGCCGTAGGCCGGCACGCTAGCGTCCGGCTCGGTGCCGATACGCCGTACGCTGCCGACGTGCCACAACTGCGGGACGATCTTGCCGCCTTCGGCATGCACCGCATCGACCACTTTTTTCCAGCCAGCCAATGCAGCCGTACCGTAGAAATGCGGGACATTCGGGTAACCGTTGGAAGCCTGATGGCCCACTACCGTGCCTTCGGTGATGATCAGGCCTACGCCGGCCCCGGCGCGGCGACGGTAGTACTCGATCACTTTGGAATTGGGTACGCCGCCCGGGGAAAACGACCGGGTCATCGGCGCCATGACCACACGGGACGGCAGTTGCAGGGCACCGAGCTGGAAAGGTTTGAACAAGGCTTGGACAGGCATGGGAGCACTCCGCACGAGAGGGATTTTATGATGCGGATAATATGGAGTGCGGGCGGTGCTGGGTAGCACTATTGATTTCAGTGATTAACATTCAAAAGCCGCAAGCTACACAACACATTGCAGGACCCGGCAAGCCGGCTCCTACATGGGTCAGGCCAGGGCTTTTTCGATGGCTTGGACGATCGCGGTGTCTTCTGGCGCAGTGCGCGGGGAGAAACGCGCCAAAACCCGCCCATCCTTGCCCAGCAGGAACTTCTCGAAATTCCAGGTGATATCCCCGGGAAACTCGGCGCCCTCGCCCGCGAGCAAGCGATATAACTGATGGCGCTCGGGGCCGTTCACATCCAGCTTGCTGCCCAATGGAAAGGTCACCCCGTAGTTGAGGCTGCAAAATTCGCGGATTTCTTCCTCCGTTCCCGGCTCCTGGCCTGCAAACTGATTGCACGGCAGGCCCAGCACGGTAAACCCCTGATCCTTGTATAGCTGGTAGAGGTTTTCCAGCGCCGCATATTGCGGGGTCAGCCCACATTTGGAGGCGACATTGACCACCAGCACGACTTGCCCTTTATAGGGCGCCAGAGGCAGCTCCTGACCATCCAGGGCTTTGAGTTTAAGGTCGTGGAAAGCACTCATGACACACTCCAGGTTTCCCATATTCTGGTTAACGGCATTTCGAGATTACAGCCGCCAAGTCGGCAAGAATAGCCGCCAATCAAAAAAGGCGCCCGAAGGCGCCTTTCTTTTCAACTGACCGGCCGTAGCCCGTCAATCAATGGTGGTGACCACCTTCGCCGTGCACGTGGCCGTGAGCCACTTCTTCCTGGGATGCGTCGCGGATGGCAACGATCTTGACCTGGAAGTTCAGGCGCTGGCCGGCCAGCGGGTGGTTGCCGTCGACGGTGACGTCGTCGCCATCCAGGTCGCGGATGGTCACGATCTGCATCTGGCCGTCCGGCGCGGAGGCGTGGAACTGCATGCCCACTTCCAGTTCGTCGACGCCTTCGAACATGCTGCGGCTCAGGGTGCTGACCAGTTCGGCCGAGTACTCGCCATAGGCATCTTCAGGTTCGATGGCAACGGTCAGCTCATCACCAACCTCTTTGCCTTCCAGGGCCTTTTCCAGGCCCGGGATGATGTTACCTGCGCCTTGCAGGTAGACCAGCGGCGCGCCGCCGGCGGAGCTGTCGATGACCTCACCAGCGTCGTTGGTCAGGGTATAGTCAATGGAGACAGCCTTGTTGGCGGCGATCGGCATGGGGCGAGACCTTTTGCATAAGAATGAAGAACGGACAAGTCTAAACAAGGATTTGCCCGAAAGCGAACACAACCCGGACAGACGGAGTCGATCCAGTGACTCGACGGTCGTCGGATTTCATCAGGACGCGGACGGCCACTGGGTCGCCACGCTGTCCTGCGGCCATACGCAGCACCTACGGCACCAACCGCCCTGGCAATCCCGGGGCTGGGTGCTGGATGCGGCGCAACGCCTGGCAAAAATAGGCCAACCCTTTGCCTGTGGCTGGTGTGCGCAGCGCCCGGATAACGATACCCTTGGCAGCTGATTCCCGGTCGACGCGCAGCCATAGCGCATCACCGAAGCCATGCACCTTCAGAGAATTCGCATGCAGACTTTTTTTATCGCGCCCACCGACTTTGGTGTGGGTCTGACCTCCATCAGCCTTGGGCTGGTGCGTACCCTTGAACGGGCCGGGCTGAAAGTCGGGTTTTTCAAGCCCATTGCCCAGCCCCATCCCGGCGACACGGGGCCTGAGCGCTCCACCGAGTTGGTGGCCCGTACCCATGGCCTGAAACCACCGCAGCCACTGGGCCTGGCCCATGTCGAGCGGATGCTCGGCGATGGCCAGCTGGATGAGTTGCTCGAAGAGATCATCACCCTTTACCAACAGGCCGCCGTGGGCAAGGACGTGCTGATTGTCGAGGGCATGGTGCCGACCCGCAGCGCCAGCTATGCGGCACGGGTCAACCTGCACCTGGCAAAAAGCCTGGATGCCGAAGTCATCCTGGTCTCGGCCCCGGAAAACGAAGTGCTGACCGAACTGTCCGGGCGTGTGGAATTGCAGGCGCAACTGTTCGGTGGCCCGAAAGACCCGAAAGTGCTCGGCGTGATTCTCAACAAAGTGCAGACCGACGAGAGCATGGAGGCCTTCGCCGCCCGTCTCAAGGAGCATTCGCCGCTGCTGCGCAGTGGCGATTTCCGCCTGCTCGGCTGCATCCCGTTCCAGCCCGAGCTCAACGCCCCGCGCACCCGTGACGTGGCCGACCTGATGGGCGCGCAAGTGCTCAACGCAGGCGACTATGAAACCCGGCGCATGAGCAAAATCATCATCTGCGCGCGCACCATGCGCAACACCGTGGAGCTGCTCAAGCCCGGCGTGCTGGTGGTGACACCGGGGGATCGCGACGACATCATCCTCGCCGTCAGCCTGGCGGCGATCAATGGCGTGCCCCTGGCCGGCCTGCTGCTGACCAGCGACACCCTGCCTGACCCACGGATCATGGAGCTGTGCCGTGGTGCATTCCAGGCCGGGTTGCCGGTGCTGTCGGTGAGCACCGGATCCTATGACACCGCCAACCAGCTCAACAGCCTGAACAAGGAAATCCCGATTGATGACCGCGAACGTGCGGAGATCATCACCGATTTCGTCGCCAGTCACCTGGATGCGCGCTGGCTGCACCAGCGTTGCGGTACACCACGGGAGATGCGCCTGTCGCCGGCGGTGTTCCGCTACCAGTTGATCCAGCGCGCCCAGGCCGCCAACAAGCGCATCGTGCTGCCCGAAGGCAGCGAGCCGTTGACCGTGCAAGCCGCCGCCATCTGCCAGGCCCGCGGCATTGCCCGTTGCGTGCTGCTGGCCAAGCCGGCCGACGTCGAGGCCGTGGCCCGCGCCCATGGCATCGAACTGCCCGAAGGCCTGGAAATTCTTGACCCGGACCTGATCCGCCAGCGCTACGTCGAGCCGATGGTGGCGCTGCGCAAGAGCAAAAGCCTCAACGCGCCGATGGCCGAGCAGCAACTGGAAGACACCGTGGTGATCGCTACCATGATGCTGGCGCTGGATGAGGTGGATGGGCTGGTGTCCGGGGTGATCCACTCCACCGCCAATACCATCCGCCCTGCATTGCAGCTGATTAAAACGGCGCCGGGTTGCACCCTGGTGTCGTCGGTGTTTTTCATGCTGTTTCCCGAGCAGGTGCTGGTCTACGGCGACTGCGTGATGAACCCGCACCCCAGCGCCGCGGAGCTGGCGGAAATCGCCCTGCAAAGCGCCGACTCGGCCGCCGCCTTCGGCATTACCCCGCGCGTGGCGATGATCAGCTATTCCAGCGGTGACTCGGCCAGTGGCGAGGAAGTGGAAAAAGTCCGCGAGGCCACCCTGTTGGCCCACGAACAGCAAAGCTCGCTGCTGATCGACGGCCCGTTGCAGTACGACGCAGCGGCCAACGAAAACGTCGCCCGGCAACTGGCGCCCAACAGCCTGGTGGCGGGCAAGGCCACGGTTTTTGTGTTCCCCGACCTCAATACCGGCAACACCACCCACAAGGCGGTGCAGCGCAGTGCCGATTGCGTCAGCCTCGGCCCGATGCTGCAAGGCCTGCGCAAACCCGTGAACGACCTGCCCCGTGGGGCCCAGGTAGATGACATCGTCTACACCATCGCCCTGACCGCGATTCAAGCCGCCAACCGACCTATGGATGCCTAAATGCTGGACTTTCTGCCTGCCCCCCTGCGTGGGGTGATCGCCTCGCTGCTGTTGGCGTTGAACACCATCCTGTTGTGTTCATTCCTGTTTATCGTCGCATTGTTCAAGGCGCTGCCGTTCGCCAAGCGCTTCAGCGAATGGCTGATGAACCAGACCCACGAAGCCTGGATCAGCAATAACAACACCTGGATGAACCTGGTGCGCCGCACACGCTGGCACATCAAGGGCCTGGAAGGCCTGGACTACCAGCACTCGTACCTAGTGACCAGCAACCACCAGAGCTGGGTCGATATCATGGTGTTGCAGTACGTGCTCAACCGGCGGATCCGCCCGCTGAAGTTTTTCCTCAAACAGGAACTGATCTGGGTGCCGGTGATTGGCCTGGCCTGGTGGGCGCTGGGCTTCCCCTTCATGAAGCGCTACACCAAGGCTTACCTGGAAAAACACCCGGAGAAGAAAGGCAAGGACCTGGCAACCACCCGCAAGACCTGTGCAAAGTTCCGTGACAACCCGGTGGGCATTTTCAACTTTGCCGAAGGCACACGCTTTACCCCAGGCAAACATGCGCAGCAGCAGTCGCCGTTTCGTTACCTGCTCAAGCCCAAGGCCGGTGGCATTGCGTTTGTGCTGGATGCCATGGGCGAGCAGTTGAAGTCATTGGTGAACGTGACGATCCACTACCCTGACGGGCGTCCGGGGTACTGGGACTTGCTGTGCGGCAATGTCAAAGACGTGGTTGTGCAGTTTGAAGAGGTGCAGATCCCGGCCGAGTTCATTGGCAAGAATTATGAGCAGGATGGGGAGTATCGGCTGGCGTTCCAGGGATGGATCAATAACCTGTGGACTGAAAAGGACGCCCTTTTAGACCAGCTTCACACGGATTACCCTGCCCGTCGCTGAGCAAAAATGTGGGAGCGGGCTTGCTCGCGAATGCGGAGCGTCAGTCACCTTATTTGTTGATTGATACACCGCTTTCGCGAGCAAGCCCGCTCCCACATTTGGCCGAGTTGTTTACAAGAGCCCATAAAAAGCCCGCCACCGAGTGATCGGTGGCGGGCTTTTTATGGCGGCGAGGTTTAGATCGCGCCGCGCTGACGCAACAGTTCCAGCACTTGCTTGACGCTGTCTTCCAACGACAGGGCCTGGGTGTCGATCACCAGGTCGGCATTCAACGGCACGTCGTAGGGGAACGACTCGCCAGGGATGTTATCCCCACCGGCGGCGTACAGGCCTTGCGGGTCACGCTCGGCACATACCAGCGGCGATGCCTGCACGTATACGGTGAGCAAACGATCACTGCCGATCAACGCCTTGGCCTGTTCACGGCCTTCGGCGTCCGGCGCCACAAAGGCCGCCAGGGTGAGCAAGCCGGCTTCGTTGAACTGACGCGCCACGTGGGCGGCACGACGCCAGTTCTCGGTACGCCCGGCACGATCCTGCGGCAGACCTTTATTGAGGTCATGGCGCAGGTTCTGCCCATCGAGCACAAACACCGCACGCCCCATATCGAACAACTTGCGCTCGACCGCATAGGCCAGGGTGGTCTTGCCAGCGCCCGACAGGCCACTGAACAACACGGTGGCTGGCTGCTGGCCGAAACGCTGGGCGCGTTCCTCGGTGGCCACGTGGGCCAACTTGCCGTGCTGCGCTGCGCTGCCATGGCTGACCGGCGGCGCGATAATCATGCCCGCCGCCACGGTGCCATTGGTCAACCGGTCAATCACAATGAAGGCGCCGGTGGTGCGGTTGCTGGCGTAACCGTCCAGGGCGATGGCCGCATCGAGGCTGACCTTGACCCGGCCGATCTCGTTCAACTGCAAGGCACTGGCCGGGCCTTCTTCGAGCGTGTTCACATCCACACGGTGCACGATGCTGGTGATGGAACCCGGCACGTAGCTGGTGGCGCGCTTGATGTCGTATTTCTTGCCCGGCAGCATCGGCTCCTCGGCCATCCACACCAGCATGGCGTCGAAGGCGTCGGTGACTTGCGGCACGTTGTCGGCATGCACCAGCAGGTCGCCACGGGAGATGTCGATCTCGTCTTCCATGGTCAGGGTCACGGCCTGGCCGGGGCCTGCGTGTTCCAGTTCACCTTCGAAGGTGACGATGGATTTGACGCGGCTGCTCTTGCCCGACGGCAGCACCACGACTTCGTCGCCCTTGTGCACGATGCCGCTGGCCAGGGTGCCGGCGAAACCACGGAAGTTCAGGTTCGGACGG
This sequence comes from Pseudomonas proteolytica, assembly GCF_007858275.1. Lineage (GTDB taxonomy): Bacteria > Pseudomonadota > Gammaproteobacteria > Pseudomonadales > Pseudomonadaceae > Aquipseudomonas > Aquipseudomonas proteolytica. Next base: position 66,539 of record NZ_VFEV01000008.1, read on the forward strand.
TTGACGTACTGCACCGGGAACCGCAGGTCGGTGTAGTTGCGGTCGTTGGCAATCTCGACGGTTTCGAGGATCTCCATCAGCGACTGGCCGGTGTACCAGGGCGAACGCTCGCTCTTGTTCACCACGTTGTCGCCCTTGAGCGCCGACATCGGCACAAAGGCCATGGTGCTCGGCTTGAACGCGATGCCATCGGCAAACTTCAGGTAGTCGGCCTTGATCGATTCGAAAATGCTCTCGTCGAAACCGTTGAGGTCCATCTTGTTGATCGCGATGACGATGTGCTTGATGCCCAACAGCGAAGCAATAAAGCTGTGGCGACGGGTCTGGGTCTGCACGCCGTAGCGCGCATCTACCAGGATGATCGCCAGGTCACAGGTGGAAGCACCGGTGGCCATGTTGCGGGTGTACTGCTCATGGCCGGGGGTGTCGGCGATGATGAACTTGCGCTTGGCGGTGGAGAAATAGCGGTAGGCCACATCGATGGTGATGCCCTGCTCACGCTCGGCCTGCAGGCCGTCGACCAGCAATGCCAGGTCGATGTCGTCACCGGTGGTGCCGACTTTCTTCGAATCGCGGGTGATGGCTTCCAGATGATCTTCGTAGATCATCTTCGAGTCGTGCAGCAGGCGCCCGATCAGGGTGCTCTTGCCGTCATCGACGTTGCCACAGGTCAGAAAGCGCAGCATTTCCTTGCGTTCGTGCTGGCCCAGGTAAGCGAGGATGTCCTCGCTGATCAAATCAGATACGTGCGACATGACAACCCCTTAGAAATAACCCTGACGTTTTTTGTCTTCCATGGAGCCGGCGCCATCGTGGTCGATGACACGGCCCTGGCGCTCGGAAGTTCGCGTCAGGAGCATTTCCTGGATGATGTCCGTCAGCGTCTCGGCTTCGGACTCCACCGCGCCCGTCAACGGGTAGCAGCCAAGGGTACGGAAACGTACTTTCTTTTTGACGATACGGGCTTTGTCTTCGTCGGACAGGTGCTCGAGGATGCGCTCGTCGTCGATCATGATCAGCGTACCGTTCTTCTCGATCACTTCCCGTTCGGCGGCGAAGTACAGCGGCACGATCGGAATGCCTTCGAGGTAGATGTACTGCCAGATATCCAGTTCGGTCCAGTTGGACAGCGGGAACACACGGATCGACTCGCCCTTGTTGACGTTGCCGTTGTAGACGTTCCACAGCTCCGGACGCTGGTTTTTCGGGTCCCAGCGGTGCTTGCTGTCGCGGAACGAGTACACGCGCTCTTTGGCACGGGATTTCTCTTCATCGCGACGGGCGCCGCCGAATGCTGCGTCGAAACCATACTTGTCCAAGGCCTGCTTGAGGCCTTCGGTCTTCATGATATCGGTGTGCTTGGCGCTGCCGTGGGTGAACGGGTTGATGCCCTGCGCGACGCCATCCGGGTTGACGTGGGTGATCAGTTCCAGGCCCAGTTCCTCGACCATGCGGTCGCGGAATTTGTACATTTCCTGGAATTTCCACTGGGTGTCCACATGCATCACCGGAAACGGCAGCTTGCCCGGGAAGAATGCCTTGCGCGCCAGATGCAGCATCACGGCGGAGTCTTTGCCGATGGAGTAGAGCATTACCGGGTTGTCGAACTCGGCGGCAACCTCACGGATGATGTGGATGCTCTCCGCCTCCAGCTGTTTCAGATGCGTCAGTTTGTCGACCATGGCTACTCACGGAAAAACGATTCTTTTTGGACGGCCTGCGGGCCGTGTTCGAGCGGGGCATGCTAGCACAGCACCTTCTTCTATTCAGGGAGCCAGCTAGATCGAAACGGTATATGGATATACCGCCTCGTTTGGCCGTACATCGCTCCGTAGGAGCCGGCTTGCCGGCGATGGCGTCCTTTGAAATCAATGCATGACTCAAGGGCCTCATCGCCGGCAAGCCGGCTCCTACAGTGGACGCAATGGAGGCTTAGATCGGGTTGGGGCAGTCGATGAACAGGTGTTCCAGGGCAAAGCGCCGGGCCAGGTAGTCGCCCAGGGCCTGCACGCCGTAACGCTCGGTGGCGTGATGGCCGGCGGCGATGAAGCTGATGTCGTTTTCACGGGCGCTGTGGAACGTCTGCTCTGAAGCTTCGCCGCTCAGGTACAAGTCGACTCCGGCCGCCACGGCCTGGTCGATGTAGCCCTGGCCGCCGCCGGTGCACCAGCCCACGCGGCGGATCATCGCGCTGCCTTCGATCAGCAGCGGCTCGCGGCCCATGGCTTCCTGCACACGACGGGCGAAATCGCGCGCCGACAGCGGCTCGGCCAGGGAGCCCACGAGGCCCACAACCTTGAGGTTGTCCGGGTCCAGCGGGCCTTCGACGGTGATGTCCAACTGACGGGCCAATTGCACGTTGTTGCCCACTTCCGGGTGCAGGTCCAGCGGCAGGTGGTAGGCCAGCAGGCTGATGTCGTGCTTGAGCAGGGTCTTGAGGCGGCGCTGCTTCATGCCGGTGATGCATGGGCTTTCGCCTTTCCAGAAATAGCCGTGATGCACCAGCACCAGGTCGGCCTTGGCCTCGACGGCTGCATCGAGCAGCGCCTGGCTGGCAGTCACGCCACTGACAATACGCAACACCTGCGGCCGCCCTTCGACCTGCAGGCCATTGGGGCAGTAATCGGCAATTTTTGCGCTGTTCAAGTAGCGATCCGCTTCTTCAACCAGGGTGCTCAGGGCGACGGCCATAAAAGACTCCTAAATATCCCGTTCAGAGGCGCTCGCGGCCTCGTATAATGCGCGACATTATGGGCGCTCCCGCGCCCCCTGCAACCTGTCAGGACTTACTTGATGCTCAAGGCGCTGCGTTTTTTTGGATGGCCATTGTTGGCCGGCGTGCTGATCGCGATGCTGATCATTCAGCGTTATCCGCAATGGGTCGGCCTGCCAAGCCTGGACGTCAACCTGCAACAGGCACCGCAAACCAACGCGGTGCAACAGGGCCCGGTGACCTATGCCGATGCGGTAGTGGTCGCGGCGCCTGCGGTGGTCAACCTGTACACCACCAAAGTCATCAATAAACCGGCGCATCCGCTGTTTGAAGACCCACAGTTCCGGCGTTTTTTCGGTGACAACTCGCCCAAGCAGCGCCGCATGGAATCGAGCCTCGGCTCCGGGGTGATCATGAGCCCGGAAGGCTACATCCTGACCAACAACCATGTGAGCACCGGCGCCGACCAGATTGTGGTGGCCCTGCGCGATGGCCGCGAAACCCTGGCGCGGGTGGTGGGCAGCGACCCGGAAACCGACCTTGCGGTGCTGAAAATCGACCTGAAGAACCTGCCCTCCATTACCATCGGCCGCTCCGAAGGCCTGCGCGTCGGCGATGTGGCGCTGGCCATCGGCAACCCGTTCGGCGTCGGCCAGACCGTGACCATGGGCATCATCAGCGCCACCGGGCGTAATCAGTTGGGCCTCAACAGCTACGAAGACTTTATTCAGACCGACGCAGCAATCAACCCGGGTAACTCCGGCGGCGCGCTGGTGGATGCCAGCGGCAACCTGACGGGCATCAACACCGCGATTTTCTCCAAGTCCGGTGGCTCCCAAGGCATTGGTTTCGCGATCCCGGTAAAGCTGGCGATGGAAGTGATGAAGTCAATCATCGAGCACGGCCAGGTGATCCGTGGCTGGCTGGGGATTGAAGTGCAGCCGCTGACCAAGGAGCTGTCCGAATCCTTTGGCCTGACCGGGCGCCCCGGCATTGTCATTGCCGGCATCCTGCGCGGCGGTCCAGCGGAAAAAGCCGGGATGCAGGTGGGCGATGTGATCCTCAGCATCGACGGCGAACCGGCTGGCGATGGCCGTCGTTCGATGAACCAAGTGGCGCGGATCAAGCCAACGGAAAAGGTCGCGATCCAGGTCATGCGCAACGGCAAAGAGATCAAACTCCTGGCCGAAGTGGGGCTGCGGCCGCCGCCAGCACCGGTTAAAGAGCAAGAATAAAGGGCGTTCTTAAAGAGATACACTCTCAACAGTCATGTTATATTATTTCAATATTGATATTGGAATGTTAGACCATGACGTCTCGAAAGTTTGCGCCCCTGGCCGGTCTCGCCTTGGGATTGCTGGTGGACCCGGTGTTTGCAGAAGACACCAACACCCTTGAGTTGGGCACCACCAGCATCACCGGTGAGGCGTATGAATCTGCCACCGGCCCGGTCCAGGGCTACCGCGCGACCCGCTCGGCCAGCGCGACCAAGACCGACACGGCCCTGCGCGATATCCCACAATCGATCAGTGTGATTCCCGCCACAGTGCTCAAGGACCTGGGCAGCAACAACGTCGAGCGCGCCCTGGAGTTTGCCGGCGGCGTGTCCAAGCAGAACAACTTCGGCGGCCTGACCCTTTACGAGTACAGCATTCGCGGCTTCACCACGTCACAGTTCTACCAGGACGGTTTCAGCGCCAACCGCGGCTACCCCAGTACGCCGGACACGGCCAATATCGAACGCATCGAAGTGCTCAAGGGCCCCGCCGCCAGCCTGTATGGCCGTGGCGACCCCGGCGGTACCGTAAACATCGTCACCAAGAAGCCCCAAGCCGAAGCCTTCACCACCGTACAGACCAGCGCCGGCAGCTGGGATCGCTACCGCACCGCCGTCGATATCAACACCCCGCTGGACAGCGAAGGCCAGGTGTTATCGCGGGTCAACCTGGCGGTGGAAGACAACCACAGCTTCCGCGATCACGTGCAGAGCAAGCGGGTGTTTGTTGCGCCCTCCTTCAGCTGGCAACTGGACCCGGACACCAGCCTGCTGGTGGAGAGTGAGTTCGTGCGCCACAGCTCGACCTTCGACCGGGGCATCGTGGCCCCCAACAACCGTTGGAGCGGCATGTCGCGCTCGACCTTCCTCGGCGAGCCCAACGACGGCGATATCGACAACCACAACAACCGTCTGCAAGCCACCCTCGAGCATCACTTGAACGATGCCTGGAAGCTGCGCCTAGCCAGCCATTACAAACAGGGCAGCCTGTGGGGCGAAGCCTCGGAGAGCCGTGCGCTGAATGCCGATGGCCATACCGTCAACCGCCGCTACCGCCAACGCTCCATGGGGTGGCACGACAGCATCACCCAACTGGAACTGCGCGGCCTGTTCGAGGTGGGCAGTTGGCAGCATGAACTGCTGATCGGCACCGAGTACGAGGACTACCGCAAGAAAGAACGGGTGACCGCCATCGCCGGCAGTTACCCGATTGATATCTACCGGCCGGTCTATGGCCAGCCCAAGCCCAATGGCCAGCGCTCGGGCAGTGATTTTTTCACCCAGGTGAAAAGCCAGGCGCTGAACCTGCAAGACCAGATCGTCTTTACCGAGCGCCTGCGCGGTGTGGTTGGCATGCGCCTGGAGCACGTCGAGCAACGTTCAGAGGACTTCACCCGTAACGGGGCCAAGAGCCAGAAAACCCACGACGTCATGACGCAACGGGCCGGCCTGCTGTATCAACTGACCCCGCAAGTGGGCCTGTTTGCCAACGCCTCCACCTCGTTCAAACCACAAAGTGAGCTGGATGCTGCCGGCAATTTCCTCAAGCCCGAGGAAGGCGTCGGTTATGAAGTGGGCATCAAGAGCGAGCTGTTCGACGACCGCCTGAGCACCACCCTCGCCGCCTTCCATATCGAGAAGGAAAACACCCTGGCCACGGACCCGGCCACCGACACCAAGCGCGCCATCGGCAAGGCCCGCAGCCAGGGTTTCGACCTGCAATTGACCGGGCAACTGACTGACGCCGTACGGGTGATTGGCGCCTTGCCTACATCGACGCAGAAGTAACCAAGGGCGACCAAGACGTGCCCGCCGGCAGCCGCATTCTCGGCGTGGCCAAGCGCAGTGGCAGCCTGTTGGGCGTGTATGAGTTCCAGGATGGCGCCCTGCGCGGCTCTGACGTGGGCGCGGCGTTTACTTATGTCGGCGACCGTTCGGGCGAGGCTGGCAAAAGCTTCGAGTTGCCGGCGTACCACACCGTCGACCTGCTGGCCCATTACAAAGCCAGCGATAACGTCACCGTGGGCCTGAATCTCAACAACCTGTTCGACGAAAAGTACTACGAGCGCTCCTACAGCAACTACTGGGTCAACCCCGGAGAGCCGCGCAACTTTACCGTCAGCCTGACCCTCAACCTGTAAAAGGACGTCCCCATGCAAGCGCTCAAATCATTGGCCGTGCTCGGTCTGCTGTTCGCCACCCAGGTCTCGGCCCATGGCCTGTGGACCGAGCAACGCCGGGGCCATATCGAGGTGATCTATGGCCACGGTGCCGAAGACGAAGCCTTCAAGGCGAAGAAGGTCAGCGGTGCCTGGGCCTATGACCCCAGTGGCCGGATGATCCCCGTGACGGTGCAACGCCTGGACGACCAGGCGCGCCTGCAACCGCTCAAGCCGCCTGCGGTGCTGGCGGTGGCGTTTGATAATGGCTTGTGGTCGCAAACCCCGGACAAGAAGTGGGTGAACAAGGGCCGCAGCCAAGTACCCGGCGCCCTCGAAACCACCCAGGCCCTGAAGTACAGCCTGGCGATCTATCAGGCCGGGGCCAAGTTGCCCAAGCTGGATCAATTGAGGATGGTGATCGTGCCCGAGGTCGATCCGCTCACCGTTGGCCCTGGCAAATCCCTGCCGGTGCGGGTGTTGATCGATGGCAAGCCTGCTGCGGGGATCAAGTTGATTGGCGACTACCGCAGCGCGCCGAACACCTTGAGCACCGAGACCGACAAGGATGGCCGGGCCCAGGTACTGGTGCGCAACGAGGCGTTGAATGTGATTGCGGCGCAGGTGGAAGTACCGGTCCAAGGTGATAGCGAGATCCAGACCCGTGCGCTGTTCAGCTCACTGACCTTCCTCGGCCAACCGCACCACGAATAACCCCCAGTGAACCCATCTGGGAGCTGGCTTGTGCAGGGGCTGGCTTGGGTGGGAGCTGGCTCCCACACAAGCCAGCTTCCACATCAGCTCCCACACCAGCCCGCTGCCACGCTAAAGGCTGACAGGCGCTCTTTCGCACAAGGTGTTGAGCGCCACCGCCCATTGCGGATCATCATTGAGGCACGGCACCAACACCAACTCCTCGCCCCCGGCTTCGCGGAACTGCTCCAGCCCGCGATCACCGATCTCTTCCAGGGTCTCGATGCAATCGGCGACAAACGCCGGGCACATCACCAACAACTTCTTCACCCCTTGCTGGGCCAGTGCCTCCAGGCGTGCCTCGGTGTAGGGTTCGATCCACTTCGCCCGGCCCAGGCGCGACTGGAACGCCACCGACCATTTATCGTCCGGCAGGCCCATGCGCGCAGCAAAGTCACGGGCGACGCTGAAGCACTGCCCGCGATAACACGTCGTACGCACCTCGGGCGAGGCATTGGCGCAGCAGTCACCACTGCCTTCAAGCGAATGCCCAGGGTTGAGTTTGTTCAGGTGCCGTTCCGGCAGGCCATGGAAGCTGAACAGCAGGTGATCGTAATCCTGCTGCAAGTGCGGCCTGGCACTGGCCACCAGGGCGTCGAGGTATTCCGGCTGGTCGTAGAACGGTTGCAGGATCGAGAACTGCAGGTTGAGTTGCTTATCCCGCACCACCCGCCGCGCTTTTTCAATCACCGTGGTCACGGTGCTGTCGGCAAATTGCGGATACAGCGGCGCCAGCGTGACCTTGCTGATGCCCTGCCCGGCCAGGCGGGTGAGTACACTTTCGATCGAGGGTTCGCCATAGCGCATCGCCAGCTCCACCGGACCCTGGGTCCACTGGGCGGTCATCTGCTGCTGCAGGCGGCGACTGAGGACTACCAGCGGCGAGCCTTCGTCCCACCAGATCGAGGCGTAGGCATGGGCCGACTGCGCGGGGCGCTTGATCAGGATCAGCGACACCAGCAAGCGCCGGACCGGCCACGGCAGGTCAATCACATAGGGGTCCATCAAAAACTGATTGAGGTAGCTGCGCACATCGGCCACCGAAGTGGACGCCGGTGAACCCAGGTTGACCAGTAACAACGCGTGATCCGTCATGCAACATCCTATCTCTAGAGGCGGCTGGACAAGTCGTCCAGGGCCGCGTGCAAATCAGTGAACTGAAAAATGAAACCGGCAGCCAACAGCCGCTCGGGTACTGCCCTCTGCCCCCCCAGCAATAACCCGGACAACTCGCCCAACCCCAGCCGCAAGGCGAACGCCGGCATGGGCATGAACGCCGGGCGGTGCAGGACCTGGCCCAGGGTCTTGGCGAACTCGCGGTTACGCACCGGCTGTGGCGCGCAGGCATTATAAGGACCGCTGGCGTCAGGTTTATGCAGAAGAAAATCAATCAGGGCGATTTGATCCTTGATATGCACCCACGGCATCCACTGCCGACCATTGCCGATAGGCCCGCCCAGCGCCAGCTTGAAGGGCAGCAACAGCCGCGACAAAAAGCCGCCCTCAGCCGCTAGCACCAAGCCAGTACGCACCAGCACCACCCGCAGGCCAAAAGCTTCGGCGCGCTGGGCGGTTTCTTCCCAGGCGATGCATAACTGGCTGGGGAAATCGTCCTGCACCGGGCCGCTGGCTTCGGTCAGCTCACGCTCACCGCCATCGCCGTACCAACCCACCGCCGAGCCGCTGATCAATACCGCAGGTTTGACTGCCAGGCCCTCGAGCCAGGCCAGCAGGGTTTCCGTCAGGCTGATCCGGCTGCTCCACAGCAACGCCTTGCGTTTGTGGGTCCAGAGGCGGTCGGCAATCGGCGCGCCGGCCAGGTTGATCACCGCATCCACCGGCTGCGTTACATCCTGCAAACGGGCGACGCCCTGCACTTGCGCACCGCACAGCGTGGCGACCTGCGTGGGGTTGCGGCTCCAGACCGTCAACCGATGCCCCTGGGCGCTCCAGTGTTGGCAGAGCTGGCGGCCGATCAGACCCGTACCGCCGGTCAGCAAAATGTGCATGAGATCTTCCTCCTGTAACGTTGGCCGAGCGTCGCTGGTCTATTTTATAAGCAGGGATCTTTTTAATCGGCGCAACCTAGGTTTAACCATAGGTCACGCGACACATTCAGGCATGCCGAAACTTATACCAAAAAACAATATTGTACAGCTATTGGTGTCGGCGTAGTCTGTACCCAACGGTAAAACGAGGCCTCCCATGACTGTTCCTATCGCGATCATCGGTACCGGCATCGCCGGACTTTCGGCCGCCCGAGCGCTAAAAGATGCCGGGCACGTTGTACAACTCTTCGATAAAAGCCGCGGCAGTGGCGGGCGCATGTCCAGCAAGCGCAGCGAAGCCGGTGCACTGGACCTGGGCGCGCAGTATTTCACCGCGCGCGACCGACGTTTCGTCAATGAAGTCCAACGTTGGCAAGCCAATGGCTGGGCTGCCGAGTGGGAGCCGCAACTCTACAATTGCCAATCCGGCCAACTGAGCCCCTCCCCGGACGAACAGACCCGCTGGGTCGGCACCCCGCGCATGAGCGCCATCACCCGCGCCCTGCTCGATGACCTGCCGGTAGAGTTTGGCTGCCGTATCACCGAAGTGTTCCAGGGCCAGCAACACTGGAACCTGCTGGACGCCGATGGCGGCAACCACGGCCCCTTCAGCCACGTGATCATCGCCACCCCGGCGCACCAGGCCACTGCCCTGCTGGCGGCAGCGCCGAAACTGGCGAGCACTGCCGCCGGGGTGAAAATGGACCCGACCTGGGCCATCGCCCTGGCCTTCGACACGCCGCTGGATACCCCTATGGAAGGCTGCTTTGTACAGGACAGCCCCCTGGATTGGCTGGCCCGCAACCGCAGCAAACCCGGGCGCGATGCCACGCCCGACACCTGGATCCTGCATGCCAGCAGTGCCTGGAGCAAAAAGCACCTGGACCTGCCCAAGGAAGCCATTATCGAATTGCTGCACGGCGCCTTTGCCGAATTGCTGCACTGCAGCATGCCGGCGCCCTCCTTCAGCCTCGCCCACCGCTGGCTGTACGCCCGCCCGGCGGGCAGCCATGAATGGGGCGTGCTGGCGGACGCCGACCTGGGGTTGTACGTGTGTGGCGACTGGTGCCTGTCCGGCAGGGTCGAAGGCGCATGGCTCAGCGGCCAGGAAGCGGCGCGGCGCCTGCTCGAACACCTGCAATGAACCGCATCAACCCGGCGAAATTGCTGCTCTCGAAATGGACAGCCACCCAACCTCGGCACAAGGAAAAACATTTCCTGGTCACCGAATTGTTTCGCGATGACGAAGGCAGCGTGCTGGAGATTGAACTGCAAGCCGTCCTCACCCGCCGGTCAGAGCGCCTGGCCTGGCAAAGCCTGCAAGATGCCGAGCGCTGGAAAATCGGCTGGGCGTAAAAACCTGTACAAATAATTTGACTTGTACAGCTTCGGACCTATGATGAGATTTAGTTGTACAGAAATTAAATTCTGTACAGGAATCTTGTAGAGGTTTTGCCATGTCCACCCCAGTGTCCGCCACCGGCAAACCCAAGATCGCCATCAGCGCCTGCCTGCTTGGCGAAAACGTGCGCTTCAACGGCGGGCACAAGCAATCCCCCCTGTGCAGCCAGACACTCGGTGAATACTTTGACTTCGTGCCGCTGTGCCCCGAAGTCGCCATTGGCCTGGGCATCCCCCGCGAGCCGATTCGCCTGGTGGGCGATCCGCAGCAACCGCAGGCCGTGGGCACCGTGCACCGTGAATTGAATGTAACCGCGCCCCTGGACGCCTATGGTCAACAAATGGCCGCCGAGCATACCGACCTGTGCGGCTACATCTTCATGCAGAAGTCGCCGTCCTGTGGCCTGGAACGGGTCAAGGTCTACCGCGACAACGGCACCCCGGTGGACGGCGGCGGGCGCGGCATCTATGCCCAGGCCTTCTGTGCCCGCCACCCCAACCTGCCGGTGGAAGAAGACGGTCGCCTGCACGACCCGGTGCTGCGCGAAAATTTCCTGACGCGGGTGTTTGTGTATGCCACCTGGCAGCAACTGCTGGCAGAGGGCTTGACCCGTCATCGCCTGCTGGCCTTCCACTCGCGCTACAAATACCTGCTGATGGCCCACAGCCCGGCCCACTACAAGAGCCTGGGTCATCTGCTGGGCAGCATGGGCAAGGGCTGCGACCTGCAAGCCCTGGCCAGCGACTATTTCACTGAGCTGATGAGCGCACTGAAAAAGTGCGCGACCCGTGGCACCCATTCCAACGTGCTGCAACACATCAGCGGCTACCTCAAGCAAGCCCTCAGCGCCGACGACAAACAAGAAATGCAGACCCTGATCGGCCAATACCGTCACGGCATCGTGCCGCTGGTGGTGCCGCTGACCCTGCTCAAACATCACTTTCGCCAACACCCGGACCGCTACATCGCGCAACAGGCGTACTTGCAGCCCCATCCGGAAAATCTCAGCCTGCGTAATGCGATCTAACCCATGAATGTTTCCCTGCAACACCCAACCCTACCCGTCGAAGACGTGGCCCAGGCCCTGGAACAAGGCTGGCTGCCGATTCGCGAAGTGGCGCGCCAGACCGGGGTCAACGCGGTGACTTTGCGCGCGTGGGAGCGGCGCTATGGCTTGATCGTGCCCCAGCGCACCCCCAAGGGCCACCGGCTGTTCAACGCCGAACATGTGCAGCGCATCCAGACCATCCTGACCTGGCTCAACCGTGGCGTGCCGGTCAGCCAGGTCAAGCAGTTGATCGACAACGCCCAGCCGGTGGACGACAGCATCGAAAACGAATGGCAGAGCCTGCGCCAGACGCTGGTGCAGGCCATCGCTCAACTGGCCGAACGCCGGGTGGACGATGTGTTCAACCAGGCCATGGCCCTCTACCCACCGCGCACTCTGTGCGAGCAGCTGTTGTTGCCGCTGCTCAAGGAACTGGAACAGCGCTGGCAGGGCCAGTTCGGCGCACAGATGGAGCGGGTGTTTTTCCACTCCTGGCTGCGCAGCAAATTTGGCGCGCGGATGTATCACAACAATCGCCAGCTCAATGGCCCGCCGCTGCTGTTGATCAATCATTCCGACCTGCCGCTGGAGCCACACCTGTGGCTGAGCGCCTGGCTGGCCAGCAGTGCCGATTGCCCGGTGGAGGTCTTCGACTGGCCGTTGCCCAACGGCGAACTGGCCTTGGCCGTTGAGCATTTGCAACCGCGCGCCGTGCTGCTGTACTCAAGCAAGGCCATCCATCTGGCGGCCCTGCCGAAACTCTTGAGCGGCACCAACTGCCCGACCCTTATCGCCGGACCAACGGTGTGCATCCACCAGGCCGAGTTGGCGGTATTAACCCAAGACATTCCTCAGTTGTTGCTGGCCGAAGACCCGTTGTCGGCTCATCAACTCCTGATCCAGCGTGGGCTTCTTTAAATGCACCTGATCTGGCTGCGCAGCGATCTGCGCCTGCATGACAACACCGCCCTCGCGGCCGCCTGCCAGCGTGGCCCGACGGCGGCGGTGTACTTGATCACGCCCGGGCAATGGCTGGCCCATGACGACGCACCGTGCAAAGTCGACTTCTGGCTGCGCAACCTCAAGTGCCTGGGCCAGGCCCTGGGTGAGCTGAACATCCCATTGCTGATCCGCCACGCGGATACGTGGGACCAAGCCCCACAGGTATTGCTGCAGTTGTGCCAGGAGTTGTCGGTCCAGACCGTGCACGTCAACGAAGAGTACGGGATCCACGAGAGCCGGCGTGACGCTGCAGTGGCCCAGGCCCTGGAAGCCCAAGGCCTGGGTTTTTACCGCTACCTGGACCAATTGCTGTTCCAGCCCGGCAGCGTGCTGACCAAGACGGGCACCTACTTCCAAGTGTTCAGCCAGTTTCGCAAGGTCTGCTACAACCGCCTGCACAGCGCCCTGCCACGTCGAGTGCCAACCCCCAAGGCCCAGGCCGCGCTGCCATTGGCCAGTGATGCGGTTCCCGAGCAGGTCAAGGGGTTTGCCCCGCCCAGCGACGCCCTGCGCGCACTTTGGCCGGCCGGTGAAGACGAGGCACAGCGGCGCCTTGCGCAGTTTGCCGACGCTCAGATCAGCTACTACAAGGACGAGCGTGACTACCCGGCCAAGCCCGGCACCAGCCAACTGTCGGCGTACCTCGCAGCCGGCGTGGTTTCGCCGCGCCAGTGCCTGCATGCGGCGCTGCAAAGCAACCAGGGTGAATTCGAAAGCGGCGATATCGGCGCCATCACCTGGATCAACGAGTTGCTGTGGCGCGAGTTCTACAAACATATCCTGGTGGGCTACCCACGGGTGTCGCGCCACCGTGCGTTTCGCCCGGAAACCGAAGCCGTGGCCTGGCGCCATGCCCCCGCTGACCTTGCAGCCTGGCAAGAGGCGCGCACCGGCCTGCCGATCATCGACGCCGCGATGCGCCAACTGCTGGAAACCGGCTGGATGCATAACCGCCTGCGCATGGTGGTGGCGATGTTCCTGACCAAGAACCTGCTGATCGACTGGCGCGAAGGCGAGCGCTTTTTTATGCGGCACTTGATCGACGGTGATCTGGCGGCCAACAACGGCGGCTGGCAGTGGAGTTCGTCCACCGGCACTGATTCGGCACCGTACTTCCGCATTTTCAGCCCGCTGAGCCAGTCCGAGAAATTCGACGGCGAAGGGCGCTTTATCAAACAGTGGCTGCCGCAACTGGCGAGCTTGAACAAGAAGGAAGTGCACAACCCCGACGCCGTTGGCGGGCTGTTTGGCGTGGCCGACTACCCGCGCCCCATCGTCGACCTCAAGCATTCCCGTGAGCGCGCGTTGGCGGCCTTTCGTGCCCTGCCCTCACGCCAGGCGGTGGGAGGCGTGTATGAGTGACTTCCTGCGCCAGTTCGCCCAGTCCTTCGCCCGCCTGGACAAGCACAACCTGCACCTGCTCGACAGCCTGTACAGCCAGGACATATCGTTTACCGACCCACTGCATCAGGTCCACGGTATCAGCGCGCTGCAAGCGTACTTCGCCGAGCTTTATAGCAACGTCGAGCAACTGCGTTTTGACTTCCACGCCTTCGACCACGTGGCCGATGGCGAGGGTTATCTGCGCTGGACCATGAGTTTCTGCCACCCACGCCTGGCGGGTGGCCGACAGATTCAGGTCGAGGGCTGCTCCCATCTGCTATGGCACGACAAGGTTTACCGGCACCGCGATTACTTTGATGCTGGCGCGCTGCTTTACGAACACCTACCGGTCCTTGGCCGGCTGGTCCGTTGGTTGAAAGGGAGAATGGCATGAGCCTGAAATCGCCACGGCGTTATTGGCTGACAGGGGCAAGCAGTGGCATCGGTGCCGCATTGGCCGAAGAGCTGCTCGGCAGTGGTGCGCAGGTGGCGCTGAGTGCGCGCTCCAAGGCGCCACTGGAACAACTGGCCCAACGCTACCCCGGGCAAGTGCTGGTGGTCGCCGGCGACTTGACCAACAGCCAGGTGGTACGGGAAATCGGCGAACAGATCGCGCAAACCTGGGGCGCCCTGGACACCGTGATCCTCAATGCCGGCACCTGCGAATATGTGGATGCCAAGCAGTTCGATGCCTCGATTATCGAACACGTGGTGCGCACCAACCTGCTGGCCAGCAGTTATTGCATCGAAGCCGCGCTGCCGCTGCTGCGTGCCGGGCAAACCCCGCATTTGGTGGGGGTCGCCAGTGCCGTCACCTACCTGCCGATGCCCCGCGCAGAAGCCTATGGCGCGTCCAAGGCCGGCCTGCGCTACTTGTTCGAATCCCTGCGCATCGACCTGTCGCCCGAAGGCATCGACGTCACGGTAGTGAGCCCCGGTTTCGTCGACACCCCACTGACCGAACGCAACGATTTCCCTATGCCTCTGAGCTGGCCGGCCGACAAAGCCGCACGGCATATCTTCGGCAAACTTGAAAAACGCCCACTGGAGATCGCCTTCCCGGCCCTGTTCATCGCCACCCTGTGGCCGCTGTCGAAACTGCCGAACCGCGCGCAACTGATTATCGGCAAACGCATGCTGCGCAGCCCGCCGCCGCACAAGGACAACCTGTGAAAGTCGCGATTATCGGCAGCGGAATTTCCGGGCTGACCAGCGCCTATCTGCTCAGCCGCCGCCATGACATCACGCTGTTCGAAGCCGCTGACCGGATTGGCGGCCATACCCACACGGTAGACGTGACCGTCGACGGCGCACAGTACGCGCTGGACACCGGCTTTATCGTGTTCAACGACTGGACCTACCCCAACTTCATCCGCCTGCTGCAGCAAATTGGCGTGCCGTTCAAGCCGACCCAAATGAGCTTCTCGGTCTGCGCCCCGGAGGAAAACGTCGAGTACAACGGCAATAACCTCAACAGCCTGTTCGCCCAGCGCAGCAATATCCTGTCTCCGGGTTTCTGGGGCATGTTGCGCGACATTCTGCGTTTCAATCGCCAGGCGCCCCTGGATTTGCAGGAACAACGCATCAGCGCGCAGATGACCCTGGGTGAATACTTGCAGGCGGGCAATTATGGCCCGCGGTTTATCCGCCACTACATCGTGCCCATGGGCGCGGCGATCTGGTCGATGTCCCTGGCGGACATGCTGGCCTTCCCGCTGCAGTTCTTCGTGCGGTTCTTCAAGAACCACGGCTTGCTGTCGGTGAATAATCGGCCGCAATGGTGCGTGATCGAAGGCGGGTCCAGCCGCTATATCGAGCCACTGACCCACTCGTTTCGCCAGCACATCTGCCTCAACTGCCCGGTACAGAAAGTCGAGCGCACGCCAGAAGGCGCAGTGATCTACAGTGCCGACGGCCGCGAAATCTTCGACAAAGTGATCTTCGCCTGCCACAGCGACCAGGCCCTGGCTTTGCTGGACGATCCCAGCCTGGCCGAACAGCAGATCCTGGGGGCGATAACCTACGCCGACAATGACGTGGTCCTGCACACCGATACGCGCTTGCTGCCCGACCGCCGCCTGGCCTGGGCCAGTTGGAACTATCGGCTGGACGCCAGCACGCACAAGCCGGCAGCCGTCACCTACGCCATGAACATCCTGCAAGGGATCGACAGCGACACCACCTTTTGTGTGAGCCTCAACCAGACAGCGATTATCAACCCACTGAAAATCCTTGCCCGCTACACCTATGCCCATCCGCAATACAGCCTGGCGGCGGTGGCGGCACAGGCACGCTGGGAAGAATTGCATGGCGCGCAGCACACCTATTATTGCGGGGCCTACTGGGCCAGCGGCTTTCATGAAGACGGCGTGGTCAGCGCCCTGCGCGTGGCCCAGGCGTTTGGGGAAACCCTGTGAACAGCGCCCTCTACAGCGGCTGGATTGCCCATCGGCGATTTACCCCCAAGGGCCATGCCTTTCGCTATCGCATCGGCCTGCTGTACCTGGACCTCAGCGAACAGGAGCAGGTGCTGGGGCTGTCACCGTTGGCCGGCAGTGGCCGCTTCGCGCCCTTTGCGTTTCGCCAGCAGGATTACCTGCGTGAGTTGACCCGCGATGGCACCTGCTTGAGCGACGCCGTGCGCCAACTGGTCGGCACGACCCTTGGGCATACACCCCAAGGCAATATCTGCCTGCTGACCCAGGCCCGCAGTTGGGGCCTGGCATTTAACCCGGTGAGTTTCTTCTACTGCTTCGAGGGCGACGGGCAACTGGCGGCGATTGTCTGTGAAGTGACCAACACCCCGTGGCGCGAGCGCTACCACTATGTGCTGCCCGCCCGGGCCCTGGCGGGCGGCGAGCATCAGCATTTCGCGGTGGCCAAGGCATTTCATGTATCGCCCTTCCTGCCCCGGGATCTGCAATACCGCATGAGCTTCAGCCCGCCCGGCCAACGCCTGGGGGTGCATATGGCCGACTGGCAAGGCGAGAGCAAGGTGTTCGACGCCACCTTGAGCCTGCAACGCGAAGCCCTCGACCGCGCCAGCCTGCATCGCTACTTGCGGCGCTTTCCGTGGATGACCGCCAAGACCTGCCTGGCTATCTACTGGCAAGCCCTGCGCCTGCTCCTTAAACGCACACCGATTTTCCCCCATCAGGCGGCCGATGACGCCTGTGCAATTGGGTATCCCAAGGATCGCCACCATGAAATCCCCTAGCTTATCGATCAAATCCCAGCGCCTGAACATCAACGGCCTGACCGGCGCGCTGTTGCGCAAAGCCGTGCTACGCCAACTCGGCAAGCTGCGCCATGGCCAACTGGTGGTGATCGAGGACGGTGAACGCCAGGTGTTCGGGGCACGGGAAGCGCATTTGTTGGGTGAGATCCAGATCCTCGACCCGGCCGTGTGGGGCCTGGTGGCTGCCAACGGTTCCATCGGCGCGGGCGAGGCGTTCATCCATGGTTTCTGGAGCAGCCCGGACCTGACTGCCGTGGTGCGCGTGATGGTCAGCAACCTTGATGTACTGGACGCCCTCGAGGGTGGCCTGGCCAAGCTGGCCCGCCCCTTCACCCAAGGCTTGCACTGGCTCAACCGCAATACCCGCAAGGGCTCGCAAAAAAACATCGCCGCCCACTATGACCTGGGTAACGACCTGTTCCAGGAGTTTCTCGACCCGACCATGATGTATTCGGCGGCGCAGTTCCTTAGCGCCGACGATACGCTGGAGCAGGCACAGCTCAACAAGCTGGAGCGCATCTGCCAGAAACTGGCACTCAAGCCCTCGGACCACTTGCTGGAAATCGGTACTGGCTGGGGCAGCATGGCCCTGTACGCAGCCCAGCAATACGGCTGCCGGGTTACCACGACTACCTTGTCCAAAGAGCAATTTGCCTACACCGAACAGCGCATCCAGGCCTTGGGTTTGCAGAATCAGGTGACGCTGCTGCTGCAGGACTACCGCGACCTGAGCGGGCAGTACGACAAGCTGGTGTCCATTGAAATGATCGAAGCGGTTGGCCATCGTTTCTTGCCCACCTACTTCAAGCAATGCGCACACTTGCTCAAGAGCGACGGGCTGATGTTGCTGCAGGCCATCACCATTCGCGAACAACGCTACGAGCAGGCCAAAAGCAGCGTCGACTTCATCCAGCGCTACATCTTCCCCGGCGGCGCCCTGCCCTGTGTGCAGAAAATGTTGCAGATCGTCAGCCGCGACACCGATATGAACCTGCTGCACATGGAAGACTTCGGCCTGCATTACGCGCGAACCCTGCGCTTGTGGCACGAGAACTTTCGCCGCGCCCATGGCCGGCTCACGGAATTGGGCTACGACGAATACTTCCTGCGGTTGTGGGAGTTCTACCTGTGCTACTGCGAAGGCGGCTTTATGGAGCGCACCATCGGCACTGCGCAATTGCTGCTGGCCAAGCCCAGCGCGGTGACACAACCGCTGCTCGGGCGTTTCAATGCTTAAAAACCTGGCCAACGCCGCGCTGTTCCAGTGCGGCTGGTTTGCCTGTGTGATGGGGGGCGACAGCCTTTGGTTATTGCTCGGGCTGGTCGTGCTGGCAATTCACCTGCTGTGGATAACTTCATGGGCCGCTGAGGGGCGGTTGATCTTGAGCGTGACCGTGCTCGGCACCCTGCTCGACACGCTATTGCGCACGTTAGGCGTGTTCGAGTTCAGTGAACACGGCCCTTTGATTCCTGGGTGGTTGATCTTGCTGTGGGCGTTGCTGGCGACCACCTTGCGCCATTGCCTGGCCTGGAGCGCCCGGCCCTGGTGGCGCGCAAGCCTGCTGGGGGGCGTGGGCGGGCCGCTGTCGTACTACGCCGGCAGCCAGTTGGCAGGCGTGAGCTTCGGATTTGCCACAGCCCCGACCCTGGTGGCAATCGCGCTGCTTTGGGCCGTGGTATTTCCCGGCCTGCACCGGCTCGCGCGCTGACGTCCGTCAGAGCTTTCACACGCATTCGACCGGCTTGCCTTACACTGCGCGTCTATGACCAACATCCCCCACACCCAAATCACCGAACCCGCCGTCACCTGTTCCACGTGCGCAGCCTGCTGCTGTCAATTGGAAGTCATGCTGATCACCGACACCGGCGTGCCTGATCGCTATATCGACACGGACGATTGGGGCGGCGAAGTCATGCTGCGCCTGGACGACGGCTGGTGCGCCGCGCTGGATCGCGACACGATGATGTGCACGATCTATGAAAAACGACCGCTGATTTGCCGGGAATTCGAGATGGGCGCGCCGGAGTGCCTTGAAGAGCGCCAGGGGATTGCAACGGTCTACCGTTGATTCTGAAAACGGTGGTGGTCAAATGTGGGAGCTGGCTTGTGTGGGAGCTGGCTTGCCTGCGATAGCATCACTTCAGTTTGCCTGAAGCACCGAGTCGTCTGCATCGCGGGCAAGCCCGGCTCCCACACAAGCCCGCTCCTACATGGGTCGGGCTGTGCTTGGGGAGTATCAGAGCGGCATGGTGTAGTTCAACGAATAGCTCTCGATACCATCGTTGTGGCTGCTGATGCCCGCGTTGGAATAGTGCGTGGCACGGATCCCCACCTGGTGCCCGCCAGCGAAGCGCAAGCCAAAGCCCAGCCGATCTTCGAACTGGAAAGCCCCGCCAATGTTGTTGTCTTCCACCTTTGTGCGTGAGAACAACGCCACGCCGATCCCCGCTTCGATATAGGGTTTCACCGACTCGCCGGCGAACTCATACACAAACACCGGGGAAAACGACAAGCTGCTGACACTGGCGCGTTCGTCACCATCCCAGAAGGTATAGGCGCCGCTCCAGTAGCCGGTCAGGCGCCCGACATCGCTCTGCAACCAGCTCTTGTCCCAGTCCGATTGCAGGCCCAGGCGATAGGTCATGGTCGAATCGCTTGTATGCCCCACCCCAAATTCCAGGCCGGCAGCCTGGGAAGAAACAGAGTGCCCTACCAAAACGGCCGCAATCGCGGCCAAACAGAACAAGCGCTTCATAAGAAACATCCTTTCCAAACGAAGTTGTATGGTTTTGTATTGCTCATCAAGAGCTATAGAAATCACGGACAACGCAGAAGTTCAGCTAAAAAACCCGCTATTTCACGAATTTTTCACAGGGCGAAGCTTCGCACAACGCCGCTGAATTTCCATAGTGTGGGTAGGATATTTCTGAGATGTTGCGGATCACCGCTGGTCCAGAATTGCGCCGCCCGAGGACTGCCCTCGGCCAGCAGTTGGCGTTCGCCCAGCAGGCGCTGCAACTGACGCGCCACTGCCGCGCCGGTGTCGATCAGGATGATTGACGGTGGCAGCAGCGTCGCCAGCAAGGGCTTGAGGAAGGGATAGTGAGTGCAGCCCAGAATAATGGTGTCGCACCCGGCCTCGATCAGCGGCGCGACATACCCTTGCAGCATCTGGCGCAGCGCCGGGCTGTTGAGGTCGCCGGCTTCGATCAGCTCTACCAGCCCCGGGCAAGGTTGCGTCACCACCCGCACATCGGTGGCGAAGCGATCCAGCAGCGCGGCGAACTTGGCGCTTTGCAAGGTGCCCGTGGTGGCAAGTACCCCGACCACACCACTGCGCGTCGCGGCAGCCGCAGGTTTGACCGCCGGCTCCATGCCCACCAGCGGCCAATCCGGATAATCACTGCGCAAATCCGCGACCGCTGCCACAGTGGCCGTGTTGCAGGCAATCACAAAGGCCTTGGCGCCCTGCTCGCGGAAAAACTCTGCAACCACCCGCGAACGTTCGCGAATGAATGCAGGGGTTTTCTCGCCGTAGGGGATATGCCCGCAATCTGCCACGTACAGCAGCGACTCATGGGGCAACAAACGATGAATTTCGTCGAGCACCGACAGGCCGCCGACCCCGGAGTCGAATACACCAATCGGTGCATCCTTAACCATGCTGGCGACCGCAGACGCTGCAAGCGGGGTCACGCTTGACCCGCAGCTCGCGAAAACGTGTGCCCAGGGCGTCGATCAGCAGCAGGCGGCCGACCAGGGGTTCGCCAAAACCGGCCAGCAGTTTCAGGGCTTCCAAGGCTTGCAGGCTGCCGACCAGGCCTACCAGCGGACCGGCGACGCCGGCTTCGCTGCAGGTCAGCTCGGTGTCGCTGCCGTGCCCATATAAACAGTGGTAGCACGGGCTTTCCGGGCGTCGCGGGTCGAACACCGAGAGTTGGCCTTCCAGGCGAATCGCCGCACCGCTGACCAAAGGCTTGCCAGCTTCGACACACGCCGCGTTCACCGCTTCGCGGGTCGCGAAGTTGTCGCAGCAATCGAGCACCAGGTCCACGCCGGCTACAGCAGCGGCCAACGAATCAACGTCCAGCGCAGCGCGGTGGGCAACCAGCCGGATCTCTGGGTTGATCGCGCTCAAGCGGCGGATAGCCGAATCGACCTTGCTCAGGCCGACGCTGTCGGTGTCGTGGATGATCTGGCGTTGCAGGTTGGTCAGGTCGACGGTATCAAAATCCGCCAGATGCAGCTCACCCACACCGGCGGCTGCCAGGTACAGGGCCACCGGAGCACCGAGACCACCCAGGCCGACGATCAATACACGGCTGTTTTTCAGGCGCAACTGGCCTTCGATATCGACCTGTTGCAACAGAATCTGTCGGCTATAGCGCAACAGCTCCTGATCGGTCAGCACGGCCGGCGTCCCAGGCTGATGCGCTCATGCCCGCCGAGGTCGATACGGCTGTGGACCTCGGCAAAACCTTGCGCCAGCAACAGGTCACGCACGGCCGGCGCCTGGTCGTAACCATGCTCCAGCAGCAACCAGCCACCGGCCTCCAGGTGCAGCGGCGCCTGGGCGATGATCAGGCGCAGGTCGTCCAGGCCATCGTGACCTGCGACCAATGCGCTGGCGGGTTCGAAGCGCACATCGCCCGCCACCAGGTGCGGATCGTTGTCGGCAATATAGGGGGGGTTGCTGATGATCAGGTGATAGGTGTGATCTTTCAGGGCACTGAACCAGTGGCTGTTCAGCACCGTGACGTTATCCAGGTGCAGGCGCTGGCGATTGCGCTCGGCCAGGGCCACGGCCTCAAATACGCGATCTACCGCCGTCACGCGCCAGGCCGGGCGCTCGCTGGCCAAGGCCAGGGCGATGGCGCCGCTGCCGGTGCCCAGGTCGAGGACGTTGGCCGGGCTGGCGGGCAATAATTCCAGGGCCGCTTCCACCAGCAGTTCGGTGTCGGGGCGCGGGATCAACGTGTGCGGCGCGACTTCCAGGTCGAGCTTCCAGAAGCCCTGCTGGCCGAGGATGTAGGCCACCGGCTCACCGCTGCGACGACGTTGCAGGTAGCCGGCAAAACGTAGCGCGTCTTCGCTGCTGACGATTTTTTCTGGCCAGGTGTGCAGGTAGCTGCGGGACTTGCCCAGGGCAGCCGCCAGCAGCAACTCCGCATCCAGACGGGCAGTCGGCGAGTCGGGCAGCTCGGCGGCGCGCAACAAGCTGGCAATAATGGTCATTTATTCACCTATCGCGGCCAGTTGGTCGGCCTGGTATTCGGCAAGCAACGGCTCGATCACTGCGTCCACGCCACCGGCAAGGATTTCGTCCAGGGAATACAGGGTCAGGTTGACCCGATGGTCGGTGACCCGGCCCTGGGCGTAGTTATAGGTGCGAATGCGCTCGGACCGGTCACCCGAGCCCACCAGCAACTTGCGCTCGCTGGCAATCGCGTTGGCGGCGGCGCTGGTCTGCTGGTCGTTGAGCTTGGCCGACAGCCAGGACATGGCCCGCGCACGGTTCTTGTGCTGGGACCGCTCTTCCTGGCACTCCACCACAATGCCGGACGGCAAGTGAGTGATGCGGATCGCCGAGTCGGTCTTGTTGACGTGCTGGCCACCGGCGCCGGACGAACGATAGGTGTCGACACGCAAATCTGCCGGATTGATTTCGATGGTTTCCTGCTCGTCCGGCTCGGGCAATACCGCCACGGTGCAGGCCGAGGTGTGGATGCGGCCTTGGGACTCGGTGGCTGGAACGCGCTGTACGCGGTGGGCGCCGGATTCGAACTTCAGCTTGCCGTAGACGTTCTCGCCTTCGACCCGGGCGATGATTTCCTTGTAGCCGCCGTGCTCCCCTTCGTTCTCGGAGAGGATTTCGACACGCCAGCCGCGACGCTCGGCATAGCGCGAATACATGCGGAACAGGTCGCCGGAGAAGATCGCCGCCTCGTCGCCGCCGGTACCGGCGCGGATTTCCAGGAAGACGTTGCGCCCATCGTTAGGATCCTTGGGCAGCAGCATGCGTTGCAGATCGCCTTCCAGCTCAACGAGCTTTTCCTTGGCTTCGCGGACTTCTTCCACGGCCATTTCACGCATGTCCGGGTCGCTGTCCTTGAGCAGCGCCTGGGCGCCTTCGAGGTCGGCCTGCACTTTGAGCAGTTGCGAGTAGGTGGTCACGATCGGCTCAACTTCGGCGTATTCCTTGGAATAGGCGCGGAACTTGGTTTGATCGGAAATAACCTCGCCATCGCCAAGCAAGGCGGTCAGTTCTTCGAAACGGTCCTGGAGCACGTCCAGTTTATTGAGCAGTGACGCTTTCATTGCAGTTTTTTATCCGAAGAGCTGTCTGACGCGCCCTCACCGAGGGCAAAGAGTTCCTGGGCCATGGCCAGCGCATCGAGGCGGCCTTCGGCTGTCAGTTTTTTAAGCTGTACGCTGGGAGCATGCAACAGCTTGTTGGTGAGGCCACGGGCCAATTGCATCAAAATATCTTCAGCGTTACCGCCATTGGCCAGCAGACGCTGGGCCTTGAGCAATTCCTCGTCACGCAAGCGCTCGCCCTGTTGGCGATAGGCCTTGAGCACATCCACGGCAGCCAGCTCGCGCAGACGCACCATAAAGTCATCGGCGCCGATCGCGACCATTTCCTCGGCAGCCTGGGCAGCACCCTGGCGGCTCTTGAGGTTTTCGGCGACCACTTCATGCAGGTCGTCGACGCTATAGAGGTAAACGTCGTCCAACTCGCCGACTTCTGGCTCGATATCACGGGGAACGGCGATATCCACCATGAAAATCGGCTTGTGCTTGCGCAGCTTCAAGGCGCTTTCCACCGCCCCCTTGCCCAGGATCGGCAACTGGCTGGCGGTGGAGCTGATCACGATATCGCTGCGCACCAGCTCGGCCGGGATGTCAGCCAGCAATACCGCGTGGGCACCGAACTCTTCGGCCAGGATGCTGGCGCGCTCCAGGGTTCGGTTGGCTACCACGATACGCTTGACGCCAAGGTCATGCAGGTGCCGGGCGACCAGGGTGATGGTCTCGCCCGCGCCGATCAGCAGGGCCTGGCTGCGCTGCAGGTCGCTGAAGATCTGCTTGGCCAGGCTGACGGCAGCAAAAGCCACGGAGACCGGGTTTTCACCGATCGCCGTATCGGTGCGCACCTGCTTGGCCGAATTGAAGGTGGCCTGGAACAAACGCCCCAGCAACGGCCCTACGGTCCCGGCTTCGCGGGCCACGGCGTAGGCCGACTTCATCTGGCCGAGGATTTGCGGTTCGCCCAGCACCAGCGAATCAAGCCCGGATGCAACACGCATCATGTGACGAACTGCCGCATCATCTTCATGCACATAAGCACTGGCGCGCAGGTCATCCAGGCTCAAATGATGGTAATCAGCCAGCCAGCGCAGCACGACATCCGCCGAAAGATGTTCCTGCTCTATATAGAGCTCACTGCGATTGCAGGTGGAAAGGATCGCAGCTTCGCGGCTGTCGGTGAGCCGGCACAGCTGCTGCAAAGCCTCAACCAATTGCTCCGGGGTAAACGCCACGCGCTCGCGGACGTCTACAGAAGCAGTCTTGTGGTTGATACCCAGAGCAAGGAAGGCCATTCAATATCGCTGATGATGTCGAGAAGCCGACAATTGTCCTACTTCGACTCATCCAGAACAACCACCGTCGTCTATTGTCCTAATGCCTTGTGTCTATAAAGACCCTTTGCAGGAGCGAGCTTGCTCGCAAAAATCGTCAACGAAAACGCTGGCACCTTGGGTAAACGCGGCGTCTTGGCGTTTTTCGCGAGCAAGCTCGCTGCTACATAGAAGGCATTTAAGGCAATACGAGTGCCCCGGTTATGTTTGGCCGAGGGCTTGTGTCATGATGATCCGACCGCAGGTTAGTCGTCCTCTTCCTATATGAATAGATCTTCCGCGTTGCTCCTTGCCCTTGCCTTCCTCGGGGGCTGCCAGTCCATGGCCCCCGTATCGTCGCAGAGTCCTGCGCCGGTGGAAGACAGCGCCCCCGCCCCTGAAAAGCCCAAGGTTTATTCCTCGTTCAGCGAAGAAACGGTGTTCAGCCTGCTGAGCGCGGAGCTCGCCGGCCAGCGCAATCGTTTCGACATTGCTCTGGATAACTACGTGACCCAGGCCATCAACACCCAGGACCCGGGGATCTCCGAGCGAGCGTTTCGCATCGCCGAATACCTGGGCGCCGACCAGGCAGCCCTGGATACCGCGTTGATCTGGGCGAAAAACGCCCCGGACGACCTGGAGGCCCAGCGCGCCGCGGCGATCCAGCTGGCGCGGGCCGGGCGGTACGACGACTCCATGGTCTACATGGAGAAAGTCTTGCAGGGCAAGGGCGATACCCACTTTGACTTCCTCGCCCTCTCCGCGGCCGATACCGACCAGGACACCCGCGATGGCCTGATGAAGAGTTTCGACCGCCTGCTGCAAAAGCACCCGAGCAACGGCCAGTTGGTATTTGGCAAGGCGCTGTTGTTGCAACAGGATGACGAACCGCAAGCCGCCCTCAAGCTGCTGGAGCAAAACCCGCCGGAAGAAGGTGAAATAGCCCCGCTGCTGTTGCGCGCACGCCTGCTGCAAAGCCTCAACCGGGGCAAGGAAGCCTTGCCGCTGCTGCAAAAGAGCATCAAGAAGTATCCGGACGACAAGCGCCTGCGCCTGACTTACGCGCGCATGTTGGTGGAACAGGACCGCATGGAAGACGCCAAGGTGGAGTTCGCCAGCCTGGTCCAGCAATACCCGGATGATGACGAACTACGTTACTCCCTGGCGCTGGTCTGCCTGGAAGCCAAGGCCTGGGAAGAGGCCAAGGGTTACCTGGAAGAACTGATCGCCCGGGAAAGCCACGTCGACTCGGCCCACCTGAACCTGGGGCGCATCGCCGAGGAACGGGATGACCCGCAAGGCGCGCTGATCGAGTACGCCCAGGTCGGCCCCGGCAACGACTACCTGCCGGCGCAACTGCGCCAGGCCGATATCCTGATGAACAACGGCCGCACCGACGAAGCCGAAAAACGCCTGGCCGCTGCCCGCGATGCCGAGCCGGACTATGCCATCCAGCTGTATCTGATCCAGGCCGAGACCTTGTCGGCCAACAATCAGGGGGAGCGCGCCTGGAAAATCCTCGCCCAGGCCCTGCTGCAATACCCCGACGACCTGAACTTGCTGTACACCCGCGCCATGCAGGCCGAGAAACGCAATGACCTGGCGCAGATGGAAAAGGACCTGCGCCTGATCATCAAGCGCGACCCGGACAATGCCATGGCACTGAACGCCCTGGGCTACACCTTGTCAGACCGTACAACGCGCTATGCCGAGGCCAAGGTCCTGATCGAACAGGCGCACCAGCTCAACCCGGAAGACCCGGCAGTGCTGGACAGCCTGGGCTGGGTGAATTACCGCCTGGGCAACCTCGACGAAGCCGAACGCCTGCTGCGCCAAGCCCTGGAGCGTTTCCCCGACCAGGAAGTGGCCGCACACCTGGGCGAAGTGCTCTGGGCCAAGGGCAACCAACGCGAAGCCCGACAAATCTGGGCCAAGTTCCTCAAGGAACAACCCGACAGCCCTATCCTGCGCAGCACCATCAAGCGCCTGACCGGATCCGAGACTCTTTAATTCTATGTTTTTGCGCCACGCCATCATTTTCAGTTTTATCGCCCTGCTCGCCGGTTGTGCGGGCTTCGGTGCCCGTGAATCCGTCGAAGGCCAGGGCAACCCGGCGCAATGGCGCCAGCACAAGGATCAGCTCAGCAGCATTGATGGCTGGCAGATCGAAGGCAAGATCGGCGTGCGTGCACCGAAGGATTCGGGCAGCGGCACCTTGTTCTGGCTGCAACGCCAGGATTATTACGACATCCGCCTCTCTGGCCCCCTGGGCCGTGGCGCTGCACGCCTGACCGGGCGACCGGGGCAAGTGAGCCTCGAAGTGGCCAACCAGGGCCGCTATGAAGCGCCATCACCGGAGGCGTTGCTTGAAGAGCAGGTCGGCTGGAAGCTGCCGGTCTCGCACCTGGTCTGGTGGGTTCGCGGCCTGCCCGCGCCTGACAGCAAGAGCCGCTTGAGCCTCAATGGCGATAGCCGCCTGGCCACCCTGGAACAGGATGGCTGGCAGGTTGAGTACCTCAGTTATGTGGAGCAAAGCGGCTATTGGCTGCCCGAGCGCATCAAGCTGCACGGCAGCAACCTTGACGTCACGCTGGTGATCAAGGACTGGCAACCGCGCAAGCTGGGGCAGTGACATGACCGAACGCCTGACCCTGCCCTCCCCGGCCAAGCTCAATTTGATGCTGCACATCCTCGGTCGTCGTGAAGACGGCTATCACGAGTTGCAGACGCTGTTTCAATTTCTCGACTACGGCGATGAGATGACCTTCGCCGTACGCGACGATGGGGTGATTCAACTGCACACCGAATTTGCCGATGTGCCCCATGACAGCAATCTGATCGTGAAGGCGGCAAAAAAGCTCCAGGAACAATCCGGCTGTTCGCTGGGTATTGATATCTGGATCGATAAAATCCTGCCAATGGGCGGCGGCATCGGCGGTGGCAGCTCGAATGCCGCAACCACCCTGCTCGGTCTTAATCACTTGTGGCAACTGGGCTGGGATGAAGATCGCCTGGCCGCGCTGGGCCTGACACTGGGCGCCGACGTCCCGGTTTTTGTGCGTGGGCACGCCGCATTTGCTGAGGGTGTGGGGGAAAAACTCACCCCCGTAGACCCCGAAGAGCCGTGGTATGTCGTGCTTGTTCCGCAAGTATCTGTAAGTACAGCAGAAATTTTTTCAGATCCGTTGTTGACACGTAACTCTTCTCCCATTAAAGTGCGCCCCGTTCCCAAGGGAAACAGTCGAAATGACTGCTTACCGGTGGTAGCAAGGCGTTATCCAGATGTACGTAACGCATTGAATTTGTTAGGTAAATTTACCGAAGCAAAACTCACCGGAACTGGAAGTTGTGTGTTTGGGGGCTTCCCAAACAAAGCTGAAGCTGATAAAGTCTCGGCCCTTCTTACAGAGACCCTTACAGGGTTTGTAGCAAAGGGAAGCAACGTTTCGATGTTGCATCGCAAGCTGCAAAGTCTGCTCTAAAGGAACCGAGTACTGGGTACTCGTTGCAACAGATACAGGGGCGTCGCCAAGCGGTAAGGCAGCAGGTTTTGATCCTGCCATGCGTTGGTTCGAATCCAGCCGCCCCTGCCATTTTCTATACTCATCCAGGTTACCCTCAGCCTCTAGGTACTGCGCGTGTCCAAGATGATGGTCTTTACGGGGAACGCTAACCCCGATCTGGCTCGGCGTGTTGTACGTCAGCTGCATATCCCTCTCGGTGACATCTCAGTCGGTAAATTTTCCGACGGCGAGATTACAGCCGAGATCAATGAAAATGTCCGCGGTAAAGATGTTTTCATTATTCAGCCGACTTGCGCTCCGACCAACGATAACCTGATGGAACTCGTCGTGATGGCTGATGCCTTCCGCCGCTCCTCAGCGACTCGAATCACAGCTGTAATCCCTTACTTTGGTTATGCCCGTCAGGATCGCCGTCCGCGTTCCGCACGTGTGGCTATCAGCGCGAAAGTCGTCGCTGACATGCTGACCGTGGTAGGTATCGATCGTGTTCTCACGGTTGACCTGCACGCTGACC
Organism: Pseudomonas proteolytica; assembly: GCF_007858275.1. Lineage (GTDB taxonomy): Bacteria > Pseudomonadota > Gammaproteobacteria > Pseudomonadales > Pseudomonadaceae > Aquipseudomonas > Aquipseudomonas proteolytica. The sequence goes on from NZ_VFEV01000008.1 coordinate 95,222, forward strand.
AAATCCAGGGGTTCTTCGATATTCCGGTAGATAACATCTACGGCTCCCCCGTTCTGGTGGATGACATCGAAGACCAGCGCTTTGAAAACCTGATGATCGTGTCCCCGGACATTGGTGGCGTCGTGCGTGCACGGGCTGTTGCCAAATCCCTGGGCGTGGACCTCGGGATCATCGACAAACGCCGTGAGAAAGCCAATCACTCTGAAGTGATGCATATCATCGGTGATGTCGAAGGGCGTACCTGTATTCTGGTCGATGACATGGTCGATACCGCCGGCACCCTGTGCCACGCGGCTAAAGCCTTGAAAGAGCACGGTGCGGCTAAAGTCTTCGCCTACTGCACGCACCCTGTGCTGTCGGGCCGAGCGATCGAGAACATCGAGAATTCCGTGCTGGACGAACTGGTGGTGACCAACACCATCCCGTTGTCCGCCGCTGCTCAAGCCTGTGCGCGTATCCGTCAACTGGATATCGCACCGGTTGTTGCTGAGGCGGTTCGCCGCATCAGCAATGAAGAATCGATCAGTGCGATGTTCCGCTAAGGGTCAAACCTTGGTGGCATCAATCTGACGAAAAGCGCCCCGCCCCAGCACCATGCTGGGGCGGGGCTTTTTTGCCCATATCGCCTTTAGCGCTGGTCGCAAACGCTGGGGCGAATGTGGTTATTTTGGAGATACAACATGAACGATTTTACTTTGAATGCTGAACTGCGTTCCGACCTGGGGAAAGGTGCGAGCCGCCGCCTGCGTCGTCTCGCAAGCCTGGTTCCAGCTGTAGTTTACGGTGGCGAAAAAGCCCCTGAATCCATCAGCATGCTGGCTAAAGAAGTTGCCAAACTGCTCGAAAACGATGCTGCCTACAGCCACGTTATCGAACTGAACGTTGGCGGCAAAAAGCAGAACGTTATCATCAAGGCTCTGCAACGCCATCCGGCCAAAGGTCACGTACTGCACGCTGACTTCGTACGCGTTGTTGCTGGTCAGAAACTGACCGCTATCGTGCCTGTGCACTTTGTCGGTGAAGAAGCTCCGGTCAAGAAAGGTGGCGTTGTTTCCCACACCACTACCGAGCTGGAAGTAAGCTGCCTGCCGAAAGATCTGCCTGAGTTCATCGAAGTCGACCTGTCGGCTGCTGAAATCGGCACCATCATTCACCTGTCCGACCTCAAGGCCCCTAAAGGCGTTGAGTTCGTTGCACTGGCTCACAACGACGACAAGGCTGTTGCCAACGTCCACGCGCCACGTGTTGTAGCAGAAGATGAAGCTGGCGAAACCGCTGCCGAGTAATACTCTCTGCAGCGTCGGAGCTTGAGGAAACATCGCGGACCGAAACGTAGCGAGAAAGCGGGCGATAACGCGAAGTTTATCTCTGGATAAGTGAGCTCCTGTCGTCCACTTTCGCCGCAACGAGGTTGCGGCGATGTTATCCACAACTCCAAAGGAAGGGCCCCTGTCGTGACTGCCATCAAACTGATCGTTGGCCTGGGAAATCCAGGCGCCGAATACGAACAGACCCGGCATAACGCGGGGGCCCTTTTTGTTGAGCGCATCGCCCACGCCCAAGGCGTCAATCTTGTGGCCGATCGCAAATATTTTGGCCTGACCGGACGCTTCTCGCATCAGGGTCAGGATGTTCGTCTGCTGATTCCCACCACCTACATGAACCGCAGCGGCCAGGCTGTCGCGGCGCTTGCGGGGTTCTTCCGGATCAAACCCGAAGAAATCCTGGTGGCCCATGACGAACTGGACCTGCCACCCGGCGTTGCCAAGCTCAAGCAAGGCGGCGGCCATGGCGGTCATAATGGCCTGCGCGACATCATTGCGCAGTTGGGCAATCAGAATACCTTTTACCGTCTGCGGCTCGGCATTGGCCACCCAGGCGTTGCCAGTATGGTTTCAAATTTCGTCCTGGGTCGTGCGCCACGCGCCGAACAGGAAAAACTCGATGCCAGCATCGATTTTGCCCTCGGCGTGCTGCCGGATATCTTCGCCGGTGAATGGAACCGTGCGATGAAAAACCTGCACAGCCAGAAGGCCTGACTTTTTTCCGAGGGGAAACACCATGGGATTCAATTGCGGCATCGTCGGCCTACCTAACGTCGGCAAGTCCACCCTGTTCAACGCCCTGACCAAGTCCGGTATTGCGGCGGAGAACTTCCCCTTCTGCACCATCGAACCCAACACCGGTATCGTGCCGATGCCCGATCCGCGCCTGGAGGCCCTGGCCGCCATCGTCAATCCCAAGCGCATCCTGCCGACCACCATGGAGTTCGTAGACATCGCAGGCCTGGTAGCCGGTGCGTCGAAAGGTGAAGGCTTGGGCAACAAGTTCCTGGCCAACATCCGTGAGACCGATGCCATCGCTCACGTGGTCCGCTGCTTTGAAGACGAGAACGTGATTCACGTCTCCAACAGCGTCGACCCGAAACGCGACATCGAGATCATCGACCTGGAACTGATCTTCGCCGACCTCGACAGCTGCGAGAAGCAACTGCAAAAGGTTACGCGCAATGCCAAAGGCGGTGACAAGGACGCCGTGGTGCAGAAGGCCCTGCTCGAGCAACTGATTGCTCACTTCACCCTGGGCAAGCCTGCACGCAGCCTGATGAAGAACATGAGCGTCGACGAAAAGGCCGTGATCAAGGGCTTCCACCTGCTGACCACCAAGCCTGTGATGTACATCGCCAACGTGGCTGAAGACGGCTTCGAGAACAACCCGCTGCTCGACGTGGTCCTGGCCATTGCCGAAGAAGAAGGCGCAATGGTTGTTCCGGTGTGCAACAAGATCGAAGCGGAAATCGCCGAACTGGAAGACGGCGAAGAAAAAGACATGTTCCTCGAGGCCCTGGGCCTGGAAGAGCCCGGCCTGAACCGTGTGATCCGTGCAGGCTACGAAATGCTGCACCTGCAGACCTACTTCACCGCTGGTGTCGAAGAAGTCCGCGCCTGGACCGTCAAGGTCGGCGCCACCGCGCCACAGGCTGCCGGCGTGATCCACACCGACTTCGAAAAAGGCTTTATCCGCGCCGAAGTGATCGCCTACAACGACTTCATCCAGTTCAAGGGTGAAGCCGGGGCCAAGGAAGCCGGTAAATGGCGCCTGGAAGGCAAGGAATACATCGTCAAAGATGGCGATGTAATGCACTTCCGATTCAACGTGTAACGCTCCTGCCGCCCACAAAAAAGCCGATGCCCTGCATCGGCTTTTTTGTGGGCGCTTCATTTACACCAGGGACTTTCCAGCGGGGGAAATATTAAGACACTGTTATGTATTTTAATAACATGAACAGGCAGAGCAGAAAACTGACACTTCAAGCGCGCAGCCCGCCAATTAAATAACAATCATAAAATATTTAGGATTGCTCCTACGCGCTACAGCAAATACCACTCCTACAAAAACTTGAATATTTTTCCAATTCAAGTTCTTTAACAACGCCGGCGAAACAGTGAACAATCCCAACATCCTTTCGCAATGACATCATGGGCATTTTCCGGTCTACTGATCCCTATCACTAGAAAAATCAAACAATAGTGACGCGACAACTCTAATGGAATTGGAGCAATAGCAACATGTCGGCCTCCTATCAAAGTGAAGTTGAAACAGACACCCCGTTCAATGATTGCCCAGACATAGAAACAACCATCAATAACACTGCCGCGCTCAACATCGACATTCTGCTGCTTGGGGAAACAGGCACCGGCAAGGACACTTTAGCGCAACGTATTCATTGCCTGTCAGGACGACGGGGGAACTTCGTCGCGGTCAACTGTGCGGCGATACCGGAGAGCCTTGCCGAAAGCCAGCTCTTTGGAGTCAACAGCGGCGCCTACACCGGGGCCATGCAATCGCGTGCAGGTTCTGTCGAAGCTGCGCACCTGGGCACGTTGTACCTGGACGAAATAGACAGCATGCCGCTTCCCCTGCAAGCCAAGTTGCTCCGGGTATTGGAGTCCCGTGGCGTCGAACGCTTGGGCTCGACCCGGTTTATCCCCGTAGACATGCGCGTCATTGCCTCTGCCCAGCAGTCCTTGCATGAGATGGTCGCTCAAGGGGCCTTCAGGCGCGACCTGTACTTTCGCCTGAATGTGGTCAACATCAACCTGGCGCCACTCAGGCAGCAACCAGAGCGCATCATCCCGCTGTTCGTGAAAATGATCCGGCAGGAGGCTGAGTACTTCAAGTGCCCAGCACCCTCGCCTCCCAACGCTCTGCTTTCACAATTGCTTTGCCATCCCTGGTCAGGGAATGTGCGCGAACTGCGCTCGACAGCCAAGCGTTTCGTCCTGGGGCTCCCTCCCCTCTGTGCTGCGGTAAAAGAACGCCAGGACTGGGAGATGCCGCTCAAGGAACGTTTACAGCAAATCGAGAAAGTTCTGATTGAAGAGTCGCTGAACCGACATGCCCATAATGTTGATGGCGTCGCCATCGAGTTAGGCGTGCCCAAGCGCACCCTCTATTACCGAATGAAGCAACTGGAAATATCACTGACATAACTTGCGCACTATAAAGATCTGGCAACGAACTGAAAAATTACATCTTTTGAAACATACCCTGTAGACACAATTGGAACGCATACATTTCCTGCGCCACATAAATTATGGAACGGCGAAACTGCATGTGATAAATGCGTCTCTCAGCATCGCTAGTCCAGTGAAATCAACGTTAAATACGGAGTAAACAATATGAGTATTGGTTCAGTTGGCTCTTCCGGCTCCAACCCTTACGGTAGCAGCGCTGGTGGTATGAGTGCAGAGCAGGCAGACGCAGGCCTTGAAGCCGCAGAAGCGAAAAAGAGGGCTGACGGTGTGAAAAACGCATGGAAAACTGCGGTAAACCAAAATACCGCAGGCATCAAAACCGCGTCTGACGCACTCCGTTTGTAATCAGCCTGGCCCTCTCTGACCTTCCTGCCACTGGGTGGCGGGAAGGTCACTTCGCCAATCTAACAACGAATGGCCTCATCAATAACAAACCCTCCCCGCGATACTTACGTAATAGGCGCCATATGTTTATAGGAAGAGTACGCTCTGCTGAACATGAGGATCTCAATGGGTCCTCCAGCGCACAGGAGTCCTCGATCTCCCACACCGATGTCAATTATTTCGCCTCAATCATGGACTCGTCAGCCCAGCCCAGCCCAGGGAGCAATTACACGACGCCACAGAGCATGCTGTCCGAAGCATCCGAGCGGCTGACTTCTGTCACCCAGCGCATGACCAAAAGTCTGCGAGCCTTGAGCAGCGAGAATAAGTTTGATGAAGCGCGAAAGTATCCTGAGCAACTGTCCGATACGTTATTGCTGACGCAAATGCTCGTTAAAAGTGTCGGTAAAACCGCACAAGGCATCGATAAAATCTGCAACCTTCAGTAGATAAAAATGACTCGCCTACGGTTTATTACGTTAACGCTAGTGTTGTCATTCATGCTCAATGCCTGCAGTGACCGCGTCGAACTTCACCGCCAACTCTCCGAGCAGGAAGCCAATGAAGTCATCGCGGAGTTGGCAGACAAGCATATACGCGCCACCAAAGTCCCCGCCAAAGACGGTGTGGTCGTCGTGGTCAACGCCTCCGATATCGGGCGGGCCGTACGCACCCTGGAAGCCGTTGGATTGCCCAAGACCGCCCGCGCCACCCTGGGCGACACCTTTCGCAAGGAAGGGGTTATCTCAACTCCGCTTGAGGAGCGCGCGCGCTATATCTATGCCTTGTCCCAGGAACTGGAAACCACGTTATCGAACATCGACGGCGTGATTGTCGCCCGCGTACACGTAGTGTTGCCCGAGCGTGTTGCACCGGGCGAACCGGTACAACCGGCCTCCGCGTCCGTGTTCATCAAGCACGATCCCAGGCTTGACCCCGACAACATCCAGGCCCGTGTGCGCCGGATGGTCTCCAGCAGTATTCCTGGCATGACCAACGCCGTCGAAAATCCGCAAAAACTGACGGTGGTATTCGTTCCCGCAACGGCCTATCTGGAGCAGCAACGCCTGGCCTATTTCGGTCCGTTCCTGGTGCCAGGCGATGACATTGGCTTTTGGCGGGCCAGCGTCACCTTCACCATGATCGTTTTAGTGGTGCTCATTATCGCCGTGACATTCTGGCGGATCAGGGGCCAGCGAGCGCTGCCGCATGCCCAAACGGCCGGGCCATCCTCGCACGATGAGTAACCTGGCATGGGTCCAGTGGTGGGCAACCCCCTGGCTGCATTCACGCGAAGGCTGGAGAACGGTTGATGAGCACGCAGCACTGACTGCGCTTGGTCACAGTCGACACCTGTGGGTAGCCAGACTCTATGGGATCACGCCCTGCCTGCCGCCCACGCCTCAGCCCACATTGCTGCAACTGGCGCTCGCCTCGCCGGAGCAACTGGACCTGGTGCTGGCGTTGATTGACAGCGCGTGTCGCCCGGCCTACGCAAGCGCGTTGAATGAAAACCTCCACCAGTGGTGCAACAGACTGTCCAAGGCATTGCCCCCAGATATGCTGCAGCCCGATGAGGACCCCTTGCAGCTGCTACGCACCTGGGTCAGCCCCGCCACCTGGCAACGCATCAGGTTGAGATTCCCTCGCCAGCGCGTTCTGGAACTGGAAAAAAAAGCCCTTTCGCTTGGGGACTCCTACAGCCGCCTCGATACCCTTTGGCATGCCGTGGTCTGGCGTATTGCGACAATCCACAGCGACGCTCAAGCACCTTGCGCCAAGGACCATGGAGACTGAACACGATGTTTTGCCGACATAAAATCGACTTGCCCAAAGGCTCCACCGCCTTTGCCGAAACCCTGATCCCCCGCGAAACCCTGGCCAATTACGCCCATGCCCACAACACACTGGAGCATGCCAAGGCCCAGGCCAGGCAATTGCTGAAGCGGGCAGAAAAGCAGCGGGAAAAGCTGCTGGAGCAGGCCGGCCTTGAAATCTGGCGGCGTGCCGACGCGCAGTTCAAACGCTGGGAAGGCGAACGCCAGGCGATGTACGACAACCTTGAACGATATGCCTCTTCAATCGCCAACCAGGCGATTCGTCTGCTGCTGGAAGATACGCCCCTGCCACAACGCATGGCCGCGTTGGTCAGACAGTTGATGGCCAGCCAGATGCCGATGGTCAAGGCGGCATTGCTATGCCATCCCCAGGAGCTGGAGGCCGCACGCCAGGCTCTCGCCGACCACAACACCACGCTCTGGGCGCTACGCGCCGACGATACCGTCAAACCCCAGACGTTGCTGTTACAAACCGAAGAGGGCGACTTTTGCATTGATTGGGCCGCCATGCGCGACACCTTTCTAGAGCCAGGCAGCAAGCGGTTGGATGCCTGATTTTCCACCACGCACACGCGCCAAATAAACGGCTACACATGGAACCAATTCGACATACAAAACCACAGAGAGGAAACACAAAAAAGGAGCAAATCCATGAACTACTACTCAGGTTACAGAGAGCAACTTCTTAGCGATGCGAAGCGCAGCAGAAACGATGTCAGCGACTTGATGGAGCAGAACTCTGGATCCGAGGCGGACATGGACTTGTTCTATGAACTGGTGATGACCAACCGTAAATCCGAATACGCCTTCACTGAACATATCAGGGCCAGGCATATGCTACTGAAGTCCGGCCTGGACAGCGGACAATAACGTGAAGGCGCTCATTACCAACTGGTTGAACAGCCGCGCCGAAGAATTAAGGCTGATCGAAGACAATGACGAAATACTCCTGCGCCACGGCCCTGACACCCTCTTGTTGCAGGTCCAACTGACCCAGGGCCGCCCTGACAAATCACAGCTCAACACCTGGATGCTCCTGGGTAACGCAAGCCTGAGTCACTTTCAAGGTGCACTCGCACAGGCGCCTGCAACGGGTGCGCTCTGGTTGACTCAGTGTCTACAGCAAAGCACCAGCGAGAAGCCTTTGCTGGACAGTCTCCAAGCCCTGCTCAACCAGCGCGATACCTGGCGCGCAATGATTACGCGCCTTGCAAAACAGGCCCCACGGTTCCAACCCACGTCACTGCGCTCGCTGCCGCACTAATCAGAGAACACCCCATGCCCAACAAGAATCACGAGCGCTCCCGCTTGCGCTCCGTCTCGCCCGCGGCCCTTCAAAAAGGCCCTCATTGGCGCTACCTGCTGGTACTGCCCTGGTTGCTTTTGCCCATGCAAAGCTCGCTCGCCGCGATCCCCGCCGAATGGAAAAATACCGCCTACGCCTATGAGGCTGACCACAAGCAGGTGCGTGAGGTGCTGGAGGATTTCGCCCAGACCTTTGGCACGCAGATTCAATTCGACGGCCACCTGGAAGGCACCGTCAACGGCAAGATACGCGCCAATACCCCGCAGTCGTTGCTTGACCGGCTGGCAGTAGAGCATCGCTTCCAGTGGTACATGTACAACAACATGCTGTACATCAGCACCCTGGACCAGCAGCAGTCCGCGCGCCTGGAGGTCTCATCGCAAACCGTTGCGGACCTCAAGCAGGCATTGACTGACATTGGCCTGCTCGACAACCGTTTCGGTTGGGGGGAACTCCCTGACGATGGCGTGGTGCTGATATCCGGCCCCAAGCGTTACATCGAACAGATCAGGCAATTCAGCAGCCAGCGAAAATCCCCCGATGAAAAACAGAGCGTGCTGACGTTCCCGCTGAGATTCGCCAACGCGGCGGACCGCCCGATTGATTATCGCGGAGAAAAGCTGGTCATCGCGGGTGTTGCCAGCATGCTACGCGGGCTGTTGGAGCCCCGGGACAACTCTGTCCTGTCGTCGATGAGCCCACGCCCGGCCTCGGCAGCGCAGCCCTCGCCCATCACCCCGATCCTTCCCCGGCTGGGCAACCCGATGCTGAACCAGTTGCTCGGCGCACAGGCGCCCCTGGGGCAGACGGAGCCCGGCATGTCGCTCACCTCCAGAGCCCCCACTGCAAGAGGGCGAATTCGGGTCGAGGCGGATGTGCGCAACAACGCCGTCTTGATCTATGACTTGCCAGAGCGCCAGGCAATGTACCGCGAGCTGATCGCCCAACTCGATGTGGCACGCAAACTGGTGGAGATCGACGCAATCATCCTGGATATCGAGCGCACCCAACTGCAAGAGTTCGGGGTCAACTGGGGTTTTCAGAACAGCCGCTTTCTCGGCGGTGTGAACATGGCGCCTGGGACATCGGCGCAACTGTCGATCGAAAAGCGCGACCGTTTCTACGCCGATGTACGGGCCCTGGAGGCCAAGGGCCTGGCGACCATGGTGTCCAACCCTTCGGTGCTGACCCTGGAAAACCAACCTGCGGTGATTGACTTCAACCGCACTCAATACCTGACGGCCGGCGTCGAAAACGCGACCATCCTGCCGATCACCGTGGGCACCAGTTTCCAGGTGGTGCCACGGGTCATTACCACCCGTGGCAGGCACCAGGTCCATCTGGCGGTGGATATCGAAGACGGCAACTTCGACGAGTCCAACCCCGAACGCATAGGCCCCGATGTACGCCGGGGCAAAGTCAGCACCCAGGCGGTGATGGCGGAAAAACGTTCGCTGGTGGTCGGCGGGTTCCATGTCACCGAAAGCACCGATAAAAGAAGCAAGGTGCCGTTGCTGGGCGATATACCGTTGCTGGGCAAGGCACTGTTCTCTTCCACCGAGCGGCAGAACAACCGACGTGAACGCCTGTTTATCCTCACCCCTCGCGTTATCGGCGACCAGGCCGACCCGTCACGCTACTTGCCACCGGACGACCAGGTAGAACTGCAGGCGGCCCTCAAACCGTTGGCCAGGCGCTATGCCGAGCACCCGCCGGTGATCAAGCGCAGCGCGATCACCAGCGCCCTCGCCCACCTCGTCACCGGGCAAGTACCTGACGCCTTCAAAGCCGCCCCCATGCCGCTGGGCCTGGACACCTTGTGCAAAACCCGTGACCTGCTGGCGCTCAACACCGAACGCAGCCAGTGGTACGCCGGCCCGCAGTTCAACGTGGCGGTGGTGGTGATGCGCAATCAGTTCAATCGCAACGTGCGCATTGACGAGAACGAATGCAGCAATTCCCAGACCCTGGCCGTCAGCGTCTGGCCACGGGCCTGGCTCAAGCCGGGTGAAGAGGCGGAGGTGTTCATCGCCATGCGCCCGGTGGTGAAGGATGAACATATCGGTGTAACCCGCCCCTCCCTGCTCACGCCAACACGGAAGACCGCGCCATGAAACAGCGACTCTCCTGCATCACCCTCCTGGGCCTAGTGCTGCTTATGGCCGGCTGTACCCCGACGTGCAAAGGCAACTCCTGCTCCCGGCCGCAATCGAGCGCTAGCAAGCTGGTGGTCTGGTGGCCGCCGCAAATGCGCGTCGAACCCGGCCCATCAGGCGAAAGGGCGGACTATCAGACGATCTCGTTGGAACAGTGACCGCCATGGGCTTACCCGACACTGATGCGCCTCGCCAGGTGCCTCTGGACAAACTGATGAGCGGCGACGTCGCTCACCACACGTTGTGCCCGGGCATCAGCCTGTGCCGGTTGAGCGCCGGCCAGAAACCCGGCCTGGCCCTGCAGATTGCACCTGAGGCGCTGCAGGCCGGCCAGGTGCAGCGGGTGCTGGAGCGGCGCTTTGTCCACGCCATGGTGTTCGATGGATGCTTTCTGTACCTCGATGCCAAGGGCAACCTGGTGATCTGGCATGCGCTGGTGCCCAACGGCCAGCCGCTCGATGACATCGTCAGCCGCCTGCTCTCACTGGCCAAGCTCGAAACCCTGGATGTACAACGCGCGCCCTAGCGGCGCGCAAGCTCCGGTAACTCAAGGGTCTGGCGCTTGGATTCATCATCCAGCTCACGCAGGGTGCGATAGATCAGCGCTACCGCCTGCAAACTCTCCCGTGGAATCGGCGCCCCCAGCTTTCGCTCATACAGCATGCGCGCCAGCCACACACACTGGATCACCGGCACGTCGGCGGCCTTGGCCCGGCCAATCAACTGGCGCGCCTGGGCGTCTGTGCCTTTGTCGACCAACATCGGCAGCGGCGTTTTGCCGGGCCGGTAGTACAGCGCCACGGCAAAGTGTGTCGGGTTGACCACCAGCATGTCGGACTCTTCCAGCTTGGGCAGCTTGACCTTTGGCTCTTCCTGGGCGAGTTGGTAGGCCAGGGAGCGACGCTGGCCCTTGACGTGAGGGTCGCCCTCCATGTCCTTGTACTCCTTGACCACCTCCACCTGGGTCATGCGCATGCGCTTGGCAAAGAAATACTTCTGCATGCTCCAGTCGATCAGCGCGAGCACCAGCAGCAGCCCCAGGCAGGCATGCAGCAAGTGGCGGAACAGGGCGATCAGCGCCACGATGTAGCTTTGCAGATCGCTGGTGGCCAGGTCGATCAGCACCTGTAGCGAGGGGGTGATCACCACATAGAGGATCAGCGAGAGCAACAACGCCTTGCCCAGTCCCATCAAGAGATTGATCACCGACTGCGCAGAGAACATTTGCTTGAGCTGGCTGAGCGGGTTGAGGCGATTGAAGTCCGGCTTCAGGCTTTCCGGGGCGAACAACAAGCCGAACTGCATCCAGCTGCTTATCAGCTTCACCGCGATCGCCACCCCGCACATCAACAGGCCGAACGAAAAAAACACCACCAGGCCATCCATCAGCACTTCTTCCAGGGCGCGCACAAACGGCTGGCCGAGGCGCGCAAAAGGCAATGCCATCATCTGCTGGAAGCGCTGCAGGCTGGTTTCGGCGGTGAACAGAGCGATCTCGCTGATCGCGGTGAGCACCAACAGTTTGGCCACGTCCTGGCTTTGGGCAACCTGGCCTTTCTTGCGTTGGTCCTTGAGTTTCTTGGGGCTCGCCGCGTGTTTTTTCTCGCCGGAGTCACTCATTGCCCCGGGCCCCGAACCATCAGGCCAAGAGCATGCTTGAGGTCCGTCAGCAAGCCCATGCGCCCGACGATCAAATCCTCCAACAGGGCAAAGTACAGCAACAGGAAAGCCAGGCCCGCCAGGCTCTTGGCCGGCATGGCCAGGGTGGACACCTGTAGCTGCGGACTGTAGAGCCCGAGCAAGGCGAAACCGAACTCCAGCAGCAACAGCACCGCAATAAACGGCGCCGCGTAGAGCATCATGTGCACGAAGGTATCGCCGAGCAGGCCAAGGAACTCGCTGAAGCCATTGACCGCCGGCAGCGGCACCCACGCCGTGGGTGGCCAGATCAGGTAGCTGTCCCAGATCACTTGCGTCAGCACGCCCAACCCAAGGGTCGAGATCAGCAGAAAAATCGCCAACTGCTTGAACAGGTGCCCGACCGGTGTCGCATCCGGCCCCAGCGAAGGGTTGAGTTGCCCGCCCGCCAGGGCGCCACGCTGGTTATCGAGCAACGCGCCTACCGACTCGAACATCCAGAACGGCATGAACAGCAAAACCCCGAGCAAGAACCCCAGGGCCGCCTCCTTGAGCACCAGCCCGCCCAGCATCAATGCGGAGTAGTCCTTGCCCATCAATGCGGCATGAATGCCGGGTGTGGGAAACAGGGCCACGACCATCACGATCGTGTGCCGGGTCATCCCGCGCACATGCTGGAAACAGAAGGCCGGCACCAGGAACATGCACGGGTAGATGCGCGCCATGCTGATCAACAGGCTGGGCAAGAACTCAAGGTAAAGGAGCAATGCGTGTGCCTCAGTTCAGTGCCGAGCGGGCAATCATGTCGAATGTCATGTTGATCAGTTGAATCAACTCCACGCCAATCCAGCGCCCGGTCAGGATCAGGGTGATGCCGACGGCCACCAGCTTGATGCCAAAGGGCAATGTCTGGTCCTGTACCTGCATCAGGGCCTGCACCAGGGAGGTCAGCACCCCGACGATCACCGCGACAATCAGCGGCGGCGCCGAGAGCACCACCACCAACAGCATGCCTTGCTTGAACAGTACGATCGGTTCCATAGGTCACTCACAGATAAGAAAGGAACAGACTGTCGAGCAGCCGCGACCAACCGGAAACCAAGACGAACAGCAGCAACTTGAGGGGCAGGGAAATGGTCATCGGCGAGACCATCTGCATGCCCAGGGCCAGCAGCAGGTTGGAGACAATCAGGTCGATGACGATAAAGGGGATATAGATCAGGAAACCGATTTCGAACCCCGCCTGCAATTGTGAAATCACGTAGGCCGGAATCAGCAAGATGAGGTCGTCGCGCTGGGCGTTCTGCGCCATTTCCGGCGGCCACATGCGTGCGGTGTTTTCCAGCAGGTGCGTGAGGACGTCCGGGTCGGTATTGCGGGTCATGAACAGGCGCAGCGGCTCGATGGCCACCAGCCCCGTTTCCTGGAAGCGTTGCACGCTGCTCAAGTCCACCGGGGCTTGCTTGACGTTCTGGGCGATGGCATACCCTACCGGCGCCATGATAAACAGGGTCGCCGCCAGGGCGATGCCGTTGAGCGCCATGCTCGGCGGCACCTGCTGCACGCCGATGGCGTTACGGGTGATCATCAGCACGATGATAATTTTCAGAAAGGCCGTGCAGACGATCAACAGCATCGGCATCAAGGCCAGTGCGCCGATGAATAACGCGAGGATTACGGGCTCGACCCCCTGGAACGTCATCGCGCAAAAATCACACGGGACAGCTGCAAGCCCAGGCGTCCGTCCATCTCCACCAACTGGCCCTGGCCAATCGGCCGATCGCCATAGTAGAGCCCCGCCATGCCGGGGGCGTAGCCCGCGATGCTCAACACCGCACCGGGCGCAAGGTTGCGCAGTTCCCCGAGCGTCAGGTTCAGGGTGCCACAGCGCACATTCAAGGCCATGCTCAACTCATCGAAAGGCTCATGGCCAAAAACATCCACCACGGGTTCATCAAGGTCATGCTCTTCATACCCCGAGTAGTGTTGTGCTGAAAGATCCTCGTCCACAGACGTTTCCTCAGTAGATATAAGTGTCAGGCCCATTGGCCCTGATTCATCGTCAATGCGCCCATGCAGGCGATGCTTGCCAATCCGTAAATGGCCATTGCCATGCACATCAAAAAAAGCCTGCTCCAGCATCACCACATCACCGGCACGCAGGCCGCGAACTTGGCTCAGGGGCAGCTTCAAACGCCCCAACGTCGCGGCAATCGTCAGTTGAAACGAGGGCGGTAATGGCTGGGCCGTGGGTTGCCAGCGCCCCGCATCACACAATGCCAACAGACTTTCGGGAGCCAGCAACAGGTAGCCCACCACCCTGGAGGCACCCAATGTCACCGTGAGCCGGCAGCCGAAATTCAGTTTTCCAGGGGAGGCCCGCAGCCGCAGATAACCAAACAACGCGCGTACCTGAGGGCTCAAGTGGTGCTGGAACAGTTCCCAGAACCAGGAATCCGGATCATTGCCGGCCTCGGCCAGCGTCACCGGGCACTCCCCCAGAAGACTGAACATCGGCCCTGGCTCGCTGAAAGCCAACAGCCCACAGGCGGTTTCGAAATACAGAGGCGCGGCACTCCTGGGCGCACGACCAGGCTCAAGCAGCAGCTCACCGTGCTGGCCTGTGACCTGAAACGGCATACGCAGGCCCCGCCCCAGGCGCAGGCGTGCCGCAACCGTGGCGCTTTTGACCAAGGGAATCGCGAGTGCCGGCATGATCATGCCGCGCCCACATGGACCAGGTGTAACGCGACAGGCGCGCCCAGGGCATCGGCCAGACGCTCCTCACAGCGCTCGCGCACACCGCCCAGCCAACGCGCGGCAAGCTCCTGCTCGGCCGCCAGCTCGATGTTCCACAGCCCCTGCTCACGGCGCACACTGGCGCTGATCCGCCCCAGGCGCGGCAAGTAAAGTACCGCCTGCAGCGGCCATTGCGCGCTGCCATGAATCCGGGGGGCCAATTGCGCCGTCATCGCCTCGATCATCAAGGAATCGCCCGCCACCCCGGCGGCCGTTGCCGAGGTGCCGTAGCCTGCCCCCTCGCCATCACTGTCCAGCAGTTGCGCAAATAACCGCCCCTGCTCCCAAGGTACGACCCCCGACGGTTGAGGCTCCTGTTCCGCTCGTGGATCGCGCGGGCGCGGGCGTTCAGGTTTGCTTGCTTGGACTTGGGTCATAGTTCTTCCTGTACCTCTTCCTGCCTCAATAAAACCGACAACTCCTGGAGTTTCTCGACCTCTCGCAAGCATTGGCTCACCTGTTTCTGCGCGCTGGCGATCTGCACCACGTGCTCCTCCCGCTGGTCATGCAATTGACCCAACTGGCCTTCTTCGCGCCGGGTCCCAGCGGACAAGGTGCGCTCTTGGAGGCTCCAGGCCTTGAGTTGCTGCAACGAGAGCACCTGGCCTTGATGCTTATCCAGCAACTCGGCGGTTTTCTCGATCTCCTGCAGGCGCGTTTGCTCAAGCGCCGCCTGTGCCTGCTGGATTTGCACCAACAGGGCTTGCTGATGCCGCTTGGCTTCACGCAACGCGCGCTCGGCGCGGTCTGCCCGATGCCGACGTAGTCGCCGCAAGGTGTCGATTTCAGAAAGGGACATGGGTGGTCAGGCTCATCAGTTGCTCGAGTGTCAACGGCATCGGCGCGGGTTCGCGCAAGTCCTGGCGCAGAAAGCCGTCTACCGCCTGGCGACTGTCCACCGCCATATCAGTCAGGGCATCGCTGCCCGGTTGGTACTCGCCCAACTTGAGCATCAACTCAATCTGCTGATACGCCGATAACAAGCGGCGCAGCGCGGTGCCGGCCTGGATGTGCGCGGGCTCGGCGACGTTGCTCAGAATCCGCGACAGGCTGGCCAGCACATCCACCGCCGGGTAGTGGCCGCGCTCGGCCAGTTTGCGCGACAAGACGATATGGCCATCAAGCAGCGAGCGCACTTCATCGGCCACCGGATCGCTCATGGAGTCCTGCTCGATAAGTACGGTGTAGATCGCCGTGATCACCCCTTCGCGGGTCAACCCGGCACGTTCCACCAGACGTGGCAGCAAGCTGTATACCGAAGGCGGCAGACCGCCACGCCCCAGCGGTTCGCCAGCGGCCAGGCCGATTTCACGCTGGGCCCGGGCAAAACGGGTCAGGGAGTCGATCAGCAGCAGGACCCGTTTGCCCTGGCGTCGATAGCCTTCAGCCAATGCCGTGGCGGTGAAGGCGGCGCGGGCGCGCTCCATGCTTGAGCGGTCGGACGTCGCGCACACCAGCACCGCCTTGGCGCGCAGTTGATCGTCCAGTTCGTGATCGAGAAACTCGCGCAGCTCGCGGCCACGCTCACCAATCAGGCCGAACACAATCACATCACAGTCAACGTTACGCGCGATCTCCGCGAGCAAGGTGGTCTTGCCACAACCGGCGCCCGCAAACAAACCAACGCGCTGGCCTTCGCCCAGGGTCAACAGACCATCGATCGAGCGCACCCCGGTGGCCAGTGCCCGGTGGATACGCGGCCGCTCGGTGGGCAAGGGCGCCTCGCACAACACCAGGCTGGTGTCATCGGCGTGCGCCTCGACGAAGGCGCTGGCGCCCTCCCCCGTAATCGGGCGCCCAAAGCCATCCAGCACCTGGCCCAACAGTTCATCACTGACGCGTACCCGGTGCGAGACGCCCAACTGTTCGACACTGGCGCCCACCCGCACGCCTTCAAGATTGCCCAGGGCACTGAGCACCGCATCCTGCTGATCGAAACCGATGATCTCGGCCAGCATGTAATCGCCGGTGGACTTTTCAACCTGGCACAAATCACCGATACGCGCCTGGGGCAAACGGCATTGCAGCAACATGCCGTTGACGCGCTGGATACGCCCGCGCACCGAGACCGGCGCAAAGCTGGCCAGCGCCTGCGCCCGGTCCTGCTGCCAGGCCTCCAGGCGCGCCTGCAGGTCGGCACTCACCAACGCACCTCATAACGCTGTACGCCGTCGAACACCACCTTGGTGTTATCGATCAGGACCAATCGCAAGCCATCCACTTCGTCTCCCACAAACAGCCGATTGCCTTCATCCAGGACCACATGGCCATTGGGCCCGCCGACGATCTGCAGAATCTTGAAAGGGAGTGCCGTGCTACGCTCCTTGACCCGGCTGATCACTGGCACAGACGTATCGAACTGCTCACCAAAACGATTGAGCATGCGCGACACCAATCCCATCTCTTCCTGGGCCACGTCCCCTTCCAATGTCACCTGGTCATTGATCACCTGCAGGCGGATGCGATTGCCCAGTTCACGTTCGTTGAGCATTTTCAGCAGTTGCTGGCGTACTTCGTAGGCCGAACCCAGCTCGTTTTTCTGAGTTGGCGCGGCCATCAACGACGCCTGGGCCTCATGCTCTCCAGTGGTCGCCAGGCCCACCACCATGATGATGGCTGCGATCACCAGCACCAGGCTGATCAGGCGCTTCTGCTGCGCCCCGGATATCGACGACAACATCAGCGCCGGTGCAGCCTCATTCACCGACCTGGCCGCTGGCGCGATGGGCATGGCAGCCGGGGCTTGCGGCCAGGGCTGATCGGCCAGGGTGACGCACAGTCGAACATTGCCCAGGGCAAAAGGAACGCCCAGTGCCAGGTCGGCAATCTGTGCCAGGAGCTGACCGTCACTGGCCCGCACCAACCCTTCTTGAGCCTGGACCGACCAGTGCTGCTCAATACATCGCAGCAGCACATGGCGCTCGGCAATCCCTTCGTCATACAGCGAAAGGTCGGCATCCGGATGCGCACCAATACTCCATTGCCCGCCGAACAACGGCAACGCCGCGCCCTGGCGCGAACCATCAAGCACACGTAGCTCAAACATCGCCAGGCCTCATGAACGTTGCAATGACAGTGACGTGTTCAACAGCCTGCACAACCACCCCAGACGTGCTCATGCCACCTCCTCGCGCAACAGATTGTCCTGGGCAAGATCAAAGCGCCCCGACACCTTGACCTTGGACGAAGCGCTGAGCTCGGCGAACGACAGGACCGGTACATGGTTGAACTCTTCCAACAGCAAGGTGCGCATGGGACTGCGCAAATCCTGTGCAACCAGCAGCACACTTTTGCTCTTGGGGCGCACGACAAAGGCTTGCTTGAGCAGGCTGACCAGCGCCGCACTGCTTTCGTTATCCAGGGAAAAGAACACACCCGTCTGGGTCTGGCGCAGGGCATCGCGCAACACGTTTTCGGTGTGGGGCGACAACAGCCAGGCATGCAGGCCGTCGGCTTCGCTGTACTGGTGAAGAATCTGCGACTTGAGGGCAATGCGCGCATAGTCGGTCAGGGCTTCCGGTTCACGTTCATGCTGACCGTGTTCGATCAGGGCCTCGACAATCAGCCGCACGGCCCGCAGCGGTACGCCTTCGCCGGCCAGGCGCTGCAACACCGATGAGAACCGCGAAAGCGGCATGATCCGTTGCAGTTCCTGCACCAGCTCCGGCTGATTGAACTCCAGCCAACTGAGAATCGCCTTGCTCTCCTGGATGCCGAGGAACTGCGGGCCGCTGAGCAACATGGCCCGGGTCATCCGCTCCTGAAGCAGGCTGTACGCCGTCGAGCGCGCCAAGTGTTCATCGGCAAGCACAGGGTCGTCGGGCGCAAACCACACCCAGTCCTGTTCATCGCGCTCGGCCAGGCCCCTGCTCCCGCTTTCTGGATCCGCTGCCAGTGCCGCAAGCTCCACGCCAACCCAGTCACCGAGCGTGGCCTTCAACAGGGGCACTTCGTGCACGCAGAAGCGAAATTCATCGTCGGCCAACGCCGGCGCAAACTCGACTTCAAATGGCGGTAACGTCAAGCCAATCTGGGTCACCAGGCTGTTGCGGCTCTGGCGCACGCCGTGGATGACCTCCGTCACCAGCGGGCTGTTCTGCAGGGCCAGCGGAAACTGCAACAGGTAGGGGCGCGACGGATCAAAACCGCGCAGGTCCTCCACCCCGTTTTGCTCAGGCGGGACGGTATCGGTAACCGGCTCCTGTGATTTTTCCTCACGCTGGCGCTGGCGCATCAGGTAATAACCCAGGCTGCCAGTCATCAGCGAAATCAGGATAAACACCACCGTGGGCATCCCCGGCAACGCCGCAAAAGCAAGCATGCCGACCGAAGCGATCATCCAGCTCTTGGGTTCACTGGTCATTTGCCGGGCAATTTCGGCGCCCATGTTGTTGCTGCCCTTGCTGCGCCCGGACGGGGCCACACGGGTGATAATCATGCCGGCAGTCAGCGAGATCAGCAGGGCCGGAATCTGCGCGATCAGGCCATCACCAATGGTCAATACCGAGTACAACGCCATGGAGTCGCCGGCGCTCATGCCATGCTGGAACATGCCGGTGGCAAAACCACCCAGCAAGTTGATCACCACAATGATCAACCCCGCGATGGCGTCTCCCTTGACGAACTTCATCGCGCCGTCCATGGCCCCGAACAGCTGGCTTTCACGCGACAGCTGCTCACGCTTGTCCCGGGCCTGGTTGCCGTCGATCAGCCCGGCACGCAGGTCGCTGTCGATGGACATTTGCTTGCCGGGCATCGCGTCCAGGCTAAAGCGTGCAGCCACTTCCGCGACCCGTTCCGAGCCCTTGGTAATGACCAGGAAGTTGACCAGGGTCAGGATCATGAAGATCACCAACCCCACCGCCAGATTGCCGCCCACCACAAAGTTGCCGAACGCCTCGACAATGTCACCGGCGTCCTGCTCCAGCAGGATCAGGCGTGTGGTCGCAATCGACAACGCCAGGCGAAACATCGTGGTCAACAGCAGAATCGATGGAAACGAAGAAAAGGCTAGCGGCCCCGGCAAATACAACGCCAGCACGATCAACAGGCACGAAATACAAATATTGAGGGCAATCAGGATATCCACCAGCCAGGTGGGCAACGGCACGATAAAGATAAACACGATGGCCATGACCACCACCGCGCCCAGCACCTCGGCGCGTTGTGCAACCTTCAGCAGCAACGCATTGATTGCCCGCAACGCACTCATGCCTTCAATCCCGGCCACGTGTGGGTATGGCGCGAGCCACGCTCCTGCGCGGCGTATTCAAGCAGCACGTGCTTGTAGCTGTTCAACGCTTCTTCGCGCCGTCTTGCATCACACCACCAGGCCAGGGGCAGGGCCTTGAGTTCCGGGAAAAAGGCACTGAGGCCACTCAACTGATGAGCCAGCTGACTGCCGCCCAAATCCCGGGCCAGGTGTTTGATTTCCTGGGAGGAAAGACCACCGGCCGCATACCCCAGCAAGCGTTGCAACAAGCCCACCGGATCCAGCTGCAGTTCGGGGTACAGAAGCAGGGATTGCCCGATCAACGCCTTGCAGCGCGCGAGCACACCACTCAATCGACTGCAATCGTTGAGGCCCAGCAGCAAGGTTCGCAACTGGCCCCGGTCGACCGACGAGGTCTGTGCCGCAACATCATCGGCCAGGGCCCGGCGTATCAGCTTCAACCCGGACGCAAAGTCCCCTTCACCGAACAGCCCCAGCAATGATTGCATCAGGGTCGCCAGCGATTGGCTCGTGACCACGCTGGTGTAATACATGCTGCGTACAGCCTGGCGCAGCTGCGGGTCATCCGTGCCCGCCTGCAGCGCCAACGCGGTATTCAGCCCCGCCTGGATCTGTGGCTTGTAATCGGCCTCCAGGCCAGCCAGGGAAGTGCGCGCCAGGCTCGCCTCTGCGGTGCGGCCCTCGGCATCCGCCTGCAGCGCCACGTGCTTGAGCACCACATAGGCCCGCGCGGGGTCGTTGCCGGTGATGTCCATCATCTTGCCGACCCCGCCACCGAGCAGCAGCTGGACCCTGACATTGCGGGCGATGGTCGCCATTTTCGCCTGGGCCGGGTGACCCAATTGCTCATAGAGCTGGGTCAGTTGCTCGACCGCCGGGATGCGCAAGCCTAGTTGGCGCTGCCCCAACGCCCGGGCGTTGAGTTCGACCTCTTGGCTGAACAGCACACTGAGATCGTCCGCAACGGGGGCGCTTATCGGCGAAGACAGCCCACTTTCAATCCGTGCCGGTGCCGGTTGATTCAGGTGCGCGGAATTTTGCACATCTAGGTTGGGATCGACTTTCATGGAAATGCCATAGCAAGAGATTCGTATCCTTGTGTGGCTGGAAGGCCCGATCCGGTTCCATCTTCATGCGCTTCCCATGGCCCATGAAAATACCCGCACAAATCCACGATGCTCTGCGCAAGCTATTGCACAAAAAACACCTAAAACAAGATATTTCCTTATATTTATCAAATAGATATCTACATATTCCGTTTGGCACAAGCGGTGCTAACAGGGTTCTCGTCGAAACCATTTCGACCGTTTTTACCCTGAGGAAAAATCATGGATATCCCAATCAGTGTTTTAGTCAATCTTCCCCGTGACCCTAGCCAATCCATCCAAGATCTGTCCGACGAGCACCACAAACGCCTGCGCCGGTTCATTCATAAACGCGTACTGAACCCGGAGGATGCGGACGATATCCTGCAACTGACGTATCTGGAGGCATGGCGTAACCGCCATCACTTCAGCGCGCAGGCGTCCCTGAGCACCTGGATGTGCGGGATCGCGCTGAATTTGATCCGCAATCACTTTCGCCGGCTCTATGCCAAGCCGGTGCATTGCGAGTTCGATGAATCGTTGTCCCACGGACACAACGAAGAGCAGGACCTGGCGCGCCAATTCGAGATCAGCCGCCGGCTGGAAAACACCCTCAATGCGATCCAGCACCTGCCCCTGGAAATGCGCAACACCTTGTATGCCTCACTGGAAACCGACGGCAGCTACCAGGACACCGCCGATGCCCTGGCGATTCCGATCGGTACCGTCCGTTCCCGCCTGTCCCGGGCACGGGAACAACTGAAACGCGCGACAAACTCTCACCCGTTCCAGTAGGAGAGGGACCGCCCAGGGATAGGGCCAACCTTCCGGTTTCAGGCTTTTTTCGAACGCGGCAACAAAATCGCCAGCACCCCGAGCAGCGGCAGGAACGAGCACAGCGTGTACACGTATTCGATGCCGTGGATGTCCGCCAGATAGCCCAGCAACGCCGCACCAATCCCGCCAAACCCGAACATCAGGCCAAAGAATACCCCGGCGATCATCCCCACATTGCCCGGTACCAATTCCTGCGCGTAAACAACAATCGCCGAGAACGCCGAGGCCAGGATAAAACCGATCACCACACTGAGCACGCTGGTCCAGAACAGATCGACATGGGGCAGCAACAGGGTGAACGGGGCCACGCCCAGGATCGAGAACCAGATCACCGCCTTACGGCCGATTTTGTCGCCAATCGGCCCACCAAAGAACGTGCCCGCCGCCACCGCCCCAAGGAACAGGAACAGATGCAGTTGGGAACTGGCCACCGACAGGTCGAACTTCTCGATCAGGTAAAAGGTGAAGTAGCTGGTGAAGCTGGCCATGTAGAAGTACTTAGAAAACACCAACAACCCCAGCACCACCAGCGCACCCAGTACGCGGTTTTTCGACAGGCCATGGGTAGCGGCCTGGCCTTGCTTGAGCTTGAACAGGTTCAAGTGGTTGCGGTACCAGCGGCTGATCGCGTACAGCACCCCCAGGGCGAACACCGCGAACAAACCGAACCAGGCCACATTGCCCTGGCCAAACGGAATGATGATCGCCGCCGCCAGCAACGGGCCAAAGGCCGAGCCGGCGTTACCGCCCACCTGGAAGGTCGACTGCGCCAGGCCGTAGCGGCCACCGGATGCCAGGCGCGCCACGCGGGATGCTTCCGGGTGGAAGGTCGAGGAACCGATACCAATCAAGGCCGCCGCCAGCAGAATCAGTGGAAAACTGCCGACCTGGGACATCATCAGAATCCCGATCAGCGTGCAGATCATCCCGCACGGCAGCAGGAACGGCTTGGGATGGCGATCGGTGTAGTAACCCACCCACGGCTGGAGCAAGGACGCCGTGAGTTGGAACGTCAGGGTAATCAGGCCGACCTGGGTAAAGGTCAGGCCATAACTTTCCTTGAGCATCGGATAGATCGACGGCAACACCGCCTGAATCAAGTCATTGATCAAGTGCGCCAGCGCTACGGCGCCGATGATAGACATGACCAACGGGCTGGATTGCCCGGCGGCCGGCGTCGTAGCCACTGAAGGCTGGGAATTGGTAAGAGCCATGAGGAACGTTTCCGTACAGCAGATGGATGCACAGGTGCAGGTGTGACAATGTGCCACTTATTGGGGCAGGAAGGCTATCCCGTTAGCAGGCTAACGAGTAGGTGAATCGATGCAGCGGTCATGTCTTGTAAAGAGCCAGCAAGCTAGTACGCCGACGGTAGAACACCCCAGATCAAATGTGGGAGCGGGCTTGCCCGCGAAGGCGGCGTGTCAGTCAAGTACTGCTAACCTGATACACCGCCATCGCGAGCAAGCCCGCTCCCGCACTTTAATCTTTGCGGCTTTGGGACCTGCGCAAAACCCAGCCAATGGCCGCCTTACCCGGCGTTTTTGCTTAAACAGTTGATAGCGTAGATAAATTTTCAAAAAAAGCGCTTGACGCTTGTTCGTTCTGAGCGAATAATGCGCGCCACTTGGCTACATAGCTCAGTTGGTTAGAGCATAGCATTCATAATGCTGGGGTCCGGGGTTCAAGTCCCTGTGTAGCCACCAAGTACCTGTTTACAGATGTCTACATGAGTCTCTAAACAACCTCAAGAAGCCCGCCTAGTGCGGGCTTTCTTGTTTCTGGCTGTATCTCCTTATCTACCCCTATATCTTCCCGTCGTGTATCCCCCTGTGTATCCTTGATGAAAAATAGAACCGAGGGGATACAAGCCAATGAAGCGCTCCGAAATCAAGCGCCGCCCGCTGTCTGATACCGCCCTAGCGGGCCTGGAGCCCGACACCAAGGAATACCGGGAACAGGATGGCAACGGCCTGTATTTCCGCGTGAAGCCTGACGGCCAGAAGTCCTGGCAACTACGTTACAAGACGCCTGCAGGTAAGTGGAGTTGGCTGGGGTTAGGTGGTTACCCGGAGGTCGGTGGGGCGCTGGCCAGACAGAAGGCTTCCGAACTGCGCGCCGATGCGGCTGAAGGCAAGAATCCGATAGCAACCAAACAGGCCCGCCAAGCTGCCGATCTGGCAGCCAGCAACAGCACCTTTGAATCACTGGCGCGGGAGTGGCACACCTCCCGGCTCAACTCTTGGGATGCTGGCACCGCTAAACGAGTTATGGGCGCACTGGAGCGTCATGTGTTCCCTACCTTCGGCAAACGGCTGTACACCGGCATCCTGTCGATGGAGTGGATGGAGCTGCTACGCGGACTGGAACAGCAAGGCATTCTTGAGCAAATGAGCCGAGTGAGGGCCTACTGCAAGGATGTGTACGATCTGGCCCGGGTGACGGGGCGAGCTGTGAACAACCCGCTTGAGGGCGTCCACAAGTTCTTGGCCTCAGGTAAAGCTGAGAACTATGCCCATGTCAGCCTTGAGGAGCTGCCTGCCCTGCTCCGTGCTATCCGCTCCTATCCCCACGCCAAAGACGTACAACTCGGCTTACGCCTGCTGACCATGATAGCCGTGCGCCCCAGCGAGCTGCGCGAAGCCCGCTGGGAAGAATTCGATCTAAACAAGAAGCTTTGGACAATCCCAGTAGAACGCAAGGGACGCAAGAAAGGGCTTGAACACCTGGTGCCACTCAGCCGCCAGGCCATTGAAATACTGGAAGAGCTGCGCGGCCTGACTGGAGCCTACCCACTGCTATTCCCCGGAAGAAGCGACCGCACCAAACCCCGTAGCGATACCGTGTTTCTGATGGCCTTGCGTCGCCTTGGCTATGAGGGCAGACAGACCGGTCATGGTTTCCGCCATATCGCCAGCACCATCCTGAACGAACACGAGTTTGATGCCGACCACGTCGAAGCCCAGCTCAGCCACAAGGCGCCAGGTGTACGCGGGATCTACAACAAGGCTCAGTATTTGACACAACGCACAACGATGATGCAGTGGTACGCCGATTACCTTGACAGACTGGAGAAAGGCAACGTGATCCAAGGTAATTTTGGAAAGGTGGTTTGAGCATGCACCAGAGCCCCGGCCTAAAATCTCGTGTTCTTAGTGTTCTTGGTGTTCCTGAATCCGTGAAGCCCTTTAAATTCGTGGCTTTCAGATCTGGAACACGAACAAAAAAAAGATGGAACACAACACACAGATACGGTGAAAGGTGTTCTTCAAAACCGCCTCTTCTGCCTGCGGGCCAAGGTGATGGAAACGCTGTGTCGAATCACGGCGCGGGGGGTTCGCAGAGCTTTCGGGGCGAGGGGTTCTGTAATGGATGATGAATTAGAGGACATGGATAACACTTTTAAAAACGCGGTATCTGTTCGTAGTACACGCAGCTGGGTCCTAATTCCTGATGGTGAGAATCCAAAGCGCATGCTTTGGCATTGGGTGCCATGGGCTGAGGACGATCTCGATAAGCTGTTTCGGCGAGTGAACGATGGGAGTTCTTCCGAGGAGGATCACGAACTGTTTGACGCCTGCATGCTGGACAGATTCATTGGCAGGGTTGAAGCCGGAGAACCAGTCGAGCCATGGATTCTCGCCAGCTTGGCCAAGTCCTTCACTCACGTGCTAATGGGAGCGCAATGGAGTGATGCAATCCGGCTACCTGGGCGCCCCGCTCCACGGGTCAGGAGCTGGCGTGAACAGCGGGATCTAGATATTTTTTTTGACGTGATGCATTGCGTAGGCAGGGAAGGACTTGTGGTAACTAAGGCAATCGAAACGGTAGCTGAAAAGCATGCTGTTTCTTACCAGGCCGCCAGAGCCGCCTACTACCGGTGGAAAGCACTTTCTAAAAACTGGTAAAAAACTTAGAAAGACCCATAACAACCGAATGTCTAAATTTCGTCCTGTCTCTCCCAAGTTACAGGACGCTCACCATGAACACCGTAATTCAGCGATTTGCCGAATCGCTCCAGCTCCACCCCTCTGGTCTTCTTACGCCTGCCCAAGTTGCCGTCGAGCTGGGCGTCTCGCATAGGACGCTTGCCGCCTGGCGCAGCTCCCGCAATACGGGCCCAGCTTGGATGCGAATCGGTTCGCGAGTGCGCTATAGCAAAGCAGCATTGCTGGCCTGGCTCAAAGATCGCTCCCAGAAAACGAGCGAGGCCTGACCATGTCTGCGACAACAGAAACCAAGTCAAACAAATCCAACGTAGTTTTGCTCGACCCGGCCACGACGCTCATTCGAATCCCAGAAGTCATGGCGATTGTAGGGTTGGCGCGGCCCACCATTTACAAGTTGATGCGGCGAGCTGACAGCGGCTTTCCGCTGCCTGTAAAGCTCAGTCACAGCAATGCACGTGGTGCCCCTGTTGCTTGGGTATTGAGTGAGGTTCAGGAGTGGGTTCGGGGACGGATCGCAGCCCGTGGGCAGGTGGCAGCATGACCCCTGTGTTCCTGCCGCATTCCCTTCTTGATGCAGTTGAAGCGACTCTGCCTCCAGCGGTAGCCAAGGGCAAACATGACCTCTGCGCGCTGCGTGATCGTGCGATCGCAGAGGGTGCCCATGTTCTGCTGTTGGCCTGGCCGACGCTCGACTGGGTGTTGCTGGCCATCGAGATCCCAGAGGGAGTGGTGATCAAGGATGCACAACAGCTCATCCCCAACCTGCTGGCCAACCCTACCGCCCTGGAGCACATGCGCTCAGAGTCCCGTAAAGGCCAGCACCTGAGCTGGTTGTCTCTGACTCGCTCCGTCGCCACTCAGCACTAACGAAAACGCCCCCGGCTGCAACCGGAGGCGTTAGAGGTAGACTCATATGCCCATTCAATTTATGACGCATTGCGCAATCGCGCAAGCTCCGCTTGTTGCACTTCTAAAATCGAGGCGCTATGCTCCGGCTGTCGCTGCAAATTCAGTGACCGGGTTTGACGGCCCGAGCAACTTGGCGCACAGGCGCCCCATCCGACAGCAGGCGCTTTTTTTGTGCCCGCAGTTTCGTGTTATGGCGGCTGTGCGTGGGAGACCTTCGGGTCTGCCGGGTTCCAAGTTCCCGGTCCGTCAACCTGCGCACAGCTGCCACCTTAAATCGTTTGACGGCGATTCGTGGCAGCTCCATTTAAACTTGGAGTATCGCCTCATGAAGCACGCAAACGCCCTCAATCCGTCCAGTAACTCCAGTCGAGCCGCCGCACACCGTGCCATGGCCATGTCTGCCCTTCATGCAAACTCCAGCCTGTCCACTCGACTGGCTCGCTACAACCAACACATGAGCAAAGCTCGCACCTTGGAAAATGCTGGGGGCGCGCTATGAAGACCACTCACATCGAAGCCAAAACAGCAGGCGGTATGTCCTTCGGCGCCTGCAACGTGGACGGGCAAAAAATATTCCGTATCAACCCTGACATCCCTGTAGGGGACGCTCTGGAACACGCCTCGAATCTGCTGGGAATAGTAAACAGGTTGACTTTGGTTAGCGGCATGGATGACGGCAATGAGACTGTTACGTGGGCCGCTCACGAATTGGGCGAGATGGCAAAAGCGATAATTGACGATGTTACGACCGGCCTTCTAATCGCGGGGAACACCCCATGAGTACGGGAAAAAAACACCCCAGCTTCGCCAGCGTGAAAGCCGCTGCCCTGGGGGCCATTGACCGCGTGCTGGCTCACTGGCTGCCAAACGGAAAACGCGAAGACGGCGGCAAAGAATACTCGGCCCCGAACCCAACCCGCGCAGACAAACACGCCGGATCGTTCAAGGTGAATCTGAACAAGGGTACTTGGTCAGATTTCGCCACGGGCGACAAGGGTGGCGACCTAATTGACCTGGTGCGTTACCTCGATGGCGGAACAGATGTTGAGGCGTGCAATAAGCTGGCTGGCTTTCTCGGCGTAACCGCCGGCGCCTCCAGCAATGAAAAATCGCCTCCCAGCAAAACAGCCGCCTGGGTGCCCATACTTCCAATCCCTGATAGTGCCATGCGTAAGATTCCGGCTAAGCATCGCCAGCACGGAGCGCCATCGAGAATGTGGATCTATCGGGACGCCGCCAGCCAGCCACTGATGGTCCTATACCGCTTCGACCTGGGTTTGGATGACAGTGGTACAGCACGCAAGGTGTTCGCGCCGCTGACCTGGTGCAAAGGTGCCAGCGGATCCAGTCAGTGGCGGTGGCAAGGTCTAAATGCACCTCGGCCACTTTTGCGGCTAGATGAGTTGGCGAAACGCTCTGCTGATCCTGTCGTTTTATGTGAGGGTGAAAAAGCCGCCGATGCTGCCGGAAAGCTGCTACCTGGCTACGTCTCTACGTGCTGGCTCAACGGCACGAACTCTTGGCAAAAAGCGGATTTCCTACCCTTGGCAGGCCGTGATGTATTGCTCTGGCCAGACAACGATAGTCCGGGCTTGCATTGCATGGTGGAGATCGAAAAGCACCTGCTCAAAATCGGCGCAGGGTCAATACGGAGCGTTCCGGTAACCGCACTAAGCGATCAGCTTTCCGAAGGGGATGATGCGGCGGATTTTGAGTCCGCTGGATGGACCAGCGAGCGACTTGATGCGCTGATTGCAGGCTTGAGCCTCGCAAAAAAAGAGGTGATCCCTACCAAGCAAAAACCGAATTCGTCCCATCCAACGGGTTTTCGTGTAACCGCGGATGGCGTGTTCTACGCGAGTGAAGATGGCGAGGCGAGGCCCGTATGCTCGCGGCTTGAAATCCTTGCGCGCACACGGGACGAAAAAGGCCACAACTGGGGTTTGCTGGTGGAGTTCGATGATCCTGACGGTGACCGAAAGCGGTGGAACATCCCCGCTCGCAGCATGGCTGGTGACTTTGGCAAAGAAGTACTGGGGCCACTTGTTGATATGGGGCTTCGGCTTGCAGGTAACCGCGCAGCTCGGAATTCACGCAATGACCTCCAAAGCTACTTGCAGGGATATGACAGTAAGGATCGAGCTCGATTGGTGACCCGGCTGGGCTGGCAAGGCAATGCGTATTTACTGCCCGATCAGCAGGTGGGGGCAAGTCCGGAGCGGCTGCATTTTTACGACGCTGGGGCTCAGCTTCCCCCTATCAGCCGATCCGGGTCACTTGATCAGTGGCAACGTCATATCGGAGCCCTGTGCATCGACAACCACCGCCTGACTTTTGTCGTGTGTGTTGCGTTCGCGGGTCCGCTGCTGCAGCTGCTGGGACAGGAGTCGGGAGGATTCCATCTGTACGGTGATAGCTCGGGTGGTAAGACTACACACCTCCAGGTAGCCGCCTCAGTTTACGGTGGCCAACGCTTGGTGCGTTCCTGGCGATCAACTGACAACGCCTTGGAATCGATAGCGGCGGCACACTCGGACGGTTTGCTGGTATTGGATGAGATAGGAATGTGCGACCCCCGCATTATCGGGGAAACGGTCTACATGCTGGGTAATGGGGCTGGCAAAGCTCGCGCTAACGATCGTGGCCTGGTGGGTAGGCAGGTTCAAGAATGGAGGCTGCTGTTTCTTTCTACCGGTGAAAAAACACTGGCTCAACACATGTCTGAGGCCCATAAGGAATTGAAAGCGGGCATGGAGGTTCGTCTACTTGCTGTACCTGCCGATGCGGGAAAAGGTATGGGTATGTTTGAGGCGCTCCATGGCTTTGCTGATGCGGCGGCGCTCTCTGATGCGTTGAAAGCAAGAGCAGGAAAGTACTACGGCGCCCCTCTACTGGAGTTCCTAAATAACCTCTGCACGCCTGGTCAAATTGAGGGTTATCGGATCCTTCTGCGGCGAACTGTAGAGCGCTTCGTGACTGAGTCATTGCCGCCCAACCCCAGCGGACAAGCACAGCGCGCCGCCGGCAGATTTGGCTTAGCGGCAGCAGCCGGGGAGCTTGCAACCGCCCTTGGCGTCACTGGGTGGCCGGATGGCACGGCCACTAAAGCAGCGGAGGTCTGCTTGGCAGCCTGGCTCGGTGAGCGAGGTGGGGCCGGGAACATGGAAGGTGACGCCATCATTTCGCGTCTGAGAGGTGTAATCGAGCGGTATGGGGAAAGCCGATTCACAAGGTGGGATGCCATCGCGGCAAAAACAGACGATCACGCCCCCCGAACTGTTGACCGACTGGGCTTCAGACGAACTATTGAACATGGCCTGGGTGATGATACCTATACCTCTGTCACATACTATTTTCTTGCGACAACTTGGCGCGACGACGTATTCAAAGGAATGAACGTAGTTGCCGTAAATAAAGAGTTGATAAAGCGAGGCGTACTTGAGCCGGCAGGCGATGGAAAGGCTTCACAATCAATTTCACTGCCGGGAATGCCCAAGACAAGAGCATATATAGTTAATGCTTCGGCACTACTTGACTTGGATTCAGCCCGACAATCTATCGCTGCTTAAAATTAATAATTGCCGCTTGCATTTTCGGCGCACCGTAAGATAATGGCAGTGTAGAGCGTGTGACGCGCTTTACACCCGTTACAGTTGCGCGTGATGCGACCCTGAGCGGCAAATATCATATTTGTCACTTATGGACTTTTATATGCACACATTCCACTCTGCGCCACTTCATCTTAAGCTTCTAGACGCCAATCAAACTCGCACCGGTGAGTTCTCTGGATACGCCTCAACTTTTGGTGGCGATCCGGACTCGCAGGGGCATGTTATTGAGCCTGGTGCCTTCAACAAGAGCCTCACCCGTCATGCTGTTGAAGGGACAAAGCCAGCAATGTTGTGGCAGCACAATAGAAACCAGCCAGTCGGAGTCTGGCTGTCCATGGTTGAAGATAGCCGAGGACTACTTGTTTCCGGCAAGCTAACACTCGATGTTGCGATTGCAAAAGAGAGTTATGCGCTTATGAAGGACGGCGCCCTGGCAATGAGCATTGGCTTTTTCATGCTGGATGCCAAGCCGCTAGGCGCCGGTCTGAGCCTGGTAAAAGAAATAGATCTATTAGAAGTTAGCTTGGTGTCCTTACCAGCCAACAAGCATGCAGTAATTACCGAGGTTAAATCCTTTAACCCAAACAACCCCAGAGAATTCGAAAGGCAAGTGCGCGACGCACTTGGGCTTTCATCCCGTGAAGCCAAACGGCTTATGTCGGGTGGCTGGTCTGCTCTTGTCCGAGATGAACAGAGTGATAACAGCCAAGAGCTTGCTTTGATTGCAAGCAGACTTGAAGAAATCACTAAAACATTGAGGACGAATTAAAATGAGCAATGAAATCGTATTAAAAGCCCTTGAAGAGCACGCCAAAGCGATGGATGGTTTCCGCGCCGGAATCCAGTCGGATATTGCTGCTGTAAAAGGCCAGGTGAGCGACCTCAGTACCGAGGTCGATAAAAAATTGGGTATCCGAAAAAACTTGTCCGTCGCTGACGTTCTTGGTGGCGGGCGCGGCACCAACACTTTCGAGAACTTGAATACTGGCGACATTACCGACGCAGCCGGCAACATCATCAAGCGAGGCAGTATGGAACGCAGTGACACAAAAGGATTGATTGGCGAGTTCTCGCACAGTGAGCAATTCAAATCCTTGGCTAATGGTGCCCCATCTACTGGTCGGGTCCAGATCGAGGGTATTACGCTCAAAGCGTTAACCAACTCCGGCCAAGGTGTCGCGGGCACCACGGGATTCGATGTTCAACCTCAAAGAGCGGAGGGTATTTACAACGACCCTCGGCGTCCACTCACGCTGCTGGATGTAATTCCGTCTCTGCCTGTTGACTCAAGCGCTTTCGAATACATGCAGTTACAAAACTACGTCAACACAGCGGCGTTCCAGACTGAGGAGGGTCAGCAAAAAGCTGAGTCCAACTTTGAAATGACTCCCGAGACGGCGAACATCGCCACTGTTGCTCACTGGACGAAAGCATCGGTTCAAGTGCTTTCCGATGCTCCAGCGCTCGGCCAAAAGCTGATGAATCTCTTGGAGTATGGCGTGCTCGCCAAGCTTGAAAGTGAGATCGTCGCGGGTGCTGGTGGGAAAGGTAAAATCAAAGGGCTGGTAGAGTTGGGGATGGATTTCGTGCCGAGCGGTGTAGCCGACCCTGCGGTGCTCACTCCAACTGATCGCATTGGCGCCGCAGTAGTCAATCTTCAGGCCAATGGATGGAAGCCTGGGCTGATCATCATGAACCCGGTTGACTGGCAGCTCATTGCGTCTCAGAAGGGCACAGACGGTCAGTACGTATTGGGCAGTCCGCGAGACCCTTCTCCATTGACGTTGTGGAACGTACCGGTGGTGCTGACCCCAAGCCTTGCTCGGAACATCACCATCGTGATGGATCCGGCTCAAGCTGCCATTCTTGATCGGGAGCAGCCTTCCCTGTTAGCAAGCCGTGAGGACGGGCAGAACTTCACGACCAACATGGTTACGTTGCTCGGTGAACTACGTGCCGGTCTTGCGGTGTTCGCTCCAGGTGCAGTGTTGATCGTCGATGTGAATGGTGATCTTGGTGCGACTGTACCCTGACAGGCATAGCTAACCGTGTTGGAGCCCGCTCATGCAGCGGGCTTTTTAATGCCTGTTTAGAACACCGACAGCTGTTAGATAGCAGGTGTGTTCTTTATCGTTAAGAACGTGTTCCATCCCTCAAACCCTTGATTTGCTTGGCCTTCAGCGCGAAAGGAACACCGAGAACACGAAGAACACCGATATTTTGGCGTATCTGTAGCAGCATCAAAGGGAGGGGGGGTAAAAAACTTCGTTGCCGATCCACTCTAGACCGCTCGCCCCCCTCTCTGCGCAAAGTCGGGAAATATGAGGAGGGGGGGGTATGGGCAGTAGAGATCAGCTTGTATCCCCACGCGTATCCCTAACCGAAGTCAATGAATTTATACCTATATAAATCAGCATCTTAATAGACCAGTTCAAATGACTGTGTACCACCAAGTACTAAAAACGGCTTACCGAAAGGTAGGCCGTTTTTTTATGCCCGCAGAAATCTTCGAGAGCAAGCCCACGAGCTACTGACGCTCGTGGGCCCTGGCTTAGCTACCCCTCAAAAGTAAGTGGTCGCCCCGGCAAAGAACGCACGGCCCGGCACATAGAACGTCGTCGAACCATCCCGCGCATCTTCATCCAGCAAGTTCTGCACGCCGCCATTCAACGTCAACCACTTGGTCACAGCCAGGTTCGCCGTCAGGTCGTAGGTGGTGTACGACTTGACGAAGTCATTGCCGATACCCCGCTGTTTGCCGACATGCTGCGCCGACAATTCGGTGTTGAGCTTGTCGGTGACTTGCCAGTTGAGCGCACTGAAGGCAGACAACTTGGGCGCGCTGATCAGGTCCTGGCCGGTGGACAGGTTTTTGCTCTCCAGCATGTAGGTGGCGTTGGTGCGCCAGTCCAGGGAGTCGGTCAGCGGGACGCGAACCGAGCCTTCCCAGCCACGAGTCCGGGCTTCTTCGACGTTTTCCAGCATGGTCCACCAGCGGCCCTGGAACTGGCCCAGTGGCGCGTATTCGATCTTGTCTTCGAAATCGGTGTGGAAGTAAGTCAGGCTGGCCTCCCAACCGTCACGGTCGAAGGACACGCCAATCTCCTTGTTGACGCTGGTTTCTGGCGACAGGTTCGGGTTACCGGCCATCCAGCAACTGCCGCTCACGTAACCCAGGGGTTTCAACGAACCGCAACCGCGACCGCCCGACTCGGTGGCGGCACCGGCGCTGCCCTCTTTCAGGCTGGGCGCACGGAAGCCCTTGGACACACCGCCGCGCACGGTCCAGTCCGGATGCGGATGGTAGACCAGGTACGCCCGCGGGCTGTTGTGGTTGCCATAGTCTTGACTGTGGTCGAAGCGGTTACCCAGGGTCAGCGCCAGGTTGTCGAGCAGGTACAACTCATCTTCGATAAACGCGGCCGAGTAGTCGCCCTTGAGCGAAGAACCGGAAACTGCAGCACCTTGATAGTCCACGGGCACCGTGCCCAGGGTGTCGCTGTTGGTCAGCTCTTCACGCTTCCACTGC
Organism: Pseudomonas proteolytica; assembly: GCF_007858275.1. Classification (GTDB taxonomy): domain Bacteria; phylum Pseudomonadota; class Gammaproteobacteria; order Pseudomonadales; family Pseudomonadaceae; genus Aquipseudomonas; species Aquipseudomonas proteolytica. Next base: position 129,035 of record NZ_VFEV01000008.1, read on the forward strand.
CCGCCCACCGTCAAACGCTGATCGAGAAGGAATTCAAACGGGATGTTCAGGCTGCCTTCGGCGATTTTTTCTTCGGCGCTGGATTTGCCCCAGTCGATGTCGTTCTTGAACTTGTTCAGGTACAGGTCCACTTTCGACGTACCGAAACTCCAGTCGCCCGTGTGGGACACGGAATAGCTGTCGCGAATCAAACGGCCGGGACCGAAGCCCTCACCCAGGGTTTCACCCCAGTCACCAAAAGTCTTTTTGCTCGACCAGGACCGCTCGACGCCATGCACAGCCTCGAACGACAGGCTTTGCTCGTCATTGATCTTCCAATCGAGCAAAGCGTTGACGCTGTGGTCCTTGGCACCGCCCGCGCCGTCGCCGTACATGAACTCGCCATCCTTATCCAGGCGCGCGGTGACCTCATCGGCCGCACGGCGGGTGAGGTTGGCACCCAGGCGCAGGCCCACCGACTCGGTCAGAGGCCCGGACAGGTTGAGACTGGTCTGGGTAGTCTGGCCGCGGTCGGAATCTTCGGGAATCGTGGTGTTGACGTTGGCCGAACCGCTCCAGGTGCGCGACACCTTGCGGGTGATGATGTTGATCACCCCGCCCATGGCATCCGAGCCGTACAGCGAAGACATAGGCCCGCGCACGATCTCGATGCGCTCGATCATGTTCGGGGTGATCCAGTTCAGGTCCTGGCGCGCCAGGTCGCGGCGATAGCTCAAATCCCCCGAGCCGCCGAGGCGTTTGCCATCCACCAGGATCAAGGTGTACTTGTCGTCCAGGCCGCGCAGTTTGATTTTCGACTGCTCGCCCACCGGCCCGAAGCCACCGGTGACACCCGGCACACGCCGCAGCAGGGTGTTGAGGTCATAAACCGGCTGGCGCTCGATTTCTTCGCGGGTAATGACGCTGACGCTGGCCGGCGCATCGCGCAGGTCGGTGGCGCCGCCGGTGGCGGTGACGAACGAGGTATCAAGTTCCGTGACAGCGTGTTTATCGACCTCACCAATCTCTTCTGCTTGCAACGCCGGGGCGGCGATCAGCATGCCGACGGCCAGGAAAAGAGAACTGAAAAGATAGGGGGGATTATTCATTGCAAACAGTCCTTGTTGAGCCGGCATGCACCAAGACGGAGCACTAAAGGCTGTGGAGTGTAATGCAAATCCTTATCATTTATAAAAGCATTTATGACAAGTCCGATACAATTCCATACATTTCAAGCAGATTTATTTTCTGCTAAATCCGTCGAAAAGTCGGAAAAAGAGCCAATAACTAAGTATTTGGCAACGTTAAAATATTTACTAAAAAGTCGGAATAATGCTCTGCTCATCGCCCCCGAGCAGCCAGTTAAAAGACAGTTCAGGGGGCGGCCTACGCCATCAGAAAGCGTATTTGGTGCTCAGCATGAAGTTTCGCGGCTCACCGTAGGAACCGCTGTAGAAGTTGCCATCCAGGGAGCTGATGTACTTCTTGTCCAACAGGTTGTTGACCGTCGCAGTCGCCGACCACTGCGATGTCAATTGATAGCGGGCCATCAGGTTGACGGTGGCGTAGTCGCCCTGCTTGACCTTCGCCGGTTGGCTGAAGCGCCAGGAGTCCACCGTCAGGTTGATCGCGCTTTGCCAGTTCACCCCGCCACCAATGGTCAGGCGCTCCAGTTCGCCGGGCAGGCGGTAGGTGGTCCAGACCTTGACCAGGTCGGCGGGGATGCTGCTTTTGACGCGCTCGTGCTGCTCATCCTTGACCACACTGTGGCTGTAGCTGGCAGCAAGGTTCCAGTCGGGCAGCAGTTCGCCACTGACTTCCATATCCATGCCACGGGTCTTGGTTTTTTTCGCCGCATAGGCAGTCAGGGTGTCACTGCCGACGACCATGCCATCGGCCACGGCGTCGTTCTCCAGGTCAACCTCGAACAAGGCAACAGAGGTGTTCAAGCGCCCGCCGTAGTAGTCGCTCTTGAGGCCGATTTCGTAGTTGTTGCCTTCACGCGGGTCCAGCAACCTGCCGCCCCGGTTACGGTAGGGCTGGGGTTTGAAAATGCTGGTGTAGCTGGCGTACAGCGAGTGGTTGGGCGTGAGGTCATAGACCACGCCGGCATACGGCGTGACTTCACCATTGACTCGCACGCTGTCGTCGGTGTTGAAACGCACCATGTTCGCTACGTTGTAATGCAGCGAAGCGTCATAACGATAGTTGCTGACCCGCGCCCCGAGGATCACCGACAATTCATCGGTGGGTTTTAGGCGCGTGGCCAGGTAAACACCGTTCTGCCACTGGTCGATGTTGTCGTCTTCGCGGTTGAAGTTGTAGGACGCGTACGGCGCATAGTTGTTCCAACTGTAGATATTCACCGGCTTGCCACTGACGCCGTTGTTGCTGGTGCCGTCGGCCAGCAGGTTGCCGAAACCGTTACGACGGTTTTCGTAGTCCTGAAAGTTGAAACCAAACACCAGCTCATGCTCGCGCCCCATCAACTGGAACGGGCCGGAAAACATGATATCCAGCCCTTTCTGCTCCTGGGTGTTGTCGCCCTTGGTGGCGGTGTAGCTCAGGCCGTTGCCGGTCTGGGCATTCACGAAGCCAGTGGTGGTACCGACGATGATCGAGTCATAGTCACGGGTGCCATACATTGCATTGGCGGAGACCTTCAGGGTCCAGTCATAGGCCAGCTTCTGCTCGATGGAAGCGAAGGTGTTGACCGACTCCTGGCGGTTGCTGCTGTCGCGGCTGGCCGGGTTGTCGGAGCGCGAGGTGCGCAGGCGCTTGCCGTTACTGTCGAGCAGCGGCAGGCCGGTGGTGGAGAAGCCCTTGGGGTCACTATCAAGGTATTCCACGCCCACCGTCAGCAGCGTGGCTTCGCTCAAGTCGGCTTCGAGCACGCCATAAACAATGGTTTTTTCCTGCTGTAAATGGTCGGTAAAGCTGTTGCCCTGCTGATACGCCGCCACCGCCCTGCCCCGCAGATTACCGGTTTCGGTCAAGGGCCCGGACACGTCCACTTCACTGCGGTACAAATCCCAGGACCCCAGCCCGGCGCTGACATAGCCCTTGAAAGTATCGGTCGGCTTCTTGCGAATCAGATTCACCGTGCCGGACGGATCACCAGTGCCCGACATCAGGCCCGAAGCACCACGCAGCACTTCAATCCGGTCGTAGATGGCCATGTCCGACAAGGCCTGGGCCAGCGCCTGACTGAACGCGAAGGACGTAGTCGGCATGCCATCGTACTGATAGTTGTCGATGGCCAGCCCACGGGAAAACACATACAAGCGGTCGCTGCCGGGGCTCTGTACGTTGATCCCCGGAGTCTGCTCCAGCACCTGGCCAATACTGCGCAGGTTCTGGTCATCGATGCGCTGGCGAGTGATCACACTGACGGTCTGCGGGGTTTCGCGCAGCGACAGGTTGAGCTTGGTCGCGGTCTGGGTCGACGCCACAGTATAGGACCCCGTGCCCTCACTGGTAGTCCCCAGGCCGGAAATGGTGGTGGCGCCCAATTGCAGGGTGTCGCCCTGCACTGCCGGCACCAAAATGTAAGTGCCATTGCCCTGGCGCTGGGCCTGCAAGCCACTGCCGACTAGCAGGCGCGCCAGGCCTTCCTCGACGCTATAAGTACCGCGCAGGCCGGTCGTGCTCATGCCCTGAGTCTGCTCACTGCTGAACGACAAGGTGACATTGGCGGCCGTGGCAAACAGGCTTAACGCCGAGCCCAAGGCGCCCGGCTGGATCTGGTAGACCACCGGCAGGCTTTGCGCCATGGCCTGGGTTGCCGCCAGGTTCAGGGCCGAAAAGGCACCAAGGGCCAATGCCAGGTGCACCGCCTTGGCAAGCGGCCGGGCGGCACGCAGAGAGAATCGTGACATGGGGGTTTCCTTTCGTTGGCAGAACATAGCAACAGTCGTAATCGCTGCTTTCGGTACATGGCCGAACGAAAATGAAAATCAGCAACCGCCGATGGGAATAATTCGCAAAAATAAAGCAACGGCCGCTCAGGCGGGTTCCACCGTGACCCAGTAACGCGTCACATAACGCACATTGACCGCGAGGGATTGGCGCAGGTTTTCAAGGACGGTGTCGGTGTCGTCAATACGAAACGCCCCACTCAGGCGCAGGTCTGCAATTGCCGGTGCACAGCGCAGCACGCCGGCACGATAGCGCCCCAGTTCGGCGAGGAAATCCGCCAGGCGCCAGTCCACTACCGTCAACATGCCCTGGCTCCAGGCGCCTGCACCCGCAGGGGCCGGGGTGATCGGGCCGACCTGCTGGCGATTGAAACCGGACTGCTGCCCGGCATCGAGGCGCACGACTTGCACGGGGTTATCCAAGGGGCGCAACTCCACCGCCTGTTCGATCACACACACATCGGTGCGACCGGGCCCGCAGCGCACGGTGAAACGCGTCCCCAAGGCGCGCACCGTACCCTGGGGTGTCTGCACCACAAACGGCCGGCCCAGGACATCGCTGGCAGTGCGCACCAGAATCTCGCCACGGTGCAGACGGATCGAACGCAACTGCCCGCTGAAGACAATATCCATGGCACTGTCAGTATTCAGGTCAACCTGGCTGCCATCTGACAAGCGCACATGCCGACGCTGGCCGGTGGCGGTGCGTTGATTGGCCATCAGCGCCTGGTAGGGCACCGTCTCAGTGGCCAGCCAACCACCGCCGCCCACGGCCAGCAACACCGCGAGGATTTTCAACACCTCCCGGCGCCGAGCCCGCCCACCGGCGAGCGTGGTCAACGATACATCCGCCGGCAGGCCGGCCCATTGGCTGTGCAGTTTCTCCACCCGGGCCCACGCCCGCGCATGCTCGGGACTTGCCTGCAGCCAGGTGCGCCAGGCCTGACGCTCTGCATCGCAAGGGTTCGTCCCCTTGAGCTGCACGTACCAGATGGCCGCGGCTTCCAGGGTCTGGATATCGAGGGCGGTGCTCATCAATCTTCCGTGAGCAGCAGGCAGCGGGTCATGGCGCGGATCAAGTGCTTTTTGACCGTGGTGACAGACACGCCATAACGCGCGGCGGTCGCCACATAGTTCAAGCCTTCCAGCTGAACCGCGAGAAAAATCTGCCGAGTGCGCTCGCCCAGGCCGTCGAGCAGGGTGTCTACGGCCACCAGGGTTTCGAAGATCAGCAGGCGGGTTTCCGGAGATATCTCCAGGGGTTCGGTGCGCAAAGCCAGGGCTTCCAGATAGGCCTGCTCGAGCGCGCGGCGGCGGAATTTGTCGATCATCAACGCCCTGGCGATGGCACTGAGGTAGGTCCGCGGCTCGCGAATCTGTGTCACGTCCCGGGAGGTCAGCAGGCGCACGAACGTGTCCTGCGCCAGGTCCGCAGCATCGCTGGCATTGCCCATGCGTGCGCGCAACCAGGCTTTGAGCCAGCCATTGTGTTCGCTGTACAACACCTGCAGCGCAGCATGATCGGGTGCGGACATGGGCAGTAAAGACCAATAATTCAATTGATAATGAATCGCATTGTCTTGCCCGCACGGGATTTGCGCAAGATCGATTCTGTTACCCCTCAGCTTTTGACGCTCCTGCATCCCCGCTGTTAGTGTCCGCCCTCCTTCCCCGCAGATATCTGCCAGGTGCGACTTAGCCGCAATGCATCACCCCAGGGACAACAGATCATTCTCAAAATGAACGGAGTTCAGCGCGTGCTTTTCACCCTACGCTTGCAACGCCTTACCAGCCTTTCGGTGATCGCCGCCGCCCTCAGCCTCGGCGCCTGCCACAACGCCAGCAGTCCCGACTTGCCGCCCGCCCCGGAGCTGGGTTCGGGCTATCGCACCGACATGCACGTACGCCACGCCGAGCGCCACATGGCAGCGGCAGCCAACCCGCTGGCGGCCGAAGCCGGGCGAAGCATCCTGCGCCAGGGTGGCTCGGCCATCGATGCGGCCATCGCCATGCAGGCGGTGCTGACGCTGGTGGAGCCGCAGTCCTCGGGGATCGGCGGTGGCGCATTCATCATGCTGTGGGATGGCAAGCAGGTACGGGCCTATGACGGCCGTGAAACCGCACCGGCCAGCGCCACGCCCGATATGCTGCTCAATGCCGACGGCACACCGATGGCGTTTGCCCAGGCGCAGATCGGCGGCCGTTCGGTCGCGACCCCCGGTGTACTGCGCGCGCTGAAGATGGCCCACGAACAAAGCGGCCGCCTGCCCTGGGCGCAATTGTTTGCGCCGGCAATCCAGCTCTCCGAGCAAGGCTTTGCGATTTCTGCGCGCCTGCACAGCCTGATCGCCGCCGACCGCTACATCAGCCAGTCACCGGACATGGCGGCGTACTTCCTCAACGCCGACGGCAGCCCAAAGGCCACTGGCACCCTGTTGAAAAACCCGGCGCTGGCCAATGTATTCAAACGTATCGCCAAGGAAGGGCCCGACGCGCTTTACCACGGCCCGATCGCCGAGGAGATTGCACGCAAGGTCCAGGGCCATCACAACACTGGCCGCCTTGCGCTGAACGATCTCCAGGCCTACCGCGCCAAGGAGCGTGCGCCGCTGTGCACCGACTACAAGCGCTGGCAGGTATGCGGCATGCCGCCGCCGTCTTCGGGTGGGGTGGCCATTGCGCAGATCCTCGGCACCTTGCAGGCCCTCGAAGCCCGCGACCCGCGCTGGGCCCTGGCGCCGCTCAAACCCGTGAAGACCGCGACTGCCGCTGGCCTGGAACCCTTACCCGAGGCGGTGCATTTGATCGCCGAGGCCGATCGCCTGGCCTACGCCGACCGTGCGCAATATGTTGCCGATCAAGACTTCGTCGCCGTGCCGGTCGCGGGCCTCATCGCCCCCGGCTATCTGGCCAGCCGCGCGGCATTGATTGGCGAGCGCAGCATGGGCGTAGCCAAGCCCGGCCAACCGGCGGGGGTTCAGGTGGCTTACGCGCCAGATCGCTCGCCACTGCGTATTTCCACCTCGCAAGTGGTCGCTGTGGATGACCAGGGCGGCGCGGTGTCGATGACCACCACCATCGAAGCCGCGTTCGGCTCCCACGTGATGGTCCAGGGCTTCCTGCTGAATAATCAGATGACGGACTTTTCCTTTATCCCCGAAGAAAACGGCCAACCGGTGGCCAACCGAATCGAGCCGGGCAAACGCCCGCGTTCGTCCATGGCGCCGACCCTGGTGTTCGACCGCCAAAGCGGCGAGCTGCTGGCCACGGTCGGCTCCCCCGGCGGGTCGCAGATCATCGAATACGTGAGCAAATCCCTGGTGGGCATGCTCGACTGGAACCTCGACCCACAAGCCGCCATCAGCCTGCCCAACTTCGGTAGCCGCAACGGCGCGACCGAGCTGGAACGAGGGCTGTTCAGCGCGCAATTGAAAGCGGCACTCAAGGACCGCGGGCACGCCTTGAGCGAGATCGATATGACCAGCGGCACCCAGGCCATCGTGCGAGTGCGCGATGCCCAGGGCAAGGCGACGTGGAGTGGCGGCGCGGATCCACGGCGTGAGGGCGAGGCGCTGGGGGATTGAGAGCCAGCCCCCTAGCCACAGTCCTTGGTACGTCCCTTAGCGGCTGATCTTCAAGCCCTTGCGCGCCGTGTGCCGTTCCAGCGCCAGTTCGATCAGGCGGCTGACCAGTTCGCTGTAGCTCATCCCCGCCGCCTGCCACAACTTGGGGTACATGCTGATGCGGGTGAAGCCGGGCAGTGAGTTGACTTCGTTGATCAGGACTTCACCGTCTTCACACAGGAACACATCCACCCGCGCCAGCCCGGCGCAGCCCAGCACTTCAAACGCCTCGACGGCCAGGGCACGGATGCGCTCGCTGGCCTCGACGCTGATGTCAGCCGGCACCAGCACTTGCGCGGCCTGGTCGTCGATGTATTTGCTGTCGTAGGAATAGAAGCCGTCACGGACCACGATCTCGCCACAACCGCTGGCAACCGGACGCTCATTGCCCAGTACCGCGCATTCGATCTCCCGGCCTTTGACGGCGGATTCCACCAACACTTTTTCATCGAAGCCCAACGCCAGCTCAACAGCGGCCAGATACTCGGCTTCATTAGCGACTTTGCTCACGCCCACGGAGGAGCCTTGGTTGGCCGGCTTGACGAACAGCGGCAAACCGAGCTTTTGCCGTGCCTGGTCGAAGGTTGTGCGCGCCGCGTTGCCACGGTTGAGGGTGATAAAGGGCGCCACGGCAATGCCGGCATCGCGCAGCAGGCGTTTGCTGATGTCCTTGTCCATGCACACCGCCGAGCCCAGCACATCGGACCCCACGAACGGCAGGTCTGCCATGCGCAGCAAACCTTGCAGGCAACCGTCTTCGCCAAGGGTGCCGTGGACAATCGGGAAGATCACATCGACGTGTTCCAGCAGGCCCTGGCCCGAGGTTTCCACCAGTTGCTGGCTGGCCTTGCCTGGCACTACCGCCAGTTCGCGGTTGGACTGGTTGAGGGCGATCAGCGCAGGGTTCTCCTGGTTGAGCAGGAAGTTCGAGGTGTCATTGAGGTGCCAGTGGCCAGCCTTGTCGATGCCAATCAGCACCGGCTCGAAGCGCGTCCGGTCAAGGGCGTCGACGATGTTGCGTGCCGACTGCAACGACACTTCGTGCTCGGCCGAACGGCCACCAAAAATAATCCCTACCCGCAACTGACTCATGACCCGGCCTCACTGTAGAAAGTAAGGCTTATTACCACGGGCCGTCAGCGCTTCGCCACCGTTGCGACCGCGCACAATCGTACAAGACCCCGGCAGACAGCCGCCCCAGACTCAGTTAACGTAACTCCATCCGACATCTTTCGAAAAACATTCCATGGGCAAACTCACCGCGAATATCGACTGGCTACACCGCGCGCCCCATGGCAGCGGCCTGGAGCGGATCGAAGCGTATTTTTCCGGGTTTGGCTTCGACCCTCATCGCCACGATACCTACGCCATTGGCCACACTTTGTTCGGTGTGCAGAGTTTTCACTATCGCGGCAGCCAGACCCACAGCCTGCCAGGCACGACCATGGTGATCCACCCTGATGAGGTCCACGATGGCTGGGCCGGCAGCGATGAGGGCTTCAAGTACCGGATGATTTATGTAGAGCCGGCGCTGATCCAGCAGGTTCTCGGCGGCAAACCGTTGCCTTTTATCCACAACGGGCTGTCCAACGACCCGTGGCTGCACCGGGCCTGCCAGGCCTTTGTGCAGCAACTCGATTGCCCGCTGGACCCGATGCAGGAGCAAGACGCATTGTTCGACCTGGCCCACGCCCTGAACAACGCGTCGGGTATCAGCACCAGCAGCAAGACCTTTGACTACCAGGCCGCCGAGCGGGCCCGGGAATTTATCCACAGCGCCTTGGGGCGCAGTATCACCCTCGATGAGATGGCCGCGCACTGCGGGCGGGATCGCTGGGCCTTGTCGCGGGATTTTCGCCTGTTATTCGGCACCAGCCCCTACCGCTACCTGACCATGCGCCGCCTGGATCTGGTGCGCAACCTGCTGGGCCAGGGCCAGTCACTGGTGGATGCGGCGCTGATCGCCGGTTTCACCGACCAGAGCCACATGACTCGGCAATTTCGCAGCACCTTCGGTATCCCACCGTCACGCTGGGTGAAGATGCTCGGCCGCTAACCTGTAGGAGCGAGCTTGCTCGCGAAAAACCTGAGAACGCCACGTTCATTCAGGATAAACGCAGTGCAGTTAAGCGCTTCGCGTGCAAGCTCGCTCCTACACAAACCCTAAGCCGCCTCCAGAACCGGTCCGGGCCGCGATGACCTCAGTCGCAATGCCACCAGCGCTCCCACCAACGCGATGCCAGCGCTCCACCACAACGCCAACTCGATCCCCTGGGCCTGAGCCGCGCCCGTCGCGCCACCGGCGTTGGCCAGCGACACCAGCACCGCCAACCCCAGTGCCCCGCCGATCTGTTGCGTGGTCGAGGCCATGCCCGCCGCCACGCCCTGTTCTCCCGGCTTGACGCCAAGGCCTGCGGCCACCCACATCGCGGTCCAGGTCATGCCCTGGCCAAGGCTCAAGATAAAGATCCCCGGCAGCAACGACCAGAACCCCACCCCCGTGGGCAACGCCAGGCACACCAGGGCAATCCCCAGCGCCCCCGCCAACTGGCCGCTGACCAGGGTGTTGCGCAAGCCGATCTTGACCAGCGCGCGCTCGGCCAGCCAGATGCCCAGGGTGCACACCAGTGTCGCCGGCAAGAACGCCAGCCCGGCCTGCAGCACGCTGTAGCCGTAGACTTGCTGGTAGTACAGCGCGAGGAAGTAGTACTGCACGCCGAAGCTGCTCATAAAGACAGCGGTCAGCACCATGGCCATGCGCAACTCGCGGTAACCCAGCAGGCGCAGTGGCATCAACGGGTCACGGCCACGGTGCTCGATCCAGGCGAACAGCCCGAGCAAGGCCAGCGCCAGCAACATGCAGCCCAGGGTCGCGGGTGCCGTCCAACCCCATTCAGGCCCCTGCACCAGGGCGAACACCAGCAGGGTGCCGCCGACGGTAACGGTCAACGCGCCACTCACATCAAAACTGCGACCTCGGCTGCGCTCGCCATCGGCGGGGATCCAGTAGCGCGCCGCCAGCGCACAGCCGCCAGCCAAGGGCACGTTGACCAGAAACACCGCCTCCCAGCCCCACCATTGGGTCAGCACGCCGCCCAACAACGCCCCCAACGCCAGCCCGGCGGCCGACGCCGCACTCCACACCGCAAAGGCTCGGTTGCGCTGCGGCCCTTGCGCATAGTGCGTGTTGATCAACGCCAAGGTCGCCGGAAACAGCAGCGCACCGCCCACCCCTTGTACGGCGCGCGCCAGCACCAGCAGCAACGCGCTGCCGCCCAGTACCGCCGCCAACGATGACAGCGCGTACAACGACTGGCCCACCCGGTACATACGGCGTTTGCCCAGCAGGTCCGTGGCCCGGCCGCCGAGCAATAGAAAACCGCCAAACGCCACGGTGTACGCACTGACCACCCACTGCAACTGTTGGGCAGAAAAGCCCAGGTGGCTGCCGATCTGCGGCAAGGCGACAAACACAATGGTCGCGTCCAGGGCGATGATCAGTTGGGCCGTGGCCAGCAACATCAGCATCCAGCCCGAGGGACGACTTGAGGGAATGGCGGGCATCACAACATCCTGTCTAAAAAAGAGTGCGGCCAGTGTCTTTCATGCCCAGCAGATGATAAATAGCCATATCACTCTTTCAGTTATGACTTTAATCATGGATCTGAACGCCGTTCGCTTGCTGGTTCGCGTCGCCGAAACCCGCAGTTTCACCCGCGCCGCCGGGGATCTGGGGCTCACCCAATCAGGTTTGTCGCGCGCCATTTCACGCCTTGAAGCCGAGCTGGGCGTACGCCTGCTGCAACGCAACACCCGCAGCGTCAGCCTGACCCCGGATGGGCAAATGCTGTATGAACGCAGCGCACCGTTGCTGGCCGAGCTGGCCGAAACCGAAAAGCTGCTGCTCGACCGTCGTAGCACGCCTTCGGGTTTACTGAAAATCAGCACTCCCTCGCTGTTCGGGCGCAAAGTGGTGATGCCGGTGATTGGCGAGCTGACCCTACGCTACCCCGAGTTGCGCATCGAAGCGGTGATGACCGACCGCCTCGTGGATATCGTCGATGAGGGTTTCGACGCCCTGCTGCGTACCGGCGAGATCCAGGACCAGCGCCTGATCGCCCGGGCCTTGACGCCCCTGCGCTGGGTGACCGTCGCCTCCCCCGCCTACCTGGCGCGCTTTGGCACCCCGCAAACCGTCGAAGAATTGCACGACCATAGCTGCCTGACCGTGCGCAATCTGCGCAGCGGGCGGATGGTGGACTGGCAGTTCATGCTCGACGGCAAGGTGCGCGATGTCAGCGTCGAAGGGCGGCTGATCTTCGACATTGGCGATGCCCTGGTGGACGGCGCGGTGGGCGGCTTCGGGATTGCCCAGGTGATGGACTTTGCCGTGCGCGACGACCTCGCTGCCGGGCGCCTGGTGCCGATCCTGGAAAGCTTCGCCGGGCGCAGCCGCGCAATATCCCTGGTGTATCCACCCTCGCGCCAATACTCGCCGAAGCTGATCGCCTTTGCCGACGCATTGGCACAGGCGCAATGGTAGGCAGCGCTTGAATCCAGCGGCCCGAGTGTGAGAAGAAAGGATGCGCGGCCACCACCAAGAGGTTTTCCAGGGATGAACCTGACATTGACGCCCCCACAATGGGATGACGTGAACGAGTTACTGGCGTTCGAGCTGGCCAATCGGGACTTTTTCGAAAGTTGGATCAATGCCCGGCCCGAGGCGTACTACAGCGTCGAAGGCGTTCAGCGCGCCATCGAGAGCGCACTGCTGGAGGCCAGCGAAGACCGCGCCTATCAGTATCTGATCCGCGAAAACGGCGTGCTGGTGGGGCGGATCAACTTTACCCAAGTGCGCCGCCGCTACTATCACTCGGCGTCCCTGGGCTACCGCATGGGGGCCCAGTTCACCGGGCGTGGCCTGGCACGACAGGCCGTGGCGCTGGGCCTGCAAAAAGCCTTTGGCGAACATGCCCTCAAGCGCATCGAAGCCACCGTACGCCCGCAGAACCCAGGCTCGCTGCGGGTGTTGCAGCGCAACGGTTTTACCCAGTACGGGCATTCACGCAAGGCGTTCCTGCTCGATGGACAATGGTTCGACCTGCTGCTGTTCGAGGTTCATGCCCCCTGATTGGCCGGCCTTGAGTCTAGGTGGACAACTGGTTGGCAAACTGGCCAACCGCACTGACCACTTTCTGCGCGCCGTCCTGGATCTCGACGATCACCGTGCCCGCCTCTGCCGCCAGCGACAAACCCTGCTCGGCCTGCAACCGGCCATCGGTCATCAGCGCCACGGCATCGCGGGCCATGTCCTGGTTCTGGCGCACCACGCCGACGATTTCTTCCGTGGCTTTGCTGGTACGCGAGGCCAACTGGCGCACTTCATCGGCCACCACCGCAAACCCGCGACCCTGCTCGCCGGCACGGGCCGCTTCAATCGCGGCGTTGAGCGCCAGCAGGTTGGTCTGCTCGGCAATCCCGCTGATGGTCTTGACGATAGTGCCAATCACCTGGGACTGGGCGTTGAGCGCCTCGATGCCCTCGCCGGCCTGTTCCATGTGCTTGGCCAAGTCGCGCATCACCTCCACCGCCTGAGTGACCACAGCGGTACCGCGCTGGGCACTGCTGTCGGTGTGCAATGAGGTGCTGTAGGCAATGTTGGCGGCCTCGGCCACCGCGCGTTCCTGATTGATCTGGTCGGTGATTACCGTGGCGAACTTGACCACTTTGTACAGCCGGTCGTTGGCGTCCAGCACCGGGTTATAGGAGGCTTCCAGCCAGACTTCGCGGCCATGGGCATCCACGCGCTTGAAGCGGCCGGCGACAAACTCACCGCTGTTCAAGCGTTTCCAGAAGGCCTGGTAGTCAGGGCTGTTGTAATCCTGGGGCTCACAGAACATACGGTGATGTTTGCCCTGGATCTGCGCCAGGCTGTAACCCATGCCCTGCAGGAAACGCTCGTTGGCGCCCAGCACATTGCCATTGAGGTCGAACTCGATCACCGCCGTGGAGCGCACCAGCGCGGTGATCAGGTTTTCATGCTCACGGGACGCCTCAATGGTGCGGGTCAGGTCGCTGGAGTACACCGAAAACCGTTTGATGCGCCCGTCCGCGCTCCGCACCGGCTGCACGATGGAGCGCAACCACGCTTCCTTGCCATTGCCGCGCAGCAGGCGCACGGTGCCGGCAAAGTGTTCGCCACGGCTCAAGGCGTTGGCAAAGCGCTGCTGGAATTCGTCGCGCTTCACATGCTCCGGCACAAACCCATGGATGGTATGGCCCAGCAGGTCGCTGGACTTGTAGAACATTTCGTCGAGGAAGTTCTGATTGACCGACTCGATCCGGCCCTCAGGGTCGAGGCTCAATGCCAGCATCTCGCTCTCCAGGCTTTCCTTGACCTGCTGCAGGCTGGACAGTTCTTCGCGAAGAGCGGACAGCTCCTGCTTCAAGCGGGTATTGAACATGGGGAACACCGGAGGGCAGTCATAGTGGATTGTCTAACCATCGGCGCTGCCGGCGTTTTCTGAAGAGGGCGTGAGCCCCCTGATACAATTATTTTTTCAGTGCCTCAACTGCCGTTATTACGGCACAAGCCCAAGACCTGATACTCAAGGGTCTTGAGCTGACCGCTGGAATCTTCATAGGTCATGCGCGAGGGCACGACCTTGCAGGTCCGAACCGGCGGCGTGACACTCACCACCCGGGCGATATCCAGCTTCATCCCGTAGCGATAAGCCTGCACTTCAGGCACAGGCTTGCCCTGCGCGGTGGCATAGCGCGCCATGGCCTCCTGGTTTTTTTGCATCAACTGCGCCATGGCGCGGTCCCCGCCACCTTCGGCCATCGCCCCCATGGACAGAGAAAAAACCACCACGCCCAGGGCTCGTGTCAAATGCTTCATTAAAGTGTCCTCGTCTGATTTCAAGTCGTTGAAAGTTCAGGATCGAGGGTAACTAACGCTTCCTGTCAGGAGCTTCACGGGCGGATTACGTATCCGTCATAAACCGTTGAACTGGCAAAATTGTAATGTGCAGGCCACCTCGGCGTTATCCGCTGTTTGCAACTATGAGCCGGGCTCCCCGCATCAGGGATAGCTCTCCAATAAGAACGCCCCAGGCGACTAAAAAGCTCATAGCTGCCAACACCGAGGAGCGATACATGCGTACTAACCGCACACTTTCCCTTTCCATCATCGCAGCACTGGCCAGCGCAACACCGCTGGCGGGCATGGCCGCAGAAGATAAACCCGAGGGGTTTATCGAAGGCAGTACGCTGAACGTACTGGCGCGCAACTTTTACTTCAATCGCGATGACCGCAAAGGCCAGTCAAGCCCGACCGGAAACGGCTATTCAGAAGCCTGGGCCCAGGGCCTGATCGGCAAGTTCGAATCCGGGTTCACCCAGGGCACCGTGGGGTTCGGCCTGGATGCGTTTGCGATATATGGCCTCAAGCTCGATTCCGGCACCGGGCGCAGCGGCGGCCGGGGCTCATTCGACATGTTGCCGGTAAACAGCGACAACCGTCCCGAAGACGACTACAGCAAGCTCGGCGGTGCAGCAAAAATGCGTTTGCTGGACACGGTGGTCAAAGTCGGCGACGTCTTCCCGCAAACCCCGGTGGTGCACTACGGCGACTCACGCCTGCTGCCGGAAAGCTTTCGTGGTGTGACCCTGGAAAACACCAGCCTGGAAGGCCTGACCTTGCAAGGTGGACGCTTGCACGCCATGAGCCAGCCAACCCAAAGCGGCATGCGTGAGGGTTTTGCGACGTTTTACGCAGGCAATGTGAACGCGCCCTGGGTCGGTTACTTCGGCGGCGACTACCAGGCCAATCAGCATTGGAGCCTGAGCCTCTACAGCAGCCGCCTCAAGGACGCGTGGGATCAGTACTACTTCGGTACAGCGGTCAATTATCCGCTGACGGACGAGGTGGCGATGTTTGCCGGTTTCAACTATTACAACGCCCAGGACGAGGGCAAGCGGTTGCTGGGCAAGCTCAACAACAATATCTGGAGTGCCAAGCTTGGGGTGAAGGTCGGCGCCCATCGCCTGGCGCTGTCCCACCAGCGCAACAACGGCAACGATGACTTCGATTACCTGCGCCAGTCCGACTCGATCTTCCTCGACAATTCGATCCAATACAGCGACTTCAACTCGCCCAAGGAACGTTCGTGGGCCTTGCGGTATGACCTGGACATGCAGACCCTGGGCATCCCCGGCCTGTCGTTCATGACCCGCTATGGCAAGGGCACTGGCGCTGACTACAGCAACGCCAACTCGGTGTATATGCGTCGCGACGCCTTGGGTGACCCACTCACCGACCAGCGCCGCTGGGAGCGCGATATCGAGGCCAAGTACGTGTTCCAGGGCGGCAGCCTGAAAGACCTGTCGATACGCATTCGCCAGGCGACGGTACGCTCGAGCGCCTTTGAATCGGACCTGGAAGAATTGCGGCTGATCATGGAATACCCGCTGGCCATCCTCTGATAACACTCAACGGCAAGTGCTTACATTCACTTGCCGTTGACTAGCACTTCTTCACAATTTGCAGCCTGTCAGAACTGTAATATGCGCCTCACGTTCTTGTTAAGTTGCCCTTCATATACTGCCTGCCTCGACCGACCGCGAACTAACGGCACGGGTCTTTTGCGGAGAAAGTTAATGAAGCCACTGCACATTTTATTCAGCGTTTTAATCAGTGCTGCCTCCACCGCAGCCCTGGCCGATGACGGCGGTGATCGCTCCCGCCAGTGGCTGGCCGAGTTTCGCCAGCAGCAGCAACAGATCCACGGCAGCCAAGCCGTGGCCGAGCAAAATCCAGCGCCCTCGGATACATCGGCCCCCACGGCCATCTGAGCGGCGCACCCCGAGCACATTCATCTCTTGAAGCTTTTTTTGTGGAGCTCCTTTGGAAGGAGATGAATTTTTAGCGCCCTCACGGGCGCTTTTTTTTGCCCGCTCGACGCCATCCAACGCCGCCCTTGACCCTGAAGCTACTTCAAGGCTCAGAATTTTCCTACTTTGTGGACTACAGCCGTTATCCCGTGTAGCTCCCGTCGCCTATTCGCTTATCAGTAAGAGGTCAATCTGCATGCGTATCCTTGTGGTTGAGGACGAGCCAAAAACTGCCGACTACTTGCATCAAGGCTTGAGTGAGAGTGGTTATGTCGTCGATTGCGCCGCCAGCGGCATCGACGGCCTGCACCTGGCCGGCCAGCACCGCTATGAACTGGTGATCCTCGACGTCAACCTGCCCGGCCAGGACGGCTGGCAGGTGCTGCAACAGTTGCGCCGCGACAACACCTTGCGGGTGATGATGCTCACCGCCCGTGGCCGCCTGGCCGATAAGATCAAAGGCCTGGACATGGGCGCCGATGACTATCTGGTAAAGCCTTTCGAATTTCCCGAGTTGCTGGCCAGGGTGCGCTCGTTGCTGCGGCGCAGTGAGCCGATTGCGTTGCCGGAAATATTGCGCGTCGCCGACCTGGAGCTGGACCCACGTCGCCACCGGGCATACCGGGGTACGCGGCGCATTGACCTGACCACCAAGGAGTTCGCGCTGTTGCAGGTATTGATGCGCCAGAGTGGCGAGGTGCTGACGCGCACACAGATTATCTCGCTGGTCTGGGACATGAACTTCGACTGCGACACCAATGTGGTAGAGGTCTCGATCAGCCGGCTGCGGGCCAAGGTCGATGACCAGAGCGAGGTCAAGTTGATCCACACCATTCGTGGCGTGGGCTACGTACTGGAAACACGCCAATGAGAACCGGCAGTCTATCCATGCGCCTGGGGCTCACCGTCAGCCTGATGGGCGCCGGCCTGGTGCTGTTGCTGGCGAGCCTGGCGTACCTGGCCCTCACCCATGAGCTGGAAAACCTCGCGCGCAAGGGCCTGGAAAGCAAGATGGAGCAGATCCAGCACAGCCTGCTGCAAGACCTCAACACCCGCGACATCAGTGCCCGGCCCCATTCACTGCTGGACCTGGTGATGGGCCATGACAACTTCTACCTGACCATCATCGGCCCCGCGCCCGCCAATGCGGTGTTGCTGAGCGTCGGTGCCAGGCCCCAGGAGCCCTTGCTGCTGGACTTTGCCGCGAGGCAAACCCTGGGGTTTCTGAACTGGACCGATGGCCGTGATAACCAGATCCTCAGCGCATCGAGCCTGATGCGCCTGCACACCGGGGAGAACGTGCGGGTGTTGCTGTCCCTGGATCGTTCCGACGATCAGGCACTGCTCAGTGCCTACCTGCAATCCACGGTCATCGCCCTGCCGCTGTTGTTGATCCTGATTGGTATGGGTGCGTGGTGGCTGGTGCAGCGCGGGCTCGCCCCATTGCAGCAATTCAGCCGCGTCGCCGCCAAAGTCACTACCCAGGACCTGAGCCATCGCCTGGCCGTCGACAACCTGCCCAGGGAACTCAACGAACTGGCGCGGGGCATCAACGTGATGCTCGATCGGCTGGATGCCGGAGTACAGCAACTGTCGCAATTCTCCGACGACCTGGCCCACGAACTGCGCGCGCCCTTGACCAACCTGATGGGCAAGGCCCAGGTGACCTTGTCCCGTGCCCGGGCGCCCGACGAGTACAAATCGGCGTTGGAGTCCAGCACCGAAGAACTGGACCGCTTGGCGCGGATCGTCGCCGACATGCTATTTCTGGCCCAGGTCAGCCATCCGGCGGCGCGGGCTTCGTTTACCGCAGTGAACCTGCGCGATGAAGCGCTACGGGTCATGGAGCTATTTGCGTTGAGCGCCGAAGACAAAGCGTTGAAGCTGAGCCAGGCGGGCGACGCCTGGGTCCTGGGTGATCGGCTGATGGTTCAACGGGCCATTTCCAACCTGCTGTCCAACGCAATCCGCCATAGCCCGCACGGCTCTAGAATTTCATTGCAGGTCGACACCCATCACCAGCGTGTATCGCTGACCGTCAGCAACCCGGGCACGGGAATTGAAGCGCAACACCTGCCGCACCTGTTCGAGCGTTTTTACCGCGCCGACAACAGCCGCGCCCGCACCGAAGGCGGCACCGGGCTGGGGCTGGCGATCGTGCGCTCGATCATGAGCCTGCACCAGGGCCAGGCCGAGGCCAACTGCGTGCCGGGCGACGTGACCCAGTTCCGGCTGATATTCCCCACCCTGTCCGCCACCCCGCAAGTCCCGTAGCTATCGACTCCCTTGCCACACTCACCAGCCTTATTGCCGCAAACGGGCTTGCTATGGCAAGCAGGTTCGTTGTGGAGAACGGTCTTGTCGTGGCGAGCGGCCTTGTCGTGGCGAGCGGGCTTGCCCCGCGCTGGGCTGCGCAGCAGCCCCAACAAACCCACCCCAGTTACCCCAGGCACACCGAGCAATCAGGTTCTAGGGCGGCTTCGCCACCCAACGGGGGAAGCCCCCTCTCCACAACAAGTCCCCCCTCCACATTTCCCGCGCCAGCCACCCCACTGTGGCGAGCGGGCTTGCCCCGCGCTGGGCTGCGCAGCAGCCCCAACAAACCCACCCCAGTTACCCCTGACACACCGAGCAAGCAGGTTTTAGGGCGGCTTCGCCACCCAACGGGGGACAAGCCCCCTCTCCACAACAAGCCCCCTCTCCACAATAAGTCCCCCCTCCACATTTCCCGCCCCAACCACCCCACTGTGGCGAGCGGGCTTGCCCCGCGCTGGGCTGCGCAGCAGCCCCAACAAACCCACCCCACTTACCCCAGGCACACCGCGCAAGCAGGTTTTAGGGCGGCTTCGCCACCCAACGGGGGACAAGCCCCCTCTCCACAACAAGCCCCCTCTCCACCGTAAGCCCGTCCAGCGCGAGGTCAGGATGCTACCGGCTCTTCATCGCGCCGATGGGCCCAGTGGTAAAGCGCTGGCAGTACCAGCAAGGTCAACAAGGTCGACGAGATAATCCCGCCAATCACCACCGTCGCCAGCGGCCGCTGTACTTCAGCGCCGGTGCCGGTGGCCAGGGCCATGGGGATGAAGCCGAGGGACGCCACCAACGCCGTCATCAACACCGGGCGCAAGCGGGTCAAGGCTCCCTCGTTGATCGCCACCGACAACGAACGCCCCTCCTCACGCAGGTTGCGGATAAACGCAATCATCACCAGGCCATTGAGCACCGCCCCCCCCGACAACGCGATAAACCCCACCCCGGCAGAAATCGACAACGGAATATCGCGCAACCACAGCGCCATGATCCCACCGGTCAACGCAAAGGGAATGCCGGTGAATACCAGCAGCCCATCCTTGAGGTTGTTGAACATCATGAACAACAAGCCGAACACCAGCAGCAACGCCACCGGGACCACGATCTGCAAGCGCTCGGAGGCTTCCTTGAGCTGTTCGAACTGGCCGCCCCAGGTTGTCCAGTAGCCGGCGGGGATCTTTACCTGCTCTGCCATCACCCGTTCGGCCTCGGCGACAAACGAACCAATGTCCCGCCCGCGTACGTTGGCACTGACAATCACCAGCCGCTTGCCGTTTTCGCGGCTGATCTGGTTCGGGCCCAACACCAGGTCCAGGCTGGCCACTTGCGACAGGGCGATAAAGCTCAGTTGCCCCGTGGTATTGCCGGCCAGCGCGGGGATCGGGATCAGTAGCCGCGACAAGCCTTCAATATCGGTGCGCAGGGTTTCCGACAAACGCACCACCATGTCAAAACGCCGGTCGCCTTCGTACATCGTGCCGGCCTGGCGCCCGCCCACGGCGACGGCGATGGTGTCTTGCACATCACCCACATTCAGGCCAAAGCGTGCGGCCTTGTCACGGTCGATGTTGATGGTCAGCACCGGCAGGCCGGAGGTCTGTTCCACCTTCACTTCCGAGGCGCCATCAAGCTTGCGCAAGGTTTCGGCAATTTCCCCGGCAGTGTTGTTCAGCACATCCCGATCATCGCCAAATACCTTCACCGCCACATCACTGCGCACCCCGGAAATCAGCTCGTTGAAACGCAGTTGGATCGGTTGCGACAACTCGTACTGGCTGCCCGGCACAATCGCACTGGCGCGCTGGATATCGGCGATCAGCGCTTCGCGGGACTTTTTCGGATCCGGCCACTGCTCCTTGGGCTTGAGCATCAAGTAGGCGTCGGAAATATTCGGCGGCATCGGGTCGGAGGCAATTTCTGCAGTGCCAGTACGGGCAAATACCCGCTGGATTTCCGGCACCTGCGCCATCAAGGTTTTTTCCAGTTGCTGCTGCATCTGCACCGATTGCGTGAGGCTGGTGCCCGGAACGCGCAAGGCTTGCAGGGCGAAGTCACCTTCGCTGAGGCTGGGGATAAATTCGCTGCCCATGCGGCTGGCCACGGCGCCAGACATCACGATGGTCAACAGCGCCAGGCCGAACGCCCAGCTACGGTGCGCCATCACCCAATCCAGCACCGGCGCATAACCACGGCGCGCGTTGCGCATCACCCAGTTTTCGTCCTCCTTGACCTTGCCGGTGACGAACAGCGCAATCGCCGCCGGGACGAAAGTCACCGACAGAATCATCGCGCCCAGCAAGGCCATGACCACGGTGAACGCCATGGGATGGAACATTTTCCCGGCCACCCCGGTCAGGGCGAAGATCGGCAGGTACACCACCATGATGATCAGTTGCCCGAAGATCAGCGCGCGGCGCGCTTCTTTGGCAGCGGCGAACACTTCGTGCAGGCGCTCACTGCGGGTCAGCAGGCGGCCGTGGCGTTGCTGCGCATGGGCCAGGCGGCGGATGGCGTTCTCGACGATCACCACCGCGCCATCGACGATAATCCCGAAATCCAAGGCCCCCAGGCTCATCAGGTTGGCGCTGACCTTGTTAGTGAACATCCCGGTAAAGGTGAACAACATGGCCAGCGGGATCACCATCGCGGTGATCAACGCCGCGCGGATGTTGCCCAGGAACAGGAACAGAATCACGATGACCAGCAGCGCACCTTCGAAGAGGTTTTTCTTCACGGTGGCGATGGCTTTTTCCACCAGGTTGGTGCGGTCATAGACCGTGACCGCGACCACGCCTTCGGGCAGCGAACGGTTGATCTCTTCGAGTTTTTTCGCCACCGCCCGGGACACACTGCGGCTGTTTTCGCCGATCAACATGAACACCGTGCCGAGTACCACTTCACGGCCATTTTCGGTGGCCGCGCCGGTGCGCAACTCGCGACCGATATCGACCTGGGCCACATTGCGCACGCGGATCGGCGTGCCGTCGACGGTGTTGATCACGATGTTGGCGATGTCATCGATGGACGCCACCTGCCCCGGCGCGCGGATCAGCAATTGCTCGCCGCTGCGCTCGATGTAACCGGCGCCGACGTTGGCGTTGTTGCGTTCAAGCGCCGTCACCAGGTCGCTCAAGGTCAGGTTGTAGGCGGCCAGGCGCTTGGGGTCCGGGGCGATCTGGTATTCCTTGGCGAAGCCGCCAATCGTGTTGATCTCGGCCACGCCAGGCACGTTGCGCAACTGCGGTTTGATGATCCAGTCCTGGATCACCCGCAGGTCCGTCGGCGTATAAGCCAAGCCGTCTTCCTTGCGCGCGCCCTCCTCGGCCTCCACGGTCCACAGGAAGATTTCCCCAAGGCCAGTGGAAATCGGCCCCATCGCGGTTTCAATACCGTCCGGCAATTGTTCGCGGGCCACCTGCAAACGCTCGTTGACCAGTTGCCGGGCGAAGAACAGATCGGTGCCATCCTTGAAGATCACCGTGACCTGAGACAGCCCCGAACGCGACAGCGAACGGGTCTGCTGCAAGCCCGGCAAACCGGCCATGGCGGTTTCAATGGGAAAGGTGATGCGCTGTTCGGTTTCCAGCGGTGAAAAGCCGGGCGCCGCCGAGTTGATCTGCACCTGGACGTTGGTGATGTCCGGTACCGCGTCGATCGGCAGTTTCTGGTAGCTGGCGATGCCGACAACGGCCATCAACAACACCGCCAGCAACACGATGATGCGCTGCTCGATGGCAAATTGAATCAGACGTTCAAACATGGGGAATCACTCGCAGGATCAATGGGCGTGCTCGGCCGAAGCCTTGCCCAGTTCGGACTTGAGGACGAAGCTGCCAACGGTCGCCACCTCGACGCCAGCCTCCAGGCCCTGGCGCACCTCGACAAAGCCGTTTTCACTGACACCCAGTTCAACGTGGCGGGTGACGAAACCTTCGGCGGTGCGCACAAACAGCGAGGGTTTGTCTTCCACGGTCTGGATCGCCTCCACCGGCACAGTGACCGGCGCCGAATAGCTATCCGTGGCCACCTGCACCGCGACAAACAGGCCGGGGCGCCACGAGTCGTCGGGGTTGGCCACGCTGACCCGCACCGTGGCGGTACGCGTCTGCTCGCCCAGCAAGTTGCCGACATAGGCCACGGTGCCCATCACGTCGGTACCCATTTCCGCCGAGCTGACCTTCACCGGCCGACCGACCTGGACCTTGTTCAGATCCTTGGGGAACACACCAAACGTGACCCACACCTGGGACAGGTCCGACAGGGTGAAAGCGGCGCTGGTCTCACTCACCACTTCGCCAACGCCCAGGTGTTTTTCCACCACCACTCCGGCAAACGGCGCACGCAGTTCGTAGCGATTGCCGCCGACCAGGACCGCGCTGCCACTCAGGGCGTTCATCTTTTGCCGTGCGTTGTTCAGGGCAATTTCGGCTTCTTGCAGGGCCTGGCGTGCCAGCAGGTAATCCTGTTCGGCGGAGATCTTGTCCTGCCATAACTGGCGCTCGCGCTGGAAGGTGGTGCGGGCCAGTTCGACCCGGCGTTGGCTGGCCGCCAACTCGCTGCGCTGATCCGAAATCTGCTGGCTGGCGATCACCGCCAACAGCTCGCCTTGCTTGACCCTCTGCCCAAGGTTGACCTTCACCGACTCCACCACCCCCGCCGCACGGGGCACGATATGGGAGGTGCGGTCTTCGTCGAATCGCACCTCGCCCGGCAACGACAGCAGGGTGCTGATTTGTCGGGGCTGGGCCTTGGCCAGTTGAATGCCGGCGGCCTGGATCTGCTGCTCATTGAGCACCAGCACGCCCTCTTCCTCTTCTTCCTCCGGCGCTTTGACGCTCGCCACCGGTGCCTGGGGCGCCACGCTGGTGGCCGGCCAAAACACCATCGCCGCGAGGGCAATAGCCGCTGCAACAGCCAAAGCCAGGCCTTGTTGTTTGTTCATGGGGAACTCCTGAAAGATCAAATGCGGGCGAGGTCGCCGTAAATCCGTTCGATGCGCACCCAGGCATCGGTGGCCTGGGCGAGTGCGGCGAGGTATTGGGTGCGGGCGGCGATCAAGGTGCGCTGGGCGTCGAGCACATCGAGGAAGTTGAACTTGCCCATCTCAAAGCCACGGGTGGCGCTGTCCACCGCGCTTTGGGCGGCGGGCAGGATCACTTGGTTGAAGGCGCGCACCTCACTGTTGGCGGTTGCCCACAGGTCCAGGGCCTGGCGGGTTTCGGTGCGCAGGCGCAGCTCGGTGGCGTTGCGCAGGTCCCGCGCCTGATCGGCTCGGCGGCTGGCCGCCAGCACATTGCCCTGGTTACGATTGAATAGCGGGATCGGCATCGAGACGCCCACCAGATTCACCCGCTCGCGGACGCTGGCGTCATACTGGCTGCCGATGGAGACATCCAGGTCGGGAATCCGCTGGGCCTTCTCCAGGCCCAGGCCGGCGTCCCGTTGCTGGATTTGCAGCTGCGCCAGGCGCAGTTCGGCGGTGCTCTCCAGGCGCGCCAGCAGTTGGGTGGCCGAAGGCAGCGCCGGCGTATTCACGGCACCTGCCTCGACACGTTCAAAACCGATGGTGGCGCTGCCAGTGATGGCCGCCAGGCGGCGATAGGCATCACTTACGCCGATCTCGGCGCGGCTGCGCTCCAGGCGGATTTGCGAGACTTCTACCTGGGCGCGGGTGGCTTCGACCGGCGACGCCTTGCCCGCCGTGACCCGGCCATTGGCAATCACCAGGCCGCGCTCGGCCAGGGCCATTGAACGCTGGGCCAGTTCCAGGCGCTCCTGGGCCCACAGCGCACCATAAAAGCCATCGATGACCTCGGCACGCAGCAGGTTGCGCCGCTGTTCCAGTTCCTGGGCGGCCGCATCTTGGGCCCGCGAGGCCACCTCGATGCGCGCCCCGCGCTTGCCGCCCAGCTCCAGGGTCTGGCTCAGCTTGACGGTGGTTGTGCGGGTGCTGCGGCGGGTGTCTTCGGCATCCCAGGAGGCCACCGGGTTGGGGATCAGCCCGGCCTGCTGGCGACCGCCCTGGGCGATGTCGATTTCCCATTGCGCAGCGGCCAGGTCCGGGTTGCCGG
The DNA here is from genome assembly GCF_007858275.1 of Pseudomonas proteolytica. Taxonomy (GTDB): domain Bacteria; phylum Pseudomonadota; class Gammaproteobacteria; order Pseudomonadales; family Pseudomonadaceae; genus Aquipseudomonas; species Aquipseudomonas proteolytica. The sequence continues at coordinate 153,830 of NZ_VFEV01000008.1, forward strand.
CAAACGCATTTTGCAGGGCCGATTCGAGGGTCAGGGTCTGGGCGCTTGCCACTTGGGCCATCGCCAATAACCCCACTACGGAGCACACAATTGTTCTTGAAAACATTGGCATAACAAGCGTTCCACACCCATGAGTTGGCGGACAAATCCAAGCAGGGGCAATGTAACTTTCGCTACTTATCAGGGGGGGTGGCCAGAACATTACAAATCCGTTAGCAAAGGCTCTGGCCCGGGCTTTTGCTTTAACCTTCGCGGCAATTTCAGCGACTTCCCCTTGCACCGAGGCACCCTCGACATGCGAATCCTGGTTATCGAAGATGAACTGAAAACGGCCGAGTACTTGCACCAGGGACTGAGCGAGAGTGGCTATGTGGTCGACTGCGCAGCCAGTGGCGCGGACGGCGTTCACCTGGCGCGGCAACACGCCTATGACCTGGTGATTCTGGATGTGAACCTACCGTTCATGGACGGTTGGGATGTGTTGCAGCGGATCCGCCAGACCAGCAACACGCGGATCATGATGCTGACCGCCCACGGCCGCCTGGCCGACAAAATCAAAGGCCTGGAACTGGGCGCCGACGACTACCTGGTCAAGCCTTTCGAGTTTCCCGAACTGCTGGCCAGGGTCCGTACCCTGATGCGCCGCAGCGTCGAGGCGGCGGTACCGGACGTGCTGCGGGTGGCCGACCTGGAACTGGACCAGGGTCGCCACCGGGCCTTTCGCGGCAGCCAGCGCATTGACCTGACCACCAAGGAGTTCGCCCTGCTGCACTTGCTGATGCGCCAGAGCGGCGTGGTGCTGTCACGTACGCAAATCATCTCGTTTGTGTGGGACATGAACTTCGATTGCGACACCAACGTGGTCGAAGTCTCGATCCGCCGCCTGCGCGCAAAGATCGACGACCCGTTCGAGCACAAGTTGATCCACACCTTGCGCGGGGTGGGCTACGTGCTGGAAGAGCGCGAGTAGCGGTCCGTGCGCGAGCGGTGCCTGGCTAAAACCCTGGCCTTCGTTATGGACTGCCCCTATGGGAGCGGGCTTGCTCGCGAAAGCAGCCTGTCAGTTGATGCATGTGCCGACTGACACACCGCTTTCGCGAGCAAGCCCGCTCCCACATTTGTAAGGCGGTGGCTTTAAAAAACCGGTCGATTGGCAAACCGCACGGCACTGGCCACGCCGACCGCGCCCATCACCATGCAATAAAAAACGCAAATCCATGGGCTGGCGGGCATCAATGCAATCAGCATCAACGGCGTAGTACTCGCCCACAGCGCGTAGGCGATGTTGTAGGTAAAGGAAATCCCCGACACCCGCACCGGCGCCGGGAACAGGCTGACCATCACCGAAGGCACCGCGCCCACCACCCCGCAACTCAACCCGGCAATGGCATAGGCCGCGCCCAGCCACACGCCGCCGGCAATCAGGCTGGCGTAAAGCACGGCGATGCCCACCGGCAGCAGCAGGCTGTAGACCAGCACCGCGCGCCAGGCGCCGATGCGATCCACCAACAGGCCCGCCAATACGCAACCGATATTCAGGAAGACGATGCCCAATGCACTCAAGGCGAAGGTGTGGCTGGGGCTCATGCCGAAGGTTTTCTGCATCATGGTTGGCGTGATCACCACCAACACCACCACCGCCGAGGTGAGCACACAGGTCAGCAACATGGCCGGCAACAATGCCTGGCGATGGTCGCGCAACACCGTGCGCAGCGGCAGTTCGGCGTCGGCCTGGCGGCGCGCCTGCATGGCCAGGAACACCGGGGTTTCACTGAGCCAGCGGCGTAGCCAGACACCGATCACACCAAACACACCGCCCAATAGAAACGGAAAACGCCAGGCGTAATCGAGGATTTGTTCAGCGGTGAACATCTGCGCCAGCAAGGTCGCCGTCAATGCCCCCAGCAGGTAACCGAAGGTCAGCCCGGCTTGCAGGAACCCCAAGGCATAACCGCGATGGTTGGCCGGCGCGTGCTCAGCGACAAAGACCCAGGCGCTGGGCACTTCGCCACCCACCGCGGCGCCCTGCAAGACCCGCAGCGCCAGTAGGATCAGCGGTGCGAAATAGCCGATTTGCGCGTAGGTCGGCATGATCCCGATCAGTAGGCACGGCAAGGCCATCATCAGGATGCTCAGGCTGAACACCCGCTTGCGCCCCAGGTGATCGGCGAAGTGCGCCATCAGGATGCCGCCCAGCGGCCGCGCCAGGTAGCCGGTGACGAAAATTCCGAAACTCTGCAGCAGGCGCAGCCATTCGGGCATTTCCGGGGGGAAGAACAACTGGCTCAGGGTCAGGGCGAAAAATACGAAAATGATGAAGTCGTAGATTTCCAGGGCACCGCCCAGGGCGGCCAGGCCCAGGGTTTTATAGTCGGAGCGGGAAAAGCGCTGCGCCTGTGGATAAGCGGTGGCAGTCATAGAGAAGCTCGGCAGACAGACAAAATGGCGTGCAGGTTATGAGCTGGGCCGGATCCTGGCAATCGCAGCGGATATATTCGGTTTACTCATTGATCCATGAAAATAACAACATTCCCAAATAAATGGCCGTGGGCCAAGATGCCCGCAATCCGCCCCATAATAAATACAAGAGGTAAATAACGTGGCCGATCCTATCGAAGAAAGCCGCTACGCCCGCTTTGCCCTGCGATGCTCGAACTTTGCCGAACGCTGGTTTCCTGACTCCTGGGTGTTTGCCGCCCTCGCCGTGATCATTGTCGCCGTGGCCGCGCTGGGCATGGGTGCAGCGCCCACCGACGCCGCCAAGGCCTTTGGCGACGGTTTCTGGAGCCTGATACCGTTCACCATGCAAATGGCCTTCGTGGTGATTGGTGGCTATGTGGTCGCCAGCTCGCCGCCTGCCGTGAAGTTGATCGACCGCCTGGCGCGCATCCCGAAAAACGGCCGCTCGGCCGTGGCGTGGGTGGCGTTGATCTCGATGGTTGCCTCGCTGCTCAACTGGGGCCTGTCCCTGGTGTTCGGCGGGTTGCTGGTGCGGGCGCTGGCCCGCCGCACGGATTTGCGCATGGACTATCGCGCTGCCGGCGCGGCGGCCTATCTGGGCCTGGGTGCCGTGTGGGCGCTGGGATTGTCGTCATCGGCCGCGCAACTGCAGGCCAACCCGGCCAGCTTGCCGCCGTCGATCCTGGCGATCACCGGCACTATTCCCTTCACCGATACGATCTTTTTGTGGCAATCGGGCGTGCTGTTGCTGGCGCTGATTGTGGTGTCGCTGGTCATCGCCTACGTCACCGCACCGGGCCCCAACTCGGCGCGTGACGCCAAGGCCTGCGGTGTGGACCCGGCATTCAACCTGCCCAAGCCACAGCCACCAAGCCGTCCGGGAGAATGGCTGGAACACAGCCCGTTGCTCACCATTTTGCTGGCGCTGCTGGCTGCCGGCTGGCTGTTCCATGAGTTCTCGACCAAACCTGCGATCAGCGCTATCTCGGGGCTCAACACCTATAACTTCCTGTTCATCATGGTCGGCGCCTTGCTGCACTGGCGCCCGCGCAGCTTCCTCGATGCCGTGGCCCGCGCGGTGCCGACCACCACCGGGGTGTTGATCCAGTTCCCGCTGTATGGCTCCATCGCGGCGCTGATGACCGTGGTCAAGGGCGGCGATGGCCAGACCCTGGCCCACCATATCTCGACCTTCTTCACCTCCATCGCTTCACACGACACCTATGCGCTGCTGATGGGCGTGTATTCGGCGGTACTGGGGTTCTTTATCCCATCGGGCGGTGGCAAGTGGATCATCGAGGCGCCGTATGTGATGCAGGTGGCCAATGACCTGCAATATCACCTGGGCTGGGCCGTGCAGATCTACAACGCCGCCGAGGCGCTGCCGAACCTGATCAACCCGTTCTACATGCTGCCGCTGCTCGGTGTGCTGGGGCTCAAGGCGCGGGACCTGATTGGCTTCTCGTTTGTGCAGTTGCTGGTGCACACGCCGTTGGTGCTGTTTTTGCTGTGGGCACTGGGGACGACGTTGAAGTACATGCCGCCCGTGATGCCTTAACCCTTGAGAACCGCACCTGTCGTTACGACGGGTGCGGTCAGGTTGGAGTGTCGGGCAATTGGTTCAACAACGCCGGCAGTGCGTGCTGAACGGTATCCCATACCACCTCAAGGTTTATTTCAAAGTATCCATGTGCGATTCGGTTACGCATCCCGCGCATGCTGCGCCAAGGTACTTGTGGCTGACCTGCCGCAAAATCTGGGTATTGGTCCATTATTTTGGTCGACGCTTCGCCGATGATGATCAAACTCATGATCACCGCCTGTTGAGTGCGTTTGTCCTCAAAGAACTCCGCTTTACTCAGACCTTCGACAAAGATAATCGCGTCGGATGACGCTTGGCGCATGTGACCCAAGTAGTCTCCAAGACGTTTTGTCATACTGGCCGAGCCTCGGCCAATACCTGTGCACGAAACTTCAGTGGCAAGTCGCCAGGCGTCAGCAGATCAACGTTGACGCCCAACAGGTCCTGCAACTCGTCCTGAAGCCCACCGAGGTCAAACAGTGTGGTCCCAGGAGGGGCATCGACCAATAAATCAAGATCGCTGCCCTCTTTATCTGTACCCAGCAAAACCGAACCAAAGACTCTTGGATTAGAAATGTGAAAGCGCCCGACCACTTCACGCACGGCAGCTCTCTTAAGATCAAGGGCTATTGAAGGTTTCATGATTCACCTCGACGACATGCAAGATCAGGCCAGTCTAGCAGTGCCGCGAATGGATTCGCATGCTCGCGTCACTCCCTGGCAGCAGACGCTGCGTCAACTCCATGGCAAGCAATGTGGAAAAAGTTGCACCTCACGCACCAGGCCGCTTGTATGCGCCCCGCAAAAAAACGCATTTCCCGACGCATTTTCCCGGTCAGCCGCTACTGTGTGAGGGTGGGCATTCATCCCGCGCAGACGGGCTTTAGCTGACAAGGAAACACGCATGTTTAAACTGACCAGGCTGTCCTTCACCTTTGTCGCACTGACTGTGAGCACGGTCGTACACGCCGATGTCGAGCTTGACCTGGGCACCGTGCAACGGGTCAGGCAATTGTTCGCCTACCCCAATAATTGCAGTGTGATCTGCTTTCGGCCGCTGACGCTGGAACAGACAGTCGAGCACTACCTGACCCAGAGCCTGCACCGCGACGGCTACAGTCGGGCCAGGGTCAGTGTGAAAACCCAGCAGGACCAGGTCCGCGCCCACTTTACCGGGGTACCCGATGGGTATGGCCAGCCCTTGACCGCATTGTTGGACACCGCCGACCTGGCCTATGACGGGGCCCACCGGCTGAACCATGATGGCAAGTGGCAATTTAGCTGGTACCTGTTCCTGCCGTTGGGCATGGCCTTGGAAAACCGCAAGAGCATCGAGTTGATGCATTTTCCGCCCGACTACTCCCTGACCCATTACCAGGACTATCTGGAGTCGGCCACGACTGACCGTTGGGCCACATTACTGACCGCCAATGGCATAGCGGCGGCCCAGACCCCGGAGTACCAGACCATCATCGACATTGCGCCGATAGCCGCGCCCTCCACGGCCGGCAAGGACCTGGAAGGCGTGTATGGCTATTTCACCGAGTACCAGACGCGGATTGTCCGGGAGCTGAGCCTGCATCCCAGCGGCTCATTGCCAATGGTCGCCTTCGGCGCCCCCGTTCGCAGTTGGATCCAGCAACAGTACGGGCAAACCCTTGGCGTATTGGGCCTGGGGCAGATAAGCCCGGCCGAGGGCAGTAGCGTCGCCGTATTGGGGGCCAATCACCCCAGTTACATCTGGTACGCCGCCAACCCGGACAGCTACGACGGTGATGAACAGAAGGCCGACGACGCCGGCCTGAAAGTCATGGGCCAGGACTTGAGCGCAGCGTGCTGGCAGGCCGGCATGGGCCAGAAGCCGGCCAGCGATCCCAACGTGTTGCTCAAAGGCTGCATGAATACCTGGCAGGTCACGCGCAAGGAACAGACTTGCGAGCTGTTCTACACCTCGATTCGCGAACTGTCCGCCGACCACGCCAGGGAAAAATGCGCCACCGCCACCATCAAGACGCAGCTCAAGCGCCTGAAAAGCCCGCTGCCAGAAGCCTCTGTACCCGCCCCCGCCCTTTGAGCATCCGGCTTATCCGTTTTGGCTTACGCAAAAAAAAGCCGATATCTACTGTCAGATTTGACAGTAGATATCGGCTGCAACTTGCGTAAACCTTGGAACGTGCCCACTTGCTGCAAGACTGGCAGTCATATCAACACCAGGAGGTCGATGCAGCCCGACAAGGAATGCTATGAAAACCCAAGTCATGGAAGATGCGCCGGCTGATGCGATCGACTGTATTTATCCCTTCGCCAACCTGCTGGCCAAAAAAGGTTACCCCTCGCCCCGACAGTTCGAAGTCGTAAGCACCCGCAATGGTCGCGGAACCGGCATCAAAACCCGCGTCGCCTTCGACAGCCGTATACGTATTGCGAAGATTTCCGGGTACGCATTGGGCGAACGGCACTTGCACACGCTGCAGATATCGTCACGTATCCACTTGTACGACCCGTGGTTCAGCGGCCTGCTCCTGCATTCGTGCGATCCGAATGTGTTTCTCGACATCAGCGAACTGGAGCTATGGTCGATCCAGGCCATTCGCCCCGGCACGCTGCTGACGATGGATTACGCTACCACCGAAGATGTGCTGTTCCGCCAGTTCGCTTGCCGCTGCGGTGCCGGTAACTGCCGCGGCTGGATCACCGGCGCAAAAGAGCCGCTGAACCCGCAGGGCCAACTGTTCATGGAACAGTGGCGCCAACGCAAACGCTATTAAATCGCCTCAATCGGGCGCAGGCGGTACTGCGGCGGCAGTTGCTCGAACCCGGTGATGGTGGCGTTGAGGCTTTTCCAGCGGCCGTCCTTGATGCCGTAGATGCAACCGTGGATCGACAGGCTCTGCCCGCGGTGCCAGGCGTTCTGCACAATGCTGGTGTGACCGACATTGGCCACTTGCTGGATGACGTTGAGTTCACACAGGCGATCAACGCGTTCTTCTTCGGTGGGCAACTGGGCCAGCACTTCGCGGTTCTCGTAGTACAGGTCGCGGATCGAGCGCAGCCAACCGTCGATCAGGCCAAACTGGCGATCCTGCATCGAGGCACGTACGCCGCCACAGCCATAGTGGCCGGTGACCAGGATATGTTTGACCTTGAGCACATCCACCGCGTACTGGATCACCGACAGGCAGTTAAGGTCGGTGTGCAGCACCACGTTGGCCACATTGCGGTGCACAAACAGGTCGCCAGGCAGCATGCCGACGATCTCGTTGGCCGGCACCCGGGCGTCCGAACAGCCGATCCACAGGTATTCCGGGGTCTGCTGGCGGGCGAGCTTGGCGAAGAATTCGGGATCTTCCTGTTTGATCGCATCCGCCCAGCGTTCGTTGTTATCAAGCAGGTCTTGTAGTTCGTTCATCAGGGAAAGCCTCAGGAATGATGCGCAGTTTTGTGACTGACAACCGCTCGCCCAGGTCACGCCGCACGCAAATTAGCTTGAATCTTTGGGAGGCTGTGCCTGTCCACACACTATAAGCCCCACAGTATGAGGATTGGCCATGACGCAATCACGACGTCCGTACGGCGCCCCGACGCCTGCACCGATTGATGACAACGAAGATCGCATGGGCTCGATGCGCGAGCTGGATTTTGACGAGGAGGAGCCGACGGCGGAAATCGGCGATGAGATCCCCCGAGGTGAACGCGAGCACCTGATGCCCGACGAACGGGTGCGCGAGGCGGGGATGACGGGGGCTTCGACGGCGGATCACGAGCCCACGGATGATGATATGAGCCCCGAAACCCTGATCCATGAAGATGGCGCGCGGGATGCCCGGGAAGAAGGTGACGGCGAACAGGCCGATTGGGACCTGAGTATCGTCGATGAAGATGAGATTGGCGGCGGCAATGGCCTGGATGAGGCTGAGTTGGCCGATATTGACCCGATAGACGGCAACCGCTGACACACCTGGCCCTTGCAGGAGCTGGTTTGCCAGCGATAGCGGTATTGGATTCACCACTGCTATCGCTGGCAAGCCAGCTCCAATTACAAGGGGTGTTTAGTCGACCAGGGTGCAGGCCATGACGACGGCGTCTTCGCGACCACCGACGGCAGGGTAGTAATCGCGGCGACGGCCGATTTCGTTGAACCCATAGCGTTCATACAGGCGAAATGCGCCGGTATTGCTGTCGCGCACTTCGAGGAAGCATTCCCGGGCGCTGGCGGCATAGGCACGGGACATCAGGTGTTCCAGCAACGCCAGGCCCAGGCCGCGGCCCTGGTTTTCCGGTTTGACGGTGATGTTCAGCAAATGCGCTTCATCGAGGATGATCTGCACTACACCGTGGCCCACCTGCTGCTCGCCTTCGAACATCAGCCAGATCTGGTACTTGCCCAGCCCGTCGAGAAAGATGCCACGGGTCCAGGGGTGGCTGAACGCCGCATATTCGATTTTCAGCACGGCGTCGAGGTCAGCCTCGGTCATCGGGCGAAAGGATAAAGCCTCACTCATCGGTTGTTTTCCAGCGCGCCATCAGCCGGCGCATGGCTTGCCAGACATCAGCCTTACGCTGTGGCTCTTCCATTAATAATTCCAGGCCCGGCAAGGCCCACACCGAACCCAGGCCGTCGACCTGCAGCTCGCGGTACCAGGCCTCGGCATTCGCCTCACCGGCAAACCGCACGGCGGGCAGGCCGATCAGCCACAGGCATACGCAGGGTTCGTCTTCCAGGCGGGCCGAAACAAAGCCTTGCACGAAGTCACGCGCGGCGTCCGGGCCCTGGTCCATATTGCCGCGCACCAGCAGCGGCCAGCGCACGGGCTCGCCGACGATCTGCGGGCTGTCGGGCAGGCCGGCGGCGCGCAGCATGTCCTTGAGCAGCAGATAGGCAGGATCGCGGGCCTGGAAACGTTCGCCGGTCGGCAACTCCACCAACAACAAACAGCGCCCGGCCCGCAGCAGTTGCAAGGCAAAGCGCGGTGGCGGTACGACCGGGGTCTTGGCGACCGGCGCCGGGGCATCTTCGGCCACTGCGGCGACCTTGGGCGCCATTGATGGGCGCGGCACTTCGATCTTGACCCGCTCCGATGGCCGCACGGACGCTTCAGCCGCGGGCTTGACTACCGCAACCGGCGCCGCCGCTTCTTCGCCCGAGGCAGCGAACGGCTCGAACGGTTCCAGCGCTTGCAGCAGTTCGGGCCGCGACGGGGCGGCAAAGGGCAATTCGGTGCGCGGCAGCCAGTTGACCACCTGCATGGCGGTCAAGTAAGCGCGACGTCGGGACTCGATAAGCAAGGCTCGGCCACTTGTGGATAACTAAAGAGCGCAGATTCTACCGCCCTTCGGCAACGATCGCCCACCGTTGATGCTTTTCTCTGCATTCCTGACCCTCTATCGCGAAGGCGCCCTGACCGGCTGTGGATAAATCCCGCGCCTGATGCAGTACAATCGCCGCTTTTAATCGCCAACCAGCCGGCCATTCCGATGATCGAACCCAAGCGCGTCTTGCGCGCCCTCGCCGAACACTGGGCCCTGCTTGAGCCACTGTGCGAACACTTCGACCAAGGCACCCTGAGCCTTGGCGAGTTGCGCGCGCAACTGGCCGCCCAACAACTGGACAGCACGCCACAGGACATCACCAGCCTGCTGGACGTGTGGATTCGCCTGGATATCCTGGTGCCTGTCGCCAAAAGCCCGAACCGTTTCGAGCTCAATGCGCAGATCCATGACTTCCTGGCCTATCTTCGCAAGGAGCACCGGCTAGGCCTGTGCCTGGAAATCGAAGCCTACCTGCGCCATCTCGAGCGCCTGGCCGGCTATATCCAGGACGCCTTCGACATCCGCGACGGCCATGACCTGGCCCGCCAACTGCGGTTGTTGGACATGCGCGTGCGTGACGTGCTGAAAAAACTCGCCAACGACGAACAGGCCCTCGCTGCCGTGGCCGACCGCGCCAAGACCAGCGACCGGCAGATCCCGTTGCGCCAGCGCTATGCCGAGGTCCTGGCGACCTGGGATGAGTACGTCGAACCGATGATTCAACTGGTGAACGCCGACGGCGCCTTCGAGCAAGGCGTACGCAAGGTGGAGAACGTGCTGCTGCGCATGCTCACCGAGCAGCAGCGCCTGGGCCACCTGGTGGATGACGACATGTTGCTGCGCACCCACGCGCGCATCCTAGAAATGCAGACCAGCGCCCAGTTGACCTTGCGTCACGCCCGGGAACTGCTGCTGCCGCTGCGTGAAGAAGCACGCCGGCACAACGCGGTGACCCGTGGCGCGGCGCTGGCCCTGTCGGCAATCCGGCGCAAGGGCCTGGACGCGGTGCCGCAAGCGGCGATGCCGATGTTTACCCGGCCGCAAAGTACCTTCCTGGGCAGTGCCAGTCAGGTCGAGGCCTACGTGTATGCCCTGGCGAACTTCGAACCTAAACCGGCGCGCTTCCCCAAGGCGCACAAATCCCATAAGGGCGAAGCCCAGCGTGCGCCGCGTACGGTCAAGGAGATGCTGGAGCGTTGCGAAGACGCCCTGCCGATGCCGGACCTGATGACCTGGCTGCTGGAGCAGGAACCGGACGGTGCCACCGACGAATTGCTGTACTGGTTCTCGCGCCTGTCGCGGGAGAAGCGTTTCAAGCGCGAGCGCCTGGAACGCCAGGATTACCATACTCACGAGCACCAGGTCAGCCTGCGCTCATTCGCCCTGCTCCCGGCCAGCGACGCGGCCGAGCACTCTGCGAGCACACCTCATGCATCTTGATCTATCCGAACTGTCCCAACTGGCGCCGATCTTTCGCGAGTTGTTCAAGGGTTACCACGTCAGCCGCCGCGACCCAGAGTTGTACGCGCAACTGTCGAACTTCCAGGACCAGTACCGCACGCTGTTCAAGGCCTTGGGCTTTGAGCTGGTGTGCGATACCCGTGGTTTCTACTACTTCGTGCCGGACACCGCCGTAGCCGCCGCGCAGGTGAACAAGACCGCACAGCGCCTGGCACTGTTCACCTTTATCATCGTCGAGCACCTGGCCGATCAGGGCCGCGACCCGATTGCCGTGCTGGATGGTGGCAGCCTGGGCCGCGATGAGTTGCCCTCCTTGCTGGAGAAATACCGCGACCTGTTTATCCAGGCCGAAGTGCAGACCCAGGAAGAGCTGGAAGAAAAAATCATGCGCCGCATGACCCAGCTCGGCTTTGCCAGTGAAGATAACGGCGTCTACCGTTTCCTGCCGCCAATGCACCGTTTCCTCGACGTGTGCCTGTCGGTCCAGGCCGACCGCGACCTGGCGGCCAGTGTGCACAGCGTGCTGCCGTTGCCGGCGCCGGTGATCATCGACGAAGACAGCGATGAAAAACTGCTGCAGACCGATGACCCGCTGGACTTGAGCGAATTTGAAACACAAAGCGAGGAAGACGCCCTGGCCCGCGCCATTGCCGAAGAACAGGAGACCGATGCATGAGCAAGGAACGCTACGGCATTCGCCGCTTCGCCCTATTGAATACCGCCGGCTACAGCCTGGGCCTGTTCCCACTGGAAGAGCCGCTGTCGGTGTATGGCGCGAACAACCTCGGTAAATCGGCTTCGATCAACGCCTTGCAGTTCCCGATCCTGGCGCGCATGTCGGACATGAGCTTCGGCAAGTACACCCTGGAACAGTCGCGACGCTTCTACTTTGCCACCGACACCAGCTACATCCTCGTCGAAGTGTCCCTGCCCCATGGCCCCCACGTGATCGGCGTGGTCGGCCGCGGCCCGGGCGGCGGTTTCGGTCACCAGTTCTTTGCCTACGCCGGCAAGCTGGACCTGGCCCACTATCAGAAGAACGACACCTGCCTGCGCCAGAAAGAGCTGTTCACCAACCTTGAGCGCGAAGGCCTGAAAGCCTATGAGCTCAAGCCCGATGAACTGCGACGTTTGCTGGTGGGTGGCCATACTTCGATCCCGCTGGACCTGACCCTGATTCCGCTGCGCTCCACCAGCGAGCAAAGCCTGAAGACCTTCCGCGCACTGTTTATCAACCTGCTGCACATGCGCGAAATCACTGCGGCCAAGCTCAAGCAACTGTTCCTCGATGCGTTCGAGCACAGCCTGCGCTCTGGCAGCGTGGATTACATCGCCGCGTGCGAAGAAGCCTTCCGCGATGTGCGGCGCATGGAGCAGGACTACAACTCCCTGGTCGCCGCCGGCCCCTTGGTCGAAGCCTTGGCCAATGGTGTGAAACAGCGCGACGTCCTGCGTGGCAAGCTGCACCGTTTGTCGCCGTTGCTCGATTCGTTGCTGGGCACCTGGTCGGACTACGCCAGTGCACGCAAGGAAGAGCTGACAATCCAGGCCGAACACTACCGCAACGAGCAGGATGCGCTGCAGAACGATCAGCGCGGTGGCACCCAGGAATTGATGCGCCTGGAGCGGGAAATCAGCGGTATCCAGCGCTGGTTGGGCGAGTTGTCGGTGCTCAAGCATCGCTTTGCGCTGGTGGATGACGTCAAGGTCCTGGAGCAGCAACTGCTGGCCGCCAAGGATGCGCACGACGAACTGGCCGGCGCCCTGGCGCAGTCGCGACAGTTCAGCGCCGAGGATCTGGATGAGCGCCTGCGCGACCTGGAAAAACGCCTGAAGTCGGTCAAGCAGCAACTCGATCACGCCGACAACAACAGCTACGCCAAACTGCGGGAAGAATTCTCACAGCAGGACGTCGAGCGTCTGATGCGCCTGTTCAACAGTTCGCTGTTCAGCCTGCCGCTGGGCGAACATGGCATCACCCTGGATGAAGACGGCCAGTGGGTAAAATCCCTGGAGCTGATCCTTGATGGCTTCACCGGCGAGCGCTTTGAAGTGCCGGGGCTGTCCATCGACATCTCGCATATCGAGCCACCTGCCCTGCAAGCCTTGGCGGATCGTGCGGCATTGCGCGACCAGAAAGAACGCCTGGAAAAAGAACTCAAGCAACTCAAAACCCAGCAGGCGGTAGCGTCTGACCGGGCGGCGAGCAAGACCCAGACTGAAGCGCTGTACCAGCAAGTCCTGGATGCGCAGAAAGCCCTGGAAGACTTCCGTCGCAGCCAGACCCTGAGCGCCGAGGAAGGCGAAAAACTGGAGCACCTGGCGCAAATGGAAGCCGCGCAGGACGAGTTGAAACGCTCCAGCGATGCGTTTACCGAGCGCGTGCAGCAGCTGTCGGCCAAGTTGCAGCTGGTCGGCCGGCAAATCGGCGATATGGAAGCCAAGCAACGCACTTTGGATGACGCGCTGCGCCGTCGTCAGTTGTTGCCGGCTGACTTGCCGTTCGGCACGCCGTTCATGGACCCGGTCGACGACTCCATGGACAACCTGCTGCCACTGCTCAACGACTATCAGGACAGCTGGCAGGGTTTGCTGCGCGCCGATGGCCAGATCGAGGCGTTGTATGCCCAGGTGCGCCTCAAGGGCGTGGCCAAGTTCGACAGCGAAGACGATATGGAGCGTCGCCTGCACCTGTTGATCAACGCGTACGCACACCGTACCGACGAAGCCCTGACCCTGGGCAAGGCACGCCGTGCGGCGGTGACGGATATCGCGCGGACCCTGCGCAATATCCGCAGCGACTACGACAGCCTTGAGCACCAGTTGGCGCTGTTCAACCGCGAGATCAACAAGCGCCAGGTGTCGAACCTGCAAAGCTTCCGCATTGTGCTCGCGCCCAACAAGGAAGCCCTCAAGCATATCGACCAGATCATCCACAGCGCTGGTCAGTATGAGGAAGGCGAGACCCTGTCGGTGTTCGACCTCAGCCAAAGCGCCGAGCAGGACAACAAGAACGAAGAGGCTAAGGAATACCTGGCGCGCCTGGTCGCCGCCAACCATAACCAGTTGGGGCTCAAGGATCTGTTCGAGTTGGCGTTCGAGATCACCAAGGTCAATGGCCAGCCGGTGATTCACACCGACATCGATGGTGCCGCGTCCAACGGCACCACCATGACCATCAAGGCGCTGACCAACATGTACTTGTTGCTGCACTTGATGGACCGCGACCAGGCCGGTCGCGTGCGCCTGCCGTACTACCTTGATGAGGCAGCGGATATCGACGAGAAGAACCAGGCAGCCCTGCTGGAAACCAGCCTGCAACTGGGCTTCGTGCCGATCCTGGCCAGTGTGAAGCCGCAGGTTTCCGCCCAGGTGGCGATCGACCTGGAAGGCGGCAGCGGGCCGAACGGGATCTACATCGATGAGGCGGACTGGAAATACATCCGTCGCCATGATGTGGTGAAGGCAACGGTGAATGTGCAGGCGGACGAGCCGGAGTTGGATGAGGTCTGACCAGCCCCTGTGAAGCAATAAAAAGGCCGCGATCTTTTGGATCGCGGCCTTTTTTGTGGCTCCTGGATTTATTTCCCCAGCGGGATCTTCGGCGCCCAGATCAGCCATTCGTCTTCAAACTTGTCGAACAACGGGAACGTCTGCTCAGGCAGCGCCGGGTTGCCCATGCGCTCGCCGTCGGGAGTGGCAAAGGCGATCCCGCCCTGAATCAGGGTTTCCAAGGACTCGGTGCGTACGGTCGCGCCTTTGAACAGACCGAAGTCCAGACCAAAGCCACTGCTGTTCCAGAAACGGCTGCCACTGCGAACCAACGGTGCGTACTTGGGCTCGATCAGCACATGAATCAGCACGCGATCAGCGGTCTTGCCCAGCTCGTATCCAGTGACCTTGCCCACGGTGACTTCACGGTAGGTGACCGGTACGCCGACTTTCAACGAACCACGACGGGCGGCGCTGAGTACCAGGCTCAAGCCGGCCTCCTGCACATTGGTCTCTGGTGGCTGGGCCAGGGCCACGAAGTTCTTTTGCGGGCCGGTGCTTTTCACCGGTGGCAGAACTTCGATGTACTGGCCTGTGACCAGGGTTTCCAGGTTGGCGGTTTTCATCAGGCCCAACTCGGGCTTGACCACCCAGAACTGGCTGCCGGCGCGGGCGATCCGCTCAGGCACTTCGGTGATGCGTGCGCTGAGCATCACCGACTGCATGTCGGCGCTCAGGTCGACGCTTTCAATCTTGCCCACGTCCAGGCCTTTGAAGCGGATCGGCGTGTCGGTGCGCAGGCCATCGGCGCGGTCCACCTTGATGGTGATCAGGGTGCCGCGTTGGCTGGAGGCTTCATGATCGGCAAACAGGCGGAAACGTGGAATGCGATTTCTCAGCGGCACATTCGGCTCAGGGGTTTCAAAGGCGATACCACCGGCCATCAGGCTTTGCAGGGATTCGCTTTTGACCTGGATGCCGCCGGTGAGTCCACCGGTAAGGGTCACGCCACTGGCGTTCCAGAAACGCGTCGAGCCGTTGACCAGGCCTTCGTATTCCTTCTCGATATGCACGCCGATCACCAGTTGCTTGCGCTTGCGCGAAAACTGATAGCTCTGTACCGAACCGACCTTGACCTGCTTGTAGAGGATCGGGCTGCCGACCTCCAGGGAGCCGAGGCTCTCGGTGAGCAGGACCAGGTGCAAGCCTGGGGAGCGCAGGTCCAGCGGTGGCGCCTTGGGCCGCGCGACAAACTCGCGTTGCGGGCTGGCGCCTTTGTCGCCGGGACGGATAGCAATGTAGTTACCCTTGACCAACGCTTCCAGGCCAGTGATGCCCGCCAGGGAAATGGACGGCTTGACCACCCAGAACTGGGTGCCTTCCACCAGGTAGTCCTCGGCCAATGGGTCGAGGGTCAGGTCGGCGCTGGCGCTGGACAGATCAGAGTCCACCTTCAGAGCCTTGAGGCTGCCGACCTGGATACCTTTGTACATCACCGGTGTGCGACCTGCCTGCAGGCCCTCGAAGTCACTGAGCTTGACCTTGACGCGGATACCCGCGGCGGCGGCATCGAAGTCTTCGTAGAGGCGGAACGGCAGGCTCGGATCGGTGGGCGGGCTGTCCTTGCGATTCTCCGGCGTGGCGAAGGCGATACCTCCGGAGACAATGCTGGCCAGGGACTCGCTGCGCACTTTGACCCCGGACAGGTTGGCGTCGATGCTGATGCCGCTGGCATTCCAGAAGCGCGTATGTTTGCGCACCAGGCTGGCGTAGGTCGGCTCGATGTAGATCTTCACCTCGACGGTGTTCTGATCGGCGGACAGCAGGTAGCTTTTGACCTGGCCGACCTGGATCTGTTTGTAGAACACCGGGCTGCCACGGTCGAGCGAGCCGAGCCGCTCGGCCTTGACGGTCAGGTGCAGGCCGGGCTTGGCGTCGGATAAAGGTGGCTCTTCGGAGAGCGCCTTGAACTTGCGCGTAGGCTCGCCGTCGCCAGGGCTGGCAGCGATATAGTTGCCCGAGACCAGGGTTTCCAGGCCTGTAATGCCAGCCAGGCTGACGCTTGGCTTGACCAGCCAGAAGCGCGTATTGGCCTTGAGGTACTGCTCGACATCCTTGTTCATCTCGATGGTGGCAATCACCCCGCGATTACTGCCCTCATCATCCAGGGCCAGGGTCTTGACCTTGCCCACAGGCATGCCTTTGTAGACCACTTCTGTCTTGTTGACCTGGATGCCTTCGCCGCTCTCAAAGCGAACCTGGATCTCGATGCCCGTCTGGCTGTAGGCACGCCATCCGAGCCAGCCGCCGATCACCAGGGCGATCAAGGGCAGTACCCATATGGCCGACCAGTTCGAAGCGGGGCGGGTTTTAGCCTTTGGCAAATCAGTCATGGTCGTCGTCCGACTCCGTGTTATCCCAAATCAGTCGGGGATCGAAAGTTACTGCAGCAAGCATCGTCAAAATCACCACACTGGCGAATGCCACGGCACCGAGATTGGCCTCGATACTGGCAAGTCGCCCAAAGTTTACGACCGCAACCAGAATAGCGATCACGAAAATATCCAGCATGGACCAGCGGCCGATGAATTCGATAAAGCGGTACATGATAATGCGTTGTCGGGCAGAAAGCGGCTGGTGACGCTGCACCGAGAACAGCAACAGCGCAATGCCTACCAGCTTGAAGGTTGGTACCAGGATACTGGCAATAAACACCACGGCGGCAATCGGGAACATACCGTGCTGAACCAGTTCGATCACGCCGGCCATGATCGTGCTCGGCGCGCCCTGCCCCAGGGAGTTGACCGTCATGATAGGCAACAGGTTAGCCGGGATGTACAGAATTGCCGCAGTAATCAGCAATGCCCAGGTGCGCATCAGGCTGTTTGGACGGCGAGCGTGGACCAGCGCCCCGCAACGGGTGCAGGTTTGCTCGTCGGTGTCCGGGTCTTGCCTGTTCAATTCGTGACATTCAGTACAGATCAGAATGCCAGCATCAATCGCCCGCATGTTCGTCCTCCCCGGACAACGCTTGCCAGATCTGATGAGGTGACATGACTACCTCCAGCAGCACCTGGACCATCAACAGGCTGACAAAACAGGCCAGTCCCAGGCCTACGCTGAGGGCGGCCATGTCGGCCAACTTTACGATCGCCACCAGCACGCCCATCAGGTAGACCTCAAGCATCCCCCAATCGCGCAGATGGTGATAAATGCGGTACAGCAACAGGCCGTAGTTGCGGCCTACGTTCCAACGAATGCTGAGCAAGACCGCCAGTTGGCACAGCAACTTAAGCAATGGAATGCCCATGCTGCACAGGAACACCACCACGGCCACGCCTTGCATCCCGGTATTAAACAGGGCGACTACGCCGCTCCAGACCGTGTCTTCAGAAGACTGCCCGAGTAGATTGAGCTGCATGATGGGTAGAAAGTTCGCCGGGATGTACAGCAACAGCGCCGCGATCACCAAGGCCAGGCTGCGCTCGACGACATTGTAGCGGTGGGCGTACATCTCATAACCACAGCGCGGGCACAGGGCCTTTTCACCGTGCGCAAGTTCTGGCTTGCGCATCAGCAAGTCGCACTCATGACAGGCAACCAGGTCCTCCAGAGGTAGGTCGGACACCTGAGGGGTATCAACCGGGTCGGACATATAGGGCTCTAAGTCTAAAATGATCAGGCGTCTATTCTAGTGTTCTGGCTCAGAAATAACTGTGCAAATTTGTCGGGGTGAACAGTGGCGATATGCCAGAACCTTTTCGACCGCCCAAAACAAAACCCCAACTGCTTTCGCAATTGGGGTTTCGGAATTTAATCTTGACGATGACCTACTCTCACATGGGGAAACCCCACACTACCATCGGCGATGCATCGTTTCACT
>NZ_VFEV01000090.1 GCF_007858275.1 Pseudomonas proteolytica
ACCGTGGAAACCACCGTTTCCAACCTGAGCATCCAGGATGCAGCTTCGTCGCAGCGATCGGTTCAGGCGCTGAACGATGCGATCCAGCAGATCGACAGCCAGCGTTCCCAGTTGGGTGCAGTGCAAAACCGTTTCACCAGCACCGTTGCCAACCTGCAAAGCATTTCGGAAAACTCCACTGCTGCCCGTAGCCGTGTGCAGGACGCCGACTTTGCTTCGGAGACTGCCGAGCTGACCAAGCAGCAAACCCTGCAACAGGCTTCTACTGCCATTTTGTCGCAGGCTAACCAACTGCCATCGTCGGTACTGAAACTGCTTCAGTAATCGCTTAAGGCTGGTTAAAGACGGAAGGGCGCCTAGTGCGCCCTTCCGTTTTTTTTTGCTTGAATCCCGTGGCACCTGCAGGCGATATGAATATTCCTACAAATAAATCAGAAAGATCTCAAGAAGCCAGCATGGCTGACGATAACCACTATGAAGGTTTTCAAACCATGCCAGGCGGTTGCCCGGCCGGAAGCCGCAACACCCCATTTACGAGGATTTCGTCATGGCTTTATCCGTAAACACCAACATCACGTCCTTGGGCGTTCAGAAGAACCTGAACAAGGCTTCCGACGCACTGAGCACCTCGATGAGCCGTTTGTCTTCCGGCCTGAAAATCAACAGCGCCAAAGACGATGCTGCCGGCATGCAGATCGCTAACCGTCTGACCAGCCAGGTCAAAGGCCTGACTGTCGCTGTAGCTAACGCCAACAACGGCGTGTCGATTGCCCAGACTGCTGAAGGCGCGATGCAAGAATCGACCAACATTCTGCAGCGTATGCGTGAACTGGCCCTGCAATCGGCGAACGGTTCGAACAGCGATGACGACCGTACGTCTTTGCAGCAGGAATTCACGGCGCTGACCGGTGAATTGACCCGTATTTCCCAAACCACCAACTTCGGTGGCCGTAAGCTTCTGGATGGTTCGTTCGACAACGTAGGCTTCCAGATCGGCGCCAA
>NZ_VFEV01000091.1 GCF_007858275.1 Pseudomonas proteolytica
GTGATATCGCCCTGATCATTACGCTGGTACTTCCAGACCGCCGCACCCCGGCGCATGACCCGTACGAAACCATGCTCATACTCGTAGGCGGTAGGCTCGTCATCCCCCGGAAACAGCGCCACCAAGCGCCCAGCCTCGTCGTACTGATAGGCCGTAATCGCGCCGAGGGGATCCTGCTCAACCGTCAGCCGGCCCTGTGCGTCGTAAGACTTGAAATGCTCGCCGCCGTCCGGGTCAACCCGCTGCACCAGCCGTGCGCGCGGGTCATGCACATAGACTTCCTGGCTGCCATCGGCGTTAAGCAGGGTGACGCGGCCGTGGTCATCCCAGACGTAGCGCGTATCCATCTGCGCAAAACTGGCCCAATGCCGCACACAGCGCGCCGCCTTGCCAGAGCGTTCCCACGCCCAGAAGAAACTCGCCCCACCGGCCAGTTGCCGCTCAGTGATTACCGCAAGGCTGTCGTACTGATAGCGCTCGCTTTCGCCTACAGCATTGGTCGCCTCAACCAGTCGCCACTGTTCGTCGTAGCGGTAGGAAACGACGTTCTGCTCAGTCACCCAGGCGTCATCCGCTTCGCTTTCCACGCGAAACACCTGGTAGTCCACCGCCACGATGTGCCCGCGCTCGTAGCGCAACAGCAGCGCCCGTCCGGCATCGTTATCCAGGCGCAGAATCCGCCCCGATACATCGCGGGAAATACGCAGGCGGTTGTCATACCCATCGCTGATCGCCGTCAGCACACCGCCTTGAAAGTGGTAGAACGTTGCCCCTTGAGCCAGCACCAACTCATCCGACGCTGCACCCAGATAAATCGCTGCTTCAGCCAGGCTATTGCTGATGGCTGGTCGGGCAGCCGTGGGCAGGGGAAAGGTGGTGCTGCGGTTCTCGTGATCGGTCCACACCACCGACTC
>NZ_VFEV01000092.1 GCF_007858275.1 Pseudomonas proteolytica
TTGTTCGGTACCGGTGGAGAGCAGCTCCGGCACCTGCCAGAAAAACCAGAAGGTGGACCCCGCCACGTACAACACGATGGCTGTCAAGAGCAGGGTGAGTTTCGTTGCGTACATGGGGTGTCCTTGCCGCGCTGGGCGGCAGAAGGTGGGTTACTGAGGTTTTGATTTCATCAGGTCGGAAATCTCATCCGCTTCCTTTTCGACCTGCCAGCGCTTCACCTCGGTCCAGTCGGCCGGGGCCTCCCATAGCAGAGCATCCAGGTCACGGTCGAAACCGGTCTTGGCCGCCTTGATCGCCTTGTACTGCTCCAGTTCATCCGGATCGACATCCTTCCAAGGGACGCTGACAAACCAGATGTTGCGCGGAGCCCCGTAGCCCCGCAGGGTTGGTGCGTACCATTTTCCTGCATCGGTGAGCATCGGCAGCCCTGGCTCCAAGTCGACCAGGCGCAGCGCGTGCTCGATGGGTGCCGGGGTTGGCAGCGATTTGATGTTGGCCCAGATTGCTTTGCCCGCTGGCGTGTTCTTGCGAGGCACCCACAGGCGCGTCTTCTTGTCGTGGCGGTAGATGTCCTGATCGGGCGTAGTTGCGAAGGTGAAGCCAGCAAAGGTGCCGGCGCGGTCGTAATTTTTCGAACCGGTGGCGCCGTGCTTCACAGCCAGCTCATCGTAGAGCTTGCCGGCGGCAATACGCAGCTCGAACAGGCGATCGATCTCGTCAACCATCGGGCCTTGGGTGATTCGGAAGTAGCGCTGATATACGCTCATGGCATAGCTCCGCCCGCCGCTCACCGGCAGGCATGTAGGGGG
>NZ_VFEV01000093.1 GCF_007858275.1 Pseudomonas proteolytica
CCGACGGTTCTCAACTCAAATACCGCTACGACAACACCCGCCTGCTGCTGACCGAAATCGAAAACGAGTCAGGCGAACGCTATCAACTGGCGTACCACCCCAACGGCCTGATCCAGCAGGAAACCGGCTTCGACGGCAAACGCACCGCCTACGTCTACGACCTCAACGGCCACCTGCAGGAAAAAGCCGAGTTTGGCGACGATGACCGTCAGCTGATTACCGCCTACCAGCGCGATAACGCCGGGCGCCTCATCCGAAAAACCCTGCCCGATGGCAGCACGGTGGATTACACCTACGACCGCCTTGGCAATCTCCTAAGCGTCGACGACGGCCACTGGCCGCTGCACTACGAATACGACAGCCAGAATCGCCTGACCGCTGAACATCAAGGCTGGGGCACCTTGCGTTACGGCTACGACAGTTGCGGCCAACTCGACCACCTGCGCCTGCCCGACAACAACCACCTGGTCTTCAACCACGACAAGGGCGGCCACCTCGCCACCGTTGAACTCAATGGCCGCACACTCACCTCGCACCTGTTCAAGGCCGGGCGCGAGCAGCAGCGCCAGCAGGGCCACCTGCTGAGCCACTACCACTACGACGACCAGGGCCGCCTGGCCCAACACGAACACCGCCACGGCCTTCGCCGCTACACCTACGACCCAGCCGGCAACCTCACCCGCCTGCTCGACACCCGCAAGGGCC
>NZ_VFEV01000094.1 GCF_007858275.1 Pseudomonas proteolytica
TCCCACACCCCGGAAATGGCTGACCAGGTACCGGCCAATATCCCACTGCCAATGGCGCTCGCGCTGGAGGCCTGCCAGTGCGGTTTGAACCCACTCCACTCCTTGCGCAGCCAGGCTTCCAGCTCAGTGGTCAAACCGTCGTAGGACGCAAACAGCGCCTCGACCTGTGCCGGCGACACCCCGCCCTGCACACGCACCTGATAGCGCCCGCCGGCCACGCAGTGATGGGAGGCCTGACCCTGTTCATCCAGTTGGATAAACGTGGAACTGCCGTCATCCAGGCCAATCACCTGCACCTGGAGATTGCCCAGCGGCACGTCATACACCGACTCGAACTTGCTCTCGATCTTCAGCTCACCGCCGGCCGGGCACACGGCAACACTGGAAGCAAAGTCGCTGTCGGTCATGCTCACCGACATTTGGGAATCCCCGACCCGCAGTACCCGCTCCATGCCCAGTAACGCCGGCAAGTCCGCGGCATGGCTGGCCTTGTCCAGGGCCTGCGCGTACCAGCTGGTGACCTGCTGGCGATACACCGCCAGGCTCTGGTGAAAGCCATTCAGCTCGTATTCGATCAGGTCGATGGGCGATGAATCAGGGGCAGGGGCTGGCATCCATGACGTCTCTGCAAAAGAAGGCGTCGGAGAATGCCGCAGGAAAAGGGCGGTTGGAGGTGTGGTCTGTTAAA
>NZ_VFEV01000095.1 GCF_007858275.1 Pseudomonas proteolytica
CCTCCATTTTTGTAACTAGTAAACTTGTAGACATCCCTGCTGAGCAACATAATAAAATATTCATTTGAAAATCCCCCTTGTGTAGTATAAAAATTTTATGTTTTATTTATTTTTCTTTACGCTATTTATTAATGCAATTAGCGTGCCAACTTTTTAAAACCACTAAAATCAGCACTTTTTCGACTATTTTCTTTGTGTGTTAACGCTTTCAATTAGTGTGTCACTCAAAAAACACACAGTGTGTTATAAAACAACACGCTTTTAACACATAACTGTATGAAAATAGATTAGTGTTTAGTTGTCTAGTTGTGTTTAAAATAAAAAAACACTAAAAAAATTTTTTTAGCGTGTTTTTATTTTAAACACAACTAGACAACTAAACACTAATCTATTTTCATACAGTTATGTGTTAAAAGCGTGTTGTTTTATAACACACTGTGTGTTTTTTGAGTGACACACTAATTGAAAGCGTTAACACACAAAGAAAATAGTCGAAAAAGTGCTGATTTTAGTGGTTTTAAAAAGTTGGCACGCTAATTGCATTAATAAATAGCGTAAAGAAAAATAAATAAAACATAAAATTTTTATACTACACAAGGGGGATTTTCAAATGAATATTTTATTATGTTGCTCAGCAGGGATGTCTACAAGTTTACTAGTTACGAGGCTGGGGC
>NZ_VFEV01000096.1 GCF_007858275.1 Pseudomonas proteolytica
GCTTGGTGGCGCTGTTTCCGGGGGATGACGAGCCTACCGCCTACGAGTATGAGCATGGTTTCGTACGGGTCATGCGCCGGGGTGCGGCGGTCTGGAAGTACCAGCGTAATGATCAGGGCGATATCACACGCCAGACTGATCCTGATGGCAATGTCACCGAGTACAGCTATGACAAGCGGGGGCAGTTGCTGGCTGTCTGGTATCCGGACCACAGCTGTCAGCGCCTGATCTGGAATGACCTTGGGCAGTTGGTTGGGGAGCAACTGCCCAATGGCGGCGTGCGGCGTTATCGCTATGACGACCTGGGCCGGCAGATTGCCCGTGAAGATGAACATGGCGCCCTGACCCAGTATCAGTGGGACGCGGTAGGCCGACTGCTCAAGGTGGTATTGCCGGACGGCGCCACCCGCGCATTGAGCTACAACCCCTACGGAAAAATCACCGCCGAGCGCGATGAACTGGGGCGTGTGACCCGGTATGAATATGCCGATGGACTGCACCTGATCAGTCGTCGGATCAACCCCGACGGTTCTCAACTCAAATACCGCTACGACAACACCCGCCTGCTGCTGACCGAAATCGAAAACGAGTCAGGCGAACGCTATCAACTGGCGTACC
>NZ_VFEV01000097.1 GCF_007858275.1 Pseudomonas proteolytica
GGTTCTTTCAATTTAGGAGATTTTTATAACGTGTCTCCGAAAGAAAACACGAAAGCGTATAATGGATCCGGAGCTTCCAATGTTGGATTTGTCGTGAATACGTTTAACGGTGTTAGTGCAACAAATACGTTTGATTCTGATGTAGCCGATCAAGATCAAATTGGAACAGCGTAAAAAAAGTAGGAGAATATCTCCTACTTTTTCTTTTATTTTATTTAAATGATAACCCGCTCTCCTCCAAAGCCTTTCTAAGCTTTGGCAAAGATGCTGGTCCCATACCATGTAGTTTTAAAATTTCTTTCTCGCTATACTTTGAGAGTTCTTCTACATTATGAATTCCATGATGCTCTAGCGCCCTTCTTGCTGGCGCTGAAAGAAGAGAAAGAAAACCTTCTTTTGGCGTTCTCTCTTTCTCACAGGTTGGGCAAGTTGGACAATCGCTACTTTTATAGTACTCATGTCCTTTTTCACAAGTTCTTAACGTTTTTTCCGCTGCCATTTGCAAGTCCCTCTATTCTTCAACTTTTATAACATGATTACCATCAAAGAAGTATAAACATTTCTCTTTCACAGGATGTTGTAAGCTTTTCTCAAGT
>NZ_VFEV01000098.1 GCF_007858275.1 Pseudomonas proteolytica
CCTGTTACTACAAGGCGACCGGCATTACGACTACGACGCCTTCGGAAACCTCATACGCGAACGCCGCGGCCGCGCGCAGCAACTGGTCACCGAATACCGCTACGACTGCCAGCACCGCCTGATCGGCCTCACCCAACCGGACGGCAGCCAGGCCAGCTATCGCTACGACCCGTTTGGCCGGCGCATCAGCAAAACCGTGGCGGGCAAGACCACCGAGTTTTTCTGGCAAGGCGACAAGGTCATCGCCGAACACACCCATGGCCAGCACCGCAGCTACCTCTACGAGCCTGACAGCTTCAGGCCACTGGCCTTGCTCGACGGTTTCGGGCCGGCCAATACACAGGTCTTCCACTACCAACTCGACCACCTGGGCACGCCGCAGGAACTGACCAGCGCAGACGGCAAAATCGTTTGGTCTGCCCATTACCAGGCCTACGGGAAAATCACCCGGTTGGATGTAGGCACGGTCGACAACCCACTGCGCTTTCAGGGGCAGTATTACGACCGGGAAAGCGGGCTGCATTACAACCGGCATCGCTACTACAATCCGGACAACGGACGCTACCTGACCCCCGACCC
>NZ_VFEV01000009.1 GCF_007858275.1 Pseudomonas proteolytica
GCTGCGAAGCAGCCCTAAAACCAGCCGCTACGGAGTATCTGATACACCGCATACGGCTTACTGGGGCTGCTTCGCAGCCCAGCGCGGGGCAAGCCCGCTCGCCACAGGAGAGTTCGTCAGTTTCTGAAAGTTGTGTAGATACCGATGCTGCGATAGCGGTGAAACAGTCGATAGATAAGTCGCCTGGCGCACCGTCATCGCAGGCAAGCCAGCTCCCACAGTTGATTCTCTTTGTTAGATAGCTCGTGTAACTCATTAATTTAAATCAATAAAAAACGGCGCTCACGGGCGCCGTTTTTTGTTTGCAGCGAACGCCTTAGTAGTAGGCGTTTTCTTTCTGCGTATGGTCGGTCACATCACGTACGCCCTTGAGCTCGGGGATGCGCTCGAGCAACGTGCGCTCGATACCTTCACGCAAGGTCACGTCAGCCTGGCCACAGCCCTGGCAGCCGCCACCGAACTTGAGCACGGCGATGCCGTCATCCACCACGTCGATCAGGCTGACCTGGCCGCCATGGCTGGCCAGGCCCGGGTTGATCTCGGTTTGCAGGTAATAATTGATGCGCTCGTTGACCGGGCTGTCGGCATTGACGTTCGGCACCTTGGCGTTGGGGGCCTTGATGGTCAGTTGGCCGCCCATGCGATCAGTGGCGTAGTCGACCACGGCATCGTCAAGGAACGCTTCGCTGAAGGCATCGATGTACGCAGTGAAGCTCTTGAGCCCCAGCGCGGTGTCTTCAGGCTTCTCTTCGCCCGGCTTGCAGTAGGCAATGCACGTCTCTGCGTACTGGGTGCCCGGCTGGGTGATGAAGACGCGGATGCCGATGCCCGGGGTGTTCTGCTTGGACAGCAGATCGGCCAGGTAATCGTGGGCGGCGTCGGTAATGGTTATGGCAGTCATGGGAACTCCTCACAGGCTTGCCGGCAGTTTACGCCAATCGCCTCGGCGGCACAAAGTCCTAGTATTTTTGTCGGGCAAATCCACCTCTACAGGTTCTCGTAGCGGTTCATATCCAGCACACCCTCTTCCACCGGCGTGGTTTCGTGGAGGTACTGCGACAGATCGTGGAAGTACTCCCAGAACTGCGGGTGGCTGCGGCGGATGCCCCAGCGCTCGACAATCCGCTCAAAACGCTTGGTATCCCTGGCCAACTCCATGTCCTCGACGAACTCAGGCACATCCTCGGCCGGCACGTTGAAGATGAAGTTGGGGTAGCTGCTGAGTACGCCTGGGTAGATCGTCAGGGTATCCAGGCCCGGCTGGTAGCGATAGGCCTCGCCCAGCATAAACGCCACGTTGCTGTGGGCACGGTTGCGCAGCAGGCTGTAGACCTCGCGCTTGCCACTGCGGGTCTGGATGCGCAGCAAGGTGGCTTCCGGCAATTGCTCGATCACCTTGAGCCCGGCCGCCGGCCTGGAAGTCAGGCGGCTGAGGGTCTGTTCGGCATCGCGCAGTTGCGGATCGATACCGGGACGCGAGCAATAGGCGCTAATACAGCGGTTGATCGGGTCGGGGCTGGCGTTCAAATTGCCATAACGGGCGAGCAACTGGTTGGCAAAGTCGCGTTTCGGGTCCTTTTCATCCAGCTTCAGGCCCGTTGGCTTGTCGTTGTCGATGGCTTCATAGTCCAGCCACAGCTTGACCTTGCCGCTGTTCTGGTACCAGTCATCCAGGTATCCATCGCGCGAATCCGCCGGCATCAAGCGCAGGAAGTTCTGTTCGGCGCCATTGCGGATCAGGTCGAAATACAGGCGGGTCTGGGCTTGGTGCGAGACGTTGCCGAATACGTCGAAATTGACCGCCAACTGGTAATAGGTGCGCTCCAGCAACGGGAAATCGAACAACCACATCGTCTGCGGCACTTCGCCAATCAAGCCCTTGGTCACCGAGGCGCTATCGAAATGGCGGAAGATGCTCAGCAAGGCGTTGTCATTGCCCGCCCACAGGCTCGGCCAGCCAGGCGCCGGTAAGTCAGCGTAGTTGTCGCGGCGCAGGGCCTCGTATTGATTGCGTTTGTCGCGGTAGGCCAGCCACAGGCTCAACACACTGCCCACGTCATCGTTCTGCCCCGGCATGGCGAGCAACGGCGTGGCCTGGCCGCGATAACGGGCATCGGTGATGTACAGGTCGTGGTCCGGATCCTGGAACAGGGTCCAGAAGTTGTCGCGGATCACATCCGTGGCAATCTGCCCCCGGCACACCGGCCCACGGATAAAGGTGCGCACAAAGTATTCGGCGTTATCGAGCATGAACTGGTAGCGCGCCTTGGCCGGGATCGCCTCGAAGGTTTCGAACGGGTTGGCCCGGCGGCCAGGGCCGTAGCCCGGCAGCGCCATGGCCTGCCAGTCGCCGCTGTAGAACAACGACTTGATCCGCGCCATCTTCGCCGCGCTGAACGGGTAGGTAATGTGGGTCTTGTGCACGATCACCCCTTGTACCGGCCACAGGCGGTAGTACACCTGGGTGCCCGGGTCGTCATTGGGGCGACGGGTGTTGATCAGGTCGATCGGCTGGCCGCTGGGCGTACGCGAGCGCACCCATTGGAAGTAATGCCCCGGCTCACCGCCTTCGAAATAGATGTGGGCAAGGAACAAATGCTCGAACAACCAGCGCGCCACCAGGCTTTCGCGGGCACCGGGCTGGTTCAGCAGGTTTTCCCATTGCTGCACCTGCAAGGCTTCCTGGGCATTGGGCGCCAGGCCTTGCTCATCAATCGGCGCGCCGGACGCGAGCCAGCGCTGCAAGGTCTGGTATTGCTGGTCGGTCAGCCCAGTGACGGCCAGGGGCATGCCTTCCTTGGGATGCGCGCCTGCGTAGGCGTCGAACTCCCCCGGCAGCGGGCACATGTTCTGGCGGTTCAGGCCCAGCACAATGTCATCGGGCAACTTGGCATTGGCCACCAAGGGGGTGTTATGGCCCAGTTCCAGCATGCGTGCCATCAACGCAGCCTGAGTGCCTTGGGCGTCCAGCACCGAGGCAAAGCCCTGGCGTTGCCAGGCGGCCTTGCCAAAGGCGTCATAAAACAACCGGGTCGGCTGCGACGCCTGGCTGCGCTCGCCGTCATACACCGGCGCCTTGCTTGCGCCGCGTGCCGCGCCTTCGCCACTGCCCAGGTTGAGCTGGCAGGCAGAGTCATAGCAGGCATGGCAAGCCACGCATTTCTCGGTGAAGATCGGTTGAATGTCGCGGGTATAGGAAATCGCCGGGGCGGGTCCGTTGGCCTGTGCGATACAGGCGACCAGCGCCAAGGCGGCGCTGGTAATGAGGCGAAGTGACATCTATCCGGTCCCGATTCAATGCGTGCGCTGAAAAATTGCCGCGATTCTACCGATGTCGGCACCCGATCAACATGAGCGATATTCATGCAAAACCAGGGCATGCTCTAAAAGCGCACAGGTTTGCTATGATCCACGCCCTCCGTAATGCCTGATTAGAGTAGTCCCATGTCCGATCGTAGCACTCGCCTGCAAGCCCTCCAGCAAGCCCTCAAGGAACGCATCCTGATCCTCGATGGCGGCATGGGCACGATGATCCAGAGCTACAAGCTGGAGGAAGAGGACTACCGCGGCAAACGCTTTGCCGACTGGCCAAGTGACGTCAAGGGCAATAACGACCTGTTGATCCTGACCCGCCCGGACGTGATCGGCGGGATCGAGAAGGCGTACCTGGATGCCGGCGCCGATATCCTCGAAACCAACACCTTCAACGCCACCCAGGTGTCCCAGGCCGACTACGGCATGGAGGCGCTGGCCTACGAGCTGAACCTGGAAGGCGCGCGCCTGGCGCGTAAAGTCGCCGACGCCAAGACCCTCGAGACCCCGGACAAACCGCGCTTTGTCGCCGGCGTGCTCGGCCCGACCAGCCGTACCTGCTCGCTGTCGCCCGACGTGAACAACCCCGGCTACCGCAACGTCACCTTCGATGAACTGGTGGAGAACTACACCGAGGCCACCAAAGGCCTGATCGAAGGCGGTGCGGACATGATCCTCATCGAAACCATCTTCGACACCCTCAACGCCAAGGCTGCCATCTTCGCCGTACAAGGCGTATATGAAGAGCTTGGCGTCGAGCTGCCGATCATGATTTCCGGGACCATCACCGACGCCTCCGGGCGCACCCTGTCGGGCCAGACCACCGAGGCGTTCTGGAACTCCATCGCCCACGCCAAGCCGATTTCCGTGGGTTTGAACTGCGCCCTGGGCGCCAGTGAGTTGCGGCCATACCTCGAAGAGCTGTCGAACAAGGCCGACACCTACGTGTCCGCCCACCCCAACGCCGGCCTGCCCAACGAATTCGGCGAGTACGACGAACTGCCCTCGGAGACCGCCAAGGTCATCGAAGAGTTTGCCCAGAGTGGCTTCCTCAATATCGTCGGCGGCTGCTGTGGCACCACGCCGGGGCATATCGAAGCCATCGCCAAGGCCGTGGCCGGCTACGCGCCGCGCCCGATCCCGGACATTCCCAAGGCTTGCCGCCTGTCGGGCCTGGAGCCGTTTACCATTGATCGCCAGTCGCTTTTCGTCAACGTCGGCGAACGTACCAACATTACCGGCTCGGCCAAGTTCGCCCGGCTGATCCGCGAAGACAACTACACCGAAGCCCTGGAAGTTGCCCTGCAGCAGGTGGAAGCCGGCGCCCAGGTGATCGATATCAACATGGACGAGGGCATGCTCGATTCGAAGAAGGCCATGGTGACCTTCCTCAATCTGATTGCCGGCGAACCGGATATCTCGCGGGTACCGATCATGATCGACTCCTCCAAGTGGGAAGTGATCGAGGCCGGCCTCAAATGCATCCAGGGCAAGGGCATCGTCAACTCCATCAGCATGAAGGAAGGCGTCGAGCAGTTCATCCATCACGCCAAGCTGTGCAAGCGCTACGGCGCGGCGGTGGTGGTGATGGCGTTCGACGAAGCCGGCCAGGCCGACACCGAGGCGCGCAAGAAAGAAATCTGCAAGCGCTCCTACGACATCCTGGTCAATGAGGTGGGCTTCCCGCCGCAAGACATTATCTTCGACCCGAACATCTTCGCCGTGGCCACCGGTATCGAAGAGCACAACAACTACGCCGTGGACTTTATCAACGCCTGTGCCTATATCCGCGATGAGCTGCCCTACGCGCTGACCTCGGGCGGCGTGTCCAACGTGTCGTTCTCGTTCCGTGGCAACAACCCGGTGCGCGAGGCGATCCACTCGGTGTTCCTGCTGTATGCGATCCGCAACGGCTTGACCATGGGCATCGTCAACGCCGGCCAGTTGGAGATCTACGACCAGATCCCCACCGAGTTGCGCGACGCTGTCGAAGACGTGGTACTCAACCGCACGCCGGAAGGCACCGATGCCCTCCTCGCTATCGCCGACAAGTACAAGGGTGATGGCAGCGTCAAGGAAGCCGAGACCGAGGAATGGCGTGGCTGGGACGTCAACAAGCGCCTGGAACACGCGCTGGTCAAGGGCATCACTACCCATATCGTCGAAGACACTGAAGAGTCGCGGCTGTCCTTCGCGCGCCCGATCGAGGTGATCGAGGGCCCGTTGATGTCCGGCATGAACATCGTCGGCGACCTGTTCGGCGCCGGCAAAATGTTCCTGCCCCAGGTGGTCAAGTCCGCCCGGGTGATGAAGCAGGCCGTGGCTCACTTGATTCCGTTTATCGAACTGGAAAAAGGCGACAAGCCGGAAGCCAAGGGCAAGATCCTCATGGCCACGGTCAAGGGTGACGTGCACGATATCGGCAAGAACATTGTCGGTGTGGTACTCGGTTGCAACGGCTACGACATCGTCGACCTGGGCGTGATGGTACCGGCGGAAAAAATCCTGCAGGTGGCCAAGGAGCAGAAGTGCGACATCATCGGCCTGTCGGGGCTGATCACGCCGTCCCTGGATGAGATGGTGCACGTGGCCCGCGAAATGCAGCGCCAGGACTTCCACCTGCCATTGATGATCGGCGGCGCCACCACCTCCAAAGCGCATACGGCGGTGAAGATCGAACCCAAGTACAGCAACGATGCGGTGATCTACGTGACCGACGCCTCGCGTGCGGTGGGCGTGGCCACACAGTTGCTGTCCAAGGAACTGAAGGCCGGCTTTGTCGAGAAGACCCGCCTGGAATACATCGACGTGCGTGAGCGCACTTCGAACCGCAGCGCCCGCACCGAGCGCCTGAGCTACGCGGCGGCCATCGCCAAGAAGCCCCAGTTCGACTGGGGCACCTACACCCCGGTCAAGCCGACGTTTACCGGGGCCAAGGTGCTGGACAATATCGACCTCAAGGTCCTGGCCGAATACATCGACTGGACGCCGTTCTTTATTTCCTGGGATCTGGCCGGCAAATTCCCGCGCATCCTCACCGATGAAGTGGTGGGTGAAGCCGCCACCGCGCTGTACGCCGACGCCCAGGAGATGCTCAAGAAGTTGATCGACGAAAAACTCATCAGCGCCCGCGCGGTGTTCGGCTTCTGGCCGACCAACCAGGTGCAGGACGATGACCTGGAAGTGTACGGCGACGATGGCCAGCCGATTGCCAAGTTGCACCACCTGCGCCAGCAGATCATCAAGACCGACGGCAAGCCGAACTTCTCCCTGGCCGACTTTGTGGCTCCCAAGGACAGCGGCGTGACCGACTACATCGGCGGGTTTATCACCACCGCCGGCATCGGCGCCGAAGAGGTGGCCAAGGCCTACCAGGATGCGGGCGACGACTACAACTCGATCATGGTCAAGGCCCTGGCCGACCGCCTGGCCGAGGCCTGCGCCGAGTGGCTGCACCAGCAGGTGCGTAAGGACTACTGGGGTTACGCCAAGGACGAAGCGCTGGATAACGAGGCCCTGATCAAAGAGCAGTACAGTGGCATCCGCCCTGCCCCAGGCTACCCGGCGTGCCCGGATCACACCGAGAAGGCCCAATTGTTCCAGTTGCTGGACCCCGAGGCCCGCGAAATGCACGCTGGGCGCAGCGGTGTGTTCCTCACCGAGCACTACGCGATGTTCCCGGCCGCGGCGGTCAGCGGCTGGTACTTCGCCCACCCGCAGGCGCAGTACTTCGCCGTGGGCAAGATCGACAAGGACCAGGTGACGAGCTACACCGCACGCAAAGCGCAAGACCTGAGCGTGACCGAACGCTGGCTGGCGCCGAACCTGGGATACGACAACTAAGGGCTGCATGGGTCCCTCTGGCTAGAGGGTGTAGCCCCCTCGGTGTATCTGGCAGGACTTGGTGAGGCTATTGGGGCGGCTTTGCCGCCCAGCGCGGGGCAAGCCCGCTCGCCACAAAAAAGCCAGTGTTGGCAGCGAGTTCCAGGGTGCTGCATAGACCTCTGTGGCAAGGGGGCTTGTCCCCCGCTGGGCTGCGCAGCAGACCCAAAACCATTCCCCTCGGTGTATCTGGCTGAACTTGGTGAGGCTATTGGGGCGGCTTTGCCGCCCAGCGCGGGGCAAGCCCGCTCGCCACAAGAAAAGCCAGTGTTGGGCAGCAGGTTGCAGGTTGCTGCAAAGCCCTCTGTGGCAAGGGGGCTTGTCCCCCGCTGGGCTGCGTAGCAGACCCAAAACCAGCCAGCTCGGTGTATCTGGTAGAACTTGGTGAGGGTGTTGGGGCGGCTTTGCCGCCCAGCGCGGGGCAAGCCCGCTCGCCACAAAAAAGCCAGTGTTGGCAGCGAGTTCCAGGCTGCTGCATAGCCCTCTGTGGCAAGGGGGCTTGTCCCCCGCTGGGCTGCGCAGCAGACCCAAAACCATTCCCCTCGGTGTATCTGGTAGAACTTGGTGAGGGTGTTGGGGCGGCTTCGCCACCCAGCGCGGGGCAAGCCCGCTCGCCACAAAAAAGCCAGTGTTGGCAGCGAGTTCCAGGCTGCTGCATAGCCCTCTGTGGCAAGGGGGCTTGTCCCCCGCTGGGCTGCGCAGCAGACCCAAAACCATTCCCCTCGGTGTATCTGGTAGAACTTGGTGAGGGTGTTGGGGCGGCTTTGCCGCCCAGTGCGGGGCAAGCCCGCTCGCCACAAAAAAACCAGTGCCGGGTCACGGCTTTCCTTGGCCGCTTAGAGGTTCAGCGCCTGTCGCTCCTGCCGGGTCAGGCGGATCGCCAGGGCCGTGCGCTGCTCTTTGCTCCAGGTTCCCAACGCAGCATAGTCGCGCAAGTAGTCCGAACCATTGTCGGGATAGCGCTCTTCCAAGGCTTCGGCCTTTTGCTCCACCTCCTGGGCCAACGCCGAAAAATCAGCGGCGTACTTCTGCTTCAGGTAATTGAGCCAATACTCCAGCCCCACCAGCTTTTCCTCGAACGTCGAGGTGCACTCACGTTCCAGCACCGCGGCAAAGGCGCTGTCCAGATCGGCCGTGGTCACTTCCGATAACTCGCTGTACAGCATGCTCAACGGTTGCCGCGGCAGCTCCAGACGCTGGGCAAGACCGATGCGCAAGGCCAGGCGAATCTCTGCTGGGTCAATGTCCTCGCGGCTTTCGATAGTGGCCTGGGCAATCTCTTCCACAGCCTCCAGGCGCAGCATGCTGCGGGCAAATTTCAACAGTGTGGCCCCGTCCTGTCCCTTTTCAGCAAGGGTCAGTGCATCGAACTCCAGGGCACGGGTTTCCAGCTCATTGAACATCAGGATGCGGCCATCCCCACAGGTCACCTCGGGCATCAGCGCCGTGGCCCGGGCAAACAGATCGCGGCGCAGGGACGGTTTTTTATCCATCGCCTCCAGCAGCGCCCACACCCGTTGCGTCAGGTCCGCTGGCGTCTCAAGAAAGTCCTCGGTATTGCGCAATTGCGAGAGCGTGAAGAAAAAGTCGCCACTGCCTTCTTGGGCGAACAGTTGCTGCCACAGCCGGTGCTTTGACGAATACGGCGCGACACCGCCAAACCAGCGAGCTTTCTGCTCCTGGGGCGTTTCGATGTCGGGATGATTGAGGGAGTAATCCGGGGAGTCGAAAGCAGCCAGTTCGTCGCGTTCCTGATAGCTGCGGATCATGGCGTCGAGTTGCTCGGTGGAAAAGCCCAGGCCGCTGCCGGTCTGGGTTAGATAGACCTGTAGACGCTCACAGGCAGCTTGCTCAAGGCGGTTGCCTGACAAACTGGTCCCCGCCAGCAGTTGCCGATACTGGAGTGCGAGTGCCGCCTCCGGCAGGTTCTCGATCCAGTTGTCTTGCAAGTTCAGGCTGCGGAGGTGTCGCAGTTCCAGGACCGCCATGGGCCAATCGTCCAGCAGGTTGTGCTGCAGATACAGCGTATTCAGCCGGGCCAGGCCGCCCAGCTCCACCTCGGTCAACAGGTTCTCGCTCAAGTCCAGCCATTCCAGTTCGCCCAGGGCCGACAGTGGCTCCGTGGTCTGCAGTTCATTGCTGGCCATATCCAGGTGTCGCAGCCCCCGAAACTCAGCGATGGCATCGGGTATGCCGCGCAAGCCGTTGTGGCTCAGGGTCAATTTACGCACATGGGTAAAGGCCCGCAGAAACCCATTGGAGCCCTGGGCGGTAAGCCGGATTCGGCTCAGGTTCAGTTCGCTGACATGCGCAAAATAGTCAGGCAACGTGGGCAGATCCCCCAACGAGAGCTGGGAAAAGTCCAGCAATTGCACGCCGTCCAGCCCAGGTGCGGGCGGTGTGGCGCGCAGGGTGTGCCGCCAACTCTCCAACAGGCGATCCGCCGCCCGGCGGCGATCCAGGGCACTGACCCAACTGCCGTCCAAATAGCCGTGAACATCCATCCAGTCGTTGAGCAGCGACACCCACTGCGCGTATTGCGCTTCCCATTCATCCAGGCGGGCGTGGACCTGCTGCGCATCCAGGCCATGGCTGTGCAGCTCGTCTATGCGAGCCGCCGCCTGCAGGTCATCCAGGGCTGGGGCCAGCCGTTGCAAGCGGGCGCTTGGCGCTAACTGCACCGCGTCGGCAGCGGACGCCGTGGGCAGCGCCACCAGCAGCTCAGGACGGCGCAAGGCATCTTCGGGAAAATATTCGGGCTTGCCCCCCGTCAGCCCCTGGGCAAGAAGGTCGCGGGGGATACCCAGGGGGTTTTCCAGCCGGGTTGCTGGGTGCCTGCGCGCAAAAAGCCGCGCCTCGGCGCGCGTCGCCATGTCGAGGCGGCAACCCCGCAGGTGGGTGTTGAGCAACAAGGGGTCATGCCCGCTCAAAGCCGCCTCGGGGATACCGGTCACGGCGCTGTAACTCAGATCCAGCCGTTGCAACGACGGCAGTTCCAGCACCCCTTGCGGCCACTCGTCGAGCGCACTGTGGCTCAGGTCCAGAGTGTGCAGGTCATGTAGGGCACTGATATCCAGGCTGCGGATCGGGTTATACGGTAGGCGCAGCGAAACTAGCCCCGTCAGTTGGCTGACCTGGGCCTGTATCGCCGGGCTGACGACCAGCCAGTTATGGGAAAGGTCCAAGTGGCGCAGGGATGGGCATTGCGCAAGCACTGACGGTAGTTCGGCCAGATTGTTTCGGGCCAGACTCAATGTGTCGAGCTGGGCGAATTGGCCGATCCAGCCATTGATGCCTTCCAATGAGACGCCTATATCACTCAGGTCCAGGCTGCGCACATGGCTGAACCCAGGGGCAGGCAACCGTGGCAAATCGACCAGTCTGGCGCCGGACAGATCCAGGTGCGCGCCCATGGCAGGCAACTCGCCGTCAGTCACCAAGCGCGGCTGCAGCCCGTGGCGCCAGCAATCGAGGATTTTTTCAGTCGCCACCTGACGCTCGACCTCTACTCTACCGACACTGGACTCGTGATCCGACCATTGCTCCAGCACCTCGAACAACTCGCGGTATTCCTTGCGCAAGGCATTGACCCGATCCAAGCGTTGACGCGCGCTCAGGTCCTGGGCCCTGAACCCGGCGAGGACTTTATCGGCAAAGCCCTGGTCGCCATCTTTCAAGCCGGACAAGGCCCCCTCGCAATAGGTTTGCACCAGGCGCTGTTCATCCACCAGGTGGGCCGGGTTGTCATGCAGGTGCTCATACACCCTCATGAAATCCTGGGCTTCGTATTCCGACCAATTCACGTGCAAGCCCCGCCACAGGCGAGGGTGCCCGGCAAACATTTCGGGCGGCACGTTACGCAGCGGCGTGCCTGTGAAGTCCACAAACTCCAAGTGCTCAAGTGCCAGTAGCCCTTGAGGCCAGGCAGACAGCGTGCCGGATACGCTCAAGCGGCGTAATGAGGTCAGGCCACTGAGGTCCAGGGCCGGCAAGCTACCGACCAGGGACAGTTGCTGGAGGCCGGTCATGCGCTCAAGGGGCTGTAGCGCTTGCGGGGTGTAGGTCAGTTCCGGGCCAGTGATCGACACGGCCGTGAGGCCTGAAACGTGCGCCAGGCGCTGGGTCACGGCCCCGAGTTGCTCGGGGCTCACGTACAACTCCAATTGCTGCACACGGGGAAACGGTCGCAGTAGTTGTGTTGGCTCTTCGGCCAGCAAGCGCGCCCCCGACAAGTTCAGGGTCTGCACATGGGAAAAGTCCGCCTCCCACTCAGGCAGCACCTGATCCGCGCGCAGATTCAATGTGGCGTGGGGAGCGCGTTCCCGATCCAGGCCCTGGCGCCAACAGTCAATGACATCGTTCACGGCGGGCAGGCGCGACGCATCATCCCCTGCCCATTGCTCCAGCGTCGCGCGCAAGGTCGTCAATTCGCGCTGGCGGTTGGCAAACAACAGGGCGATTTTCCGCTCGCTTTCGCCGTCGAGTCGGCGGGTCTCGATGAACTCCAGGACCTCATCGTCCGCCAAGTTCGGGTAGACACCCCGAGCCAGGACAATCAAATACTCATCCATGCCCAGCAGCGGGCCGCGACCGGACAACGCATAGCCCAGGCGCCCGCGCTGCAGGCGTAGCGAAGGCCGGGACCTGGGGGCGCGCAGCTTCAGAAGCTGCTCGGCGACGATCTGCCGATGCGCCCTGGCATAAGTCGCCAACAGCGTCTGCAAATCCGTGCCCTGCCCCGTCAGCGCCAACGCCTGGCGGGTGTCATCGGGCAGCGCAGCAAGGATCGACGGGAACAAGTTACGCCCTGGGGCGTCGGCGCTATTGAGCACGTTGCCTGCGGCATCAAAGGCCTGGAATTGATCGCCGTGCTTGACTAGGTAGCGGCGCACGGCGGCGTCGGCATCCCCGATGCTGTCCACCAGGGGCCCGCGATGACTGTCCAGGCGCAGCTCAAGACGCAGGCCCTGGGGCCAACCCGGCAGGCGCTCCAGGCCATGCAAGGCCAAGCGGTCGCTGTCAGGGCTGGCAAGCCGATCGCGATGCAGCCCACTGATCGCACGGCTCACCCGGCCTTGTTGCACCGCGGTACGGGCCAGGTGATCAAGACGGGCACTGACCCGGGCGTGGTGGTGCAGGTTGGTCAGTTCCTGCGGGCTGGCGTGGTTCAGCACCTCACTGCGGGCGCGGTGGGACAGCGAGGGAAACCGGCGCGCCAGTAACCCTGTATCGGCGGGGGGCGGCCCCTTGGCGCGCAGCAGGGCGTCAAACAGCGCCTGTTGCCTGTGCAGGGCATGCTCGGCGAGGCGCTCATTGAAGCGCTGCGCCCTGGTCAGCTCGCCTGTATTTGACCCAGTGCCTAGCAAAGCGGCCGTTTCCTGCTCGTCCAGGCCCGCCAACACCGCTTGGGCGAGCCTGCCTTGCAGCAGGTCGGCACGGGTGATTTTCAGGGTGGGCCGAAGGTCGTCGGCTGACGCCGGACTGCC
Organism: Pseudomonas proteolytica; assembly: GCF_007858275.1. Taxonomy (GTDB): domain Bacteria; phylum Pseudomonadota; class Gammaproteobacteria; order Pseudomonadales; family Pseudomonadaceae; genus Aquipseudomonas; species Aquipseudomonas proteolytica. The sequence goes on from NZ_VFEV01000009.1 coordinate 12,681, forward strand.
ATAACGCACAGAGCGGCCAGTGGGCTTCGGCGCAGTGACGGTGGGGCCGCCCCACTCATCGCTCAGGGGCACGCCATGTAGGTTTCGACGATCAGGCGTGCCGAGCAGGTAACGCGCCTGTGCTTCGCCCAAATCTGACAACGACTGCCGCTCTTCAACGGCAGGAAGATCTACAGCAGCCTGTTCAAACACTTCCACCACCCGCCCCCGTGGCCAGCCGCGCATTTCAAGCGCAAGGGGCACGGCGTAGGTATCGCGGCTGTCCAACCCGTCGCCACGGCGCAGCCGGCCAATCAGCGCTTCGACCTCCTGATCGACCTGGAACTGCTCCAGGGTATCGGCCAGCGCCGCAGGTACTGGCAAACCATCCATGTGTACCTTGCGCAACACGTCGTCATCAACGCCGCTGACCTCGCCAATAACCCTCAAGGTCTCATCCGCGAAGCTATCAGTGATGTGCCCCAGGCGCCGCAGCAAGGTCAGGCGGTCCCACGCCAGGGGCGACTCATGACGATGGCGCCAGGCGCCCAGCCCGTTGTGTTCGAGGACCGGCTGATAGGCCATGGGGTCATGGGGATGTTGGATGCGCCATTTTTTCAGCAGCGGGTCAAAGGCCTTCTCGTACACGCCGTTATCGATACGCACGTAATGCCGGTTGCCGATCGTGTATTGCCCCAAGGCATTGGGCGTGCTCCCGGCAACAAGGCTGTCGGCCTGCTTGTAGGGGGCCAGGTCAGGTTTCCACAGGCGTACCTTGGCGTTGGGTAACTGCACCGGCACCAGGCCCTCGATTACCGGCTCAGGCCTGAGCCGACTCAAAGCGGCACCACCCGCCGCCGTCAGCCCGATCAAGGCCAGGTTTTGCGCCAGATCGATGATATGCGCCTTGGCGGCCTTGCGGTCGCCTTCACTCCACTCCTGCGCGGCCTCGATCACCTCGCTCAACAGTTGCTCGACCATCACCGCCATCATGACCTCCCCCAGCACCGGCACGAACCCCGCAATTGTGCTGAGCCCGAACAGCCCCACATTCAGCAGCATCGCCAGTTTACGTTTGCGCACTCTGGCATCGACATCGGCCGTGGGCACCGCACGACTGGCTGCATCAGCGATGCATTTTTGCCGGTGCTGTTCATACAAATAGCTCCACAGATCGACCTTGTCGCTGCCATGCACCTGGCCTTTTAACGCCAGCGCTATAGGTGCCAGATGAGGCTGCGGGTTCGGGACCTGCGGCGCTAACGGCATGGCCGGCAGATTGTTCACGGTGAATGGCGTCAGCTTGCTGATCAGTTCGTATGTCTGCCCAAGACCAGCAAAGTTAGAACCGATTTTTTCCAGCAAGGTCGCATCGGCAGCATCCTCGGTGAACTCGCTGAAATAGTGAGGGCGATCGGCGTCGTCAACGAACTGACTGAAGAACCGTTGGTAATCCGTCGGACGGGTCACGCGGGTTGACGCCGAGCCCGGCGTGATCAGGCGCTGTGTGAGGGTTTCCAGCATCTGCGCGAGGGAGGCGTAGCGCTTGAGCGGGGTATAGGGGTCGTGGGGGATGTACAAGATAGGGAAATGGGCGCGGGCCTGATCGAAAGCCAGAAACAACACGCACCCAGTCATGCGCAGCTTCATCAGGCCCAGGTCGCAGATCCATACCGGTTGGCCGCCACTGCGCGGTGAACGCTCGCCATCGATCACCGACAGCAGCATGTTGTAGTCGTCGTGGGTTATGTCCTCGCCCACCAGGGCCAGTTCGGCGGCCGCCCTCATCGCCGTCTTTTGACTGGCAATGAACTGTTGGCGCAGGGTTGTCTCGACTGCGGCATCGCTGGGGTTGAAGAATTTACTGATGTAACTGCGGTACTGGCCACCGAGGTCCAGGGTCCGGCACATGGTCATGAACTGATGGACTTCAAGGCCTCGCATGCGCAACGGCAACAAGGAATGTTGGGGTGATACACCACGCGTCGGTACTTGCCACTTGAAACCCGATGACGGGTGAAACGCGCCCTGCTCGCACTCGGCTTCCTCAAAGTTATGCAGCGCCGCTTGCAGCAGTTCCAGTTTCAGAAAGTCATAGGCCAGCGTGTTCACGTTGAAGTGAGTCACTTGCAGTGATTTGCGCAGGCTCAGCCAGGTTTCGATCCGCGGGGCCAGCGTCACGCCGAACTGGTCTTTGAGGGCGTTGACCAGCAGCGGCCGGGCAAAGGTCTCTATGTCCTGCAGGGCTGACATCGTCTTGTCCAGGGCAGTCTGCGCGGTGAAGCTGGCGACAATGCAGTCGCGCACTCGCTGGCGTTGCTCGGGGGGCGCGCGCCGGTAGGCGGGCGGCACAGGCGCATCGCTGCGCTTGAGTGCCTCGCGGCGTGGGGAGCTGGCGTCGATCAGCCATTGCGGCGTACGTGTCTTCAACAACCGCCCGTGGATGCTGGGGGTCGGGGGCAATACAGGAGAGTCGGTCATGGTGCGGCTCCAGGAAAAGCCACAGCACACCACGCTCACTGGAAAGCGCGGCGGTAACTACGTCTGCACATTCCCGGGGGGTTGGCTATTCTCTGTGGAGTCGCCCACGTACCCACCCCAGCAGGAGGACTTATGGATGCTCCCGACAACAAACCGCCGACCTTCTGGCAGATGCTGCACAGCGTGATGGCCGCCGCGTTCGGCGTACAGAGCGGGAAAAACCGCGCCCGGGACTTTACCCATGGCAAGCCCAGTCATTTTGTGGTGCTGGGGATTGTGTTTACCGTGCTGTTTGCCCTGACCCTGTTTGCCATCGTCAAGCTGGTGGTGCATCTGGCCGGGGTCTAGGGGTTCAGTGCAGCACGCTCTGCATGCTGAAGGGATACTGATAGGCCGCAGGCTTGCCCTGGGCCGACAGCGCGCGAAAGTCCACGCCCTCGCCCTCGCGGCCCGCCCTGTCGAGCAAGCGTTGAGCCTGTGGCTCGGCGATCACCTGAAACAGCTTCACCTGGCGCTCGCGCCCGCCATGGCGCTGGATATCCACGCCCCGTGCATCATCATGCAGCAGCACCATCGCCCAGCCACCGACCGTGAAATGCCCGGCGACCAGGGCGCTGAGCTGCCCGTCGAGCCGCGCTCGCAGGACGTCGGGCGAGCTGTTGACCGCGCTGAACAATACGTCCTTGCCGGGCGTGCGCCCACTGGCCTTGAGCGCCTGCATTGCGCCCAGGGCCATTTCATCATTGGCCGACCAGACGAGCGCGGTGCGCGGGTAGCGCTTGAACATTTGGATGGCCTGTTCAAACGCGCGCTCCCGCTTCCACTCGCCGTAGACCAGTTGGCGCAGATGCACTTGGGGGTGTTCGCGCAGGGCACGCTGCAGGCCCTGTTCACGCAGTTGCGCGGTGGGGGTGTTCTTCGCGCCGGAAAACGCCAGCACGTCGAGGGTCGTGCCCGCCGGGACCGGGCCGTATTGGCGCAATAACTCCGTGAACATCAGGTAGCCGCCCTCCTCGTCATTGGCGACCATGCTGCCCAGCAGGTTGGGGTATTTGCCCGCGTCGAGCAATTGCGCCTGGTCCGGCGTCAGGGCGTTGTTGACGATCAATAACTTGACCGTGCTGCCCTGGGCCATGCGCAGGATCTGCGGGGCAATGTATTGCTCGTTGACCAGCACCAGGTAATCCGGGCGCTGCGGCCCCTGCAATGCTTCGCGGGCCTGCTGCAGGGTATTTTGCGGATCACGCTCTGAATAGCGCACACGCAAATCCAGGCCGAGGTCCTTGGCCGCAGCCTGCATGAATTGCGCGTAACTGACCCAGAAGGCTTCAGTGGACATTCCAGGGTTGAGAAACACCACTGACGTGGCATGGGCCATCGCCCCGAACGTCATTCCCACCCACCACACGCACCCGCAGAGAACCTTCAACATTACAGCCCGAACCCCGGAAATTGACCGATCATGATAATGGCAACGAGCCTTTTGATCTTGGCTATTTACCGGCAGATCGGACAGCTTCGCAGGGATCAGCGCCGGTTATTGATGGCTGACCCAGAACACGGCGGTTGAAACCACCAGGATAATCAGAAACAGAATCGCCCAGGCGTCCACGGTACTGTCGGTTTTACGGGCTTTGATTGGATTGCTCATCGCATCGCCTCTTGTCGGTTTTATAGGTGATTGCACTAAGACTCGACCACAGTAAAGTCGATGATTGCCCTTATGACAAATGGGGGTATCGCGATAAACGTTCTCATTAGTCGATTTGGTTCTTTGCATATACTAAAACATCACTTTTGCGCATAAACGCAAGCTGGTATCGTGCGCCGGCTCCGTTGGGAGTGCGCGGCCGTGCGCGCAGATTTGCCGAGAACAGGACCTATATGTACGTATACGACGAATACGATCAGCGCATCATCGAGGACCGCGTCAAGCAGTTCCGTGATCAGACCCGACGCTATCTGGCAGGTGAACTGAGCGAAGAAGAGTTCCGCCCTCTGCGCCTGCAAAATGGCCTTTATGTTCAGCGCTTTGCGCCGATGCTGCGGGTGGCCGTGCCTTACGGCCAGTTGACCTCGCGTCAGACGCGCATGATGGCCAAGATCGCCCGTGACTTCGACAAGGGCTACGCCCACATCAGTACCCGCCAGAACGTACAGTTCAACTGGCCGGCCCTGGAAGACGTGCCAGACATCCTGGCTGAATTGGCCACCGTGCAGATGCACGCCATTCAGACCAGCGGTAACTGCTTGCGCAACGTGACCACCGACCAGTTCGCCGGTGTTGCCGCCGATGAAGTGATCGACCCGCGTCCGTGGTGCGAGATTGTTCGTCAGTGGACTACGTTCCACCCAGAATTTGCCTATCTGCCGCGCAAATTCAAGATCGCCATCAACGGCTCGACTTCCGACCGCGCCGCGATCGAAGTCCACGATATCGGCCTGGAGCCAGTGTACAACGCCGCCGGCGAACTGGGCTTCCGCGTCCTGGTGGGTGGCGGCCTCGGTCGTACCCCGGTAGTTGGCGCGTTCATCAATGAATTCCTGCCCTGGCAAGACCTGTTGAGCTACCTCGACGCCATCCTGCGTGTGTACAACCGCTATGGCCGTCGTGACAACAAGTACAAGGCGCGCATCAAGATCCTGGTCAAGGCCCTCACTCCAGAGGTATTTGCCCAGAAGGTCGACGCCGAGATGGAACACCTGCGCGGCGGCCAGACAACCCTGACCGAAGCCGAAGTGCATCGCGTGGCCAAGCACTTCGTCGACCCGGACTACAAGGCCCTGGGCAACCAGGACGCCGAGTTGACCGCACTCGACCAGCAGCACCCCGGCTTTGCCCGCTGGCGGACCCGCAACACCCTGGCGCACAAGCAGCCGGGCTATGTGGCGGTGACCTTGTCACTCAAGCCCACCGGCGTGGCGCCTGGTGATATCACCGACAAGCAACTGGACGCCGTCGCCGACCTGGCCGACCGCTACAGCTTTGGTCAACTGCGCACCTCCCACGAGCAGAACATCATCCTTGCGGACGTTGAGCAGAGCCAACTGTTCACCCTGTGGGGCGAACTGCGCGAAGGCGGTTTCGCTACGCCGAACATCGGCCTGTTGACCGATATCATCTGCTGCCCGGGCGGCGACTTCTGCTCCCTGGCCAACGCCAAGTCAATTCCCATTGCCGAGTCGATCCAACGCCGTTTCGACGACCTGGACTACCTGTTCGACATCGGCGAGCTGGACTTGAACATCTCTGGCTGCATGAACGCCTGTGGTCACCACCACGTTGGCCATATCGGCATCCTGGGGGTGGACAAGAAAGGCGAAGAATTCTACCAAGTGTCCCTGGGTGGCAGCGCCAGCCGTGATGCGAGCCTGGGCAAGATCCTCGGCCCATCCTTCGCCCAGGAAGCCATGCCCGAGGTGATTGGCAAGCTGATCGACGTCTACGTCGAACAGCGCACCGAAGATGAGCGCTTCATCGACACCTACCAGCGCATCGGCATTGACCTGTTCAAGGAGCGCGTCTATGCAGCGAATCATTAAGAACAACGAAGTCGTCGACGAAACCTGGCACCTGCTGCCCAAGGACGCGACGTTCGATGGCATCTCCAACTGCGACGACCTGATCGTACCGTTGGCCCTGTGGCGTGAGCATGGCCACGCCCTCAAGGCCCGCGACGGCGGCCTGGGTGTGTGGCTGGACGCCGATGAAGAAGCCGAAGAAATCGGTGATGACGTGCAGCACTTCCAGGTCATCGCGCTGAACTTCCCGGCCTTCACCGACGGGCGCAACTACTCCAACGCGCGCCTGCTGCGTGACCGCTATGGTTATAAAGGCGAACTGCGGGCGATTGGCGATGTGCTGCGCGACCAGCTGTTCTACCTGCACCGCTGCGGTTTCGATGCCTACGCCTTGCGCGCCGACAAAGACCCGTACGAAGCACTGGAAAGCCTCAAGGACTTCTCGGTGACGTACCAGGCCGCAACCGACGAACCGCTGCCGCTGTTCCGTCGTCGCTAAGCCCTGACGGGAAACAAAAAAACCGAAACCTGGCGTCGCAGGTTTCGGTTTTTTTATGGGCTCCGAGAGGCGCCGTTGTGTACGTCAGCCCTTGTGCTGTGCGACCCAATGGCCATAGGCATCGATAAACGCTTGCAGGAACGGTTTGGTTTTCTCCGACAGTTTGCCCGACTCATCGAACGCGCTGCCCGCGCCTCCGAGGTAGGCTTCCGGCTGCTGCATGCAAGGCACATTCAGAAACACCAGGGACTGGCGCAAATGATGATTGGCGCCGAAGCCACCAATGGCCCCTGGCGAAACACTGATGACGGCACCAGGCTTGCCGCTCCAGGCGCTCTGGCCGTAAGGGCGCGAGCCGACATCAATGGCATTTTTCAGGGCTGCCGGCACCGAACGGTTGTATTCAGGGGTGACGAACAGCACTCCATCGGCCGCCGCCACCTGCTGGCGGAACGTGGTGTAGGCCGCAGGTGGCGTTGCACCATCAAGGTCTTCGTTATAGAGCGCCAATTCGCCGATTTCGACGATGTTGAGCTTGAGATTGGCCGGCGCCAACTGTGCCAATGCCAAGGCGACCTTGCGGTTGATCGACTCTTTTCTCAAGCTGCCGACCAGTACGGCAATCGTATAGACCTTGCTCATGGGGCTTTCCCGACATCTGACTAAAGGAACCTGTAGTTATAGAGCCTTCGCCGGCCTATCACCAGCAGGTTTTGCTCAATCGGCAGCGGTTTGGCCCCATTGCCGGCTCGTAGGAAAAATAAGCGGAACATCAACGAATAGTATTTTTTTGATGTAGGTAAACTACCCGCCTTAATGACGGTCTACAGAACCGCAAATCGGTGTTTTTCTCCAGAGGTTCTAAGCAGATGGCAGCAGTACTTGTCGGACAATTCCATGCTCGTGACGCGGAAGGTCGCGTTTATTCCGTGCATGAATTCCAGGAGTCCACCTCGTCAGGCGACGGTTCAGAACCGGTAATTTCCTACAAGCTGGCGATTGGCGACCGGGTCAACAAGGTCGATGAGAACACCTTCGTTTTGGTTCAGTCGCAGGTATCCCTGACCCGCGAGCCTGAAAACATGCCTGTTTGACAAGGCTGTGCCTCCAGGCAGAAGTCATATGAGCGGACTTGGGTTAGGATTCACCCGGTGAATCCCTTACCTGCTGAACATGGACTTCATGCATGCGTTTACGTCATATCGAAGTGATTCAAGCCATTTTGCAGACCGGACACCTCGGCACGGCCGCCGAATGGTTGCAACTGGCTGTGTCCGATGTGGACGCTACCCTGAGGGACGCTGAACAACAGTTGGGCTTCATGCTGTTTGCCAGCGTCCGCGGGCGGTTGCAGGCCACCCGTGAAACCCTGGCCATGCAGGCGCAGATCGCCCACCTTTACGAAGCACTGGAACCCATACAGCGCCTGGCCAGCAGCCTCAAGCACCACCATGCCCCGCCGCTGCGCACGCTCTGTACCCCGCCTTTGGCCAACCAGCTATTGCCGCAAAGCATCGCGTTGTTGCGCCGCCGCTTCCAGGACACGCCCTGCAACCTGTCCAGCCAACCGACACGCGACATCGTCAGGAGCCTGCTGCTGCACGAGGCAGACCTGGGGCTGAGCCTGCATGACCCCGAACACCCGCAAATCACCAGTACCCTGTTGGGCCAGGGCAAGCTGCAGTTGCTGGCGCCCCATGGCTGGCTCAAGCCACGGCAAAAATACATCGCCCTGCAAGAACTGGCCGGCCAGGCAATGATCGGCCTGGAGGGACAAGACCCGTTGAGCCAGTTGCTGGACAGCAAGCTACAAGCGCTGCGGCCGTTGCCGGTGATCCAGACACGGGTGCAGACCTACCAGATGATGCGCAGCATGGTCGAAGCTGGCGAAGGGTTGGCAGTGGTCGACCCCTTCACCGCCAGTGGCGCACGGGAAGCCGGGCTGGATACTTGCCCATTGTCACCACCGATCCTGGTGAGTTTGTACGGGTTGACGGTCAAGGACAGCAACCCGAGCCCGGCGCTGAATGCGTTGCTGGAGATTGTCACGCAGAAGGCACAGGCCCTGCTGTCCCCGATCAATTAGCTGAGAGGGCCTATTGTGGAGTTGTGGGGGCCAGTTGTGGCGAGGGGGCTTGTCCCCCGCTGGGCTGCGCAGCAGCCCCAAATTCTGGCTATGCGGCCAGCCTGATAAACCGCGGCGGTCTTATTGGGGCTGCTGCGCAGCCCAGCGGGGGACAAGCCCCCTCTCCACAAAAAGCGCCATAAAAGACCCACAGCCACCACCTGCCCTTGGTCAGTGGAACAGCCGATACCAGAAAATCGCCACCTCACGGGTCTGCGGATCAATCCCGCGATAGCGCAGGTGGTCGATGCCGCCCATCACATAGCCGCTGCGTTCGTACAGCCGGCACGCCCCCAGATTATTGTTCTGCGTCTCCAGCATCATCCCCGGCAGGTTTTTCTTGCGGCTCCAGAATTGCGCAACATCAAGCAAAGCCTTGGCCACGCCATGCCGACGGGCCGGGAGCACCACCGCCAGTTCATCGACATGGGCAAAACCGTTCCAATTGGTACTGACAACAATATGCCCAACCGGCCGATCATCCAGGTACGCCATGAATACCGCACTGTCGGTGGCATTGCGGTAACTGGCGAACTCCTCGGGATCGATGCCGTAGCATTTGCGGTACGGCAATATCTGCTCCACCGCCCACTGGTCAACAGGCTTGCCCAGCTCCGGCGTGCCATATGTGCACACCTCGAAGCTGAAATCATTGCCCCACACGTAGGCGTCAAATCCCTCGTCGGCGACTCGCACACTGAGCCCCGGGTACTTCGGATTCATTACAGCTTGCATAACCATCCTTAACACTTGATGCAATCGACGGTGTAACAACGACCGTTGCCGTCGTCTTCGTGTTGTAAGCCATGCACATCGGCGACAAACCCAGGGAAACTGCTATCAAACTCCCGGGCGAAGGCCAGGTAGTCGATGATCGAGCGCGTCGATTCGGTAAAGCGCTCCCCCGGCATGATCAGCGGAATGCCGGGCGGATAAGGCACCAGCATCACGGCAGCGATACGCCCTGGCAAGGCGTCGATGGACACCGCCTCGACTTCGCCGCGCACCAACTGGTCATAGGCATCGGCCGGTTTCATGGCAATCTCCGGCAGCACCGTGTACATGCGTTTGAGGTGTTTGGCCGTGGCGTTGCTGCGATAGCAGCCGTGCAACTGGTCGCACAAGTCCTGCAAACCCATGCCCTGGTAGCGCGCCGGGCCTTGCTGGAACACCGACGGCAGGCAACTGGCCAGGCTGGTATTGGCGTCGTAACTGCGCTTGAACTCCAACAATTCGGTGAGCAGGGTACTCCACTTGCCTTTGGTAATGCCCATGGAGAACAGCACCAGGAACGAATACAGCCCGGTTTTTTCCACCACCAGGCCGCGTTCCCAGAGGAATTTGCTGACCACCGCCGCCGGAATTCCGCAATCGCTTAACGCGCCACCCGCGGTCAGGCCGGGCATGACCAGGGTGACCTTGATCGGGTCGAGCAATACATAGTCCTCGGCAATATCGCCAAAACCATGCCAATCAGCCTCGGGCTGCAGCAACCAGTCAGCCGTCGCCACCCGGTCGATACCCGCCACCGAAGGCGGTTGCCAGATGGAAAACCACCAATCATCGGCGGCGATATGCTGGCGCAGATTGGCCAGGGCGCGGCGAAAGCTCAAGGCTTCATCGAACATTTCCTGAAGCAACGAACGCCCGGCGGGCCCTTCCATCATGGCCGACGCCACGTCCAGCGAGGCGATGATGCTGTACTGCGGCGAGGTGGAGATGTGCATCATGAACGCCTCATTGAAGCGATCACGATCCAGCTGCCGAGCGCCGCCGTCCTGGACATGGATCATCGAGGCCTGGCTGAACGCGGCCAGCAGCTTGTGGGTCGAGTGCGTGGTGAATACCAGCGGGCTGTCGGGCGTACGCGAGGTCCCCATGCCATAGCGCCCGGCGAAAAACTCGTGGAAGGCCGCGTAGGCGTACCAGGCTTCGTCAAAGTGCAGCACTTCTACACTGTTGCCCAATTGCTGCTTGATCAGCTCGGCGTTGTAACACAACCCGTCATAGGTCGAGTTGGTCACCACGGCCAACTTGACCTTGGGTTCGCGGCCACGGGTCAACGGGCTGGCCTCGATCTTCGCGCGAATCGATTCGCGGCTGAACTCAGTCAGTGGGATGGGGCCGATGATCCCCAGTTCATTGCGCTCTGGGCACAAGTACAGTGGGATCGCCCCAGTCATGATGATCGAGTGCAATACCGACTTGTGGCAGTTGCGGTCCACCAGCACTAGGTCATCGCGCCCGACCATAGAGTGCCAGACGATCTTGTTGGCCGTGGAGGTGCCGTTGATCACAAAAAAGGTATGGTCGGCGCCAAAGTTACGCGCCGCGCGGGCTTCGGCTTCAGCCAAGGGGCCGGTGTGATCCAGCAGCGAACCCAGCTCCGGCACTGACACCGACAAGTCCGAGCGCAGGGTGTTTTCCCCGAAAAACTGATGAAACGCCTGCCCCACCGGGCTTTTACGATAGGCAACGCCGCCGCCGTGACCGGGGGTATGCCAGGAATAATTGGAGTCGGCGGTGTGTTGTACCAGGGCCTTGAAGAAGGGCGGCAACAGGCCATCGAGATAGGTACGCGCCGCGCGGGCCACCTGCCTGGCCAGGAACGGCACCGTGTCTTCGAACAGATAGAGAATACCGCGCAGTTGGTTGAGCTCGCTCATGGCATCGGCCGGGGCGTTTTCCAGGGTGACTTGCTCGCCCAGGGCAAAGATCGGCAGGTTAGGTGCACGCAGGCGCGCCAGGCGGATCAGTTCCACGATGTTCTGCAGCAAATGGGTATTTTCCCCGGCGCCTTCGGCGGCGATCAGCATGCACGCCAGGCCATGGTGGGTCGAGGCCACCAAGCGGCCCTCGGCGTAATCCATGGCGGAAAAGATGCTGAAACCCTCTTGCTCCAACTCCCGGGCGATCCCCCGGACCCGATCACCGGCGACGGTGTCGGCCTTGATGTCGCGATGCACGATCAGGATGGGGAACTTCAGGTCTTTGTACATGAGGGCTTGGCGTCCTGAGGGCGATGTACTCAGGGTAGAAGCTGGGAGCGAATGTGGCGAATGAAGATAATAAGTAATGTAGGAATGGGCTTGTGTGGGCTTGTCCGCGATGGCGGTGGGTCAGTAAGGAATGCGCTGACTGTCACACCGCAATCGCGGGCAAGCCCGCTCCCACAGTTTTGACCGCGATTATTGCTGGGTCAGTTGGGTCCACAACGCCGGCGCACCCGCCGATTTGGCGATCGCCTCCAGGCGTGCCGCGTGCTCGGCCATGTCCTGCTCGCTGGCGCGGATGATCGCGGTGGGCTTACGGTCAGCCGGCAGGCGGCGGATTTCCGAAGGCCGGTTGCCCGAGCCTTCTGCCGAGCCGTTGCCATCGGAGGCGTTGCCGGCCAGGGACAGGCTGGTCTGCCCACCGGTCATGGTCAGGTAGACGTCCGCCAGAATCTCGGAGTCGAGCAAGGCGCCGTGCAGTTCACGGCCTGAGTTGTCGACGCCATAGCGCTTGCACAAGGCGTCGAGGCTGTTGCGCTGGCCCGGATGGCGCTCGCGGGCCATCATCAGGGTATCGAGGATCGAGCAGTGACGGGTGATGTCCGCGCGATCCGTCTGGCCCATCAGGGCGAATTCGTTGTTGATGAAGCCAACGTCGAAAGCCGCGTTGTGGATGATCAACTGCGCGCCGTTGATGAACTCGAAAAACTCATCGGCAACTTCCGCAAAGCGCGGCTTGCCGACCAGGAATTCGTTGGTGATGCCGTGGACGCCAATGGCGCCTTCGTCACTTTCCCGGTCCGGTTGCAGGTACACGTGGAAATGGCGACCCGTGAGGCGACGACCCATCAGTTCGACACAGCCGATTTCAATGATCCGGTGGCCATCGGTCACCGGCATGCCGGTGGTTTCGGTATCGAGTACAACAGATCGGATGGCCATCAGGGTTCAGCTCTCAACGGTGTGTGTATTTCAAGGGGCGGGATATTAACACGCTCTATACCCGACGCGCCCCACGGCGGAGCGCCATGCCCCCTCGCCCAACAGTTTTTAACAAGGTTTAGCAAAGCTTGCGCAGTTTGCCATCACGCCCTTTGGTAGCCTGCGCCGCTCTTTACTATGCGTAAAAACTACCCATGTCCACACCAAACTACCTGCTCGCCCTGTGCCTGATCAGTGCCGCCAATGCCCAGGCCACCAGCTTTGTGATGACCACGGATGCGCTGGTCAGCCTGTCGATGAGTGCCACCAAGGGCACCAGCAGCAGTTTCAAGGATGACAAAATCGTATTGGCGGCAAAGGACGATGCGGCGGCTTACGTCGCAAGCGGGGGTGAAATACACGGTGCGCGGCTGGAGTCTGCATTGCTGCACATCCGCCGCACTTTGCCGGCGTTGCGCGAGACGGACGGGCAACTCGCCTGCGCAATGCTGGCGCTGTAACTTCCAGCCCCCCGGCGAGGCGATGGGGAGCTTCAGCTCTGTTTGTACCCGCGCACTTCATCCACGCCACGATTGGCCAACTGGTCTGCGCGCTCGTTGCCGGGGTGGCCGATGTGCCCGCGCACCCATTTCCAGGTGATGTTGTGGCGGTTGCACTGCTCATCCAGCAACTGCCACAGGTCAGCGTTCTTCACCGGCTCCTTGGCGGCGGTTTTCCAGCCGCGCTTTTTCCAGTTGACCATCCACTCGTTGATGCCCTTCATGACGTATTGCGAGTCCGTCACCAGTAATACATCGCAACGGCGCTTGAGCTCTTCGAGGCCGCGAATCGCGCCCATCAGCTCCATGCGGTTATTGGTGGTGTTGACTTCGCCGCCCCACAACTCCTTCTCCACCCCCTTGCACACCAGCAAGGCGCCCCAGCCCCCGGGGCCAGGGTTGCCCTTGCAGGCGCCGTCGGTAAAGAGTTCTACGCTATCGGTCATTACGCTATCCATCAAAGCGGGTTACCGGCAATCGACCGGCAGTTCCCGAGGTCGAACACGGCGACCTGAATTCGAAAAAAATGATTTATGGCTCGCTGGAGCGACGGTTGACCTTGGCCAGGGGCATCGGCACCAGTTTACCCATGGGCTCGCGCCTCACCTGGCTCACCGGCCGCAGCCCGACCACGATCTTGCGGGCTACCAACAGGTAGAAACCGCCACCGGACAACTGCCATGCGCCGGCCCGGCGCTCCCAGCCAGCCAGGCGGCCCTGCCACTTGGGCGAGGCAAGCGGCGGACGATAGCACCCGAAGCGGCGTTTCTCCAGCGCGAAGCCCAGCAGGTTCAACCAGTCGCTGACCCGCGAGGGCGAGATGCAGCGGGCCTGGCGCAGCGCATCATGGGCAAAGACGTGCCGCAGGCCCCACGAACTCCAGGGGTTGATGCCAACGATCAATAAATGCCCGCCTGGGCGCACGGCGCTGGCCGCTTCACGCAACAAACCATGGGGCGACAGGCAGAAATCCAGGCCATGCTGCATCACCACCACATCGGCGGCATGCTCGCTCAAAGGCCACGCCTGCTCTTCACAGACAATCTCGACCCCCGGCAACGGCGCACCCAGGCGCACATTGCGCTGCACCTGGGGTGCGGGCGGTGGGGTCTGGGCCGAAGGGCCGTAGTGCACCAAGTAACCGCCAAAGAAGCGTTCCAGCTCTTCTTCGAGCATAAGCCGCTCTTGTTCCAGCAGAAATTGCCCGATCGGCCCGGACAGCCACTCACGGGCTGCGCTGATCAGGGCCAGCCACTCAGGATCGGCCTGGGCGAACGCTTTATCAGTCATTGCATTCTCCAACTCGCCAAGACGTTCTAAGATGCACCAATGTGTTCAGCTTGGCGAATAGAAGAATGATACAGATCAGTGCCCTGCCCGCCTTCACCGATAACTACATCTGGTTGTTACAAGATCATCGCAGCCATCGCTGCGCGGTGGTTGACCCCGGTGATGCCGCGCCCGTACTGGCGTGGCTTGCGCAGCACCCCGGCTGGACCCTCAGCGACATCCTGGTGACCCATCATCACCCAGACCACGTCGGCGGTGTGGAGCAACTCAAGCAGGCCTCGGGCGCCACGGTCTATGGCCCGGCCAACGAAAAGATCCCGGCCCGTAACGTCGCGCTCCACGATAACGACCGTATCGAGGTACTGGGCTGGAACCTCCAGGTGTTGGCCGTGCCCGGACATACCCTGGGACATATAGCTTTTTATCATCATGGCTTGCTGTTCTGCGGCGACACCCTGTTCGCCGCCGGTTGCGGGCGTTTGTTCGAGGGCACGCCAGAGCAGATGTATCACTCCCTGGAACGCCTGGCCGCCCTGCCCGCCGACACGCTGGTCTACTGCACCCACGAATACACACAAAGCAACCTGCGCTTTGCCCAGGCAGTGGAGCCGGATAACGCCGATATAGCCGAACGAGTGGCAAAGGTCAGCGAGCTGCGGGCAGGCGGCAAGATGACATTACCTTCGACCTTGGCCCTGGAAAAGTTGACTAACCCTTTTCTGCGCACCGCTGAAACATCCGTTAAACAAAAAGCGGACCAGCGGAATGGCCGCGACAACCGCTCTGGGAGCGAGGTGTTTGCTAGCTTGCGCGCTTGGAAAGATACGTTCTAAGCAGAGAGGTTCTGGTACGAAATTTCTGAATGGTTGACCGGAACCAAAGCGCTTTCTAGAATCGCCCGACATTTTTGCCCGGAACTAACTTCCAGCCAATGTCGTCATCTATTCGTAAATCCAACCATTCAGACGCATTGACCCGCCTGGCTCAAGCCATTGCGGTGGCCGTATCCGCAACTCTGGCGGGCTGCCAAACCAATAATTTCGCTGCACAATCCACCGTGCAACCCAAACCCGTATTTGCTGCCAAGATCAAGCAAAAACCCCTTTGGCTCTCAGAGAAGCCAAGCCCGCAGGTACCCCAGGATGTCTGGGAACGCATGCGCCAGGGGTTTCAACTGCAGGACGGTGTCGGCGTCAACCCGCGTATCGAGCAACAGCGCCTGTGGTTCGCCAGCAACCCATCGTTCCTGGAGAACGCCGGCGAACGCGGCAGTCTCTATATTCATTACATCGTAGAACGCTTGGAAGAACGCAATATGCCCCTGGAGCTGGCGCTGCTGCCAGTGATTGAAAGTGCCTACAACCCAATGGCCTATTCACGCAGCGATGCGGTGGGCCTGTGGCAGTTCATTCCCTCCACCGGGCGCTACTTCAACCTGCGCCAGACCCGCGCCTACGATGGCCGCCGCGACATCACCGCCTCCACCACTGCTGCCCTGGACTATCTGACACGTCTGCATGACATGTTCAACGGCGACTGGTTGCTGGCCCTGGCAGCCTACAACGCGGGCGAAGGCACGGTCAGCCGGGCCATCGAGCGTAACGAGAAGCTTGGCCTGCCCACCGACTACTGGAACCTGCCGCTGCCCCAGGAAACCAAGGACTACGTGCCTAAGTTCCTGGCGCTGTCCCAGGTGGTGCTGGCCCCCGAGGCCTACGGCGTCAACCTGAACCCGATTGCCAACACGCCGTACTTCGAGATGGTTGAAGTCAAGCAAAGCATGGACCTGTCCCGGGTCGCCGCGCTGGCCGAGATCGACGAAGACGAACTGTTCCAGCTCAACCCGGCCTTCAAGCAACGCACCACCCTGGACGGCCCCCAGCATTTGCTGGTGCCCACTTCCAAGGCGCAATTGCTGGCCAGCAGCCTGTCCTCGATGAACCCCGAGGAGCTGTTGAGCCTGCGCCCGAAAAAACCGGTGTTTGACGAAGTCGAGCACAAGGCCGTGGCCGGGCGTTCGCGCAGCTACAAGGTCAAGAGCGGCGACAACCTGACGCTGATTGCCAAGGCCAACAAGGTCGATGTGCATGACCTGCAGCGCTGGAACAAGCTCAATGGCCAGGCCTTGAAAGTCGGCCAGACCCTGGTGATGCAGGACACCCGCAAAGTCGTGGCCAAGGCTGGCGGCAAGAAGCCGGTGCAGTACAAGGTCAAGAAAGGTGACTCGCTTTACATGGTTGCCAAGCGCTTCAACGTTGAGATGCAACATCTCAAACGCTGGAACCCACGCACTGGCCAGGCGCTGAAGCCGGGGCAGATGCTGGTGGTTTCCGGGCCACGCTGACCCCTTGTGGGAGCGGGCTTGCTCGCGAAAGCGGTGCATCAGGTGATACATTTTTCGCCTGTCACAGCGCTTTCGCGAGCAAGCCCGCTCCCACATTGATTTTCGTCATTTTCAACAGTCTTTTTCCAAGTGGAACAAGCTGTTACTGTACCGATCATAAAGCCCAAGCCGCCCGGATCGGATCTCTGACTTGAAGCGTTCCCTCCTTCTACTAATAAGTCTGGCCTTGAGCTTTTCCGCGAACGCGACCATTACCGAGAACCACGGTTATGCGCAGTTCGGTACGCTCAAGTACCCGGCCAAATTCACCCACTTCGATTGGGTAAACCCCGCAGCGCCCAAGGGCGGTACCTTGCGGGTCATGGCGTTTGGCACGTTTGACACCCTCAACCCTTACACCTTCAAGGGCTCAAGCCCGGTTTCCACCGCCAATTTCCTGCAATACGGCGTCAATGAGCTCAACGAGCCCTTGATGGTCGGCACCGGCCAATACGCCCCTTCCGGCGACGAGCCCACGTCCAGCTATGGCCTGATTGCGCAATCGGTGGAGTACAGCGAAGACCGCAGCTGGGTGGTGTTCAACCTGCGCCCGCAAGCGCGGTTTCATGACGGCAAGCCCATCACCGCCGACGATGTGGCGTTTTCCTACCGCACATTGCTGACCGAAGGCCATCCGCAGTACCGCACCAACCTGCAGGAAGTGGCCCGGGTAGATGTGCTCAACCCCCACCGCATTCGTTTTGTATTCAAGCGCGCCGGCAACCCGCTGTTGATCCTGCGCCTGGGCGAACTGCCGGTGCTGCCCCAGCACTACTGGAAGAACCGTGACTTCAAGGCCACCACCTTCGAGCCGCCGCTGGGCAGCGGGCCCTATCGGATCAGCCAGGTCCAGCCAGGCCGGCAATTGGTGTTCGAGCGGGTCAAGGACTATTGGGGCAAGGACCTGCCGGTCAATCGCGGGTTCTACAACTACGACAAGGTCGAGGTGGAGTTCTACCGTGACAGCGACGTGGCCTTCGAAGCGTTCAAGGCCGGCGAGTTTGATATCTACATCGAACACCAGGCCAAGAACTGGGCCAATGGCTACAACTTCCCGGCGGTCAACCGTGGCGAGGTGATCAAGGCACAGATTGCCCACCAGATCCCGACCCAAAGCCAGGGCCTGTTCATGAACAGCCGCCGCGCCACCTTCAGCCAGGCCAAGGTGCGCGAGGCACTGGGGCTGATGTTCGACTTCGAGTGGACCAACCGCACGCTGTTCAGCGGCGCCTATAAACGTACCTTGAGCTATTACCCCAACAGCGAATTCTCCGCCAGCGGCCTGCCGGTGGGCCATGAATGGCTGATGCTCTCGCCTTACCGCGAACAATTACCGGCCAATCTGTTTACCCAGGCGTTCAGCTTGCCGCAGACCGACGGCCGCGGTATCCCCCGCGAAACCATGCGCCGCGCCCTCGGCCTGCTGGCCGAAGGGGGTTGGAAACTGTCCGGCCAGCGCCTGCTCAATAGCGACGGGCAGCCGCTGCGTTTCGAAATCCTGCTGGTCAATCCGAACCTGGAGCGGATCCTGTAGCCCTATGTGGAGAACCTGCGCTACATCGGCATCGATGCGCGCTTGCGCACCGTGGATCGCGCGCAGTACAAGCAGCGCCTCGACCAGTTCGACTTCGACATGATCCTGATGACGCTCAACCAGACCCTCAGCCCAGGCCTTGAGCAGTGGCAGTACTTCCATTCCAGCCAGGCCGGGATCAAGGGCAGCAAGAATTACGCGGGCATCGCCAACCCGGTGGTCGACCACCTGCTGGAGCAATTGCTCGCCGCGCAGACCCGCGACCAACAAATCGCCGCCGGCCGGGCCCTGGATCGGGTCCTGCTGTGGCAGCACTACAGTATTCCCAATTGGTATCTCAACTATCATCGCCTGGCGTACCGTAACCGGTTCGCCTTCGTGACCACGCCGCCCTACAGCCTGGGCCTGAGCGCGTGGTGGCTGAAAGCATCGGAGAAACCCCAATGATGGCTTTGCGTACTGCGATTATCAGTGGCCTGTTGTTGTGCACCCAGGCTGTCGCCGCTCCCCAACATGCCTTGACCCTGTATGACGAACCGCCCAAGTACCCGGCCAATTTCAAGCACGTCGACTACGTCAATCCCGACGCACCCAAAGGCGGCACCTTCCGCGAGTCGGCCATGGGCAGCTTCGACAGCCTCAACCCGTTTATCAGCAAGGGCGTGCCGGCGGATAACATCTCCCTGGTCTTCGACACGCTGGCCCAGCAAGGCCTGGACGAACCCATCACCGAGTACGGCCTGATTGCCGGCAAGATCGAAAAAGCCCCGGATAACAGCTGGGTACGCTTTTACCTGCGCCCCGAAGCGCGCTTCCACGATGGCCATCCGGTGCATGCCGAGGATGTGGTGTTCACCTTTGACACCCTGATCAAGCAAGGCAGCCCCATCTACCGTACCTACTACGCCGATGTCGCCGAAGTGGTGGCCGAAGACCCGCTGCGGGTGCTGTTCAAGTTCAAACACACCAGCAACCGCGAACTGCCACTGATCCTCGGCCAATTGCCCGTGTTGCCCAAGCATTGGTGGGCCGGCCGCGATTTTGCCAAGAGCAGCCTGGAGATCCCCCTGGGCAGCGGCCCGTACAAGGTGGCCGAGGTCAAGCCGGGGCGTTCGATCCGCTACGAGCGGGTCAAGGATTACTGGGCCAAGGACCTGCCGATCAACAAGGGCCTGTACAACTTCGATTACCGCATCAGCGATTACTACCGGGACAGCACGGTGGCCCTGGAAGCACTCAAGGCCGGGCAGTTCGACTATTGGCAGGAAACCACGGCGAAGAATTGGGCAAATGCCTACAACGTCCCGGCCGTCGCCGAGGGGCGGTTGATCAAGGAAGAACTGCCCAACGGCAACCCCACCGGGATGCAGGGCTTTGTGTTCAATATCCGCAAGCCGATGTTCCAGGACGTGCGGGTGCGCAAGGCCATCAGCCTGTTGCTGGACTTTGAATGGAGCAACAAGCAACTGTTCAACGGTGCCTACACACGCACCCGCAGTTACTTCGAAAACTCGGACATGGCCGCCACCGGCCTGCCCGGCCCCGCCGAACTGGCGATTCTCGAACCGTTGCGCGGCCGCATTCCGCCCCAAGCGTTCACCGAAGCCTTCGCCCCGCCGAAAACCGATGCCAGCGGCATGATCCGCAGCCAGCAGCGCGAAGCCTACCAACTGCTGCAGGAAGCCGGCTGGCGCATCGTCGACGACAAGATGGTCGACACCAATGGCAAACCGGCGAGCATCGAATTCATGCTGTTCCAGACCGACTTCGAGCGCATCCTGCTGCCCTTCAAGCGCAACCTGGCAGACCTGGGCATCGAACTGGTGATCCGCCGGGTCGACGTTTCACAGTACGTCAACCGCGTACGCTCACGGGATTTCGACATGATGGTCGGCAGTTTCCCGCAGTCCTCGTCACCCGGTAACGAGCAGCGTGAATTCTGGCAATCGAGCAGTGCCGACAACCCCGGCAGCCGCAATTACATCGGCCTCAAGGACCCGGCCATCGACGAACTGGTGGAACAGTTGATCAACGCCGACTCACGCAACAGCCTGGTGGCCCACGCCAAGGCCCTGGACCGGGTCTTGCAGTTTGGCTACTACGTGATCCCCAACTGGCATATCAAGACCTACCGCGTGGCCTACTGGAATCACCTTGGTCACCCCGAAGTCCCGCCGCGCTATGACGTGGGTATCAATACCTGGTGGATCAAACCCAACACGCCACCGGCAATGACACCGCCCACAGACACCAGCGCCGACCCGGCGAGCGGAGGCGACTGACATGCTGGCTTATATTTTTCGCAGGTTGCTGCTGATCATCCCGACGCTGTTCGGCATTTTGCTGATCAACTTTGTCATCATCCAGGCTGCGCCCGGCGGCCCGGTGGAGCAAATGATTGCCAAGCTCGAAGGCTTTGAAGGCGCCACCAGCCGTATCGCCGGTGGCGGCGCCGAAGTTTCGGTGGCAGGTTCCAGCTACCGCGGGGCCCAGGGCCTGGACCCGACGCTGATCAAGGAAATCGAGAAAATGTACGGCTTCGACAAGTCGGCGCCGGAACGCTTGTGGATCATGGTCAAGAACTACGCCCAGCTGGATTTTGGCGACAGCTTCTTTCGCGATGCCAAGGTCATCGACCTGATCAAGGAGAAGATGCCGGTGTCCATCTCCCTCGGGTTATGGAGCACCCTGATCATGTACCTGGTCTCGATCCCCCTGGGGATCGCCAAGGCCACCCGGCATGGCAGCCACTTTGACGTGTGGACCAGTTCGGCAATCATCGTCGGTTATGCAATCCCGGCGTTCCTGTTTGCCATCCTGTTGATCGTGGTGTTTGCCGGCGGCAGTTATTTCGACTGGTTCCCCCTGCGCGGGCTGACGTCCAACAACTTTGACGAACTGAGCTGGGGCGGCAAGATCCTCGACTACTTCTGGCACCTGGCACTGCCGGTCACGGCCCTGGTGATCGGTAACTTCGCCACCATGACATTGCTGACCAAGAACAGCTTTCTCGACGAGATCAACAAGCAGTACGTGATCACCGCCAAGGCCAAGGGCCTGACCAATCACCGCGTGCTCTACGGCCACGTATTCCGCAACGCCATGTTACTGGTGATCGCAGGCTTCCCTTCGGCGTTTATCGGGATCTTCTTTACCGGCTCGTTGCTGGTGGAAGTGATCTTCTCCCTCGACGGCCTGGGGCTGATGAGCTTCGAGGCGGCGATCAACCGCGATTACCCGGTGGTGTTCGGCACCCTGTTTATCTTCACCCTGCTGGGCCTGGTGGTGAAACTGATTGGTGATTTGACCTACACCCTGGTCGACCCACGTATCGACTTCGAAAGCCGGGAGCATTGAGATGAACCTATCCCCCCTCAATCGCCGCCGCTTCGAACGTTTCAAGGCCAACAAACGCGGCTGGTGGTCGCTGTGGCTATTCCTGATCCTGTTTGGCCTGAGCCTGGGCGCCGAGTTGATCGCCAACGACAAACCGCTGGCGGTGCATTACGACGGCGACTGGTACTTCCCGGCGCTCAAGCGCTACCCGGAAACCACCTTCGGCGGCGAATTCCCCCTGGAAGCCAACTACAAAAGCCCGTATATCCGCGAACTGCTCAAGGCCAAGGATGCCTGGACGCTCTGGGCGCCGATCCCCTACAGCTACCAGAGCATCAACTACGACCTGAAAGTCCCGGCACCGGCACCGCCGTCGGCCGATAACCTGCTGGGCACCGATGACCAGGGGCGCGATGTGCTGGCGCGGGTAATCTATGGCTTTCGGGTCTCGGTGCTGTTTGCCCTGACCCTCACCGTATTGAGCTCGATCATCGGCGTGGCGGCCGGCGCCTTGCAGGGTTTCTATGGCGGCTGGGTCGACCTGGCCGGCCAGCGTTTCCTGGAAATCTGGTCCGGTTTGCCGGTGCTGTACCTGCTGATCATCCTGGCCAGCTTCGTCCAGCCCAACTTCTGGTGGTTGCTGGGGATCATGCTGCTGTTCTCGTGGATGAGCCTGGTGGACGTGGTGCGCGCCGAGTTCCTGCGCGGACGCAATCTGGAATACGTACGCGCCGCGCGGGCCCTGGGCATGCAGAACGGGGCGATCATGTTCCGCCATATCCTGCCCAACGCCATGGTCTCGACCATGACGTTTATGCCGTTCATCCTCACCGGCGCGATTGGCACCCTGACTGCCCTGGACTTCCTGGGCTTCGGCCTGCCCGCCGGCTCGCCGTCCCTGGGCGAGCTGGTAGCCCAGGGCAAATCCAATCTGCAGGCACCGTGGCTGGGCATCAGCGCCTTTGCGGTGCTGGCGATTATGTTGAGTTTGCTGGTGTTTATCGGCGAGTCCGCTCGCGATGCCTTCGACCCGAGGAAATGAGATGAACCAGGACAATCTGATCGAAGTCCGCGACCTCAGTGTCGAGTTCGTCACCGGCGAGCAGCATCAGCGCGTGGTGGAAAACATCAGCTTCGATATCCGCCGTGGTGAAACCCTGGCCCTGGTCGGCGAAAGCGGCTCCGGCAAATCGGTGACTGCCCACTCGATCTTGCGCCTGCTGCCCTACCCCCTGGCGCGGCATCCGTCCGGCACGATCGGGTATGCCGGGCAGGATCTGCTGACCATGAAAGAAAAACCCTTGCGCCAGATCCGCGGCAACCGCATTGCGATGATCTTCCAGGAGCCGATGACCTCGCTGAACCCGCTGCACTCCATCGAGAAGCAGATCAACGAGGTGCTGGGCCTGCACAAGGGCCTGACCGGCAAGGCCGCGACCCTGCGCTCCCTGGAGTTGCTGGAGCTGGTGGGCATCCCGGAGCCACACAAGCGCCTCAAGGCCCTGCCCCATGAATTGTCCGGCGGCCAGCGCCAGCGGGTGATGATCGCCATGGCCCTGGCCAACGAGCCGGAACTGCTGATCGCCGATGAGCCAACTACCGCTCTGGACGTAACCGTGCAGTTGAAGATCCTCGAACTGCTCAAGGAGTTGCAGGCGCGCCTGGGTATGGCGCTGCTGCTGATCAGCCATGACTTGAACCTGGTCCGGCGCATTGCCCACCGCGTGTGTGTGATGCAACGCGGTTGCATTGTCGAACAGGCGTCTTGTGAAGAACTGTTCCGTTCCCCGCAGCATCCGTACACCCAGGAGCTACTGGCCGCTGAACCCAGCGGCGGGCCAGTCAGCAACGCCATTGGTCCACCGTTGCTGGAAGTCGACGACCTCAAGGTCTGGTTCCCGATCAAGAAAGGCTTCTTGCGCAGCACCGTCGATTACGTCAAGGCCGTGGACGGTATCCACTTCAGCCTGCCCCAGGGCCAGACCTTGGGCATCGTCGGCGAAAGCGGCTCCGGCAAATCCACCCTTGGCCTGGCGATCCTGCGGTTGATCGGCAGCAAGGGAGGGATCCGTTTTGAAGGCCAGCAACTGGACCAACTGACCCAACAACAGGTGCGGCCATTGCGCCGGGAAATGCAGGTGGTGTTCCAGGACCCATTTGGCAGCCTGAGCCCGCGCATGTGCGTCAGCGAGATCGTCGGCGAAGGCTTGCGCATCCACAAGATCGGCACGGCGGCCGAGCAGGAAGCGGCGATTATCGCCGCGCTCAAGGAAGTGGGGCTGGACCCGCAGACCCGCCACCGCTACCCCCACGAATTCTCCGGCGGCCAGCGCCAGCGCATCGCCATCGCCCGCGCCCTGGTGCTCAAGCCACGCCTGATCCTGCTGGATGAACCGACCTCGGCCCTGGACCGCACGGTGCAGCGCCAGGTGGTAGAACTGCTGCGCAACCTGCAGGCCAAGTACAACCTGACCTACCTGTTTATCAGCCACGACCTGGCGGTGGTCAAGGCGCTGAGTCACCAGTTGATGGTGGTCAAGCAAGGCCAGGTGGTGGAACAGGGCGATGCCAAGACCATCTTCGCCGCTCCCCAGCATGCCTATACCCGGCAGTTGCTGGAGGCCGCGTTCCTGGTGCCGACCTCTCGCATCTGATTCAGGGGGATCCTGTGGGAGCCGTCTCGCCCGGCGAGGCTGCGATAGCGGTGGGTCAGGCAACACACCGCTATCGCAGGCAAGCCAGCTGCCACATTTGATCTGTGCAGATCTGCAGGCAACGTCTTTCGCAAAAGCAAACCAATATCATTTGCGCTGCCCGCAGCCCTTTGCTTTAATCGCGACCAATTCCTATTCACGTCATGGCGTCAGCGCCGGTTGGATATTGTGTCGACTTCCCCCACTTCATTCAGTCAGCTCTATGGCAGCCACCACTCGTGGCTGCTCGGCCTGCTGCGCCGACGCCTGAGCAATCGCTGGGATGCAGCCGACCTGGCGCAAGACACTTTTATCCGCGTGCTCAAACGCCCACCCGAGCAGGCCGATGCGGTGCGCGAGCGCTCGTACCTGGCGACCATCGCCCGGGGCCTGTGCATCGACCATTGGCGCCGCCGCCAACTGGAGCAAGCCTGGCTGCAAAGCCTCGCCGACCGCCCGCAAGCGGTGCAACCCTCGCCGGAGCAGCGGGCGATCATCGTCGAAACCCTGTACGAGGTAGACGCCATGCTCGCGCGCCTGCCGCGCAAGGTCAGCGACGCCTTCCTGCTGGCGCAACTGCATGGCCTGACCTACAAGCAAATCGCCGTGCAATTGGGGGTCTGTGAGCGCATGGTGAAAAAATACATGGCCCAGGCGCTGTTGCACTGCGCGGTGCTGGAAGCCGAACTCGACGGGTTGCTCGTGGAATGAACCCCAGCGCAAAACTCAGCCACGCCAGCTTGCAGCAGGCAGCCCTATGGTATGTGCGCCTGCAAGACCCTCAGGGCGGCAGCCAGGCACAACAGCATTGGCAGACATGGCTTGGACAGAACCCAGAGCATCAGGCGGCTTGGCGGTACGTCGAGCGCGTCAGCCAGCGCTTTGCGCCCCTGACCGACGAGCCCATCGGCGCCAGCCGGGCCCTGCGCTGTACTCGACGGCAAACCCTCAAGACGCTACTGGTGCTGGGTGTAGGTTCGGCATTGGCCTGGGGCACCTGGCGCGGCACCGCCCTGCCCCGGGTGGTCGGCGGCTGGAGCGCCGACTACGCCACGGCCAGCGGCGAGATCCGCGATGCCTTGCTCGGTGACGGCACGCATATCTGGCTCAACGCATTAAGCGCCATGGACGTGCGCTTCGATCCATATCAACGCTTGCTGCACCTGCGTTTTGGCGAAGTGCTGATCGACACCGCCAAGGACCTCCAGCGCCCGTTCCTGGTCGACACCGCGCACGGCCGCCTGCGTGCCCTGGGCACCCGCTTCAGCGTGCTGCAAGGCGAGCACGACACTGCCCTCAATGTCTTCGATGGCCGGGTAGAAGTGCGTACCGCCGACGGCCAACAGGTGCGCATTATCGAGGCAGGGCAACAGGCGGTATTCGATCGCCACGCCATCCGCGGCACCAGCACGGCATCCGCCACCCGCGAGGCCTGGAGCCGGGGCGTGCTGCTGGCGGACAACTTGCCACTGGGCCAATTGATCAGCGAACTGAATCGCTACCGCCCCGGCCACCTTGGATGCGATCCGGCCGTGGCCCACCTGCCGGTGATGGGCTCATTCCCGCTCAAGGACAGCGAGCACGCGTTGCAACTGCTGGAGGCCGCGCTGCCGATCCAGATAGACAAAGTGATGCCATGGTGGGTCAGCGTGGGACCGAAAATACACGCCACCTGACTGTCGGGCTGCCAGGCTGTTGTGGGGGCTTTTGTGGCGAGGGGGCTTGTCCCCCGCTGGGTTGCGAAGCGACCCCAAAAATGGGCCTGCTACGCAGTCCAACGGGGGACAAGCCCCCTCGCCACAAAGCCCCATTGCCATGCGAATTGCGTTCCCCCAGTTCCCCTTTTCAACGTTCGTTCGGTTAACCCAGCAGACGCTTTCAAATTCGCCGAACCCCTAGGGAACCTTCCATGCCGCAACCCGCTGCTTTCACGCTGCGCCCTCTGGCGCTGGCCATCACCGCAACCCTGCTCTGCCTGGGCCCGCTTACCGTGCAGGCGACAGAAACGCCGGCAACCCAGGAAACCGCCCGCAGCTACAGCATCGGCGCAGGATCCTTGGTCAGTGTGTTGAACCGCTTTGCCGAACAGTCGGGGATTTTCATCGCCGGCCACAATAGCCTGGCGGCAGGCAAGACCAGTCCGGGCCTGAGCGGCAGCTACACCCCGGCTGCCGGTCTACAACGCTTGTTGCAAGGCAGCGGTCTGCAGGCCCAGCCCCAGGGCAACAATGGCTATGTGCTGGAACTTGCGCCGCTCAATACCGGCGAACTTGAACTGGGCGCTACCACTATTTCCGGCGTGGCACTGGGGGCCACCACCGAAGACAGCCACTCCTACACCACCGGCTCGATGGCCTCGGCCACCGGCCTGCCATTGTCGATCCGCGAAACCCCACAGTCAGTCACCGTGATCACCCGCCAGCAGATGGACGACCAGGGTTCCAACAACATCGCCGACACCCTGCGCCGCGCCCCTGGCGTCAGCGTGCAGAACTACGACAGCGAGCGCTGGGAATTCTCCAGCCGGGGCCTGCCAATCACCAACTTCCAGTACGACGGCGTCAACTCCACCTATGACGGCGTGTATGACTACGGCACCACCAGTACCGACATGGCGGTGTACGACCATCTGGAAATCATCAAGGGCTCGTCGGGCCTGATGAGCGGTTCCGGCGACCCCTCGGCCACGGTCAACCTGATCCGCAAAAAACCCACCAAAGAATTCAAGGCCTCGGTGACCGGCACCGTGGGCTCCTGGGACAACTACCGCACCGAAGGTGATATCTCCGGGCCGTTGACCGAGTCGGGCAATGTGCGTGGGCGTTTTGTCGGGGTCTATCAGGATCGCTCGTCCTACCTGGACCACTACCAGAACACCAAGGACATTGCCTACGGCATCCTCGAAGCCGATCTCACCCCCGACACCCTGCTGACCTTCGGTATCGACCAGCAGGACACCCGCTCCCGTGGCGCCAGCTGGACCGGGTTCCCGATGTACTTCAGCAACGGCAATCGCACGAACTTCTCGCGCTCGTTCAACCCGGCCGCCGACTGGAGCCGCCGCGACTTCCAGAACCAGACGATCTTCGCCTCGGTCCAGCAAAAGCTGGCCAACGACTGGTCACTCAAAGTCAGCCTGGACCGCAAGCGCAGCCAGCACGACACCCTGCTCGCCTCCGCCAGCGGCGGCAACCCGGACCAGGTCACAGGCGAAGGCATGTACATGTTCATGGGCAAGTACAAGGGCGACCAGGTGCAGAACACCCTCGACGTCAACCTCAGCGGCCCGTTCAGCCTGTTGGGCCGCGAGCATGAGTTGATCATGGGCTTTATGGCGACCCGCTCCAAACAGGACGTGCCGGTCTACGGTTCGGTCTACCCGCCGGTGGGCGGCAGCATCTATGACTGGCGTGGCGAGTATGCCAAGCCGAACATTCCACGCAGCGGCCAGAACGACATTGTGCAACGCCAGACCGGCGCCTACCTGGCGACCCGCCTGAAACCTACCGATGACTTGTCGGTGATCCTCGGCACCCGCGTGAGCAATTTCAGCAACAACGACACCACGGATTTCTACGATCCGACCGCCACCGACGCGCGCACCAGTTACAAGCAGACCGGCGTGGTGACACCCTATGCCGGGGTGGTCTACGACCTCAACGATATCTGGTCGGTGTACAGCAGCTACACCAAGATCTACCGCCCGCAGAACACCAAGGACGCCGACCGCAAGCTGCTTGACGCGATTGAAGGCGACACCTACGAAGCCGGGCTCAAGGCGGCCTTTTTCGACGGCCGCCTGAATGCCAGCTTCGCCGCCTTCCGTATCGAGCAGGACAATGTTGCGCAATACGTCTCGGGCTTTGAAAGCGACTCGATCTACCGCCCGATTGCCGGCGCCACGACCAAGGGCTTTGAAGTGGAGCTGGCCGGCGAAGTACTCGACGGCTGGAATGTCTCGGCCGGCTATACCTACCAGCACACCCGTGATGCCAACGACGACTATGTCTACAGCTCCGTCCTGCAAACCACCACGCCGCAGCAGGTGGTGCGCCTGTTCAACTCCTATCGCCTGCCGGGGGCGCTGGATAAGGTGACGATCGGTGCCGGTGTCAACTGGCAGAGCGAGTTCTTCGGCAATGTGTTCCAGCCCAACCCGAATGACACGGTCAACTTCGGCCAATACGCGCGCATCACCCAGGACAGCTATTACCTGGTGGACCTGATGGCACGCTATCGCTTCAACGAGCACTTGAGCACCACGTTGAACGTGAAGAACGCCTTCGACAAAAAGTACTACACAGGCCTGGGCAACTTCGGTACCGGTTTCTACGGCGAGCCGCGCAGCCTGCAACTGGCCACACGCTGGGACTTCTAACCCAACACAAACGTAGGAGCCGGCTTGCCGGCGCCTACATAAGGTCGGCGGCGTATTTATGTGCAATCATCGAGGCCCTACAAGGCCCATTGGAGATTGCCATCATGTCGCTGCCCGACCTGGCCGCCCCGCGCTTCTGGCGTGATGCCAGCCTGCCGTTTATCGAAGCACGTACCATCGATGATGGGCGCAAGGTCTGCTACACCCGGCATGCACACGACCATTTCTCGATTGGCGCGATCACCGCCGGGCAGAGCCTGTATATCCATGGCGCAGACACCTTCCATATCCATACCGGCACCGTGGTGCTGATGAACCCCGGCGACGTGCACGCCTGCAACCCGATCGACGACCAACCCTGGTCGTATCACATGCTCTACATAGACACGCCCTGGCTGACCGACCTGCAACACCAGTTGGGGTTTGCCAGCGAGTTGGACTTTCGCCGTTTCAGCACCACCCACACCGATGACCCGCAGCTGTTTGCCGGCCTGCTCGAACTGTACGCCGTGCTGACCGACGAACACGCCGAGCACCTGCACAAACACAGCGCCGTGGTGAGTTTTTTCAGTGACGTGCAATTGCGCCTGAACCCAGCGGCAACAGTGGTGCGGGAGGTCAATCACAAGTTGGAGCGCGCCGCCGAGTACATCCGCGAACAGTGCACCGAGGCGCTGAAACTCGAAGATATCTGCCAGGCCGCGCAGCTGTCGCCGTCGTACCTGATCCGCGCGTTCAAGCAGTATTACGGCATGACGCCCCACGCATTCCTGGTCAACCAGCGTATCCAGTTTGCCCGCCAGCAACTGCGCAGCGGCCAGTTGATTGCCGATGTGGCACTGGCCGCGGGCTTTGCCGACCAGGCGCACTTCCAGCGCACGTTCAAGCAGCACCTGGCAGCCACGCCGGGGCAATATCGCGGCTGAATCAGCCCAGCAACAGGTACGCCACACTGATCACCAGCAACAACGCCATCACCCGGTTGAACAGGCGCATGCCCCGCGCATTGCTCAGGTAACGCCGAAAAAAAGTGCCCACATACGACCAGCACGCCACCGACAAATAGCAAATCACCAGGTACACCGCCGCCAGTTGCCAGACCCGCGCGGCTTCGCCGTCGGCCGCAAACAGGCCCATACCGGCGACACATGCCAGCCAGGCCTTGGGGTTGAGCCACTGCATGACCGCGCCATACAGCATCGAAGGCGCAACGCTGGCATCTTGCGCATCCAGCCGGCCGTCATCGGTCGCCAGCTTGTAGGCCATGTACAGCAGGAATATCACCCCACCCCACTGGATACCCTGGGTCAACAGCGGCCAACGGATCAATAATTCGTGCAAGCCCAGGCCGATCAACACCAGCAACAATGTGAACCCCAGCGCCGCGCCAGCCACGTGTTTCTGGCTGGCGACAAAACCAAAGCGCGCCCCCGAGCCGAGGGCGACGATATTGACTGGGCCGGGGGTGATAGAGGTCGCCAGGGCGAAGGCGGCCATGGACATGATCAAACTCATTGCATTTCCTTTTTGTAATCACAGGGAGCGAGGCCTGTACGCTACGTTCCTGTAGCCAATGCGTATTGAACAAAATGCCCCTGCAGGAGCCGGCGCCTACCTTCCCGCCAGGGTTGCCTTGAGCAATCGCAGCTCCAGGTATTGCAGGAGCATGATGGTCTTGCCATCGACAATCTCACCGCGCGCAACCATGGCGATTGCCTCGTCGAAGCCCAGCTCCAGCACGTCGATATCCTCGCCTTCCTCCGCAAGCCCACCGCCTTCGCTCACGCGGTCGCCGGGTTGATACTCACCGATAAAGAAATGAATGCGCTCGGTCACCGACCCGGGGCTCATGAACGCCGAGTAGATTTTTTCGACATGGCCGATGCGGTAGCCGGTCTCTTCCTCGGCTTCCAGGCGGATACGTTCCTCTGGGCTGGCGTTGTCCAGCAGGCCTGCAGCGGCTTCGATCAGGTAGCCGTCATGGCCATTGACGAAGGTCGGCATGCGGAACTGGCGAATCAGCAACACCGTGCGCTGCTGGGTGTTGTACAGCAGGATGGTCGCTCCGTTGCCACGGTCATACACCTCCCGCGTCTGGGCTTGCCAACTGCCATCACGGCGGCGCAGGTCAAAGCTGTACTTTTTCAGCAGGTACCAGTTGTCCGAGAGCAGCTCTTGGGAGGTGATGCGTACGGGGCTGTTGTCCATGGCAGGTCCTTTTGGTCGCAGGGGGCGCAGCATGTCGGGGACATCCTGTCAGCGTCAAGCTGTCCATCGGCCAGCATCGGCGCGCGTTATCCGGCTACAATCGCGCCCTTTCTGTACCGGATGACCGCCCACGCGTGTGGCTGACGGGGTTATCTCGACAATGCATCTTGCGGGGTCAAGGACATGATGCTGCACATACCGACGCTCTTGATGGTCGCGGTCTTCGTTTTCTGCCTGATGGGCCTGCTTACCGTCCACGCCTGGCATCGCGTGCGTGAGCCGACCCTGGGCTACCTGGGGGTGATGCTGTTGCTGGCTTCCCTCGGCACCACGCTGATCGTGGTGCGCGGCGTGGGCGTGGATTTTGTCGCGCTGGTGCTGGGCAATGTGGTGCTGCTGCTCAGTGCCGCCATGAACTGGACCGCCATGCGCCTGTTCGTCCATGGCAGGCCGCACCTGCCGGGCATCCTCGCAGGCCCCGCGCTATGGCTGTTGATGTGCCTGGTGCCGCAGTTCTATGGGTCGATGTCCAGCCGGGTGTCGCTGTATTCCCTGCTGGCTGCCAGCTATGGCGTGCTGTCGGCGCTGGAGTTGTGGCGCCATCGCCGACACCTGGAAGTGGCCTATCTGCCAGCGATGGGGCTGATGCTGTTTCATACGACGTTTTACTGCGTACGGGCGGTGATTGACCCCGGCATGCCGCTCAAGAATGAACATGCGCTGATGGGCGAAGGCGTGCCGTTTTTTTCGTTCATGCTGTTCGAATCCATGCTGTATGCGATCGGCATCGCCTACGTCACCCTGGCGATGGTCAAGGAGCGCGCCGAACTCAACTTCAAGGCCGCTGCATTCAGCGATGTGTTGACCGGCATCGGCAATCGCCGGGCGTTCATGCTGCATGGCGAGCAACTGCTGGCCGACAGCCAACAACGCGGCAAGCCGGTGACACTGCTGTTGTGTGACCTGGACTACTTCAAGCGCCTTAACGACAGTTTCGGCCACCCCATGGGCGACCAGGCATTGATAGCCTTCAGCCAACTGACCTCGTCGATTTTGCGCAAGCACGATCTGTTTGCGCGCATCGGCGGTGAAGAATTTGCCTGCCTGCTGGCCGACACCGATGAACAAGGCGCGGTGCAGGTGGCCGAACGTATCCGCCAGCGGTTCGCCGAACTGGACTTGTTGGCCCCCGGGTTCCTCAGTGTGAGTATCGGGGTGGTGACCAGCACCGCCGCGTGCCACGATCTGTCACGGCTGCTGTCCCAGGCAGACCAGGCGCTGTATCGCGCCAAGGATCAGGGGCGCAACCGCGTACAGACGGCCTGTAACACTTTGCAAGCAATCGCCCCCTGACGGCGGTCTGAATAATTCCTTCACGGGCAAGGCTTCTGGTAAAAAACCTGCTTCGCTTCTGTCCTGGAACCTCCATGTCCTCACGTTCTCTCTCGCGCTGGCGCTGGCTACCGCTGCTGTGCATGGCGCTACTGATCCTCGGCCTGCCAGTAGGGTGCAATGTGCTGCAACACAAGGAGCGGGAGCTGGTGTTTCGTATCGAACCCGGCCCTGCCAGTTGGTATCGCGGGCTGCCCAGCGATGTGCAGGAGTTCGAGCTCAAGCCCGCCAGCTTCAAGTCCGGGCAGAGCCTGCATGGCTGGTGGTGGCCGGCGGCGAAAAAAGACGCACCGGCGATCCTGTATCTGCACGGCGTGCGCTGGAACCTTACCGGCCAGCTGTTTCGCATCGAGCAACTGCATGCCCAGGGTTACTCGGTGCTGGCCATCGACTATCGGGGCTTTGGCCAAAGCCGGGGCGACCTGCCCTCAGAGTCCAGTGTCTACGAAGATGCACGGGTGGCCTGGGAGCGCTTCCAACTGCTGCAACCCGACCCGGGCAAGCGCCTGATCTACGGCCACTCCCTGGGCGGCGCCGTGGCCATTGACCTGGCGGCCGAACTGGGCCAGCAGGCCGTCGCTGAACACCTGCCGCCGCCGGTGCGTGGGCTGGTGATCGAATCCACCTTTACCTCCCTGGCCGATGTCGCGGCGGCGGTGGCCAACACCTCGCTGCCGGTGCGGTGGTTGCTGTCACAGAAGTTTGACTCCATCGACAAGATCGCCGATATCCACATGCCCTTGCTCGTCGTGCATGGCCTGGATGACCGCTACGTGCCGCCGCGTTTCAGCCAGCAACTGTTTGATGCCGCGCAAGAACCCAAGCACTTGCTGTTGGTACCGGGAGCCAGTCACAACAACAGCCTGAGCCTGGGCGGCCGCAGCTATCGCCAGGCACTCCAGGGTTTGCTGTAGAACGGCGAATCCGGCACCGGTTGGAGCGACGCGTGTCAAGCGCATGCCACGCGCCAAAAGGCCTGCAAACGTTCCTGATCAAATATTGATCGCAGGTCGAATCGCCAGTGGCGCCGGGGCCACGCAAGGTTATCCACAGAGATACCCACGGTTTTCGTGGACAACTCTTTTTGCATTTAAACGATTTTTTTACGCTGATGGTTCACCGGCTGACGTCAGCCTTTTGCTTGGCAATCGCCTTGGGGCCAGTGATCGCCCATAGAATCACGCCCAGCAGGGGTACGAAGACAATCACCACAACCCATAGCATTTTGGTTTCGGCTCGACTGGCACTGCGCAGTACACAGTTGATGGCCCACAACTCCACCAGCACCAACAGCGTGGCCAAAATAATCCAGACGTATTCGATTTGCATGGTTCACCTCCTGAGGTCATACACCTTAGGGCCAGGGGTGAACGCGAGGGTTCAGAAAAAATACCAACGACTGCTCAGATTTGTGGCGAGGAGGCTTGTCCTCCGCTGGGCTGCAACGCAGCCCTAAAACCTGCCGCCTCGGTATATCTGGCAGAACGTGGTGAGGCTGTTGGGGCGGCTTCGCCGCCCAGCGCGGGGCAAGCCCGCTCGCCACAAAAAAGCCAGCAGTGGGCTGCAAGTTGCAGGCTCAGGTCAACCAGGGTCTGGCACCTTGTCTGTTGCAATCGGCAGTTCAATCCCCCAATCGCCATGCAAGTACCAATCCTCACCGATCATTTCGGCCGGGTGCATGGTGCGGTCGGCACCGTTGCCGCAGGCCAGGGCGCTAGTCGCACAATAACGGTCGCAGCCCCAGCAGATACGCTCAGGGTGTTTGGGGTTTAGCGGGAATGGCTTGGCCATGAGCAGGCTCCACGGCAGTGGGCGGTGATTTGATCCTACGGCCGCCGCCCGCCCACAGCCTTGACCAACGTCAAGAATGGTTGTGGTTATATCCCTGGAAACTTGACAGGAATCATTATTATTTACAGCAAAGCTTTCTAGACTCGGACTCTCTTTTGCCCTGTCAGGAAGCCCCCATGCGTATCCCCTTCACGCTGTCACTGGCCTTGCTGTTGTCGACTGGCGCGGCCGTCGCCAAGGAATACCCGATCGGCGAGCCACAAATGTGCCCCGGCCTGGAAGTCGGTGCGGTCTATCTGCAACCGATCGAGATGGCGCCACCGGGCATGATGCGCGCCACCGCCGATTCGGATGTGCATCTGGAGGCCGATATCCGCGCCACTGCCGACAATCAGCAGGGCTTCCAGGAAGGCAGTTTCGTGCCTTACCTCAACGTCTCGTTCCGTCTGCAGAAGCAAGGTGCAGCCAGCCCGATCATCGGTGAGTTCCACGCCATGGTGGCCAACGACGGGCCGCACTACGGCGATAACGTCAAGCTGCTGGGCCCTGGCAAGTACCAGCTGACTTTCACCGTGATGCCACCCAGCGGCCACGGCTCACTGGGCCGGCATACCGACAAGGAAACCGGGGTCGCGCCGTGGTTCGAGCGCTGTGAAGTGCACTACGAATTCGTCTACGCGGGTATTGGCAAGAAAGGCGGCTACTGAATGCGCCGCGCCCTCGCCCTGTGCGCCCTGTGCGCCCTGCTGGCCGCTGGTGCGGCCCTGGCAGCACCTTTGCCGACCTATAAATTGACGCTGCAGGACGGCCACTTCAACCCGGCGCAGCTCAAGGTGCCGGCCGGCCAGCGCTTCAAGATCGTGTTGAAAAACATCGGCCAAGGCCCGGCCGAGTTCGAGAGCACGCCGCTACGCGTGGAGAAAGTGCTGTCGCCTGGGGTCACCACCTTTGTGGTGATCCACCCGCTCAAGCCGGGCACTTATGGGTTTTTCGACGAATTCAACCCACAGTTGCCCGAGGGCAGCATCCTCGCCGAATAACGGCCCAGGAGCATTTGATGAATCAATCGATGTTTATCGTCTGGCGCGAAAGCGTCGAGGCGTTGCTGGTGATCGGCATCCTCCAGGCCTGGATCAGCCAACAATCCGAGGGCTCGCGCCTGGGGCGTTTCCTGTGGGCCGGAGTGCTCCTGGGGCTGCTGTGTTCCGCCGGGTTGGCGGGCTTGATGCTGTGGGCCGGTGAAGCCATGAGCGGGCCCAGCGGTGAATGGTTCCAGGCCGGCATGACCCTGGTGGCAAGCCTGTTGATGGTGCAGATGGTGTTCTGGATGCACCGCCACGGGCCGGGCCTCAAGCACACTCTGCTACGGGACGCCGAGCAGCGTGCGACGCGCCAGGGCGGCCTCGGTGTGTTGTTGCTGGCGTTGTTGGCAGTCAGCCGCGAAGGCAGCGAGACCGTGGTGTTCCTGTATGGCGCCGGCGCCCAACTGCATGGCCCGGCATTGGGCCTGTTCGCCATTGGCGGGGGGCTGGGCCTGGTGTTGGCCGGGTTGACAGTGATGCTGCTGCGCAGCACGCAGCGGTTGATTTCGTGGTCGCGGTTTTTCGCCCTCAGTGAGGTGCTGTTGCTGCTTTTGGCGGCCTCCTTGCTGGTCGCTGCCGCAGAACGCATCGGCGGGCAACTGTTGGCGATGGACATGCCCGATTGGGTCTACACCCTGGTGGGCGAAGCCTGGTGGGACAGCAGCGCGCTGCTCAGTGACAGCCACGGCCTGGGCGCAGTGCTCGCCGGCTTTGCCGGGTACCGCGCAACGCCCAGCACGGTCACCCTGCTGGTTCTGGCCGGCTATTGGTTGCTGGTGGGCCAAGGGCTGTATCGCACCCGGCGAGCAGCGCTGTGACCCCCCCCTGGCTGCAACGCCTGGGGGATGGCATGCGCCGCCACGCGCGGCTGATTCGCGGTATGCAATGGGCGGTGGTGCTGTTCTACGCGGGATTGCTGGTGCTACCCGCGCTGCTGCCGCTGCCCGCCAGCCAGGCGCGCTTGTTGGATAACCTGACGCTACTGGCACAGTTCCTGTTCTGGGGCGTGTGGTGGCCGTTCGTGGTGCTGTCCATCGTCGTGTTCGGCCGCGTGTGGTGCGGCGTGCTCTGCCCTGAAGGCTCGTTGAGCGAATGGGCCAGCCGCCATGGGCGCGGCCTGGGCATTCCGGGGTGGATCCGCTGGGGCGGTTGGCCCACCGTGGGTTTCTGCCTGACCACTCTCTACGGGCAATTGATCAGTGTGTACGACTACGCCCAGGCGGCCCTGCTGATCCTCGGCGGCTCGACCGTCGCCGCCGTGCTGGTGGGGCTGCTGTTTGTGCGCGGCAAACGGGTGTGGTGCCGCTACCTGTGCCCGGTCAGCGGTGTGTTCGCCCTGCTCGCGCGCCTGGCACCCGTGCATTTCCAGGTTGATGAACAACGTTGGAAAGCCAACGACGGCCCACGGCTGCCCCTGCCCAACTGCGCGCCACTGCTGGACATCCGCCGCTTGCAAGGTGCCAGCGATTGCCACGCCTGTGGCCGCTGCAGCGGGCAACGCGGCGCGGTGCAGTTGATTGCGCGCTCGTGCAATAGCGAAATCCTCCAGGCCCCACGCAAACCCGCCTTGGCCTGGGATACGCGCTTGTTGTTGTTTGGCGTGATCGGCCTGGCGATGGGCGCCTTCCAGTGGACCGTCAGCCCGTGGTTCATCACGTTCAAGCAAGCCCTGGCGCAATGGTTGGTGGAGCACGACTGGTTGTGGCCGTTGCAGGACAACGCGCCCTGGTGGCTGTTGACCCATTACCCCCAGGCCAACGACAGCTTCAGTTGGTTGGATGGGTTTTGTATCGTTGCGTACCTGGGTGCCAGCAGCCTGCTGATCGGCGGCGCATTGATGGGGCTGGTGCACCTCGCCGCACGACTGAGCGGTGAGCGTGCACGGTATTGGGCCCTGGCGCTGACCTTCACGCCCCTTGGCGGTGCAGGACTGTTCCTGGGGCTGTCGGCAACCACCGTCAAGTTGTTGCGTTATGAAGGGTTGTTGCTCGACTGGGTACAGCCGGCACGCGGCGCGCTGCTGGTTGGGGCGATGGGCTGGTGTTTGTGGCTGGGGTGGAAACAGCTGGCCGACACACCACTGGCACGACACTGCGCCGCCTGGACTTGCCTGCTACTGGGCAATGGGCTGGTGGGGTACGGCTGGTGGCTACAGTTCTGGGGTTGGAACCTCTAGGAGCCCGCTTGTCGCAGTGAGCGGGCTTATTGTGGCGAGCGGGCTTGCCCCGCGCTGGGCTGCGTAGCAGCCCCAAAACCAGCCACCTCGGTATATCTGGCAGAACGGGGTGAGGCTATTGGGGCGGCTTCGCCGCCCAGCGCGGGGCAAGCCCGCTCGCCACAATAAGCCCGCTCGCCACAATGGCCCATCTTGCGCGGTTAGACGCGGAACCTGGCAACCGTCAGGTGCAGTTCCCCAGCCATTTGCGCCAGTTCATGGCCTGCCGTATCGGTATGCCGTGCGCCGAGCAAGACTTGCTCCGACAGATTGCGAATCCCCACCAGGTTGCGGTCCACCTCCCGCGCCACCAATGCTTGCTCTTCGGTGGCGCTGGCGATCATCAGGTTGCGTTCGTTGATCTGCGAGATCGACTGGGTAATCGCTTCCAGGGCCTGGCCCGAACGCTCGGCCACGCTCAAGGTAGCCTGTACCAAATCACTGCTGCCCTGCATCGCGGTCACAGCTTGTTCGGTGTCCAGGCGGATATTGCCGATCATCTGCTCGATTTCCTGGGTCGAGGCCTGGGTGCGATGGGCCAGGGCCCGCACCTCATCGGCCACCACGGCAAACCCGCGCCCGGCATCCCCGGCCCGTGCCGCCTCGATGGCCGCGTTGAGGGCCAGCAGGTTGGTCTGGTCGGCAATACTGCGGATCACCTCCAGCACGCCGCTGATGTCCTGCACCCGCCCGGCCAGTTGCTGGATGCGCACCGAGGTGCCACTGACGCCCTCTGCCAGGGTGTTGATGGACGCGACGGTTTCTTGCACCTGATCGCGCCCCAGTTGGGCCGTCTGCGC
Source organism: Pseudomonas proteolytica (assembly GCF_007858275.1). Taxonomy (GTDB): domain Bacteria; phylum Pseudomonadota; class Gammaproteobacteria; order Pseudomonadales; family Pseudomonadaceae; genus Aquipseudomonas; species Aquipseudomonas proteolytica. The sequence continues at coordinate 50,863 of NZ_VFEV01000009.1, forward strand.
CGATAACCGCGAAGCTTCACTGGTGCTCACTGCATTGCGCGCCACTTCATCTACCGCCGCCGTCATCTCATTGACCGCCGTGGCGGCCTGTTCGATCTCCATGCCTTGCAGTTGCAAGCTGCTGCTGGTCTGGCTGCTGACCGCGCTCAACTCCTCGGAAGAACTGGCCACGCGGTCCACCGACGTGGCGATCTGGCGCACCATTTCATTGAGGTTGTCCTGCATCTGTTGCATGTTTTTCATCACGCTGCCGTCGGCGCTGCCCGCCGTTGGCACTTCGGTAGTCAGGTCGCCCTGGGCAATCTGGCTCAATACCCGCGCGGCCTCGTCGGGCTCGCCGCCCAGGGGCCGGGTCACGCTGCGGGTGACAATCACCCCCGCCGCCACCACCAGGGCCACGCACAGCAGGAACAGCCCCAGCATGTTGCGCCGCGCCTCGCTGTACAGGGTCTGCGCTGCGCGCTCGCGCTCGGTAAAGATCTGCCCCTGCAAGGCCATCATCGCCTCCAGGCTCTTGAATACGGCCTGCTCGGCGGGTTGCACATTCTGCTTGAGCTGCGCCACACCCTCGGCATGGGCGCCCTGGCGGATAAGTGCCTGCACCTGGGTAAAGGCGCCCACATAGGCTTCGCGACGCTGCTTCAGGTCGGCATAGGCCGCCTGGCCCGCAGGTGTGTTGAACAGCGGCTCCAGTTGGGTGAAGGCATCGGTAATGCGTTGGCGGGTGGTACCAATGGCCTGTTGTGCGGCCTGGTTGTCCTCATCGATCAGCAAGTCGCGGGTATTACGGCCGTTGTCGCGCACACCGGTGGCAATCACCATGATCGGCGCGATTTTCGGCCAGTCCTGCTGCACGATCAGTTCCGATTGTTCCTTGAGGGTGCCCAGGTCGTGCAAGGCGTAGAGCTCCATGCCCGCCAGGGCCAAGGGGGCGATGGCAAAGCCGATCGCGATACGGCGAGCGGTGGTTAGTCGAGTCATGTCATAAGCTCCCTGATGAATACCTGCCCCCAGGGGGCAGCATCTTTGATAATCCGGTGGGAGTTCAATCGCCACGCTTGAAAGGGCTCCGCGAAGGGATCAACCCCGTAAAACAAATGCCGGGAACAGTGCCCGCATTTTCTCCCATAGTTCAGGCAGCAAGGCCTGTGCCGAAACGCTCGGCAATTGCTCATCGAGCATGCGCGCGGTGCGCACCAGCTGTACGGCGAAGCGCTTGACTCCCCGCTCTTGCAAACGCTGGGCCAGCAGCAGCAGGCGCTGCGGGTCGATCAGGTGCCAATGCACGGTGGTGCGGCATTCGTAGTCCACATCGCTGTGCAGCAGCAGGTCGAGGCTGCGCCAATTGGCGGTGCCGCTGCCCTTGACCTGGGTGATCAACTGGCAGTCCTCGGCCAGGGCCTTGACGTCGAAGCCAACCCAATCGGCATGGGCCAGGGCATTGGCGAACGCCGCAGGCTTGATCCCGGCACTGTGCAGGCCGATGCGAAAGCCCATCTTGCGCACTTCGTCCATGGCTGCCGGCAGGCCTTCCTGCAGGGTCGGTTCACCACCGCTGAACACCACGGCATCCAGCAGGTCCTGGCGCCGTTGCAGAAACAGCAAAACCCGGCGCCAATCCACCTCATCGCTACCGCGAGGGGGGATCAGGTCCGGGTTATGGCAGTACCGACAACGCCAGGCACAGCCCTGGCAAAACAGCACGCAGGCGAGCATGCCGGGGTAGTCGAGGGTGGTCAGGGGCACGAGGCCCCCGACCCGTAGTGCTCGACTCATTGGCGCCCGGCCGCCGCCGCACTTTCGGTAAAGTGCGCGCGCTCACGGTGCTCCGATTGTTTGCCGGGGTTAAAGGCCGAAACCGGTCGGTGGTAGCCCATGACACGGGTCCAGACTTCACAGCGTTGGCGTTGTGGCTGGGTGGTTTGCATGGTGAATCTCCTTGGGGTTGGAAAACGGTTAGCACCTTGCTCTGTAGGAGCGAGCTTGCTCGCGAAGAACGTCAACGATCACGCGTGCTGCCTGGTTAAACGCGGTGTCCTTGAGTGCTTCGCGAGCAAGCTCGCTCCTACAAGGTGGCGTTAAGGGCCAGGACCTCGTCGCACTTGGGGCAGAATTCATGTTCGCCCGCCAGGTAGCCGTGCACCGGGCAGATGGAGAACGTCGGCGTCACCGTCAGGTACGGCAGGCGGAAACGCCCCAGGGCCTTGCGCACCAGCTGCTTGCAGGCCTGGGCCGAGGAAATCTGCTCGGCCATATACAGGTGCAGCACGGTGCCGCCGGTGTATTTGCATTGCAGTTCGTCTTGCAGCTCCAGGGCTTCGAATGGGTCTTCGGTGAAGCCCACCGGCAACTGCGAAGAGTTGGTGTAATACGGCGCGCCAAAGCTGCCGGCCTGGAGGATCGCGGGGAAACGCTTGAGGTCTTCCTTGGCAAAGCGGTAGGTGGTGCCTTCGGCCGGCGTGGCCTCCAGGTTGTAGAGGTGGCCGGTGTCTTCCTGAAAGCGCAGCAACGTGGCGCGCACATGGTCCAGCACCTGCAGCGCAAACTCGCGACCGCGGGCGGTATGGGTGCCCTCCTCGTCGCCAGTGAAGTTGCGCAGCATCTCGTGCATGCCATTCAGGCCGATGGTTGAGAAGTGATTGCGCAAGGTCCCCAGGTAGCGCTTGGTGTAGGGGTACAGGCCGGCGTCCATATGGTGCTGGATCACCTTGCGCTTAACCTCCAGGCTCTCCATCGCCAGCTCCATCAGGTGGTCCAGGCGTTGCAGCAGGCCGCTGGTGTCGCCCTTGAACAGGTAGCCCAGGCGGGCGCAGTTGATCGTCACCACCCCCAATGAGCCGGTCTGCTCCGCCGAACCGAACAACCCGCCGCCACGCTTGAGCAACTCGCGCACATCCAGCTGCAAGCGGCAGCACATCGAGCGCACCTGGTTGGGCTGCATATCGGAGTTGAGGAAGTTCTGGAAGTACGGCAGGCCGTAGCGCGCGGTCATCTCGAACAGGCGGTCGGCGTTTTCGCTGTCCCACGGGAAGTCATGGGTGATGTTGTAGGTGGGGATCGGGAAGGTAAACACCCGGCCCTTGGCGTCGCCGGCCTGCATCACTTCGATATAGGCGCGGTTGATCAGCTCCATCTCCGCTTGCAGGTCACCGTAGGCAAATGGCATTTCTTCGCCGCCGATAATCGGGATCTGCTCGCGCAGGTCTTCCGGGCAGACCCAGTCGAATGTCAGGTTGGTAAACGGCGTTTGCGTGCCCCAGCGCGAGGGCACGTTGAGGTTGTAGATAAACTCCTGCACTGCCTGGCGAATCTCGGGGAACGTCAGTTGGTCCTTGCGCACAAAGGGCGCCAGGTAGGTGTCGAACGAGCTGAAAGCCTGGGCACCGGCCCACTCGTTCTGCAGGGTGCCGAGGAAGTTGACCATCTGCCCCAAGGCACTGCCCAGGTGCTTGGGCGGCCCGGCTTCGACGCGGCCGGGCACGCCATTGAGGCCTTCGTGCAGCAGCGTGCGCAGGGACCAGCCGGCGCAGTAGCCGGCGAGCATGTCCAGGTCATGGATATGCAAGTCCGCCTCGCGATGGGCCTGGCCGATCTCCTGGCTATAGACCTCGTCCAGCCAATAATTGGCGGTGACCTTGCCCGACACGTTGAGCACCAGCCCACCCAGGGAGTAACCCTGGTTGGCGTTGGCCTGCACACGCCAGTCTTCACGGTCGAGGTACTCGTTCATCGAGGTGGCGACTTCCACCAGGGTCTTGCGATCCCGGCGCAGGCGCCCGTGCTGCTCGCGATAGACGATATAGGCACGCATCGCCAAAAAGTACCCGGCGTCCATCAACACCCGCTCGACACTGTCCTGGATCTGCTCCACATCCAGGCGGGTAATCCCGCGTAGACGGGCGAGCACTGCCCCTAACAACAGATCGACTTCGGCGTCCTGATACTCACCGGTGGCGTTACCCGCGGCGATCATCGCCTGGCGGATTTTCTCGGCGTCAAAGGCTACGAGGGTGCCATCGCGCTTGTGTAGGCGGGTACTGACCAGCGGGCTTGAGGTGATCTGCATGGGGGCTCCAAAACACTACATATAGATTTAATAGTTCGTATAGACACAAGATGCAGTGATGGTACGCAGTGAAAGGTGGGTTGCAATTGATCAGGGTCAAGTTTGCGCAGAGGTATCGTCACGGGCCAGTTCACGTTCAATCTGTTCGATGCTGGGTAAGCTGGTTTGGAGTTCTGCCGGGAGGGCGCCGACCAACTGGTACTCCGCCACCCCGATGGGTCGAGCGCTGTCACGCAAGGCATATTCAGCCACTATCTTGTTTTTGCTTTTGCACAGCAGCAAACCAATGGTGGGGCTGTCTTGCGGGTGCTTGAGTTGGGCGTCCACCGCTGCGAGGTAAAAACCCAACTGCCCCAGATGCTCTGGCTTGAACTTGCCGGCCTTGAGCTCAATAGCGACGTAACAGCGCAGTTTCAGGTGATAAAACAGCAGGTCGATGAAGAACTCCTCGCCGCCCACATCCAGCAGGACCTGCTTGCCGACAAAAGCAAAGCCTGCCCCCAACTCCAGCAAAAAGTCGGTGACATGCCTGATCAGAGCGCTTTCGATCTCACGCTCCTGCGCGTCCAGGGTCAGCCCCAGAAAATCGAAACGATAGGGATCTTTCAGCGACTCGCGGGCCAAGTCCGACTGGGGCTTGGGCAGCAGGGTTTCGAAGTTGCTGACAGCATTGCCACTGCGCTCCAGCAAACGGGTCTCGATCTGCATGACCAGAATGTTGCGTGACCAGTTGTGTTCAATGGCTTGGGCGGCGTACCAGCGGCGGGTTTCGGGGCCGGGCAGTTTATCGAGCAGTGCTATTTGGTGATACCAAGGCAATTGTGCAAGCACCGCTTGCACAAACTCAGGTTCCGGCCAAGCCTCGGCAAATGCGCGCATGTACTTGAGGTTACGCGGCGAAAAACCTTTCATATCAGGAAAAGCTGAACGCAAATCCTGCGCCAGGCGCTCAATGACTTTTGCTCCCCACCCTTGCTGCGCCTGGCGGGTCAAGATGTCCTGGCCAATCTGCCAGTACAGCAGCACAAGCTCACGGTTTACTGCCAGCGATGCACGCTGCTGGGCAGAGTGAATACGGTTTTTCAGCTCCTTCAACCAGTCGCCATATCCCTCAGGAGGTGTAGTGAGGCCCTCAGCGGATCGATTCATTCCGGGTTCCTTGTCGATATTGCCCGTTGTAGAAACCAGCAATGGTAACGACGGAAAAACGCCACGCGGGCCAGCGGAATGCCCTTGATACAAAACAACGGGAACTACTGTTCGACAGGGTTCCAGCACCTCCTCACCCCCCACTCATGTTCATAAACCGCACCACCTGCACCTCGCCCTCCCCGGTAAAGTCATGGCGCAGTGGTTTACCCCGCAGCGCCTTGTGCAGCGCTTCCACCAACGGCCGGTCATCCAACGGATAGCGGCGCAGCAACGCACGAAAATCCACCGCGTTGTCCTGCCCCAGGCACAGCAGCAACTGCCCTTCCACCGTCATCCGTACCCGGTTGCAGCTGGCGCAGAAGTTGTGGGAGTTGGGCGAGATAAAGCCGATGCGCGTCTGCGAATGCCGGGCCAGGCGCACGTAACGTGCCGGGCCGCCGCTGTTTTCGGTGCTGTCGAGCAGCGAGTGATGCTCGGCAATCAAGGCCCGAACCTGCTCGCTGGAACAAAAGGATTCGCCCCGCGAGCGCCCCACATCCCCCAACGGCATCTCTTCGATAAAGCTGATATCGATGCCCTGGTCGATGGCGTACTGCACCAGCGCCGGCACTTCATCAAAGTTGCGGCCCTTCATCACCACGCAGTTGAGCTTGACCCGCTCGAACCCGGCATCCCGGGCGGCCTCGATGCCGCCCAGCACCTGGCGCAAGTCGCCGTTGCGGGTGATCGCGCGAAAACGTTCGGGGTCGAGGCTGTCGAGGCTGATATTCATGCGTTTGACCCCAGCCTCCACCAGCGGCCGCGCCAGGCGGCCCAGTTGCGAGCCGTTGCTGGTCATGACCAGTTCGCGCAAGCCGGGCAACGCGGCGATGTGGCGGCACAGCTCGACAATGCCCGGGCGGATCAGCGGCTCGCCCCCGGTCAGGCGGATCTTGCGCACACCCTGGCTGACGAACACCGTCGCCAGCCGTTGCAGCTCCTCCAGGGTCAACACCTGCTGGCGCGGCAGGAAGGTCATGTTTTTTGCCATGCAATACACACAGCGAAAATCACAACGATCAGTCACCGACAACCGCAGGTAGTCAATGGAACGGCCCACACCATCCACCAGGCTCATGTCACTGCACCAACGGCGAGTCGGCGCCCTGCAGCGCGATGCCACGTACATCGGCCGCGCCAATCAGGGTTTGCAGGTATTGCACCAGCGCCTTCTGCCACACCCCTTGCTGCAACTGGGTGCGAATCGCTGTGGCGACCGCCTCGTAGGGCAGCGGCTGGCCTTCGATGCGCTGATCGACGCAGATCACATGCCAGCCGTAGCGGCTTTCCAGGGGTTTGCTGGCCAGGCCCGGGGCCAGGGTAAACAATTGGCGCTCCAACTCTGGCACGGTCTGGCCTTTGCTCACCTGCCCCAACGAACCGCCCTGGGCCTTGGACGGGCACGCCGAGTACTTCAAGGCCAGGTCGGCAAAGCTGGCCGGTGACTCTTGCAGGCTCAACAACAACACCTCGGCCTGGGAATGCGCGACATGCCGCGCCTCGGCGTCGTCCGGCGCACACTCCAGCAAAATGTGCCGTACCGCGAGCAACGGCGCGCTGTGAAAGCGCCCGCGATTGCTTTCGAAGTAGCGCACACAGGTGGCCTCGTCACAGTCCGGCACCTTGACTTCACGCTCCAGCAACAGGCGGGTCGCTGCCTCTTCTTCGTTCTCGCCGGCGCCGACTTCCAGCAACACTCCCAGCTCACGAATCCGCTGCTGTAGCAGCTCACGGATCACCAAGGCGCGGGCGGCGAGGAACACCGCTTCCTCGCGACTCTCAGCCGGGTGATATTGCAGTTCCTGAGCCATCGCCTCGGGGGTAATCTGCACCCCGTTGACGCTGACAATCGGCCATTCCTGTTCGCTGCTGGCGATCAGTTGCGGCTCGACGGCCACCACCACTTCCGGCTCTTTGGCCGAAGAGCTGCAACCACCACCGCCGCTGCCGCCACCACATCCGCATCCTGTAGTCATGACGTTCTCCTCACTTCTGCCGCACGATTTGATAACGACGGCCCAGGTACCAGATCGGCGCACTGACCATGTGCACCAGACGGGTAAACGGGAACAGTACAAACAGGCTCAGGCCCAGCGCCACGTGCGCCTTGTAGATCAGGCTCACCGGGGCAATCGCCGCCGCTGCTTCCACCGGCCGCAGCAACACCACGTTCTGCGCCCAGTCCGCGAGCATCACCATCACCGAACCGTCCATATGCCCGGTCGACGCAACGATAGTCAGCAAACCCAGGACCAGCTGCGCCAGCAACACCAGCAAGATCAGGATGTCCGATGGGCTTGATGTGGCCCGCACCCGTGGATCAGTGAGGCGACGATTGACCAGCATCACCAGGCCCACCAGGCACAGCAAGCCGAAGAAACCACCGGAGACCATCGCCAGCAGCTGCTTGTTTTCGGTACTGATCACATGGTGGTAGATCGACGCCGGCGTCAGCAGGCCGACAAAATGCCCGGCCAGCACGAACAGCACGCCGATATGGAAGAAGTTGCTCGCCACACGCATGCCACGGTTATTGAGCATCTGGCTGGAGCCGGCCTTCCAGGTGTACTGCGACAGGTCAAACCGCGCCCAACTGCCCAACAGGCAGATGGCCAGGGCGACATACGGATACACGCCAAATACCAGCAAATTCCACTTAGACATTACCCACCTCCTTGGCTGGCACGGCGGCCAGCCCTTCGTGCTGAAAATCCACCCAGTGCAACGGCACCGCACTTTCTTCGCGGGCCTTGCCCGGCGCGCTGGGCATGGCGCTGCAACGGTCCTGCTGCTCGGCCTGCATAAAGTCCACGGCCTCCTCTTCCCAGACTTTGTCCAGGGCTTCGAGGGAGTCGTCGCGCACTTCGGCGGCAACCTGGGCGCGCAACTCGGCAATCGCCTGGTGCGGCTCGGCGCCGCTGATCTGCAACAGCGCACGGAAGCAACTGGCATAGGCGCTTTCGCGCTCGTCCAGGCGCGCCGCCAGCAAGGCCAGCAGGTGCGCCACATCCGCCAGGCCCTCGCGGGCCTCGATGTCTTCGCGGGTGGACAGAAACTCCAGGTACAACGGGATGTAGTCCGGCAGCTCCTTGACGCCGATGGCGAACCCGGCCTCCTGGTACTGGGCCATCATGTCGACCATGGCCTGGCCGCGATCGCGCGACTCGCCATGCACGTGTTCGAACAACAGCAGCGACAGCGAGCGACCGCGGCCAAACAACGCACCGTAGTGCTCCTGGCCATCCATCAGGTCATTGCTGCAGATCAGCTCCAACAGCTCGAACAACGCACCACGCTGCTTGGGGCTGATTTCCCGCGATTCGAGAATCGCCTGCTCCAGTTCATCGCGGCCGTTCACCAGGGTTTCGGTGGGATAGTCCAGCAGCAACGAGATCACTTTAAGAATGCGCATGGCTCAGTCCTCCCAGATCTGTACGGTTTTCAGCACGTCGCGGCGGTTGGCCTTCTTCGCCCCGAACATATTGGTGTCGGAGCTGCCACTGCAGCCGCTGCCAAAGCTGAAACCACAACCGGAACGCTCGGCAAACGCATCGCTCATCGCGTCTTCACGGTGGGCGCTGGGCACTACAAAACGGTCTTCGTAGTTGGCAATCGCCAGGTAGCGGTACATCTCTTCCACCTGGGCAACGCTCAGGTCGACGTCGGCCAGCACTTGCAGGTCCTCCACACCGTCCACTTGCTGTGAGCGCTTGAAGGCGCGCATGGCCAGCAGGCGTTTAAGCGCACGCTTGACCGGCTTTTCGTCACCGGCAGTCAGCATATTGGCCAGGTAGCGCAGCGGGATGCGCAGGCTGTCGACATCCGGGATCACCCCGTTCATGCCCACGGTGCCAGCAGCGGCGGCGTTCTGGATCGGCGACAGCGGCGGCACGTACCAGACCATCGGCAAGGTGCGGTATTCCGGGTGCAGCGGCAGCGCCAGCTTCCAGTCCACGGCCATTTTGTACACCGGCGAACGCTGGGCCGAGTCGATCACCGACTGCGGTACACCATCGGCCAGGGCCTGGCGGATCACCGCCGGGTCATTGGGGTCGAGGAAGATTTCCAGCTGCTTCTCGTACAGGTCGTGCTCGTTGGCGGTGCTCGCCACTTCGCTGATGCGGTCGGCGTCATACAGCAACACGCCGAGGTAGCGGATCCGCCCGACGCAGGTTTCCGCGCAGACGGTGGGCATGCCCGCTTCGATCCGTGGGTAGCAGAAGATGCACTTCTCGGATTTGCCGCTTTTCCAGTTGAAGTAGATTTTCTTGTACGGGCAGCCGCTGATGCACATGCGCCAGCCGCGGCATTTTTCCTGGTCGATCAGGACGATGCCGTCCTCTTCACGCTTGTAGATCGCGCCGCTGGGGCACGATGCCGCGCACGCCGGGTTCAGGCAGTGCTCGCACAGGCGCGGCAGGTACATCATGAAGGTGTTTTCGTACTCGCCATAAATGTCGGCCTGGATCTGGTCGAAGTTCTTGTCCTTGCGGCGCTTGGCGAACTCGGTGCCGAGGATTTCTTCCCAGTTGGGGCCCCACTCGATTTTCTCCATGCGCTTGCCCGACACCACCGAACGCGGGCGCGCAGTGGGTTGGTGCTCGCCCAGGGGCGCGGTGTGCAGGTGCTGGTAGTCGAAGTCGAACGGCTCGTAGTAGTCGTCCAGGCTCGGCAGGTCCGGGTTGGCGAAGATGTTCGCCAACACGCGGAACTTGCCGCCGATACGTGGGTTGATCGAGCCGTTGGCGTTACGGATCCAGCCGCCCTTCCACTTGTCCTGGTTTTCCCACTCCTTGGGGTAGCCGATGCCCGGCTTGGATTCAACGTTGTTGAACCAGGCGTATTCCATGCCTTCGCGGCTGGTCCAGACGTTTTTGCAGGTGATGGAGCAGGTGTGGCAGCCGATGCACTTGTCCAGGTTCAGGACCATGCCGATTTGTGAGCGAATCTTCATCTCAGTTCTCCTCGATATCGGTCGGCAATGGACGCGGCAGATCATCACCGCTGGAACCATCGAGCCAATCGACCTTGACCATCTTGCGCACCACCACGAATTCATCGCGGTTGCAGCCGACTGTGCCGTAATAGTTGAAACCGTAGGCCTGCTGGGCATAGCCGCCGATCATGTGGGTCGGCTTGAGCACCACGCGGGTCACCGAGTTGTGGTGGCCGCCACGGGTCTTGGTGGTTTCCGAACCCGGTACGTTCACGATGCGTTCCTGGGCGTGGTACATCATCACCATGCCCTCCTTGACCCGCTGGCTGACCACCGCACGGGCGGTCAGGGCGCCGTTGACGTTGAAGCACTCGATCCAGTCGTTGTCCTCGATCCCGGCGCGCTTGGCGTCGATTTCCGAGAGCCACACAATCGGGCCGCCACGGCTGAGGGTGAGCATCAGCAGGTTGTCGCTGTAGGTGCTGTGGATCCCCCACTTCTGGTGCGGAGTGATCCAGTTCAGGACGATTTCGGTCTCGCCATTGCTGCGTTTGCCCTTCACCCCTTCGATGGTGCGGGTGTTGACCGGTGGCCGGTAGCTCATCAATTGCTCGCCGAACGCCTGCATCCACGGGTGATCCTGGTAGAACTGCTGGCGGCCGGTGATGGTGCGCCATGGGATGTTTTCATGGACGTTGGTGTAGCCGGCGTTGTAGCTCACGTGCTCATCTTCCAGGCCCGACCAGGTGGGGCTGGAGATGATCTTGCGCGGCTGCGCCTGGATATCGCGGAAGCGGATCGCTTCGTGGGCCTTGGAAATCGCCAGGTGGCTGTGGTCGATGCCGGTGAATTCCGACAGCGCGGCCCAGGCTTTCAAGGCGACCTTGCCGTTGGTTTCCGGGGCCAGGGACAGGATCACTTCGGCGGCGTCGATGGCGGTGTCGATCTTTGGCCGGCCATGGCTGATGCCCGCATCGCCTTCGTGGTGATTGAGTTCGCCAAGGAACTGGACTTCCTCATCGGTATTCCAGTTGATGCCCTTGCCGCCGTTGCCGAGTTTTTCCAGCATCGGGCCCAGGGACGAGAACTGCTTGTAGATGTTCGGGTAATCGCGCTCCACCACCGCCATGTTTGGCGCGTTCTTGCCCGGTACCGGCGCCACACCGGCGCTTTTCCAGTCGGTGCCGCCAAACGGCTGGGCCAGTTCGCCGACGCTGTCATGCATCAACGGCACGGTGACCAGGTCTTGTTCCACGCCCAAGTGGCCGACCGACATGGCCGAGAACGCCTTGGCGATACCTTTGTAGATTTCCCAGTCCGAACGCGACTCCCACGCAGGATCGATCGCCGCCGACAGCGGGTGAATGAACGGGTGCATGTCCGAGGTGTTCATGTCGTCTTTTTCGTACCAGGTTGCGGTCGGCAACACGATGTCGGAATAGACGCAGGTGGAGGACATGCGGAAGTCCAGGGTGGTCACCAGGTCCAGCTTGCCGATGGCGCCGTCTTCGACCCACTCGGCCTCGGTCGGCTTGCATTCGGTGCTGTGGCCGATGTCTTCGTTCATCACCCCGTTCTTGGTGCCCAGCAGGTACTTGAGCATGTACTCATGGCCCTTGCCCGACGAACCGAGCAGGTTGGAACGCCAGATAAACATGTTGCGCGGGAAGTTCACCGGGCTGTCCGGCTGCTCGCAGGCAAAGCGCAAGCTGCCGTCCTGCCAGGACTTGACCACGTAGTCTTTCGGGTCCATGCCAGCGGCCGCCGCGTCGCGGCAGATATGCAGCGGGTTGGTATTGAGTTGTGGCGCGCTGGGCAACCAGCCGGCGCGTTCGGCGCGGATGTTGTAGTCCAGGGCATGCTCGGGGAACTGCGACTTGTCAGCCAGCGGCGAGAGGATGTCGTGCATGCTCATCTTCTCGTGGCGCCATTGCGAGCTGTGGCCATAGAAGAAGCTGGTGCCGTTCATTTGGCGTGGCGGACGGTTCCAGTCCAAACCAAAGGCCAGGGGCAGCCAGCCGCATTGCGGGCGCAGTTTTTCCTGGCCCACATAGTGCGCCCAACCGCCACCGGTCTGGCCGACGCAACCGCAGAGCATGAGCATATTGATCAGCCCGCGGTAGTTCATGTCCATGTGGTACCAGTGGTTCATCGCCGCGCCGACGATGATCATCGAGCGACCACGGGTCTTGTCGGCGTTGTCGGCAAACTCGCGGGCGATCTGGATCGCCTTCTCACGGCTGACGCCGGTGATTGCTTCCTGCCATGCCGGTGTACCCGGCACGCTGGCGTCGTTGTAGTCCTTGGCCACATTGCTGCCGCCCAGGCCACGGTCGATGGCCAGGTTGGCGGCGGACAGGTCGAACACCGTCGCCACTTTGGCCACCGTGCCATCAGCCAGGGTCACGCTGTGCACCGGCACCCGGCGGAACTGCACGGCATCGCCGGCCACGTGCTGAAAGTAGTCGTGGGCTTCACCGGCAAAATACGGGAACGCCACTTCGGCGACGTCATCGCCGATCAGGCTCAGTTTCAGGTCGATCTCGCGGCCTTCACCGCCTTCTTTGGCGAGGATGTTCCACTTGCCCTTCTCGCCCCAGCGATAGCCGATGGCGCCTTGTGGCGAGACCAGTTCGCCGCTCTCGTCGAGGGCGATGGTTTTCCATTCCGGGTTGTTGTCCTGGCCCAGATTGTCGACCAGGTCCGACGCGCGCAAAAAGCGGTCGGGCTGGAAGCCTGCGCCCGGGGCAAAGCCGGTCATGGGCTTGAGCATCACCAACACGGGCAAGTCGGTGTAGCGCTTGGCATAGTCGGTGAAGTACGCGCTGGGCTTGTCCAGGTGAAATTCTTTGAAGATCACATGGTTGAACGCCTGGGCCAACGCGGCGTCAGTGCCCTGCTTAGGGTTGAGCCACAGGTCGGTAAGCTTGGCCACTTCCGAATAGTCGGGGGTGATGGCCACGGTCTTGGTGCCCTTGTAGCGCACCTCGGTGAAGAAGTGCGCGTCTGGGGTACGGGTCTGCGGGACGTTGGAGCCCCAGGCAATGATGTAGTTGGAGTTGTACCAGTCGGCCGATTCCGGCACGTCGGTCTGCTCGCCCCAGACCATCGGCGAGGCCGGTGGCAGGTCGCAGTACCAGTCGTAGAAACTCAGGCACACGCCGCCAATCAACGACAGGTAACGGGAACCGGCGGCATAGCTGACCATGGACATGGCCGGGATCGGCGAGAAGCCGACGATGCGGTCCGGGCCATATTGCTTGATGGTGTAGACGTTGGACGCCGCGATGATCTCGTTGACTTCATCCCAGTTGGAACGGATGAAGCCGCCCATGCCGCGCTTGCTTTTATAGGAGTCGGCCTTGACCTTGTCCTCGACAATGCTCGCCCAGGCCTCGACTGGCGACAGGGTCAGGCGCGCCTCACGCCACAGTTTGAGCAATGGCTTGCGGATCTTCGGATACTTCAGGCGGTTGGCGCTGTAGATGTACCAGCTGTAGCTCGCGCCACGGGGGCAGCCGCGCGGCTCATGGTTGGGCAAGTCGTTGCGGGTGCGCGGGTAGTCCGTCTGCTGGGTTTCCCAGGTGATCAGGCCGTTCTTCACGTAGATCTTCCACGAGCACGAGCCGGTGCAGTTCACCCCGTGGGTGGAACGCACGATCTTGTCGTACTGCCAGCGCGAACGGTAGACGTTCTCCCAGTCGCGGGACTCTTTGCGGGTCTCGCCGTGACCTTCGGAGAATTCGTCTTGCTTGCGATTGAAGAACCGCAGTTGATCGAGTAAATGACTCATGGTGCTTTCCTCTCAGGCTTGCTGCGGGGTTCTGTGCCCCGCCCACGCAAGGTGTGAATTGGGGGTCGACTCAGCAGGGGGTCTCGGCGCCTTTGCGCGCATACCACCACCAGGTCACGACAATGCAGCTCAGGTAGAAGCCGACGAACATGTAGAAGGCCAATGCCGGGCTGCCGGTGTAGGCCATGGACGAGCCAAAGGTCTTGGGAATGAAGAACGCACCGAAGGCGCCCATGGCCGAACTGAAGCCCAGCACGGCTGCCGATTCCTTGGTCGCATCCTTGAGGGCTTGCTCACGCACGGCGGCAGGTTTGCCGGCGCTGGCTTTTTCATGCTGGGTGCGGAAGATCACCGGGATCATGCGGAAGGTGGAGCCGTTGCCGATGCCAGTGGTGATGAACAGCAGCATGAACAGGCCAAGGAAGCCGTAGAAGCTGCCGCCCTGGCCGTGCAGTGGCAGAAAGTGCAGGACGCCAAACACCATCACGATCATCAGCACGAAGTTCCACAGGGTCACCCGCGCACCGCCCAGTTTGTCTGCCAGCCAGCCGCCCAGTGGGCGTACCAGGGCGCCTACCAGCGGGCCGAGGAATGCGAATTTCAAAGCGTTGACGTCCGGGAACGAAGTCTTGATCAGCATCGGGAAGGCGGCCGAGAAGCCGATGAAGGAACCGAAAGTCGCCAGGTACAACCAGCACATCAGCCAGTTGTGCTTGCGCTTGAAGATCACCGCCTGCTCGCTGAACGAAGCACGGGCGCTGGACAGGTCGTTCATGCCGAACCAGGCAAACAGGGTCACGGTGATAATGAACGGCACCCAGATAAAGCCAGCGTTCTGCAGCCACAACTGGCTGCCGTCTTCCAGGGTCTGCGGCTGACCACCGAGCAGGCCGAACACACCAAAGGTGATCACCAGCGGCACGCAGAACTGCATCACCGACACGCCGAGGTTACCCAGGCCGGCGTTCAGGCCCAGGGCCGTGCCTTGCTGGGACTTGGGGTAGAAGAAGCTGATGTTGGACATGCTCGAGGCGAAGTTGCCGCCGCCGAAACCGCACAGCAGCGCGATCAGCACAAATACGCTGTAGGAGGTGCTGGGGTCCTGCACCGCAAAGCCCATCCACAACGAGGGGATCAGCAGCGACGCGGTGCTCAGGGCGGTCCAGCGGCGGCCACCGAAGATCGGCACCATGAACGAATAGAACACGCGCAAGGTGGCACCGGACAGGCCCGGCAAGGCGGCCAGCCAGAACAGCTGATCGGTGGTGAAGCTAAAGCCGATGGCGTTCAGGCGCACGATCACCGTGCTCCATACCATCCATACAGCGAAGGCCAACAGCAGCGCCGGGATCGAGATCCACAGGTTGCGGGTCGCGGTCTGTTTGCCGCTGGCGCCCCAGAATGCAGGGTCTTCGGGGCGCCAGTCGTGGATCACCGGACCCGAATTGGGCTTTTGCGCGATAGTCATGCGGATTCTCCTTGGAGAGGCTGGGCCACCGCTTTACCGAGCAGCGGTTGCTTGCGGATTTCACTGAAGTACATCCAGGTCAGGGAGACCCAGACCACGCCGTACATCAACATGAAGCAGGAAGAGCGCACGCCGGTGAGGTCCACCAGGGCGCCGAACATGATCGGCAGCACGAAGCCACCCAGGCCCCCGGCCAGGCCGACGATGCCGGACACCGCGCCCATGTTTTGCGGGTAGTCATTGGCGATGTACTTGAACACCGAGGCCTTGCCGAAGGCGAAGGCGATGCCCATCACAAACAGCAGGATGGTGAAGACGGTGGCGTTGAGGCCGATATGGAAATCCAGCGGGCCGTTGACGGTCTGCACCTGCAATTGGGTCTGCGGGTAGCTGAGCAGGAACAGGCAGATCCAGCTCACCCACAACACCCACCAGGTCACGCTTTGTGCGCCCCAGCGGTCGGACATCCAGCCGCCTACGGCGCGCAGCACCCCACCCGGCAGGGAAAAACACGCGGCCAGCAGCGCGGCGCTTTGCAGGCTGAAGCCGTATTCCTGCACGTAGTACTTGGTCGCCCACAGCGCCAGGGCCACGTAGCCACCGAACACAATCGAGTAGTACTGGCAGTAGCGCCACACGGCCGGGTCCTTGAGGCACAGCAACTGCTCACGAAAGGTCGCGCCACTGGCATTGCGGTGGGCCTTGTTTTCGCTGGTGAGGAACCAGAACAGCAGCGCGGTGATAAACAGGATCGCGCTGAACACCTTCGGCACCAGGTGCCAGGTACCCAGGGCGATCAGGGCCGGCGCAAGAAACTTGGTCACCGCCGCCCCGGCATTGCCGGCACCGAACACGCCCATGGCAAAGCCCTGGTTGTCCTTGTCGAACCATTTGGCGACATAAGCGATGCCCACCGAGAACGAGCCGCCCGCCAAGCCGACAAACAGCCCCAGCACCAGGAATTGCCAGAAGGCGGTGGCATAGGTGATCAGGTACAGCGGCAGCACGCAGGTGAGCATCAGTACAAAGAACACGATGCGCCCGCCGAAGCGGTCCGTCAGCAGGCCCAGGGGCAGGCGCACCAGGGAGCCGGTCAACACGGGGGTGGCGGCCAGCAGGCCGAACTGGGTTTCGTTGAGTTGCAGCAGCTCTTTGATCGGCACGCCAAGGACGGCGAACATCATCCAGACCATAAAGCACACGGTGAAGGCCAGCGTACTCATGCCCAGCACCAGGCCTTGTCTTACACGGGGTTGAGTCACGGTTTGCGCTCCCAGAAGTGATTCCATGAGCGCAGGTTAGGGGCGACGTCCTCGCAGAACTTGACCCAGATCAACGTCCGCCTGGGGGGTATTGGCCTATGCTTGCCCCATCTACCTCCAAGGAGGTAGGCCAAATAACAAGAGAAAGTCTTTATTTATCAATGGATTGGTCTCTTGTGCCGGCTTTTTCCCGTGGGAGGGTTCGCCGGCAACTCTTTAGAGGTAGTGCGCCAGGGATTGCAGAATTCAATGCTGTTTTCCTTGCCAGGTGCCGCCATGCTGCTGTTCTTCCTCCTTCGATTACGCCGTGATGTTTAACTGGCTGCGCAGCTCCCTGCCCGCGCGGGCCGGTGTCGCGGTGATCCTGATTGCGATCCTGGCCCTGGCCAGTTCCCTGAGCGCCGGGCTGATCGCCTGGTTCAGCCAGGGCGACGGCGCGGCCATCAACACCGCAGGCTCGGTGCGCATGGAGACCTACCACCTGAGCTGGAAACTCGCCGACCATGCCCCCGCCGACGAGATCCAGGCCATCACCCAAAGCCTGCAACGGCGCCTGGACAGCCAATCGTTGAAAGCAGTGCTGGAAGACGGCCCCCAGAGCGCCCTGCAACAGAGCTACCAGCAGATCCAGCAACACTGGAACCTGGAGCTGCGCCCGGCCATCGAGCGTGGCGACGGCGCCCTGTTCCGCGAACGCGCACCGGCCTTTGTCGAGCAACTGAACCAGTTCGTCAGCCTGTTGCAGCAGCAGAGCGAGCACAAACAAGGCTGGCAACAGCTGATCCAGGGCCTGGCGCTGTTCAGCACCCTGATCATCCTGCTGCTGGGGCTGTATGAATTGCAGTACGGCGTGGTCACGCCCCTGAAGGAGTTGGTGGACGCGACCCGACGCTTTCGTGAGGGTGACTACACGGCGCGGGTCAATCACCGCTCCCAAGACGAGCTTGGCCAGTTGGCCCTGAGCTTCAACACCCTGGCCGAAACCATCGAGCAGTCCCACCGCACCCTGGAAAGCCAGGTGCAGCACAAGACCCTCAACCTGCAACAAGCCAACGCCGCCCTCGAGTTGCTCTACGAGAGCAGCCGCAGCCTGGCCACGCGCCTGGCCAACGCCGAAGGCCTCGACGAATTGATCCGGCGCTTCCAGAAGCGCCTGCCGGGCCTGCGCCTGTCGCTGTGCCTGCAAGGGCACTTCCTCGCCCCGGCACAGCAGATGCTCGCGCTGCATGGTGAAAACAGCCGCAACGTCTGCGCCATTGGCGACTGCGCCACCTGCGAACGGCATCACGTGGCCCCGCCCCAGGTGTTCAGCATCAGCAACCAGGGCGCAGAGTTGGGCGAACTCAAGGCGCATTTCGTCGACGGGCATGCGCCCCAGGACTGGGAAAAACAGCTGATCCAGGCGCTGGCCAACCTGATTGGCACCTCGCTGTCCCTCAAGCGCCAGCGTGAACAGGACCACCGCCTGTTACTGCTGGATGAACGCACGATCATCGCCCGTGAGCTGCATGACTCCCTGGCGCAAGCGCTGTCGTATATGAAGCTGCAAGTCAGCCGCATGCAGACCCTGCTGCGCCGTGACGAACCCAAGGCCACCCTGGAAACCGTCACCGGCGAACTGCGCGAAGGCCTGAACAACGCCTATCGGCAACTGCGTGAGTTGCTGACCACCTTCCGCCTGCAAATCCACGATGCCGGGCTGGTCCAGGAGCTCAAAGACACCGCCGAGGAGTTCTCGCGCCGTGGCGAATTCCAAGTACACCTGCATGTGGACGCCCTGGCCTTCCAACTCTCAGCCAGTGAACAGATCCACCTGTTGCAGGTGACCCGTGAAGCCTTGTCCAACTGCCTGCGCCACGCCCATGCCGAGAACGCCTGGCTGCAACTGCGCCAGCACGGCGAAACCGTGAGCTTGAGCATTGAAGACGACGGCCGCGGCTTCAGCGAGCCGGTGGACCAACGCGAACACCACGGCCTGAACATCATGGATGAACGCGCCCGCAGCCTGCACGGCCAACTGGATATTTCTGCCCGCGAGCCCCAAGGCACACGGGTACATTTGCTGTTTCGCCCGGAATTCCTCGGGCAATCTTTACAACAAGGTAGCCTGTCATGAACACCCCACACCGCCACGGCATCCTGCTCGTCGACGACCACCCGATGATGCGCCACGGCATGCGCCAGATGCTCGAACTGGAAGATGACCTGCACGTGGTGGGCGAAGCCGGCAATGGCGAGGAAGCCCTGGGGCTGATCGAATCGTTGCAACCGGACCTGGTGTTGCTGGACAACAACATGCCGCAAATGAACGGCCTGGAAACCCTGCGCCGCCTGCGCGCCATGGCCTATAGCGGCAAGGTCTTGCTGTTTACTGTGTCCGATGCCGAAGACGACATCCGCGACGCCCTGCGCCTGGATGCCAACGGTTATCTGCTCAAGGACATGGAGCCGGAACTGCTGATCCAGTACATCCGCGATGCCCTGCACGGCGCCCTGGTGATCAGCCCTGGCCTGACGCGCGTGCTGGCCCAGGCCCTGCGCTCACCCCAACCCCATGCCGCGGTTGAACTGACCGAGCGCGAGCGGCAGGTGTTGAAGACCATCGCCGGGGGTTACAGCAATAAGGTGATCGGGCACAAGCTGGGGATTACCGAGGGCACGGTGAAGGTGCATGTGAAGAATCTGCTGCACAAACTGGGGTTGCGCTCGCGGGTGGAGGCTGCGGTGTGGGCGATGGAGCATTTGCGCCAGGCTGGGTAGGGTTTTGTGGGAGCTGGCGTGCCTGCGAGGGTCGTTAGCGATGACGTTGGGTAACTGACACCCCGAGGTGTTCTTGCTGGCGTGATCGCAGCATAGGCATCTACACAACTTCAGAAACTGACGATCTCCCCTGTGGCGAGCGGGCTGTTGTGGCAAAATTGTGTAGATACCTATGGTGATCGCAGGCAAGCCTGCCCCAATTACAGGGGAATGCAGCTGCGCGCTCTGGCGTTGCATTACCGCACTTTCACCGTCAACGCCCCCACACTCGCCAAAACAATAACCGTCCCCACAATCACCATCATCGAAGGTTGCTGCGCCAATATCACCCATGCCATCACCATCGCCACCGGCGGTATGAGATAAAGCGCGATCGCTGCCCGACTGACCTGGCTATGCGTCAATACATAAGCCCAGGCCAGGTAGGCCAGCGCACTGGGAAAGATGCCCAGCACCAGCACTGCCAGGTTCACCCGCACCGGAGCCTGGGCCACTTCCTCCGGTAATCCGGGCAGATACACCAGCAGCAACGCCGTACCTGACCAGAGGGTGAAACACACCATTGTCAGTCCGTCATAACGCTGTGAATAACGCTTTTGCAGGGCGAAATACAGGCTCCAGGACGCCGCTGCCAGCAGGATCAACACGCCATGCCCATCCAGTTCGCCCAAGCCGCGATCCCCCACCGCCACGACTCCGGCACCGAGCAGGCCGCCGAGGACACAACCCCACTGCCAGGCGCCGAGCCGCTCCTTGAACAACGTGCTGGCGAGCAATGCGCTGAACAGTGGCGTCGATTGCGCCAGGACGCTGGCGGCGCCGGCACTCACACCGCGCTGGCCGTAGTTGAGGGCGATGTGGTGCAGCGTCACCGCAAACAATCCCAACACCGCAAACAAAGGCAAATCCCGGACCCGGGGCCGTGCAATACCCTTGCACCAGGCCACCCCGGCCATAAACACCGAAGCAATCAAAAAGCGCAGCACAGCCAGATTGTCGGGCGCATAGGCCTGCAGCGCGATATGGATGCCGACAGGCGAATACGCCCAGCAGAGGATGACGAAGAGGGTCGCCAGGACAACTTTTGCGTGGGGCATGAGCATTCTCAGGGACGTGGCAGCACACAGGCACTGCCTGGCAAAAGTATGAGAAAACCCAAGCCCTGAAAAAAGTGACTTAAACTGAGCCCACTCTTCACTTCAGGTGAACCATGGAACTGTCCCAACTGCGCATGTTCAAGACGGTCTACGAGTTGGGCAGCATCGCCCGTGCAGCCGCAAAGCTGCATTGCGTGCCGTCCAATATCACCGCACGGCTCAAGTCCCTGGAGCAGGAGCTCGGGGTCGCGTTGTTCCTGCGTGAGGGCCGGGGCCTGCGGGTCAGTCCTGCGGGCGAAGTGTTTATCGAATACGCGACGAAAATCCTCGACCTCACCGAAGCCTCCCGGCGTGCCGTCGCACCTGGTGGCGCGCCCCATGGGCACCTGCGGATCGGGGCTATCGAGTCCAGTGCTACGGGGCGCTTGCCCCATTTGCTGGCGCGCTACCACGCGCTGTACCCACAAGTGTCGTTGGCGTTGAGCACCGGCACCTGGTCGCAGTTGCTCGATGATATCCAGCACCATCGGCTGGATGCGGCGATTGTCGCCGTGGATGTGCAACGCCCCGGGCTGGAAAGCACGCTGCTGTATAGCGAAGACCTGGTGCTGATCGCCCCCACGTCCCTGGGGCCGGTGCGCACCGTGACCGACCTGCAGGGCCTGACCCTGTTTATGTGGCCGACCGGCTGCCCGTATCGCCTGGCACTGGAGCAGTGGTTGTCACGCCACGGCCAAGTCGCGTCAATCGTCAGCATCGCCAGCTACGGTACGATTATCGGCTGTGTCAGCGCCGGCAGCGGCGCCGCGCTGGTACCGCGGGGGATCTACGAGCAATATCGTCAGGGCGCCAACTGGCAAGGCCACGAGTTCGCGGAACTGACGCGCATCGACAACCGGTTTTACTGGCACGCCAACACAGGCTGCCATCCGGCCCGGGATGCATTTTCGGCACTGCTGCGCGATCACTGCCTCCTCGGGGCTACCTCCAACGAGGCATAGGCCCGGCAAGCCTTGCGCCCTACCATGGGGGGGAGCGGAGGTACGCCATGCTGACCCACCCATCCATCGTTTTAACCCTGCGCCGGCATCATCTGTTCAGCCCCTTGCCGGAAAAAATCTTCCAGGACGTCTGCACCCTGGCCAATCTCAAGCGCCTGCCCGGGCACGCGACCTTGATGCATCAGGGCGACCCCGCCGAGCGGTTTTTCCTGTTGATCAGTGGCCAGGTCAAGTTGCACCGGGTCACCGGTGAAGGCCAGGAGCATCTGGTGGAAGTCATTCGCCCCGGCCAGACCTTTGCCGAAGCCCTGCTGTTCAGCCAGGCCAAGGCCTACCCGGTGAGTGCCACGGCGCTCAAGGACAGCGTGCTGGTTACCATTGAGGGCCATCATTACCGCAAGGCCCTGGAAGACCAGCCGCAGATCTGCCTGGCAATCCTCGGCACCATGAGCATCCACCTGCATCAACGCCTCAAGGACATCGACACCCTGAGCCTGGCCAATGCCAGTCGCCGGGTCATCAACTTTCTGATCCAGGAGCGCGACCTGGCCAGCGGCGATGTGGTGCTGCAGGTGCCCAAGCGTCTGGTGGCCTCCAAACTGGGGATTCAGCCAGAGACGTTTTCGCGGATCCTGCATCGGCTGGTAGACGCCGGACTGATCGATGTACAACGGCGCACGATCCGCATCCTGTGCGAGGAGCAGTTGATGACCTATCAGGCCGGCTGACTTAGAATCGACGCCATTCTTCGCCCGCCTTCCTGACACGAGCGCCCCCATGAGCTTTGATTTCGACACGATCCACCCTCGCCTCGGCACCGGCAGCACCAAGTGGAGCCGCTACCCCGAAGACGTCTTGCCGATGTGGATTGCCGACATGGACATCGCCGCCCCGCCGGCGATCCTCAAGGCCCTGCACGCGCGCCTGGACCAGCAGATGCTCGGCTACAGCGTCGCCCGGCCGGAAGTGCGCGAGGCGATCATCAGCGACCTGTGGCACAAGTACGCCTGGCGCGTGCAACCCGATGAATTGCTGTTCCTGCCGGGTGTCGAGCCAGGCTTCAACATGGCCTTGCATGCCTTTGTCCAACCGGGCCAGTCGGTGGTCTTGCAAACCCCCAACTACGCGCCGCTGCGCCATGCAGCGGGCAACTGGAACCTGCCGAAGATCGAAGTGCCGTTTGAACTGAGCGACCAGGGCGAATACCTCACCCCCCTGCCCGCCTTGCGCCAGGCCTTGAAAGGTGCCGGTGCACTGCTGTTGAGCAACCCCCACAACCCTCTGGGCAAGGTGTTTGCCCGCGAGGAACTGCTGGCCGTCGCCAATGCCTGCCTGGAACAAGGCACGCTGATTGTCTCCGATGAGATCCATGCCGAGCTGTGCTTCGACGGGCGCCGGCATATCCCTACCGCCTCGTTGAGTGCAGAGATCGCACGGCGCACCATCACCCTGATGTCCGCGAGCAAGGCCTACAACGTCGCCGGCCTGAAGACCTGCTTTGCGATTGTCCAGGACCCACTCATCCGCGAGCGCTTCAACAAGGCACGCTGCGGCATGGTCGATAGCGTCAGCCCGTTGGGCCTGGAAGCCACCTGGGCGGCGTATAGCCAATGTGGTGAGTGGTTGGAGGCGTTGGTCACGTACCTGCAAGGCAACCGCGACTACCTGGTGGATGCCGTGCAAAAACGCCTGCCGGGGGTGGTCATGCATGCGCCTCAAGGTACCTACCTGGCCTGGCTGGATTGCAGCGCCCTGGGCCTGGAAGACCCACAGCGGTTTTTCCTTGAGCAGGCCAAGGTAGGCTTGAGTGCGGGCGTGGAATTTGGCGATGACAGCCAACAGTTCGTACGCTTGAACTTTGGCTGCCCGCGGGCATTGCTCGAAGAAGGTATTTCACGCCTGGAACGCAGCCTGCAAAACCTGTAGGCGCGGCCCTGGCGGCTGATCAGAGCTTGGCGATGGACACCTCGGTGGATTTGACGAAGGCAATCACTTCACTGCCCACCTTCAACTCCAGGTCACGCACCGAACGTGTGGTGATCACCGAGGTGACAATCCCGGACGCGGTTTGCACGTCGATCTCGGACACCACTTCGCCGAGCAGGATTTCCTTGATCACGCCTTTGAACTGGTTGCGCACGTTGATCGCTTTGATGGTCATGTCGGTTTTCCTTTCACTGTTGGGTCAATCCGCACGAATGCGCAGGCCTTCAAAATGCGCCATTCGCACCAACAACAAAAGGAATAAATAACTATTTATTTATTCCATATAGAAATATGCAAAGCCCTGTAGGAACCGGCTTGCCGGCGATGGCGTCCTTGAACTCAGCACATGATTCACGGGCCCCATCGCCGGCAAGCCGGCTCCTACATGGGTTTGGTCAAAAACCTACTGTTGCCGACACCAGCCAGGTACGCGGCGTAGACAGGGTCAGGCCGGGCGCGCTATCGCTGGAGGTCGCGGCCGATGCCCAGTAGGTCGTGTTCAGCACGTTCTCCACAGTCGCACGCAGGGTCACTGGGTTTTCCTTGACCTTGAAGGTGTAGCGCGCCCCCAGGTCGTAGCGTTCCCAATTGTCGATCTTCTGCTGGTTGGCCGCGTCCAGGTACTGCGCGCCGGTATGGATCGCGCGGGCGGTCAGGGTCAGGCCTTGCAGGCGTGGGATATCCCATTCGGCACCCAGGTTGACGTTGGCCACTGGTGCACCGGTGCCGCGCTTGCCGTCGGTCAGGCCCTGGGCGGTCTTGGTCTGTTCGCTGTCGAGCAGCATCACCCCGCCGAGCAGGCGCACGCCGGCCAGGGGTTCGCCAAACACGTTCAGTTCCACGCCCTGGTTGCGCAATTCGCCATTGGGTTTGAAGAAGCCCTGGTTGTCGATGCCATAGGCCGGCTGCTTGATCTGGAACACGCTGGCCGTCATGCCAAAGCTGCCCATGTCGTACTTGGCGCCGACTTCCACCTGCTTGCTCTTGGTCGGCGGGAAGATCGCGTTTTCATTGTTTACCCCGCTCGAAGGTGCCGTCTCGCCCTGGCTCAGGCCTTCCATGTAGTTGGTGTACAGGGACAGTTGATCGGTGACTTTCACCACCAGGCCCAGGGCTGGCGAGGTCGCTTGTTCGTCGTACTCCGGCTGGTCCTTGATGCCATTGCTCCAGGACGTGACCTGGACCTTTTGCAGGCGTGCCCCCAGGGTCAGCAGCACCCGTTCATCGAAGAAGGCCAGGGTGTCGGCCAAAGCCAGGCTGGTGAAGCGGTTTTCGGTGTGGGTGCTGGTGTCCCAGCGCACCGCCTGGCCTGGACGGGGCAACACCACCGGGTTGTAGAGGTTGCTCCTGCCGGGGGTATAGCGCTCGCCGGCATTGTCGAAATCCATGTTGAACTGGTTGAGGCTGACATTGAGCGTGTGCCCTACAGGGCCGGTATTGAACCAACTGCGCGCGCCCACAGTGGCGGTCTTGACGTCTTCGTCGCGGCGGAAGCTGCGCGGCACTACCGTGAAGTCGCCATTGGTCTGGGTCGCCTGCACACCGTGGCGCAGGAAGTCGTAGTTGCCTTTGCGCGCACCGGCGGCGGCGTAGACCATCAGTGAATCGCTGACATCAAACTCGCCACGCACCGCGCCAAAGGTGTCCTTGGTATGGGAGTACGTCCAGGATTGGGCAAAGTTGTCGCGGATGTCGCGGGCCTTGGGCATCACGCTGCCCCTGGCAACTTCCACGCGCTCCTGGGGCGCGTCGGCGGTGCGTTCCTGACGCCCGAGGTCGAGGGACAGGCGCACTCGCTCCTTGCGGTAGTCGAGGCCGATCACGGTCATTTCGCGGTCGACCTCCTGGTGATCCCATTCGGTATCGCCGGATTGCTTCACGCCATTGAAACGCACGCCAAACTGCTGCTCGTCGCCAAACCGCCGACCGATATCCACCGCACCACCGAACTGCCCGGCCGAGGCATAGCTGCCAGTGAACTCGGTAAGCGGTGCATCAGCGGCACGCTTGGGCTCGATATTGATTCCGCCACCGATACTGCCCCGCGGCGCGATACCACCGAGCAAGGCGCCGGGGCCCTTGAGGATATCGACGCGCTCGACCATTTCCATGTCGATGGCGTAAGTCGGCAGCACGCCATAGAGGCCGCCGTAGGACACATCGCTGTTGAACAGGCTGAAACCACGCACCGAAAACTGCTCGAAACGCCCACCGGCGGGGTTGGTGATGCGCACCGAAGGGTCGCTGGCAACCATTTCGCCGAGGGTCCGCGCCTGCAGGTTCTTCACCGCCTTGGCGGTGTAAGACGTGAGGTTGAACGGGGTATCCATAAAGTCGTTATCGCCCAACAGGCCCTGGGCGCCTTTGCGTGTCACTTGGTCACCGGCGTAGGTTTGGGCAACGGGTGTGTTCGCGGTCCCCAGAATCGAGGTGGCGGGCAACTGATAAGCACCGCCCTGTGGTGCGGGGATCAAGGTGTAGGCACGCTCACCCACCGTTTGCAATTGCAGGCCCGAGCCTTGCAGCAGGCGTGCGAAGCCTTCTTCGACGGCAAACTCACCGGAAATCCCGGCGCTTTGGCGACCGCCGACCAGGGCCGGATCCACCGAAAGATTGACCCCGGCCAGCCCGGCAAAGCGGGTCAAGGCGCTGCCCAGGCTGCCGGCGGGCACCTGGTAACTGCGCCGGGCCGCGTCCTCGGCCCAGCTCACAGGGATAAACATTGGGCTGGCACTCAGGCTCAGGACCAGACTCAGGCGCAGTAGCGATGGCGGGACGACAGGCATTAAAAGGCTCTCTGTTTTCGTTCACTTGCCTTGGATGACAGGCGAGCCGAAAAAAAGGGACACGATCGTTCAAACTGGCCGAAAAAATGTTGGAGCCGCTTTATGTGGGAGCGGGCTTGCTCGCGAAGGCGGTGTATCAGACATAGATGAGTTGGCTGACCCTGCGCCTTCGCGAGCAAGCCCGCTCCCACATTGGATCTGCCTCAACAATTAAATCGTGGTCAAGCCAGGGTTCTACGCGGTGCCAGCGTGACCCAATAGCGCGTGCGCCACTGCACCTGCAGCCCATGGGTGGTGGCCAGCAGGCTGAGGATGCGGTCGGTGTCGTCCAGGCGGAAACTGCCGGTGACGCGCAAGGCTTCCAGGCTCGGGTCCCAGCGCAAAACACCCGGACGATAGCGATCAAGCTCGCGCAGGAAGTCGCCCAAGCCCTGGTTCTGCGCCGTCAGAACTCCATCGCGCCAGCCCAATTGCAGCGCGTCAAACGGAACCGGCGCCCCCAGTCCCGAGGCCTGCAGGCGTAGTTGTTGCCCGTCGTGTACCAGGGCGCTACGCCCAGATCCATCTTGTACGTGCACCTGGCCCTTGAGCACCGACACCAGACACCCGTGCGCCAACTGACGCACACAGACCTCGGCCTGGCTGGCGATAACCTGGCCATAACGGGTATGTACCGTCAACGCCGACGCGCCTGGCACACTCAGCGCCATTTCCCCATCGACCAGGGTCAGGCGCCGCTGCGCAAGGTTTACATCCACCGCGCTGGCCGTGTTCAGTTGCAGGGCGCTGCCATCGGCCAGCGGCACGCGTTTGCGCTCGCCGGTGGCGGTATGCAGGTCGGCACGCCACACGTCGAGGGGTAACTGGCGACTGAGCAGCCATGCCGCCGGTACCAGCGCTGCCACGCCCAGGGCGCGTTTGAGCACGGCACGCCGCCCCGGTTGCGGGCGGTCGAGGCTGGCCATGGCCAGGGAGGATGGCAGCTCGGCAAAACGCTGGCGCAGCAGCTGGGCTTTTTGCCAGGCCTGTTCGTGCTGGGGATGGCTGTCGCGCCATTGCTGCAAGCCCGCGTGATCGCGCTCGCCGGCCGTGCCCGACTCCAGCAGCGCCAGCCACTGCGCCGCTGCCCGCGCCACATCCGGCGCGGTGCGGCTCACAGTTCCACCAGCAGGCAATGCTCATAGGCCTGGGCCATGTAGCGCTTGACCGTACGTTCCGAGACCTTGAGACGCTCGGCAATCTCCCGGTAGCCCAGGCCTTCGAGCTGGCTCCAGAGAAACGCGCGACGCACAACCGGCAGCAAACCATCGAGCAATTCATCCAGTGCCTGCAGGGTTTCCAGCAGCAACCAGCGCTGCTCCGGCGATGGCACGCAGTCGTCGGGCAAGCGTGCCAAGGCATTCAGGTAGGCCTGCTCCAGGCTGCGGCGCTGATGGAAATTGACCAGCAGGCGCTTGCCCACTGTCACCAGATAGGCGCGTGGCTCCTGCAATTGCGCTACCGGCTGGGCACTGGCCAGCACCCGCAGGAACGTATCCTGGCTCAGGTCGGCGGCATCCCAGGCATTGCCCAGGCGCCGACGCAGCCACCTTTCCAGCCAACTGCGGTGGTCGCGGTACAAGGTGCTCAGGCTGGGTTCGGCGGTGGTCGTTGGCGATACAGCATCATTCATGGCAAGCGAACCCTGAGCAGCGCGAGTGAGTCTCAAATGAGATTCATTCTATTTAATATCCCTGCGCTGCACCATGTTCTTTTTGCCGGGTAGACGGGCGGAGGCTGTTAATCAAGCGCCCTCGCCTTATGCCGCAGCAGATCAATAAACAACCCCAACTCGTGGCTCACCGGTTCACCCTTGCGCAGCAAGATGCCAAATGGCGCAAGCGTCACTTCCAGCTCCACTGGCAACTCGACCACTAGGCCCATCTTCAGGTAATCACGCAGGGCGCTTTCCGAAAGCACCATGATTGCATCGGTCAGTTGGATCAGTTGCTGCATGGAATACACCGAGCTGCATTCGATGATGTCCGCCGGCAGGGGCAAGGCCAGGCGCTGCAACGCTTCGTCAAAGCCGATGCGTGCCGGGCTGCTTTCCGGTTGCAGAATCCACGGCCAGTCGCTGACCAGTTCCTCCAACGGCAAGCTCGCGCGCTGCGCCAACGGATGCCCGGCATGTACCACCACCAGCAGGCGCTCGTTGCCCAACGGCTCAAAGCTGTAATGCTCGCTATTTGTGGCAGCGTTGCGACGGGCGATGGCCAGGTCGATACGCCCTTGTTCCAGCAGTTGGATCACCTGGTCGCTGGTGTCGCCCATAATGCGAATGCGCAGTTGCGGGTTGAGTGACTTGATCTGGGCAATCGAGTCCATCACCAGGTCCGGCGCGGCGCCCATGATGGTGCCGATGGCCAGGTAGCCATAACCGCCCTGCTGGCGGGCCATCAAGTCTTCGGCGCAGCGGTCCAGGCCGCTGAGTGCCGATTCGGCGAAGCGAATCAACTCCTTGCCCAACGCCGTGGGGCGCATGCCACGGGGCAAGCGCTCGAACAGGTCACAGGCAAACATGTCCTCGATCTCGCGCAGCATGCGGGTGGCCGCCGGTTGCGACATGTTCAGGGCCTGGGAAGCACGGTGCAGGTTCTGGCTCGAACTCAAGGCCACCAGCATATGCAAATGCTTGTAGCGCAGGCGGTTGAACAGGCTGCGGGAGATCAGCGGACTACTCATTCTGTTCCTTACTATCGATACCCTGAGGTTATCGCTTATGAGCGAGATTCGATTTGTAGCGCATTGCTCGGCCGCCGTACAGTCCGGCCCATAAGAACAAAGCCCTACAAAAGGACTTCAAGATGACCACGCTACCCGTGTCCCTGCTCGCCAAAATTTCCTGGCGGCTGCTGCCCTTCCTGCTACTGATGTACATCATGGCCTTCCTCGACCGCGCCAACGTCGGGTTCGCCAAACAAGCCTTCCAGGCCGACACCGGCCTGAGCGACGCCGCCTTCGCCTTTGGCGCCGGGGTGTTTTTTATGGGCTACGCCTTGCTCGAAGTGCCGAGCAACCTGATCCTGCATCGCGTCGGTGCCCGCCTGTGGATGTGCCGGATCATGGTCAGTTGGGGCCTGGTCTCGGCGGCCATGATGTTTGCCCACAACGAAACCAGCTTCTACATCCTGCGCTTCTTGCTGGGTGTGGCCGAAGCCGGGTTTTTCCCTGGCGTAATCCTCTACCTCACCTACTGGTTTCCCCAGGCCGCACGCGGCAAGGCCATGGGTTTTTTCTACTTTGGCGCGCCACTGGCCTTCATCTTCGGCAGCCCGCTGTCTGGCCTGCTCCTGGAAATGGACGGCTTCGGCGGCCTGCATGGCTGGCAATGGCTGTTCGTCGTGGAGGGCCTGATGGCTTCGGCAGTGGGGATCTGGGCCTATTGGTACCTGGACAATCGCCCCGCCGACGCCAAATGGCTGACCGTTGAGGAGCGCCGCCAGATCCAGGACCTGCTGGACGCCGAAGACCAGCACAAAGGTTCCCATGGCCGCAACCTGCTCAGCGTGCTGTACCAGCCATCGGTGCTTTACCTGTGCCTGGTCTACCTGCTGATCCAAGCCAGTGTGTACGGCGTGGTGTTTTACCTGCCGACCCAGGTCAGTGGTTTGCTTGGCACCAAGGTCGGCCTGATGGTCGGGCTGGTCTCGGCGATTCCCTGGGTGTGCGCGCTGTTCGCCGCGTGGTGGATCCCCGGTTATTCCGACCGCAGCGGCGAGCGCCGGCGCACCGCATCGCTCACCTTATTAATGGCTGCCGCTGGCATCGCCTGCTCAGTGACATTCGCCAACCCATTGCTGGGCATGCTCGCCCTGTGCTTCGCCGCCTCGGGATTTATTGCCGTGCAGCCGGTGTTCTGGACCTTCCCGTCCAGCTACCTGGCAGGTAGCGCCGCAGCTGCAGGAATTGCCTTGATCAACTCCTTTGGCGCACTGGGCGGGTTTATCGCCCCGGTCCTGAAGAACTGGGCGGAAACCGCCTTCCACTCCCCGGCAGCCGGCCTGTACCTGCTGTCCGCCACCACGGTACTGGCTGCGTTGCTGGTGCTGGGTATCCATTTCCCCGGCCAAAAAGCGTCGAACACGCCGGCCACTGTTTAATTTTCAGGAGTCACACCATGGGCAACATCACCATCAAACACGTCCGCGCTTTTGTGTTGCGCGGCGGTGGCGCGGACTATCACGACCAGGCTGACGGTCACTGGATCGACGACCACATTTCCACGCCCATGAGCAAGTATCCCGAGTACCGCCAGAGCCGCCGCAGTTTCGGGATCAATGTGCTCGGCACGTTGGTAGTGGAGATAGAAGCCAGCGACGGTACCGTTGGGTTTGCCGTGACCACCGGTGGCGAACCTGCGGCCTATATCGTTGAGAAACACCTGGCACGTTTCCTTGAAGGCGCACGCGTCACTGATATCGAGAAAATCTGGGACCAGATGTACCAGTCCACTCTGTATTACGGGCGTAAGGGTCTGGTAATCAACACCATCTCCGGCGTGGACCTGGCGCTGTGGGACCTGCTCGGCAAGATCCGCCAGGAACCGGTACACCAATTGCTCGGCGGTGCGGTGCGCGATGAACTGCAGTTCTACGCCACCGGCGCGCGCCCGGACCTGGCGCAGAAGATGGGTTTTATCGGTGGCAAGATGCCCCTGCACCACGGCCCGGCCGAAGGTGAAGAAGGCTTGCGCAAAAACCTCGAAGAGCTGGCGACCATGCGTGAGCGGGTCGGCCCGGACTTCTGGCTGATGCTCGATTGCTGGATGAGCCTGGACCTCAACTACGCCACCAAACTGGCGATTGGCGCCCACGAATACGGCCTTAAATGGATTGAAGAGGCGCTGTCCCCCGACGATTACTGGGGCTACGCAGCGCTGCGTAACAACGTACCCAAGGGCATGCTGGTCACCACCGGCGAACATGAAGCCACCCGCTGGGGCTTTCGCATGCTCCTGGAGATGGGCTGCTGCGACATTATCCAGCCGGATGTCGGCTGGTGCGGCGGCTTGACAGAACTGGTGAAAATTTCCGCCCTGGCCGACGCGCACAACGCCATGGTGGTGCCGCACGGTTCCTCGGTCTATAGCTACCACTTCGTCGCCACCCGGCAGAACAGCCCGTTCGCCGAATTCCTGATGATGGCGCCCAAGGCCGACGAAGTGGTGCCGATGTTCCACCCGCAACTGCTGGGCGAACCGGTGCCGATCAATGGCCGCATGCGCTTGTCGGTACTCGACAAGCCGGGCTTCGGCGTAGACCTGAACCCCGCTTGCCAACTGCATCGTCCGTATAACCGCTAAGGAATTTCACCATGAAAATGCCTCACAACGCGTTCAAGGCCGGCCTGCGGCAGGACGTCAGCCAATACGGGATCTGGGCGGGTTTTGCCAACGGCTACGCCGCAGAAATTGTCGCCAGCGTAGGTTACGACTGGATGCTGATTGACGGCGAACACGCGCCGAACACCGTGCCCAGCGTGCTCAATCAATTGCAGGCAGTGGCGCCGTACAGCACCGCGCCCGTGGTGCGTGCGGTCAGCGGCGATGCCAACCTGATCAAGCAACTGCTGGATCTCGGCGCGCAGACCCTGATGATCCCCATGGTCGAAACCGCCGAGCAAGCCCAGGCCCTGGTGCGCGCCATGCGTTATCCGCCCCACGGTATCCGTGGCGTGGGCGGCGGCCTGACCCGGGCGACGCGCTGGGATGGCGTCGACCATTACCTCACGACCGCCCATCAAGAGCTATGCCTGATCGTTCAGGTCGAGTCGCGCCTGGGCGTGGAAAACGTCGAGGCCATCGCCGCCGTCGAAGGCGTGGACGCGGTATTTATCGGCCCCGCTGACCTGTCCATCGGCCTCGGCCATGCCGGTAACCCCGGCCACCCCGAAGTCCAGGAGCGCATCCAGCACGCGGTCAGCGCTACGCTCGCTGCGGGCAAGGCCTGCGGCATTCTTGCACCCAATGAAGAAGACGCCCGACGTTACCAGGCCTGGGGCTGCCGCTTTATCGCGGTAGCCATTGATATCAGCCTGCTGCGCCAGAGCGCCCAAAGTACCCTCGCCCGCTACCGCCCTGCCGCCGACGCTAAAGCGCCTTCGCGCACTTACTAAGGAGCCTGCCATGCCATCCGTTCCGGTTTACCAGAACTTCATCAACGGCTGCTTTACCGCCAGCAGCGCGCACATCGACGTGCTGAACCCGGCCACCGGCGCACTGCTGTCCAAGGTGCCGGCCGCCACTGCCGAAGATGTCGACCAGGCCCTGGCCGCCGCCCGCGCAGCGCAAAAAGACTGGTCCCGCAAACCGGCCATCGAGCGCGCCGGGCACTTGCGACGAATCGCCGCCAAGCTGCGGGAAAACGTCGCGCACCTGGCCCGCACCGTCACACTAGAACAGGGCAAGATCAGCAGCCTGGCCGAAATCGAAGTCAACTTCACCGCAGACTACCTCGACTACATGGCCGAATGGGCGCGCCGCATCGAAGGCGAGATCATCACCAGCGACCGGCCCAACGAAAACATCTTCCTGTTCCGCAAACCCCTGGGCGTGGTGGCCGGGATCCTGCCGTGGAATTTCCCGTTCTTCCTCATCGCCCGCAAGATGGCCCCGGCTCTGCTGACCGGCAATACCATCGTGATCAAGCCCAGCGAAGAAACACCGAACAACTGCTTTGAGTTCGCCCGCCTGGTGGCCGAGACCGACTTGCCGGCCGGGGTATTCAACGTAGTCTGCGGCGACGGCCAGGTCGGCAGCGCCCTCACCGCCCACAAGGGCGTGGACATGATCAGCTTCACCGGCAGCGTCGCGACTGGCTCGCGGATCATGACCGCGGCGGCACCGAACATCACCAAGCTCAACCTGGAGCTGGGCGGCAAGGCGCCGGCCATCGTCCTGGCCGATGCCGACCTGGAGCTGGCCGTCAAAGCCATTCGTGACTCGCGGATCATCAACAGCGGCCAAGTGTGCAACTGCGCAGAACGTGTGTATGTACAACGCAGCGTCGCCGACCAGTTTATCGAGCGCATCAGCGCGGCGATGGCCGCCACCCGCTACGGCGACCCACTGGCCCAGGCCGATGTGGAAATGGGCCCGCTGATCAACCGCCAGGGTCTGGAGAATGTCAACCGCAAGGTGCGCACGGCCCTGGCCCAAGGTGCCAGCCTGGTCACCGGCGGGCAGATTGCCGACCTCGGCGCCGGCTTTCACTTTCAGCCGACGGTATTGGCCGGTGGCCGCGCCGACATGGATATCATGCGCGAAGAAATCTTCGGCCCGGTGCTTCCGATCCAGATTATCGACGACCTCGACGAAGCCATCGCCCTGGCCAATGACTGCGACTATGGTCTGACCTCCTCGATCTACACCCGTGACCTGGGCAAGGCGATGCACGCAGTGCGCGAACTCGATTTTGGCGAAACCTACGTCAACCGCGAGAACTTCGAGGCGATGCAGGGCTTCCATGCCGGCGTGCGCAAATCCGGGATCGGCGGCGCCGATGGCAAACACGGCCTGTACGAGTACACCCATACCCATGTGGTGTACCTGCAGAGCTGAGGTGGTGCAACGGTCACGGCATGTGAGTGCCGGCCCTCACAACGACCCTTCCAACAAGGATTGCGCAATGAGCATTGCCAACCTCTACAGCGGCCCGATCATCGACAGCCATTTGCACCTGTTCGACCCACGCCGCCCTCAGGGTATCCCGTGGCCCGAGCCGGGCAACCGCCTGTACGCCGCACATTTGCCTGAAGACTACTGGGCGCTGGCGGCCCGACATAACGTGATCGGTGCCATTGCGGTGGAAGCCAGCCCGTGGCGCGACGATAACCGCTGGTTGCTGGAAACCCTGCGCAGCGATGCGCGAATGCTTGGCTTTGTCGGCAATCTCGACCCGCTGCACGCGCAGTTTGCCGGCGAACTTGCGGCACTGGCCTACGAGCCACTGTTCCTTGGCCTGCGCTACGGCAACCTGTGGGACCGTGATTTGCTGGTCGACCAAACACGTCCCGGGTTTATCGACGGCCTGCGCCAGCTTGCCGATTGCGGCCGTTGCCTGGACAGCGCCAACCCAGACCCGCGGCTGATCAAGGGCCTGTTGCACCTGAGCGATGCCCTCCCCGAGCTGCGCATCATTATCGATCACCTGCCCAACGCCCAGATCCCTGTGGGCCAGGAAACGGCCTACCATGCAGACCTGTTGCGCTTGGCCGAACGGCCCAATGTATTTGCCAAGCTGGCAGAAATCCCCCAGCACGGGCCCAACGGCTTGATTGTCGATAGCGCGTTTTACAACGACCGCCTGGCCGTACTGTGGGACGCGTTTGGCGAAGACCGCTGCTTCTTTGGCAGCGATTGGCCCAATAGCGATCACCTCGCCGATTTCGCCGCCACCCTGGGCCTGGTCAAACGCTGCATGGCTGATCAGCGACAGGCCGTCCAGGAAAAATTCTTCCTGCACAACGCCGTGCGCATCTACAGCCCGACCCTGCCCCCTGGAGGCCTCTGATGCCGACCCGTGCCTTTCGCATGAACCTCAACCCCGGCATGGCCGACGAATACCGTCGGCGCCATGACCAGATCTGGCCGGAGCTGGCCCAGGCCCTGCGCGATGCCGGCGTGGTGGATTACCGGATCTTCCTCGACGAGCCCAGCAACGCACTGTTTGCAGTGTTGACCCACGAAGCGGTGCATGGCCTCAACGCCCTGCCCGGCACTGCGCTGATGCAGCGCTGGTGGCACTACATGCACGACATCATGCCCAGCCACCCGGATAACTCGCCGGTCAGCATGGACCTGCTACCGATGTTCAGCCTCACGCCCGACTGATCCATTCATCTGCTTACCACCACAATAAAAAGGATTCGAACACGTGGAAATCATTCTCCTCGGTGTGATTCTGCATTTAATCGGCGGCTTTGCCTCCGGCAGTTTCTACATCCCCTACAAAAAAGTCGGTGGCTGGGCCTGGGAAAGCTACTGGATCACCGGTGGCCTGGTGTCGTGGCTGATCGTGCCGCTGATTGCCGCACAATTGACCGTGCCCGGCTGGGTCGAGATCCTGCGTAACGCCGACACCAGCACCCTGCTCTGGACTTATATGTTCGGCGTGCTGTGGGGCATCGGCGGGCTGACGTTCGGCCTGACCATGCGTTATCTGGGGCTGTCACTGGGCATGTCGCTGATCATGGGCCTGACCTCGGCCCTCGGTGCGTTGATGCCAGCGTTGTACCGCGACCTGTTCACCCACGAGACAGAGGGCACCCTGACCTCGATGCTGGCATCACAAGGCGGCCATTGGGTGCTATGGGGCGTGGCCGTGTCGCTGATCGGTATCGCGGTGTGCGGCAAGGCCGGGTTGATCAAGGAACGGGAAGTGTCCCAGGCAGTGAAGTTAGCCAGTGTCAGCGAGTTCGCCCTGGGCAAGGGCATGCTGGTGGCGGTGATTTCCGGGGTGCTGAGCGCGTGTTTCAGCTATGGCATTTCCGCCGGGCGCCCACTGGCCGCTGCAGCGGTGGAACATGGTGCCAACAGCCTGTTCCAGAACAACGTGACGTTCATGGTAATCATGTGGGGCGGCCTGACGACCAACGGCATCTGGTGCCTGTGGCTGAACTGGCGCAACCGCACGTTCCGCAACTACACCGACCGCAGCACCCCGCTGTTGCGCAACTACCTGCTGGTGGCGTGCGCCGGGACCCTGTGGTTCCTGCAATTTTTCTTCTATGGCATGGGCGAAAGCCGCTTGCAGAACGACGCCAGTTCATGGGTGCTGCACATGTCCTTCATCATCATTGTGTCCAATTGCTGGGGCCTGTATTTGCGCGAATGGCACGGCACCAGCGCGACCAACAAAAGCGTGCTGGTGGCCGGGATCGCGGTGATCCTCGGCGCGATTGCCATGGTTGGCTACGGTAATTACCTCGGCTGAGGCCGCAATGTCTTTTTGTAGGAGCGAGCTTGCTCGCGAAGAACCTGATGACGCCGCGTTCAGCCGCTAAGCCCGCGTTATCGTTGATGTTTTTCGCGAGCAAGCTCGCTCCTACAACAGCGTTAATTTTTTTCAGGAGATTTCCCATGATGTTGCTAGCAGACAAAACCGTGATCATCACCGGCGCCTCCCGTGGCATCGGCCGCGCCGCCGCCCGCGAGTGCGCACGCCAGGGCGCCCGCGTAGTGATCGGCCATAGCGGCAGCGAACAAGGCACACACGCCGCGCTGTCGCTGATCGAAGAGATCCGCGCCTTCGGCGGCCAGGCCATTGAAGTGGGTGGCGATGCCGCCGACCCGGACACCGGCGACACGCTGGTGGCCGCTGCGGTCGAGGCCTTTGGCAGTGTCGATGTGTTCGTCAATAACGCCGGTATCTGCCCGTTCCACTCCTTCCTCGACATGCCGCGCGAGGTGTACCTCAAGACCGTCAACACCAACCTCAACGGCGCCTATTTTGCGGTGCAGGCAGCGGCCAACCAGATGAAGAACCAGGGGCGTGGCGGTGCGATCATTGCCGTCAGTTCCATCAGCGCCCTGGTGGGCGGCGGCATGCAGACCCACTACACGCCGACCAAGGCCGGCCTGCATTCGCTGATGCAGTCCTGCGCCATCGCCCTGGGGCCGTATGGCATCCGCTGCAACTCGGTCTTGCCGGGCACTATCGCCACCGACATCAACAAAGAAGACCTGGCTGACGAGGAAAAACTCGCCTACATGACCTCGCGCACGCCGTTGGGCCGCCTGGGTGAGCCGGACGACGTCGCCGGGCCGATCGTGTTCCTCGCCTCCGATATGGCGCGCTACGTGACCGGTGCATCGTTGCTGGTCGATGGCGGGTTGTTCGTCAACTTGCAGTAACCCCTCCCGCAGACACCTCACATCCACTGTAGGAGCCGGCTTGCCGGCGATAGCGGTCGCACTTCACACCGCCATCGCGAGCAAGCCCGCTGCCACATTGGGGGTCTGTGTGTGCCTGGAATTTGTGTTTTACCCCTGATAACAACAATAAAACCAAGGAGCATTCATGCGCATCAACCTCCCCCTGGCCCTACTTTGCAGCACGGTGTCCACCTGCGCCCTGAGCGCCGGTTTGCTCGACCCTGCCTCCCCGGCCATGCTCGGCGACTGGAACGGCCTGCGCCCGCAACTGGCCGCGCAGGGCTACGACTTTACCCTCAAGTATGTCGGCGAAGCGGGCTCCAACCTCGGTGGCGGCTACGACTCCCACATGACCGCCCGCTGGAGCGACCAGTTGATCCTCGGCGTGACCATGGACCTGCAAAAACTCTGGGGTTGGCAGGACGCGACCTTTCGCATCGGCATCGGCGAGCGCCATGGCAAGGACATCACCAATGACCGTGTGCATCACCCCGACGCCACCGGCCTGACCTCGACCATGGAAGTGTTTGGCGGCGGCAATGCCTGGCGCCTGTCGCAATTTTGGTACGAGCAGAAATTCTTCGAGCGCAAATTCGCCCTGAAACTGGGGCGCTTCGGCCATGGCGAGGACTTTGACCAGTTCCCCTGCGAATTCCAGAACGTCACCCTGTGCGGCTCCCAGGAAGGCAACTGGAATGGCGTGTGGAACAGCTTCCCCATCAGCCAGTGGGCGGTGCGCGCCAAGTACCAGTTCACCGATGAGTTCGCGATGCAGATTGGTGCCTACGACAAGAACCCTGGCAACGCTGAGGCGAGCAACGGCTTCAAGCCGTTTATCAGCGGCTCCCAAGGTACCAGCTTTCCTATCGAAGCCATCTGGAAGGGGCAGGTTGGCGGGCTGAGTT
The DNA here is from genome assembly GCF_007858275.1 of Pseudomonas proteolytica. GTDB lineage: Bacteria > Pseudomonadota > Gammaproteobacteria > Pseudomonadales > Pseudomonadaceae > Aquipseudomonas > Aquipseudomonas proteolytica. The sequence continues at coordinate 89,029 of NZ_VFEV01000009.1, forward strand.
CGGAGTACCACGCCGGTTATTACTACGCCAATGCCGATACCAAGGACATGCTCAAGGACGCCGACGGCAACTACGCGGCCAGCAGCCAGAAGCCTTATCGGATGTATTCAGGCAATGCCGGCTGGTGGTTGTCGGGCCAACAGCAGTTGACCACGGTCGATGGCAACAACAAGCGCGGGCTTAACGTGTTTGCCAACCTGACCATGAATGATCCGCATAAAAGCGTGATCAAGAGCCTGGTACAGGTGGGGCTGATCTATCGAGGGCCCTTCGACTCGCGGCCAGATGACACTTTTGGCATCGGCGCTTCGAAGTTGCAGGTCAGTGACCGCTATACCGACAACACCCAGGCGCTCAACGCGCGCAATGGAGTGACGGGCATGGATGATCCGCTGTATGTGCCTGAGCAAAAGCGTGAGTACAGTTATGAGGTCAACTACGGGGTACAGGCCACCCAATGGCTGATGGTGCGGCCTAACCTGCAATACGTGAAATACCCTGGAGGGTTGACGCAAACCAACGGTGCAGTGGTGGGTGGGGTGCAGTTTATTACCGACTTCTGAGAGAGGTTGGCCGCAGAGCCGGAGCGCGAAGCTGCAGTCCCGGTAGGAGCTGGCTTGCCAGCGATGGCGGCGTACCAGGCAACCTATGCTTGGGCTGACACACCGCCTTCGCGGGCAAGCCCGCGCCTACAGGGGTTGGATTTTGGTCGCACTACAGCGTTCTTAACGCATCACCACAATCCCCGCCACCAACACCACCGGCCAGGCCAACATCGCGGCTCGCCATCCCAGGGGCGCGTGACGTAGTTCCATGAACCCATCGGCAATCACCCAGGCTTTGGCTACTGCGGCCAGCACCACTGCCCACCACCACCCCGCAGCACCGGACATGACGGTGCCCACGCTCAGCAGCACCAGCGCGACCCAGCACGCCAGCAGCCTCACAACACGTACACCAACGGAAACAACACTACCCACACCAGATCCACCATATGCCAATACAACACCCCGGACTCCATCCCCGACTGGCGCCCCGGCCCGTAAGCCCCGCGCCAACAGCGCAACGCCAACCACGCCAGGATCACCATCCCCAGCAGTACATGCAAAAAGTGAAAGCCGGTCAAAATCCAATACAGGGTAAAAAACGTACTGTGCTCCAGCCCCAACCCCGCAGCGGCCAGGTGGCCGTACTCGCTGAGTTTGATCCACACATACACCAGCGCCACCAACAACCCCAGTACCAATAACCCAGCCGCCCGCCGCGAGCGGTCGGCGAGTGCCTGTTGCTGGGCCAACGCCGCAAGCAGGCCGGCCGTCAGCAGGCTCAGGGTCATCGCCAGGCCGGTGGAGGTGTCCAGTTGTGCGCGGCCTTCGGCAAAGACCTCGGGCCGTAGCGTCTGGGTCACGGCAAAGGCAAGGATCAGAATCGCAAACACCGAGAGTTCGGCAAGGATAAAAAACCACATCGCCAGATCACCCGGCAGGCGCCGGTCAACTGAAGTGAACATCAACCACATCCATCAGGGCCGCGACGGTTTGCGGGTCGTCGCTCAGCGCTTCTGCCAGGCAGGCCATGCACGCCTCGCGGGGCGGCATGCCGGCGGCGATCAGGCGGGCGGTGAAGATCAGTAGGCGCGTAGAGGCCACCTCCTCCAGGTCATGCTGGTCAAGCCGGCGCAAGGCTTGCCCCAGGCGCACCACCTGGGCCGCCAGGGCGCTGTCGACCTGGGCTTCGCGGGCGACGATGCGTTCTTCTTCGAGTGTCGATGGATAGCCAAAGCGCATCGCCACAAAACGCTGGCGCGTGCTGGGTTTCATGCCCTTGAGCAGGTTCTGGTAACCGGGGTTATAGGACACCACCAACATGAACGACGGCGGCGCCTTGAGGACTTCGCCGGTGCGCTCCAGGAACAGCTCGCGACGGTCATCGGCCACCGGGTGCAAGACCACGGCGGTGTCCTGGCGCGCCTCGACGACTTCGTCGAGGTAGCAGATGCCCCCTTCGCGCACCGCGCGGGTCAGCGGGCCGTCCTGCCACCAGGTGCCCTGGGCGCCGATCAGGTGGCGGCCAATCAGGTCGGCCGCACTGAGGTCGTCGTGGCAGGCCACGGTATACAGCGGCAGTTGCAGACGGTGGGCCATGTGCTGCACGAAGCGGGTCTTGCCGCAGCCGGTGGGCCCCTTGATCAGCACCGGCATGCGGTGACGCCAGGCGTGTTCGAACAACTCATGTTCGTTGTTGACGGCTTGATAGAAGGGTTCGGTCATGGCGCACCTTGCATGGACAACGGGTTTGACCGCCACGCTACGGGGGCCTGCGACAACCTGGCAAGCCGTACTCAAGGCAAACTTGATCGCCGTCAAGCGGTCATTCACCCACCGCGACATAGTCTCTGCTGGCACTAAGAACCTGCGTTCTACCCGGATCGCAAAGGTCTTGCCTGAGGAGATATGGAATGCTGACTCGCAACAAAACACCCTTTGTACTGACGCTGGCCGGGCTCAGCTGCGCGCTGGCCCTGGCCCTCTCAACCCAGGCCTTCGCGGCGGCCCCCGCACCGGCTGCAGCCATGGTCAAGAGCCCCGGCGCACCCGACTTGAGCCAAGCCGAGTTCGATGCCTCCAAGCAGATCTACTTCGAGCGCTGCGCCGGTTGCCATGGAGTGTTGCGCAAAGGCGCCACCGGCAAGCCGCTGACCCCGGACATCACCCAGGCCCGTGGCCAGGCGTACCTGGAGGCCTTGATCACCTATGGCTCCCCCGCCGGCATGCCGAACTGGGGCACCTCCAATGCGCTGACCAAAGCGCAGATCACCAGCATGGCCACCTTCATCCAGCACACCGCGCCAACGCCACCGGAATGGGGCATGGCCGAAACCCTCAAGACCTGGAAGGTGCTGGTCAAACCCGAAGACCGTCCGAAGAAGCAACTCAACAAGCTCAACCTGGAAAACCTGTTCTCCGTCACCCTGCGTGACGACGGCAAAATCGCCCTGATCGACGGCGACAGCAAGAAAATCGTCAAGCTCATCGACACCGGCTATGCCGTGCATATCTCGCGGATTTCCGCTTCCGGGCGCTACCTGCTGGTGATCGGCCGTGACGCCAAGATCGACATGATCGACCTGTGGCCCGTCGAGCCGACCAAAGTCGCCGAGATCAAGGTGGGCATCGAGGCCCGCTCGGTGGAGACCTCCAAGTTCAAGGGCTACGAAGACAAGTACGCGATCGCCGGTTCCTACTGGCCGCCGCAGTTCACCATCATGGACGGCGAGACCCTGGAGCCCAAGCAGATCGTCTCTACCCGTGGCATGACCGTGGACAAGCAAGAGTACCACCCGGAACCGCGTGTAGCGGCGATCATCGCCTCCCACGAATGGCCGGAGTTCATCGTCAACGTCAAGGAAACCGGCAAGGTGATGCTGGTCAATTACCAGGACATCAAGAACCTCACCATCACCACCATCGACGCCGCGCCGTTCCTGCATGACGGCGGTTGGGACAGTACCCATCGTTATTTCATGACGGCGGCGAACAACTCCAACAAGGTCGCGGTCATCGACTCCAAGGAGCGCAAGCTCACTGCTCTGGTGGATGTGGGCAAGACCCCGCACCCCGGTCGTGGCGCCAACTTTGTGCACCCGCAATATGGTCCGGTGTGGGCCACCAGCCACCTGGGTGACGGCGGTGTTTCGGTGATTGGTACCGACCCGGTCAAGCACCCGCAGTACGCCTGGAAGCAAGTGACATCGCTCAACGGCCAGGGCGGTGGCTCGCTGTTTATCAAGACCCACCCCAACTCGCGAAACCTCTACGTCGACACCACCCTCAACCCCGACACCAAGCTCAGCCAGTCGGTAGCCGTGTTCAACATCGACAAGCTCGACGCCGGCTACACCGTGCTGCCGATTGCCGAATGGTCCGGCATCAAGCAAGGCGCCCTGCGCGTGGTGCAGCCGGAATACAACAAGGCGGGTGATGAAGTGTGGTTCTCGGTGTGGAACGGCCAGGAAGAGGAGTCGGCGCTGGTCGTGGTCGATGACAAGACCCTCAAGCTCAAGAACGTGATCAGGGACAAGCGCCTGATTACCCCGACCGGCAAGTTCAACGTTTACAACACCCAATTCGATATCTATTGAGCTTCATCAACAAGAGGCAACCCAATGAAAAATATCCTGCTTGCACTCGCGGCCCTGGGCGCGGCGTTAAGCCTGTCCACGGCGCTTGCCGAGGATGGTGCGGCGCTGTTCAAGAGCAAACCCTGCGCCGCCTGCCACACCATCGACAGCAAGATGGTGGGGCCGGCGCTCAAGGAAGTCGCGGCGAAGAACGCCGGGGTCAAGGACGCAGACAAGACCCTGGCCGGCCATATCAAGAACGGTACCCAGGGTAACTGGGGGCCGATTCCGATGCCGCCAAACCAAGTCACCGATGCCGAAGCCCTGACCCTCGCCCAATGGGTGTTGAGCCTCAAATAAGCACAAGGAGCACGCCATGCAAGTCTCGATGATCGGTTCGGCCATGGCGCTGCTTTTTCTTATTCCCGCGCCGGTGCATGGAGCACCGGCGCCTGCACGCCAGGTCCAGCTGGAACACCTGCTGACCCAGGACTGCGGGGCCTGCCACGGCCTGCACCTGACCGGCGGCCTGGGCCCGGCCCTCACGCCCCAAGCCCTGGCCGGACAGACCCGCGACACCCTGATTGCCACCGTGACTTATGGCCGCCCTGCCCTGGCGATGCCCGGCTGGGCCCCGTTGCTCAATGCCGGCGAGATTGCCTGGCTGGTGGACCGCCTCCTGCAAGGAACCCCCGCGCCATGATCCGTCCCCTGCTTGCCTGCTTTGCCGGCCTGTTGCTCACGGCCTGTGCCCAACCCCCGCTGCGCGGCACCGGCGACCTGGGCCTGGTGGTGGAACGTGCCAGCGGCAGCCTGCTGATTATCGACAGCAGCAACCAGGCCCGCCTGGCGCGGGTCGAGGGGCTGGGCGACTTGTCCCATGCTTCGGCGGTGTTTTCCCGGGACCAACGCTACGCCTATCTGTTTGGTCGCGACGGCGGGTTGACCAAGGTTGACCTGCTGACCATGCGCATCGACCAACGCCTGATCCAGGGCGGCAACAGCATCGGCGGCGCGATCAGCCAGGATGGGCGCCTGATTGCGGTCTCCAACTACCAGCCAGGTGGGGTCAAGGTGTTCGACGCGCAAACCCTCAAACAGGTGGCCGATATCCCGGCCACACCCCTGGCCGACGGCAAGCGTTCGCGGGTGGTGGGCCTGGTGGATGCGCCGGGGCAACGCTTTGTGTTCAGCCTGTTCGATACGGACGAGATCTGGAGTGCCGATTTCAGCCAGGGCAACACCCCGGTCATCACCCGCTTCAGCGGTATTGGCCGCCAGCCCTATGACGCGTTGATCACTGCCGATGGCCGTTACTACATGGCCGGCTTGTTTGGCGAGGATGGCATGGCCCAGCTCGACCTGTGGCACCCCGAGCACGGGGTCAAGCGCGTGCTCGCCGACTACGGCCGCGGCCAGGAAAAACTGCCGGTGTACAAGATGCCGCACCTGGAAGGCTGGGCCGTGGCCGACAACCAGGCCTTCGTGCCCGCCGTAGGTCGCCACCAAGTGCTGGTGATGGACGCCCGCACCTGGCAACAGACCGCCGCCATCGCCGTGGCCGGCCAGCCGATTTTTGTCACCGCGCGCCCCGACGGGCGCCAGTTGTGGGTCAACTTCGCCTACCCGGACAACGACCGGGTGCAGGTACTCGACACTGAGACCCACCAAGTGGTCGCGGACCTGCGCCCCGGCCCCGGGGTGTTGCACATGGAATTCACCGGGCGCGGTGAGCAGCTGTGGTTGTCGGTTCGCGACGGCCAGCAGGTGCAGGTTTGGGATCCTTATCGTTTGACCTTGCTCAAGACCCTGCCGGCCGAAAGCCCCAGCGGCATCTTCTTCAGCAGCCGCGCGCAAAAAATGGGGTACTGAGATGGAACTGGATGAACTGACCGCACGCCTGATCGACCGCTATCAACATGGCATGCCGCTGTGCGCCGAGCCTTACCTGGAGATGGCCAACACCCTGGGCTGCAGCGAGAAAGAGTTGATGGCCTGCCTGCAACGCCTGGAACTGGCGGGCGCGCTGTCGCGGGTCGGGCCGGTATTCGATCACAGCCGCGCCGGCGCCAGTACCCTCGCCGCCCTGGCGGTGCCCGCCGAGCGCCTGGAGCAGGTGGCGGCGCGCATCAGTCGCTACCCCGAGGTCAATCACAACTACGCCCGCGAACATCACTACAACCTGTGGTTTGTGCTGACCGGGCCCAATCGCCGCCATCTGGAACAGATCCTGGAGGAGCTGGAAAAGGACACCGGCCTGGTCCCCCTGGACCTGCCAATGCTCACCTCCTACCGCATCGACCTGGGTTTTGCCCTGGGAGGCCACCCGTGATCGCCCCGCTGAACCACGAGCAATTGCTCGACCTGCGCCAGTGCCTGGAGCGTGGGCTGCCGCGCGTTTCGCGGCCCTATGAAGACCTCGCAGAGCAGATCGGCGCCCACCATTTGCAGGTGTTGAAGCAGATGCAGCAATGGCAGGAACAGGGCCTGTTCCGCCGCGTCGGCCTGGTGCTCAACCATCGCGCCCTGGGCTATGTGGCCAATGCGATGCTGGTGCTGGACGTGCCCGATGCGCTGATCGATGAAGTCGGCCAGCGCCTGGCCCGCGCGCCGGGCATCACCCTGTGCTACCAGCGGCCACGGCGCTTGCCGCACTGGCGCTACAACCTGTTTTGCATGGTTCATGGCCGTGAGCGCGCAGCAGTGCAGGCGCAGATCCAGGCACTGCTGGACCAGCACCTGCTCGCCGACTTGCCCCACCACCTGTTGTTCAGCACGCGCATGTTCAAACAATGCGGCGGGCGCTTTGCACCGCCACCGTCACAGGTATGGGCCCATGGATGAACTCGACCGGCAGTTGATCAACCGCCTGCAGCGGGGCCTGCCCCTGGTACGTCACCCCTGGCAGGCCGTGGCGGCAGAGTTGCGCAGCACGCCCGACGAGTTGCTCGACCGCCTGCATCTGTTGCTCGAAGACGGCGTGCTGACGCGCTTCGGGCCGATGTTTGATATCGAGCGCCTGGGTGGCGCGTTCACCCTCGCCGCCCTTGCGGTGCCCGAGTCCCGCTTTGAACAGGTGGCGGCGCAACTCAACGAACTGCCGCAAGTGGCCCACAACTACCGGCGCGAGCACCCCTGGAATATGTGGTTTGTGCTGGCCTGCGCGACCTGCGCCGACCTCGACCAGACCCTGGCCCATATCCACACCATTACCGGGCTTGAGGTGCTCAACCTGCCCAAGGAGCAAACCTACCATGTCGGTCTGTACTTCCCGGTTTGACGAAACCCTGGCCCAACGCTTGATCCAATTGACCGAGTCCGGCCTGCCCCTGGTGGAAGATCCCTGGACCTGGCTCGCCGAGCAACTGGGCATCAGCGTCGAATCCACTCTCGACCTGCTCAAGCGCCTGCAGGCGGAAGGCGCCATCCGCCGGATCGCCGCCGTGCCCAATCACTACCGCCTGGGCTACCGCCACAACGGCATGACCGTGTGGGATGTGTGCGATGAACAGATGCCGCGCCTGGGCGAGTTGATCGGCGCCCAACCCTTTGTCAGCCACTGCTATCGCAGGCCCAGGCGTGCGGACTGGCCCTACAACCTGTTCGCCATGGTGCATGGGCGCAGCCGTGAGGAAATCGACAGCTACCGTGAACACCTGCGCTTTCTGCTGGGCACTGCCAGCCGGGCCGACGAGATGTTGGTAAGCAGCCGCATCCTGAAAAAAACCGGCCTGCGCTTGGCCTCTCCTCGCTCCAGTAGAAGCTGGCTTGCCAGCGAAGGTCGTTAACGATAACGCGGGCATCCTGGATGAACGTGTCGCCGGGGCGTTTTTCGCGAGCACGCTCGCTCCTACAACAAGGAACATCTTATGCTTAGGATCAGTCATTACCTGCGCACCCTGGCCGGCCAATGCCCGCCTCCACGCAGCGCCAAACCCGGCAGCCAGCGCGCGCCGGTGGTGATCTGGAACCTGCTGCGCCGTTGCAACCTGACCTGCAAGCACTGCTATGCCACCAGTGCCGACAGTGTGTTCCGCGATGAACTGGACACCGAAGCAGCACTGAAGGTAATCGATGATCTGCACGAGGCCGGGGTCAAGGTGTTGATTCTCTCGGGTGGCGAGCCCCTGCTGCGCGAAGACCTGTTCCAGCTCAGCGCCTATGCCCGCAGCAAGGGTTTTTTCGTGGCGCTGTCGAGCAATGGCACGCTGATCGATGAGGGCAATATCCAGCAGATCGCCGCCGCACGCTTTGACTATGTGGGCATCAGCATCGATGGCTTGAAGGCCACCCACGATGCCTTCCGCCAATGCGAGGGCAGTTTCGAGCGCTCGATGCACGCCATCAACCTGTGCCGTCAGGCGGGGATCCGCGTCGGCCTGCGCACGACCCTGACCCAGGAAAACTACGCGCAGCTCCCGCAACTGCTGGCCCTGATGCGTGAATACGATGTGCAGAAGTTCTACCTCTCGCACCTCAACTACAGCGGGCGTGGCAAGCGCAGCCGGCAGCTGGACGCCCATCAACAAATGAGCCGCGACGCCATGCTGATGCTGTTCCAGCAGGCCTGGGACGACATCCAGAATGGCGTGGCCAGCGATTTTGTCAGTGGCAACAACGACGCCGACGCCGTGCTGTTGCTGCAATGGGTGCACCAGCACCTGCCGGAACACTACCCGCAACTTGAACACCTGCTGCATGCCTGGGGCGGCAATGCCTCGGGCAGTGGCATCGCCAATATCGACAACACCGGCGAAGTGCACCCGGACACTTACTGGTGGCAGCACTCGGTGGGCAATGTGCGCCACACCTCGTTCCGCGAGATCTGGCTGGAGCGCCCCGACCCGCTGCTGCTGCGCCTGCGCCAATACCCGCGCGAGATCGGTGGCCGTTGCACCGACTGCCGCTGGCTGGGCATTTGCAATGGCAACACCCGCACCCGCGCCTGGGCTGGCGGCGACCTTTGGGGCCCGGACCCCGGTTGCTACCTCAGCGACGCTGAAATCGCCCGCACGCCGCCCACCTTGATTCCTTGCTCGGCACGCTGAACCACCGGCCGGCTACCTGGTGAAACAACCGGGGGCCGCCAACCTGATGATGAACCAAGGAAGTCTCATGCACTCATCCCACGCGTTACCCTCCGTGCTGCACAGCCCCTTCCACCCCGGTGAAGTCGCCCTGGTCGGCGCCGGCCCCGGTGATCCGCGCCTGTTGACCCTGCGCGCCTGGAGCCTGTTGATGCAGGCCGATGCCGTGGTGTTCGACCGCCTGATCAGCGCCGACCTGCTGACCCTGATCCCGCTGACCTGTGCCCGCCATTACGTGGGCAAGGCCAGCGGGTATCACAGCCTGCCCCAGTCGCAGATCAACGAACTGCTGGCCGAGCTGGCCCTGCAGGGGCAGCGCGTGGTTCGGCTCAAGGGCGGCGACCCGTTCGTGTTTGGTCGCGGTGCCGAAGAACTGGAGTACCTGCTGGCACAAGGCGTTTCGTGCCAGGTGGTGCCAGGCATCACGGCGGCCTCCGGTTGCAGCGCCTATGCCGGCATCCCCCTGACCCACCGTGACCTGGTCAATTCGTGCCGCTTCGTCACCGGGCATTTGCAGCGCGACGGCGAATTGAAGTTACCCTGGGCCAGCCTCGCCGACAGCACCCAGACCCTGGTGTTCTACATGGGCCTGTCGAACCTGGCGATGATCGCTGAGCGCCTGATCGATGCCGGCCTACCCGCCGACACGCCCGCTGCGTTGATCTGCAACGGCGCCCGCGCCGACCAGCAGGTGCATCGCGGCACCCTGCGCCTGCTGCCAGCCATGGCCTTGATGTGCGAGCCCGGGGTGCCGACCTTGACGGTGATCGGGCATGTGGTCGACCTGTTTGCCGATGCGGCCCTGCACTACCCCGCCAGCCTGGCGCCCGCACACCGCGCAGTGTCCGGGGTGGCGGTATGAAACGCCTGTGGCTGGTGCCACTGCTCTGGGCCAGCGCCGCCCACGGCGCAACCGATGCCGCCGCCGATTATCAGCAGCATTGCCAAAGCTGCCATGGCCTCAACCGGGTCGGCAGCAGCGGCCCGGCGTTGCTGCCCGAGAGCCTGGGGCGGATCAAGCCGGCCGAAATTCGCCAGGTGATCGAGCAAGGCCGCCCGGCCAGCCAGATGGCAGCATTCGCCCCGCTGCTGACGGCGCAACAGATCGACGGCCTGGTGAGCTTCTTGCAACAGCCGCCCGCCACGCCCGCGACCTGGAGCGAGCAGGACATGCGCAGCAGCCATCGCCAATTGGCCGACCTCAGTCAACTGCCCAGCACCCCGCAGCACCACGCCGACCCGCTGAACCTGTTTGTGGTGGTGGAATCGGGCGATCATCACATCGATATTCTCGACGGGGATCGCTTTGAAGTGCTCGACCGTTTTGCCTCGCACTTTGCTGTACATGGCGGGCCGAAGTTCTCGCCGGACGGGCGCTTTGTGTACTTCGCTTCGCGCGACGGCTGGATCAGCCTGTATGACCTGCACAACCTCACGCTGATCGCCGAGATCCGCGCCGGCCTCAATACCCGCAACCTCGCGGTGAGCAAGGATGGGCGCTGGGTGCTGGTGGGCAATTACCTGCCCGGGAACCTGGTGGTGCTGGATGCGCGCGACCTGTCACTGGTCAAGACGCTGCCGACGGGCTCACGGGTCAGCGCGGTGTACACCGCCCCGCCGCGCAACAGTTTTATCGTCGCCCTCAAGGATGTGAATGAAGTCTGGGAGTTGTCCTACGCGGCGCCCAAACCGGACTTCGAGCCCCGGCGCATCCAGGCCCAGGATGTGCTCGATGACTTTTCCTTTTCCCCCGACTACCGCCAACTGCTCGCCACCTCACGCAAGGCCGGCGGCGGGCAAGTGATCGACCTCGACTCCGGGCAGGTGGTGACCGACATTGCACTGGCGGGCATGCCGCACTTGGGCTCGGGCACTTACTGGCAACGCAACGGGCAGTGGGTATTTGCCACGCCGAATATCAGCAAGGGGCAGATTTCGGTGCTGGACCTCAAGACCTGGAAGCTGATCAAACAGATCCCCACCTTGGGGCCTGGGTTCTTTATGCGCAGCCACGCCAACTCGCGCTATGTATGGAGTGATGTGTTTTTTGGTCCGGACAACGACGCGATCCACTTGATCGACAAGCAGACCCTGGAAATCGCCCACACCCTACGGCCGATGCCGGGCAAGACCGCGGCGCACGTGGAATTCACCCGGGATGGACGCTACCTGCTGCTGAGCATCTGGGACCGTGAGGGTGCGTTGATCGTGTACGACAGCCAGACCTTGCAGGAGGTCAAGCGCCTGCCCATGAACAAGCCATCGGGCAAGTACAACGTGGGCAACAAGATCGAGTTTGCCGAAGGGACTTCCCATTAGCCTGTGGCGAGCGGGGCTGTCGTGGTGAGTGGGGCTTGTTGTGGCGAGCGGGCTTGCCCCGCGCTGGGCTGCGAAGCAGCCCCAAAACCAGGCAACGGGCAATGCCTGACACACCTCATTGTTCTTGAATGGGGCTGCTTCGCAGCCCAGCGCGGGGCAAGCCCGCTCGCCACAACAAGCCCACTCACCACAACAAGCCCCACTCACCACAACAGCCCCGCTCACCACAACAGCCCCGCTCACCACGACAGGGCTATGCATCGGCCTCATCGCTGACCCGGTCCGCACGCTCGCGCACAAAGCCTTGCACGGCTTCGCCAGGCAGCGCTTTGCTGAAATACCAGCCCTGGATAATCAGCTCCGCCCCGGCGTGCCCCCTGCCCGACTGTAGGAACGCCAACTGCTCGGCCGTCTCCACGCCTTCCACCACCACGCCCAGGTTCAGTGCTTCACAAAAGCGCAACATGCCGGTCAAGACCTGCGCGCCCTTGGGGTCCTGCTGGGCCACCACAAAACTGCGGTCGATCTTGATGAAGTCGACCGGAAACTGGTGCAGATAACTCAGCGCGGAATACCCTGTGCCGAAGTCGTCGATATAAACCTTGGCCCCAATGGCCTGCAGTTTCTCGATTATCTGCCGGGTTATCTGGATATCGCCCACCAGCGCATCCTCGGTGATTTCCACTGACACCTGGCCGTTGGCCTGGGACAGGATCTGCACCAGTTGCTTGCCGTACGCCGGGGTCATCAGGGTAGCGCTGGAGATATTGATGGTGATTGGCAGCGCAAACCCGATTTTCTGCCACTTCTGGTACTGGCGCACCGCCTGGGAAGCCACCCACAGGTCGACGTCCGGCATCAAGCGGGCCTGGGCCAGCCACTGGAGGAACTCCCAGGGCGAATGCACCTTGCCTGCGCCATCACGGGCACGCATCAGGGCTTCGCAGCCGGTGCACAAGCCTGTCCGGGAGGACACTTGGGGCTGGTACTCCAGGTAGAACTCGTAGTCGCTGATCTGCTGGATCCTGCTTAAATCAAGGGCCTGGCGGGCCAGCGCCTTGTGCGACGTCAGCACCGGGTCCATTTCCAGCAGTCGGCCTTTTTCTTCGAGCCCGCGAAAGGTCATGTCGAATGACTTGAGGTAGACGGTCGCGCCCTCCAGGGTCTGCCGATGGATTGCCCGGATATAGGGCGCGTAGACCAGCGTCCCCACCCCCAGCAACACCAGTTGCAGGGCCACCGCGGCCAAATCGCCCTGGGTGCTCAGGTAGGCATTGAGCAGCACCGGCGCGGTGAACGGCACACTGGCCACCGCCGGCGAGACCCAACCGGCCTGCACCACGAGCAATGCCAGCATGGTGTTGATCACCGGGACGGCTAAAAAGGGAATAAACAGGCGCGGATTGAGGATGATGGGCAAGCCAAACAGCAACACCTCGCTGACGTTGAACAGCGACAACGGCAGGCTGGCCACGGCGAGCAGGCGCATGGACTGGCTCTTGGAAAACAGCAGAATCGCCAGCAACAGACACAGGGAACCGCCAGCCCCGCCAATAAAGGCAAAGCACCCCAGCAGGCCGGCATTCAGCACATAGAGGATGGGCTCTCCCGCCGCCAACGCCGCCCCATTGAGCACCACCGCCTGATCCAGTGCGTCAAACAGCGGCTGGATCGCATACACACCATGGATGCCAAAAAACCACAGCAGCGAATTGATCGCGGTAATAAACATCCCGCTGCCATAAGGCGACTGCAACGCATCAAGCATCACCGGGCCCTGGAACTGGGCCACATGGGGAACCTGCAACAGCAACGACAACGTCGCCACCAGCAGCAACGCAGTGATTGCCCCCGGTACGACCATGTTGATGGTGCCCTTGAGGTTGTGTCCCACCAGGTCCTCATTGACCAGACGGGTCCAGCGGTACCGATGCAGCCAGGCAATCACCGGGACATTGATCAGCGGCGAGGCAATGGCAATGAACAAGACAAACGTCGCCGAGGCGCGGGGGTAGTCGCGCAGGACAAAGGTGGCGATGACGACATGCGCCAGGCACAGGAAGGCCACGGGCAACTGGGGTAAGCGGTGCTGGATCGCCAACATATAGCCGATGGAAGCCGCGACCAGCAGGGGGATCACGGAGCTGATCTGGGCATGCAGGCCCGCCAGGAATGCCACCACCGGCGGTGGGAAATCGAGGATCCGGGCACATTCGGACAACAGCAGGAACCCTGCCGAGACCAGCAGGCACGGCAGGATCCACAACAGCCCCTCACGGATGGCCCGCAGCGACTCCGTGCTCGCCAGGGCCGCCAGGCGTTGGGTGAAAAAGAGTTTGAACAGCGTTTGCGCCATGATTTTCTCCTTACACCCTTCCTGGCCTTGAGGCTGCCTGATCGGGGGCAGCGCTTCAATCGGAGTCTTCAACGAGGGGTTAACGCTACACGCCCAGGCACCGGGAGTGAAAGGGTTTTGCCCCGCCTGGGCAGGATAAATCGCCCCTCCATACCTGCGGGCGCACTGGCAAGGGTGTAATTTCCTACGCTTTTTGAAACAATAGCCCGCTTAAGGGCAGTACTGCCCGTGGGTGCGCCAGCTATTGTCGGAACCAATGGTCACCCACACAGGTCTTGAGCTGAGCAGGTCTACCGACCTAAAGGCCGGTATCGAATGAATCGATCCGCAGACCACTTCTACACGCGCGGGTGTCGGCACACCGACTGGCCCAGCAATCTCAGGGAGATGTATTGAACATGCAACGCAGGATCTCAAATCGCGCACGACCTCTGGTTTTCACTGTAGTGCTCTGGTTGTGTGGGGTCGCCGTACTGTTTTTGATCAAGGCCGCCGTCGAAGCCGTCCAAGGGCCTATCAGCAAGACCTGGGTCGACTTGACGCTGGTACTCGCCGCGTACCTGTTCTTTTTCTTGCTCGATCCACTGCAACAGTGGACGGCCAATCGCCTGCGCAAACGCGCCCGCCGCAAAAGCCGTTACGAACAAGCCTCATCCTGACGTTGTAACCCCTGTACTCCTGGAGCAACCCCGTGTCTGAACCTGGCGAAAACCATCAGCTGGCCCTGGATATCTTTTTGAACCAGCATCCCGAGTTGCGCGCCGAACTGGACACCCTCAACCCTCTGGCCGCCCAGGCCAAGCGCCAGACCATGGAGCAATACCGCCGCGAGCTTTTGCACGAAGCCTTCGAGGCCCAGGCAGAATCCCAGAACCTGTTTGCGTGGGAGCTGACACTGCAACTGATCAGCCAGTCGCCACAGGAGTTCGCCGCCAGGCGCCTGGAGGTGCACAGGGAAGTCGCTCAAATGGCGGGCCTGGAGTGGGGTGAGTACTGTCAGTTGCATGGCCTGGCTGAGCACTCCTCTTAACGAGCACGGGCGGCGAACCAGCGGCCCACCACCGAGTGTTCACACTGCATGGCTGCCTGCAACTCGTCGGTGGTGATGGTTCGATGCTGCGGGTTGCTACTGAGCGCAACCCTCAACGCTGGCCAGCAACGCCGTGGCAGTTGCCGGGGAGGCTCCCGCCGCCCTCCTTGTGCACTACGCCCGCCCAGCGCCAAGTCGTACAACAGGCACGCGGTTGCATAGAGCTCCGTGCTGGCCGACAGCAGCGCGCCGTCCAACAGTTCGGGGGCCGCGTAGGCCGGTGTCCAGGCGCTGAAGCGCCGGGGATTCAAAGCCGCCAGCTCCGTCAACGGCGCAGCCGTGGCTTGGGCCAGGCCAAAGTCAAACAGACGCAGCCCGTCATCCACCAACATGACATTGCTGGGCTTCACATCGCCGTGCAGCACACCTTGTCGATGGACATGACCCAGCGCATCCAGTAGCCCAGTTGCAATAGGCCGCAATTGCTGCCAGGGCAGCCCGCGCGGACAGTCGAGCAACAATTGGTCCAGAGTCATGCCACTCATCAACTCCATGGTAAAGAACGCCACCCCAGCGACCGTGTCCACGTCAAACGCAAACACCCGCACCACGTGCTCATGTCGCAGGTAGCGGGTCAGGGAAAACTCGCTGTAGAGCAGCAGGTGCGCGTCCTGTGACTGGGCAAGGTTTTCACCGAGGACCTTGAGCGCCACCCGGGGCCTCGGTTCGCCGAATTCCTCATGGAGCAAGTCACGGGCCCGGTACACGGTGCCCATGCCACCCACCCCGAGCACCCGTTCCAGGCGATAGCGACCGGCAAGTAACTTCGGCATAGAAGCTCTGGCGCCGGGCGGAGCGCTGGACTGGGGTTGTTTTGCGATCATGGTTTTATAACCACCGCCGTCAGATTATCCCGCGCTTCACCGCGCAGGACCCCATCAAACAAACGATCCAGCATTGACTCAGGGGTTGCCAGGCTCAACGCCTGACCCAGTTCGGCATGGCTCAGCGCCTGGTACAGGCCGTCACTGCACAGCAGGAATACATCTCCTGGGTTATGGGTCAGCTCCAACACCTCCAGCGCCACCGGCTCATCGGCTCCGATCGCGCGGGTCAAGGCATTCGCGGCCGGATGGGCGCGGGCCTGTGCAGGGCTCAACTGCTGCTCGACAATCAGTTGCTCCTGTAGCGAGTGGTCGCGGGACAACTGGTACAACGTGCGTTCGCGCCACAGATAACAGCGGCTGTCCCCGGCCCAGATGCAGACGGCACGATCCCCCTCCAGCAACAGGACCACCACCGTACTGCCCATGGTGCAATCCACATTCGAGCTGGTTACGGTGATCTCCTGGCGCAAGCGCCGGTCAAGCCATTGCAGGCAAAGGCAGACCCTCTTGATCCGCGCATCGAGGCCGCCGCCGCTGGGCAGCGAAGCCAGGCTATCGACCACCCACTGGCTGGCGACATCCCCCGCGCGGTGGCCACCCATGCCGTCGGCCACCGCCCAACAGCCCATCTGCGGGTGTTGAAGAAATGCATCCTCGTTACGCGGCCTGACCTTGCCACGATCTGTGCGCCCTGCACTGCTACAGGCATCAAGCCGCGGGCTCACAGTTGCTCCGGTATGCGGAAGGTACGCCACGTCGCCATTTCAAACGGGTTCGGCGTGCGCTGGCTGGTCAGCAGGTAATTGGCGCGCAGGCCGCCGATATCGGCCTTGAGCAACCGCGCATCACGTCCATTCGACGGCTCGCCTTGCAGCACATCGAACAGGCGGAACAGGGACCATGGCCCGGTGTTTTTTTCGATACCCATTGGCCGCTGCGCCATGCCTTCCAGTACCAGGCTGCTGCGACCGTCCTCGACGGTGGTTGGCCACTGGAACAGCATCGGCACGATCGGCCCGTGGCGGTACTCCATCTGTTGGTCACCGAATCGCAGGGTCGCCCGGCTGACCGTGGGATCCAGGCTGTAGGGCGCCAACGTAAAGCGCACCCCGGGTTCACTCGGGTCATCGGCAAAGAATGCCTGGCGGATAGTGCGCGCCTTTGCCAGTTGCTCCAGCAACGCCCGTGACATCGGCAGGCTACGGCCATCCAGGCTGCGCAACCGATAGCGATGGCCATCGCCAATCACAAAAGGCCGCAGATCTTCATCCAGGAACCGCGCCATCAACCCTTGGGGTTTGAAAAACTCGCGAAAATCATTGAGCGCAACGTCGCTACTGGCATGGGCACTGAACGGGTAGCGCTGTTTGATCGCAGAAGAATAGAACCCATACACCTCGCTCTGATAACGCCGATTGAGGTGACGATAAGCATCGTCGAGCACCAGGCGCCAACTGTCGTCGGCCATGGCGGCCAGCCAACCGTGGAGGGCGGCGGGCAGGCGCTCCGTGGCATTGCGCAGGTTGCCCAAAGCATCCTGTTGCCCCTGCATGCGCCGCTTGACCATCTCAAAGGCCGCCCGCTCAGGCTGGCTTTCCCGACCAAGGGCGGCCAGCTGCGCCTGCAGTTGGTTGAGGGTTTGCAGCATCTGGGACAACGCAGGCCCTGGGTTGTCCTGCTCATCGAGCAAGTGATGCAGGGCTTCAAAGCGCCGCTGCAGTGCGCGCTGTGCGTTGTCGGGCGCACGTTGCGCAACACTGTCCAAGACGTTCTGGGCCAGTGGCGAGCCCGGCTGGAGCGCTTCCAGGCGCTCGACCGGGCTTGCAAAGCGGGTGTTTTCCCTGACTTGCTGCAGTAACTGCACTAATGGCGAACGCGCGGACGTCAGGCTCGCCAACTGCCCGGCAACCTGTCGGGTGCTATCGCTTTGCTGCAAGCGCACCTGGGCCAGTGCGGCGCCCCAGGCCTGGGCGTAGTCGCTGAAATAGTGCTGTTCCAGCTCGACCATCAGTTGGCGCAAGCCCGTTGCACTCAGTTGCGTGCCCTCTCCCAGTACCCAGTTGTCGCGCACGATGGTATCGACCATCCGGGTGCCCTGTACCGCAAAGAACTGACGGTAGCCATGCTGGGTGAAGAAGCCTGGGATCGGCTGGTCAATGCCGGCGAATACCTGCTCATGCGGGTCCAGATGCTGGGTGAAACGGTAGGGTTCAAGTTCCGCCCCCTGTTCGCGCAGCAGGCGGTAGACCACGCCCGCCAGGGGTTGCACCTTCAAGACCTGACGGGCATGGGCGACCAGTGTTTCGTCGAGCGGTCGCACAAAGGGCTGTTCGAGCAATTGCGCGAAATGTGCGTTCAACCGCGCCTGCAGCCCAGGGTCCGCCGGGTAGTGCCCCGACCACAGCCCGGCGACTCGATCCATCAACCAGGGTTTGTCGCGGTGCTCGGGCAGGTTGAGCATCAGGTACGCCCGCAGGCTGACAAGCAGTTGCTGACGGTCGTGCACACTGTTGCGTACCTGCTCCTCCAACATCTCGCTGACCCGTGCCAGCAGGTGTTGCAGCAGAGCCTGCTGGTACGCCGTGTCCAGTACCGGGCGGCTCATGCTGCCCTGGAACAGCCCCGCGAACTGCCACCAACCCGCGCCTCTCGGCGCAGCAAAGACCTGGGTGGCTGCCAATCGACTGTCCAGTAACGCAACCATCGCCAAAACCGGGTCTTCTGCCGCCTGCCCAGGCACGGGCGGCCGCGCCAACTCGCGCAGTTGCTCCAGCCGTTGATGGTTCTGCGAATAACTGTACATCCACAACGAACCCATGCCTCCAAGCATCAGGAACGCGGCCAGCGCCAAGCCTCTTTGGCGGCGACGGATGTGCACCCGCTCCCGCTGGTCCAGGCCTGCCAGGTCGACGTCACCGAACACCACCCGCTTGAACAGGCCCTGAATAAACCGTGGACGGCTGTGTGCAGCGTTGCCGGAACTGGTCAAGTAGACACCGCGCAATGCGTTGACGCGCTGGTAACGGTGAGCAGAAAACGCCAGTTCGATAAACAGACACAGCCGCTCACCGATCTGCGCCACCTGCCGGGGAAAGTCCAACATCCGGCCCCGGCGCTCGCCATTGCGCTCCAGATGCAGGCGCTGGATCAGTTCCGCGCTCAAGCGCTGCAGCAAGGTTTCAAAGGCCTGGCGTACTTCGGCAATATCGGTCCCGGTCTTGCCGGACAAGATGGGCTCGCCCCATAGGTCATCATTGGCATGCCCTTGCGTGTGCTCGAAGAACTCGGCAAAGCCAGGCAAATGATCGGCCTGCGTCAGCACCAGATAGACCGGCAGCTCCACGTGCAAGGTCTGTTGTAAATCGTGAAGGCGACTGTTGAATTGGCGCGCAGCGACGCTCAGTTCCTGCTCGCTGCCATTGAGCAAGCTATCGACTGATAGCGTCAGCAGCACGCCACTGAGCGGACGCGCACGACGGCGGGCCTTCAGCAGGTTTAACAGGGTCGCCCAGCCACCGCTATCAACGTCCGCATCGGTGTGTGTCAGATAGCGCGCCGGGGTTTCGATCAATACCCCTTGCTCGGCAAAATACCACTCGCAATGACGCACTGCACCCTCTGCGTGCGGGGCGCCGGAGCCAACGCGATCCAGCGGCTGTTGCAGCCCACCGGCCTGCAACAGCCGGGTCTTGCCACTGGCAATGCATCCCATCACCAGGTACCAGGGCAATTCGTTGCGCCAGCGCTTACCGCGCTTGCCATAGCGTCGCGACATCTTTAGGGCCTGCAGCGCCTCCGTGAAACGGCCGCGAACGTTGTTGTGCTCGTGCTCCACAAGTCCCTTGCGCTGTTTGGAATTCACCTGGCCCGGGCCGGCATCATCTGCAAAGGGTTGCACGGCGTCGCGCCGATTGACGAAAACCATCGTCAGGCCCCAGGCCAGGAACAATCCACTGATGGTCAGCAGGCGCGAAGTCGCGCCAAGCCAGAAACGCCGGTCATCCACCGCCAGCAGCGGCCCGATCCACCACACCACACACGCCAGCAACAACACCAGCAGCAGGCTCCAGACCCAGGTCAGCCCCAGGGCAGCGGCCAGCTTTTTGAATAGACTTTTCATTGATTGCTCCCTGCGTTACAGCAGTGTCCGGGTGATGTCGGTGGTACTCGGCAGATAGGGCCGCAACACGCTCTCGCGCTGCTCTCCAAGCACCCAGGCGAACCCCGAATACAGGATGGCCAGGCCCATCGCGACGGCGAGCCAAACCCAGGTTGCAGAAACAATACGTATCGCCTGCCGGGGAGCAGCGCTGGACGACGGCCCGGCGCCGGTGGCCTGGGGCGTGTCACCGCGCACATGGATGATCTGTCGGTACAAGGCGTCACGAATGCCGTCCAATTGCAGCAGCCCACGTTCCAAGACCCGGTACTTGCCCTCAAAGCCCAGCGCCAGGCACAGGTACATCAGCTCCAGCATCGCCAGGTGCTTGATCGGGTCCCTGGACAGTCGCTCAAGCAGTTCGAAGAATTTTTCGCCGCCAAAGGTTTCGTTGTGGAAACGGCTCAACAGGCTTGTTTGTGACCAGTCGCTCTGGCTACCCCATGCCGTGGTGACCACTGCCTCGTCTATTACGCTGCACAACACATAACGCGCCGCCATGATCTGGCTGTCGAGGATTGCCTCGTGCCGGGCCTGGTTTTCAAAGTGCGTAATACCCGCAGACAAACGTTCATTGAGTGCGCGCAGGCCTTCACGGGCCGGGCTGCCCTTGAGTCGAACCACCTCCGACAACAGGTCCCAGGCCAACGTCACCAGAGGGTTGAGGCCAAGCCTGAAGTGCTGGGCGCCGTGCAAATGAGCGGCATAGATCATTCGGTCCTCAAGCTGCTCAAAGCGCGGTGGCGCCTCGAAATCCGTCATGGCGCCCTGCGCCGGACCGACACCCTGACGGTCCAGCAGGATCGTTCTGTCGTCCTGCGGGTATGCGTTTTCTGTGGTCATGGGTTCAGTTCCTGATAGCCCAGAATTTCAATTCAAGATCGACAAACTCACCACTCACATGGAAGGCGAACCCACCTGAATGCTCCAACTGCTCCAGGTCACGGGCGCTGAGTTCGAGCATGAAATAGGTTTTCTCGGCATGGAGCGGGATCTGCCGTGGTGCCACAGGCATCGGCTTGACCTGAATCCCCGCCAGGTGCAGGTTGACCAACTCGCGTATCCGCTCCACAGGCCCGACTTTCAGGTGCGCCGGCAGCCGCTGGCGCAACACCTCAGAATCGCAGTGCGCGCTGACCGCCAGAATGAAGGTCGCCGAACCCAGCAGGTTCAGGCCGTTGACCGGGCACACCAGCACGCCGTATTGGCGCGACTGCAGCACCAGTTCAATGGCATGTTGCTCCAGCACCATCGACAGGACCGAGCGAATCGCGGCCATCAATTCACGAAAGCTCGGCCCCTGGTCGCTATGTCGGTAACGCCCTTCAAAACAGGCGCGTTTTGTCGTGCTGGAAAATGTCGAAAGCTCCCCCAGCAGCCCAAGCAGGGTTTGATACAGCACATCGGGGCCCACACGGGCCTGGTCCAGGCAATGTCGCAGGGTCAACTCCATTCGGTTGATCAACTGCAACATCAAGAAGTCCCCCATTTCGGCCCCCGCCGCCTGGCCCGCGTCCTGCAAGCGCTCGGCAATCGCATCAGCGCGAAACGCCAACAGGCTGACCACCTCCTTGAGGCACGACAGCAAAAATGGCGAATCATGCAGGTGCATGAACGTCGGGGAGAATGCGCTATCGAGCTGCACAACGCCTTGGGCGTCGCAATCCAGGACTTGTGCGACTTTGAGTCTGACGTAGGTCTGGACGTCGTGATCATCGCCCAGCACCAAGCGAAAATCCGCGCGTGCGCAGGTGATGGCGCAGCGCGTGTCTTCCCCGGCATTGGCGTCTCCTACCTCCACTTCGTAGCTGCTATAACGGGCCAATACGTCAGTCTGCGCCGGGTGACGAACCTCGACCGCATGGCCGGCGAGCATGGGCAGGGCCAGGTACAGCGCCTGGCTGGCGCTGTTGGCTGGAATTTCCATCACCAGCGGCGCGGCGATCTCAAACAACGTCCCGTCAGGCAATACCCCACTGGCCTGATTGACGACCACCTTGCCCATATAGAGGTATTGCGGGTCGATTTCCAATGTCAAGAACCCCCAGGCATAGCCCGGGGACAATTGGCTGCGGCGCGCCAGTTGCTGATGGTAATAGCGGTCGTTGTGCTGCAGGTGTTGAGGGCGCAGCAACATGCCTTCCTGCCAGATCACTTTATCAATCAGCATGTCAGCCACCTGCCTTGGCGGGCGGCACATCCGTCGCGTGCACACCCGTTTCGTCGAGTACCAGATCGACACGGGTCCGTGACTCGACGGCCAACGGCACGACATGACGCCATCGCACCTGGGGCAAATCACGGTAGGCGGCCAACACCCCGATATAGCGACTGCCCGGCGTTGCACTGAGCTTGAGCGCCACCTGTTCACCGGGGCGCAGTTCCCACTCTTCGCTGCTGACCAGGTCCTTGGGCAAGGTATTTTCGACACGCCCATACAGGCTGAAAAAGTCCGCGTTCTCGAAGGCCACGGGGTTTCTGAGTTCCAGCAGGCGCACCACGATCGGTGAAGGTCGGCCATGCAGATCCGGGTTGACCAGATCACTGGCGGCCAGCGTCAGATCGAGCTTGGTCAGCGTCGAATAGGGAGACAGATTGCTGCAGCCGGGCAACAGCCCCAACACAGCGAGTAGCAGAACAGAGGTGGTGCGTGACATGCAGATCATCCAGAACAGGTGCTATGAAGGGTGGAAACCAGGCGTACCTGTTCCGTGTAGGCGTTGGCAAAGTCCTCGCTGAGTAAGCGCTCAGTCCAACCGTCTTCCTCGACCAGGCGTTGGTAATGAACCAGATAAGCCCGCCAATAGGCGCCACTGCTGGGGATCCACGGCGTGTTGCCCTGCTTTTGGAAACAGGCCAGCAGTTGCCCTGGCGCAAACGCTGCCAGAGCGCCGCGCATTGCCGCGCGACAGCCAGCGAGCACCGCGACCTGATGAACCTGCAAATCGCGATAGGCCTGGGTAATCATCTGTTCGGCGGGCAACTGCCCCTGGCGATCGGCCACCAACATGGCCTCCAGTGCTTGGGCGCCACACATCAACGGACGCTCGGCGCTGGTTGGCGCACGACCGAGTGCGGTGTTCAATTCACTTGTCAGCTCTTGATGGGTGTGCAGGTTCTGTTGCAGCCCTTCGATTGCCTGCCTGAGCAAGCCAGCTGCCTTGACTGCCAATGCTTGTCGCCCAGGCTCGTCGAGAGGCTCCAGGCACACACCCAGCGCCTCGGAAAAATCCCTCCAGAACCGCTCATGCGTATCGACTGCCGGAACATACCCAGCGGCTGGCGCGCACGTCGCAGCAGGCTCGACCAGGGTCGGCACAATCACATGGTGACGCTCCACAGTGCTGGTATCCGTCCAGTTCGGCGCCACACTCGGCGGGGCCGGGTCATTCATGGCACGCACGGAATCCAGCTGCAGGAACGCGTCATCCGGAATCAGGTTATCGCCAGGGCTCGTACCACCCGAGCGCTCCACCAGCTGCGCGCGAATTTCAAACGGGCCCATGCGAAATACAGTGCCAGGGGTGATAGGCCGAGCCTGGCCTTTGCGCAAACGCACGGCGCTGCCCCCCAGGCAAATGCCATTGCTGCTGATGTCAGTCAGAAAATACTGACCGTCGCGAAAGCTGACCAAGGCATGATGGCTGGACAACTGGCGACTGTGGTCGGCAATGACCCAATCGCAATCGGCGCCACGGCCAATCACTCCTCCGGCGCCATCAAAGACTTTATTGCGGGCGCCGCCGGGTATGCCAGGCCCATGGCTACATAGTTCAAATACCAACTGCATAGAAGGTCTCCTGGCTTACTGCCCACGCTGGTGGGACCGTGGATCACCCAGCGGCCGGTAGTCATCGTCGTCAAACACGTAATTTGCCGTGCACCCACTTAGCGCCAACATCAGCAGACCAAGCAGCAATACCTGCCCTCGAGAAACAACCATCAAGGCTCTCCCATTGAATTGAATTCGATTGAGCGGAACATTCAGCACCCTTCCTTGACGTCACCAAAGGGGATATTCAGCCGCGCCAGGCGGTACAACAGGGTGCGCCGGGCAACCCCCAGCTCGCGGGCGGTACGGGTACGATTGCCGCGATTCTTGTGCAGGCAATCAATCAGCAAGCCCCGTTCGACGCGCTCAAGGCGTTGGCGCAGCGTTGCGTCGGTGGCCTGTGCGGGTGACGCCAGTGGCAGCATGAGATGTTGCGGCAGGATTACCCCCTCGTCGCACATCAACACGGCACGTTCCACCAGGCATTTAAGTTCACGCACGTTGCCGGGGAAGCTGTGGCAGGAAAGCTGGTCCAGCGCCTGGTTTGACCAGGACACCGGCGATCGCCCCTGGGTGGCGCAGGCTTTACCTGCGAAGTGCCGGGCCAACTCTCGTATATCGCCTTCACGTTGGCGCAACGCCGGCAGCTCGATCGGAAACTGGGCGAGACGATAGTAGAGATCCTCACGAAAACTGCCCTGGGCCACCATCGCGCGAAGGTCACGGTGGGTGGCGGCAACGATGCGCACATCCACTTTATGGGCGGTGCTGGCACCCAGCGGGCGGATTTCCCCCTCCTGTAATACCCGCAGCAATTTGGCTTGCAGTGACAGGGGCATATCGCCGATTTCATCGAGCAGCAACGTACCGCCGTCGGCAGCATCGAACAGCCCAGGACGGTCACGGTCAGCACCCGTAAAGGCACCTTTGCGATAGCCAAACAGTTCGCTTTCGAGCAACCCCTCCGGGAATGCCGCGCAGTTTTGTACGACAAACGCCTTGGATCGGCGCGGGCCCATGGCATGGATCGCCCTGGCGACCACCTCCTTGCCCGTACCGGTCTCACCGCGCAGGAGCACGGTGTAGGTGCTGTCCAGCACCTTGCCGATCAAGCGACAGGTATCATCCATCGCTGCGCTGTTGCCAATCAGGCCAAGGCCTGCGGGACGCACTGCGCTACCGAGCGCCTGATGGGCCGCCGCTGGCCGACCGGGCTCCTGTAGCAGCGCCCGCTGGCGCAACGCAAAAACCCCCAACTGCCCCAGTGGCGTGGCATACGGCTGCAGGTCCAGGGCGCGCTCCGTGACGCATAGCAGCATGCCCCTCACCGGTAGGTGGTGATGGATGAGTGGGACGCACAACAGCGACTGCCATGGCACCAGGCCTGAAGGAATGAAAGCGGTGTCATACATGCTGTCTTGCAGGCCGCAGAGGCTCAGGGGACGCTTATGTTCCAGGGCGAACCGCAGCAATTGCTGGCCCTGCTGATCCACTTCTGCGCCTGCACCGATTTCCCACGGCCCTGCTTGCGGCCTATGTTCGGCCGCCAGGAACAAGCCGTGACCCGCCTCATCTGACAGGTACACCTGGCTGAGCGAGCACTGGCTCAACTGCGCGGCGGCATGGGCAAGGTTGCCAGGCATACTTGCCCTATCGCTATCGAGGCCCAGGCGCATGAGCCACTGCACCAGTTGTTCGGCAACGTCCGGTGCCTGTAACAATGGGGTATCCCTCATCACGCAAACTCACAGGTGATGTGATCGTCGCCGTCCAGCATGGCGTGGGCGCGCTGCACATGCTCATCCCTGGCCATCGCTTCAAGCAGGCGATCGACTATCAGGGGCAATAGATGGCTATCGATCCATTGATCGACATACCGCGCGCCACTGTCGTTGCGGGTACAGCGCTCTGCCAGGTAATCGACCAATCGCGGGCAATAGCTGAATGCGAGGTGCCGCTGCAGCAGACGTTGGCCCAGGCACTGCAACTTGCTTTGTACCAACTCCCGTAGCACCGCACCGCTCAGTGGGTAGTACGGCACGACACGCATGCGGGCCAGCAGTGCCGGCCTGAAATGCTGATTGAGCAGCGGCGCAAGGGCGTCCTGTAATACTTGTGCGCTGGGACGCTGCGTAGCGCCGCACAGGTCGATGGTGCAGTCGCTGCCAAGGTTGGAGGTCATCAGAATCAGCGTGTTGCGAAAGTCGATCTCGCGCCCCTCGCCATCATTGGCCCGCCCTTTGTCAAAGATCTGGTAGAACAGGTTCATGACACCCAGGTGTGCTTTCTCGACCTCATCGAGCAGCACCACCGAATAGGGCTTTTGCCTGACGGCTTCGGTCAGCACACCGCCCTCGCCATAACCGACATACCCGGGCGGAGCGCCAATCAGGCGCGACAGCGAATGCTTCTCTTGGTACTCGGACATGTTGATGGTGGTCAGGAACCGTTCGCCGCCATACAACAGGTCGGCCAAGGCCAGTGCCGTCTGCGTCTTGCCAACCCCACTGGGGCCGACCAGCAGAAACACGCCCACGGGTGCATCGGCACGGTTGATGCCCGCCGCAACCGCACGCATCGAACGGTCCAGCATCTGTACCGCCTGTTCCTGGCCGAGAATGCGCGTACGCAGATCGGTAGCGAAGTCGAGCACCTTGACGCTGTGTTCGCAAGCCACTTGGCTGAGTGGAATCCCGGTCCAGGCACTGATCACTTGCGCCACCAGCCGCGGGCATACTTCGAAACTCACCAGGCGCTGTCGCGATTGCTCGGCCAGCAAGCTGCCGTGGGCTTCGCACAGTTGCTGCTCAAGCACCTCGATGGCCTGGCCTGCCTGCCTGGCTTGATTCAGTTGCATGCGCAGGGCCAGCACCCGCTCGGCCATCTCGCGCTGATGCGTCCAGGCCTGCGTGAGCTGCTCATGTTCGCAACCGGCGGCGTCCAGGCGCGCAGCCAGGACCTGCAGCGCACCTGGATCAATGGGCAACCCGGCATCCCTGTCGCGGCAAAGCGCCTGGTACTCGCCAGTACTTTGCGCCAATTGGGTAGCCACGGCCTGCAACGCCGGTGGGGCTGTGACGAGGCTGATGCGCACGCGGGCGCAGGCGGTATCGAGCACATCCACGGCTTTGTCGGGCAACTGGCGCCCGGCCAGGTAGCGTGCCGATAACTGCGCGGCGGCAACCACGGCGTCATCGCGCACGTACACGCCGTGACTGGCTTCATACACCGAAGTGAGACCGCGCAGGATCGTCACTGCCTCATCGACACTCGGCTCGTGTACATGCACCGGCTGAAAGCGCCGGGCCAGTGCCGGATCCTTTTCGAAGTACTTCTTGTACTCCGACCAGGTGGTGGCAGCGATGGTACGCAGCTCGCCACGAGCCAGCGCTGGCTTGAGCAGGTTCGCCGCATCGCCGCTGCCCGCCGAGCCACCGGCACCAATCAAGGTGTGTGCCTCGTCAATGAACAGGATCACCGGCACCAACGCGGCATTGACCTCCTCGATAACGCCCTTGAGCCGCCGTTCGAACTCGCCCTTGATGCTGGCGCCCGCCTGCAACAGCCCCATATCGAGGATCAGCAGGCGCGTTTCCTTGAGCGCCGGAGGCACCTGTCCCTGGGCAATCTGCCTGGCCAGCCCCTCGACCAGCGCGGTCTTGCCGACACCGGCCTCCCCCACAATGATCGGGTTATTCTTGCGCCGGCGTGCCAGGATATCGATCAACTGCGCGATCTCTGCGTCCCGGCACAACACCGGGTCGACCCGCCCTTCACGGGCCTGCTGGGTCAGGTCATGGGTGAAACGCTGCAACAGTGATTCATGCTGGGCACAAGCGGGCGTACGGGAAGCTTCGGCATGGTCGCTCAAGGCAAACTCAAGCAGGCGCTGCGCATCGAGGCGGGCCAACAACACCTGATAGCGGCTGCCTGCGTGATGCAGTGGGTTACGCAACAAGGCAAGGATCAAGGCCGCGTCACTGACATTCGATTGCGCCAACTCCAACTGGGCAACGACCAGCGCTTGCTGCAGCCATTGCACCAGCAGCGGTGCGAACACCGGGTTGCGCGTAGTCCCCTGCCCCATCCTGGGCTGCAGTGTCGCTTGCAGTTCGCCCAGTTCAACGCCAGCGTCTTGCAGAGCACGCGCCAGCAGCCCTTGTGGGCGCTCCAGCAGCGCCAGCAAGACATCCTCCACCAGGACTTCGGCGCCCCCACGGGCCACACAGCGTGCGGCGGCGTACTCCAGGTCATGGCGAGTCTGAGGCGCCAGCACACGAATCAATTGCTGCAAATCCACATTCATCATATTCATCCGTCGCTCCCGAGTTGACTGGCCAGAATGAGCACGCCATCCGCGCGCGCCTGCCCCATCCAACTGGTCCATCCTAGCCGGCACACATTGCGTTGGCCTATGTGCAGCGCCCGCACCTCGCCGGGACGCAGGGCCAGGCGCAGGTCGAAGTCCAGAGGGTCGCGGACGGCGAAACGAACCAGCGCGCACAGCGGCGAGTAGCTTGCGCCGCCAGGTAAAAAGTCATGAAAACGCTGCCAGTCGAGGTCCTGCAGATGCACCCTGAACTTGCCGGCACGATCCACAACCTGCCGCCCAAGGACCAGGTCCTGCCCCAGGCGACTGTTCGCTTGCGCCAATTGGTTGCATTGCCTGGGGGCAATCACCACCTTGCGCTTGACGCATTGCTCGATCATCAGCTGCGAGTGTTTGAAGTAGTAACGCAGCACCGTTTCGATAAGCGCCGCCGAATGGGCGCGCATACCCAGCAAACCCAGGTAGGGCAGCAAGCGATTCCAATCCAGTTGTGTCGCACTGCGTATGGCCCGGCCGCCCAGGCCTATCAGGGCAAACATCTGCTCGGAAAACGAGTCGCTGGCCCCCGCTCGAAAGCACACCCGGTAGCGGTACTTGCGCCACAGAGGCAGCATCAGCCGATGCAAACGGTGGTGAAACACGTCGAGGAAATCCGCGACAGGATTACCGCCCGCGCGCTCGCTCAATGCGTGTTCGGCATAGAATGCCGGCAGTGGCGAGTTTGCCCCCACCAGCCCCAATACGTTGAGGCGCATGCGTGCCCGTAGTTGCCCGCGCTCGACAAAAAATGTCACTCGGTCAATGTCGTTGCCGGGAAACCCCAGCCCCGGATTGGCCTGGAACTCCAGGTGCTCATAAAGCGCCTCATCGTCAAGGCAGGGGTGGGCATCGCGTATACGCTCAATGACCTGCGAGATCGCCTGGAACAGCGAATACTCGCGAATGGTCCGGGATAATTCGGTTAAAGCAGGGCTTGCTGGCCCATCCGGGATGGCCATAGATACACCTCTCCTTGTGTGCTGGTAACACGCAGTTCGTGATACGAGTTAAGGCTCGCGTACAGTGCAAAAAACTCGTTGAGGACTGAAGCGAATACAAACAAATCGCCCTCTCCGAGAAAGTGCTGGAGATCGACGATCAGGTCGATTGCCACCCCCCGAATCGGCAAGCCACGATGCAACCGGTCGATGGGGCGCTGGCTTATGGAGCGCAATCCACCCAACCGACGGATGCTGACTTTTTCGGCCTGGCGATCGTGGTAGCGCGGCAAGTCATAGGTTTCGAGCACCACTTTCAGCGCATTGATATCGCTCAGGGACAGGTAATTGAGCGACATGTTGCTGATCAGCTTCCACAGAAAACCGCTGTCCAGCGGAGGCGCGATGCCAGGGGTGGCGACCGTGATATTGCGAAAGGACAGGAACTCGGGTGTTTGTTCGCAGGCTTGGTTGATGTCACCGATCCGCAATTTGCGCGGCAAATCATGGTTGGTACAGGTCAGTTCAACGGACAGGGTTTCCTGCTCCTGGGACTGACGAATGCCAAAGCTCAGGTAAGTATCCAGGCCGGTGTGTTGCACCGAGGGCCGCTGGCGAATGCTGTAGCTCGCCGTCTGCTGATCGTGCTCGAACGACTCGAACGGCACATAGGTCTGGTAGCCCAGGCCACCCGGACGCCATCCCGTGACTTGGTCTACGGAGAACACCCCGCAGTGGCCTGGTGCGTAGTCAGTTCCCTGCAGCAGGTACTCGTCCTGCTTGCCATCCAGTCGGATCGGTACCCCATCGTGTTTGAACAGGTTGACCACCGGCGTGCAAAACAGCTTCACGTTGTCCACTGTCGGGAGCACCTGCTCGGGATTGCGCTGACGCAGCTTGAAGCGCAACTCCAAACCCCGAGCCTGCTTGAGCAGGTCATCCGGCAAGCTTTGCAGCACATCCAGGCCATTGACGTCGACAAACAGGTACTTGTCAGGAAACGCGAAATACTCCTGTAGGTGCCGATACCCGGTGAAGGCATTCGGCGGATAGGGCAGCAGCGCCTCATCTTGGGAAAAACCGGCGGGCCGAACGCCAGAAGCCGGTAATGGTAGCGACAGGACCTGACCGTCGCGCCCCTGCAGGGGTTTGCGCTCACCATCGAGCAGCAGCAGCTCAATGCCCTGCAGGTGACGCAGCAGGCTCACGTAAAGCATCTGGCTGACATAGCGCTCCCCGGCAAGATGCAAGCACAGGTGTTCAAGTGCCAGTTCGCCCATATACCCTTCGGCGGTCATCTCCAGGCGCAGGCTCAGCAAGGCCCCCTTGCCTTGCGCGGAGTAATCCAGCGCTGTGAGTTCAAGTGGCAGCACCTGCGTTGCATAACACGTACGGAAACGGCAGCGCTCCCCCTCGATCGCCACGCTTTCCACCGGTGTATCGCGCTCGACCGTAATGCCGGGCCCTGCGCGCAACAGCGGCGCAAACTGCAACATGCTGAACGCGGGTATTGGTCGCATGTAGTTGGGCCACAACAGGTGCATCAACGAATGGCTGAGCTCCGGCAACTGATCATCGAGTTTCTGTCGCAGGCGGCCCGTCAGGAATGCAAAGCCCTCAAGCAAACGCTCTACATCCGGGTCCCGGCCTCTGTCCCCGAGGAATGGGGCAAGCGCCGGGTTGCGTTCGCAGAAGCGCCGCCCCAATTGCCGCAAGGCATTGAGTTCACTTTGGTAATAGCGGTTAAAGGACACCTGGGGCGACCTCAACGCGTCCACTGCCCGCCAGGCTTGCGCTAAACACCACGTCCTGCATGACCCCGTCGATATTCAGCGCGCCCTGGATATCAAAGGCCAGCACCAACGGATCGCGACCCTGGGGTAATGCGACGACCCGGACATTGCTCAGGCGCGGCTCGTAGGCCGCGATGAAGCGTTCGATCAGAAAACGTGCCTGGCTCAGGGATTCGTGCAGGCTCAGGCGCATATCATTCAGGTCCGGCAAACCGTAGTCAGGCAGCGTCTGCACACTGCCTGCCCGGGTGCTGAGCATGTTGCCCAAGTGGATGGCCACCGATGCCGCAACGCAGGCGCGTGGCGTGCGCCCCGCCAACGCAGGCGCAGTACCGGCAAGGCGCTCAAGGAGACCGCTGTACTGACTCATCTCAAGTTCCCGGCTCATTCTTTATCGAGCTTGCCAACCAGGAACAGGGTGAAATCCGCCCCCATGTATTTGAAGTGCGGGCGTACGCTGAGGTTGATGCGATACCAGCCTGGCTCGCCGTCAACATCACTGACAACAATCCGCGCCGCCCGCAATGGACGTCGCCCCCGAACCTCGGCGCTGGGGTTTTCCTGGTCCGCGACGTACTGGCGAATCCACTTGTTGAGTTCCAACTCCAGGTCGGTACGTTCCTTCCACGAACCCAACTGCTCGCGCTGCAGCACTTTCAAATAGTGCGCCAGGCGGTTGACGATCATCATGTACGGCAGCTGGGTGCCGAGCCTGTAGTTCAACTCGGCCGCCTTTCCCTCGGCGCTGATCCCGAAACGCTTGGGCTTCTGCACGGAACTGGCGGAAAAGAATGCGGCGTTGTCGCTGCCCTTGCGCATCGTCAGGGCGATGAAACCCTCCTGGGCCAATTCATATTCGCGACGGTCGGAAACCAGCACTTCGGTGGGGATCTTGGTTTCGATTTCGCCCATGCTCTGGAAATGATGCAGCGGCAGGTCTTCCACCGTGCCCCCGCTTTGTGGGCCGATGATGTTGGGGCACCAGCGGAAACGGGCAAAGCTGTCAGTCAAGCGCGTGGCGAAGGCATAGGCGGTATTGCCCCAGAGATAATGCTCGTGGCTGCTGACGACATGTTCGTTATAGGCGAAGGTCTTGACCGGAGAGTCCACCGGGTCGTAGGGCGTTCGCAGGAGAAAACGTGGCACCGTCAAGGCGACGTAACGGGCATCCTCGCTCTGGCGGAAGCTCTGCCACTTGGCAAATTGTGGCCCTTCGAAGTGGTCCTGCAGGTCCTTCAGGTCTGGCAGGCCGGTAAAGCTCTCCAGGCCGAAAAAGCCAGGCCCGGCGGCGGCTATGAATGGCGCATGGGCCATGCAAGCGACGCTGGAAACATACTGCATCAGCTTGACGTCGGGCGCGCTGGGTGAAAGGAAGTAGTTGGCGATGATCGCGCCCACGGGTTGACCACCGAACTGACCGTATTCGGCGCTGTAGGTGTGTTTGTAGAGCCCCGACTGAACGACCTCCGGTGAGTCTTCGAAATCATCCAGCAGGTCTTGGCGCGAGACGTTCAGCAACTCGATCTTGATGTTTTCGCGAAAGTCAGTGCGATCCACCAGCAACTGCAAGCCCCGCCAGGCCGATTCCAGTGCCTGGAATTCGGGGTGGTGGAGGATTTCGTCCATTTGCCGGCTGAGCTTGGTGTCGATCTCGGCAATCATCCGGTCCACCAGTTGCTTCTTGACTGGCTCCCCGCGGTTCTGTGGCTTGATCAATTCCTCGATAAACGCGGCGACGCCGCGCCTGGCGATGTCGTAGGTTTCATCATCGGCGGTCAGGCGGGTCTGGGCGATGATGTCGTCGAGAATGCTGTATCCGGTATCCAGGGGTGCCGCATAGGCGTTAGGGCTGGAGGTCATGCTATCAGTGTCCTTTTTACTGAGTGGGTCATGCGGCAGGGCTGTTCAGCCCCAGTTCGGCCAGCACCCGCGCGCGGGCCTGGTCATCGGCCAGCGCACTTTCTATGGCCTTGCGAAAACTCGGTGTATTGCCCAGGGGGCCTTTGAGCGCCACCAGCGCCTCACGCAGCGCCATCAGCTTGTGTAATTGCGGAACCTGCTCCACCAGTTGAGCCGGATTGAAATCCTTCATGGCGTTGATGCGCACCTGGATCGCCAACTCGTCGGCTTCATCCGTTTCCTGCAGCCGATTGGGAACACTCAACGTCAGCATCAAGGCTTGTTTGGCCAACACCTCGTCCAGGGTGTTCTTATCGATACCGATGGGCTTGCGGTCTTCAACCTTGCGCGTGTCTTCGCGCTGGGTGAAATCACCCACGACCAGCAGCTTCAAAGGCAGCTCTACTTCTTCCTGGGCACCGCCTATGGCCGGTTTGAACGTGATATTGATACGTTCCTTGGGGGCGACCGAACCTTCTTTGGCCATGTTGTTTCTCCTTTGCTTGATGACGGGAAAACCTATTCGAGTACCGCTTCCAGATCGACCTGGCACAGCTTGCGATGGACATCCTCCCTGCGCTCGCGCAGGCCATGGCCCTGGGGCAATACGTCGTAACAGGCGTACAACAGTTGCAATACCTCAAGGGTCAGGTCGGGCTCCCAGCGATATAGGCCGGCGTGCTGTAACTCCTGCTCGAGCTGCTCAAGCTGGATCCTGGCCAAGTCGTGCTTGGCACCTTGGATACACAACCGAGCCAGGCCAAGGCGCCAGTAACACCGCGCCCGATCACCCCGCGCCGCCTGCATGGCACTTTTGTAGGCCCGGACCGCAACTTTCAGCCCCTCCTTGCGCAGCAGCGGAGCAACCACCTGCAAGGCCTCCTCCCATGGCGCCGGACCGGCGCCGCCAGTGTTCCGGACCGGCACCCGTGCTTGCAGGTGGCGGCTGACCTGGGTGTCGATCCATCCGCGGGTGGCGGCATCGGCAAAGGGCGCTCCATCGTGGAAGCGCAACTGGGCGAGCCCGGGTAATCGTTGTAGCAACAGGGCGAACTGAATCTCTGTCTCGACCATTGCCAATTCGGCCTGCTGCGCTTGCAGGCACTCCCAGACCATGCGCACACCGTCAAACCAAAAAGGCGCACTCGCCAGGCTGGCTTCAAGCTCCAGCAGCAGGTCGGCGTAATGCCCTTGGGCAAATCGCTCCTGGTAGCGCTTGAGCTTGTCGGGCACCAGCCCGCGCAAGGGCGTTATCTGATCGCTGTTGCTATCGGGAAGACCGGTGATGCCCAGCCATGCCAGCGTGCGGTTGAGGCGCAAGGCCCGCAGGTCGGTGGCGTTCTGGCGCAGCCACCAGGCACACAGGGGGCGAGCGTTGTCTTGCAGTGCGCGCAGGAGCTTGTGTACGTCTTTTTCGTTGTTCACCACAGGCTCAGGCGCCAGCAGTTGAGTCGCCGCCTGCTTGACCTGGGCAACCACCGCGCTCACCCCGGACTGTGGCGCAGCGCTCTCCTGGGCTCGTTGCAGCTTGTCCGCGAGATGCCTGCGGGCTGCCAGCAGCAACGGAGCGTCGTCCCCCAGGTGCCCAACCCATAGCTCGTCAAGACACGCCAAATGCCCAGCCATGCACTGGAACAGGGAGCGTTGCTCTCTGAGGGCAACGCTCTGCGCCAGTACCGGCTCGATGCGCTGCATCAACCAGCCAAAGGCCGCGATGCGAGTCCGCTGCTTGATGGGATGTACCGTCGCCCAGTGGTGTTCACAGAGGTAGCGCAACATGCCAAGCCCAGCCAACAGGCCAGGAAAGGACTCACACCGATACAGGGCCCACGTCAGCCAGGCAACGACCCGCAAATCCTTGGACTCGTGACGCAACAACGCCTCGCTTTTGTCCATGACCTGCTGCCAGTCGGGCTGGTTGTTGCCATGGATCAACCGGGCCTTGTCCAACTCGCTTTCCAGCGCTTCGTACGCTGGCGAATAACGGACGTCCGGCCCTGCAAAACAGGCAATGGAGATCGGTGAGCGGGCAACTTCCAAGTAATGCGCAGAAAGTTTGTCTGAGTAAACCATGATGGGCTGCACTGTGCTGATCAATGCTGAATTAAAGTATGGCAAACAGCTATTAAGCGCCGAAGACATACTTGCTGAATTCCATTTTCACGCTGGGACAAGTGCAAACAATAGCAGCCAGATTTTATTGGACAAGCCACTAAGGCGTAGTTAAGTAGAATCCTACAAAGATAATAAAATCTCGCAATTTTGTAAGCGCACGCAATCGATGCTCCTGCCCCGCCAAGAGGTTTACAGCCTTAGCGAGCCTCATACAGCTTGCAGGGATGCGCAAAAAACTGCGCACTCTTTTCAATCAACTCACCTTGAAAGCAAACATTTACCTTTCAATATCGTGACGTGCCCAACAGTGCAAATATCTGCGCACTATTGCGCAAAGAAAACCAACTTATAAACCAGAAATCATACCGCCCACGCACCGTTACGCACCCTCCTCCAAGAAACGCCCTTATTTTATTAGGCCAACTATTATCCGGCACACTTCTTGTTAGCGAGTAGTAGCGCCCTGTGGCGCCAACTTATCTATCAGGCAAGGAAACCAATTATGCCAACACCCGCATACCTCTCGATCACCGGTACCAAGCAAGGTTTGATCACGGCAGGCACGTTCACCCAGGATTCGGTAGGCAATATCTATCAGGAAGGCCACGAGGACCAGATCCTGGTCGAGGCCTTCCAGCATCAGGTCATCATTCCCCGTGATCCGCAGTCGGGCCAACCCACCGGCCAGCGTGTACACAAGCCGCTGATGATCAGCAAGGTATTCGATAAATCTTCACCGTTGCTGTTCAGCGCACTGACGTCGGGGGAAATGGTCAAGTGCCGCCTGGAGTGGTATCGCACCTCCTCCGCCGGCACCCAGGAGCATTACTTCACCATCGAGCTGGAGGACGCGATCATCGTCGATATCCAGTCGCGGATGCCGAACTGCCAGGACCCGGGAAATGCACACTTCACCCACCTTGAAGATGTGCACTTTACCTACCGCAAAATCGTCTGGACCCATGAGGTCTCGGGCACGTCCGGCTCTGACGACTGGCGCAGCCCGGTAGCGGGTTGAACCCGGCCACAGGTGAGGCGGTAGCGCGACACGCGCGCCCGCCTCAGTAGGGCTTCAGACCATTGCCAGCGGATGCTTGCGTATCGGCGCACCGAATACTCGGTCGATAGCGTCAAGGTCATGTTCGTCGAGAACCAGCTTGGCCGCCGCGGCATTGAGGCGCACGTGTTCGGGGGTGACGGCCTTGGGGATGGCGATGACACCGGTCTGCCGCAAGACCCACGCCAGGGCAACCTGGGACGGTGTGACTTGATATCGACGGGCAATCTGCTTGAGGGTGGGGCTGGCCAACAGTTCCCCACCCTGGGCGATTGGGCAGTAGGCCATCAACGGCAGGTGATGCTGTTGCCACCAGGGCAACAGGTCGAATTCAATGCCGCGCTGTTCGATGTTGTAGAGCACCTGATTGGTGGCGCAGGCGGGTGATGCCAGCTCCTGGAGGTCTGAAACGTCGAAGTTGGAAACGCCCCAGCGCCCGATCTTGCCGGCCTCCCGCAGTCGTTCAAAGGCTTCAACCGTTTCGGCAAGCGGGTGTTGCCCACGCCAGTGGAGGAGATACAGATCGATATGATCGGTGCCCAAGCGTTTGAGGCTGGCCTCACAGGCACGGGGAACTCCCGCTTTGCTGGCGTTATGCGGGTAGACCTTGCTGACCAGGAATACCTGCTCCCGACGCCCTTGGATCGCCTGCCCGACCACTTCTTCAGCACCGCCTTCGCCGTACATCTCGGCGGTGTCGATCAGGGTCATGCCTTCGTCAATGCCCAATTGCAGCGCAGTCACTTGCGCTGTACGCCGTCCAGGGTCTTCACCCATACGCCAGGTGCCTTGGCCGATGACCGGGACTGGGGTACCCGCCAGATCGATGGTGCGCATGCCAACCTCCAGATAAGTGTGCGTTCCCCTAATGTGGCACTGGCCGGGCAATAGGGTTCAATGCAATTGCGTGGCCCGGCGTGGCCCTCATCCCACGCTGCGGAATGCGCTGGGACTGAGCCCCGTCCAGCGCTTGAACGCCCGGCGAAAGCTGCGCACATCACTGTAGCCCACCTCTTGGGTAATGCGTTCGATGGACAGGCTCGGGTTGCCCAGCAGCCCCATGCACCGGGCGCGACGCACCTGTTCCAGCAAAGCTTCGAAGGTCAGCCCATGCTCGGTCAGGCGCCGGCGCAGGGTGCGGCCGCTCATGTTCAGGTCACTGGCGACCTTCTCCAGTTGGCTGCCCTGCAAGTCGCGGGAAATAGCGCGTTCCACCGCCTGGATGAGGTCCATTTTCCGGTGTAGTTGGGCACTTTCCAGCTCCAGCAGGCCAAGGGCCTGGCGCAATGCCAAGGCGTGGTGATTCGGCAAC
The DNA here is from genome assembly GCF_007858275.1 of Pseudomonas proteolytica. GTDB lineage: Bacteria > Pseudomonadota > Gammaproteobacteria > Pseudomonadales > Pseudomonadaceae > Aquipseudomonas > Aquipseudomonas proteolytica. The sequence continues at coordinate 126,242 of NZ_VFEV01000009.1, forward strand.
GGCACGTCGAGCCACTGGGCCTCCAGGACCATGCGGTTGTGCAGGCAGCCAAAGCGCACATCGTCACCGAACAAACGCTGGTACTCGGCGGCATACGCCGGTGGCGCGTGCATGAACTCCATGCGCAGTGGCTTGAATTCACTGCCCACCAAGGTCCGCCCGTAGATCATGAGGCTGGCAAAAAACTCCTCGGCGGCAAATACCTGGACCTCGGCAAAGGGCAGCAGGCACTCGACATCGACCATGACCTGCTGGGCGCCTTCGTGGATACGCGAGGTGGCGATGCCGCCGGAGGTGTGTTGATGGCGCTCGCCCACGGCAAAGGCATCGCGCAGGGTCTTGCACAGTGAGATGACATGCCCGAGCAGGCCCAGGGTGCCCAGCACATTCTGATTGCCGACACACAGGCCCAGCCCCTGGTCTGGCAGGACTTTAAGTGCCCGCTGGATCATCGCCACGGCCTGGCGGTAGGAAATGCGCAGCGCCGGGTCATCCAGGTCTGCCAGGGTAAACCCCAGGCCACGGCACAGATGCTCGGCATTGGCGCCCTTCTGCGCCGCAACCTGCCCCAGGGTTTGCAGGAGAAAAGGCGAGACCAGCGCCAGTTCGTAGTGTGGATCAACGGTTTTGCTGTGCATGGATCTGCGATTCCCGACTCTATGCCCGGTTATTGTTTTAGAAACATCCTGACAATCATAGGTGCTTGCAAGGCTTGCCGCACTCTGAATGAACGCTGTCCGGCAAAGCCCCCCTATATGGCCGCCAATACCCTGCCCTCCGGGGCGTCGAGGGCTTATTTCTATGGGCAAGGCTCCGATGAGGGCCGACGGTGCATTCATCCAACAATAATAATGAGCCCAGACATGAACCCGACCCGCGCGCTTGCCCCCCTGCCCCTTGCCCTGGCCCTTCTCAGCCTGCCGACCCTGGCCACCGAGGGCGGCGTGGACAATATCGGCCCCGGTACCGATGGCTTTTACATCCTGCCGCTGGATGTGGATCACCTGCCGGACCACATGTTCGCCTTCAACCTTTACTACAACCACTATGAAGCCACGAAGCTGGATATCAGCTCCCTCGGGGGCAAGGTGCCACAGGTGAAGATCCGCTCGGATGCAATTATCCCGCGCCTGGATTACCTGAGCCCGTTGCGGGTGTTTGGCGGGCGGTTGGGTGGCTATATCGCCCAGCCCTACCTCAAGCAACAAGTGGCCCTGTTTGGCATGTCTGACCAACGTGAAAGCATGGGCGACACCACTATCGCGCCGATTATCCTATGGGACCTGGGCAAGAATCTGACCCTGGGCGCCGCGGTAGAAATCACCGTGCCTACCGGTGAATACGACGCTTCGCGCCTGGCCAACACCAGCAACAATTTCTACACCTACAAGCCGCTGGTGTCAGTGACATGGCTGCCTGACGAGCGCACTGAGCTGTCGATCAAGACCACCTACAGTTTCAACCAGGAAAACCACGCGACGGACTACCGCTCGGGGCAGATTTTCCACTTCGATTACTCGGCCAGCTACAAAGTGACCGACAACCTGAGCCTGGGCATCAATGGCTACTACCTCAAGCAGACGACTGACGATAAGCAGTACGGACGCACCGTGACCAATATCTATGGCGAAGAAGTCAACGACGGTGTGCGTGGCCAGGTGTTTGCGATTGGGCCGGCGGTGTACTTCACCTTTCTCGAGTACGCCAGCGCGGAGGTCCGTTGGGCCAAGGAGTTTGATGTCGAGAACCGGCCGCAAGGCGATATGTTGTGGGCCAAGCTGACAATTCCGTTTGCCTTGTAGCAATCACCTGTGGCTAGGGGGCTTGTCCCCTAGCCACAACAAGGCCTTCACCACCGTCGGGGCCTACATAGGGACGCGGCATTTCATCCGGTGTAAACCGGCCAGCTGTCGACGATTTTGCCGCCGCGCACCGCCAGCAGATCGCCAAACTGCAAGAGTACCGACTCGGTCTGGGCCGGGCGCAGGAACACCTGGTCGTCGATGTTCAAGCCAACCCCAGGCGAACCGTTGACCATCTCCTGGTTGGAGCTACGGCCATACAAGCCATTGCTTTGCAGCCCCGCAGGCGACTCGAAATCGGCCATCCAGTTGCCGCCATAGATAAAAAACGTGGCGCGTTGGTTGCGATCCCACCACGACAGCAACCGGGACTTGTCGTCCAGCGCCGGGATGTTGACCGCACCGGTGCTTTTGAGGACGGGCGTGGCGATGTAGGCCGCCGGGACATGCTCACTCAATGAAGGCAGATCGTAATGCGTAGGCTTGAGCAGCGCCGTGCCTACCGAGACTTCGCTGCTCAACTGTTCCTGCTCATGCATCCGGTAGCTGGGGCTGCCAGCGGTATTGAGTGTCAGGTCATCACGCCACAGCGTCGCAAACTGCTGGCGGCTGAAGTCGACAAAACCGTTGTAACGTTGCATGACCTTTTCGAACAGTGCCTGGGGCGACCCGAGGATGCCCGGCACGCCCATGCCGACAAATGGGTCGTAGCCCATGAAGCCGGCAAACTCCAGGTGCTGCGGATGCGCGCGGATCAACCCCAGCATTTGCCCCAGCACCGCGTTGTCGCTGATACCGCCGCGATGCAGGCCCACATCCAGTTCGATATTGATCCGCAGCCGCGTGCCCAGGCCCTGGGCCAGCGCCAGGTATTGTTGCAGGCGCTGTGGCGTGTCCAGCAACCACTGCAATTGCCGGGCGGGATCGAATGCCCCTTGGTGGTGTTGATAGAACAGCTCGGCCGAACGTACCGGCAACGGCTTGCCCAGCAGGATATCGGCGTCGGGAAACACTTGGGCGTCGTGGTTGAGAAAGGGTTGGTGAAACGACATCAAGCGGCGGGTACCCGCGCGCTTGGCGATGTAGGCCAAGAGTCCCGGTGCTGGCAGGGATTTCTCCACCAGCCGCAGGTGCTTGCCACCACGCTGTACCGATTGCATGACGATGTCGATGTTGTGATCCAGGCGATCCAGGTCTATCAGCAGCACCGGACGCATGGGCCCATGGGCCTTGAGCTGCTGGTTCAACTGGTGAAAATACTCGCTGTACGGCGACCCTCGGTCAGCCGGACGCAGCAGCGCCGCGCCCGCCACCAGCAAGGCGCCGGCGCCCAGGGTACCGGCCATGAAGTGTCTGCGATTCATCAGGCAACTCCCAGGATGGATGACAGGTGTGCATTAAGGAATTTGCCGCCGGGGTCGAGGGCCTGGCGCACTCGCGCGAACTCATTCCAGCGCGGGTACAGGGCCTGCAAGGTGCGGGCATTGAGGGTGTGCAATTTGCCCCAATGGGGCCGCCCGGCGTATTTCCAGAAGATCGGCTCGACGGCCGCGAAAAAGTTGTGGTGGTCCATGGTGTAGTGCTGGTGCACCGAGATCGAACAGCTGTCGCGGCCTTCAAACATGCTCAGGGGAATATCATCGGCCTTGACGTAGCGGTACTCGATGGGAAACCAGGTGCGCAGGTCCTTGTCGCGGATCAGCTTGAGGATTTCCCGCAGGCAGGCCGGGCCATGCTCGGCGGGCACCGAATACTCCATCTCGTTGAAACGCACGTTGCGTACGTTGGCGTAGATTTCGAATGACTCGGCCACCCGGTCCTGGAAACTGGCGAAATAACGCAGGCTGTTGAGCAACGTGCGGCGTGCCTGGGGAAAGTCGCTGGCGTATTTGTCGAGGTTTTCGATGATCGACACAAACTCATTGCCGCCCGCCTCTGCCGGATCGATCGGTGGGGTCGGAGCGTCGGTGGTCTCGTTGAGAGCGATGGACAAGGCGTAGTCCGAATGTGTTACCACCAGCATCTCCCAATGCTGGTTTTCCCGGGTGTTTTTCGCCACATCCTCCAGCAGTTCTTCGGTGCGGGCGATCCATTGGCGCTCCCGCAGGCGGTAAGGCGTGCGGTTTTGCAGGCGCACGCGGGTGGCTATGCCCAGCGCGCCCAGTGACACCCTCGCGGCACTGAACACCTCGCGCTCACGGTTGGCGTCGCAGTCCAGCACTTCGCCCTGGGCCGTCACCAGTTGCAGGCCGGTGACACCGGCGGAATACGAGGAAAACCCGACGCCAGTGCCATGGGTCGAGGTGCTAATGGCCCCCGCCAGCGTCTGGTAGTCGATGTCTGCCATGTTCGGCAACGCCTGGCCGACCGCCTTGAGCGCTGGCCCCATGCGTGACATGGGTGTGCCAGCCGCGAAGGTGGCTTGCAGGGTGCTGGCGTCGTGGTCGAGCAAGCCGTTGAAAAAGCTCAGCGAGAGTAATGTGCCATCAGTCGGCACCAAGGCGCTGAACGAGTGACCCGAGCCCACTGGACGGATCTTGCCCGGCGCCTGGCGAATGACCTGTACCAACTCCCCCAGGTCCTTGGGTGCCAGCCGCTCAAGGGGCAGGCAGCTTTGTGCCCCCGACCAGTTACGCCAGGGGATCAAGCGCGGTGCCCGGGCCAACTGGGCCAGCGCCGGGTTACTGCTCATCGCCAGGAATGCACCGGCCACCGCCGAGCGCTGCAACAGTTGCCTGCGTGAAAGCACCATCACCTACCCCATTGTTGTTATTGGATATGAACACCGGCCATGAAACCGATCAGCCCCAGGAACTGCTCCTCGGAGCACTGCATGCACAGGCCCATCGGCGGCATGCCGTTGTAGCCGTTGAGGGTATGGTCCAACAGCGTATCCGCGCCCTGGGCGACACGCGGGCTCCAGGCCTGGCTATCGCCGGTCAGTGGCGCGCCGGATGCCGGGTTGGCGTGGCAGAGTTTGCAACTGCTGTCGTAAAGCTGGGCCAGGGTCGGATCGCTGGGTACGGCGTTGCGCGCCGTAGTCTGTTGCGGTTTGTCGTCACAGGCTGACAGCAGGCCAAGCAAGGCCAGCAGCAAACCGATGCGACAGGAGGTCGTAGACCACATAGCCACCCTCTCTTTTTAGGTATGAACAGCTGGGTTCACACTAAGTCAGTGGCGGCGCGGTGTTGAGGGTATTGGCGGACATAAAGGGGGCTTGGGCGGACAGGGTTGGGCGACCGGCGAAGCCGGCGCCCGTAACAGCAGGCTTAGAAAGCCAGGCCGACCTTGAAGCCGTACTCGTCGCGCTTGAGCTTGGTGTTATCGGCCACCTCCGAATCCGCATCGAGCTTGTACTCGGTGCGGGTGTAGTACAGGCCAGCCATCACCGGCAGGTCGCCGTTCTGGTTCATCAGCAGGCTGACTTCGGCGTAAGGGTTGGTGCGGTCCTTGAGGTCCACGGTGTCGCTGCCAATGCCGTCGACCTTGAGCTTGGCGCGGCCGTCGAGGGTGTGGCGGGCGCCGACTTCGACGCGCATGGTCATGCTGTCGAACTGATGGTTGTACCCCACCGCAGCCTTGGCAAACGGCGACTTGCTGGTGAGTTTCATGTCGTAGTCGTCGGAGTCTGGTTCATAGCGAGTCCAGCTATAACCACCACCGACCAGCACATCGACAAAGTTGCGTGCATCCAGCGCGGCGCGCCAACCCAGGTCGAGGTCAGCCTGGCCTTCCTTGAGCTTGTTGTCGCTTTTCTTGCCGAACTTGGCGTCTACACCGGCCTGGTAGATAAAGCCGGATTCGGCGGTCAGCTTGTTGCCGAAGTTATAGAACACGCCGGCTTCGGGCATGTGGTCCTTTTCGCTTTCGCTGCCGCCTTCAAGCTTGAAGTCGTTGTAGGCGCCCAGGATACCGAAGGTAGAAATCGGGTCGGTGGACGGTGCGGCGAAGACCACGGCCGGCGCAGCAACCAAGGCCAGGATCGAAGAATTCTTGAGGATTTTTCCGAATAGTTTGGACATCGTCTTACATCTCCATTTTAGGGTGGGCAAATTATTCAGGAACCGGTTCGAACCCCCTGCGGCGCGAAAGGTTCGAATTAATTTGCCTTGATTTGGAGGTAAAACGCTTCAGCGAAGGCTCTGGATCAAGCCTCTTTGAGCGGACCCATCACGTATCGGCCAATAACTGCGCGAGTTTCGGGCGTAGCTGTGGGTGTTCGGGCAGGCGCAAACCGAACGCCTCTTGCAGCACGGCCAACAGTTCGTCGACATCGGTGATCCGACGTTTCTCACTGTCCCGGCCCAGGTGGTGCACGGCGTAGTGGGCATTGTTCAAGGTACGCCGCAGCCCGGGTCCGATAAGGGCCACTTTCAACTGCCCGAGGAACGGCGAGTCGGGGTGAGTGGATACGTACCAGTTGCCGATTTCGTAGTCGAAGTGCGACTGCGGCTGCAGGTCGAACACGTATAGTCCGCGCCACTCCTCGCCAACCTGGGCCCATAAGGTGTAGCTGCCGGCATTCAAGGTCAGTCGATAGGGTTCATGGGCGGTGGCCTGGGGCGCCTGATCGTCCAGGCGCAGGGGGCTGGTCGGCACCATGCCACCAAAGCCGACATCGGTGATGTAGCGTTCACCGTCCAGGGTCACCAGGGTCAGGCGATGCGTGCGGGCGGTCAACGCATCGGGTGGCCCGCCCATCACCACGCGGCCAGTGATACCCCGTGCGTCGAAGCCCAGTTCTTGCAGCAACGCCAGGAACATCTGGTTGAGCTCGTAGCAGTAGCCACCTCGCCCGTTGAGCAGGACTTTTTGTTCGACGCTGGCCAGATCAATGGGGACCGGCACCTGCAAAAAGGTGCAAAGGCTTTCGAAAACGAAGGTACTGACATGGCGCAATTGCAACTGGGCCAGGGTCTCCAAGGTAGGCGCTGGCGGTGTGTCATACCCCAGGCGTTGCAGGTACAGGCTGCTGTGAGACAGGCTCGGTGAATCCTGGTGCATGGCGCATTCCTTGGGCGTAGAGCGAAGGTTTCACTAATACCTGTAACCGGTGCCGCTGCCAATACTGATCTGTAGCAAGAGGTCGGCGTGTCACACCACAAACTTTCTGAACCTTTCTGAACCTAATTGCATCAACTCCATATCAAAACAGGGAGGCAATATGGGCACGGCAACGATCTACACCATCCATTACAGGCTGCACGGCGAACCCAAGTCCTTTGTGGTGCGGGCGGAGGTGATGAACAACGCCGAAGCATGGCATTGGGCCAGCTGTGATGCTGGGGTGGCCCACGTCGGGCGCATTGGCCGTCAGGGCCATGAACGCACCAAGAAAACCACCCGGCCATGGGCGGAGAAATACGGCATCACCGAAGTCACCTGGATCGCCCCCCAGCGCCTGTAGTCGCTGGGGCTTGGCAAGGGGCTGGCGAAGACGCCGTATCGCCCCTCGCCACAGGCCGCTATGGTTTTAGATTGCCCAAAGGATCATAAGCCGGCTGCTTGCCGGCTTTGTGTTTCTTGTCCAACGGGGCAATGGCCGGGCCGACCGGGTCTACCTGCGGGTCGGCCAGATCCGGGGAGTCCGGGTCAAAACCCAAGTTGTGCTGATCACTGGCATGTTCCGACGAGTGCGGGCCATCAGGCTTTTTCGATTGTTCAGTCACAGTCATCTCCTTCGCCTTGCTTACGATGCATACAGCTATTAGAGAAAACCCTGGCCGCCATCGTTCAACTTTCTCACGCCCGCCTACAAACCGTGAGAAGATGCCGCGCCGCGCAATACCCCTACTTAGCTCATGGAGACTGCATCCCGCATGTTTGAGATCAAACCCGTCGATCCGCAAACCTATCGCCAGCAGACCCGCCGCAGTACGGTGATCGTCGCGGTGATCTTCGTCGCCCTGGCCATGCTGCTGTCGAGCCTGGCCGTGATGCTGTTTGGCGAGCCCGGCGGTGACAACTTCCGCTTCAATATCGGTGGCGTGGTGGCTGGGGTGGTGCTGACCATTGCCTTGGTCCGGGGCCCGCTCTGGTCTCAGGCGTGGCTGGCGCCGGCGGTCTATGGCTGGCAGCTCAAGCGCAACCTGATGCGGGTGACCAACGTGATGCACAAGGTGACCGAGCGGGTACAGGCCAACGATCCGACGGCGCTCAAATTGCTGCGGTTCTATCACTTGGGGCTGACGCAGATGCACGAGCTGGACGCCAATTCCAGCGCACAGGCGCAGTTGGTCGGGGAGATCGAAAAGCATAAGGCGCAGATGAAGGCGCTGGGGATCAAGGCCGAACAAACACGCCTGGATCCAGCGTGGCTGAAGGCCATGAAGGACAACTGACCTTGTAGGAGCCCGCAAGCGGGCTCCTACAGGGGGTCAGGCGGGGAAGATCGCACCAAGGTCCAGGTGCCCGTCCTTGAGCGGCGGGCACCAGTAGTAGCCACCGGTCAACGGCGTGCTGATGCGGTACAGGCCATCGACAATCCCGTCTTCCAGGCCGCTCATACGGCGTAACTGGGCCTCAAAGGCATCGAAGGAGTGGCCGAACGCGAGGAACATCAACCCCGCCTGGCCATTTTCGGCCCAGGGCATGGAGCGGCGCACCACAAAGGCTTCGGGAGTGAAGCTCTCCTGGGCGGTACGCTTGACGTGGGCGGACTCGGGGGCGTCGTCCAGTTCTTCGTTATCGCCATGACGACGACCGATGATGTGGTCGCGCTCCTGGGCCGGCAAGGCGGCGAAACCATCCAGGTCGTGCTGCCATTGCTGGATCGCGGCAAAGCTGGCGCCGCTGCCGGCGACGGCGGCCTCGACGGCGGCGTCGTCGTGGGGGTTTTCGGTGCCGTCTTCGTAGTCGGTCAGGTCAAAACCAGTCTTGTAGCGGAAACCTTCAGTCATCTGCACCAAGCGAAACGCCGGTGCCAGGGCTTTCTCAAAGGCCCGGCTACGCAACAGCAATTCACCCCGGTCTTCGCCATGCAGCCAGCACCACAACGCCTGCTGCGTGGACGGGTTGTGGGCAGCAGGCCCCGAGATCTGCGGGAAACTGCGCAACCCGTCGATCTGTGCGCCAAGGGCCTTGACCAGCGGTTCACCCAACCCCACCACCACTGCCGAGTCGACCAACTGAACCAGCGCGTCGAGCGCTGCCGGCACGGCGTCAATGGACTCGATGGCAAAAAACAGATGGCGTGCCTGCAATGGCACCGGTGCGGCAAGAATGCCCGGCTGGTACTGACTCATATGAACTCCTTCAAGAAAGCCGCGTAGTTTACCCGGCACAGCCCCACTGTGCGTAGGGAAATGCGCGTAAGCCTTGCAACAGAGCCCTCGGATGGGGGAATCTCTGACTCAAGCTGTGCAACCACTCCAGGGGTAGCGACATGACCACCAATCACCTGCTTGCCAATCTGTTTCCCACCGCCAACGACATTCCCGAACAATTTCGCCTCGCCGCCCCCATCGAACAGCGCGACTATCTGGTCGACGGCAAGTTGCGCAACTGGAACGGACCCTTGGCCCAAGTGCGCAGCCCGGTCCAATTGGTCGGCGCTGATGGTGACACGCCAGTGATTATCGGCAGCACCCCCCTGCTGGATGCCGACACCGCCCTGCTCGCCCTCGACGCAGCGGTGCGAGCCTATGATCGTGGCCAGGGCCAATGGCCGACCATGCGTGTGGTCGAGCGGATCCAGCACGTCGAGGCTTTTTTGCGCCGCATGCGCGAACAGCGCGATGCCGTGGTGAAACTACTGATGTGGGAAATCGGCAAGAACCTCAAGGATTCCCAGAAAGAGTTCGACCGCACCTGCGACTATATCACCGACACCATCAATGCCCTAAAGGAGCTGGACCGCCGCTCCAGCCGCTTCGAGCTGGAACAGGACACCCTGGGGCAGATCCGCCGCGTGCCCATGGGCGTGGCACTGTGCATGGGCCCCTACAACTACCCGCTCAACGAAACCTTCACCACGCTGATCCCGGCGCTGATCATGGGCAACACCGTGGTGTTCAAGCCGGCCAAGCTTGGCGTGCTGCTGATCCGTCCGTTGCTGGAGGCCTTTCGCGACAGTTTCCCGGCCGGGGTCATCAATGTGATCTATGGCAGCGGCCGCGAAACCGTCAGTGCGCTGATGGCCAGCGGCAAGGTGGATATCTTTGCGTTTATCGGCACCAACAAGGCAGCCAGTGATTTGAAGAAGCTGCACCCTCGCCCCCATCGCCTGCGCGCGGCCCTGGGGCTGGATGCGAAAAACCCCGGCATCGTATTGCCGGAGGTCGATCTGGATAACGCGGTCAACGAAGCCGTCACCGGTTCACTGTCGTTCAACGGCCAGCGTTGCACCGCCTTGAAAATCCTGTTTGTGCATGAAGCGGTGGTCGAGCGTTTCATCGAAAAATTCAACCAGAAGCTCGCCACCCTCAAGCCGGGCATGCCCTGGGAGGACGGTGTGTCGCTGACACCGTTGCCGGAGGTAGGCAAGGTGGATTACCTCAATGGGCTGGTGGCCGATGCCGCGCAACACGGGGCCACGGTGGTGAACGCCAATGGAGGTGCCAGCCGTGGCTCGTTCTTCTACCCGGCGGTGCTGTACCCGGTGAACCCGCAGATGCGTGTGTATCACGAGGAGCAGTTTGGCCCGGTGGTGCCCATCGTGCCCTATCGCGACCTGGACACGGTGATCGACTACGTACTGGAGTCGGATTTCGGCCAACAGCTGAGTATTTTTGGCACCGACCCGGCGCAAGTCGGGCGCCTGGTGGACACCTTCGCCAACCAGGTGGGCCGGATCAATATCAACGCCCAATGCCAGCGTGGCCCCGATACGTTCCCGTTCAATGGTCGCAAGAACTCGGCCGAAGGCACGCTGTCGGTGCATGACGCGCTGCGGGTGTTCTCGATCCGCACCCTGGTGGCAACCAAGTTCCAGGACAGCAACAAGGCCCTGATCAGCGATATCATTCGTGACCGGGCGTCGAGCTTCCTGACCACCGACTATATTTTCTAGATTAGACATTGCTCCAATGTGGGAGCGGGCAAGCCCACTCTCACATTGGACTGCATGACATCTATAGATGAGGCCCTCTTAATCCCGATGAACCTGCCGCCCTTCGCCCGCCGCCTGTTGCGGCCCCTGCTCGACCCCTATCGCCGCTATCGCAACGCCAAGCTGATCCACGCCGTGCGCGTGTCCATCGGCCTGCTGGCCACCATCCTGCTCACCACCGGTCTGAACCTGCCCCATGGCGAATGGGCCTCGGTGACCATGCTGGTGGTCATCGGCGGCTTGCAGCACCACGGCAATATCGGCAAAAAGGCCGTGGAGCGGGCCTATGGCACGCTGATCGGTGCCAGCGTCGGCCTGTTGCTGGTGGTGCAAGAAGCGTATGTGGGCCAGCCACTGCTCACTTATCTGCTGATGTCAGTGGTGTGCGGATTCTTCTCCTATCACGCCATCGGCAAGGGTGGATACACCGCGCTGCTGTCGGCGATTACCGTGTTTATCGTGGCTGGTCACGGTTCCAACCCGCTGTCCGATGGCCTGTGGCGCACCGTGGACATCCTGATCGGCATCGCCCTGGCCCTGGCATTTTCCTTCGCCCTGCCGCTGTATGCGGTGTATTCCTGGCGCTACAACCTGGCCAGCGCCCTGCGCGATTGTGCCGCCATTTACAGCCGGATCATCAGTGGCCAGTCGGTCACCGATGATGAACATCTCAAGCTGCTCAACCGCTTGAATGCGGCGATGCTGCAACTGCGCTCGTTGATGCCGTCGGTGTCCAAGGAAGTGCGGATTTCCATGACCGAACTGGACGCGATCCAGCGGCATCTACGGATGTGCATCAGCACCCTGGAAATTCTCGGTAACACCCGTCCCGATCCACGAGATGAACAGGGCATGGCGCGCTTGCAACTGGCGCTCAAAACGCAGCACCGGCAAATTCGCGTGCAGTTGATCGCAATGGCGCGGGCACTACAAACCGGCGCCGCGCAACGCCTGGAGCGGGCCAGCCCGGTCCCCGCCGAACAGCCGTCGCCGGATACTCCCGTGCACAGTGCGCTGGATGGTTATCGAATGTTGACGGCGCAACTGGCGGCAAATATCGATGAAATGCATGCGCGACTGGCGAAAAGTGTCAAGGCGTGGAATATCTGAAAAGCGTTGCGAAATAATATTGGATCCACATTTTTTTCACGTTTTATTCACATCCGCAAACGTAAGGTGAAGCCTCATCCGTTACAAATGTTGCATATCAAGCCCGCCGCCCCAGCGGGCTTTTTTTTGCGCGCGATTTGATCAGAACAGCACCGCCAAACCTGTGCGAGCACCTGTTGAGCCTAGCGCAGGCGATAGAGCCGACTCGATATGCCGGTGAAGCCGAGTCGCCCACCACTCTTGTAAAAAGTAAATAAGCTATTGATTTTAAACAACTATATTTTACTTAGATGGCCGTACTTGTGTGGCGAGCGGGCTTGCCACGAGAGGTAGTGGGGGCTACTCCATTTGATTGCGACGGGTTCAGCGGGCGACTTTGCTGCTCGCCGGCAGTGCCGACTGTTCACGAATCGCTCGCTGGGTATCGAGTACCCGCCCCAGCGCCGTTTCGGCTTCCGGGCTTTGCTGTGGCACACGAATGGCCGCCGAGACCAGCGTGATCAGCTTGGCCATGACTTCCGCGTCGGTCGCCGGGCGTCCCAGGCTCATGGAGTTCATCAGCAGGCGCAGCTCGGTGCCGGCCATCACCCCGGAAATCGCCTTGAGGGCAAATTGCAGGCGCACCCCCAGCTCATTGCGCGGCAGGTCGGGCAACGCCAGGGCGAAGGCTTCGAAGAAGCGCTGAAACACCGGCTGGTAATGGACCTTGAGGTATTCCTGGATGAAGGGCGAAGTGTCGCTGTAGACCCGACCCAGGAACCGGATGAAGGAACGCCCTTCGCCGCTGGCCGGATCACTGCGCTCCAGGCCCATGGCCGGGGCGAACAATACGCCGAGCAAGGTATCGCAATCGAGCGGGCCATCAGACTCTGCTTCGCAGCGGGCGAGCAACTCCAGGCGCTGCTCGTTGAGCGGCTCCAGGCGTTGCATCAATAACGTTTTCATCAGGGAATCCTTGTCCCCGAAGTGATAATTGACCGCGGCGAGATTGACCTGGGCCTTCTCGGTGATTTGCCGCAACAACACGGCGTCGTAGCCGTACTTGATGAAGAGAGCCTCTGTCGCATCCAGCAGTCGAGTCTTGGTTACATTTGGAGCGCTGAGTTTCTTCGCGACCATATAAGTTCCACGGAGGAAATATGTTTTAAAAAAAAATTTGATTTTTTATACCGGGGCGGGTGTCCGAAAGCAAGTAGTGACAGTGCGCCATACTATCCAAACCCAGGGCGGGTCGCCCTGTAAACGTTCCCCCCAGGGTGGGCCCAAGCGTTTTCCAAAGGCCAGAATCGGCTCCATAACCAGAAAAACCCGCTCTATCTCTGTGGCTGGCGAAGCCGCTGGATCACGGTTACTATTCAAACAATGTTTTTAAAAGAAGAATAAAAACCAGTTGCTGGCAGCCGCGGTGCGGTTCCTGAACATGTTTCAAATATTTTCAGGGATAGGCCGGATTGCCGCAGCGCAAGGCGTAGTCATGATGACAGATACCCCAACGCTCCCAGGCTTCATTTCCCTGCAAGGCATCGGTAAAAGCTATCAACTGGCTGGCCAGCACCTGGCCATTCTCAACGACGTCAGCCTGTCCATCGCCCGTGGCGACAGCTGCGGCATCCTCGGCGCATCCGGCTCCGGCAAAAGTACCCTGCTCAATATCCTCGGCCTGCTGGACCTTCCGGACTGCGGCGCCTATCGCTTCGCCGGCCATGACATTTTCAACGCTACACCGGACCAGCTGGCCGCGCTGCGCAACCAGCAGATCGGGTTTGTCTTCCAGAGCTTCAACCTACTGCCGCGTCTCAGCGCCCTGGACAATGTCGCCCTGCCCCTGGCTTATCGCGGCGTGTCGCGCCAGGAATCGGTAGTGCAGGCCCTGCATATGCTGGAGCAGGTTGGCCTGGCCGACAGGGCTCATCATCGCCCCGCCGACCTGTCCGGCGGCCAGCGCCAGCGGGTGGCGATTGCCCGGGCACTGGTAGGCGCGCCGGCGGTAATTCTGGCCGACGAACCCACCGGCAACCTCGACAGCCACACCGCCCAAGACATCATGGACCTGCTGCTGGCCCTGAACCGCGAGCAAGGCGTCACGCTGATCATCGTCACCCATGATGCGCAGATCGCCGAACGCCTGAATCGCCAGATCCTGGTACGCAACGGCGTGGTTCATCAGGCAGAGTGCGTATGAGCCTGCGGGTCGAACAGAGCCTGAGCCAGTTGCTGCACGAAGCATTTGTGAGCCTGCGAACCCTGGGTAAGCGCTCCATCCTGGCCTTGTTGGGGATTGTCATCGGCAGTTCATCGGTGGTCGCGCTGATCAATATCGGGCATAACGCCGCCGAGGATGCGGCGATGATTTTCAAGGACATGGGCACCGATACCCTGGTGGCCCAGTTCCCGCCCAAGGGCAACAGCACCGCGAAGATGCCCACCAGCCTCAACCTGCAAGCCGTGCGCCAGGCCGTGCCGGGCATCCTCCACATCGGTGCCATTTCCTCATTCAGCGGGCCGGTCATCTTTCATGGTCGCACCACCAACGCCGGCTTGATTGGCAGTACGCCTGGCCTCAAGGATGCGATGCGCCTGGTACTGCGCGAAGGCCGCTTCCTATCCGACTTCGACAGCGGCGAAACCTACGCCGTGGTCGGCGACCAGATCGCCCAAGCGTTGAGCACGCCCGGCGACCCACTGCGCCTGGGTGACCGGGTGCGGGTCAACGACTATCTGTTCTTGATCATCGGCATCCTGCAGAACCAGCCGCGATCAATGCTGATTCCGGTGCAAACCAACGACTCACTGTTTATCCCGGCGCCTGGCATGCGCCGCATCTATTCTGCGCCGCAGGTTGGCAGCGTGATCCTACGCGCGTCCGCCGGCCAGGACATGGAGCGTATCGCCGCCGACGCCACCCACGCCTTGGGCGCTCAACTCACAGACCACACCGTAGAGATCCAGATCCCCCAGCAAATGATCGACGGCATGACCCGCCAAAGCCGCACATTCGCCTATCTGTTACTGGCCCTGGGGGCGATCTCCCTGGTGGGCGGCGGCGTCGGCGTGATGAATGTGATGCTGATGAACGTCTCGCAACGGCGCCGGGAAATCGGCATTCGCATGGCCCTGGGGGCGCGCCAGCGCGATATCCGCAACCTCTTCCTGCTCGAAGCCGTTACCCTCACCGCCGTCGGTGCGCTGTGCGGCGCGGTGCTGGGCATGAGCGCGGCTTATCTCTACGCCTGGCTGTCGGGCTGGCAGTTTGCCCTGGCCGTGTCGGCCCTGCCTCTGGGGGTGGGCAGTACGTTGCTGGTGGGGTTGTTTTTCGGCCTTTACCCGGCCGTCTCGGCGTCTCGCTTGCAGCCGGTGGAGGCCCTGCGCGATGAATAAACCCTGGCTGTTGCTGATCGCCCTGGTGAGCCTGCCCTGTGTGGCCGCCGATATCGTGATCCGTCCTTCGGCGCCGACCACCACACGCAGCGGCTATGAGCGCAGTGTCTCGCTCAATGCCCAGCTCACTACCTTGACCCTGGGCGATGCGGTGTACCTGGGCCTGCGCAACAACCCGGCGATTCGCAGCGCGTACCTGCAACGGGTGGCACAGAAATTCGACCTGCGGGTGGCCGAAGATGCCTTCAACCCCAAACTGGTGCTCAACAGCGCCTACCGCACCACCCAAGGCAGTGACGACCGCGCTCGTAACGCCAACCTGGCGCCCACCACCAGCTTGCTTGGCGAATACGGCACTCGGCTGAGCATGGGCTGGACCCAGCAACTGAACAACGCCAACCGGGCCGGGCGCTACCGCAGCGACGGCCTGGACCTGGCCATCATCCAACCGCTGATGCGCGGTGCCGGTTGGGACGCCACCACCGCACCGCTGCGCTTATCGCGCCTTTCCGAGCAGGCCAACCGCTTGAACCTCAAGGCCAACGTCGCGCAGACCATCAGCCAGATCATCGCCACCTACCGCGAATTGCTGCGCGCCCAGGAGCAACTGAGCATCGCCCAGCAAGCGCTCAAGCGCTCCAACACCTTGCTGGAGGTCAACAAGGCGTTGATCGCTGCCGGGCGCATGGCCGAATTCGAAATCGTCCAGACCGAAGCCGACATTGCCTCGCAACAACTGGGGGTCGAGGAAGCCCAGAACCAGTTGGACATGAGTCGCCTGTCGTTGCTGCGCCTGCTGGCCTTGGACCTGGCCACACCGATCCGCGCCACCGAAGCCCTCGAAGCATCGCCCATGGCGATCGACAAACGCGAGGCGTTCAACCTGGCGCAAACCCAGCAGCCCGAATACCTATCGGCCCTGCTGGGCAGCCAACAGGCCGACCTCAACCTGGTGCTGGCCAAGGATTCCGGGCGCTGGCAGGTCGACCTGGTGGGCGGCGCCAATCAGATCCGCGCCAATACCGATAACGATGCAGGCAGCACCAGCAATCGGCGCTGGGACAGTTATGCCGGTGTCCAGGTGCGCATTCCCATCGGCGATATCAGCACCCGGCAGGCCGAAGTCCGCGCGCGGGTGGATGTGGAGAACCAGGCCATCTTGATCACCGACGCACGCCAGGAGCTGGAGCGCAGCGTCAATAACGTGGTGCGCGACCTCGGCACCCGCTGGCGCCAGTATGAAATTGCCCAGCGGGCCGTGGAACTGTCGCGGCGCAAGATCGAGATCGAGCGGGACAAACTGGGCGCCGGACGCTCCACCAACTTCCAGGTGTTGAGTTTCGAAGCTGACTTGCGCAGCGCCGAAAACTCCCGCCTCAATGCGTTGATTGCTTATCTGAATGCCCAGACCCAGCTCGACCTGACGCTGGGCATGACTTTGGAAAGTTGGGAAATCGCCCTCAATGACTACTAAAAAAGCCCTGCTGGGCGCTGGACTGCTGATATTGCTGGGGGCTGGCGCATTTGCGCTGCTCAGCCGCCCAACGCCTGCCGCCGACCAGGCCGCCATGGCCGAGCAGTGGCTTGAGATAAAAAATGATGCCCTGGTACACCAGATTGGGCTGGTGGGCAGGATCGAACCCGACACCACCATTACCCTCACGGCCCCCTTCGACGGCAACGTGCAAGCCAACCTGGTGGAACAGGGCCAACGGGTCGAGGCCGGCCAGGTCCTGCTGCGGATGGACCCCGCTACCCTTGAAGTGCAACTGCGTGAAGCGTTGTCTACCCAACTCAAGGCCCGGCGCACCGTGCAGGAAATGCAGGACTGGGACGCCAGCCCCACGGTCAGCCGCGCCCGACGCGGCCTGCGCACCTCGCAAATGAGTGCCGACAACACCCAGCGCAAACTGCTTGAAAGCGAGAACCTGTTCAAGCGCGGCATCATCCCGCGCAACGAATTGGACGACCTCAAGCAACAGGCCCAGCAGCAACAGTTGGATCTGGCTGCCGCGCGCAGTGAACTGCAACAAGCCCTGGACCAGGGCAAGGGTGAGTACCGACAGATTGCGGATATGGAGTTGACCAACGCCACGGTCAAGTACGAGGCCCTGCGCAAGCTGCTCGAAGGCCAGGAGGTCAAGGCCCCGTTTTCCGGGATTGTCGTGCCCCCACCGGGCAGCAACACCCCGCAGGGCGGCGCAAGCAGCAACGCACCGGTGCAGGCGGGAAGCAAGGTCGGCCAGGGCCAGGTGCTGTTCGGGCTGGCCAATATCGAACGCCTGAAAATCGTTGCCAAAGTCTCTGAACTGGATATCAACCAGCTGCATCAGGGCCAGCCGGTGGAAGTCATGGGCGACGGTTTTGATGGCGAGCGCCTGAGCGGTTCCGTCAGTGTGGTCAGCGGCCTGGCGATCGCCAATGACAGCCAGGGCAGCGCGCAATTCCCGGTGACCCTGGCCATTCCAAAATTGACCGAGAAACAGCTGCAAAGGGTCCGCCTGGGCATGAGCGCGCGCCTGACTATCGTGACCTATAACAATGAGCAGGCGATCATCGTCCCGGCCCAGGCGATCAGGCATGAGGCAGGCGGGCTTTCGGTGGAATATCGGGCAGCCATGAACAAGCCGGTGGAACGGGTGAAAATCACCACGGGACAATCGACTGCCCTAGGGGTGGAAGTGTTTGGGCTCCAGCCTGGGTTTATCAAAACTGTCTTGTGAATCCCTTTGTATCGTGCCTAAAAAACACTTTAGGAATTTACCTACATCAGCATAGGAAACTTACCACGCCATAAAATATTGTAAAAAAATACTCCTTAGGAAAGTATTGTCATCCGTTTTGCCTTGGGCGACAGGTGCGCAATATGAATCGTTATTCAAACATCAAAAAAATGGTGGCTGGCGGTGATTTATTTTGGAGTCGAACACAAGAAGCCCGAATGAGCGGAATTGTCGCCGACAATCTTGGTGACGGCTTCATGCAAGTCGATGGTGACCCATTCATAAACATGTGCTCTTACTCCTACCTCGGCTTGGACTCCAATATAGAAATTTTGAAGGGAGCAATAACGGCACTAGACTCGTCGCAAACCTTAAACTCATCCACATCCCGTGTCCGAATTTGTTTACCGCTATTGGAAGAGGCAGAGCTTGCACTGTCAGATCTGTTTTCCGTCCAGGTGCTGACTACAGTTTCATGCGCTTCAGCCGCCGCAGCAATGCTTCCATTACTCGCCGCAGGTGTATTCACACAAAACATCCCCCCGCTAATGATTTTTGACCAGTCCGCGCACTTCTGCTTGAGTTTGATGAAAGCCGTTTTCGCAGATGAATCCGAAGTAGTGACAGCACCGCACAATGACTTAAACTTTCTGGAAGACTGCTGCAAACAAAAGCAACGGGTCGCTTACATCGCGGACGGCGTCTATAGCACGGGAGGATCCGCCAATGTATCGGAGCTTATGAGCCTGCAAGACAAGTACGGTCTATTTGTTCTATATGACGAGGCTCATGGCCTGTCGGCACAGGGTACAAATGGCTGCGGATTAGTTCTCAATACAATGGGCACACTAAACAGTAACACCATGATCATCGCATCATTGAACAAGGGCTTTGGTGCATCGGGCGGGGCGATCCTCTTTGATTCGTCGATTAGCAAATCAAATTTATTGCGGTTTGGCGGCCCTCTCTCTTGGTCCCAACGAATTAACACAGCAGGTTTGGGTGCAATTATCGCGTCCGCAAAGATACATAGATCCACAGAACTGCAACACCTGCAAAACAGATTGACGACCAACATCCAACTGTTCGATACACACATCAAGACCACCTTGGCAGGAGATGGATTACCTATCAGGTTGATTCCCATGAGTAATGAGCAACATGCAATCACCACCGCAACAAAACTCATGGAGCGTGGATTTTATACATCGCCGCTATTTTACCCTGTCGTTCCCAAATCAACTCCAGGCCTTCGCGTCATGCTCAGAGCAAACATGGCCTCAGACGACTTAAAACAGTTTTGCACAGCGGTAAACTCAATGCTGTAGATGCAACCCCGCACATTAGGACGTCGTGACAAAAGGAATTTACATGTCATCATCCCCCCAGCAAGTACTCCTACTCGCGTGTTGCACGACCATAATTGCCCAGCTTGGTATAACACTATATATACCTGCAACAACCCAACTCGCCTCGATACTAAATACAGAAGAGGCGGAAAGCTATAAAGTTCTACTATTTTATTTGGGCGGCGCTGTACTACCGATAGTATTTATGTCACGCCTTATTCGCAGTTTCGGGCGCCACACTGCAATTCTCGTTTGCTGCGCGACTTTATTCGTCGGTAGCGTGCTGTCCTTATTCAGTTTGGGCTCCGAGGTGTTCTTTTTCTCCCGGCTCATGCAAGGCATAGGTGCTGGCGGAGGAGCTCTGATCGGCAGAGCACTGTTAACGGATATCTCATCAGGGGCAGCCCTTGCGAAAAACCTGTCTGTATTATCCTATTCATTTATTCTTGCGCTTATCGGCGGGCAAGTAGTAGGCGGCTTTCTGATATCAAGCCTTAACTGGATCGCTCTGCCATACCTAATGATCATCGGATTGATACTTACCTACGCACTAGCTTTTAAAATACGCACCCGCCTTTACAAACTAGACGCCGTGGAAAAAGAATCCGCATTAACGCCAAACTACTACTCCACTGCAACCCAGCCCAGTTTTTTTCTACCGGTCATTTTAGGAGGGTGCGGCTATGGTATTTTTATTATCTATCAAGGTATCGGAGCGTATATATTTCACTCTAATTTCCGTTGGAACAGCGCCGATTACGGCACATTCGGCTTGTGGTTGGGCCTGGCTTATTACTTAGGCGCACTGACTGTAAGGCGAGCCTTGACTGTTGTCAGTGTTTGCCAATTATCAATTTTTGGCGCATGCCTATTAATCGCTTCGAGCAGCGTGTTGTTTCTGGCCGCCTGGCAAAACATGTCAATCCACTTGGTTGTTGGGACCTATCTGGTTATTTGGTACGCCCAAGCAACACTCTACCCATGTGCAGCAGCCATGGCAGTAAACAGAATACCCGGCGCCCACCCAATGATGCTGTTTAGTTTCCTACAACAATTGGTAGCGTTAATATTTGGTGCTCTTGCGACTTTTTTTATCCCTTACGGCATTCAAACTGTGGCACTGCTCACCGCATGCCTGGGTGGACTTGGTGTACTCACCACACTGCTCATTCTGAAAAGAGAGTCTTGATATGGACATATTGACTAGAAGTTGGCTATGCGTGCCCGCCAGCCAAAAGCATATAGAACGGACAATTATTGAGTCTAGCGCCGATATCGTATTATTGGACTTGGAAGACTCAGTCCCAATGTACAAAAAACAATTTGCACGAGAACAACTGCTGGCATTGGACCACTCTATCCACAATCGGCGCAATCTAGCGATAAGAGTTAACGCACTCACCAAACCAGAAGGCATCAGAGACTTGGTTTTCTTGTTAGACCACAACATTATTCCCGAATATTTGATCATCCCCAAAGTAGAGTCAGCCGGAGAACTGAGAGTCCTTAATGAACTGATATCCGCTACTGGCCAACGAGTAAAAACCTTTGCAATCATCGAAACTTTAAAAGGATTGCGCTGCATCGACTCCATTATCAATGAAAGAACAAACCTGCGCGGCTTGATTTTAGGTAGCGCTGACCTCTCCTCGGAGATCAATTTCAAAATCGCAGAGCGCGCGCTTACCCATATAAAATGCGATATAGCCATCGCTGCCCTCAGCATGGGGCTAATGGTAATTGATTCGCCCTGTTTTAAACTGAACAACGAAAAAGCGCTTAGAACAGAAATTGAAACAGCGAAAGAATTTGGCTATTCCGGAAAAATCGCCATTCATCCAGCCCAAGTAGAACTGATAAACAAATTATTTACCCCGACAGCAATCGAACTGAAAAAAGCACGAGCAATTATCAAATGCCTCGAAGCTGCGGGCCCAACGACAGCCATATCCACCTTAGATGGGGAAATGCTAGGCCCTCCTTTCGAAATCATGGCCCGCAGGCTTTTGAAAATTAACGAATCGCTCTCAAGAACCAATAGGAAGCCAGCATGAACATCAACCAATCGCTCCCCGGCAGCAAGGCATTAAGCAAACTAACCAAAGTTGGGCCCGGACGCTATCGTGAGGATCATGGGCTTGGCTTTGACGACTTTATTATTGGTGACATATTTGAACATCGTCCAGGCCGTACGGTGACAGAGGCGGATAACGTCTGGATGTCGTTAATCTGCATGAATAACCATCCTGCCCACATCAATGCAGAATATGCGAAGCAAACCGAATTTGGACAAATACTGGTATCAAGCCTGGTGACCTTTTCGATAGTCGGTGGGATGAGCCTCGCGAGCACGAGCGCAAAGGCAATTGCCAATTTAGGCTGGGATAATGTTCGTCTGGTAGCCCCTGTATTTGTCGGCGATACATTGTATGCAGAAAGCGAAGTCATCCATAAACGTCCCTCTGCCAGTCGTCCCGGACAAGGCGTAGTAACAGTGCGAACAAAAGGGCTCAAGGCAAATGGACAAATATGTTTATCCTACGAGCGCAGCTTTCTGATCACTCTCGACCAAGTACCCTTGGCATGAGTAGCCTATGAAAATATTAGATGAGATCTTGATAAAAAACACCATCAGTATGGAAGAGGCGATTGACGTACTTCGTGAAAACTATCGTCAATACAACAGCTCAAACGACAGTAACCCAACACGAACTATCGTGAGAGTCCAGGAGAAACATGCAACATTTGGGGTAATGCCCTACTACTCTCATTCTCACAATCTATTTATGGTCAAGATTGTTTCTCATCATTTGCTCAACAAAGCCCATGGACGAACATCTATAAGTGGAGTGATCGTTATACAGGATGGCGCTACAGGGCAGATAAAAGCCCAAATGGATGCAGCAGCCATTACCGCGCTACGCACAGGCGCCACTGCAGGATTGGCGACTGATTTGCTGGCAATGGCCCACTCTAAAAAAGTTGCCGTCATCGGCGCAGGTGCTCAGGCAATGGCCGTATTTGAGGCTGTATTGAGCGTCAGAAAGATAAACCAGGTGGCCGTATGCTCTACAAGCAGGGCAAGCACAGAGCGTTTTATAGCTGACGCAAAAAATCGGTTCTTACGTGAAATTGAATACATCAGCCATCATAGCGCCCGCCAGGCAGTCTCAGGCGCCGACATCATCTGTACGGCGACCACCTGCGCAGCCCCTTTGTTCTCCGCCTGCGACGTAGTAAAGGGGGCCCATATAAACGCGGTAGGCAAGCACACACTGGTGTCGCGTGAGTTCCCGTTGGAGCTTCTGCATCGAGCTATCTTACTGGTGGAGGATAGAAAAGCTGCAATTGAAGAGGCTGGGGATTATCACCAAAACTCAACATCCATTGTTGACATGCTGAACAGCCAGTATGCAGCTCACCAAGGCGAGACCACGATTTTTTCTTCGGTAGGGACGGCTTTTCAGGACGCGTGCATCTGCATCGCAATCCTGAAGAAGTTAAAGCTGGTAAGCGAAGTTTGAAGATATTACGAGGTTCCTAATCGGCATGCCAGTGCCTTGGCCTGGATTGCCACATCCGTCACCGCCGTGCTTTCCCACCACATGCCGCGCAACGGTGGGCCCATGGCGAAGAGTCGCTCACTGGCCACGCCCTGTGCGTCCAGCACCGCACCCGATGCATCCGCCGCAATCCCCAGCGCCAGCGGCCCAGGCTGGATCAAGCCTCGCGCCAACAGCTGCTGGGGCAGCGGGCGGGCCACGCGGCGCCAGTCGTATTCGATCCCGCTGGAGTTGATCAGCGCTGCACCACTGACCTGCGTTGTGTGTTGCTCGCCACGCCGGCGCAGGCGCAGGGTCACTTCGCCGTTTAGCGTGGGCTCCAGGCCCTGGAACGATGCCGCCTGGATCCGCAGACGCCCTTGCTTGTGCAGCCGCGCCACCAGCTCGGCGCTCAGCGGCGGCGAGCGATGGTGATGGCTCTCCCACCAGGGCCGAACATGGCGCACGAACTGGCGTTTCTGGCGTTCGCTGGCCTGGCTCCACAAACGGCCGATATGGGCGCGCACGGTATCCAATGGCGCTTGCCAGTCAATGCCCAGTGCCTGGGCACCCTGGCATTGGCGGCGCACTTCCCGCAGCAATTGCAGCGGGCTGCGCAGGCTGTGATCTTCAGCGAGAAAGTCCGGCCAGGTCGGTGGTTGCCGGCGCACATGGGGCAGCAGGCCATGGCGCGAAAAAATCTCGATCGGCCCACGATGACCGGCCTGCTCCAGGGACACCACGGCATCGACCATGGTCAAGCCGGAACCAATGATCAGCACGGTGGAGTGTGGGTCCAGTTGGGTCATGCCGCGCACGTCCCACGGGTCTACCGCCGCCGCATTCAGGCCGCTGGACTGGGTTTGTGGCGTGCGCGCCGCCGGGAACATGCCGGTGGCCAGTACCGCCTGGGCGCCCTGCAGTTGCTGGCCGTCATCCAGGGTCAGGAGTACACCGCCCGGCGCCACCTGCAGGTCGACTACCTCGGCGCAAACATGCTCCAGCGTCGACGCAGACCCCGCCCGAGCCTCTGCCAGGCGCTGTTGCGCGTACAGGCCGAAGATCCCCCGGGGTGGGAACAGCTCGCTCACGGGCACGTGCTGCTGGTCCGACTCCGGCCAGCCGCCGGCAGCAATGTAGTCGGTCAACCACTGGGTCAAGTCATCGGCGTTGTCCGGGTCTACGCTCATGCGCGCGGCGTTGCCATTGAGCGTGTGCCCCAGTTCCACCGCGCTATAGGCTTCACCCCGCCCAAGTTCCGTGCGCGGCTCGATCACCAGGATCTGCCGTGTGCCAGGCAAACGCAGCAACTGCACGGCCAGCATGGTGCCGCTCAGCCCCCCTCCGATGATCAGCACATCGGCGTTGCGGATGGCCTTTGTCGCCTGTCCGCGTTCGGTTTCACTCATGAAAATGCGCCCTTACTGTTTGCCCGGATGAATATCATGCCAATTGCTTTACGCCCAAAATCCGTTGCGTCGCCGTGTGACACATTGCCCGATCATGCACTATCGCGTTTCAGTTCATCCAGCCATTGGGCGCCTTGGCGCGCACTGGAGGCCTTGGCCGCTGTTGAGCCATTGTTCGAGTAACACCGCCAGGCCACCTTGCCAGCGCGTGCCCTCCTCGCTCCATAACGCGGTTTCGCCGGCGGGTTGCCACCAGCGATTCAGGCGCTGCAGCGGCTCCACCGGGCCGAGCAATCGAGTGAAGGCGACCACCTCACTACCCGGTACTTGCTGGTCGCTGATCAATACCTGCGGTGCGGCGCTGCTGCCCACGACCGTGAGCCAATGCTGCAACTGCTGGCAGTCCGGGACATACGCATGGGTTGGGCGCAGCCGCCAGATTTGCCCGTGCAGCGCACTGGGCTCAAGGGTGTCAGCCAGCGTCAACACCTGCCCGCCAGTGGCCTCGGCCGCCAGGGCCAGCAGCAACAGATTGGGCTCAAAGGCCCCACTCACCAGCAGCCGCGAGTATTGGCCAAAACCGTGCTGGCGCAAACCATCGGCCAGGCGTTCGACATCACGCAAGGCGTCGATCCAGCGCCAGGCATACCACCGGCCATGACGCTTGTGGCGCAACGCGCAGTGCAACGGGCGGAACTGGGCCCAGTGCTGCAATTGCTCCAAGGCCTCGGGCAAGCCGGCGACCCACTCGGCGGGCCACTTCACATCCTGCGCTGGTTTGAGTGTATGCACGCTCATAGGGGACTGCTCCTCTCGTTGGAATGCGCGTGCGGTGGTCCGTGCTCCGCGTTCTTCAGTAGCCAGACCTGCCCCGTTGCAGATGTTGCGCCAAGATTGAAAAGCCCAATAAAACCGCGCATTCAGAGGGCCCCGTGAACATTTCACACCTGGGGAAACCAGCAAACTGTTGATTGACTGTTGGCTGGCGAACAGCGGCAGAGCAACGCGCAAGCGCCGTGCACTTTCTCGATTGCGATGAAACTGTTAGCGCCATTAGTGGGTTTTTCCATACGCCAGGAACGCACACCATAAGCCGCAACGCGCCTTTGCCTGCTGATTCCCGGAGTTTTTCATGCACCTCAAGCACCGCTTTATCTGGTCGATCCTGGCCTTGACGATTGCCAGCAACAGCCATGCAGCCCAGAGCCAGCCGTTGCCCAGCGAACAAACCGTTGGCGCCATCGAGCAGGTATTCGCGTTCCACGACGCCATGCCCACTGGCGTCAGCGTTGCCGAAAACGGGCGGATTTTTGTCAACTTTCCACGTTGGGGCGATGCCGTGCCGTTTACCGTCGGTGAGCTGCGTGAAGGCAAGGTCGTGCCCTACCCTGACCTGGGCCTGAACCAGGCCGACCCGAAGGACCCGGCCAAGGGTTTTATCAGCGTGCAGAGTGTGGTGGCCGATGGTCGCGGGCGTATCTGGATATTGGATACCGCCGCCCCCGGCTTCGCATCACCAACGCCGGGCGGCGCCAAGCTGGTGGCGGTCGATCTGGCCAGCAATAAAGTGGTCAAGACCCTGGTCTTCCCGAAAAACGTGATGCTGCCCAGCACCTACGTCAATGACATGCGCTTTGATTTCCGGGTGGGCAATGAAGGGGTGATCTATATCACCGACTCCTCCCTCAGCGGTCCGGGGGCGATCATCGTCATGGACATTGCCAGCGGCACCGCCATACGCCGACTCAGTGGCGCCCCGTCGACCTCGGTAGACCCCAACTTCGTGCCCAAGGTCGAAGGCCAGGTCTTGCAGGTGCGCAACGCCGACGGCAGCACCCGGCCATTTGCGGTTGCCTCCGATGGCATCGCCCTGTCGGCTGACGGCCAGACGCTGTACTTCTGCCCGCTGTCCAGCCGCCATCTGTACTCGGTGCCAACTGCGCTGCTGCGTGATCCTTCGGTCAGCGAAGCGCGGCTCGATATGGCGGTCAAGGACCTCGGGGAAAAAGGCGCCTCCGATGGCCTCGAAGCCGACGCCGCCGGCGCCCTGTATGCCGGCGACTACGAACACAACAGCGTGCGCAAACGCCTGGCAGATGGGCAGTGGCAAACCATCGTCCACGACCCGCGCGTGCTTTGGCCTGACACCCTGTCCATCGGACCGGATGGCTACCTGTACTTCATGGCCAACCAGCTGCATCGCCAGGGCATTTTTCACGCGGGCAAGGATCTGCGCCAGAAACCCTACAGCCTGCTGCGGGTGAAGATTGATGCAGCGCCGGCGCCCACGCGCTAGGCCACGGATCTGTCCTGTTCATGCGTCCCACGCCGCTCAATCATCGTGAAGGAACAACCATGGGTAAAACCACACCAAGGCGTCCGGGTAAAAAGCTGCCTGTGACCCATCAAGACTTCGCCCGGGCCAATATCGCCAACGGCTCACGGCGGGTACGGCTGGGTGTCACGGACCTGTCGTTCCACCGCGCCACGGCCGCGGTAGTCGCCCAGGTCATGCAGCACATGGGCCTGACCGTGGAGCGCCAATATGCCCTGCACGAGGACAACTTCAAGCGATTGCGCGAAGGCGCGATCGACATGATTGCCTCGGCCTGGATTCCGTTCAGCCACGGCATCTACAAGCAGACCGTCGATGCGGTGACGCCCACCCGTGAACTGGGCCTGCATTACGAGCCCTATGCATTGTGGGGTGTACCTGACTACGTGAGCGAACAGGAGGTGGCCTCCATTGAGGACCTGCTCAAGCCAGCCGTGCGCCCCCGGATGCACCCGCTGATCCAGGGCATCGGACCTGGGGCCGGGATTACCCGGTTCTCGTTGAAGATCATGGATGAGTACGGCTTGAACCGCGCCGGGTACCAGTTCCGCACCGGCTCCCAGGATGACTGCATTGACGCCTTTGAAGCCCTGTACCACCAGCAGCGCTGGGGCGTCGTGCCGCTGTGGCATCCGCAGTTCCTGCATCACCGCTATCGCATCCGCGACCTCAGCGACCCCAAGGGTTTGCTCGGCAGCGTCGACCGGGCCGTGCTGCTGGCTCGCGAGGATCGCCTGGCGCTACTGACAACCGCCGAGATCCAGGTGCTGGACAACATTCGCCTGTCGAACGCCATCGTTGCCGAGCTCGACGACGCCTTCAATCGCGGCGAACAGTCGGCTGACGAAGCGGCAAGCGACTGGCTGGCAAGGCACCCGGAAACGTTGCGGCGCTGGTTGGCACCGCTGGCCTGAACAGGCGCGTCTTTAAACGTATTTGAAGATTTCTGAAAAAGCGGCCCCGTCCATCCCGCGCCAAAGGGCTGGACGGGACATCCGCGCCGCGCACCTGCGGCAACGCACCCAAGGCTTCAACTAACCAAGAACGGGGACTCAATGATGGACATGGTCACACTTTCCAAACGCCGTTACACCGCCAAACTCTTCGACGCTTCACGCAAGATTCCCAAAGCCACCCTGGAGCCGTTGCTGGAGCAACTGCGCAACAGCCCCTCGTCGGTCAACTCGCAACCCTGGCACTTTGTGGTCGCAGAAAGTGAGCATGCCAAAGCACGTATTGCCAAAAGTGCGGAAGGTGCCTTTGGCTTCAACCAGGCAAAAATCCTCGACGCCTCCCATGTGCTGGTGCTGTGTACCCGAACCCAGATGACTGAGGAATACCTGCAGGCCCTGCTCAGCCAAGAGGCCAGCGATGGACGCTTTCACGACGAGCAAGCCAAGGCAGGCCAGGACAGAGGGCGGCACAATTTTGTCAATTTGCATCGCTATGACCTCAAGGACGTCCAGCACTGGATGGAGAAACAAACTTATCTGGCCCTGGGTACCCTGTTGCTGGGGGCTGCAGCCCTGGACCTTGATGCAACGCCCATGGAAGGGTTCGACAGCAAGGTGTTGGATATCGAACTGGGTTTGCGTGAGCGCGGGTTTACCAGTTCAGTGGTGGTAAGCCTGGGATATCGCAGCAACGAAGACTTCAACGCCCGCCTGGCAAAATCCCGGTTGCCTGCCCAGGTGCTGTTCGACTTTATCTGATCGCGGTGGCAACCAGCCGGCCAAGCGCATATTCCTGTGGGAGCGGGCTTGCCCGCGATTGTGGTGTACCTGACCCACCGCTATCGCGGGCAAGCCCGCTCCTACAAGGGATAGGCTACGACTTGATCGTCATTATCAATGCTGGATCACCGCCTTGAGCACGGTCTTGAAGGTCTCCAACTGTTCATCGCTGAATTGGCTGAAGACCTTGTCCTGCTGCTCACGGGCGATGGTCCACAACGACTCGGTTTCGTCGATGCCCTTGGTGGTCAGTTTGACCCGCTCCTGATCATCGCGTACCAAGGCCTTGCGCTTGAGGTTGTTGACCGCCTCTTCGATCTCGCGCGCCGGCATTGCTACTTCGCGCTGCAGCTCGGCCAGGCTCAGGCCGGCGTCGTTCTCCAGCACCATCAGCATCCGGGCTTCGCTGGTGCGCAGGCCCGTAGATAATTGACGCGGTTGGTAGCTGGCCTGATAGGCCCGCAGTGCCTGGGTCATCAGGTAGTACAGGTTGTGGCTCAGGCGGCCCTGGAAATGGCTGCTCGGTGGCTGGCCTTCCTCGCGCTGGGTCATGCGGGTGTGCGGCAGCACCATGGAATAGGCGCCCTGGTGATACAGCAATGGCGAACGACCGCAGTCGTCGAAGGCAACCACTTTGCCAATCATGATCCAGTGGTCACCCCCGTCGACCTGCTGGAACTTCTCACACTCAAAACGTGCCGAGCAGTCGGCCAGAATCGGTGCCCCGCCCTCGCCGGCCTGGTACTCGACTTCGGCAAACCGGTCGTCCTTGGGCCGGGCGAAGTTGTTGGACAGGTCGATCTGATCGGCGGCCAGCACGTTCACCGCAAAGTGGCTGGCCGTCTCGAACACTGCATGGCTGGTCGAGCGTTTGTCGATGCTCCACAGGATCAGCGGCGGGTCCAGGGACACCGAGTTGAAGCTGTTGGCGGTCACCCCGACCTTGCGCCCGTGGGCATCAGCTGCGGTCACCACCGTGACACCGGTGGCGAAATTGCCCAGGGCGCGGCGAAATGCGCGGGTATCGAATGCGGTGCTTGGGTTTTCAGTAGACATGCAAGGCTCCCGGGCAGGCCGATGGCCCTGCCCTGATTGTTCTTATAGGTAAAGAGTGGTGGGTCAGACCATTGCCGGGTCCGGCTCCAGGCCCATCAGTTCACGCCCCAGGATCTGTGCGCAAACGTCGTAGTCGGTATAGGCATGCGCCCCAGTAAGGTGAGCGTCGCGGAACAGACGTTGCAGCTCGTTGGTTTCAAACCAGGCGCCGCCGCCCGCCGCTTCCATCAAGCGATCCACCGCCTGGATGCACATTTTGGTGGCATAGCCCTGGTTGGTCCGCCAGAACGCCAGGGTGCCGCGGCTGGGGTATTCATGGCGTTCGCTGTGCTCGGCGATCTCGTCCCAGCTCTTTTCCAGCAACGCCCGCGCGGCGGCCACCTGGTGGGTGGACTCGGCCAGGCGCATCAGCGCCGGTGTCGCAGCGCCGACTGCCGCACCGGTGTAGGCCCGTACGCGGTTTTTGGTTTTTTCACGGAACACGTCGAGCATACGCTCGGCAATCCCCAGGCTGACGGTGGAAAAGCCGCTGGCAAAGTACGGACGGTACGGCGCGAAGAAAATCTTGCTGTCGGGGTACAGGCCAAAGCCCGCCGACTTGCCTTCCATCATGTCCTTGGCCTTCTGGATGCGGTGCTCGGGGACGAAGGCCTGGTCGACGATCAAGGTCTTGCTGCCACTGCCGCGCATGCCCACGGCAAACCAGTCGTCACAAATCGTGTAGTCACTGCGCGGCAGCACGGCGAAGCAATAATCCTGGGTGCCTTCGGCGTTTTTGCGGCGAAAGCCCATGATCGCCCATTCGGCATGATCGCAGCCTGAGCTCCAGCCCATCTCGCCGCTGAAGGTCACGCCACCGGGCACTTCTTCGGTACGCCCGAACGGCGCGATGCTGCTGCTGGCGGTGGCGTCCGGGTCAGTGCCCCAGACCTCGTCCTGCAGCTTTGACGGGAACATTGCCATCTGATGGCTGTGAGTACACAGCAGGCTCATGGCCCAAGCGGTACTTGCGCACGAGCCCGCCAACAGGGCGATGCACTGGGCAAATTGCGGCAAAGAGATTTCCATGCCGCCGTATTTCTTCGGCAAGAACGCGCGGTGCATGCCGATGCCCTTGAGCAACGCGATGTTCTCGGCAGGCACGCTACGGTCTTGCTCGGCGGCGAAGGCATTGGCAGCAATGGTGGGCAGGACTGACTTGAGGTCTTCGAGCAGAGGGTTTGGCTTTTTCATGGGTTGTCTCTTTATTATTGGATATCCCCATTCCTGGTGCGTCTGCGCCCTGTTCAAGCCAAAGGCAGGATAAAACAACCGGGAACGTTCGTAATGACGCGACCAGTATGTGGCGCTTGGTCGCAGCGCAAAATGCACGTTCCAAATGGAAGATTGTACTTTCCATGGCCCACAAAAAAGCCGCCGCAGAAACTGCGACGGCTTGGCCGAGGTGGAACAAGATCCAATGGGCGCTGCTTGCCTGCGATAGCTGTGTGTACCTGCCGGAAAAGTAGCGCCTGAACCACCGCTATCGCGGCATAGGTATCTACACAACTTTCAGAAACTGACGAACTCTCCTGTGGCGAGCGGGCTTGTCGGAACGCCGCATCGCCCGCGCTGGGCTGCGAAGCAGCCCCAGTAAGCCGTATGCGGTGTATCAGATACTCCGTAGCGGCTGGTTTTAGGGCTGCTTCGCAGCCCAGCGCGGGGCAAGCCCGCTCGCCACAACTGCGCTATCTGCCTGGATTTAGGCGTTACGGCAAAGTTGTGTAGATACCTATGACTATCGCGAGCAAGCCCACACTCGACCGGGTTGTAACGGGATCAGTGTGGGAGCTGGCTTGCCTGCGATAGCGTCGTGTGCCTCAGCGATAGCGCTCAAGCCAGTGCGCATAAGGCGCCGGCAGGGTCCAGGAGGCCTTGTCCACGCCCAGTTCCTTGGCGGCGAAGTACGCCCAGTGCGGGTCGGCCAGGTGTGCGCGGCCCACGGAAACCAGGTCCAGATGACCGGCCTGCAGTGCCCCTTCGGCCAGTTGCGGCGTGCCGAAACCCCAGGCCGAGGTGACCGGCAGAGCGGCTTCACGACGTACACGCTCGGCAATCGGCCCCATGAACGCCGGGCCCCAAGGGATATTGGTGTCGGGGATGGTGAAGCCAACGCTCACGCTCAACAAATCCAAACCGCCGTCCTTGAAGCGACGGGCCAGTTCAATGGATTCCTCCAGGGTCTGTTCGTCACGCCCGTCATATTCGATAACACCGAAACGCGCAGTCAGCGGCAGGTTTTCCGGCCAGACTTCACGCACGGCGGCCAGGGTTTCCAGGAGGAAGCGGCTGCGGTTGTCGAAGCTGCCACCGTAGGCATCGGTGCGCTGGTTGGAGTGCTCGGAGAAAAAGCTCTGGCCCAGGTAACCGTGGGCGAAATGCAGTTCGATCCACTCAAAGCCAGCGTCTCGGGCACGGCGTGCGGCATCGACAAAGTCCTGCTGTACCCGGGCGATATCTTCCAGGGTCATGGCCTGGGGGACTTTCGGCAGGTTCGCACCAAACGCGATCGCCGAGGGTGCCAGGGTTTGCCAGCCTCGGGCGTCGCCGGCGGGGATATGGTCGTCGCCTTCCCATGGGCGGTTGGAACTGGCCTTGCGCCCGGCGTGGGCGATCTGGATGCCGGGCACCGAGCCTGCTGCCTTGATCGCTTGCACCATGGGTACGAAGGCTTGCGCATGGGCATCGCTCCAGATGCCGGTACAACCGGGAGTGATCCGGCCTTCAGGGGCCACGGCGGTCGCCTCGACCACCACCAGGCCGGCGCCACCACGGGCCAGGCTGGCGAGGTGGACGTGATGCCAGTCATTGACCATGCCGTCTTCGGCCATGTACTGGCACATCGGCGGGATAGCGATGCGATTGCGCAACGTAACGTCTTTGAGCGTAAAGGGTTCGAACAATGCAGCCATGGGAATGCTCCTGAAACGAGGGTAACGTTTGATTCGATAGTTCGATCTTAATCGAACTATGGTAATCAATGCTAGCCCTGTTATCATTCGTTTCATGCGAGCCTTTAAACATCCCTCCTCTGAAGAATTGACCCTCGAACGCCTGCTCTACGCGTTGAGCGACCCCGTGCGCCTGGACATCGTGCGTTGCCTGGCCGGGGTGGAAGAAGCCAGTTGTGGCGAGTTGGACGGCGGGCGTCCAAAGTCCAGCATGTCCCACCACTTCCGGGTTTTACGGGATGCGGGGCTGGTGCATACGCGCAGCGTTGGCACCACCCATATGAACTCCTTGCGGGCCGATGTGCTGGCCGTGCGGTTTCCTGGATTGCTGGAGTGCATTCTGTCCCAGCAGTGAGGAACTCAGGCGCCCTTTCGGGCGCCATCGCCGGCAAGCCGGCTCCTTCGGGTCAGTAGAAATACGCCAGGCGAAACTGCAGCGAATTATCGATCTTCACCCCTTCACGCACTGATGTGTCATGCATCAGTTGCCCCAATACCTGCACCTGTTTGCCCAGCATCGTGGCCACGGTAAAGCCCACCGTGCCATTGCTGCGGCTGGTGGTCAGGGTTTCATGGTCCAGCGTCTCGCGGGCGCCCCAATTGTGGCGATAGGAGACCGCCGCGTAAGTCTCTGGGGTGAAGTTGTAGCGCAGGTGGTTGTGCAGTTGCAGCAGCGGATCTTTCTTGGCATCGGTGGCGCGCTGTTCGCCGTAGAACTCCGTCTCGGCAATCACATCCCAGGTGATTTTGTCGGTCAGCCCCTTGATATAACCCACCTGGAAATCCACGGCCCAGCGGTTGCTGCTCAGGGCAAACCCCTGGTTCTTGTCGCTGCCCGTGGGCGCGGTGACAAACGCCGACCAACCCAGATGCTCGTTGTTGGCCAGATCCGCAATGGTCCACACCGTGCCGCCAAACGTGATGTCGCCCAACCCCGAGTTCTTGCTGTCGCTGGCACCGATCTTCTGGTAGCCGAAAGGAATGACGATCTGCGGATCCCAGGTCAGCCCGGTGTTGAAAAACTCGGTGAAGTGGATCAGGCGCAACACGCCAACGGTCATGTCCAGGTCAAGGTTGTCGGCGACTTTCTTGCCGCCGGAGTAGACCTTGTCGCCCCGCGGGTTCTGCTGGTACAGCACCACCACATCGGTGCCCTGGGGCAAGGCCGTGTAGTCGCCGGGGTCGGGTTTGACGTCGGCATGGGCTAAAGGCGCCAGGCTGGCGAAAAGTGTGCCGAGGGTCAACGTGCTCAGTGTTTTCATGGCGAGTCCATCTTATTGTTATTGGAGGCAAAGCTTCGCCATGACGACTCCATGGGAGGTCGCCAGGCGCAGATTTCAACGAGGGGTCAGTGGTGCGTCTTGAGATCGGCCTGCAAATCCTGGGTCCGCTTGACCAGGTATTGGCGCAGCAGCTCCATGTCTTCGCGCTGCAGAATGTCAGAGAAGTTGGGCATGCCTTTATTGATCAACGCACCGCTGACATAGGCTGGAAATGCCGCGTGCTTGTTGTCGTCCAGATAGCGCAGGTCTGGCACCACGCCACCGCTGATCGCGTTCAAGCCATGGCAACCGGCGCACAGGCCGTTGAACATGTCACGCGCCTGGGCCAGTTGCCCGGGTGTCGCCGTGAGTACTTGGCGGGTGGTCGGCAGCACAGGCGCAGCCTTGGGCGGTGGCAGCTCGCCGGTGGCGCCGAGCTTGAAGGCAATCACCCGCGACTCGGCCCGTACCTTGCCCTTGTTGGTCAGCGGTCCGGTCAACAGCGGCAGGATCCCGCCCCACCCCACCGAAAACGCCACGTACTGCTCGCCGTTGACCGTATAAGTGACCGGCCCCGCCATCACGCCGGAATTGGCACGGTGCTCCCACAGTGGCTTGCCGGTGTCGGCACGGTAGGCCACCACCCGCCCGTCGGCGGTGCCCTGGAACACCAGATTGCCGGCGGTGGCGAGGGTGCCGCCGTTGCCGGCACTGACATAGGGTTGTTTCCAGGCGGCTTTCTGCGTCACCGGGTCCCAGGCGATCAACTCACCGCTCCAGGCATCACGGATCTGGTTGAGCACTTTCGGGTCTTCCGGCAGGTCCGGCACATCCAGGCCAAAGTTGACCACCGATTTGTTCGGCAGGAACTGCGGGGCCTTGGCCGCCTTCAATTCGGCCAGGGTGTACTGCGCCGGTATGTACACGTAGCCGGTCTTCGGGCTGTAGGACATGGGGTGCCAATTGTGCCCACCGAGGAAACTCGGCTGCACCACCTTCGGCTCCTTGGAATAGTCCGCCGCGCCGGTGAGGATCGGCCGCCCGGTCTGCAGGTCGATGCCACTGGCTGTTGCCGCTGACCGAAAACTGACCCAGTAGAGGCTGTTCTGCCGACTGAAAACTGACCCAGGTGTTCAACTGCTTCTGCTCACTTTTTGAGCAGGAGAACACAGGGTGATCAGCATGGAAATGTTG